>CAWGJR010000021.1:0-91808 GCA_963822915.1 uncultured Actinomycetota bacterium
GGCGAGGAAGGCCGCGATCCGAGCGTGGTAGCCCGGCGGCTGGAGGAGGAAGGAGTCGTGGCCGAAGGGTGAGGCGCAGCTCGGCCCAGTCCGCCTCCACGCCGAGTGCGGTCAGTCGGGCGGCCATCGTCTGCGACTGGGCGGAGTCGAAGCGCCAGTCGGAGTCGAACGACGTCAGCTGGAAGCGGGTGCTGCTGCTGCGCAGGGCCTCGGCGGTGCCCGGGTCGCCGAAGGGGTCGAAGTAGTCGAGCAACCGGGTGAGGTAGAGGTAGGACAGGGCGTCGAAGCGGTCGAGGAACACCGCCCCCTGGTGCTGGAGGTAGTGCTCGACCTCGAAGTCCGGCCCGAGCGTCCAGTCGTCGCCGCGGGAGGTGCGGCGATGCCCGAACTTCGACTCGAGGGAAGCGGCCGAGACGTAGTTGATGTGTGCCATCATCCGCGCGACCTTCTGCCCGCGCCACGGGAAGACGCCCTGCTCGACGTAGCGGCCGTTGCAGAAGTCGGGGTCGGACATGATGGCCTCGCGCCCGACGGCCGAGAAGGCGATGTTCTCCGGGCTCAGTCGCGACGAGGCGGCGACGACGACGGCCCGCTCGATGGCCTGCGGGTCGTCGATCGCCCACTGCAGGACCTGCATGCCGCCCAGCGACCCGCCGACGGCGGCGTACAACCGCTCGATGCCGAGGTGGGCGAGCAGCCGGCGGTGCACCGCGACGAGGTCGGTCATGTGCAGCAGCGGGAAGTCGAGGCAGTACGGCGCCCCGGTGGCGGGGTCGGTGGAGAGCGGCCCGGTGGTGCCGGAGCAGCCGCCCAGCAGGTTGGCCGAGACGACGAAGAACCGGTCGGTGTCGACCGGCTTGCCGGGACCGATGAGGTTGTCCCACCAGCCGCGCTTCTTCGAGCCCAGGTGCAGGCCGGCGGCGTGGGCGTCGCCGGTGAGGGCGTGCGCGACGAACACGGCGTTGTCGCGGGCTGCGGACAGCTCGCCGTAGGTCTCGTAGACGACCTCGACGTGGTCGAGCCGGCCGCCGCCGCGCGTCAGCAGCGGGTCGTCCCGGGTGGCCAGGACGACCCGCTGCGACTCGACGTAGCCGAGGGTGCCGGTGGGGTTCACCGAGTCACCGGCTGGCCTCCAGCGCCTGGGTCACGTCGGCGATGATGTCGTCGACGTGCTCGATGCCGATCGAGAGCCGCACCATGTCCTCCGCCACGCCGGCCGCCTCGAGCTCCTCAGGCGTCAGCTGGCTGTGGGTGGTCGTGGCGTTGTGGATCGCCAACGTCTTGGCGTCACCGATGTTGGCGAGGTGGCTGATCAGGCCGAGGGACTCGATGAAGCGGCGACCGCCGTCGCGCCCGGACTTCACGCCGAAGCTCAGCAGGCCGCCGTACCCGTGGCCGGTGCTGATGCGGTCGTACGTCGCCTTGTAGGCGCTGTCGTCCAGGCCGGGGTAGTTGACCCACGACACGTCGTCGTGGCCCTGGAGGAACTGCGCGACCTTGAGCGCGTTCTCGCTGTGCCGCTCCATCCGCAGGTGGAGCGTCTCGAGGCCCTGGAGGAAGAGCCAGGAGTTCATCGGCGTGATCGCGCCACCGGTGTTGCGCAGCAGCACGGTCCGGGCCCGGATGATGTAGGCCGCCGGTCCGGCGGCGTCGGTCCACACCACGCCGTGGTAGGCCGGGTCGGGGGCGGTGAGGCCGGGGAAGCGGTCGGCGTGGGCCGCCCAGTCGAAGCGGCCGGAGTCGACGATGACGCCGCCGATCGAGGTGCCGTGACCGCCGATGTACTTCGTCGCGGCGTGCACGACGATGTCGGCGCCCTGGTCGAGCGCCTTGATGAGGTAGGGCGTGGGGGCGGTGTTGTCCACGATCAGCGGGAGGCCCAGCGCGTGGGCGGCGTCGGCCCAGGCGGGGATGTCGACCACGTTGATCTTGGGGTTGCAGACGGTCTCGCCGAAGACGAGGCGGGTCTTGTCGTCGACGGCCGCGGCGAGCTCCTCCGGCTTCTCGGGGTCGACGAAGCGCACCTCGATGCCGAACTGCGGGAGCGTGTGGGCGAAGAGCGCGTAGGTGCCGCCGTACAGGGTCGACAGCGCCACGAAGTTGTCGCCGGCCGAGCAGAGGTTGAGCACGGCGTACGTCGTCGCGGTCGAGCCGCTCGCGACGGCGAGCGACCCGACGCCGCCCTCGAGCTGGGTCATCCGCTGCTCGAAGACGTCCTGGGTCGGGTTCATGATGCGGGTGTAGATGTTGCCGGGCTCGGCGAGGGCGAAGAGGTTCGCGGCGTGCTCGGTGTCGTTGAAGACGTAGGACGTGGTCTGGTAGATCGGCACGGCCCGGCTGTTGGTCGTCGGGTCTGCCTCCTCCTGACCGGCGTGGACGGCAAGGGTCTCGGGGCGGTAGGTCAACGGATCTCCTCTGAGCGGTGAGCGGCGGTGCGACTCCTGCGAGCGTAGGCAGACAGAGGTGAGCGCCACCACCGCGCTCACCTGTCGGGCAGGTCGTCGCGCCGTCGGTGAGTGGGCAGGTGCCGCGGGCGGTCGCCGGACTGGTAGAACTGCAGGGTGAGGATCGTCGTACTGACCGGGGCCGGGATCTCCGCCGAGAGCGGGGTGCCGACGTTCCGCGACGCCGACGGACTGTGGGAGGGCCACCACGTCGAGGACGTCGCCACGCCCGAGGCCTTCGAGCGCCAGCCGTCGGTCGTGCACCGGTTCTACGACGAGCGCCGCGCCTCGCTGGCCCGCGTCGAGCCCAATCCCGGCCCACACGGCGCTCGCCCGGCTGGCCGGAGGCTCACGGCGACGACCTCTTCCTCGTCACCCAGAACATCGACGACCTCCACGAGCGCGGCGGGTCGGGGCACGTCCACCACATGCACGGCGAGCTGCGCTCGGCGCTGTGCCGCGGCTGCGGTGCGCGCGCCGGGTGGACCGAGGACCTCAGCGACTTCCCGCCGTGCCCGAGCTGCGGCGTGACCGAGCTGCGTCCCGACGTCGTGTGGTTCGGCGAGATCCCCTACGGCATGGACCTCATCCAGCTGCAGCTCAAGCGGGCCGACCTCTTCGTCTCGATCGGCACGTCGGGCGCGGTCTACCCCGCCGCCGGGTTCGTCCAGTTCGCGGCCGCCCACGGCGCGCGCACGCTCGAGCTCAACCTCGAGCCGAGCGAGGGCACCCTGTTCTTCGACGAGGCCCGGCACGGGCCCGCCGGCCTCCTCGTGCCGGCGTGGGTCGACGAGGTCCTGGGCGAGCGCTCGGCGGGGTAGTCCCTGACGAAAATCAAGGTTTCGGGGTCGAAATCCTTGATTTTCGTCAGGGACTATCCCGGCTGCGGCGCTCCGGAGGGCGGTCCAGCACCGGACGGCAGCAGCGGACTCGGCGAACGCCGGCAGGTCGCCGACGAGCTCGACCTCGGTGACCGGGCCGCCGGCGTACGACGTCGCGCCGAGCCAGAAGCGCTCGCCGGCGGGGCCGCCGCCGGTGAGGGCGATCGTCGTACGGATCTCGTCGCCGGACTCCCGGGCCGAGCGCGCCTCGTGCAGGACGATCCGTCCCGACGGCGAGTCGCCGGTGCGGGTCGCGCTGACCTCGACGCCGCGGGCGTCGGGGGAGCGTGGGTCGGGCGTCGGCAGGTCGGACTGCCCGGTGGTGAGGGTGACCTCGGGCGGCGACGCTCGTCGAGCGAGGTCAGGGCCGCGAGGGCGGTCTCGAACGCGGCGGTGAGCGCTCGTCGTACGTCGGCGAGCGGCGTCGGCGGGAGGGCGTGCGCGTCGCGGCTCGGCCTGCTGCTCGGCGTACGCCGCCGCCAGCGGACCGAGGTCCGGCTCGTCGTCGGCAGGCTCGGAGGTCATGGGGTGAACCTACGAGACGGCCCGCGGAACAAGTCGCAGCCGTCCCGCGGTTGCGTGCTCGGAGTGAGTGCCCCCGAGATCACCCGTGCCAGCGTCGGCCTGCGCAGCGAGCGCGGGCCGATCCTGCTGGCGGTGATGCTCAGCATCGGGCTGGTCGCGATCGACGCCACGATCCTGGCCACGGCGGTGCCCGCGGTGGTCGACGACCTCGGCGGGTTCACGTCGTTCCCGTGGCTGTTCTCGATCTACCTGCTCGCCCAGGCGGTGTCGGTGCCGATCTACGGCAAGGTCGCCGACCTCGCCGGCCGCAAGCCGGTCATGCTGCTCGGCATCGGGCTGTTCGTCGTCGGCTCGCTGCTCTGCGGCATCGCGTGGAGCATGCCGGCGCTGATCTTCTTCCGGCTGGTCCAGGGTCTCGGCGCCGGCGCCGTGCAGCCGATGGGCATGACGATCGTCGGCGACATCTACTCCCTGGCCGAGCGCGCCAAGGTGCAGGGCTACATCGCCAGCGTCTGGGCGATGGCCTCGCTGATCGGACCGACGCTCGGCGGGATCTTCTCCGACTACCTGTCGTGGCGCTGGATCTTCTTCGTCAACCTGCCGCTCGGCATCGCCGCCGGGTGGGTGCTGTGGCAGCCGCTTCGACGAGACCGTCGAGCGGCGCAAGCACTCGATCGACTACGCCGGCGCCGCGCTGCTCGCGGCGCGGTGGCACGCTGCTGCTGCTCGGCCTGCTCGAGGGCGGCGTGCGCTGGGGCTGGGGCTCGCCGGCCGGCGTCGGGATCTTCGTCGCGGCGTTCGCGCTCCTGGCGGCGTTCGTCGCGGTCGAGGCGCGCGCGCCCGGAGCCGGTGCTGCCGCTGTGGATCTTCCAGCGGCGCGTGCTCAACGCCGCCGCGTCCGGGTCGTTCATCGTCGGCGTGCTGATGCTCGGCCTCACGTCGTACGTGCCGCTCTACGCCCAGGCGGTGCTCGGCCACGGCGCGCTGGTCGCCGGGCTCGCGCTCGCCGCGATGACGATCGGCTGGCCGATCGCCGCCGCGACCGGCGGACGGTTCTACCTGACGATCGGCTTCCGCGCGACGGTGTCGATGGGCGCGGCGATCACGATCGTCGGCGCCGGTCTGCTGACCCTCGTCGACGCCGACAGCGCCCTGTGGCAGCTGGCGCTGCCGTGCTTCGTGATGGGCATCGGCTTCGGGTACGTCGCCAGCCCGGCCGTCATCGTCGCCCAGTCGTCGGTCGGGTGGCAGCACCGCGGCGTCGCCACCGGCGCCAACATGTTCGCCCGGTCGATGGGCAGCGCGGTCGGGCGTCGCGGTCTTCGGGGCGATCGTCAACAGCCGGGTCGCCGCGGCGGCGGGCGGCAGGGCCGACCGACCTGGAGAACCTGCCGATCGGCACCATCGCCCCCGCGATCCAGGCGGTCTTCGTCTGCTCGGCCGTCGTCGCGCTGACGCCTGCTCGCGGCGGGCTGCTGATGCCGACCCGCGCGTCGCCGAGCCCGACGACTGACGTCGGCTCAGGCGTCGGCTCGACCACCGGTGGCCGGGGTGGCGGGGCCGAGGCCGTAGCCGCGGGCCTGCTCCTCGGTCGGCATCAGGATCCACAGGATCGGGTAGAGCAGGATCGAGCTGCCGGGCAGCACGAGCATCGCCAGGACGACGAGCAGGCGTGCGGTCCACGGGCCGACGCCGATGCGGCGGCCGATGCCGGCGCTGACGCCGCCGAGGATCTTGTGGTCGCTGGAGCGGACCAGGCCGTGGTGGGCGAAGCTCTGGCGGATGTCGTTCATGGGTGGCATGTCCTTCGTGGTGGTGGTGGTGGTCGGTGGGTGTGTCTCCACTGTGCCGCGGCACGGCCTGCGCCACATCGGGTGTGTCCCTGACCCGCCCCGGTCCGTCACCCCCAGTGGTCACGCCCAGTCCTCGCCCCAGTCCTCACCCCCGGTCCTCACCCCGGGGTCGAGCCGCCGGCGACCTCGTAGTTCCAGATCTCGCTGTGGGTCGAGACCGGCTGGGGTGCCTCGCCGCCCGCGCGCTCGGACGCCGAGCGGTGGCCGTCGGCGAAGGCCCGCGAGCTGACCCAGGCCTGGAAGGAGTCCTCGTCGCGCCAGCGGGTGACCACCAGCCACTGGGTGCGGTCGTCGGTCGGCTTGAGCAGCTCGAACCCCTCGAATCCGTCCTGGCCGTCGACGGCGCCGGCGCGTGCGGCGAAGCGGTGGGCGAGCTCGTCGCCGGAGTCGGCGGGGACGGTGATGGCATTGATCTTGATGACGGTCACGTGCTCCAGCGTGCCAGAGGGTCGTCGCGCGGCGCCACGGCTCGCGGGGCTTCGTCGACGTCCTCGCCCGGGGCTCGGACTGCTCAGCCTCCGGGGCTCGGACTGCTCAGCCTCCGTGGGCTCGGACTGCTCAGCCCCCAGGAGGGCGCCGGCGTGGGCGGGGAGGGTGAGGGTGGTGGCGGCGAGGTCGACGCCGGACTCGGTCTCGAAGAGCAGCGTCGGAGTGACCGACCTCGATCACCGCGGGCGCGTCGCCGAAGTTGACCACCACGAGCAGGTCGCCGCGGTGCATCCGCAGCAGCCGCGCGTCCTCGTCGACCTCGCACGCGGGTCGCGCCGAACGCCGGGTCGGTCAGCGCGGAGTGCTCCCGCCGCAGGGCGGCGAGCTGTCGGTAGACCTCGAGCATCCGCGCCCCGCGGCCCGACTCGGCCTCCGACCAGTCGAGCTTGGAGCGGGTGAAGGTCTCCGGGTCCTGGGGGTCGGGCACGACGGCAGGGTCCCAGCCCATCTTGGCGAACTCCCCGATCCGGCCCTCGGCGGTCGCCTTGCCCGAGCTCGGGCTCGGGGTGGGAGGTGAAGAACTGGAACGGCGTCGATGCCGCCCACTCCTCGCCCTGGAACAGCATCGGGGTGAACGGGCCGCACAGCGTGAGCAGCGCCGCGCACGCGAGCTGGTCGTCGTCGAGCTTCTCGGTGATCCGGTCGCCGACGGCGCGGTTGCCGATCTGGTCGTGGTTCTGGCTGCAGACCACCAGCCGCCAGGTCGGCATCGCGGCGGTGTCGATCGGCACGCCGTGGTCGGCCTCGCGGAACGAGGAGAAGGTGCCGTCGTGGAAGAAGCCCTTCTCGCACACCTTGGCCAGCGCCCCCAGCGGCTGCGAAGTCGGCGTAGTAGCCGTCGGTCTCACCGGTCAGCGCGACGTGCACGGCGTGGTGGAAGTCGTCGCTCCACTGCGCGTCGAGGCCGTAGCCGCCGGCCTCGCGCGGCGTGACCAGGCGGGGGTCGTTGAGGTCGGACTCCGCGATCAGCGTCAGCGGCACACCGCGGTGCGCCGAGAGGGCGGCCACCTCGATCGCGAGCTCCTCGAGCAGGTGCGTCTCGGAGGTGTCCTGCAGGGCGTGCACGGCGTCGAGCCGCAGGCCGTCGACGTGGTGGTCGCCGAGCCACATCAGCGCGTTGTCGATGATGTAGCGGCGCACCTCGGCCGAGCCGTCGCCGTCGAGGTTGACCAGGTCGCCCCACGTGTTGCGGCCCTGCTTGAGGTAGGGCCCGAAGAGCGGCAGGTAGTTGCCCGAGGGGCCGAGGTGGTTGTAGACGACGTCCTGGATCACGCCGAGCCCGGCAGCGTGGCAGGCGTCGACGAAGCGCTGGTAGGCGGCGGGGCCGCCGTACGTCTCGTCGACGGCGAACCAGTCGACCCCGTCGTAGCCCCAGTTGTGGGTGCCGTTGAAGGCGTTGACCGGCATCAGCTCGACGAAGTCGACGCCGATCGAGCGCAGGTGGTCGAGCCGGTCGAGCGCGGCGTCGAGGGTGCCCTCGGGCGTGAACGTGCCGAGGTGGAGCTCGTAGATCACCGACCCGGCGAGCTGGCGCCCGGTCCAGGCCTCGTCGCCCCAGACGTGGACGCCGGGGTCGAAGGTGCGCGAGCGGCCGTGCACGCCGTCGGGCTGGCGCCGCGAGCGGGGGTCGGGTCGCGGCACGTCGGAGTCGTCGATCAGGTAGCCGTAGTCGACGCTCGCCCTCCGTCGGGTCGGGCACGGCACCCTGCGGGGCCCACCAGCCCCCGTCGCCCCGCCCCATCGAGACGATGTCATCGCCGACCGACAGCCGCAGCGAGGTCGCGAGCGGCGCCCACACGTCGTAGGGCCCGCGGACGGGCGAGCTCACGAGTCGTCCTCCGTCGACGCGCGTCAGCAGCGCGACCGGCCACACGTCGAGCACCTCGCTCAGCAGCACGGTGCCGTCGGACTCGAGGTCGCGGTCGGTGACGTGGTCCCACCAGCGGCCGGCCGGCAGGAGCAGCTCGGTGTCGCCCCAGCCGCCGCGCTCGGCCAGGCCGAGCGGGAGCCGGGTCGCGACGGTGACCGCGCCGCCACGGTCGAAGGCCACGAGGTGCTCGGCCGCCTCGCCCTGCGCCGCCACCGGCTCGTACGACGTGAACAGCTCGGCGTGGTCGCGGCGCAGGCGCAGGGCGGCGGTGGTGACCGCCAGCTTGCCGCGCGCCGCGTGGTCGGGGTGGCGCTCGCCGAGCAGCCGCGCGCGCAGGTCGAAGTCGACCGTCCGCCGGTTGTCGGGGTCGACGAGCGACTGCTCCCACAGCTCCGAGCCCTGGTAGACGTCGGGCACGCCGGGGATGGTCAGCGCGATCAGCTTCGCCGAGAGGGCGTTGGACCAGCCCGGCTCGACGACGAGGTCGAGCATCTCGCGCAGGACCGCGGTCGACCTCGTCGGAGTCGAAGGCGGCGTCGACGGCGGCGTGCACGGCCGACTCGTAGGCCTCGTCGGGCGCCGTCCACTGCGTGTGGTCGCCGGCCTCGCGCATCGCCTTCTCGGCGTAGGCGTGCAGCCGGGAGCGCAGGTCGGGGTCGTGCTCGTCCCAGGCGCCGAGGACGGCCTGCCAGAGCAGGGAGGCGAACGGGCCGTCGGGCACCGGCGCGAGCGCCTGCAGGCGGCGCGAACGCCGCCGACCAACGGTCGGGCACCTCGGCGAGCACGGTGATGCGGGCGCGCACGTCCTCGCCGCGCTTGGTGTCGTGGGTCGTGGTGCACGTCATCGCGAGCGGGCGCTCGGCCTGTCGCGTGGTCATCAGCTGCGTGGAAGCCGGCCGTCGGCAACGAGTGCTCGCTCGGGTCGCCGCCGACCTCGTTGAGCGAGGTGAGGCGGTTGTAGCGGTAGAACGCGCAGTCCTCGACGCCCTTGGCCATCACCATGCCGGAGGTCTGCTGGAAGCGCAGCGCCGCCGGCTGGGCGGCATCGCCGAGCACCGGGCCGAGGACGTCGAGCGCCGAGGCCAGGTCGGGGCGGTGGTGGCGCGCGGCCTCGAACGCCTCGTCGAGGTGACCTCGCGATGCCGGCAGGTAGGAGCGGTAGACGGGGAAGCAGGCCAGCAGCTCGGCGACCGCGTCGACGACGACGGCGGGGGGCGAGCCCGAGCGGGGTCGCTGGGCGGCGGCCGCCGGGTGCGCAGCCGCGACACCAGGCCGCGGGCCGCTTGGCGACCGGCCGACGACAGCTCGGCGGTGG
This sequence comes from uncultured Actinomycetota bacterium, assembly GCA_963822915.1. Classification (GTDB taxonomy): domain Bacteria; phylum Actinomycetota; class Actinomycetes; order Propionibacteriales; family Nocardioidaceae; genus Nocardioides. Next base: position 9,378 of record CAWGJR010000021.1, read on the forward strand.
GCAGCTCGCGCACGATCCGGCGCACCTCGGAGCCGAGGATGCCGTCGGCGACCGCGCGCTTGGTGCCGTGGATCATCGCGGCCCAGTCGAGGTCGTCGTGGGGGAGCTCGCCGGGAGCGACCGGGGCGGTGAGCACCCGGTCGACCAGCCCGAGGGCGTCGTAGCCGGTGGTGCCGGCCGTCGCCCACGAGGTGGGCAGCAGCTCGCCGGGCTCGAGGATCTTCTCGACCAGCACGTAGGCGTCGCCGGTGAGCCCCGCCAGGTCGCGCAGGTAGCCCTCGGGGTCGCGCAGCCCGTCGGGGTGGTCGACCCGCAGCCCGTCGACGAGACCGTCGGTGAACCAGCGCTTGATCTCGACGTGGGTCTCGTCGAAGACCCACCGCTCCTCGACGCGGACCCCGGCGAGGGTGTTGACGGCGAAGAAGCGTCGGTAGTTGAGCCGGTCGTCGGCCGCGCGCCACGACACCAGGCGGTAGTGCTGCTTGTCGAGGCGAGCGCGTGCGGGGAGCGAGCGGGAAGCGGTGGTCGTGGTAGCGCACCTCGCCGTCGGCGACGTCCACGACGATGGCGTCCTCGTCGCCGTCACCCACGACCGGCACCAGGACCTTGCCGTCGCCGGCGTCCCAGTCGATGTCGAAGGCCTCGGCGAAGCGCGAGGCGCGGCCGTGCATCAGCACGTCCCACCACCAGGCGTTGACCGAGGGCGTCGCGATGCCGACGTGGTTGGGCACGATGTCGACGAGCACGCCCATCCCGAGCCGTCGGGCCTCGGCCGACAGCGCGGCCAGGCCCTCGGGGCCGCCGCGCGCGGGATCGATGCGGTCGTGGGCGATGACGTCGTAGCCGTGGTCGGAGCCGGGCTCGGCCTCGAGCAGCGGCGACAGGTAGACCCAGTCGACGCCGAGGTCGTGCAGGTAGGCCAGCCGGCGGGCGCCTCGTGCAGGTCGAAGGACTCGCGGATCTGCAGCCGGTAGGTGTTGCGGGGGGTGCGAGGTGTCCGCGGCGGGTCAGGGTGGGGGCGCTGCTCATGGCTCGACGGCACGGGTCTGGGCGGCGACCGAGGCGGCGACCGAGGAGTCGGGCTCCGGCTCGGGAGCCCGGCCCTCGCGGAGCACCAGCACGCTGCGCCCGGCCAGGGCGAGGCGTCGACCCCGCCGGGTGGCCGGCGCCGTGGCCGCTGGAGCCCGCGGTGTTGATCACGACGTCCCACGCGGCGGCGTACTCCGCCGGCGGCAGGGTGATCTCGGTCGGCCCGTCGGCGTTGAAGTAGAGCAGGAAGTGGTCGTCGGTGATGGCCCCGCCGCGGGCGTCCTTGCCGGCGATGCCCTGCCCGTTGAGGTACATCCCGATGGCCTCGCCGCTCTGGTCCCAGTCGTCGTCATCCATCGGCTCGCCGTCGAGGCGGAGCCAGACGATGTCGTTGAGCCGGTCGCCCTCGCCACCGCGGACGGGCGTCCGCACGGTGTTGCCGGTGAAGAAGCGCTGGCGGTGGAAGGTCGGGTGGTCGCGGCGCAGCCGGATCAGCTCGGAGGTGAACTCCAGCAGCGGCAGGTCGGCGCGGTCCCAGTGGATCCAGGCGATCTCGGAGTCCTGGGCGTAGGTGTTGTTGTTGCCGTCCTGGGTGCGGCCGAGCTCGTCGCCGTGCAGGATCATCGGCACGCCCTGGCTCAGCAGCAGGGTCGCGAGGAAGTTGCGCTGCGAGCGGGCCCGCGACGCGAGGATCTCCGGGTCGTCGGTCTCGCCCTCGACGCCGTGGTTCCACGAGCGGTTGTGGCTCTCGCCGTCGCGGCTGTCCTCGCCGTTGGCCTCGTTGTGCTTCTCGTTGTAGGAGACCAGGTCGCGCAGGGTGAAGCCGTCGTGGGCGGTGACGAAGTTGATCGAGGCGAACGGGCGGCGACCGGAGTGCTCGTAGAGGTCGGAGGAGCCGGCGACCCGCGAGGCGAACTCGCCGAGCGACGGCTCGCCGCGCCAGAAGTCACGGATGGTGTCGCGGTAGGCGCCGTTCCACTCGGTCCACTGCGGCGGGAAGCCGCCGACCTGGTAGCCGCCGGGACCGACGTCCCACGGCTCGGCGATGAGCTTGACCTGCGACACGACCGGGTCCTGCTGGACGAGCTCGAAGAACGTCGCGAGCCGGTCGACGTCGTAGAACTCGCGCGCCAGCGCGGAGGCGAGGTCGAAGCGGAAGCCGTCGACGTGCATCTCGGTGACCCAGTAGCGCAGCGAGTCCATGATCAGCTGCAGCGAGTGCGGGTGGCGCACGTTGAGGGAGTTGCCGGTGCCGGTGTAGTCCATGTAGTACTTCTCGTCGTCCTCGACGAGGCGGTAGTAGGCGGGGTTGTCGATGCCCTTGAAGCTCAGCGTCGGGCCCAGGTGGTTGCCCTCGGCGGTGTGGTTGTAGACCACGTCGAGGATGACCTCGATGCCGGCGCGGTGCATCGCCTTGACCATCGACTTGAACTCCTGCACCTGCTGGCCGAGGGCCTGCTCCTGGGCGCTGTGGGCGGCGGCGGAGTAGTCGGCGTGCGGGGCGAGGAAGGCCAGGGTGTTGTAGCCCCAGTAGTTGCGCAGGCCCTTGTCGAGCAGGGTGGAGTCCTGGATGAACTGGTGCACCGGCATCAGCTCGATCGCGGTGACGCCCAGCTTGGTCAGGTGGTCGGTGATCGCCGGGTGGGCGAGGCCGGCGTACGTGCCGCGCAGCTCCTCGGGCACCTCGGGGTGCAGCTGGGTCATCCCCTTGACGTGCGCCTCGTAGATGACGCTCTCGTTGTAGGGGATCGACAGGCGGCGGTCGCCCTCCCAGTCGAAGTAGGGGTTGATGACGACGCCCAGCGTCATGTGGGCCGCGGAGTCCTCGTCGTTGCGGGAGTCCTCGTCGCCGAAGGTGTAGCCGAAGAGGCTCTGGTCCCAGTCGATCTCGCGCGTCGTCGCCTTGGCGTAGGGGTCGAGCAGCAGCTTGGCGGGGTTGCAGCGCAGCCCGCGGGCGGGGTCCCACGGCCCGTGCACGCGGTAGCCGTAGCGCTGGCCGGGCTGGATCGAGGGCAGGTAGGCGTGCCAGACGAGCGCGTCGACCTCGGTGAGCTCGATACGGGTCTCGGTGGCGCCGGACTCGCTGGAGTCGAACAGGCACAGCTCGACGCGCTCGGCGACCTCGCTGAACAGTGCGAAGTTGGTGCCCGAGCCGTCGTACGTCGCCCCCAGCGGGTAGGCGTGGCCCGGCCACGCGGCGGTGTGGAACTCGGCCGCCGCAGGCGGCACCGTCTCGCTCATCTGTGTCTCCCGTTCGTCGACCCGCAGGTTGGATCGATCCAACCACACGGTGTGCTGAATCCTCGCGGTGCGGACGTATTCACCACATCACCCGCACGGTCGGGTGCGCGTCGGGTAGAACAGGGGGGTGCCCAGCTATCCCGGCGTCGGTGACCGCATCGGTCGCTTCCGCGTGCTCGCCCAGCTGGGCGCGGGTGGGATGGGCGTCGTCTACGACGCGCTCGAGGAGAATCTCGACCGCCGGGTGGCCCTGAAGGTCATCGCGCCGCTCTACGCCGAGGACCCGGACTTCCGTGAGCGCTTCGGCCGCGAGGCCCGCTCGCTCGCCTCCCTCGACTCACCCCACGTCGTGCAGGTCTACGCCCACGGCGAGGAGGACGGCTACCTCTACATCGCCACCCAGCTGATCCCCGACGGCGACCTGGGGCAGATGGTCGGGAAGTGGGGACCGGCGCCCATCGGCAAGGCCGTCGACCTGATCGAGCAGGTCGCCAGCGGGCTCGCCGACGCCCACGACGCGGGCCTGGTCCACCGCGACATCAAGCCCGCCAACGTGCTCGTACGACGCCGCGGCTCGGGTGCCTCGGCCTCGGTGGCCGCCTACCTCGGCGACTTCGGCATCGCCCGCAAGGCAGACGCCGAGGTCACCCGCGTCGGGGCCGCCGCCGCGGGCACGCCCTCCTACATGGCGCCCGAGCTCCACCACGGCCAGCCGGCCAGCCCCGCCTCCGACCTCTACTCGTTGGGGTGCCTGCTGTGGGTCACCCTCACCGGGTCGCCGCCGTACGCCGGCGCGACCGAGTTCGCCGTCATCAACGCCCACCTCCAGTCGCCGGTCCCGCAGCTGGCCGGCGCCGGCGCCCTGGTGAGCGCGGTCAACCGGATCCTCCAGCTCTCGATGGCCAAGACGCCGGATCAGCGCTACCGCGCCGCGACCGACCTGCGCGACGACCTGCGCCGGGCCGCTGCGCTGAGCGAGGACCCGTCGTACTTCGCCCTGGCGCGGTCCGCGGCGGCTGCGGGCGGGGTCGCTGCCGTCTTTCCCTCGGCGGGCTCGGCTCCCACGCCCGCGCCGACCCCCACTCCCACGCCGCCGCCTCCGCCGTACGCCGCGCCCGCCGCCGTCTCCTACCGCCCGCAGCCGGCGTACGCCGCGTCGCCCGCGCGGGCGGGCGCCCCTCGGGCTCGCCGCGGGCTCTGGATCGGGCTCGGCGTGGCGGCCGTCCTGGCGGTCGGTGGCGGGGTCGCCGCGGCGCTGGTGGCGGGCGGGAACGACGACCCCGATCCGGGGAGGGCCCTCCCGACGCCGATCGCGCCCACCAGCCCGGCCTCTCCGCCAGGTCCCACCGAGTCGGCCACGCCCACCGAGACGCCGTTCGCCGAGCTGAGTGCCGAGGAGATCCTGCGCGCCGGTGAGAAGGAGATGAAGGTGCTCGACAGCGTCCGGATCGCCGGCACGGTCGTCGACGCCGGGGATCTCCTGAAGGTCGACCTGACCATCACCTCGCGGGGCGACTGCGACGGCACGATCCGGGTCGGCGGTGGGAAGGCGCAGCTGCGCAGGGTCGGCCCGCAGACCTGGTTCCAGGCGAACGAGAAGTTCTGGATCGCCTCCACCGATGCCACCCAGGGCCCGGTCATCGCGGCCCTGGTCGGCGCTCGCTGGGTCGAGTTCCCGGGCGAGGAGGCGGCCTCCTTCGACGACGTGTGCGACCTCGACGAGCTCCTGGAGAGCACCAACGACGCCGTGGTGGGCGACAACCTCGGTCTCGGCACGGTCGCGGGCCGAGAGGTCGTCCAGGTCGACACCGGTGATGCCGCGGCGGGCGGCGACAGCAGCGTCGCCGCCGTGTCGGTGGCCGAGCCCCACTACATCCTCGAGCTCGACGGCGGCCCCGACGGCTCCTTCAGGTTCTCGGAGTTCGACGAGTCCCCGCCGATCGAGCCACCGGCCCCCGGGGACATCTTCGACCTCGAGGGGTTCGGGGGGTGACCCGGCCGACCTCGGTCCGCGTGCGTCGGGTCGCCGCGATCGTGCTGCTCGGCCTGACGGCCACCTGACCACGGCGTGCCTGCCCGACCAGCTCGACGGACGCCAGGAGCCGGTCGACGCGGTGCCGGCGCTCGACCTCTCCTGGTTCGAGGACACGACGGCGCTCGGCGTCGTCGATGCCGGGCTGGTCGCGATGGCGCAGATCTCCTCGGTCCGCCTGCGCCAGGACGCCGAGGGGTCGGACGGCAGTGTCTTCAGCAAGGATCTCCTGATCGCCACCGGCGCAGGAACGGACGACGCCGACCCGGCCTCCGGCGGCGACTGCACCGGAACCCTCCAGCTGCCGAGCTGGGGCGAGCCCGCCGAGCTCGTCGTCGAGGACGACCTCGGGGCCTTCCGGGGGACGGCTGGGTTCTGGAGCAGCTTCGGCGACGACGACGATGACGTGGCCGACGTGCGCGACGCCCTGGTCGAGACGTACGCCGACCGCTGGACCACGACGCCCGGGCTCGCGTCGCTGTGCGTCTTCACCGACTTCCTGGGCCCGGTGACCTCGATGCTCGAGGACGACGTGGTCAAGGCCGGCCTGGGGGACGTCGGCGGCGTCCCTGCGGGACGCGTGGTCGCCGAGGGGACCTCGATGACCGTGACCGTCTGGGTGCGGGTCGCCGAGCCCCACCTGGTCCTGCGCGTCGGTGTCGAGCGCGGCGAGCCCGACGGTTCCACCCGCACCATGACGACGTTCTCCGACGTCGACTCCACCGTCGACGTCGACTTCCCGGCACCGGAGGAGATCGTGGCCTTCGAGGTCCCCACCGGCCAGACCCCGCCCGACGGCGCGACGACCGAGGGCGAGACGCCCGAACCAGTTGTTACCGACGGGTAGGTTTCGGTTACGATCGGGTCCATGAAGCGCGAGATCTACGACGAGGACCACGAGTCCTTCCGATCATCGGTCAAGGAGTTCCTGGACCGCTCGGTCGTGCCGCACGTCGAGCAGCACGCTGCCGACAAGGCACTGCCGCGGGACTTCTGGCTCGAGGCCGGCAAGCAGGGCTTCCTCGGCCTGGAGATCCCCGAGATCTACGGCGGCACCCAGGAGATGGCGGCCGGCGACTACCGGTTCAACGCCGTCATGGCCGAGGAGCTCTCCAAGGTCAACGCCGCGCTGGGCTCGTGCTGGGGCATCCACGCCGACATCACCGCGCCCTACATCGTCGAGCTCTGCGACGACGAGCAGAAGCAGCGCTGGCTGCCCGGTGTCGCCACCGGCGAGACCCTGCTCGCGATCGGGATGACCGAGCCGTCGGGCGGCTCCGACCTGGCGGCGCTCAAGTCGACCGCCGTGCGCGACGGCGACGACTGGGTCGTCAACGGCTCCAAGACGTTCATCACCAACGGCTACTCCGCCGACCTCGTCGTGACCGCCGTCCGCACCAGTCCGGAGAAGAAGGCGAAGGGCATCACGCTCTTCGCGCTCCCGACCGCCGCCGAGGGCTTCAGCCGCGGCCGCAAGCTCGACAAGGTCGGGCAGGACGAGTCCGACACCGCCGAGCTGTTCTTCGAAGACCTCCGGGTCACCGACGACGACATCGTCGGCGAGCTCGACCAGGGCTTCATCCACATGATGCAGAACCTCCCGCAGGAGCGGCTGGGCTGCGCGATCTCCAACCTGGCCCACGTCAAGCAGATCCTCGCCGAGACGATCACCTACACGATCGACCGCAAGGCCTTCGGTGCCAGCATCGGCTCCTTCCAGCACAACAAGTTCCTCCTGGCCGAGCTGGTCACCCAGATCGAGGTCACCCAGGCCTACGTCGACCAGTGCGTGATCGCCCACGCCAAGAAGGAGCTCACCCCCGTCGACGCCGCGAAGGCGAAGTGGTGGACCAGCCAGGTCCAGAACGACGTGCTCGACCACTGCGTCCAGCTGCACGGCGGCTACGGCTTCATGAACGAGTACCGCGTGGCGCGCGCCTGGCGCGACGCGCGCGTCTCCAAGATCTGGGCCGGCTCCAACGAGATCATGAAGGAGCTCATCGGGCGCGACCTCGGCCTCTGATCGAACCCGCCCGACGGGTCACCGCGCGCTCTGCGGCTCAGCACCCAGACGGTGGGGCGCGGGCGCCGAGGGTGTGCGACGGTAGTCACATGGCCACCACGACGTCGAAGCTGGGTGTCGGCGTGGCGCTGCTCGCCGCCGTCCTGGGTCTCGCCGTGTACGCCGGCGTGCGGTTCTTGTTCTTCGGCCTCGACGAGGTCACGCCCTGGGACAAGCCGGCCCGGGTCGTCGGCTCCCAGGTCGAGCTCTCCTACGACGGTCGGCCCTGTCGCGACCGCGTCGACGTCCGTGTCGACGAGGACGACCTCAGCGTCGTGATCACCGTGACGGAGACGCTGCGCACCCTCGTCTGCGGCGACGACGACCTCGACACCTACGAGGTGACCGTCGACCTCGAGTCACCGCTCGGCGGCCGCGACCTCGTCGACGGCGCTTGCCGGCTGGGTCAGTTCAGCGAGGACCCCCGCTGCGCCCCCGACCAGGAGTCGTCCGGCCGCTGACCCGCCGGACTGCGCACCGCGCCGCCGTCGACGAGCGACGACGACGCGGTGGTCGTGCTTCAGCGGACGGGGTCGGACGGGCTGGTCAGGGGCACTGCGGCAGCGGCAGGAGCAGGCACGGGTCGAGGGGGTTCGGCGTCGGCGTCGGTGCGGGCGTCGGCGTCGGAGTCGTGCCGGGAGTCGGCGTCGGGGTCGTGCCCGGCGTCGGGCTGGGCGTCGGGGTCGACCCCGGCGTCGGGCTGGGGGTCGGGGTCGTGCCGGGGGTCGGGCTGGGGGCCGGCGTGGGTGTCGGGCAGTTCGGGAGCGGCAGGAGCAGGCACGGGTCCAGCGGGTTCGGGGTCGGCGAGGGCGACGGGGTGGGATTCGGCCCCGGCGTCGGGCTGGGGGTCGGCGTGGGTGTCGGGCAGTTCGGGAGCGGCAGCAACAGGCACGGGTCCAGCGGGTTCGGGGTGGGCGTCGGGGTCGGCGTCGTCGTCGGGCTGGGACCGGGTGTCGGGCTGGGGCCAGGGGTCGGGGTCGGGCTGCTCTCCTCGCAGGCCTGCCAGGTGTTGTAGGCCGAGATGGCGCGCTGCTTGGCCTGCGCCTGCTCGCGCTGGTGGCGCCGCTGTGAGGCCTTGGCCTTCTTCAGCTTCTTCTTCGCCTTCTTCTTCTGCTTGGCGGTCTTCGCCTTGTCGACCGCAGCCTGCTTGCGCTTGACGTTGCGGTTGTCCTGCTGGACCTGCTTCGTCTTGGCGTTGTAGACGACCGCCGCGTCGACGAATGCGTCGTACTGGTTCTGGCAGGCCTCGCTGGGCGTCGTCGCCGGCTCCATCCGCGCGGAGGCGGCCACCGGGGTCGCGGAGCCCGACCGCGCCGAGGCGCTCGACGTGCCGATGATGAGCAGGGAGCTGCCCACGGACAGCAGGGCCGTGAGGATGAAGGCGGTGATGATCCGCCAGGACTGAGCTTTCATGGTCGGGTTCCTTCGGGAGCAGAGCGACAGGGAGGCCCTGAGCACACCATGACCTGGGTCACATTGGCGAGGTTTCCCCCAATTCTCAGGTTCGACCGGCGCTGCTCGCTCCGTGAAGACAGCCTCGCCTTGCTTGCGACCGGCGTCACCGAGCAGCACGATCGGCCCATGGTCAACGACATCACCGACCCGGTCGAGATCGGGCCGCACGACGACGAGCCGCACGGGTCCGGCATGGCGAGCCGTCTGAACTGGTTGCGCGCGGGCGTTCTCGGCGCCAACGACGGCATCGTGTCGACGGCCGGCATCGTGGTCGGCGTGGCCGGGGCGACGACCGAACGCACTGCCATCGTCGTGGCCGGCGTCGCCGGGCTCGTGGCCGGCGCGATGAGCATGGCGGCCGGTGAGTACGTCTCGGTGTCGACCCAGCGCGACTCCGAGAAGGCGCTGCTCGACAAGGAGCGCCGCGAGCTGCGCGACGAGCCCGACGAGGAGCTCGCCGAGCTCGCCGACATCTACGCCGGCAAGGGCCTCGACGCGGGGCTCGCGCTCGAGGTCGCCAAGCAGCTGACGGCCCACGATGCCCTCGGCGCGCACGCCGAGGCCGAGCTGGGGCTCGACCCGGATGCGCTCACCAGCCCGTGGGCGGCGGCGTGGGCCTCGCTGATCTCCTTCACCGTCGGCGCGCTCCTGCCGCTGCTGACGATCAGCCTCGTGGCGGCATCGGCGCGGGTGACGGTGACGGTCGTGTCCGTCACCGCCGCGCTCGCGCTGACCGGCTACTTCAGTGCCCGGCTCGGCGAGGCACCGCCCGCGCGCGCCGTGTGGCGCAACATGGCGGGCGGTCTCTTCGCGATGCTCATCACCTTCCTCGTCGGCTCGCTGCTGGGCACACGCATCGGCTGAGCCGGGCTGGAAACTCGCTGGCCCGCGTCGGCCGGCACGCCCACACTGGTGCGGTGGGTGGACGAGGAGGCGGTCGGCAGCCAGGGGTGAGGATGTTCGCGGCGATCGTGCCGCCTGACCCGGTCGTCGAGCACCTGGACGAGTTCCTCGAGCCACGCCGTGAGCAGGGCACCTTCCGGTGGTCGACCGCCGAGCAGCTCCACGTGACCCTCGCCTTCTGCGAGGCCGTCCCCGACGTCGCGGTCGACGACCTCGTCGACACGCTGGGCGCGGCGACGCAGCGACGTTCGCCGTTCGACGTGCGGGTCGCCGGTGGTGGTGCGTTCCCCGACCCGACGCGGGCCCGCGTCCTCTACGCCGGTCTCGACCTCGCCGAGGGGGCCAGCACCGAGCTCGACCGGCTCGCGGTCGGAGCCCGCACCGCGGCGGGACGCGTCGGGATCGAGGTCGACGGCCAGCGCTTCCGACCCCACCTCACGGTCGCCCGCCTCGGGCGCCCGACCGAGGCCACCCGGTGGCTCCGGATCCTCGAGGCCTATGCCGGGCCGACCTGGACCGTCGACCACGTCGCCCTCGTGGCGTCGTACCTCGGGGAGGGCCCGCGGGGACGCCCGCGCTACGAGACCGTGGCCGAGCTGGCGCTGGGTGCCGCCTGAGGCCTGTGGAGGAGGCGCCGCGATCGTCGGTGAGCCGACATAGGGTGCGCCCGTGAGCACTCCCACCGGGCCGCCGCCCGCACACCCGCCCCCGCCTCCCGGATCGTCGGGCGCGCCCGCGTCCTCGGGCGGTCGCGGCGCTCCCGGGTGGCTGCTCGTGCTCGTGGGTGCGCTCGGGGTCGCCGTCGTCGCGCTGGGGGTGACGCTGGTCGTCGTGCTCGGCGGTGGTGACGACGACACGGCGGCCGACCCGACCGGCACGCCCACGTCGGAGCCGACCTCCGAGACCACCGTCGAGAGCACGACCCCCGACGCCCGGCCGAGTGTCACGGTGCCCCCGCGGCCGGTCGACGTCGCGACCGAGCGCGCAGGCGCGATCGCGGGCGCCGAGGACTTCGTGCGCACCATCAACACCTACGGCCCCGACGACCTGGCGGGCGACGGCACGCTGCCGGGCTACGCCGAGCGCGTGCGACCGCTGCTGACCGACGACCTCGTCGCCACCTTCGACGACAACCTCCTGCTGGCCGAGCAGACCGTCAGGGAGGCCGGCTACGCGCGCAGCGTCGAGATCACCACCTCGGGGGCGGCGCGCTGTCGCCGACAACGGCGACCGTCCTGGTCGTCGGCACGATCATCAGCAGCTATCCCGACTCCGGCGGGGACGGCGCTCCACGGGTCGAGGCCGAGCCGCAGCCGTTCCGCTTCGCCGTCGACCTCGAGCGGATCGGCGGCGCGTGGCTGAGCGACGACTTCGCCCCCGTCGCCGAGGAGAGCGCGCCGAGTGGCGAGGTCGCACCCGACGAGCTGATCGAGCCCTACGCCGCAGCGGCGCGCGCGGCTGCTCGCGATGCCGCACCCGTGGTGCTGTCCTACGACTACCGCACCCTCGACGAGTCGCGGGCGGCGGCGCTGGCCGTGATGACGCCCGACTACGGCGACGAGTTCGCCGCGATCTACGACGACGTGGTGGCCCCCAACGCGCCGACGACCCGCACGGTCGTCACCGCGACCGTCCTGGGCGCCGGTGTCGTCGACGTCGCCGCCGAGCGCGTCGAGGTCCTGGTGCTCGTCGACCGCCCGACCACCACCAAGCAGAGCAACGAGCCGGTCGTCTTCAAGGACCACGCCACGCTGACGATGGCGCTCGTCGACGGCGCGTGGCTGGTCGACGACGTGGGGACCGACTAGCTCGTCGGGACCGCTGCGCGGACGAGAGCGAGAGCCCGCTCGGCGGCCGGCAGCGCGGCTGCCCGGTCGCCGGGCACGAGCCCGACGCGGGTGCGGCGGTCGAGCAGGTCGTCGACGTCGGCGGCGCCCTCGTGGGTGACGCCGAAGATCAGCTCGGCGAGCGTGACCGGCACGCCGTCGGCGACCGGGGCGAGCAGCTCGGCGTCGTCGAGGCCGGTGACCTCGCGGGCGGTGGCCAGCACCAGCGCGGCGTCGGTGCCGTAGCGGCGCACGAGCCGGGCGGGCAGCTCGAGGGCGGCCAGCTCGGCGCGCGGGGCGGCGCCGAGCAGCGGCAGGGTGCGGGTGACGCAGGGGCCGGCGCCGAGCCCGGCGTGCTCGACCGCGGCGTCGACGGCGTCCTCGGCCATCCGGCGGTACGTCGTGAGCTTGCCGCCGACGACGGTCACCACCCCGGTGCGGCTGGTGAGCACGGCGTGGCGCCGCGACAGGTCGGCGGTCGACCGTCGTCGCTCGTCGCCGTGTCGAGCAGCGGGCGCAGCCCGGCGTAGGCGCCGACCACGTCGGAGCGGTGCAGCGGCCGGTCGAAGGAGGCCGAGACGACGTCGAGCAGGAAGCCGATCTCGCTCTCCGACGGGTCGGCACGTCGGGCATCTCGCCCTCGACGGGCTCGTCGGTGAGCCCGACGTAGAGCGTGCCGTCGGGCTGGGGCAGCACCATGACGAAGCGGTTGCGCTCGCGCCGGGCACCGGCGCGAAGACCGCGGTGGTGAGGCCGGGCAGGGTCTCGGCGCGCAGCACGAGGTGGGTGCCGCGGCTGGGGCGCAGCTGACCTCGTCGACGAGGTCGTCGGCCCAGACGCCGGTGGCGTTGACGACGGCGCGCGCGGCCACGTCGAGGGTGGCGCCGGTGAGCTCGTCGCGCAGCTCGACGCGCGGTGCCGGTCGCGCTGAGCGACCCGGGCGCGGGTGCGCACCTCGGCCCCACGGTCGGCCGCGGTGCGGGCGATGGTGGTGACCAGGCGCGCGTCGTCCTCGAGCTGGCCGTCCCACGAGAGCGGTGCCGCCGGTCAGGCCGGCTCGTGCGCAGCGGCGGCGCGAGTGCGTGCAGCTCGGTGGCCGACAGTCGCCGAGGCGGGGGCAGGGTGTCGGCCGACGTGCCGGCACCGCGGCGCAGGACGTCGCCGGCCCGCATGCCCGCGCGGGTCAGGGCGCGCTGCAGGCGAGTCGTCGCGGCGCGTGAACGGCACGACGTACGGCATCGCGTGGGTGAGGTGGGGGGCGGTGACCTCCATCAGGATGCCGCGCTCGACGGCGCTCTCGTGGGCGACGCCGACCTGGCCGTTGGCGAGGTAGCGCAGGCCACCGTGCACGAGCTTGGACGACCAGCGCGAGGTGCCGAAGGCGAGGTCGTGGGCGTCGACCGCGAGCACCGACAGGCCGCGGGTGGCGGCGTCGAGCGCGACGCCGGCGCCGGTGACGCCGAGCCCGATGACGACGAGGTCGACCTCGGTCGGTGCGGCGTCGAGGCCGGGGGGATGCGGGGTCGGATGCTGGTGGGCGTGCTCATGGCGTCAGCCCGCGCCGGAGGAGGACGGCCAGCTCGGGTCGAGTGTCGGTGTCGTCGACCGCGTCGTCGACCATCGTGTGCGCGGAGAGGACGAAGCCGTGCGCGGCGAGCAGGAGGCCGCGGGCGATGGCCGTCGGGTTGCCCGGCCGGACCTCGTCGGAGGCCTGGCCGGCGCGGATCTCGGCCTCGACGAGGCCCAGGATCAGGTCCTGCGAGCGGCCGCGGCGAGTCAGCAGGTAGGGGAGGATCAGCTCGGGGTCGAGCTCGACGATCCGCACGAACAGCTCGTTGCCGCGCAGCGCCCCGACGGTCGCGGCCATCGTGGCGACCAGCCGGTCGACCCGTGCCAGTGTCGGGTCCTGCCCGGCGACGGCGGCCTCGACGACCCCGGTCCACTCGCGGGTCATCAGGTCGCCGAGCAGGTGCGGCATGTCGGCCCACGCGCGGTAGATGGTCATCCGCGAGACGCCGGCGCGGCGGGCGACCTCGGTGAGCGTCGTACGCCGCCAGCCGACGTCGAGCAGGCAGGCGCGGGCGGCGTCGAGGTAGGCGTCGCGCGGGCTCGACGGGCTCGAGCCGTTGTGACGAAGTGACGTCATGTGTCACACTGTAACACATGACCCAGACCCCGAGAACGCACTGCCCTTCACCCAGTCCGAGATGCACCCCTCCCGCTGGGGCGACCCGGCGCTGGCCGGGCCGCTGCCCGAGGCGGCGCGCGGACTCGTCGAGCTGGCCTTCGGGCTCGACGACCGACCGGCGCTGGTCGCGCCCGGCGGTGCCGGCCGTCGGGCTCGACGCCGGGGTCCTCGCGGCGCTGGGGGCGGCGCTCGGCGACCGAGCACGTGCTCACCGACGACGACGACCCGTCGCCTGCGCACCCGCGGCAAGTCGACGCCCGACCTGCTCCAGATGCGCGCCGGCGACCTGAGCGACGCACCCGACGCCGTCGTACGACCCGCGACGCACGAGGACGTCGCCGCCGTCCTGGCGTTGGCCGTCGAGCACCACGTCGCGGTGGTCCCCTTCGGCGGCGGCACGTCGGTCACCGGCGGGCTCGCCGCCCGGCGCGACGGCTTCGCCGGGCTCGTGTCGCTCGACCTGGTCCGGATGAAGGGGCTCCTGGACGTCGACCAGGTGTCGATGACCGCGACCCTCGAGCCCGGGCTTGCGCGGACCCGAGGCCGAGGCGCTGCTCGCCGCCGAGGGGCTGACCCTGGGCCACTACCCGCAGTCCTTCGAGTACGCCACGATCGGCGGCTTCGCCGCGACCCGGTCCAGCGGCCAGTCGAGCGCCGGCTACGGACGCTTCGACGCCCTCGTGGTCGGTCTTCGGGTGGCCACCCCGCGCGGCGAGCTGAGGCTCGGCAGCGCGCCGGCCAACGCCGCCGGACCCGACCTGCGCCAGCTGGTGCTCGGCTCCGAGGGTGCCTTCGGTGTCATCACCGCGGTCACCGTGCGGGTGCGCCCGCTGCCGGCCGAGAAGACCTACGAGGGCTGGCGCTGGCCGTCGTTCGACGCCGGCGCCGACGCGATGCGCACCCTCGCGCAGGCCGGCCTGCTGCCGACGGTGATCCGGCTCTCCGACGAGAACGAGACCGCGATCAACCTGGCCCGTCCCGACGACATCGGCCGGGGGCCGAGGGGGAGGCGCCGGGGTGCCTGATGATCACCGGCTACGAGGGCGAGCCGGACGCGGTGGCGGCCAAGCGGGCCGCGGTCACCGCGGTGCTCGAGGGGCTCGGCGGCACCCCGCTCGGCGCGGAGGCCGGCGAGGCCTGGGCGCACGGCCGCTTCGGGGCGCCGTACCTGCGCGACGCGATGCTCGACGTCGGCGTGCTCGTCGAGACGATGGAGACCGCGACCTTCTGGTCGCAACCGCCAGGCGCTCTACGACGCGGTCGCGGGCCGCGCTGACCGCCGAGCTCGGCGACGGCGCGATCGTGCTGTGCCACGTCAGCCACGTCTACGAGACCGGCTGCTCGCTCTACTTCACCGTCGCCGCGAAGGGCGCCGACCGACCCGCTGGCCGCAGTGGCTGCGCCGCCAAGGCGGCCGCCAGCGACGCGATGATGGCCGCGGGCGCGACGATCACCCACCACCACGCCGTCGGCACCGACCACCGGCCGTGGCTGACCCAGGAGATCGGCGAGCTCGGCGCGTCGGTGCTGCGGGCGGTCAAGGCCGACCTCGACCCGACCGGCATCCTCAACCCCGGAGTGCTGATCCCCGATGCCTGAGTCGCCAGCGCCGAGTCCCGAGTCGCCCGCCGAGGCGGTCCTTCACCTTCCTGGTCAACCCCGCCTCCGGCGGCGGCGCCGCGCCCGGCGCGGTGCTGCCCGGTCTCGCGGCTGCTGCGCGACGCCGGCGCGCGCGTCGACGTCACCTACTCGCCGGGCCCGCTCGCGATGGCCGCGCTCGTCGAGGCAGGCCGTCGCCCGCGGCGACGTCGTGGTCTCGGTCGGCGGCGACGGCATGCTCTCCTCGCTGGCCGGCGCGGTCTCGCTCGCCGGCGGCACCCTGGCCGTCGTGCCGGCCGGTCGCGGCAACGACTTCGCGCGGATGCTCGGCCTGCCCGACGACGCCCGCGACCCAGGCGGCGGTGCTGCTCGACGGCGCCGTGCGCCGGGTCGACCTGGTCGCGTGGCGCTGCCCGCGGCGCCGGACCGCGGCGGCGTCGCCGGCTCGGTCTACTGCGGCGTCGACGCCCGCGCCGCCGAGCTCGTCGACCGCGCGCACCGGCTGCCCGCGCAGCTGCAGTACCCCTACGCCGCGGTGCGCGCCCTCGCGACCTACCGCCCCGCGCACCTACCGGGTCTCGGTCGACGGCGAGGCGGCGACGTACGCCGCGGCCAACGTGGTCGTCGCCAACTCCGCCTACTACGGCAAGGGCATGAAGATCGCCCCGGACGCCGCCCTCGACGACGGCCTGCTCGACGTCGTCGTCATCGAGGCCGCCTCCAAGCTGTCGCTGATGCGCTCGCTGCCGAAGGTCTACGACGGCGCGCACGTCGCGCTGCCCGAGGTCACGGTGCTGCGCGGGCGGCGCGTCGAGGTCGCCGCCGACGCCGGCGCCCGGGACGCCCGGGTGCCGGTCGGCGGCGACGGCGAGCCGCTCGGCGCGCTGCCCGGGCCTGGCCGGCGAGCCGGCCGTGGTCGAGGTGCTGCCCGGCGCGCTGTCGGTGCTCGCTCCGGCGGATAGTCCGTCTCGGGCTTCCACCCGGATCCGTCGGCTCGTCGGCGTGCCGCGTCGGACCGGGACGGACTATCCCAGTGCTCAGCCGAACTCCCACACCAGCAGCTCGGTCGGCACCGCGGCCGTGACCTCGTGCGCGGGCCCTCGTCGGTGAAGCGGAACGCGTCGCCGTCGGGCAGCGGCTCGGCCATCGAGGAGCGCAGCAGCGCGCCGCGGGCGACGTAGGCGTGCACAGCGGCGCCGCCGGGAGCGTCGACGGTGTCGCCGGCCTCGAGCCGCGCGACCGAGAAGACCGCGCCGGGCAGCGGCTCGGCCACCCGGCGTCAGCGTCGCCCGGCTCGAGCGTCGGCGTCGACGACGTCGTACGACGGCTCGGCCGGGAGGTCGGCCGGCTCGCCGGGGGCGAGCCACACCTGCACGAACCGCGTCTGCGGCGCGGCCGCGACCTCGCTGTGCTCGACGCCGGGGCCGGTGCGGAGCACCGCGACCGGCCCGGCCTCGACGGTGACGGGCCCGTCGGGGCCGGTGTGCGCCAGCGCCCCGGAGACCACCCACGTGACGATCGCCAGGTCGGCGTGGCGGTGGGTCTCGAAGCCCCGCCCGTCGCCGAGCAGGTGGTCGTCGTGGCAGACCATCGGCGCCGAAGCGCAGGTTGTCGGGGTCGTAGGCGGCGCCGAAGGAGAGCGAGTGGCGGGTCAGCCGGCCGTCGCCCTTCTCGACGAAGGGGCCGGAAGCCCGGCGGATCTCGACGGTCACGGGCATCATTGTGCCTGTGCCGCCGCCACCTCCCGCCGGGCGACCTGGCCGCACTCCGGCTCACCCGCGCCTGCCGCCCGGGTTCGTGCTCGGCACGAGCCACCGTCGGCGTACCAGGTCGAGGGCGGTGCGCGCGAGGACGGGCGCGGCCCCAGCGTCTGGGACACCTTCAGCCGCCAGCCCGGCCGGATCAACGACGGCTCGACCGGCGACGTGGCCGGCGACCACTACCACCGCCTCGACGAGGACGTCGCGCTGCTGAGGCGGCTCGGGGCGCCGGGCTACCGCTTCTCGCTGTCGTGGTCGCGCGTCCAGCCGACCGGGCGCGGCGCCGGTCAACGCGGCCGGCCTCGACTTCTACGACCGGCTCGTCGACGGGCTGCTCGAGGCCGGCATCGACCCGATGGTCACGCTGTTCCACTGGGACCTGCCCGCAGGCCCTCGAGGACGACGGCGGCTGGCTCAACCGCGGCGACCGCCGAGGCGTTCGGCGACTTCGCCGCGCTCGTCGGCGAGCGGCTGCGCCGACCGGGTCGCGCACTGGGTGCCGGTCAACGAGCCCAACGTCGTGACGCTGCATGGGCTACGGCCTCGGCATCCACGCGCCCGGGCACGCGCTCGATGTTCGACGCGCTGCCCGCGGCCCACCACCTGCTGCTCGGCCACGGCCGCGCCGTCATCGCGCTGCGCGCGGCCGGCGCCCGCAGCGTCGGCTGCGCCAACAACCACGCCCCGATGTGGCCGGCCAGCGAGGACGCCGCCGACGTCGGCGCCACCAAGCTCTTCGACGCCCTGTGGAACGGGCTGTTCCTCGAGCCGATGCTGCTCGGGCCGCTACCCGGTCGACCTCGCGCCGCTGCTCGACGACGTCGTCGAGCCCGGCGACCTCGCCGTCATCCGCCAGCCCCTCGACTTCTACGGCGTCAACTACTACCAGCCCGTTCCGGATCGGCGCGGCCCCCGAGGACGCCGACATGCCCTTCGAGCTCCTCGAGCTGCTCGGCTACCCGACGACCGGACTTCGGCTGGCCGGTCGTGCCCGACGCGCTGCGCGAGTGGCTGATCATGTTCCGCGCGCGCTTCCGCGCCGCGCTCCCGCCGATCGTCATCACCGAGTCCGGCTGCTCCTACGCCGGCGAGCCCGACGCCGACGGCGTCGTCGACGACCAGGCGCGCATCGACTACCTCGACGCCCACCTGCGCGCCGTCGGCGAGGCGGCCCAGCGCGGCGTCGACGTACGCGGCTACTACGCCTGGTCGCTGCTCGACAACTGGGAGTGGACCGAGGGCTTCACCCAGCGCTTCGGCCTCGTCCACGTCGACTTCGAGACCCAGGTGCGCACGCCCAAGCGCTCCTTCGACGTGGTACGCCGGGCTGGTCGCCGCCCAGTCGCGGTCGGCTGGGCGTAGTCCCTGCACGTAAATCAAGATTTCGACACCGGATTCTTGATTTACGTCAGGGACTACCTGGCCTGGGCGCTCAGACCGAGTGCCGGACGGCCATGGTCGCGCGCACCGACGCCTCGTCCCAGGGCTCGCCGAGCCACGCGTAGAGGCCGGCGCAGGGCGGCCGGGTCGGCGACGTAGTCGTCGTAGTGCACGTGGTAGGCCGCGTCCCCGAGGTCGGCGGCGACGGCGAGGATCCGCGGCCTCGGTCTCCGCGAGGTGTACGGCGTTGTGCTCGGGGTCGCCCGTCGGCCCACCACCCGCTGGCCAGCACGCGACGCGTGGGCGCGGGTGTTGACGAGGAACCGGGCGCCGGGGAAGACCTCGCCGCAGCCAGGCGACGTAGTCCTCCAGGTCCTCGTCGGTACCAGCGGATCTCCTTGAAGCCGACCACCCGGGTGTCGGCTCTGGGGGCGCAGCAGGGTCTCGAGCGCGAGGCGCGCGGACGCCGGTGAACGACTTGCCGCAGCGGCACGTCGCCGATGCCGAAGAACGGGTGCGTCGGGGTGCGGTAGGCCTTGGCCGGGCCGCGCGCCTTCTCGGTCGCCAGCGTGCGGTGGTAGGCGAAGAGGTGGCGCAGCGCGTCGCGGTTCTCGCCGCGGATGAGGTAGCCGGGGATCGCGTTGAGCAGCCCGCTGACCAGCGTCGAGCCGGAGCGCCCGTAGGTCATCACGAAGAGGTAGGAGAGGTCGTCGTACCGGCCGGCGCGCTTGCGCAGCTTGGCGACCCGCTCCCGGAGCCGCTCGTTCTCCGCGGCCAGCTGCGCCAGCTCCTTCGATCGCGACCGCACGGCGTCAGCGCCGGCGCAGGACGTACATCGACTGGCCGTCGGTCTCGCGGCCGTAGACGAACTCGTCGACGGCGAGGCCGGCGTCGTACAGCGTGCGCCTCGAAGAAGCGGCGGTCGTAGCGCACGCAGTGCAGCGCGCCCTTCCACTCGAGCTTGAGGTAGTCGGTGGGGTTCTCGACGCAGTCGGGCACGTCCTCCTCGACGAACGCCGTCACCCACGCGCGGCCCTGCGGCGCGAGGATCCGCGCGATCGTCGCGCCGTAGCCGGCGAGGTCGTGGGTGAGCATGTGGGAGAAGACCGAGTAGGCGTAGAGGACGTCGACGCTCCCGTCGTCGGCCGGGATCTCGAACGACGGCGTCGCCGTCGGGGTTGTAGCGCGCGTTGTGGGCGTCGACGAGCGTGAAGCGGGTGTGCTCGTCGGTGAGGTTGTCCTTGGCCCAGTCGAGCAGCTCGGGCTGGATGTCGACGCCGTGGTAGTCCTCGACGTGGCCCATCAGGTGCTTGATGCCGATCGCGAGCCGACCGGCGCCGCAGCCCCAGTCGAGCACCCGCTTGCGCCGGCCGAGCCCGGCGCGCTGCCGCAGCACCTTGGCGTCGCGCACGCCGGCGGCGACGAAGTCGTCGTCCTTCTTGAAGTGCTGGCCGCCCATCCGCAGGGAGTACGGCGGCAGCGGGATGCTCGGGTCGGGCGTGATCGCGTCGTCAGCGGCGGCGTTCGGTCACGGCCGCGGAGTCTAGGCGTGCGCCGCGCGCCGCGCGCCAGGAGCGTGGCGGCGCGGGCGTCGAAGGAGTGCTCGGCGACGATCCGCTCGGCGAGGGCCGCGCCGGTCGTCGGCGTCCGGGCCAGGCGTCGTACGGCGGAGCGCGCGAGGCGGGCGAGGTCGGCGGGCGTGCGCCACGTCGGGCACCGTCGGCGCCGACGGTCGTCGGCGAGCCCGGCGACCGGGTCGGTGAGCAGCCGTCCGCCGACGGCGAGCACGTCGAAGACCCGGTTGGAGACGAACCCCTCGGCCGCATGTCGTCGTGGTGGTCGTTGAGCACGACCCCCGCGGAGGCGTAGGCCGCCGGCAGGTCCTGCGTTGGCGATCCGGTCGGCGGCCGCGGTCGACGCCGTGCTCGGCCCAGCCGCGCGCCGACGACCGCGCAGCGCGCACGCCGGCCTCGAGCGCGGCGGCGACCACCGGCCGCAGGCCCGCCGCGGGCGTTGCCGACGAACAGCGCGTCGTGCCGGCCCGGCGTCGGCCCCGCGCCCGACGCCCGGGGTGGAAGCGGGTGGCGTCGGTGCACTGCAGCAGCGGCGGTGACGCCGTGCCGGTCCGCCCAGGCGGTCCCGGCGGCGAACGCCGACGTCGTACTCCGCCAGCTCGTCGGCGCCCACGTCGTCGGGGTGGCTGATCACCCACAGCAGGTTGACCGCACCGGCGGTGCGGCGCGACCCGCTCGAGCCCGCGCAGGGTCAGCACGACGTCGGTCCGGCGCGGGTGGCGCGGCCGCGGGTCTCGGGGTGGTCGATCTCGACCCACTGCCCGAGCCGCTCGAGGGCGTCGGCCAGCGACCGGGCGAAGTGCCAGTCGCCCCACCGGCGACCGATCGGGCCGGCGCCGGCCGCGACGTCGATCGACCAGCGCAGCGACGGCGGCCCGCGACCGGCTCGACCGCGCAGCGCCCGGTCCTCCAGCGCGACCCAGCCGGGACCCGTCGGCGCGGGGCCGTCGCCGACAGCCACGACGGCGGTCGCCAGCACCGACGCACCGACCTCCCCCGACGCGTCGGGCCTCGACGCCGGCGAACCGCTCGGGCAGCGCGACGCCGTCGAGTCGCTCCAGCGCCGAGACCGGGTGGCCGACCAGCACCGGGGCGGCGACGGTGAGGTCGGCGTCCAGCAGCACGGGCTGGGCGGCCGCGACGCCGGGCTGCTCCAGCGCGGCGAGCAGGGGCGCCAGCCACGGCCAGCGGGGCGGCTCGACGCCGACGTCGACGCTGACCTCGGCATCCCCCAGGTCGCCGTCCCGCCTGCGCGCCGACCAGCACGCGCGGCAGGTCGGCCGCCACCGCCGCGAGCACGCGCGCGGTCGCTCCTCCGGCCTCCAGCGACGACCGCCGCCAGCGGGTCGTGCCGCCGGAGGTGGCGCACCCAGCGCACGGCGCGGTGGAGGTCGTCGGTCGGGCACCTCGACGATCGCCACCGATCCCGCGACCGAGCGCTCGACCGCCGGTGGCAGCAGCTCGGCCGGGTCGTGGTCGGCCAGCCAGTCCTCCAGCGGGCCCGAGCGCGGCCGGGTCGAAGAGCGGGTGCGGGGTGCGCGGCGGTCGCCGGCCGGCGCCGCGCGCGACAGGTAGAACGACAGCGGGTCGGGGGCGTGCCGGCGCCAGGCGCCCCCGGGGTAGAGCCACACCGGCTCGAAGAGGGGGTGCGGGGAGTCCTCGCCGGGATCGGCGACCCAGGCGCGGACCGCCTCGGCCCGCGAGCCGAAGGACCGCCCGGACACCTCGGCGTACCACTCCTCGTCGAGGAGCCGGCTGCCGGCGACCAGCGCGGTGGCGTCGTCTCGGCTCAGCACGGGTCCTACCGTAGGCGCATGCCACCGCCATCGTCGCTCGCCCGGGTGGGGGCCGTCGTCGCGCGCCTGCTCGAGGACGTACGCCGACCCGTGGCCGTGGTGACCGACCTCGACCTCGAGATCCCCACCGTCGCGGACGGCCCCGCCTTCGAGGTGCACCCGGTGCGGGCGACCCTGCCCGCGGACACCTTCCGCACCGTGGTCCTCGTCACCGCCGACGTGGCGACGCTGCGCACCGACGTCTCCCGGCTCGGCAACCTGCGGTGGGCGCGGATGGTGGCGGTGGTCGTCGCCGAGAGCGCCACCGTGCTGACCGTGCGCCCGCACCCGTCGTGGCCGGGCATCGCCGGGATCGACGCCCGCCTCGACGGCACCTGCGCCGTCACCCGCCTCGACTTCGCGGCCCGGCTCGAGGTGGCGCCGGTCCTGCTGGCCCTCGCGCGCACCGCCGCCGCACCCGTGCGCACCGGGCCCGGCGGGCTGCGCGTCGCCGGCGACGTCGTACCGCCCGCGGACCCGACGTACGCCGCCTCCTGCGGCGCCGACGACAAGCTGCCGGCCGACGTGCTCGTCACCGCCGACCGCACGGCCGAGACGGCCACCGCGACCAGCCCCGTGCTCGGTCGCGCACCGGTGGTCGTGCACTCCGACGACGTCGGCCGCCCGCTCGACGAGGCGGTCTACAACCCGATCGGCTTCCGGCGTGAGTGGTCGCGCGGGATGGTCGACCTGCCGGCCGACACCCGGCTGACGCCGGCGCTCGTGGCCGACCTCCGCGACGCCCAGGGCGTGCGGGTCGATGTCGGCGCCGACCCGTTGCTGCTCGCCGGTCTCGCGATGAGCGGGGTCCCGCTCGAGCAGGTCGACGACCCGGACGAGCGGGAGCGACGCTCCGTGCGCGCCCGCCGCGCCGCCCTCCTCCAGCACTCGACGACGGCCTGGCGCGCCCGCCTGGCCGAGCGGGCGGGGGTGGCCTACGACGTGTTTCCCGACGAGGTCGCGATCTCCACCGACGACCCCGCCGAGGTCACCGACCTGCTCCTCGCCCGGCGCTACTCCGGCGCCGACCTCGTCGTGCTGCCCGACGACGACCTGGCCGGGACCGAGTGCTTCGTCACGACCCCTCCGGCGGGAGTCGTGGTCCACGACCGCGGACGCACCCCTGCGGAGATCGTCGCCGCCGGCGGGCTCGTCTACGTCACCCACGCCAGGAGCGCCCTGTGACCCCGCCCCCGCCCACGCCCGCTTCGACCTCACCCCAGCCACGCGTGCGCCGCAACGAGTGGCAGGTCCTGGCGGTCCCGCCGCTCGGCGCGTGGGAGCCGACCCTGAGCGTCAGCGTGGTCATCCCCGCCTACGACGCCGGCCGGCTCCTGCCCTACGTGCTCGCCGGGCTCGCCGCCCAGTCCTACCCCGACCACCTGCTCGAGGTGGTCGTCGTCGACGACGGCCCGACGACGTCCGCCCCGCTCGTGCTGCCCGAGCTGCGACCGGGACGCACCCGCCTGGTGCGGGTCGAGCACGGGTGGGGGCGCGCCAACGCGTGCCACACCGGCGCCCTGGTGGCCGAGGGCGACGTCCTGCACTGGCTCGACGCCGACATGCTCGCCGAGCGCACCGAGGTCGAGGCCCAGCTGCGCTGGCACCACGCGATCGACCATGCCGCCGTGCTCGGCACCAAGTGGTTCGTCGACCCCGCACCCGTGCTGGCGGCGACGCCCGAGGAGGTCCGCACGCGGGTGGAGCGCGACGAGGTCGGCTCGTGGTGGAGCCCCGAGGAGCGCACCGGCCACACGTGGGTCGAGGAGATCTACGCTCGCACCGACGAGCTGCGGCAGGCCGGCTGGTTCGCGCTGCGCACCCACACCGGGGCGACCGCGTCCGTACGACGCGACACCTACCTCGAGTCCGGGGGCATGGACACGACGCTGCGTCTGGGCGAGGACATCGCCCTCGGCGCGCGGCTCGCCGAGGTCGGCGTCGTGTTCGTGCCCGACCGCGAGGCGATCGGCTGGCACCTGGGGCCCACCCACGTGATGAGCCGGCGCGGGCAGGTCAACGCCTACAACGACCCGTTCCACGCCGACACCTCGCCGGTCCTGCACGCCAAGCGCTTCCCGGGCCGCACCTACTCGGTGCCCTACCTCGACGTGCTCCTCGACCTGCGCCGGGCCGACCACGAGGCCGCCGACGTGATCGCCTGCGTCGACGCGGTCCTCGCCTCCACGCTGCACGACCTGCGCGTCACCCTGGTCGGCGACTTCGCGGGCCTCTCCGACGCGCGGACGGCCGTCCTCGACGACTCCCTGCTGGCCACCCGGATCATCCACCAGACCTACGTCGGCGACCCGCGGGTCCGCCTGCGCGACGACCTGCCCGCGGGGCGACCGGACACGCCGTTCCGGCTCACGCTGCCCGGCGCGGACTTCGCGCCGCGGCGGGCCGCCCTCGAGCGGCTCCTGCTCCACCTCGAGCACACCCACGACGGCCTGCGCGTGATCACGTTCCGCGACGGCACGTCGGCCCGCCTCGTGCGCACCGCGGCGCTGATGCGCGCACGCCGTACGGCGCGGCCCGGCGAGGACCTCGACGCCGACCCGGACCGGGCGCTCGACGAGGTCGCCGGCGCCGCCGAGCTCACCGGACGCGAGGCCGGCTGGGGGCGCAGCACCAAGGTGTCGCCGACCTTCTACCCCCGCACCGGGGGACGGCCGGTGTCGTCGGAGGACGCCTGGACCCGCATCGGCGAACAGCTCGGCGCGCGGGGGATCGGAGCCCCGGGCGGTGACTGAGCCGACGACTCCCGACCGTGACCGGCTGCCGCCTCCGGTGCGGGCCTTCCTCGAGCAGGACGCCGAGGCCGTGGTGCTCGGCGACGAGCAGACCCCGGGGCGGCTGCCTCAGGTGGCGGTGCTGGCGCGGGACGTCGTTGCCCTGCGGGAGGTCGTGTGCCCCCCGGGCGTGCTCACGCGGGTCGTCGGCATCCACCTGGAGGACGGGCCGGGCGCACCGGTGGTCGTGCCGCGACCCGAGTGGCCACCGTTGGTCTCGCTGCTGTCGCGACGGGCACGCACCGGGTGGTGGACGGTGCTCCGGTTCACCGCGCCGGTCGACCTCGCGGCCGTGCTCGCCGAGATCTCGGCGCAGGCGCGGTGGTCGCGGTCGGGGAGCAGCGCCCGGGTGGGCGACGCCTCGCCCGACCCACGGGTGGTCAACCCGATCGGCTTCCTCGCCGCTGCTCCGGAGCCGGTCCGCGACCTGTCGTCGCTGGTGTCGGCCGGTCCCGTCACGCCGACGCTGGTCGCGTCGCTGCGCGGTGTGCAGGGGGTCCGCGTCGACACCTGGACGTCCGGCGCGGAGCGGGCCGTCGAGGCGCTCGCCCTCGCCGGGGTGCCGGTGGTGCTCGCGGCGCCGTTGCCCGAGCACGTGCCCGACCGGCTGGGTCCCGACCTGACCCACGCACTCCGAGCGCCGGTCGACCTCGCCGACCCGCTGGCGCGCGAGGAGCACAGCCTCGTGCTGCGCAGGGCGGCGTACGACGTGGTGGTCGCCCGCGCGGGCGGCTGGGCGCAGCCGTCGGTCAGCGTCCTGCTGGCGACCCGGCGCGCCGAGATGCTCGACTTCGCCCTCGCCCAGGTCGCCCGGCAGCGCGGCGTCGCCCGGCTCGAGCTGGTCCTCGCCGCCCACGGGTTCTCACCCGACCCGGCCCGCGTGCAGGACCTCGTCGGTCCCGACGTCGCCGTGCAGGTGCGCAGCCACCCGGCGGACGCCGTCTTCGGCAGCGTGCTCGAGGACGCCGCGCGCGCGGCCTCCGGCGACGTGGTCCTCAAGATGGACGACGACGACTGGTACGCCCCCGACGTGGTCGCCGACCTGCTCCGCGCCCGCGGCTACTCCGGCGCCGAGATGGTGGGCATGCCCGCCGAGCTGCACTACCTGACCGAGCAGGACCTCACCGTCAAGCGTGGTCACCCCGTGGAGTTCTACGCCCGCTTCGTCGCCGGTGGGACGATGCTGCTCGACCGTGCGGTGCTGCGCGAGGTCGGCGGCTTCCGAGCGGTCACCAAGTTCGTCGACGCCCAGCTGATCGACTCCGTGCTCGCCGCGGGCGGGGCGCTCTACCGCACCCACGGTCTCGGCTACGTGCTGCGGCGCAACCCGACCGGACACACCTGGCAGGTCGACCTCGACTACCTGCTCGACCCCAGCCGCACCGCCGCCACCTGGCAGGGCTTCCGGCCGAGTCGACTCCTCGAGGCGGACCCGCGCCACCTGCCGACACGCTGAACGGCAGCCCCGAACCGCCCCGACCCACCCGGTGCTCCCGGAGCGGGAGGTCACGGCGCGCCTCGGCTACGGTGGTGCGACTCCTGCGTCGTCGTCCCTCCGGGAAAGGTTGCTCATGGCCCCGGCCGTCGTCTATCTGCACATCGGCTCACCCAAGACGGGCACGACCTACCTCCAGAACTCGCTCTGGGCCAACCGCGAGACCCTCGCGGCCGACGGGGTGCTGCTGCCCGGCAGGTCGCGCTCGCTGGTCGGCAACGGCGTCAGCGACCTCCTCAAGTGGCGCCCGGCGAAGGGCGACCTCCCCGCCAGCTGGCGCCGCCTCACCGACGAGATCGCCGCCCACGGCGAACGAGCCGTGGTGATCTCGCACGAGCACCTGCACAAGGCGACCGAGCCGCAGTGGGAGGCGCTCGTCGACTCGTTGTCACCCGCGCGCATCGAGGTCGTCCTGACCGCGCGCGACATCGCTCGGTCGGTGCCGGCGCAGTGGCAGAGCTCGGTGCGCCAGCGCCACACCTGGACCCTCGGCGAGTACGCCGACTCGGTCGCCGCGGCGAGCACCGACGACGTCGACCGGCTCTCCGGCGCCGCCCACCACTTCTGGAGACGCCAGGACTCCCCGGGCATCCTGCGCCGCTTCCTCTCCCGGCTCCCCTCCGAGCAGGTCCGGTTGGTGACCGTCCCGCCCTCGGGCGGCGACCCGGACGTCCTCTGGCACCGCTTCTCGACGGCCTGCGGCATGGCCGGTGCGCAGACGGTCCCTGGCGATGTCAGCCACGAGTCCCTCGGCGCGGCCTCGGCGGAGATCATGCGGCTGCTCAACGTCACCCAGGCCGTCGACGCGATGCCGGTCATGGACTACAAGCGCACCGTCAACCACGCGCTGTCACGCCACACCCTCGCCCCGCGCCGCGGCGAGGAGCCCGGGCTGAGCCTGCCGGAGCGACACCGCGAGTGGGCCGACCAGCAGGCCTCCCAGGTCGTCGACGCGATCGACGCGATGGACATCGAGGTGATCGGCGACCTCGACGACCTGCGTCCCAGGTCCGTCCTCCAAGGCCTACGTCGACCCCGACCGCCTCGACGCCGACGAGCTGTTCCGGGCAGCGATGGTCGGCCTGACCGGCATGGTCGAGCACCACGTCTCGCTGCGTGCCGAGCTCGAGGAGGCGCAGGCGGCCCTCGCCGCCGCCACCCGGACGCCTCCCGGCCGGTCCCGCCCGGCCGCCCGGCCCCGCAGCTGGCGCCCCCGCCGAGCAGGCCGCGCCAGCCGCCGAGCGGTCGCCGGACACCGCGGCGTCCGCGGACGACGCGGCGCATCCCGTCGAGCGCATCCGGCGTCGCTTCAGGCCACGCTGATCGCAGCCGCCAGTCGTCGGACGACCTCAGTGAGCCGCTCGGCGCTGGTGGCGATGTTGAGCCGCACGTGTCCGCGGAGCCCCGGCTGGTAGTCGTGACCGGCGGCGACCTGGACGCGCTGTCGCTCGAGGGCCACCGCGGCCGGGTCGTCGTGGGGATAGGCCCGTAGGTCGAGCCAGGCCAGGTAGGTCGCCTCGAGCGGGCGCATCCGTGCCTCGGGAAGGTGCTCGTCGAGGAGCGCCGCGAGCAGGTCGCGCTGGGCGGACAACCGGTCGCGCAGGGCGTCGAGCCAGAGGTCACCGTGGGTGTACGCGGCGATCGAGGCCTCGACCCCGAGCACGGACCAGGAGTCGTTGCGCGCCATCGGCGCGGTGCTGAGCGCCGTGGCCAGCCGCTGGTCGGCAGTGACGAGCTGGGCGCACTTGAGGCCGGCGATGTTGAAGGCCTTCGACGCCGCCACGACAGCGACCGTGTGCTCGGCCGTGCCGTCGATCGACAGGTAGGGGACGTGCTCGGCGCCCTCGAGCACGAGCGGGGCGTGGATCTCGTCGGAGATCACCAGCCCCCCGTGACGGGCCACGACGTCGCGCACGCCCTCCAGCTCGGCGCGCGAGAAGACCCGACCCCAGGGGTTGTGGGGCTGGGTCAGGAGCAGGGCCGACGCCCCCTGGGCGAAGTGGTGCTCCAGCAGGTCGAGGTCGAGCTCGGCCCGCTCGGCGTCCGGGTCGACGGGCAGGTCGAGGCGCTCACGCCCGGTGATCGCGGCCATGTCGAGCTGGGGGCTGTAGCCGGGCACCGGCATCACGAGGCCGCCGGGGCGGGCGACGACGTCGAGGGCCAGGCGTACGCCGGCGGTCACGTCGACCGTGGGCAGCACCTGGTCGACCTCGACGGCGTGGGCGAACTGGCGCGCCGCGAACCCGGCGTACGCCTCCCCGAGCGGCCCACCGCCGACGGGGCTCGGATAGCCGGTCTTCCCGTCGGTCACCGCTCGCAGCAGCGCCTCGGTGATCGGCTCGGCGATGGCGTAGTCCATCTCGGCCACCCACGCGGGCAGCACGTCGGCGGCGACCTCGCCCCACTTGCAGACCAGGGCCCGGCGGCACTCGTCGTCGGTCAGGTCGCGGACCAGGCCGGTCATGCGCGGATCCTCTCGGCGAGAGCCGCGAGCTCGTCGGGATCACCCGGCGTCGGCGTCCACGGCTGGGTGAGGTCGTCGCGCTCGTCGGCGTAGCGCGGGATCACGTGCAGGTGCACGTGGAACACCGTCTGCCACGCGGCGGCGCCGCAGGCGTTGAGCAGGTTGACCCCGTCCGCCCCGAGCGCGGTGGTCATCCGCCTCGCCACCCGCTGCGCCGTGGCAGCGCACGCCGCGAGGTCCTCGCCCGACACCTCGAGCAGGTCGCGCGCGTGGGTCTTCGGCACCACCAACGTGTGGCCGGGGGTCGCCGGGAAGATGTCGAGGAAGGCCAGCGTGTGCTCGTCCTCCTCCACGCGGGCGGCCGGTGCCTCGCCGGCGACGATCTGGCAGAAGATGCACCCGGGGTCGGTGGCTGCGGTCATGGGACGAATCTAACGGGGCCGGCGCCGCGTACGCGGGCGCCTGAGTTGTGCGGGTGGATCGTGGGGGCGTCGATTGGGCAGAGACTGCACGTTTCGAGGCCCAATTTCTGCAGTTCGTGCCCAACGGACGATGGTGTGTGTCGTCTGGGGCTGGAGTGCCGTGGCCGCCGCATCGGCGACGCCGAATGGTCACAAACCGCAGGGGATGTCGTCGTTTGGGACCAAACGGTGCACCTGGGGCCGCGCTTGCGCGGGCGGCGCCGCCGAGCGCAGCGAGGGGACGCCGCCCCGTGCGCCGTGGAGCCGACCGGCCGGGTCCCGCGGTCAAGGACGCCGAAGGCGCCGCGCAGCGGGCGAAGCTCCTTGACGGTGGGAGCAGGTCGGCTAAGCGCGCGGCCCCACCCCCACCCCACCCCACCCCACCTCAGAAGGACGCCACCAGCTCCGTCCCCTGCTTGATCGCCCGCTTCGCGTCCAGCTCGGCCGCGACGTCCGCTCCGCCGATGACGTGCCAGGCGAGCGACTCGGAGACCAGGTCGCGCACCGACTCCTGGCCGGCGCACACCACCACGTGGTCGCAGGCGATGACGCGCTGCCGTCCGTCGACGGTGAGGTGGAGACCCGCGTCGTCGACCAGGTCGTACGTCGCCCCGCTGACCTGCGTGACGCCGGACTGCTTCAGCACCGCGCGGTGCGCCCAGCCGGAGGTCTTGCCCAGGTCGCGGCCGATCTGGCTGGTCTTGCGCTGGATCAGGGTGACCTCGCGCCGCGGTGCGCGGGCCTTGCGGTCGGTGAGGCCGCCGGCGTGGAGCGACGGGTCGCCGACGCCCCAGTGCGCCATCCACTCGGTGGTGTCCTCGTCGGGGTCGTGGGTCAGCCAGACCGACACGTCGACCCCGATGCCGCCGGCGCCGATCACCGCGACCCGCTTGCCGGGCACGGCGCGGCCGGCGAGGACGTCGGCGTACGACACCACGCTGGGGTGGTCGATGCCGGGGATGGCCGGCATGCGGGGGACCACCCCGGTCGCGAGGATCACCTCGTCGAAGGCGACCAGGTCGCTCTCGCGGGCCTCGACCCCGAGGCGTACGTCGACGCCCAGGACGTCGAGTCGACGCGCGAAGTAGCGCAGGGTGTCGGCGAAGTCCTCCTTGCCCGGCACCGCCATCGCCAGGCGGAACTGCCCGCCCAGCTCGGAGGACTTCTCGAACAGCGTGACCGCGAAGCCGCGCTCGGCCGCGGCGGCTGCCGCCGCCAACCCGGCGGGGCCGGCGCCGACCACGGCGACGGACGCGGTGCGGCGGGTCGGGCCGAGCACGAGGGTCGTCTCGTGGCAGGCGCGCGGGTTGACCAGGCAGGAGGCGCGCTTGTTGGCGAACCCGTGGTCGAGGCACGCCTGGTTGCAGGCGATGCAGGTGTTGATCTCGTCGGCACGACCGGCCATCGCCTTGGCCACGAAGTCGGGGTCGGCCAGGAACGGGCGGGCCATCGAGACGAGGTCGGCCTGGCCCTCGGCGAGGATCGACTCGGCGAGCTCGGGGGTGTTGATCCGGTTGGACGCGCACACCGGCACCGAGACCGCGGCCTTGAGGCGGGCGGTCACCTCGCGCCAGGCCGCGCGCGGCACCTGGGTGATGATCGTCGGCACCCGCGCCTCGTGCCACCCGATGCCGGTGTTGAGCATCGTGACGCCGGCCTCCTCGAGGGCGTGGGCGAGGTCGACGACCTCCTCCCAGGTCTGGCCGCCCTCGACGAGGTCGAGCAGCGAGATCCGGTAGATGATCGGGAAGTCGCCACCGACGACCTCGCGGGCACGTCGTACGACCTCGAGCGGGAAGCGTCGGCGCTTCTCGGCGGTGCCACCCCACCGGTCGTCGCGGTCGTTGGTGCGCGAGGCGAGGAACTGGTTGATCAGGTAGCCCTCGGAGCCCATGATCTCCACGGCGTCGTAGCCGGCCTTCTGCGCCAGGCCGACGGCGCGGGCGAAGTCGGAGGCGGTGCGGTCGGCGCCGCGGTCCGAGAGCGCGCGTGGCCTGAACGGCGAGATCGGGCTCTTGACGTTGCTCGCCGAGACGACGAACGGGTGGTAGCCGTAGCGACCCGCGTGCAGCACCTGGAGCGCGATCGCACCACCCTCGTCGTGGACCGCGCCGGTGACGTCGCGGTGACGCATCGCCTGCAGGCGGGTGGTCATCTCCGAGGCGAGGGGCTTGAGCCAGCCGCGCCGGTTGGGGGCGTAGCCGCCGGTGACGATCAGACCCGCACCGCCGCGGGCGCGCTCGGCGAAGAACGCCGCCGAGCTCGCCGAGGTGGCGGCGACTGTCCTCCAGCCCGGTGTGCATCGAGCCCATGACGACGCGGTTGCGCAGGGTGAGGGAGCCCAGGGTGACCGGCTCGAGCAGGTGCGGGTACGGCGTGACGCCGGCGGGTGCGGGAGTCATGCGGTGCTCTCCTCGGTGGCTCTCGGCTCCGGCTCGGGCTCGGGCTCGGCGTAGCGCGCCTTGAGCACGCGGCGCTTGTTGGTGCCCTCGGTGTTGTCGCCCTTCTCGATGATCACGAGGTTGTGGTAGACGTGCACGCCGACGACGTGGAGGTCGGTGTACGTCGGCTCGTAGGGCGGCTCGTCGACGAACTCCTCGTGGTGCAGGCCGTCGAGGAGGTCCTTGACGAGGGCGAGGGTCGTCGTCGGGTCCTGGCGGTCCTCGCTGCCACCCCACTCGGGCCAGTAGGAGGTCTGGGTGTCCTCGATCGCGTAGATGCCGTGCGGGGCCAGCAGCGGGAAGAGGATCCGGAACGTCTCGCGGATGTGGTGGGGCCGGTGGCTGCCGTCGTCGATCACGACCTCGAGCGGCCCGTCCTCCTCGACGATCCGGTGCAGGAGGTCCTCGTCGACCTGGCTGCCCTGGATCGCCTTGATCCGCTCGGCGGCGACGAAGGACTTGTCGTGGATGTCGAGGCCGATGATCTGCGCCTTCGGGAAGAAGTGCTTCCACATCCGCAGGGAGGCGCCACCCTTGCCCGACCGGGCGTAGCCGCCGATCCCGATCTCGAGCATCGTGAACTCGCGCTCGCGCAGGTGCTCGAGGTGCCGCTGGTAGTGCGGGGTGTAGCGGTGGGTGCCGAACTTGTCGGTGCCGAACTCCTGGGCCAGCTCCGTGAGGTCCATGGCCCGGAGCCGCTGCCGGCGCAGCTGCTTCTTGGTGGGCTCGGGGGGCGCGGTGCCCGCGGACGCCGACTGCTCGCCGCCCGGACCCTTCCCGAGCGACCTGAGTCGCGACCACGTCCGGTCGTTGACGAGCGGCTTGACGATCCGCACCGCTCCGGTCCTGAGGAGGTTGGACACGCGTGCTCCCTGCTGTCGCGAGGCGCCGTCCGTGATCGCACAGCGGGCCGAAATGTATCAATCCCGGTATCCACCGGTGTCCTGCCCGGCTCCGGGGACCTCGGTTTGGCCCTACGATTCTCGCCATGACTCTGCGTCGCGCGCTCATCGTCGCCGTCCCGCTCCTCGCCGTCGCCGTCGGGGCCTGCGCCCCGGTCGACGACGAGCCGACCACGACGGCGAGCGACCCGGCCGCGTCGCCCTCCGACGCGAGCACCGACGCGGACGCCGGCGACGAGTCGGGCGCCGCGACCGACACCTGCGCCGTCGACCAGCTGCCCCTCCTCGCGGCCGGCACCCTGACCATCGGCACCGACTCGCCGGCCTACGAGCCGTGGTTCGCCGACAACGACCCGACCAACGGCCAGGGCTACGAGTCGGCGGTCGCCTACGCCGTCGCCGAGCAGCTCGGCTTCACCGCCGACCAGGTGACCTGGGTGACGGTGCCCTTCAACACCTCCTACAAGCCGGGCGCCAAGTCGTTCGACTTCGACATCAACCAGATCTCGATCACCCCCGCCCGCGCGGAGGTCGTCGACTTCTCCGACGGCTACTACTCCGCTGCCCAGGCCGTCGTCGCCCTGGAGGGCACCGCGGGCGCCGAGGCGACCAGCCTGGCCGACCTGAAGGGCCTGCGCCTGGGAGCCCAGACCGGCACGACCTCGCTCACCGCGATCCGCGACGTGATCCAGCCCGACGCCGACCCGCTGGTCTTCGAGGACACCAACATCGCCAAGCAGGCGCTGAAGAACGACCAGGTCGACGCGATCCTGGCCGACCTGCCCACGGCCTTCTACATCAGCGCCGTCGAGATCGGCGGCTCGACGATCGTCGGGCAGTTCCAGGTCGAGGGCGAGCAGTCGGAGGAGTTCGGGATGCTCTTCGAGAAGGGCTCCGCGCTGGTGCCGTGCGTCGACGCCGCCCTCGCTGCGCTGGAGGCCGACGGCACGCTCGCCGACATCGAGCAGGAGTGGCTCTCCGACGTCGTGGACGTGCCCACCCTCCAGTGACGACTCGATGAGCACCTGGACCCCGAGCCCGCGCGAGCAGGAACGCCAGGCAGTACGACGTCGCCTGCGACTGCGCTCGTTCGCGATCGCGACGGCTGCGACGGTCACCTTCTTCGTGGTGCTCGGAACCGTCCTCGTCACCTCGCCGGGGTGGGAGACGGTGAAGGCCACGTTCTTCAGCGTCGACGACGCGAAGGCGTCGTTCCCGCAGATCCGCGACGGCTTCTGGCTCAACATCCAGCTGTTCCTGCTGGCCGAGCCGTTGATCCTCGCCATCGCCCTGGCGCTGGCGCTCGCGCGCCAGGCGAGGGCCCCCTGGCTCGCGCCGGTCCGGGGGCTCGCCGTCGCCTATATCGACTTCTTCCGTGGGGTCCCGACGATCCTGCTCGTGCTGCTCCTCGCCTTCGGCATGCCCGCGCTCCAGCTCCAGGGCGTGCCCAACAGCCTGTTCTTCTGGGCGCTCATGGCGCTGGTGATCTCCTACAGCGCCTACGTCGCCGAGGTCTTCCGCTCCGGCATCGAGTCGATCCACCCCTCCCAGCTGGCCAGCGCCGATGCGCTCGGGCTCTCGCGTGCCCAGGCCATGCGCCACGTGATCGTGCCCCAGGCCGTACGACGCGTCGTACCGCCGCTCCTCAACGACTTCATCTCGCTGACCAAGGACACCGCCCTGGTCTCGAGCGTCGCGCTCTTCGACGCCGTGTTCAGCGCCCGTGACTACACGGCGTACTCCTTCAACTTCACGCCGTACGTCGTGGTCTCGCTGTTCTTCGTCGTGCTCACGGTGCCGATGGCGCGCGCGACCGACTACCTCCAACGACGCGCGATGCGGCGCGAGCGGGCCGGTGCCCGGTGACCGCCGCCTACGAGGGAGCGCTGCCTCTCCTCGAGGTCACCGACCTGCGCAAGTCCTACGGCGACCGCGTCGTGCTCGACGACATCTCCCTGACCGTCCAGCGCGAGGACGTCATCTGTCTCATCGGCTCCTCCGGCTCGGGCAAGTCGACCCTGCTGCGCTGCCTCGACCTGCTCGAGGAGATCGACGACGGCGTGATCCGCCTCGACGGGATCGAGATCTCCGACCCGCTGGTCGACCAGCGCCAGGTGCGGGGGCGGGTGGGCATGGTCTTCCAGGCCTACAACCTGTTTCCCCACCTGAGCGTGCTCGACAACTGCACCCTGGCCCCGCGCCGCGTGCACGGGCTCTCGCGGCGGGAGGCCGAGGAGCGCGCCCGCGACCTGTTGGCGACGTTCGGCCTCGCCGACCAGGTCGACAAGCACCCCGACCGGTTGTCGGGCGGCCAGCAGCAACGCGTCGCGCTCGTGCGCGCGCTGTGCACCCGCCCCGACCTGCTGCTGCTCGACGAGATCACCGCCGCCCTCGACCCCGAGCTGGTGGGGGAGGTGCTCACGATCGTGCGCGACCTCGCCGAGCGCGGCACCACGATGATCCTGGCGACCCACGAGATGAGCTTCGCCCGCGAGGTCGCCACGTCGGTCTGCTTCCTCTCCGACGGCCGGATCCTCGAGCAGGGCCCGCCGGCGGAGATCTTCAGCGCCCCCCGCGAGGAGCGCACGCGGCAGTTCCTGCGGCGGGTGCTGCCGACCTGAGGCCGCCGCCGGTGGACCCCTCCCCACCCTGACAGTGGAACTGGCAGGATCCGCCCCATGAGCGAACAGAGCCTCCAGCTGGGCCAGGGCACCGGACCCCTCAAGGGCGTCAAGGTCGTCGAGATCGCCGGCATCGGGCCGGGCCCGCACGCCTGCATGATCCTGGCCGACCTCGGCGCCGACGTGATCCGCGTGGAGCGACCCGGTGGCCAGGCGCTCGCCGGCGGACCGACGATGCTGCTCAACCGCGGTCGGCCGAGCGTGGCGCTCGACCTGAAGAACCCCGCCGCCACCCAGGTGGTCCTCGACCTCGTCAAGGACGCCGACGTCGTGATCGAAGGGATGCGTCCCGGTGTCACCGAGCGCCTCGGCCTCGGGCCCGACGACTGCCTGGCGGTCAACCCGCGCATCGTCTACGGCCGGATGACCGGCTGGGGCCAGACCGGTCCGCTGGCCCAGGCCGCCGGGCACGACATGAACTACATCGCCATCACCGGCACCCTCTTCGGCCTCGGCCAGGACAAGGCCAAGCCGCACTTCCCGGCCAACCTCGTCGGCGACTTCGGCGGCGGGTCGACGTACCTCGTCATCGGCATCCTCGCCGCACTGCTGGAGTCGAAGATCTCCGGGCAGGGCCAGGTCGTCGACGCGGCGATCGTCGACGGCACCGCCCACCTCAACGCGATGACGGCGGCGTTCCTGGCCAGTGGCGGCTACCAGGAGCAGCGCGCGGCCAACATGCTCGACGGCGGCATCCCGTTCTACGACATCTACGAGACCGCCGACGCCAAGCACCTGTCGGTGGGCGCCCTCGAGCCGCAGTTCTTCGACGCCCTCGTCACGATCCTCGGCGTCAAGGACACCTGTCCCGGGCAGGCCGACATGGGGGAGTACGACGAGATGCGACGCATCTTCACCGAGACCTTCGCCACCAAGTCGCAGGCCGAGTGGATCGAGATCTTCGAGGGCACCGACGCCTGCGTCGCGGGGATCATCCCGATCACCGAGGCCTTCGAGCACCCGCACCTCGTCGCCCGGGGCACCTTCGTCGAGGCGCACGGCATGACCCAACCCGCTCCGGCGCCGCGCTTCTCGCGCACCGAGGCCACGATCTCCCTGCCACCTCCCGGTCCCGGCGAGCACACCCGCGCCGCCCTGGCCGCCTGGGGCGTGGGCGACGTCGACGCGCTGATCGAGAGCGGCGTCGCCGTCCAGGCCTGACACCGGGAAGCGGTGCTGTGGCCACCGTCCCAGCCGGTACGACGGTGGCTGGAGCACCGCCCGCCCGGCGGAAGGGTGGCCAGAGCACCGCTCGGCGGGGTGAGGGACGACCCACGAGAAGGCTATTGAATATCCGTCAACAACGGGTTAGCGTCCTCCCATGACTGAAATCGAGCACGTCGACGTCCTCATCGTCGGCGCCGGCCTCAGCGGCATCGGTGCCGCCTGCCAGCTGAAGACCGGCCACCCCGACCGCAGCCTCGCGATCCTCGAGGCCCGCGAGGCCAGCGGCGGCACGTGGGACCTCTTCCGCTACCCCGGCATCCGCTCGGACTCCGACATGTTCACCTTCGGCTACCGCTGGCGCCCGTGGCCGGGCGACACCGCGCTGGCCGACGGCGACCTGATCCTCGACTACGTGCGCACGGTCGCCGAGGAGTACGACGTCGACAAGCTCATCCGCTACCGCTACAGGGTCACCGCGGCCGACTGGGACTCCGCCACCGCGCGGTGGACGGTGTCGATCGACCACGACGGCGCGCCGCTCACGATGACGGCCAGCTTCCTGTGGGGCTGCTCGGGCTACTACGACTACGACGAGGGCCACGCGCCCGTCTTCCCGGGCGCCGAGGACTTCGCCGGGCAGCTGATCCACCCGCAGTTCTGGCCCGAGGACCTCGACTACGCCGGCAAGAAGGTCGTGGTGATCGGCTCGGGTGCCACCGCGGTGACCCTGGTCCCGGCGATGTCGCCGACCGCCGGCCACGTCACGATGCTGCAGCGGACGCCGACCTACATCATCCCGCAGCCGGGCACCGACTCGTGGGCCAAGCTGCTCGCCCCGCTGCCCGACGCACTGACCTACCCGATCGTGCGCTGGAAGAACGTCCTGCGCCTGGTCGCCAGCTATCAGCTCGCGCGCCGCTTCCCGGAGAAGTCGAAGGCGGCGGTGCGCAAGTTCACCGAGCGCCAGCTGCCCGAGGGCGTGTCCTACGACGAGCACTTCCAGCCGCCGTACAACCCGTGGGACCAGCGCCTGTGCGCCGTGCCCGACAGCGACTTCTTCAAGGCGCTGCGCTCGGGCAAGGCCGGCGTCGTGACCGACACGATCGAGACCTTCACCGAGAACGGCATCCGGCTGACCTCCGGCGAGGAGCTCGAGGCCGACATCATCGTCAGCGCCACGGGCCTCAAGCTGCGGCTCTTCGGCGGCATCGACCTGACCGTCGACGGAGTCGTCCAGGAGCCCAGCGAGCAGATGACCTACAAGGGTCTGATGATCAGCGGCCTGCCCAACTTCGCCTTCACCATGGGCTACACCAACGCGTCGTGGACGCTCAAGGCCGACCTCGTCGGGGAGTACGTCGTCCGCCTGCTGTCGCACATGGACGACAAGGGCCTGCGCAGCGTCGTGCCCGTCAAGGACCCGCAGGTCGGTGAGCGGCCCTTCATGGACCTCGCCTCCGGCTACATCCAGCGAGCCCTCGACGGACTCCCGCGCCAGGGCGACCGGGCGCCGTGGATGCTCAAGCAGAACTACCTCGTCGACCTGCGCACGATCCGTCGCGACAAGGTCGACGACGGTGTGTTGAGCTTCACGTCCTGATCGGCCCGCGTCACCCCCACGGGCGGTTCGGGCGCTTGTGGCCCGAGGGATAGTGGAGGCGTGGGGCGTTGTCCGACGCCCCGTTGACTCGCAGAGGAGGTCCCCATGGGACTCGGTGACAAGATCAGCAACAAGGCGGAGGACGCCAAGGGCCAGGCCAAGGAGACCACCGGATCGGCTGTCGGCAACGAGAGCCTCGAGGCCGAGGGCAAGGGCGACCAGGCGTCGGCCTCGCTCAAGGACGGCGTCGAGAAGGTCAAGGATGCCGCCAAGGACCTCAAGGACGGCCTGACCAAGTAGGTCGGGACTCCCACGACGTGTCGATGAACACGTCCCCTGAAGTAGATCACCCCTCGCCGGTAGCGTTGTTCGGCGAGGGGTGAGTCACGTGGTCAGGCAGTGGATCGAGCGGTCGCTCTGGGACGTCGTCCCGCGCGACCACCGACAGAGTGCGCGCGACCTCAAGCGACGCCAGATCGTCACCGCGAGCTTCGTCGTGCTCGGCGCGATCGTGCTCGGCATCCTGCTGCGCCTCGACCAGGGCAGCAGCGAGTTCGTCATCTTCTCCTTCGTGCTCGCCGGGGTGTGGGCGGTCGGTGCCTTCGCCTCCGGTCCGATCCACCTCGGACGGATCGTCCGCCAGGACCTGCACAGCCGCCCCATCCTCCAGCCGCTGGTGCTCGGCGCCGCACTGGCCGGGATCTTCGTGGTCGGCGCCCTGGTGGTGCGAGAGATCCCGCCCCTGGCCGACCAGGTGCGCGGGGTCCTCGGGTTCGCCACCGAGGGCTACCTGCCCGTCCTCGTGCTCGTCACGGCCGTCAACGGCATCGCCGAGGAGCTCTTCTTCCGCGGGGCGGCGTACGCCGCCATCACCCGCAGCCCGGTCGTGTGGACCACCGTCGCCTACACCGTCGCCACGCTGGCCACCGGCAACGTCATGCTCGCCTTCGCGGCCGTGCTGCTCGGCGTGCTCGTCGGGCTCCAGCGCCGCGCCTCCGGCGGCATCCTCGCCCCGATCATCACGCACTGCGTGTGGTCGTTGACGATGCTCTTCGCGCTGCCGGCGATCTTCGGCGTCTCCTGACGCCACGTCGAGGCCGGCCGGCCTCAGGCGGGGGTCTTGCTCTCCTCGATCGCCTGCCGCACCGCGTCGACGTAGGAGATCGGCGTGCCCGGCACGAGCTCGAGGATCGAGTCGTCCTGCACGATCACCTCGGTCGCCATGGAGTCGATGAGGTTCTTGGCCGTGGTGGTGTCGACATCGGTGACGAAGGCGATCCAGTGCGACGACAGCGACGGTGTCAGCACCGGCACGGTCACGATCGGCACCTTGCGGCCGAGCATCACCTGCGCGGCCTGCTGCATCATCTCGAGGTAGGTGAGCTGCTCGGGACCACCGATCTCCAGCACCCGTCCGAGGGCCGCGTCGTTCCCGATCACGCCGTCGAGGTAGCGGATGACGTCGTCGATCGCGATCGGCTGGGTGCGGGTGTTGACCCACTTGGGCACCACCATCGCCGGGAGGTTCTTGACGAGCTGGCGGGTGATCTCCCACGAGATCCCGCCCGCGCCGACGACGATCGCAGCGCGCAGCACCGTCACCGGCACGCCACCCTCGGCGAGCTTGCTCTCCACCTCGCGCCGCGAGCGCAGGTGTGGTGACAGGTCGTCGTCCTCGGAGCCCAGGCCGCCGAGGTAGACGATCTGCTGCACGCCGGCGGCGGCCGCGGCCCTGCCGAACGTGAGGGCCGCCTCGGCGTCCTTGCGCTCGAAGTCGTCGTCGTCGAGGGAGTGGACGAGGTAGACCGCGACGTCGACGCCCGCGAGGGCGGCGTCGATGCTGTCGGCGTCGCCGACGTCGCCGCCGACGGCGGTGCCCCGGCCGTCGTACTGCTCGGGGCGACGGGTCATGGCACGCACGTCGAGACCCCGGTCGACGAGCACGGGCACGAGACGGCAGCCCACGAAGCCGGTGGCGCCGGTGACGAGGACGGTGTGCATGCTCACACCCTAGGGGCCCGTGGGGATGCTGGCTTCACCCGCATTTGCACTAGGTTCTACTGCAGAGCCCGGCCAGTCTTGCCGCCGACTCCCGCGCCATTCCGCTCAGCTCCACGAGCGGGGCCCCGGCGCCCCTCGTATCGAGGGCAACGCTTACCCGATCCCGCCGCCGGCGGGACAGCTGGCGAGACACACCAAGTGAGTGATGTCCCCAATGACTTCTGCACCTTCTTCGTCCCCTGCCCCCACGACCCTCGCGTCGTTCAACGACGTGCGCCTGCCGGCCGCCCTGGTCCGCGTCCTCACCGAGCAGGGCATCACCGTGCCCACGCCCATCCAGGCCGCGACCCTGCCCGACTCCCTGGCCGGGCGCGACGTGCTCGGCCGCGGCCGCACCGGCTCCGGCAAGACCTACGCCTTCCTGCTGCCGGTCGTCGCCCGCCTGCTCGACTCCAACCTCCCGGCCATGCCGGGCAAGCCGCGTGCGCTGATCCTGGCGCCGACCCGCGAGCTCGTCGGCCAGATCCACGAGGCCCTCAAGCCGCTGGCGAAGACCGCCGGCCTGACCACGATGACCGTCTTCGGCGGCGTCGGCCAGAACCCGCAGGTCGCCGGTCTGCGCAAGGGCGCCGACATCGTGCTGGCCTGCCCCGGCCGGCTCGAGGACCTCATCCAGCAGGGCCACTGCCGCCTCGACGCCATCGAGGTCACCGTGCTCGACGAGGCCGACCACATGGCCGACCTCGGCTTCCTGCCCGCCGTGCGCCGGCTGCTCACGGCCACGCCGAGCACCGGTCAGCGCCTGCTCTTCTCGGCCACGCTCGACAACGCGATCGACGTGCTGGTCAAGAAGTTCCTGCACAGCCCCGTCGTCCACCAGGCCGACTCGGCGCAGTCGCCGATCTCGACGATGGACCACCACGTGATCCACCTGTCCCGCGAGCAGCGCATCCCGATCCTGGTCGACCTGACCTCCGCGCCGGGCCGCACGGTGGTGTTCACCCGCACCAAGCACGGCGCGAAGGCGCTGGCCCGTCAGCTCAACAAGTCCGGCGTCCCGTCGGTCGACCTGCACGGCAACCTCAGCCAGAACGCACGCACCCGCAACATGGAGGCGTTCCACTCCGGCAAGGCCACCACGCTCGTCGCGACCGACATCGCCGCCCGCGGCATCCACGTCGACGACGTCGCGCTGGTCGTGCACGCCGACCCGCCCACCGAGCACAAGGCCTACCTGCACCGCTCGGGCCGTACGGCG
Organism: uncultured Actinomycetota bacterium; assembly: GCA_963822915.1. Lineage (GTDB taxonomy): Bacteria > Actinomycetota > Actinomycetes > Propionibacteriales > Nocardioidaceae > Nocardioides. Next base: position 50,524 of record CAWGJR010000021.1, read on the forward strand.
CGCGCCGGTGCCTCGGGCACGGTCATCACCCTGATGACCGACGAGCAGGTCCGCGACGTCCGCGCGCTGACCCGCGCGGCCGGCATCAAGCCGACCACCACCCGCGTCGACGGTGCCCGTCACCCGCTCCTCGCCCAGCTCGCCCCCGGCGACCGCACCCTGGTGCCCGGTGGCCTCGAGGTCGACGTCCCGGCCCAGCCGCAGCGTGGCGGCTCCGGCGGTGGCGGCGGACGTCGCTCCGGCGGCGGTGGTGGCGGCGGCCGCGGCCGTGGTGGCAACGGTGGCGGTGGCGGTGGACAGCGCTCGTCGGCCAAGCAGGGCAGCAAGCCCGGCGGCTCCGCCGGTGGCAACGGTGGCGGCGGCAACCGCAACCGTCGTCGCGGCGCCTCCACCTCGACGACCACGTCCTCGAGCGGCGGCCACAGCGCCTCGTCGTTCTCCTCCGGCCGTCGCTGACACGTAAGACAATGGCAAGGTGGCGGCCTGTCGCCGCCACCGTGCCCTTGGCATGCTGACCGGATGGACTCCCGACGCGTGCGACCCGTGACCTCCTCGCGCTCGGTGGCGGCTCTGGCCGCCGGCGTGGTGGCCGCTCTCGTGCTGGCCGGGTGCAGCGGCGCCGACGAGGTCGGCGCGGCCACCGACCCGGCTTCCACCACGGCGGCCTCGACGCCGGCCGAGCCCGATGCGTCGACGACGCCGGGCGACGCCGCGTCGAAGGGGCCCCAGGGCTCCGAGAAGACCGAGGACGCCGAGCCGGAGCCTGCGCCGAGCCGGCCGCCGCCGTACCGGCCGTGCTCGACTTCGAGGCCACCACCGTCGACGGCGCCACCTTCGACGGCGCGTCGGTCGCCGGCAGGCCCGTGGTGCTGTGGTTCTGGGCACCCTGGTGCGCGGTCTGCAAGTCCCAGGCGCCCACGGTCGCCGGGCTGGCCGACACCTACGGCAGCGACGTCGCCTTCGTGGGCGTCGGCGGTCTCGACGGCACCGACGCCATCAAGGCCTTCGCCGACGACGTGCCCGGGCTGACCCACCTCAGTGACCCCTCCGGCGAGCTCTACAAGCGCTTCGGGATCTCCGAGCAGTCCTCGTTCGTCGTCCTCGATGCCGCCGGTGGTGAGGCGCTGCGCACCGGCTACTCCGACGACGACGCGCTCGCCGGTGTCGTGGCCGACCTCGCCGGCTGACACGACCGCGACCGACCTGCCGACCCGGTGGACACCGCAACGCTGACCCTGGCCTTCACCGCCGGCGGTCTGGCCGCCCTCAACCCCTGCGGCTTCGCGCTCCTGCCCGCCTACCTCTCGCTGGTCGTGCTCCCCCAGGAGAGCGCGATCGCCGAGTCGGCCGACGCTGACGCGAGCCAGGGAGTCGGCGCGACCCTGACCGCCGTACGACGATCGGGAGCGGCGGTCTCGCGCGCCGTCGTGGCGACGCTGCTGATGACGGCCGGCTTCGTGCTGGTCTTCGGTGCCTTCGGCCTGCTGATCCAGCCGGTCGCCTCCGGCATCCAGGAGTACCTCCCCTACGTCACCGCCGCCACCGGCCTCCTGCTCGCCGGCGTCGGTGCCTACCTGCTGGCCGGTCGCGAGCTGCGCCTCCCGACGATCCACCTGCGCCGGGCCGAGGGCAACGGCGCGTTCGCCACCTTCGGCTACGGCGTCGTCTACGCCCTGGCCTCCCTGACCTGCACCGTCGGGCCGTTCCTCGCGATCGTGGTGACCAGCCTGCGCAGCGACGACTTCGTCGACGGCATCGTGCTCTTCGTGACCTATGCCGCCGGCATGGGCGCTGTCGTCGGTGCGGCGGCGATCGCGGTGGCCCTCGCGTCCGGCGCCTTCGTCGGGGGCCTGCGCAAGGCCGGTCAGTGGCTGCCGCGCGCCACCGGTGCGCTGCTGCTCGTCGTCGGCGCCTACGTCGCGTGGTACGGCGTGTGGGAGGTGCGGGTGCTCGGCGGTGCCGACCCGGCCGACCCCGTCGTCGACGCCGCCCTGGAGATCCAGCGCTGGCTCAGCGACGTGGCGCGCTCGGTCCTTCCCTGACCTGCCCGCGCCGCGAGGCTCAGCGACGGAGCCGGGTCGAGACCCGGGCCGCGCGTGCCACGGCGTTCTCGTAGGCCGTGACGAGCCCGCCCACGGCGAGCGGCTTGAGCCGCTCCATCACGGCCTGGAACCGGTCGGACTCGACGGAGCCGTAGCGCGGAGCGAGCTGCTCGGCGATGAGGCGGTGCAGCTCCTCGGCCATCTGCCGGCCGTGGTCGAGGTAGATCGCGCGCGCCTGCTCGGCCACCTCGCGCGGAAACCCGAGGTCGAGGAGCTGGACGCCGACCCCGAGCTGGGTGCGTGCGACGAGGAACCGGTCGTCGCGCACGCGCACGATGCCCAGCGCGACCAGGGTGGCGATGTCCTCGTCGGTCAGGGTGCGGCCCGCGCGCTGGTCGAGCTCGGCGCGTGTCATGTCGACCGGGAGGTCGGACTGCCAGGGCGCGAGCATCGTGCGGGCCAGGGCGATGTCCTCCGGCTCGGCGTCGGCGGGGAGCCCGCCGACGTACCGCTCGATGGCGGAGAGGGTGAAGCCGTGCTGCTGCAGCTCCTGCACCAGCTCGAGCCGGGCGACGTGGTCGGCGGTGTAGTAGCCGGAGCGGCCCCGCCGGATCGGCGGCGGCACCAGGCCGCGCGAGGTGTAGAAGCGCACGTTGCGCACCGAGAGGCCGACGCGGGCGCACAGCTCGTCGAGCGTGAGGAGGTCGGTGGCCATGTGTGACTCCTCTCACTCGCTGCTCGATGGGCGCCATCCCTTGACGACAGTGACAGTATTAGTGTCACAATCGTCGGGACGCAACACCACGCGCTCCCGCGTGCTCACGTTTCGGATTCCCATCATCGAAGGACGAGGTCATGGCAGAAGCATTCGTGTACGACCACCTGCGCACCCCGCGCGGCAAGGGCAAGGCCAACGGTTCGCTCCACGAGGTCAAGGCCGTCGACCTGATGGTCGGACTCCTCGACGAGGTCCGCAAGCGCAACCCCAACCTCGACCCGGCCCGGGTCGACGACGTCGTGCTCGGTGTCGTCTCGCCCGTCGGTGAGCAGGGTGGCGACATCGCCAAGACCGCCGCCCTCGCGGCCGGCTTCCCCGACACCGTCGCCGGTGTGCAGCTCAACCGCTTCTGCGCCTCCGGCCTCGAGGCCGTCAACCAGGCCGCCGGCCGCATCCGCGGCGGCATGGAGGACCTCATCCTCGCCGGTGGCGTCGAGTCGATGTCCAACGTCGCGATGGGTTCCGACGGTGGCGCCTGGGCCCAGGACCCGGCCACCGCGCTCACCACCGGATTCGTGCCCCAGGGCATCGGCGCCGACCTGATCGCCACGATCGAGGGCTGGAGCCGCGAGGACGTCGACGCCTACGCCGCCGAGTCGCACCACCGCGCCGCCAAGGCGTGGGCCAACGGCTACCACGCCGACTCGGTCATCCCGGTCACCGACATGAACGGCCTGACGGTGCTCGACACCGACGAGACGATCCGCCCCGACACCTCCGTCGAGGGTCTGGCCGGGCTGAAGCCCAGCTTCGCCCAGATCGGCAAGGACGCCGGCTTCGACGACGTCGCGCTGGAGAAGTACCACTGGATCGAGAAGATCAACCACGTCCACCACGCCGGCAACTCCTCGGGCATCGTCGACGGCGCCGCCCTGATGGCGATCGGCACCGAGGAGATCGGCGTCGAGCTCGGACTGACCCCGCGGGCGCGCATCATCTCGATGGCCGTCTCGGGTGCCGACCCGACGATCATGCTCACCGGACCCGCCCCGGCCGCCCGCAAGGCGCTCGGCAAGGCCGGCCTGGAGGTCAAGGACATCGACCTCTTCGAGATCAACGAGGCCTTCGCCGCGGTGGCCATGCGCTTCATGCGCGACATGGGCATCTCCGACGAGATCACCAACGTCAACGGTGGCGCGATCGCGATGGGCCACCCGCTCGGCGCGACCGGCGCGATGATCCTCGGCACCCTCATCGACGAGCTCGCCCGCCGCGACCAGAAGCGCGGCCTCGCCACCCTCTGCGTCGGCGGCGGCATGGGGATCGCGACGATCGTCGAACTGGTCTGACGAGGAACGAGTCAGCCCAGTTCGTCGGTGGTTGAGCAAGCGGCACGGCTGAGGAACGAAGCCGTGACCCGCGTGTCGAAACCCGGTGAGCCGAGCGCCGGCAGCAACCAGGGCGCCGACAGCAACAGGGCGCCGCAGACCACCACCCCGCCGTACGACCACAGACTCTCCTAGGACAGGAACCCATCACGCATGACCACCACCGCACCTGAGACGACCACGTCGGTCCGCTACGACAAGGACGCCGACAACATCGTCACCCTCACGCTGGACGACCCGAACCAGTCGGCCAACACGATGAACCAGCTCTACATCGACTCGATGAAGGCCGCCGTCGACAAGCTCGAGGACGAGCTCGCCGCCGACCCGTCCAGCATCGCCGGGGTCGTGATCGCCAGCGCGAAGAAGACCTTCTTCGCCGGCGGCGACCTCAAGGGCATGGTCCAGGCCGGCCCCGACGACGCCGCCTCGGTCTTCTCGATGTCGGAGAACGTCAAGTCGGCGCTGCGTCGCCTCGAGCTGCTGCCCAAGCCCGTCGTGGCCGCCATCAACGGCGCTGCCCTCGGCGGCGGCTTCGAGATCTGCCTGGCGGCGCAGTACCGCATCGCCGTCGACGACCCGAAGGTCACCGTCGGTCTGCCCGAGTCGAGCCTCGGGCTGCTGCCCGGTGGCGGCGGCGTGACCCGCATGGTCCGCAAGTTCGGTCTGCAGGCGGGGCTGATGGAGTTCCTGCTGACCGGCGCGCAGTTCAAGGCCGGACCGGCCAAGGAGAAGGGCCTGGTCGACGAGCTCGTCGCCACCCAGGACGAGCTGGTCCCGGCCGCCAAGGCGTGGATCAAGGCCAACCCGGACGCCACCCAGAACCCGTGGGACGCGCCCGGCTACAAGATGCCGGGTGGCAACCCGAGGTCGCCCGCGCTCGCCGCCTTCCTGCCGGCCTTCCCGGCGCTGCTGCGCCAGCAGACCAAGGGTGCGGTCTATCCCGCTGCCCGCGCGATCCTGAGCGCGGCCGTCGAGGGCGCGAGCCGTGACTTCGACACCGCCTCGCGCATCGAGTCGCGCTACCTCACGAACCTGATCGTCAACCAGGGCTCGAAGAACATGATCCAGGCGTTCTTCTTCGACCTGCAGGCGATCAACGCCGGCACCGAGCGCCCGAAGGGCATCGAGCCCTACCAGGCCGTCAAGGTCGGCGTGCTCGGCGCCGGGATGATGGGAGCCGGCATCGCCTACTCCTGCGCCCGCGCCGGGCATGCAGGTCGTGCTCAAGGACGTCTCGCAGGAGAACGCCGACAAGGGCAAGGCCTACTCCGAGAAGCTCAACGCCAAGGGCATCAGCCGCGGCAAGCTCACCGAGGAGAAGTCGGCCGAGATGCTCGGTCGGATCACCCCGACGGCCGACCCCGCCGACCTGGCCGGCTGCGACCTCGTCATCGAGGCCGTCTTCGAGGACCCCGCCCTCAAGGCCAAGGTGTTCGCCGAGATCATGCCGTTCGTCAACGACGACGCGCTGCTCTGCTCCAACACCTCGACCCTGCCGATCACCGAGCTCGCCGAGGGCGTCGCACCGTCCGGCTCGCCAGAAATTCAATCCTTCATCGGCCTGCACTTCTTCTCCCCCGTGGACAAGATGCCGCTGGTCGAGATCATCAAGGGCAAGGAGACCTCCGAGAAGGCGCTCGCCATGGCCTTCGACGTCGTCCAGCAGATCAAGAAGACCCCGATCGTCGTCAACGACAGCCGCGGCTTCTACACCTCGCGCGTCATCGGCACCCAGGTGATGGAGGGCCTCGCGATGCTCGCCGAGGGCTGCTACCCGATGTCGGTCGAGCGGGCCACGACCCAGGCGGGCTACCCCGTCGGCGTGCTGCAGCTGACCGACGAGCTCAACATGGAGCTGATGGCCAAGATCGAGAAGGCCTCCAAGGACGCCGCCGAGCGTGACGGCACGCCGTACGCCCAGCACCCGGGTGTGCCGGTCGTCGCCAAGATGATCGAGCTCGGCCGCTCCTCGCGCCTGAAGGGCGCGGGCTTCTTCGAGTACGACGAGGCCGGCAAGCGCGGCTCGCTGTGGCCGGGGCTGAAGGACGAGTTCCCGATCGCGGAGACCCAGATCCCGTTCGCGGACATGAAGGACCGGATGCTCTTCGCCGAGGCGATCGAGACCGCCAAGTGCTTCGAGGAGGGCGTCGTCACCTCCGCCGCCGCGGCCAACATCGGCTCCATCATGGGCATCGGCTTCCCGCCGATGACCGGTGGCGCCGCGCAGTTCATGGCCGGCTACGAGGGCGCCGACGGCGAGATCGGCCTGGCCGCCTTCGTCAAGCGCGCCGACGAGCTGGCCGCGACGTACGGCGAGCGCTTCACCCCGACCGACTGGCTGCGCGACCTGGCTGCCTCGGGCGGGTCCTTCCCGGCCTGATCACCCGCGGGGGCCGAGCAGCGAGCGACGGCGCACCGGAGGCTGAGCAGCGAGCGACGGCGCACCGGAGGCTGAGCAGCGAGCGCCAGCGAGCGTCGACGAAGCCCCCGCGAGCCGAGTAGCAACCGCAACCGAACGGCGTCCACCCGCACCGGGTGGGCGCCGTTCGTCGTGCGTGGCAGATCGCGTGACGTGAGAGCATGCCGTCATGCCTGAGTCACTCGGGACTCGAGAAGCCCCCCTACCCCAGCGCGGCCGCGACGCCGCGACCCCGCTGGCAGCGCGTCCTGCAGGCCGTGCTCGTGCTGGGAGCCGTCGCTCTGGCCTGCATCGCCGCGATCATGGCCCTGGTCGCGCCGTCGAGCGCCCTGCCCGAGGCCCTGGGGGCCGGCGCGGTCGTCGCGCTCGTGCTCGTGTGCTTCGTCGCGACCCGCCCCCGCCGCGAGCCCGAGCCCGAGGTGTACGCCGAGGCGCTCGCCGCGCAGCGGAGCCGCCGGGGCGCGTGGGGCCGGGTCCCGCGCCTGGTGGCGTGGGCCCTCGTGCTCGGCTGGCTGGTCACCGTGGTCGCCGTCGTCGCGACCACCGAACGCTCCCGCAGTCTCGGCGACCTCGAGTCGGCGATCTCCTCCGGCGACGTCGGCGTCGTGGGGGTCTCCGGAGAGCTGGGCCCGGGTGCCACGGGCTACTCGACCGTCGAGCTGCACTGGTCGAACCACGGGCTCCGCTACGTCAGCGAGGTCCGCCAGGTGCGGGGCAGCACGCAGACCGGTGGCGGATCGTCGCGGGTCGTGCGCGGCGACCTCACGTCCTACCTCACCGGCCTCGACCCGTCGCTGCGCATCGAGCAGGCGCCGCACACGATCCAGGTGAGCGGGCTCCACTTCGACGCCCTGGGGTGGAACGTCGCCGGCTGGCTGCTCTGGCCCCTGCTGGCGCTCCTCGCGATGACGCTGCGGCTGGTCGCGGTCTCGCCCGAGCCCTGGCGGGCCACCCGCTGGGCCTGGGGCTGGATCGTCTTCGGGCTGGGTCCGCTCGGGTGCCTCGCCTACCTCCTGGCCGGTGGTCCGACCGGGGCGCTGCGTCGCCCGGCCGGCCGAGGGCGCGGCCTCACCGGCGGCTGGGCGTTCCTGCTCGTACTGGTCCTCGGGTCAGGCTCGTTCTGGAGCAGCTAGCCGGGTGACTCACGCGACTCGTCGAGCACCTCTCGCAGCCGCAGCGCGAACGCGTCGCGCTCGGCCTCCGGCAGCCACCGTGACTCGTCGGGGTCGAGGTAGCCGAAGACCGTGGGGCCGCGCCGATCGGCGGGCTGGTCGGGCATGCGGGGTACGACGTGCACGTGCAGGTGGGAGAAGCCCTCGGCCTCGGAGAACTGCATCTGGTAGGTCTTCGTGCACCCGGTGACCTCGCCCAGCGCCACGGTGAGTCGGTGGATCAGCCCGCCGAGCTCGTCGGCCGCGGCCGGCGACAGGTCGGCGTACGACGTGACGTGACCGAACGGCACCACCACGAGCCAGCCGGGCAGCGTGCTGTTGAAGGCATGGGCGACCTGCCAGTGCTCGGTGTGGACGATGTCCTCGCGCGGCGCCGGGTCGGCGCTCGCCTGGTGGCGGCAGGAGTAGCAGTCGGGTTGGTCGAGTTCTGGTGTCACCCGGTGACACTAATCCTCGAGCTGGTGTGGCCAGTCTGTCGGTCTCAGCCGCGTCGACCCAGATGGATGACGTCGATCCGGACCTGCTCGTCCCTGATCTCGTAGAGGACTCGGTAGCGGCCCACCCGCAAACGCCGGAAGGCCGTGCTGCCCCAGGCGACGGCCGCAGCTGGCCGGGGGTCGGCGGCCAGGCCGTCGACGACGTCGAAGACGCGCACCAGGCCGGCAGGATCGTCGGCCATGAACGACTGCGCCGCCGTAAGTGCTTCGTCGGCCCAGACGATCTCGTAGGTCAAGCCCCCGCGCCTCGAGGCGAGGGTGCGGGGAGCCCGAGGGTCGCGCGGGCCTCTGCCTGGGTGACGTAAGTGACCTCGCCGAGCTGTTGGCGGAGCTGGTAGCGCGAGAGTGCCAGCTCGTCCTCGAGGTCCTCGAGTCGACGCACCTCGTCGGTCAGGTAGGCGTGGATCGCCTCGCGCGCCACCTCCTGCTTGCTACGACCCTCGCTGCGGGCGCGCTCGGTGAGCCGTTGATCGTCGGCCTCGGAAAGTCGCAGTGTCATTGCCACCCTGAGGATGATACCGCCAGATACCGCTCTCGCGGTTGCGTCCGCTGTCATGCGGTGGCAGGAGAGACAGCCGTGGTGGCCGGCGACGCTCAGGCGGTCCTTGTCAGGTTCGTCCGACTCCTCAGGATGTGCCTCACCTTCGGACATCCGACGTGCCGGGTCAAGCGCCGTCGCCGCGTCGGCGAGGTCCGCCGCGAACGCGATGGCGTCAGCGCACCGCCGCCTCGGCCAGCGCAGCCGCCACCTCGTCGGCGTCCGCAGGGACGACGAGGCCGGAGGTGACGCGCACGTGGGGCGCGGCCCCTGAACCGGTCGCGAGGAACGGCGTGCCCGCGGCGGCGCGGATGCCGGCGGCGGCGAGGTGCAGGAGGGCGGCGCGCTCGTCGCGGACCGGCAGCCAGAGGTTGATGCCGTCGGGGGCCGCGACGTGGACGTCGTACGACGCCAGCGCGGCGACGAGGGTCGCGCTGGCGTCCGAAGTACTGGCGCCGCGCCTCGGCGACCTCGTCCATCGACTGCGCCTCGGTCAGCAGGTCGAGCAGGATCGACTGCACCATCCGCGAGGTCCAGGCCGGGCCCAGCATCCGGCGCTCGACGATCTTGTCGACCAGGGCCGACGGACCGCCCAGCGCGGCGATGCGCAGGTCGGGGCCGTGCGACTTGGAGAAGCTGCGCACGTGGACGACACGGCCCGGCAGCAGGGTGCTGAGCGAGACGTCGGGGGAGGTGCTGATCGCGCCGGAGTGGTCGTCCTCGATGACCCACGGGCCCGGCGTGCCGACCGCGCCGCGAGCCGAGAGCAGCGCTGCGAGCGTCGGCCGCGCGCCCGGCCGAGAGCGAGACGCCGGTGGGGTTGTGGGCGCGCGGCTGGAGCACGACGGCGACCGGTCGCGAGTCGAGCGCGGCCCGCAGCGACTCGACGACGACGCCCTCGCCGTCGACGACGACCGGCACGACCTCGGCGCCGAGCGCGTCGACGAGGTCGAAGAACGGCGGGAAGCCCGGCGACTCCAGCACCACCCGGTCGCCGTAGGAGACCAGGTGCTCGAGCACCCGAGCGATGCCGTCGGTGGCGCCGTCGACGACCGTGATCGTGTCGGCGGGGTTGGGCCAGGTGGACGCCAGGACCTCTCGCAGTCGCGGCAGCACGGGCTCCTCCTGGTAGGCCAGGGTCGCCGCGCGGGCCGACACCCGACCCAGGGCCGGTCCGAGCGAGGGCAGCAGCGCGGGGTCGGGGGTGCCGCGCGAGAGGTCGAGGCGCACCGAGGTGTCGCCGCGCGCCGGGCCGACGAGGTCGCGGACCCGCGGGCTGAGCCAGGTCGTCGGGTCGTCGCGCACGAACGTGCCCGCCCGTCCGCGCGAGACGACCAGGCCCGTACGCCGCAGCGCCTGCCACGCCGCGCTGACCGTCGCGGGGGAGACGCCCAGCTCGGCGGCGACGTCGCGCACCGTCGGCAGCCGGTCCCCGGGGGCCAGCGCGCCGGCGCGGATCGCGCGGCTGAAGGCGCCGGCGATGCCGCGCGGCGAGCGGTCCTCGACGGGTCCCCACACCGGCGTACCGGCCTGCGACGCGGCGACCATCGGCACCGTCCTGATCGAGTGGGTGACTCACGGGAGAACGAAGAAGAGCTGCTCGGACCCTTGACAGTAGAGAAATGCAAGAGAAATGTTCAACCAGCAGAATAACAAAGTTCTCGAGCAGCCCCCTCAGTCCGCCATGACCCCGATCCCGGAGGAACCCACCTGTGACGACCGTGCGAGCAGCCATCTCCCAGACCACCTGGACCGGCGACAAGGAGTCGATGCTCGACAAGCACGAGCAGTTCGCGCGCGACGCCAAGGAGCAGGGCGCGCAGGTGATCTGCTTCCAGGAGCTGTTCTACGGCCCCTACTTCGGGATCACCCAGGACCAGAAGTACTACCGCTACGCCGAGCCGGTCGACGGCCCGATCGTGCAGCGCTTCGCCGCGCTGGCCAAGGAGCTCTCGATGGTGATGGTCCTGCCGATCTACGAGGAGGAGCAGACCGGCGTCTACTACAACACCGCCGTGGTCGTCGACGCCGACGGCACGGTCCTCGGGCAGCTACCGCAAGCACCACATCCCCCACCTGGAGAAGTTCTGGGAGAAGTTCTACTTCCGGCCCGGCAACCTCGGCTACCCGGTCTTCGACACCGCGGTCGGCAAGATCGGCGTCTACATCTGCTACGACCGGCACTTCCCCGAGGGCTGGCGCGAGCTCGGCCTGGCCGGCGCCCACATGGTGTTCAACCCCAACGCCACCAAGCCCGGGCTGTCCAACCGGCTCTGGGAGGTCGAGGGCCCGTGCGCCGCCGTCGCCAACGGCTACTTCGTGCTCGCAGCCCAACCGGGTCGGTCTCGAGGACAACGAGTACGGCGACGAGGCGGTCGACTTCTACGGCACCAGCCAGGTGATCGACCCCCGCGGCAACTTCGTCGGCGAGCGCGGCAGCTCGGCAGAAGCGAGGAGCTGCTGGTCCGCGACCTCGACCTCGACATGGTCCAGCAGATGCGCGACGACTGGCAGTTCTACCGCGACCGCCGGCCCGACTCCTACACCGCGATCGCGCAGGCCTGAGGCGGTCGCCGATGAGCACCCTGCTGATCACCGGCGGCACCGTCGTCAGCTCCACCGGTCGCACCGCGGCCGACGTCCTGGTCGACGGCGAGCGGATCGTCGCCGTCCTCGACGCCCGGCTCGACCCTGCTCGGCCACGACCTGGCCGCGCTCGGTCGACCGCGTGATCGACGCGACCGGCAAGTACGTCATCCCGGGCGGCATCGACGCCCACACCCACATGCAGCTGCCCTTCGGCGGCACCGAGGCCAGCGACACCTTCGAGACCGGCACCATCGCCGCGGCCTGGGGCGGCACCACCTCGATCATCGACTTCGCGGTGCAGACGCACCGGCGAGCGCGGTCGAGACCGGGCTGGCCGCCTGGCACGAGAAGGCCGGCGGCAACTGCGCGGTCGACTACGGCTTCCACCAGATCATCGGCGGCGTCGACGAGCACTCGCTCAAGGCGATGGAGACCCTCGTCGACGAGGGCATCACCTCCTACAAGCTGTTCATGGCCTACCCCGGCGTCTTCTACTCCGACGACGCCCAGATCCTCAAGGCGATGCAGAAGGCCGCCGAGCTCGGGCCTGCTCACGATGATGCACGCCGAGAACGGCCCGGCCATCGACGTGCTCGCCGAGCAGCTCTACAACGCCGGCAAGACGACGCCCTACTTCCACGGCGTCGCCCGCGCCTGGCAGATGGAGGAGGAGGCCACCCACCGCGCGATCATGCTGGCCGACCTCACCGAGTCGCCGCTCTACGTCGTGCACGTGTCGGCCAAGCAGGCCGTCGCCCAGCTCGCCGCGGCCCGCGACCGCGGCAAGAACGTCTTCGGCGAGACCTGCCCGCAGTACCTCTACCTCTCGCTCGAGGAGCAGCTCGGCGCCCAGGGCGACCCGACCTGGGGCGACTTCGAGGGCGCCAAGTGGGTCTGCTCGACCCCGCTGCGCTCGCGCGAGGAGGGCCACCAGGACGCCATGTGGCAGGGCCTGCGCACCAACGACCTCCAGATGGTCTCCACCGACCACTGCCCGTTCTGCATGAAGGACCAGAAGGAGCTCGGCCGCGGCGACTTCCGCGCGATCCCCAACGGCATCGGCTCGATCGAGCACCGGATGGACCTGCTCTACCAGGGCGTCGTCACCGGCGAGATCACCCTGGAGCGCTGGGTCGAGCTGACCTCGACGACCCCGGCGCGGATGTTCGGCCTCTACGGCACCAAGGGCGTCATCGCCCCCGGCGCCGACGCCGACATCGTCGTCTACGACCCGGACGGCCACACCTCGATCGGCGTCGGTGAGGGCAAGACCCACCACATGAACATGGACCACTCCGCCTGGGAGGGCTACGAGATCGACGGCCACGTCGACGTCGTGGTCTCGCGCGGCACGGTCGTCGTCTCCGACGGCGAGTTCCACGGCCGCGCCGGCCACGGGCAGTACCTCAAGCGCGGCCTGACGCAGTACCTCGTCTGACCCACCCGCTCGACCATCCCCGCGACCACCGCGGGCGACCATCCCTGAGAGGGAGATCATCATGGACTTCGGCGTCGTCCTGCAGACCAACCCGCCCGCCTGGCGCACCGTCGGCGCTCGCCAAGCAGGCCGAGGAGCACGGGTTCGACTACGTGTGGACCTTCGACTCCCACCTGCTCTGGCAGGAGCCCTACGTCATCTACTCGGCGATCCTGGCTGCGACCAACCGGATCATCGTCGGACCGATGGTGACCAACCCGGCCACGCGCGACTGGACCGTCACCGCGTCGGTCTTCGCCACGCTCAACGAGATGTACGGCAACCGCACCGTCGTGCGGCATCGGCCGCGGCGACTCCGCGGTGCGGGTGCTCAACGGCAAGCCGACCACGCTCAAGGACGTCCGCGAGGCCACCCACGTGATCCGCGAGCTGGCCAACTGCCGCCCGGTCGAGATCAACGGCACCACCCTGCAGTTCCCCTGGGCGCGCACGTCCGCGCTCGAGGTGTGGATCGCGGCGTACGGCCCGCTGGCGCTGAAGACCACCGGTGAGGTCGGCGACGGCTTCATCCTCCAGCTCGCCGACGTCGACATCGCGAAGCTGGATGATCGGCGCGGTGCGCAAGGCCGCCGCGGACGCCGGTCGCGACCCCGACGCGATCACCTTCTGCGTCGCGGCGCCGGCCTACGTCGGCGACGGCACCGAGGAGTCGCTGGCCCACATGCGCGAGCAGTGCCGCTGGTTCGGCGGCATGGTCGGCAACCACGTCGCCGACATCGTCGCGCGCTACGGCGACGACCCGTCGGCCGGAGTGCCGCAGGCGCTCACCGACTACATCAAGGGCCGCGAGGGCTACGACTACAACGAGCACGGCCGGGCCGGCAACACCCACGCCGACTTCGTGCCCGACGAGATCGTCGACCGGTTCTGCATCCTCGGCACCGCCGAGGACCACATCGCCAAGCTCGAGGAGCTCAAGGCGATCGGCGTCGACCAGTTCGCGGTCTACCTCCAGCACGACAACAAGGAGGAGACGATGCGCCGGTCTACGGCGAGTCGATCATCCCGGCGCTGCGCGAGCACGTGACGGCGAAGGCATAGGACGGAGCCAGATGAGCATCGACACCGCGCACGACCTCGACCAGCGCGACCTACGAGCTCGACCGCGCCCACGTCTTCCACTCCTGGTCGGCCCAGGCGCGCCCTCGACCCGATGGTGGTCGCCGGCGGCCTCGGCTCGCACGTGTGGGACCACGCCGGGCAACCGCTACCTCGACTTCTCCAGCCAGCTGGTCAACGTCAACATCGGCCACCAGCACCCGGCCGTGGTGGCGGCGATCCAGGAGCAGGCGGCGCTCCTGACCACGATCTCGCCGCCGACCGCCAACCTCGCCCGCGGCGAGGCGGCGCGGCGGATCACCGACCGGGCGCCGGCCGGCATGGACAAGGTGTTCTTCACCAACGGCGGCGCCGACGCGATCGAGAACGCCATCCGGATGGCGCGCCTGCACACCGGCCGCGACAAGGTGATCTCGACGCTACCGCAGCTACCACGGCAACACCGGCGCGGCGATCGTCGCGACCGGCGACTGGCGCCGGGTGCCCAACGAGTACGCCCGCGGTCACGTGCACGCCTTCGGTCCCTACCTCTACCGCTCGGAGTTCTGGGCGACGACGCCCGAGCAGGAGTCCGAGCGCGCCCTGCAGCACCTGCGCCGCGTCGTCGAGAGCGAGGGCCCGACCGGCATCGCGGCGATCCTGCTCGAGACGATCCCCGGCACCGCCGGCGTGCTGGTGCCGCCGCCGGGCTACCTCGCCGGCGTACGACGGCTGTGCGACCAGCACGGCATCGTGCTGATCCTCGACGAGGTGATGGCCGGCTTCGGCCGCACCGGGGAGTGGTTCGCCTTCGACGGCGTCGACGCCGACCTCGGGGTCAAGCCCGACCTGATCGCCTTCGCCAAGGGCGTCAACTCCGGCTACGTGCCGGTCGGCGGGGTGGTGATCTCCGACGAGATCGCCGCCGACTTCGACGAGACCGTCTTCCCCGGCGGGCTCACCTACTCCGGCCACCCGCTGGCGGCTGCGTCGATCGTCGCCGCGCTCGACGCCATGGAGAGCGAGGGCATCGTCGCCAACGCCAAGCGCGATCGGCGCCGACGTCCTCGGCCCGGGCCTGCGCGAGCTCGCCGAGAAGCACCCGGTCGTCGGCGAGGTCCGCGGCACCGGCGTGTTCTGGGCGATCGAGCTGGTCTCGGACGCCGAGGCCACGCGACGCCGGTCGCGCCGGCCGTCATCGGGCGCGCCAAGAAGGAGCTGCTCGGCCCGCGGCCTGCTGCCCTTCGCCGCCGACAACCGCATCCACGCCGTACCGCCCTGCGTCGTCACCGACGACGAGGTGGCCGAGGCGCTGTCCACCTACGACGAAGTCCTGACCCTGCTCGACGAGGAGCTCTGACCCATGACCACCCATGACCACCGACCTGCCCGTGCTCGACCACTGGATCGGCGGCGCGACCGCACCCGGTGAGCTCGACGCGCACCGCGCCGGTCTACGACCCGGCCCTCGGCGAGCGTGACGAAGCAGCGTGCGCCTCGCCTCGACCGCTGACGTCGACGCCGCGGTCGCGGTCGCCCGCGGGGCCTTCGCCGGCCCGCAGGGCTGGGGCAGCTCGTCGACCGCCAAGCGCCAGCAGGTGATGTTCGCCTTCCGCGAGCTGGTCAACGCGCGCAAGGGCGAGCTGGCCGCGATCCTCACCTCCGAGCACGGCAAGGTGCTCTCCGACGCTGCCGGCGAGGTGGCCCGCGGCCTGGAGGTCGTGGAGTTCGCGTGCGGGATGCCGCACCTGTCCAAGGGGTCGTACTCCGAGAACGTCTCGACCGACGTCGACGTCTACTCGCTCAAGCAGCCGCTCGGTGTGGTCGGGCATCATCAGCCCGTTCAACTTCCCGGCGATGGTGCCGATGTGGTTCTTCCCGATCGCGATCGCGACCGGCAACACCGTCGTGCTCAAGCCGAGCGAGAAGGACCCCAGCGTCGCCAACTGGATGGCCGAGCTGTTCGTCCGAGGCCGGCCTGCCCGACGGCGTCTTCAACGTCGTCCACGGCGACAAGGAGGCCGTCGACGCGCTGCTGGTGCACCCCGACGTCGCCTCGATCTCCTTCGTCGGCTCGACGCCGATCGCCCGCTACGTCTACGAGACCGGCACCGCCCACGGCAAGCGGGTCCAGGCCCTCGGCGGCGCCAAGAACCACATGCTCGTGCTGCCCGACGCCGACCTCGACCTGGTCGCCGACGCGGCCGTCAACGCCGGCTTCGGCTCGGCCGGCGAGCGCTGCATGGCGGTCTCGGTCGTGCTGGCCGTCGACTCGATCGCCGACGAGGTCGTCGCCCGGGTCCGCGACCGGATGGGCAAGCTCGTCACCGGCGACGGCCGCGGCTCGGCCGACATGGGCCCGCTGATCACCCGCGAGCACCGCGACAAGGTCGCCGGCTACCTCGACGTCGCCACCACCGACGGCGCCGACCTCGTCGTCGACGGCCGCGACGTCGAGCCCGACGGTGCGGCCGACGGCTTCTGGCTCGGCCCGACCCTGGTCGACAAGGTGCCGACCACCTCGACGGTCTACACCGACGAGATCTTCGGCCCGGTGCTGTCGGTCGTGCGCGTGGCGACCTACGACGAGGGCGATCGCGCTCATCAACGCCAGCCCCTACGGCAACGGCACCGCGATCTTCACCAACGACGGCGGTGCGGCCCGGCGCTTCCAGCGCGAGGTCGAGGTCGGCATGGTCGGCATCAACGTGCCGATCCCGGTGCCGGTCGCCTACCACTCCTTCGGCGGCTGGAAGGCCTCGCTCTTCGGCGACGCCAAGGCCTACGGCCCGCAGGGGGTCGACTTCTTCACCCGCGAGAAGGCGGTCACCAGCCGGTGGCCCGACCCGAGCCACGGCGGGCATCAACCTGGGGTTCCCGCAGAACGTCTGAAGCCGTGGTGCGCGGGGCCTGAGCAGGGCGAGCCACTGACGAAGCCACCCACGGAGGCTGAGCAGGGCGAGCCCCGGCGAGCCCGTCGACGAAGCCCAGTGAGCCGGGTACGGGCCGGCACGGAGGCTGAGCAGGGCGAGCCCCGGCGAGCCCGTCGACGAAGCCCAGTGAGCCGGGTACGGACCGCAGCCACGGTCACCGGGCTTCGTCGACGCTCGCCTGCGCTCGCTGCTCAGCCTCCGGAGGCTGACCGATCGGTCACGCCTGTGGCCCGTCCGGGTGGTTTTCACCGATGGGCGTAGCCCGTTCGGGCCAGACAGGTGAGGATGACCAGATGACCGAGCCTTCCCCCGGCACTCTCGGTGCCCCCGTCGTCGACGTGCGCGGCCTGCACGTCCGCTTCGGCGAGGTCGAGGCCGTCGCCGGGGTCGACCTGGTCGCCTACGCCGGGCAGTCCTCGGCGCTGCTGGGCCGCAACGGTGCCGGCAAGTCGACCACCATGCGCGTGCTCGCGGGGGTGGTGCCGGCGACCGCGGGCACCGTCCTCGTGGCGGGCTACGACGTACGCCAGGAGCCGCTCGAGGCCAAGCGCGCCGTGGGCTACTGCCCCGACGTCGGCGGGCTCGTCCCGCGGGCGACGCCCTGGGAGCACCTCCAGCTGGCGGCTCGACTGCGGCGGCTCCCCGAGTGGGAGGAGCGCGCCCGCGACCTGCTCGAGCGCTTCGAGCTCGGCGACGTCGCCCACCGGGTCACCGCCGGGTTCTCCCACGGCATGGGACGCCGGCTCAGCGTCGTGCTCGCCGCGCTGCACGAGCCCGACGTGCTGCTGCTCGACGAGCCGTTCGACGGCGTCGACCCGATCGGCGTCGAGGCGACCCTCGAGGTCGTCAGCGACGCCCGGGCGCGCGGGGCGTGCGTGCTCATCTCGACCCACCTGCGCGAGCTCGCCGTGGAGGCCTGCAGCACGGTCAGCGTGCTGCGCGGCGGCTCACGGGTCGCCACGATGGCGTCGGCCGACATGGTGGGTGAGGAGGGCGCTCGTGCCTACCGCGGTCTCCTCGACTGACGTCCTGCACGCCGCGCGACGCCACCGGCACCACCCGCTGCGCAACGCCACCCGAGCGGTGGCCGACGTCGGCCACCTGATGCGCTTCCGTGTCGGCACCGTGCGTCACCGCGGCCGCGGCGCGGCCGGGATCCTCCTGCTCCTCGGGGTGACGATCGCGATCGCGATCGTGCCGTCCTACCACCCCAAGTCCGGCGGCGACGGTGCGTCGCGTGACGTGCTCACGCTGCTGCCCACGCTGATGGCCGGCTTCGTCGTGCTGGCGATCATCTCGGCCGCGGCCTCGGGCGGCGGCCGCGAGCTGATCGCGCGCGACCCGGCCTCGATCCACCCGATCAGCCCCACGACCGACCACCTCGGTGCGCTGCTCCTCGCCCCGCTCAACATCGCCTGGGTGCTCCAGGCCTGGACCCTGCTCGGTGCGACGTCCTTCGCCGTCGGCAGCGCGGTCGTCTACCAGGCCCAGGTCATCACGGTGCTCTGGCTGACCGCCGGCACCGCCTTCGCCCAGGTGCTCGCGTGGACGCTCGAGGGAGCGCGTCGCATACCGCACGGCATCGCCGGCGTACGCCTGCTCAACGTGATCGTGCTCGGGACCGCCCTCGGCCTCCAGGTCACCGACCGCATCGTGGCCGTCTTCAACCAGATCCCCACCGTGCCGCTGGTCGTCGCGATGAGCAGCCGGTCGTTCCTCGAGTGGTTCGCCGTGGTCGGCTCGCTGACCGTCGCGTTCCTGGCCTTCGCCGCCCTCGGCGCGGTGCCTGCCCACATCGCCGCCCACCGCACGCCGCGCGACGAGCTGCGCGTCGAGAGCGGTCGGTACGCCGCCCGGTCACTGCCCGGCTCCGACCTCGCGGCGCTGGTCCGCATCGACCGCGGGTCGGTGTGGCGCGCGGTGCCGATGCGCCGCGGCGTCGTCGTCCTGGCCGTCGGCCCCGGGATCGTCGCGCTGCTGGGCGACCTCCAGTGGGGCGCGATGACGATCCTCCCCGGTCTCGTCGCCTCCGGCGGCGCGCTGCTCTACGGCGTCAACGCGTGGTGCCTCGACAGTCGGGGTGCGCTGTGGCGCGAGAGCCTCCCGGTCAGCCCGAGCAAGGTGTTCGACGCACGCACCGTCGTGCTGGCCGAGTTCCTGCTGGTCGCCTCGGTCCTCACGATCGCGGTCGCCGCGATCCGCGCCGGCGTACCGTCGCTGCCCGAGGTGACGGCGCTGATCTCGACGCTCGTCGTCGTGACCCTCCAGGTCGTCGGCGCCTCGATGCGGTGGTCCTTCAAGCGGCCGTACGCCGTCGACCTGCGCTCCTCGCGCGCCACCCCGGCGCCGCCGTCGATGATGGTCGCCTACTCGGCCCGCCTGGCCCTGTCCACGACCGTGACCGGACTCCTCTTCTCGGCGCTGTCGCAGGTCGACGACTGGTCGATCTCGCTGCTCGTCGCGATCCTGATGGTCATCTGGTCAGGGCTGCGCCTGGCCCGCGTGCGCTCCCAGTGGTCCGACGCCCCCCAGCGCGCCCGCGTCATCACCACCGTCTCCGTCGCCTGACCCTTCCACCGGGATGCCGAGTCGGCGCGTCTAGGCGCCGACTCGAGGAGAGATCCGGGCCGAGTCGGCGCCTGTAGGCGCCGACTCGGCTGGAACTCAGCCGGCGCAGGTCACCTGGGCGGTGGCGAGGGCTGCGACCTCGGGGGAGTCGAAGCCGCCCGAGAGGGTCTGCACGAGGGCGGCGCGCACCTCCTCGGCGCTCAACGCATCCCGCAGGCAGGCGGCGTAGGCCTCGGCGTCGAGGTCGCCGCGGCGCTGGGTGAGCAGCGCGCGGGTCGAGGCCTCGACGTAGTCGACGCACGAGAGCTGGGCGTCGGCCCAGACGGTGGCCGTGGCCTCGTCGAAGACGGGCAGCGTGCGCGTCACCCTGCCCTGGGGCGTGATGATCCCGGCCTCGGTGAGCGCGTCGGTGTCGAGTCGCTCCAGGAGCGCCGCGGCGAAGCAGGCACCGTCGAGCTGCTCCTGCGGGTCGGTGCTGTCGCCGACGTAGAGCCGGGCCAGGCCGGCCTCGTACGTCGTCGCGGCGCCGGGCTCGACCTGCGCGTCCGGCGTGGGTGTCGGAGCGGCCTCCGGCTCCGCGTCGTCGGAGCACCCGGCGAGCAGCAGGAGCGCGGCAGCCGTGGCGACCAACGAAGACAGGGCTCGGGGCACGGAGCCGATTCTCACACGGCGTCGTAGGGTCGAGAGCGTGGACTTCTCCCCTTCTCCCCGAGCCGCCGACCTCACCGCCCGCGTGGCGGCCTTCATCGCCGACGAGATCGCCCCGGTCGAGCACGACTACCACCGCGACCTCGCCGAGCTGCGTCGCGAGGGCGACCCGTGGCAGCCGCTGCCGATCATCGAGGAGCTCAAGGCCAAGGCCCGCGCGCTCGGCCTGTGGAACCTCTTCCTTCCCGCCGAGCACGCCGGGGAGTACGCCGCGCGCTTCGGCACCGACGGTGGTGCGGGACTGACCAACGTCGACTACGCGCCGATCGCCGAGCTCACCGGCGGTTCGGCCCTCGCGCCGGTGGTGCTCAACTGCAACGCCCCTGACACCGGCAACATGGAGGTGCTGCTGCGCTACGGCACGGACGCCCAGCGCGCCGAGTGGCTCGAGCCGCTGCTCGACGGCAAGATCCGCAGCGGGTTCGCGATGACCGAGCCCGACGTGGCCTCCTCCGACGCGACCAACATGGCGGCGACCGCGATCGTCGACGGCGACGAGATGGTGATCAACGGCCGCAAGTGGTGGACGACGGGCGTCGGTCACCCCGACTGCAAGATCTTCGTCTTCATGGGCCTCACCGACCCCGACGCCGACCGTCACCGCCGCCACTCGATGGTGCTCGTGCCGGCCGACGCCCCGGGCGTGAAGGTCGAGCGGATGCTCAACACGATGGGCTACTACGACGAGCCGTTCGGCCACGGCGAGGTCTCGTTCACCGACGTACGAGTGCCGCTGAGCAACGCGATCGGTGGACCCGGCGAGGCCTTCGCGATCGCCCAGGGACGGCTCGGGCCCGGGCGCGTGCACCACTGCATGCGCCTGATCGGTCTGGCCGAGGCGGCGCTGAAGATGGCCTGCGAGCGCGGTCTCGAGCGCACCGCCTTCGGCAAGCCCCTGGCCAACCTCGGCGGCAACCGCGAGCGCATCGCCGATGCCCGCATCGCCATCGACTCCACCCGCCTGCTCGTGCTCAACGCCGCGTGGAAGCTCGATGTCGGCGGCCCGCTCAACGCGCTGAGCGAGGTCGCCCAGATCAAGGTGGCCGCGCCCAACATGGCGCAACAGGTCGTCGACATGGCGATGCAGATCCACGGCGGCGGCGGCCTGTCCGACGACCAGCCGCTCGCCGGGATGTGGACCAACGCGCGCGCCCTGCGCCTCGCCGACGGCCCCGACGAGGTGCACCGCGGCGTCATCGCGCGCCTCGAGCTCGGCAAGTACGGCGCGAGCCGCTAGGAGGCTGGCGCCGTGCCCGGGTCGACCCAGACCTTCCGGACCACGCTCGAGGCGACCGGGGGCAACAACGTGGGGATCGTCGTCCCCGACGACGTCGTGGCGGCCTTCGGGCGGGGCAAGCGCGTGCCGGTGTCGGTCACCATCGACGGCGACTACACCTACGCCGGGTCCATCGCCTCGATGGGCGGGCGGTTCCTCGTGTCGTTCAACGCCGCGACCCGGGCCGCGACCGGGCGTGGAGCCGGCGACACGATCGAGGTCCGTCTCGAGGTCGACGACGCTCCGCGGACGGTCGACGTGCCGGACGCGCTCCGCGAGGCCTTGGTGGCCGCGGCGGGTGCCGATGCTGCCTGGCAGAAGCTGACCCCGAGCAAGCAGAAGGCCCATGCGTTGTCGGTGGCGTCGGCCAAGACGGACGAGACCCGTCAGCGACGTGTCGAGAAGGTCATCGCGTCGCTGACCTAGCGTCACAGCTCGCCGCCACCAGCCGCGGCTAGTGTCGGCCACATGCCCGAGCACACCCACGACCACGGTCATCACGCTCACGACCACTCGCGCTTCGACGACGAGGCGGCGACCTGGGACGACGACCCGGGTCACGAGGAGCGACAGGTGGCCGTGGCGCGCGCGATCGAGGAGACCCTCGACCTCGATGCGACCTCCACGAGGGCGGTCGACGTCGGTGCCGGCACCGGCCGACTGAGCATCCTGCTGGCCGACAAGGTCGGCTCCGTCGTGGTGACCGACCCGTCGGCCGGGATGGTCCGGGTCGCGAGCGAGCGGATCGAGGCGGCGGGGCTGAGCGATCGGCTGCAAGCCGTGCAGGCAGACCTGGCGACGGACCCCCTGGACGGCACCTACGACGTCGTCTGGAGCTCGATGGCGCTGCACCACGTGCCCGACCTCGACGCGCTGCTCCGCTCGCTGGCCGGGCTCCTGGTCGGCGGCGGTCGGCTCGCCATCGCCGACCTCGAGGAGGACCGCGACGGCGCGTTCCACGCGAGCAAGCCCGACTTCGACGGCCACCACGGCTTCGACCGCACCACCCTCGCCCAGCAGCTGAACGACGCCGACTTCGTCGACGTCGCCTTCAAGGACGCCACGACGATCGTCAAGAACGGTCGCGACTTCGGCGTGTTCCTGTGCACGGCGACCCGCGCCGGCTGAGTCGGCCGGACGCCGGTCAGTGGTGCGGCCGACCCTCGAGTCCGACGGACCCATCGGGCCCGCCCACGCCGGTGAAGGCCGCTCTGGCCAGCCCGTGCGGACTTCGGTCCGTTCGGCTACGAGAGGCTCGTCGGTCCCGAGCTGCGCGCGTGCGCACGAACACAAGGCTTAGGGTCGGCCCATGGTCGACGAGCACCCCGGCGAAGCCGGCAACCCCGCCACGCCCGTCCGCGACGAGGACGCCTTCGACGTCGAGGCGGTGGCCGCGTGGCTCGATCGCGGCCCGATCGCCGAGGTGCGCCAGTACGCCGGCGGAGCGTCCAACCTGACCTACCTCCTGCGCTACGACGGCGAGCAGCCCGACCTGATCCTGCGCCGCCCGCCCGTCGGGCGCGAAGGCCAAGGGCGCCCACGACATGGGTCGCGAGTACGTCGTGCAGGCCGCGCTCGCGCCGACGTTCGCGCTGGTGCCCGCGATGGTGGGCCACTGCACCGACGAGAGCGTGATCGGCTCGGAGTTCTACGTGATGGAGAAGCTCGACGGCCTCATCCCGCGCAAGAACTTCGGCTTCGACGTGACGCCCGAGGAGGCCTCCGCGCTGTGTGCCAGCGCGATCGCCGTCCTCGCCGACCTCCACGCCGTCGACGTCGACGCGATCCCCGAGCTCGCCGCGCTGAGCAAGGGCGACGGCTACGTCGCCCGCCAGGTCGGAGGCTGGACCAAGCGGTTCGCCGACGCGCGCACCGACGACACCGGTGACTGGTCCGACATCACCGGCTGGCTCGACGAGCACCAGCCGCGAGACGTCGGGCAGCGGATGATCCACAACGACTTCCGCTTCGACAACCTCGTGCTCGCAGCCGACGACCCCAGCCGCATCATCGGCGTCCTCGACTGGGAGATGGCCACCGTCGGCGACCCGCTGATGGACCTCGGCGGCGCGCTCGCCTACTGGGTCGAGGCCGACGACGACGAGATCTTCCAGATGTTCCGGCGTCAGCCGACGACGACGCCGGGCATGTGGACCCGCGCCCAGGTCGTCGACCACTACTGCGAGCGCGCGGGCATCGACCTGACGCCCGAGCAGTGGCGCTTCTACGAGGTCTTCGGGCTGTTCCGGCTCGCGGTGATCGCCCAGCAGATCTGGTACCGCTACGCCAACAAGCAGACCACCAACGAGGCGTACGCCGTCTTCGGTCCGGCGGTGGGGTACCTCGAGACCCGCTGCCGCTCGCTCCTGGCCGGCTGAGCGAGCTCGGCGCGCGTCACGGTTGGCCGGGGTGGGGTCGTGTGCCTCAGCGCGGTCCCTGCACCGGTCGCAGGCACGCGACCGTGACGGGTCGACCGCTCGATCCTCGGCTTCCGATGCGCCAGTGAGGGGTGTGCCTCCGCGTGGTCTCTGCATCGGTCTCTGACACAGGACCCTGGTCGTCGCTCCGCTCTCCTGCAGCGCAGCCTCGCCGCCAACGACGAGCTCTGCGCGTCGTCGTATGACGACGAAGGTGGCCCGCCGCGCGAGCGACGGACCACCTTCATCAGCTGCGAGGTGCGGCAGGACCGCCTACTTCTTGATCTTCACCGGGATCGACTTCTTGCCGTCGACGACGTAGTCGACCGGGCCGAGCAGCTTCTCGAGCGAGAAGGCAGAGGACGGCCCGGTCGGCGGCACGGGCTGCGACGGACCGCGGTAGTCGGCCTCGGAGCCGGTCGAAGCGTTGCTACGCCCGCCGCCGGCCTGCAGGGTGACCAGGACCTGGTCGTGACGGACGGCTGCTGCGATCCGCTTCTGCAGAGCCGCGACGGAGCGGCCGTAGAAGTAGGAGTAGCCCGAGTTGCCGCCACGCAGCGAGAGCTTGGCCCTGCCCTTGGCCTTCTTCGGGATGGAGAACGCCGGGATGGGCACCGCCACGTCACCGTCGGGACCGCGCAGGAAGACGCGGAGCTTGAGGGTGCCGCCGGGCTTGACCTGGGCCGGGTCCGAGGGGGAGATGCGCTTCCACGAGCCGCCGGCCTTCTGCTGCACGATTCCGAAGGAGTAGGTGTCGAGGGTGTCGGTGACCGTGTTGTCGGCGGTGACCGCGTCGACGGTCACGCCGTCGATGGAGGCCAGCGCGTAGGTGAGGTCGGCGAGCTGGAAGGCCGGCTCGTAGACGAGGTCGCCACCGGTGTAGCGGTCGGTGAAGCTGAGCTCGAACGGCTCCCCGTCGTCGTCGCCGGTGACCGTCCAGCTCTGGACCGAGGTGCCCTCGGAGGTGCCTCCGAGGACCCGCTCGGCGTTGGTGAGTCAGCTGGTAGAACGTCACGTCCGGCAGGGCCTCGAGGACGCTCACGTCGGTCGTCCCGGTGCGGCTGTCGGGCCGGAGGTGACGCG
Source organism: uncultured Actinomycetota bacterium (assembly GCA_963822915.1). Classification (GTDB taxonomy): domain Bacteria; phylum Actinomycetota; class Actinomycetes; order Propionibacteriales; family Nocardioidaceae; genus Nocardioides. The sequence goes on from CAWGJR010000021.1 coordinate 75,411, forward strand.
TGCTGGTGACGGTCGCGGAGTCCGGCAGCGGACCGAAGGTGCCGGTGATCCCGGTCAGCCGGTCCTGGGTGATCGTGCCGGCCACGGGGCTGATGTTGGCGACCTTGAACGGTGCGCCGAGCGAGTCGGGCTGGATGTAGATCGCGTCGGCCGGGTGCAGGCCCTCCTGGGTCTCGCCGAGCTGGTAGAGCGGGTGGCCGAAGCCGACGACGTCGCCGTCGCAGACCGAGGTGGCGGTGCCGACGCCGGCGAAGGTGATGTCGCCGTACGACGCGGACGCGGCGAGGTTGCCGCCGGCCACGATCGTCTCCGGGCCGGGAGCAGCGGCTCCGGCACTGCCCATGACGTAGGTGTCCTGGTTGAGGTACTTCGGGCCCCGGGCCTGGGCCTGGTGCAGCTGGCGGGCCGAGACGCCGGCGACACCGAACGGCATCGGCAGCTCGCGGAAGCCCTGGGCGGCCTGGTCCGGGGTGATCCCGGCGCGGTCGGCGACCAGGCGGGCCTGGGGGCCCGACAGCGTGGCCGGTCGCGTGGAGGGCGTCGTCGGAGAGGTAGTCGTCCATGTCCTCGAAGGGGGTGATCCCCGCGATCGTGGACGGACCGTAGGACAGGCCGTAGGCGACGGCGCCGATCAGGCGGCCGTCGTCGGCGTAGACCGGCGAGCCGGACATGCCCTGCCACACGCCGCCGGTCTCGTCGAAGGCAGGCATGTCGAGATCGATCATGATCATGTCGATGCCGGGCGAGATGCCGTCGTTCAGCACCCCGAGGACCTCGCCGGTGAACGCCTCGGGAGTGGTGCCCGAGACGACGGTCAGGCCGTCGACCAGGTCGCCCTTGGCGACGTCGGCGAGAGGGAAGGGCGCGGCGCAGTCGGCCACGGGGGCCGCGCTGTCGTCGGACGGGACGGCGGTGGCGGCGCCGCCGAGGGCGCCGAGGGCGCCGGCGCTGAGCGTGAGCCCGGCGCAGGTGAGCGCGACGACCGAGGAGCGTCGTCGGGCGAGGGGGTGTGACATGGGGTGTTCCTCCCAGCGAAGAGGCGGCCGGCGGTTCCGACCTCCGAGACAACCGTTGTGACGTGTTCGACACGGGTTTGGTTGCCTGTGCAGGGGAGGTGTCTTCGTGGCAGCTCCGGACGCCCCTCGCCGGGCACGCCGCTCGGACCGTGCCGGGGTGCCTCCGCGGCCGTCTCCTAGGGTGGAGCGCATGGGTCATCTCCTCCTCGTCCGGCACGGCCAGGCCTCCTTCGGAGCCGACGACTACGACGTGCTGTCCGAGCGGGGCTGGGAGCAGGGTCGACTCCTCGGCTCCTGGCTGCGCCAGATCGGGATCACCCCCACGGCGGTGATCCACGGCAGCATGCGTCGTCACCGCGAGAGCGCCGAGGCGATGATGGAGACGGCGAAGTGGACCGACTTCGTGGTCGCCGGCGGACCCGGGGTGGGACGAGTTCGACCACGTCGGCCTGGTCGCCGGCCACCCCGACCTGCTGGCGGCGGGCGGCGCCGGCAACGAGGCCACGCCGCGGTCGACCGGCGCCGCTTCCAGGAGATCTTCGAGGAGGTCACCGCCCGGTGGACCGCCGGCGAGCAGGCCGGCGCGCTGGAGTCGTACGCCGACTTCCTGCTGCGGGTGCGCGCCTCGCTGGAGCGCGCGATGGCCGTCTGCGGCAAGCGGTGAGACCGTCGTCGTCGTCACCTCGGGCGGTCCGATCGCCGTGGTCGCCGCGTCGCTGGTCGACCCCACCTGCGTCGACGACCAGGCGGCGACGGCCCGGCTGTGGTCGCGCTTCAACACCGTCGCGGTCAACTCGGCCTACACCCGCCTCGTGGTCGGCTCCACCGGTGCCCGGCTGCTCACGTTCAACGAGCACCACCACCTGAGCGGGGAGCAGATCACCTACCGCTGACCGCGGAACGGCGTCTCGACGCCTAGCCTTCCTCCCGTGTCCGACCAGACGACCAACGCGCTCGTCGCCATCGCCCTCGGCAGCGGGCTGGCGGTGCTGCTCTTCGTGCCGACGGCCGCGGTGCAGTACCGCCGTGACGGCTCGCTGGGTCCGCGCGACCTCGCCACGCTGCTTCTCGGCAGCCGTCTACGGCCTGGCGCTGTGGACCTACACGCTGCTGCCGATGCCGGCGTCCGACACCTACCTCTGCAAGACCCGCAACCTCGACCCGCTCGGGTCGGTGCGCGGGCTGTGGGCCGACGACGCCGCCGGCGGCGGGCTGGCGGCGCTGCTGCGCGACCCGGTCTTCCTCCAGCTCGCCCTCAACCTGCTGCTCTTCGTGCCCCTCGGCTTCTTCCTGCGCCTGATCCTGCGACGCGGGTTCGTCGTGGCCGGGATCGTGGGGTTCGCGGTGTCGCTGCTCATCGAGACGACCCAGCTCACCGGCGTGTGGACCCTCTACGACTGCCCCTACCGGCTCTTCGACGTCGACGACCTCTTCATCAACACCGCCGGCGCCGTGGCCGGCTCGCTGCGTCTCGTCGCTGTTCGTCGCGCCGGCGCAGCGGCGCGGCCGTCATGCCGACCTCGATCACCCTGGGGCGACGCCTGGTCGGGATGGTCAGCGACCTGCTCTTCATGGTGCTCTTCGGCGGCTTCGTCGCCCTCGCCTACCGGGCCGCGGCGGTCTACGGGCCGCTCTCGCTCGACCTCGACGTGCAGACCACCCTCCAGGTCGCTCTCCCGTACGGCGTCCAGGTCGCCGCGGTCCTGGGTGCGGGCCGGACGGTCGGGGAGTGGACGATCTCGGTCCGCGCCGTGCCGCGCCGCTCGATCCTGCTCAAGTGGCAGCCGCTCGCGCGCCTGGTCAAGCTGCTCACCGGGATCACCCCGCCGGTGGTCCTCCTCCTGCTCGGCGGGTGGTGGGCCGTCGTCGGCGTACCGGTCTTCCTCGCCGTCACCGTGCTGGCCACGCTCGTCACCCCGCAACGACGAGGACTCAGCCACACCCTGGCGGGCCTCGACCTGCGCATCGCCGCGGACGAGACGCTCGGCCCCGAGCCCGCCGACCGGGTGGACGACGACCTCGTCAGCGACGAGCAGTCCTCGTGAGGGCCGTCCTGCGCGTCGGGCGGCCGTCTGCTGCTGGCCGCGATCCTGCTGGTCGCCGGGGTCGCTCACTTCGTCGCGGTCGACGAGTTCCTCGGTCAGGTGCCGACGTTCCTGCCGGCCCGCGAGGCGATCGTGATCGTCTCCGGCGTCGATGGAGCTGGCCCTCGGAGCGTCGCTGCTCGTGCTGCGCGGGCGGCGGCTGGCCCTGCTGGGCTGGGTGATCGCGATCTTCTTCGTCGCCGTCTTCCCCGGCAACATCTGGCAGGCCATCAACGACTCCGACTCCTTCGGCCTCGACACCGACCGGGCGCGCCTGCTCCGGCTGCCCTTCCAGCCGCTGCTGGTGGCGCTGGCGCTGTGGTGCACGACGGCGTGGACGACCTGGCGCAGCGGTGGGCTCGGAGGGCTCAGAGGGCTCAGATCAGACGCTTGAGCAGCGGCAGCGGGGCGTGCTTCATCACCAGTGACAGCGGCGCCCACGGCAGCGGCGGCACGCACGCGTCGGCGACCTGCTTCTCGATGGCCTTCACCATCGCCCTCACCCCGTCCTCGGTGGTCGCCATCAGTGGCGACGTCGGCTGCGGCGTAGTCGTTCATCTCGCTGATGATGTAGCCCGGGTAGAGCACCGTCACCTTGACCGTCTTGGCCAGCGGCGTCCCGTAGAGCTCGGTGCGCAGGCCCTCGGCGAGGTGGGCGACTCCCGCCTTGGTGGCGGCGTACGTCGCGATCTCCTTCGGCATCCCGCGCATCGCCGCCATCGACGAGATCATCACGAGGTGACCGGCCGACTGGTCGCGGAAGATCTCCATCGCAGCCTCGGTCTGCGCGAGCGCTGCCACGAAGTTGGTCATCGCGGTCTCCCGGTTGGCGGCGTAGCCACCCGTGCCGATGCGCGGCGCCCTTGCCGAGCCCGGCGTTGACGACCACCTTGTCGAGCCGGCCCAGCTCGTCGCGGAACTCACCGAACACGCGGAAGACGGCCTCGTCGTCGGTGACGTCGAGCGCGCGCACCGCGACGCGTCGGGCGGGATGGGCGGCGAGGATCTCGGCGGCCAGCTCGTCGAGGCGGTCCGTACGGCGTGCGCACAGCGCGAGGTCGTGGCCCTTGGCGGCGAGCTGGCGCGCCATCTCGGCGCCGAGGCCCGAGGAGGCGCCGGTGATCAGGATCGTGGACATGGCCGGGAGTCTGGCAGACCCCCGGCCGAGGTCGGGAGCCCTGTCCGAAGCCCTGTCGGGGCGGGGGATCAGCCCTTGGGCTGGTTGATCACGATCGTGGTCATGATCTTGTCGGCGAAGGTCTGCTTCTTGGCGTCCCACAGCGGCCAGAGGTAGCCGATGTAGCAGAGGCCGTCGAGGATGTGGCAGATCTGGCGCAGGAAGCACTTGCCGGCGCCGATCGGCTGGCCGGACTGCTCGTCGATGAGCTTGATGCCCAGCACGCCCTTGCCGATCGTGTAGCCGGTGCGGCCCTGCTTGATGAAGATGTTCCAGATGTAGAAGGCGAAGTAGGCGATGGCGCCGAGGCAGGATCAGCAGGATGGGCGCGGCGCCGATGTCGTCGTTCTCGAGCGTCGTCGTGCCGTTGACGGTGGTCGTCTCCGCGCCGGCGATGATGATGACGACGCCGATGACGACCGGGATGTAGGCGAGCAACGACACCAGGCCGTCGATGATGACGCGCTCCGACGCGCTTGCCCCAGTGGGCGTAGTCCACCTGTCCCTGGCCGTAGCCTCCCTGGCCGTAGGCCGGCTGTCCGTAAGCCGGCTGTCCGTACTGGTTGGGCTGGCCGTAGGGGTTGGGCTCGTTGCCGCCGGGCGGCGGCGGGGGCGGGGGCGGGTTGTAGGACGACATGGCACGTTCCTTCGCTCGCGGGGGTGCGGTCGCCGCATCATAGGTCGCCCGGGGTCGGCGTGGGGGGACCTCTCTCACAGGGTGCACACAGGTTCCTGAGGGCCGCGGTCCAGCCCCGCCGCCCAGGATGGGGCCATGACCGAGGAACTCCGATGACCTCCACGGCGGTCCCGCCGGCCCCGCCGGCCGCCCCGCTGCCGGCTGCCGCCCGCAGCGGCCGACGCGCAGGACGGTTCGGTGCCGAGGCGCGGTTCGACGCCGGCGTACGCGCCGTCAGCCTCGGCCTGCTGTGGAGCACCGTGCTGTGGCTGGCGTTCCTGTGGGTGCGCGAGGGCGGGCTCCAGGACCTCGGCGGCTGGGAGAGCGGTCTCCTCTCGACCGGCCGGCTGACCGGTCTGGTCGCCTCCGCGCTGCTGCTCGTGCAGGTGCTGATGATGGCGAGGATCCCGGTGCTCGAGCGGGCCTGGGGCCAGGACCGGCTGGCGCGCCTGCACCGGTTGGTCGGCTTCACGTCGTTCAACCTGATGATCGTCCACATCGCCCTGATCACCTGGGGGTACGCCGCCGGCTCGCTGTGGGCGAGCCCCGGAACGCTGTGGGACCTGACGTGGACCTACCCCGGCATGCTCCTCGCCGCCGCCGGCACGCTCTGCCTGGTGATGGTCGTCGTCACGTCGATCCGAGCAGCGCGCAGCCGGCTGCGCTACGAGTCGTGGCACCTGCTCCACCTCTACGCCTACCTCGGCGCCGGCCTCGCGCTGCCGCACCAGCTGTGGACGGGCCAGGAGTTCCAGCGCTCGGCCGCCTCGACCGTCTTCTGGTGGGGGCTCTGGCTCGCGGCCGTCGTCTCGGTGCTCGTCTGGCGGGTGGCCGTGCCGCTGGTGCGGTCGTGGCGTCACTCCCTGCGGGTCACCGCGGTGGTGCCCGAGGACCACGACACCTTCTCGGTCTACGTCGCCGGGCGGGGCCTGCACCGGCTGCAGGTCGAGGCGGGACAGTTCCTCTCCTGGCGCTTCCCCGGCCGACCCGGCTGGACCCGCGCCAACCCCTACTCGCTCTCCGCCGCGCCCGACGGTCGTCACCTGCGGATCACCGTCAAGGAGCTCGGCGACGGCAGCCGCTCGCTGCGCTCGTTGACACCCGGCACCCGGGCCGTGGTCGAGGGGCCCTACGGCCGGCTGACCTCGCGGCCCCGCACCCAGCGCAAGGTCCTGCTGATCGGCGCGGGCGTCGGCATCACGCCGCTGCGCGCCCTGGCCGAGGGCCTGACCTACGGCCCGGGCGAGGCCACGCTGATCTACCGCTACGCCGACCGCCCGCTCTTCCGCGCCGAGCTGGAGCACCTCGCCACCCAGCGTGGGTTGCGGATCCTGGCCCTGCCGGGCTCGCGCCGACACCCCGACTCCTGGTTCAGCACGCACGCCGGGGTGGCCACCGACCGCGACGCCCTCCTCGGGTGGGTGCCCGACCTCGCCCAGCACGACGTCTACGTGTGCGGTCCGACCGCCTGGACCGACGCCGTACGACGTACCACCGAGCAGGCCGGACTTCCCGCCGCCCAGCTCCACCTCGAGACCTTCGCCTGGTAATGGCTGCACCGATGAGAGGCCTGACATGAGACGCATCCTGCTGTGGGCGATGAGCACCTTGACCGTGCTCGTCCTGCTCTTCGGCTACCGCACCTCGCTGGGCGGCGCCGACGTCGCTGCCGGCTCCGAGATCCCGATCGTGGGGAGCGTGAGCACCTCGACCCAGCCGGCGACCCCGGACACCTCGACCGGCACCACCTCCGGCGACACCGGGACGGCGTCCAGGACCACCGCGGCCCGCACGGTGACCGGGGCTGTCGCCCAGACCCGCTACGGCCCGGTCCAGGTCGAGCTGACCGTGAACGGTAGTGGGTCGGCCACGACGATCACCAACGTGTCGGTGATCCAGTACCCCAACAGCGACGGGCAGGACGCCCAGATCAACGGCTACGCGCTGCCGATCCTGATCCAGGAGACGATCGACCAGCAGAGCTCGCAGATCGACATGGTGAGCGGCGCGACCTACACGAGCGTCGGCTACCAGTCCTCGCTCCAGGCCGCGATCGACGCGGCGCAGGCATGAGCACCACGATGACGGCAGAGCCGCAGGTCGTCCGCCACGTCGCGCAGATCATGGGGATGCCGATCAGCCTCGCCCTGCGGGGCCGGCACGCCGAGACGGCGACGGGTGCGGCCGCCTGGCAGGACGTGCAGGAGTCACTGCGCTGGACCGACGACGTCTTCAGCACCTGGCGCGACGACTCGGTGATCGCGCGGCTGGGTCGCGGCGAGCTCGCCGTGGACGACTGCCCGCCGGAGGTGGCCGAGGTGCTGGCGATCGGCGAGTCCGCGCGACGGGCGACCGACGGCGCCTTCGACGTACGCCGGGTCGTCGACGGCCGCTCGGTGCTGGACCCGTCGGGCGTGGTGAAGGGCTGGGCGGTCGACCGTGCCTCCGCCGCGCTGCGCGACCTCGACGACACCGACTTCTGCCTCTCCGCGGGCGGCGACCTGGTCTGCTCGACCGCGCCCGACCGGCCCGAGTGGCGCATCGGCATCGAGCACCCGCTGGACCCGTCACGCCTGGTGGCGGTGGTGCCCGTCCGCAACGGCGCGGTCGCCACCAGCGGCGCCGCCCACCGCGGCGACCACGTGCGTCACGCCGTCACCGGACTCGCCCCGTCAGGCGTCGCCTCGGTCACGGTCGTCCACCACTCGCTGACCATCGCCGACCTCGACGCCACCTGCGCCTACCTCCAGGGTCCCGGCGCGGCCGGGTGGCTGCGGGAGCGCCGTCGTACGGCCGTCGTGGTCACCCCCGACGGCCTCGCCGAGATCATCCCCGGAGACGCCGGAGACTGAGCAGGGCGAGGAACGAGCCCGGCCGGAGACTGAGCAGGGCGAGGAACGAGCCCGTCGACGAAGTCCCGGCACCCACCCACGACCCGACCGGAGACTGAGCAGGGCGAGGAACGACCCGACCGGAGACTGAGCAGGGCGAGGAACGAGCCCGTCGACGAAGTCCCGGTCAGCCGAGCGCGGCGTCGTACAACGTCCGCAGTGCAGCGAAGTGCCGCTTCGCGGCGTCCTCGCGGTAGACCGAGGTGTCGGCCATCGAGTAGCCGTGCGGCGCATCGGCGTAGACCTCGTTGACGTGCTCGACGCCGGCCGCGGTGAGTGCGTCCTCGAGGGTCGCGACCGCCTCGGGTGGCATGGACCCGTCGTTGTCCGCGTGCCCGAAGACGAACGACGCTCGCGCGTTGGCGATGGCCAGGTGCGGTGAGTCGGCACCGTCGGTCACGAGGCCGCCGCCGTGGAAGCCACCCACCGCCGCCACCCGCTCGGGGAACTGCCCACCGAGGCGTACGGCGAGCCGGGCACCCATGCAGTAGCCGTGGGTCCCGACGGGTCCGTCGCCGGCGTGCTCGAGGAGGGCGGCGAGGAACGCCTCGCCGTCGGCGGCGCAGATCTCGGGGGTGAGCGCGCCGACGCGCTCCATCACCCCGCCGGCGAAGAACGCCTCGCGGACGTCGGCGTCGATCAGGTCGCCCTGGGGAGCGAGGTCCAGCGCCGAACCGTCGCGGTAGAACACGTGCGGCGCCAGCACGACGTACCCCCACGAGGCGACGCGGTCCGCCATCGCGCGGATCTGCGGTCGCAGGCCGATGGCATCGACGTACAGCAGGACGCCGGGCGCCCCGTCCGCCCCGGTCAGGTAGGCCTCGGCCGGACCAGCGGGAGCGTCGATGGTGAGCGTGGTGCGCGTGGTGGCGTGCGACATGACGGCCTCTCGAGCTGGAGCGGACGCGAGGATTTGAACCTCGACCCCTTCCCTGGAAGGGAAGCGTGCTGCAACTACACCACGTCCGCGAAGCCAGCCTCTGACGAGCCTGGCGTGCTCCCAGTGTGGACCACCCGGTGACGAGCAGGACCCTCTGGGTCGTACGCCGACCCGTCGAGACGCTCGGTGACGCACGCACCACCAACCGAAGACCCACCCCGCGCTACGTTGAACCGTGTTTCACACGATGTTCTTCGAGCCCCGGATCCCCGGCAACACCGGCAGTGCGATCCGGCTCGCAGCAGCGACCGGCACGACTCTCCACCTGGTCGAGCCCCTCGGCTTCGACCTCTCGGAGCCCAAGCTCAAGCGCGCGGGACTGGACTACCACGACCTCGCGTCGGTGAAGATCCACGCCGACCTCGACGCTGCGCTGGACAGCGAGCAGCTCGCCAGCTCGCGGGTCTTCGCCTTCACCGCCCACGCGACGACGTGGTACGCCGACGTCGCCTTCGAGCCCGGCGACGTGCTGCTCTTCGGCCCCGAACCCACCGGTCTGCCGGCCGACGTGCTCGCCCACCCGCGCATCACCGAGTCGCTGCGCATCCCGATGGTCGACGGACCGCGATCCCTGAACCTCTCCAACGCAGCGACGCTGGTGACCTACGAGGCCTGGCGCCAGCAGGGGTTCCCGGGCGCGCGATAGGAGCGTGCCGCATGCGATTGGTCGATCGCGGTGGTATGACGCACATGGTCGGACCTACGGCCTGACGGTGAGTTCCAGATCTCGAGGGCGACGCTGCTCTAGACGATGGAGGCGGCGTAGGTCCCTTGAACCTATCCTCGATGGCTGCCACGCTCTCGGCCGTCGATCCGTCCCAACTCCTCCCCTTGTGTGCCACCCGGGACGCGCTCTGTGGCGCGTCGCGTCGCAGTTGCACTGGCTGAGGATCACGCGGAGATCGTGAAGGCCCGCTCATAGCCGGGCTGGAGGTCTTCGTAGACGTGAGTGAGACCGACCCGGTTCCATCGATGACCTATGAGGAGAGCCAACCCGAGGGGTGCCGCCATGAACAGGTGGATCTGAGCACACGAGCCGCGAAGCCTCGCGCTTCGTCGCGCATCCCGACCGCGAAGGCGACGGCCATGGACGCGTCGCGTGATGGCGTTGTCCTTCGGTGTCCCTGACGGAGGCGCGAGGGTGACGAGCTCTCGGACCGGGGCGCCGGTCTCCCGTACCCAGGTGAGCACGTCCGCCGTCGCGGTCGTGGCGATGTCGACGACGATCGCGATGTCGTCACCTTGGCCGAAGATGGTGCGTCGTCGACCGTCGGTCGGGCCGGTTCGTCGTAGTGCGCGTCGGAGGTCCACAGTTGCGGGCCTTGCTTCCACGCGACGTCGATGTTCGTGACACGTCTCAACGCTGCTCCGACGGCGAAACCTGGTGCGAGGCGGAGGCTGCCCGTCACGAGGACGGCGTCGATGCCTGCGAGGTGCTCGGGGATGGCGGCGATCTCGTCGGCCAGGTCGGCCCAGGTTGCGGGTGGCTTCGGTCGTCGACGCGTGTACGGGTCGTCGCCTTCGAACCGGTCGACCCAGTCGATGGCGTGGACGGCCTGGTCTGCCACCGGGTCGGGTTTGAGGGTTGCGATCGACAGTGTCGGCCAGGACCGTCCGGCGATCAGGGCCAGGTCGGTGACGGCGGCTCGGATCGTGTCTGCGTCGAGGTGCCGGACGCCGTTGATCACCTGTTGTCTCGACCCATCCGGTCGCGAGCAGGACGCGCGGTGGTGTCATCGCGCAGGCCGGTTGCGGTCATCAGGTTCGAGACGTTGTCGAGGAGGACGTTGAGCCCGTATCCGGTCTCGAACCGCAGGACCGCGAGCAGTTCGAGGAGTTCGGTCTCGGTGACGTTCGCGCTGGCCGCCCAGGCCGCACGTTCGCGGCCTCGGCGCGACGCCGGACCTTGTAGTGCGGCGTTCGGCAGGAGGAGTTGGGTGCGGGGGTCGATGCCGGTCGAGGAGGACGCTGTCCGGGTCGATGTTGCGGTTGGTCTGGAGGACGAGATCGGCCGGGTCGCCGTCGGCGGTGAGTGTCTGGTGTGCCCCGGCGAGCTTGGCGAGCAGGCTGGTGCCGGTGTCGGTGTGTCGTCTGCGGTGAGGTAGTCGGTTCCGACGGGTGTCTCGCCGTTCGCGGTCCACTTGACCTGCGAGTAGGTGTGGGGCGGATGCTGTCGGTACAGGACGACGTCGTCGACGTTGCCGACGCCGTCGACCTCGACGCCGACGCTGACGGCGGGGTTCGCGCTCGCTCCGGGAGCGGCTTGGTCGCGGAGGACCTGCAGGCATGCTCGCCACACGTGCAGCCACTGGTATCGGTCTCCGGCGATGCGGACTGCGGTTGCGGACGGTCGCGCCAGTGGGCCGCTCACGAACCCGCGCCGCGTGTGGCCGTCGGGCGGCGTCGGCCGTCGACGGGCTGCTGGTCGGTGAACACCGGCGTCGGGGCGAGGTTCTGTGCCACCGTCAGGACCAGGTCGGCGGTGATCGGCCACCTCGGGGAACGCTTCGAGGATGGTCGTCGGGATGAGCCGCTGCGTGAGGTCGGAGTAGGTGTAGCCGGGGCTTCCCTGACCGTGCGAGTCCGGGCCGGTGATGTCGACGAGCTTGTCGATCGTGGCGTCGTCGATGTTGAAGTCGGCGAGCGCGTCGCCGAGGACCTGGCGACGCTGGTCGCTGTTCGGCCTGCCGAACTCGAACGTGGCGGCCGCGCGGCGGCGCACGGCAGGGTCGAGGGCGTTGAGCCGGTTCGTGCAGAGGACCACGACGATCGGGAGGTTGCTGCCGGCGAGGCCGTCGATACCGGCGAGGAACGCGTCCACACCGGCACGGTCCTCGTGGTGCATCTGGGTCGCTTCTCGGGACTGGACCAACGCGTCGGCTTCGTCGACGACGAAGATCTGGATCGCCTTGATGCCGCCTGGACGCGGTGCGGGACTTCTCGCCCTGGACGCGGAGGTGGTCGAAGGCGTCGCCGATGAGGCTGGTCATCTCTCCGACCAGGCCGCTGCCTCGAGCGGCGAGCTTGAGCCGGTAAAGGTTGACCGGGACGTCGAGGCACGCGGGAGAGGTCGCATCCGAAGCTCTCCGCGAGGGCCGACTTGCCGGATCCGACGTCGCCACCGAACACGATCAGGGGTGCCCGGTCGCTGATCAGCCGCAGAGCGGTGTCGGCGCCCGCCGCCGTGGGGTGGTGTTCGGTGGCCCAGGCGGTGAGCGCGTCGGGGTTCGCGAGGACGGTTGCTTCCTTGCGGAGGCGGGTCTTGATGTGGTCGAGACCGACGAGGCGGCGGTACCGGTCGTCGCGCACGTCCTCGGGGAGCTCGATCACGGGCTGGAACAGGTCGTCCTGGCTCATCGGGTGTCCTTCCTGCAGGCGTTGGTCGCGCTCGTTGCGCGTGACCGGTGTGGGTCAGTTGATGGCGGTGTAGACGTCGCGGCCGACGCCGTGACCGTTGCGGGCGTAGGAGGCTGCGGTCCCGTAGGTGCCGCCGCCGAGGCTGGGCTCGTCGGCGCCGGTGCGCTGGAAGGGCAGCGTCGCCTTGTAGGCCGTCTGCTTGTCGTAGGTGAGGGCGTTGAACGGCGAGCTGTAGGTCAGGTACGAGTAGAACGGGACCCCGGCGACCGGGGCGTCGTACGGCAGCCGGCCGGGGTTGTCGTCGCGGAGCGATCCGCCGATGGTTGCGGTGTAGCGGAGCCGGAGCTTCCACACGTCGCCGGACTTGAACCCGAAGTCGACGGTGTTGAGGTAGCCGTCGCGGAGGAGAAGCGCTACCTCCTCGACGTAGTCGTCGATCGAGGTCAGCGGCGGCTTGCCGTAGACGGTGTTCAGGTTCCGGAGGTCGGCGCCGATCTTGCTGGCGACGTGGCGTGCGTCGGTGATGGTGAAACTGGCGCTGCGGGTCGCGGAGTAGGTCATGTCACGCTCCCTGGAAGGTCGGGCCGAAGATGGTGCGCCAGGCGTCGTTGGCGGCGCCCTTGGTGTTGGCGGTCGCCGCCCAGGTGATCTGAGTCGAGCGCCTCGGCGGCGCGCTGGACGAGTCGGATGCGGTCGGACTCGTTGTAGGCGGCGGCGACGTTGTTGGCCGGGTTGACCGGGTCCCAGACCCGGATCGGGTCGGTGCTGGCGGCGACGTCGGCTGGCGCTGTAGTAGTCGGAGAACGCGATCGTCCTCGCGCAGTCCGGTCCGTGCGATGTAGGCGAAGAACTGCTCGAACGCGCGCGGGTAGTCCTTGATCGCGAAGGGCTCGCCGTTCCAGCCGTTGTCCCACAGGTGGGCGACGAGGAGCTCGGCGAGGAAGCTCTTGAACTTGCAGGTTCGTCGTCGTCGAACTTGGCGTGCTTGATGAACGCCTTGACCAGGCGGATGAACTCCTTGTACTCGGCACCGGCGTGCGGCCTTGCGGGTGTTGAGGAACGCGCAGGTGCAAGGTGACCGACGTCAGCACGCGCTCGCCGTCGCGGGTGATGAGGTGGCCCCGGTCGTCCGGCTCGTCCTCGTAGAGCACGGGCGCGACGTCGATCTTGAGGCCGGTGCCCCGCATGGTGATCCCGACCGCGTGACGCGAGATCACGAAGTCCTCGGCGACCTTGGTCTTGCCGTAGACCTCGATGCAGCGCTCCTTGAGCCAGTCCAGCAGCCCGGCCTCGGGGGCGTGACACGCCGCCGACGCTGGCGGCCTTGACGTAGGCGGCGACGTCAGCGTCGGACCCGCCGGTGCCCTTGATGGCCGTGTGCTTGGCGACGATCCCGAGGCCGCGCATCTTGACCAGGTCGTAGTCGGGGTGGGCGGCGATGTGCGCCTCGAGCCGAGAGCGTAGGTAGGCGACCTGCTCGCGGCGCTTGCGTGCTGTCTCGGACGGCACGTTGACCTTATTGCGGCGTGGGAGGCGAGGACCGCGTGGTCGACGTAGTCGTGCATTTGTGACTCCTGATGGTGCGCGGTTGGGTGGGCGGGGGCTGAGCAAATGCGGGAGGCTTCGAGGTGCGCGGCGAGCGGCACGGTGAATGGGGACGTGGCGGGCGAGCGGCGGGCAAGGGAGACGACGGACCAGCCCAGGCGTGGCGGGCCTAGTTCAGCTTGCGTGCGCCAACGATGAGCCTCCGTTCCCCGATTTTCCGACCGGCTTCAAAGTGCCCCGACGTCGGACCGTCCCGGGCTGTCTGGTCGGCCAGGCCGCCATTCTTTGTGGGCTTCTCACCTCGGCGTGTCTCGCCCGGGCCAGGACACGCGGCGCGCAGGCTAGACGTGCGGGCTCGGCCCACCGTCGGTGAGTCCTGTTACGTATCACGGACCCCGACACGGGACGGGTCACGCCCTCGGCACATTCCGACGACGGCGGGATCGGGCACGATCAGCGGGACGGAATTGTCAGGTTGGCGGTCAGGCAGCATGGTGAGGGGTGAGGAATGGCAAGGCGACGCGGTCGTAGGAAGGCTCACGCCATCCTTGCCCGCAACATGGAGCGGCCACGGCGGGAAGGAGCGCCCGGGCGGGACCGGGGACGGTGAACCGTTCCGCCCGAGGTCGGCGAGGTCTACCAGGTCAAGACCGACATCTACATGACCTTCGATCCCAAGGCCGAACGGCCCTGCGTGGTCGTCGCCGTGCCCATGGCCGCGCACCAGCGCATCGGTATCGTCACCCGCACCAGTGACACCGACGTGGACGGAGTCGACCACCCGCCGACCCGAACCTGGACCTCGACCTGGACGGAGTGTTCGCCGGATACAACTCCGTCGAACAGCAGCTGTGGACCTCGGCGAACGTCCGATACCTCGGCACACTGCCTGGCCCGTGGCTCACGAGCGTTCTGGAGGCGTCACAGTGACTCCCCTGGAAGAGGTCCGCACCACCGGACGGATCGGGCATGAAGGCGCCCGACTCCTGTACCGCCTCGTCTACTCGGTCGCCGTTGACCGCAACATCCCCGCGCCCCAAGGACACGAGAACTGGGGCCGCGCGGCGATCGAGGAGACCGCCCACGACTTCCTCAGCGGCTCGGCTGGCATGGAACGACTCGTCACGATCGCCAACCAGTCCAACGACGACGACTCGTTCCGCCGCCAGCTCGCAGCAGCCGTCCTCAACCACCTCCGCACCGGAGGCAGAACAACCGACGTCGGGAAACTCGTGATCCGACTCAACGAGATCCTGAAGACAACACCGGCCTTCGAGAAGATCCGCAACGGCCGCTCGAACTACTGGGCCATCGCCAACGGCCCCACGGACGTCAGCGACGTCCCCCTCAGCGACCTCGAAGCCGAACTTCGCACCATGGAGGTCATCCGACCGAAGTGGACGAGTGAGACCCGCGACGCTCCCGCTGCCGACCGCTCGACCCTGATCGAGATGCTGACGCGCGTACTCACACGAGCCGGCGGGTCGCATGACGAGCCGCGACCTGGCGGAGGTCATCGCAGCACGCATCGACATCCGTCGGGTCCCGATCGCCTACGAACTAGACGACCCCGACGAGCACTTCGAGCCCGCCGCTCCCGACGACGCAGGATCAGCGACCGTCGACTCGTCCCAGGCGCACGACTTCTTCAACACGCTCACAGACCGCGAGCGGATCATCCTGACCAATCCGGACAAGACCGCCCGAGAACTAGCGCCAGCTCATCGGACTCAAGCACGCACAGACCGCCGTCGATCACGGCAACGACTGTTCGACCGGGTCCGCAACGAGGTCGCCGGGTCCGAGGATCCGGAAGCCGTCGTGGAGGATCTTTGCGACCTGTGTGAAGAGTGGGTTGCAGACTGGACAAAAGATCGAAGGTGCGACGTTGTAGGTCATCAGATCGATCGCGAACCGAAGAAGCGGCACAAGAAGGGAGTGACAAATGATGCGCGACCAGCACCCCACATCGGACGAACTGCTCGACCTCGTACTCGCAGCGCCGATCGGCCAAGACCGAAGCCTCCGAGTAGCTGCCGAGTCCGGCGAGTTCGCGGCTGTCCGCGCACACCTTTCCGAACTGCGTCGCATGCCGCGTCAGGTTCACACGACTGCAGCGGGCCGGAGGGTCGACGAACCCTCCGAGAGCGTGCTGTCTCATCTCGTCGCCGACAGCCCCGTACTGACCGACGACGTCCGCACGTTTCATCTCGACCGTCTCCAGAGATCCCGCCCAACCCGGCGAGGTCTGGAAGGTCGGCGTCGACGACGCCGTCCTCGTCTGGGTGCGTCGGATCGTGAACCGATCAACCGTCGACGTCATACCGCTCGTGTTCGACACCTCGATGGCCGACAACGAATCCATCCTCATCGCCGCAGAGCGCACGCCCCTGGCGAATGCCGTTAGCGGCGCTCACCTCGATCCGGATCCAGATCCATCCCGACACCTTCGTGAACAAACTCGGAACCCTCGACATCGCAGAGCCGGTCGAGCAGTGCTTGCGGCGTCGAGAACCGGTCAACCGCATCATGTAGCGGGAGGTCGGTCTCCCCATCGAGAGTCAGAGACGACCCACGTATCGAGTACCGGCAACTCATCAACGACATCCTCAGCGACCTAACACCCGTCGTCTACGCAGAACGGCTCAAAGCCGAAGCAGACCAAGACTTCAGTCCTGCCGAGCGGGCGCGGCAACGAATCGAGACAGGTCC
>CAWGJR010000022.1:0-94256 GCA_963822915.1 uncultured Actinomycetota bacterium
GACCGGGGCGATCTGCTCGGGCGTGATCGCCCAGGCGTTGATGAGCACGCCCTGGCTCTCGCCGAGCTCGGCGCCGGTCAGCACCGTGACGACGTTGCGCGAGGCCTTGGCGGCGCTCGTGTCGATCGACGTGATGTTGGCGTGCGCGAACGGGCTGCGCACCATCGCGAGGTGGAGCATGCCGGGCAGGACGATGTTGTCGGTCCAGCGGGTGCGGCCGGTGATGAGGCGCTGGTCCTCCTTGCGGCGGCGGTCACGCCCGATCTCGGGCGTCGCCTCGACGGGCGGGTCCTGGAGGGTGGTCATGCCGTCACCTCCGCGGTCTCGGCCTGGCCGGAGGCGTGCTGCACGGCCTTGACGATGTTGTGGTAGCCGGTGCAGCGACACAGGTTGCCCTCGAGGCCGTTGCGGATCTCGGCCTCGGTGGGCTTGGGGTTGTTCTTCAGCAGGTCGACGCTCTGCATGATCATCCCCGGCGTGCAGAAGCCGCACTGGAGCCCGTGGCACTCACGGAACGACTCCTGGACCGGGTGGAGGTCACCCTCCACGGTGTCGGCGAGACCTTCGATCGTGGTGACCTCGCGGCCGTCGGCCTGGACGGCGAGCATGTTGCAGGACTTCACCGACGTGCCGTCGAGGTGGACGGTGCAGGCCCCGCAGTTGCTGGTGTCGCACCCGATGACGGTGCCGGTCTTGCCGAGCTTCTCGCGCAGGTACTGCACGAGCAGCATCCGCGGTTCGACGTCGTCGGAGACCGACGCACCGTCGACGGTGAGGTTGATCTTGGTCATGAACTCTCCCTTGAGGTGACACGACTGAGCGCTGGTAACCACACGCATGTGGCCCACGTCACGCTAGGCAGGTCCGGTTGGGCGAAGGTTGGCGTGGGTAGGTGGCGGCCATGGTCCTCCTCGCGGTCGTGTCGTGGTTGCTCGTGGCGGTGCTGCTCGCGCGGGCCGTGCAGGGTCCGAGACGCTGGCACGTCTACGTCACGAGCGAGTGCGACCGAGGCGCTCCCGAACCCACGCCCGACGGCTACTTCCTGCTCCACGCGCGCAACTGGAGCCTGCTCCTGCTGACGATCCGTCGCCGGCTGGGTCACGCTGGACGGCGCCAGGACCAGCAGCGAGGAGCTCACCACCGCGACGGTGCGCGCCATCGGGCTGATCCCCTCGGGCGAGGGGACCTCCGAGCGCATCAGGTCCGAGATCGAGGTGGTCCTCGGTCGGGACGTCGTGGTCAGGACGGTCACCACCGAGCTCGAGGACGCCGGGCTCCTGGCGCCGGCGCCGTCCGACTCGTCAGAGGTCAGCCGCTACTACGAGGTGACGCTCGGCGACCGGATCATCTACCCGGACGCCGTCGACTACGACGCCGGCGACGCGGCCTCGTGCATCGAGATCGTCATCTCGACCGCGTCGACCGGCACCCGGACCGACGAGCTCGACGCCGTCCCGGGGCGCTGCGTCGACACGGTGGAGCCCTGACCTGAGCCGCGGCGTCGGTCGGGGACGGTTCAGCGCGCAGCTGCGAGCTTGCCCTTGAGCAGCGCCTTCGCCGGGTGCGGGTCGCTGCCGAGAGCGGCCAGACCGCGCTCCATCACCTCGGTGTCGTACGGCGCCAGCTCGGCGTAGCGGAGCACGGCGCCGGGCTGGGGGTCGGCCAGGAGCGCCTCGCGTACAGCGACCGCGAGGTACTCGCCGAGCTCGGTGAGGGCCGGCGAGTTCGTGCCGGGCAGCAGGTCGCCGCCGTACGCCTCGAGGGCCTCGGCGACCTGGCCGCGGCGCAGCAGGCCGAGCACGTGGTCGACGTCGGTGGCGACCGGCATCATCAGCCGGTAGGGGCGCGAGGAGAGCTGGCCGCCGAGCGCGGCGCGCAGGTGCGACACCTCGGCCTTGAGGGTCGAGAACGTCACGGCCGAGTCGCCGTAGACGAAGGCGTGCAGCCGGTCGAGGGAGAGCCCCTCGGGGTGCAGCGCCAGCAGTGCGAGCACCTCGGTCTGGCGGCGGTTGAGGAGCAGGCGTTGACCGTCGAGGCGCACCTCGGCGGTGCCGAGCAGGGTCATCACGAGGCCCGGGTCGGCGGTCTCGTCGGCATCGTCGCCGGGGCGGGCCGTCGGGTGGTGGGCGGAGTGCGGCAGGGCGGTCTCGATCAGGCGCGCCATCACGCGGGCGGTGGCCAGCCCGATCGGGTGGGTGCGGTCCCACGTCGTCGACAGGTCGATCACGCCGAGCTGGCGCCGGGTGACGGGGTCGAACACGGGGGCGGCCCAGCAGACCCAGTTGTGCACGATCGAGGCGTAGTGCTCGGCCGAGAAGACCATCGACGGCTCGGCGAGGCGGTTGGCCAGGTCGAGGGCGTTGGTGCCGACGGACTCGTCGTCCCAGCGGGCGCCCGGGACGAAGTTGACCGTCTCGGCCTTGCGGCGCATCACGCGGCCGCCGTAGGTCCAGAGGATGCGGGTGTCGGCGTCGGTGACGGCGAGGACCAGGTCGCCGTCCTCGGCGGTCCGGCGCAGGTCGGCCTCGACGCGCTCGACGGCGAGCTGGAGCGGGGAGTCGCGCCACAGCGAGGACGTCTCGCTCTCGTCGGCCAGCGGCGCGGCGCTGACGTCGTGCGTGATCGCCGCGCCCGAGCGGGTCCAGCTGGTGAGGATCTCGGGACGGACCAGGGGCGCGGCCGCGTCGCCCTGCTCGACGAAGGTCGTCCAGGCGCGCAGCGTCTCCTGCTTGCGGCTGTCGAGCTCGCTGGTCGTCCGCGTCGTGCCCACCGTGGCGCCCTCCTGAGTAGGTGCCCTCACGCTACAACCCGAGGTGTGACACGGGTCACCCGTGGATCCGGCCCGTGGTCCGCGCCAGCCGCTCGCCGGTGCCGCCCCACCGCCCGGCGATGAACTCCGCGGCGATGCTGATCGCGGTCTCCTCGGGAGTGCGAGCGCCCAGGTCGAGCCCGATCGGGCTGTGGAGAGCCGTCGAGCTCGGCCTCCTCGAGGCCGGTCTCGCGCAGGCGGGCCATCCGGTCGTCGTGCGTGCGCCGTGACCCCATCGCGCCGACGTAGGCGACCTCGGGCAGGCGCAGCGCGACCTCGAGGAGCGGTACGTCGAACTTCGGGTCGTGGGTGAGCACGGTGATGACCGTGCGCTGGTCGATCGCACCCGCCTCCTGCTGCTCGGTGAGGTAGCGGTGCGGCCAGTCGACGACCACCCGGTCGGCGTCGGGGAAGCGGCTGGCCGTGGCGAAGACCGGACGCGCGTCGCACACCGTCACGTCGTACCCCAGGAAGGCGCCGACCTTGGCCACGGCGGCGGCGAAGTCGATCGCCCCGAAGACGAGCAGGCGCGGCTTGGGCGCGAACCCCCAGACGAACACGCGCATCCCCTCGCCGCGGCGCTCGCCGTCGGGGCCGTAGGTCAGCGTCGCGTTGGACCCGCTCGCGAGCAGGCCCAGGGCGTCGTCGCGCACGGCGTCGGTCGCCCGGTCGGACCAGAAGCGGGATAGTCCCTGACGTAATCAGCGTTTCGGGGGTCATTTCCTCGATTTTCGTCAGGGACTACCCCACCGGACGGCCGCACGATCATCCGGCGGCCGAGCTTGGTCGGGTCGGGGTGCTCGATGACGGTGGCCAGCGCCACCGGGCGGCCGGCGGCGATGTCGGCGGCGATCTCGCCGAGCTCGGGGAAGGTCTCCCGCGAGACCTGCTCGACCCACACGTCGAGGATGCCGCCGCAGGTCAGGCCGACCGCGAAGGCGTCGTCGTCGGAGACGCCGTAGCGCTCGAGGACGGGGTCGCCGGACGCGACGACGGTCTCGGCGAGCTCGTAGACCGAGCCCTCGACGCAGCCGCCCGAGACCGAGCCGACCGCACTCTTGTCGGGACCGACCAGCATCGACGCTCCCGGCGGGCGCGGGGCCGACTGGAAGGTCGCCACGACCGTGCCGACACCGATCGTCTCGCCGGCCTCCCACCACTGCATCAGCTCGTCCAGCACCTCACGCACGTGCGACTCCTTCGATGCGCCCCATGAGCTCCTCGAACGTCGCGAGCGAGTGGCCCGCGACGAAGTCGTCGACGTGGGGCAGGACGGCGACGATGCCGGTCTGCACCGCCTCGTAGCCGTCCTTGCCGCGGTGCGGGTTGACCCACACGACGCGGTGCGCGACCGCGCGCAGCCGACGCACCTGCTCGCCGAGGTGGGCGGCGTCGCCGCGCTCCCACCCGTCGCTGAAGACCACGACGACCGCTCCGCGGGCCAGGCCGCGACGGCCCCAGCGGTCCAGGAAGACCTTGAGCGTCTCGCCGAGGCGGGTGCCGCCCGACCAGTCGGGCACGACCTCGCCGGCCGCGGCCAGGGCCCGCTCGGCGTCGCGCGAGCGCAGCGCCCGGGTGACGTGGGTCAGCCGGGTGCCGACGGTGAACGTCTCGACCCGTCCGCCGCGCGCGGTGTGGCCCTGGGTGATCACGTGCGCGAGGCGCAGCAGCGCGTCGGCGTACCCGCTCATGGAGCCCGACACGTCGACCAGGAGCACCACCCGGCGTGGCTTCACGCGCCGGTGGCGCCACTCGATCTGCGCCGGCTCGCCCAGGCGTCGCATGCTGGCCCGCAGGGTGCGCGCCGCGTCGACCTGACCTCGCCGCCACGACTCGTGCCGCACCGTGCGACGCAGCGGCGGGCGGGGTCGCAGGGTGGCGAGCATCGCCGCGAGCCGACGCCTCTCCGACGGCGTCATCGCCGCGACGTCGCGGTGCCGCAGGATCTCGGCCTCGCTGGCGGTGGCGTGGATCTGCTCGGCCTCACCGGACTGCTCGTCCTCGCCGTCGGGATCGTCGAGGTCGAGCTCGGAGTACGACGGGGGGCTCGGCGCCGCGGGCTGCTCGCGCGGCAGGCCCTCGCGGGCGTTGAACCAGGCCTCGAACACCTGGGCGTAGCGCACCAGGTCGTCGGGCGAGGAGCACAGGGTGGCCTGCCCGGCGACGTAGGTGGCCCGCTGGTCGGCGAGCCCGACGTGGGCGGTCGCGGCGAGGAAGCCGGCCGCCCGGTCGTGGGTCACGCCGACGCCGGCCGCCCGCACGGCTCGGGTGAAGCCCAGCAGCACCTCGTCGGCCTCGTGGGTCGTGGTCGTGCTGTCCTCGGCCGTGGCGGTCGCGGCGGGCGTGCCGCTCATGGTCGCAGCATGATGTCGAGCGCCTGGCGGACCCGGTCGGCGTCCTCGCGGTACTTCACCAGGGCCCCGAGGGTGCGCGCCGACGACTCCAGGTCGAGCTCGGTGGTGCCGAGGAGGTGCAGGGCGCGGGCCCAGTCGAGGGTCTCCGCGACCCCGGGCGGCTTCTCGAGGTCGCCGCGGTGGCGCAGCTGCTGCACGACCCCGACCACCTGCGCGGCGAGCGTCTCGGAGACCTCGGGCGCGCGCGAGCGGACGATCGCGACCTCGCGGTCGAGGCCCGGGTGGTCGATCCAGTGGTAGAGGCAGCGCCGCTTGAGGGCGTCGTGCAGCTCGCGGGTGCGGTTGGACGTCAGCACCACGACCGGTGGGACGACCGCGCGGACCGTGCCGAGCTCGGGGATGCTCACCTGGTAGGTCGAGAGCACCTCCAGCAGGAACGCCTCGAACTCGTCGTCGGCGCGGTCGATCTCGTCGACCAGGAGCACCGCCGGGCTCTGCTGGAGCGCGGTCAGCACCGGACGCGCGAGCAGGAAGCGCTCGTCGTACAGGTCCTTCTCGGCCTCCTCGATGCCCGTCGCACTGCCCTGGCCGACGGCCTCGAGGGCACGCAGGTGCAGCACCTGGCGGGGGAAGTCCCAGTCGTAGAGCGCCTGGGTGGCGTCGATCCCCTCGTAGCACTGCAGGCGCACGAGAGGTACGTCGAGCGTCTCGGCGAGGGCCTCGGCCAGCGCGGTCTTGCCCGTGCCCGGCTCCCCCTCGAGGAGCAGGGGACGTTGCATCCTCAGGGCCAGGAACGCGACGGTGGCGAGGTCGTCGTCGCAGAGGTAGCCGGTCCGGTCGAGTCGCTCGGCGACCTCGGCCGGATCGACGACTGAGATCGAAGACGTGTCCACCATCACAGGCTAGCGAGGGTGTGTTGGCGCGTGGTTGGCCGTGCTTGGATCGGAGTCATGCCGAGCACTCCCCCGTCGAAGACCTGCGTCGCGTGCGGACGCCGGATCGAGTGGCGCAAGAAGTGGGAGCGCGACTGGGACGACGTGCGCTACTGCTCCCAGGCGTGCCGTCGCCGCGGCGTGAGCCAGGTCGACACCGACCTCGAGGCCGCCATCACCGACCTGCTCGCCGCACGCGCCGGCGGCGCGACCATCTGCCCGTCGGAGGCGGCCAGGCGCGTCGGCGGCGACGACTGGCGCGACCTCATGGAACCGGCGCGCCGCGCCGCCCGGCGCCTGGTCGACGCGGGGGAGGTCGAGATCACCCAGGCCGGGCACGTCGTCGACCCGTCGACGGCGAAGGGGCCGATCCGGATCCGGCGGACCTGACCCGAAGCTCCTGGAGGGCCTACTGCGGGTCGTTGCCGAGGTAGAGCCTCGTGACCGTGCTGCCGTCGGCGAAGCTGGTCCACACCGCGAAGAGGTCGAACTCGTCGGTCAGCGGGTCCTCGCCCTGGTAGAGGTCGAGGAAGCAGTCCTTGACGTAGGGCTTGTCCTCCGGCAGCGCGTTCGCCTCGTCGTACGGCTCACACTCGAGGTCGCCGTCGATCTCCAGGACGTCCGTGCCGAACTGCGCGAACTCGGCCTCCGTCACACCGCGGTACTTCGCGGCGTAGTTCGTCCGGTCGCTTCCGGTGTCCTCGCCGAGGTCGTCGATCAGGTCCTCGTAGGTGACGGACTCGTCGACCTGCTGCCACGACGTCGGGACGTTGGCCTCGGCCCAAGCGGTCATCGTCTCGCCACCGCCCACCCACCGCCCGTCACTGTCGACCTCGACGTCGGTCGAGGAGCATCCCGCCAGGCCCGCGACGCAGACGGCGGTGAGGAGGAGGGAGGCGGGCAGCCGGAGCAGGGTGCGCGTACGGGTGAGGGTCATGACCTGAACCCTGCCCTGGCACCTGGCCGCACGGATCGGTACGCGTACTCAGTCCTCACTCGCAGACGGCAAGAGCATGCGCTTGCCCATATATACGATCTGTCGTATGTTGCGGGCATGGCCAGCGACCTGACCGTCCTCGATGCGATCGCCGAACCGACCCGACGTCGCATCCTGGACGCCGTGCGCGACGGCGAGCGCTCGGTGACCGAGCTCGTGGAGGCGGTCGGCATGCACCAGCCGGGGGTGTCACGGCACCTCAAGGTGCTGCGCGACGCCGGGCTCGTCGAGGTACGCCGCGACGCCCAGCGTCGGCTCTACCGCCTGCGTGTCGAGCCGCTCCGCGAGCTCGACGCGTGGCTCGAGCCCTACCGCGCCGAGCTGGCCGGCCGTCTCGACTCGCTCGAGCGGCACCTCGAGCGCACCGCTCGGGCGATCCCGCCGAGACCCGACTCTCCTCAGGAGCGATCCACGTGACCGACGACCTCACCACCCGCTACGACGGCGCGCTCGAGCGCACACCCGACGGCGGCGTCATCCGCTTCGAGCGGCACCTCTCCTACACCGTCCACGACGTGTGGGAGGCGATCACCGACCCGGCGCGGCTGGCCGACTGGTGGCTGCCGTTCGACGCCGACATCACCGTCGACCTCCGTGAGGGTGGGGAGATGGTCTTCGCCGGCACCGCCGACGGCGAGCAGGTCGTCATGACCTGCACGATCACGCGTCTCGACGCCCCGCTGCTCCTCGAGCACACCCACCCCGCGCCCGGCTCGAGCATGCGGTGGGAGCTCGAGGCCGTCGACACCGGTTGCATCCTGCGGCTGAGCCACGCCGTCCCCGACGTGCAGGAGGCCGTCGACAACTGCTACCTCGTCGGGCTCCACACCTCCCTGTCCAGGCTCGAGCCCGCCCTCGCCGGACGACCCGAGCCGTGGGACTGGGAGGCGTTCGCCGCCGCCCGGGGCCACTACGCCGGCCGCGGTCTCGCCGCTGCGGTGGACCCGTCATGAGCAGCTCGACCGAGCAGCTCCTGCGGGTGCAGAACTTCATGCTCTCCAGCGACGGCTACGGCACGGGCGAGGGCCAGAGCATCGAGCGGCCCTTCGGTCACGCCGACCCGGCAGCGCTGGCGTCGTGGGCAGGGGCGACCGCGAGCTGGCCCAACCGCGCCGACTCGGGTGGCACCCGCGGCCTCGACGACTACTTCACCCGCGACTTCGCCAACAACATCGGCGCCGAGATCATGGGGCGCGGCAAGTTCGGCCCCCAGCAGGGTCCGTGGGACGACCTCGAGTGGGAGGGCTGGTGGGGAGCCACGCCGCCGTTCCACACACCGGTCCTCGTGCTGACCCACCACGTCCGACCGACCCTGTCGCTGGCCGACACGACGTTCCACTTCGTCGACGCCGCACCGGCCGACGCGCTACGACAGGCGAAGGAGATGGCCGACGGCAAGGACGTGCGGCTCGGCGGTGGCGTGTCGACGGTCCGGGCGTTCCTGGACGCGGACCTCGTCGACACGATGCACGTCGCGGTCGCCCCGCTCGAGCTGGGCCGCGGCGGCAGGCTCTGGGACTCGCCCGACGAGCTGCTCGACCGCTTCCACCTCGAGCGCGTCCCGAGCCCGAGCGGCGTCGTCCACCACCTCTTCTGGCGGCGCTGACCCGCTCACGCCCTCCCCACACCTCGTGCGGGAGTCGGCCGGCACGGAACCCGTGAGCCTCGGCCATCTGCACCGCGTCGGTGAAGCCGCGCGCGACCGACGACGGGTCGTGGGCGTCGCTGCCGAAGGTGATCGTCGCTCCGCCCTCCTCGTGCCACCACCGCAGGATCGTCGCGTGCAGGGGCACCCTCGTGTTCACCTCGAGAGCACGCCCCGCTGCAGCGGCGGCACGCAGCGCGTGGCGGAGCTCGTCCTCGAAGTCGCTCGGGTCGAAGCGCCCGGCACCCCCGGCCATGCCCGCACCGGGTAGTCGATGTGGGCGAGCACCTCGAAGGTCGACTCCGACTGCACCAGCTCGACCACCTCGGCGAGGTAGGTGCGCAGGACCTCGGCCGGGTCGCGATGCGGGTAGAGCCCCGCCGGCTCGGCGTACTCGCCGTCGTCCGCGAGGCTGTGCAGCGACCCGAGCACGCGATCGAAGGTGCCAGCGGCCAGCAGCGCGGCGACGGCCTCCGGGTGGCGGTGCGGCTCACCGAGCTCGAGGCCGCTGAGGATCCGCAGCTCCGGATAGCGCTCCCGGCACTCGGCGACCTCCGCCAGGTAGCCCGCCGCGTCGAACGGCGGCGGGTGCAGCAGCCCGGCCCGGACGAGGCGAGCGAGGTGGTCGTCGTCGTCCAGGTCGTCCATGGCCACCCGCCACACGGTGTGGTCGACGTGCTCGGTGAAGGCGATCGCGGGCAGCCCCACCGCGATCGCCTGCTCACAGGACTCCCGCATGGCACCGCCGGGCGCGTCCCACGACCAGGCGGTGTGGACGTGACTGTCCGCGGGGATCGGCACGTCAGTCGACCGGGGTGTCCTGGTCGGCGCCCGTGGCCAGGTCGCCGCACTCCACGAGCCGGCACCCGTGGCTGCGCAGGTAGCCCTTGGCGCCCTCGTCACCGGACACGTCGTCGGCGATCGGCTCCCAGTGGTCACGCCCGAGCGCGACCGGGTGCCCCGGCACGCCGTCGTACGACGCCCGCGCCAAGCGTGGCGGGGCCCGTCGCGGCGGCAGCGGCGGCCACGCGACGTACGACCTGCGAGCCGACGTCGGGCAGGTCGACCAGCGTCACCACCGCGAGCTCGCTCGCGGCGCCGTCGAGCGCTCGCAGGCCGCACCGCAACGACGCCGCCATCCCGTCGGCCCAGTCGTCGGCGACGACGACCCGCGCGCCGGGTGGCACGAGGGCCAGCGCCTCGTCGGCCCGCGCCCCGAGCACCACGACCACCTCGTCGCACCCGGCGGCGCGCAGCACCTCGGCGCTGCGCACCAGCCAGGACGTGCCGTCGGGGTCGTGCACCAGCGCCTTGGGTGTGCCCATCCGGGAGCCCGCGCCGGCGGCGAGCAGCAGGCCCGTCGTCGTCACCCGCCGAAGGCCCCGTCGTAGACGTCGGCGAGCCGCTGGGAGTAGGGGCCGCTGAAGCCGCACAGGGTGACCTGACCGTCGGTCGCCGAGACGAGGTAGCGCCCACCCTCCTCGAACTCCACCCCCGACAGCAGCAGCTGGAGGTCGCCGCTCGGCTCGGAGACGGTCACGAGGTCGGTCTCCTCGCCGGCGTAGAACCTCGTCGGCTCGAGGGTGACCACGCCGCCGCTGATCGACTGGACGGTCGCGTCGACGACGAGGGTCTGGGACGAGACCACCTGCGGGGCGGCCTCCGGGGTCAGGCACTTGGCCGACGACCCACTGCCCGAGACGGTGAGGTCGGTGACGCTCGGGACCTCGCTCGGGTCGGGGGCCGGGCCGTCGCTGCTCACCACGGCCGGCGAGCCGGACGCGGCGCCCGGGCCGGGGTCGTCGTCACCACCGAGCACCGCGAACCCCACGCCGCCCACGATCACCGCAGCTGCGGCGGCCCCGACGATCCAGGTCAGCCGGCTGCGGTCGTGCAGGTGGTCGGTGCGGGACTCGGGCGTCTCGGGGGTCCCCGAGTGCTCGGTGTGCTCGGTGTGCTCGGTGTGCTCGGACATGGCGTCCTCCATCAGTCGGGCCACCCCGGCGGGGTCGGCTGCGGGCAGCGAGGCCGCCGGGTCGACCGCAGCGAGCAGCGCTCGCAGGTCCTGGTCGTCGCGGCCAGCTGGGGCATCGAGCTCGTCGGTCATGGCGTCCTCCCTTCCGTCGACCCCTCATGTCCGGCAGCCACGCGGATCTTTCGCAGCTGATCGGCCAGCTTCCCGCGAGCCCGGTGCAGCCGGATGCTCACCGCGTTGGGGGTGATGTCGAGGACCACGGCGATCTCGGAGACCCCCAGCTGCTCCCAGGCCCACAGCCTCAGCAGCTCGGCGTCACGGTCGGCGAGCGCGCCCAGGGCCTCGCGCACCTCCTCGGCGACGGGGTCGTCGTCGGGCGGGGTCTCCCGGACCGGCGGGTCGACGACGGCGATCCTGGCGGCCAGCCGTCGCTGTCGGCGCACGCTGCGCTCGGCGTTGGCCAGGGCGTTGCGCGCGACGCCGTACGCCCACGGCAGCTCCTCGCCGACCGGGACCTCGTCGAGGCGCCGCCAGCAGACCAGCAGGGTGTCGCCCAGCGCGTCGGCGGCCGTCTCGGGGTCGGTACGACGAGCGAGGAAGCGCCGGAGCGGCTCGATGAGGGTGGGCGCGAGCGCCTCGAACCGGGCCCGACGCTCGTGCGACGTCACAGCCCTTACGGTGCCACAGTCCGATGCCCGGTCGACGAGCAGTTTGGGCGCGGCCGTTCGTGGATAGCCTCCGGGAGGTCGGTCCCGACCATCAGCTCGAGGAAGAAAGGTGCCACCCGTGGCTCGATTCCCCAGCGTCGGCGAGATGTTCGGCGCCTACCGCATCACCGGCCAGCTGGGCCGGGGCGGGATGGGCGTGGTCTTCGCCGCCGAGCAGGTCGGGCTCGGCCGCACCGTCGCCCTGAAGGTCCTCAGCCCCGAGCTCGCCGAGCAGGACGACTACCGCCGGCGCTTCGCCCGGGAGGCCTCGGTGCTCGCCCGCGTCGACTCCCCCCACATCATCTCGATCTTCGACCACGGTGAGCACGACGGGTGCCTCTACATCGCGACCCAGTACGTCGCCGGTGGCGACCTCAGTGCGGCGCTGCGGGCCCACGGGCCGGTGCCGTCCGCCCCGGCCACCGAGGTCGCCGCCCAGCTCGCCCTCGCCCTCTCCGACGCCCACCAGGCCGGCGTCGATCCACCGCGACCTCAAGCCCAGCAACGTGCTGCTGCGCAACATCTCCTCCGACGTCTTCGCCTACCTGTGCGACTTCGGCATCGCCCAGGACCGCTCCCCCGGACTGACCGTCCCCGGCGCCGTGGCGGGCACGTTCGCCTACCTCGCCCCCGAGCGCACCCGGGGCGAGCCCGCCACGCCCGCCGCCGACCTCTACGCCCTCGGCTGCGTGCTCTGGACGGCCCTGACCGCCAGCACCCCCTACGACGGCACCGACGTCGAGATCGCGATCGCCCACGTCAACGCGCCCGTGCCGCAGCTGCAGGAGAACTCCTCGGTCGCCGCCGCGGTCAACACCGTGCTGCGCACCGCGATGGCCAAGGACCCCGCCGAGCGCTACGCCTCGGCCGACGCGATGCGTGCCGCCCTGCTGGTGGTCTCGCGTCAGGCCGCCGCGACCCCGCACCCGCCGCTGGTCGCCCGCCCGCAGGACCGGACCGCCGTACGCCGTGATCCCGGCTCGCAGCCGTCCGCAGCCCTCGCTGCCGTCCCAGCCCTCGCAGCCGTCCCACCCGCTGGCGCCCACCCTCCTCCCCCCGCCGCCCGCCCAGTCCTCGCAGCCGGTGGCTACCCAGGGGCCTCCGCCGCCGGTGCCGCCTTCCTGGGCGCCCGGCGGCTATGCCGCCCCGCCGCCGCGCCCGCGCCGCAACCGCACCGCGCTGGTCGTCGCGGCCGTCGTGCTGGCGGTGGCGCTCATCGCCGGCGGCGTGACCGCCATCGCGGTCAACGCGGGCAAGGACGACCCCGACGTCGACGTCGCCGGCGAGACCGACGGCCCGTCACCCGCGCCCGACACCTCGACGAGCAGCACGTCGCCGTCCCCGACGCCGAGCGCGTCGCCGACCCCCGCCCCCACCCCCACCCCGACGTCGACGCCTCCCCCGACCCCGAAGCCCACGCCTGCGCCCAAGCCGTTCTACCCGAAGGTCGCCGCCTCCAACGGCGTCCAGATCACCCTCGGACCCGCCTCGCTCCGCGCGCCGGCCGGGTGGGGCACGATCGACCAGGGCATCGTCAACCAGGGCGTCGGAGCACGCGACTACGGCGACTTCGACGGCTACTACTCCTCGGTCTTCATCAGGCGCTCGAAGCCGGCCTTCCCCCTCGACTCGATCACGCTGCTCGACGCGGTGGCCGAGAACGCGGCCAAGACGCTCGCGGAGTCCGACAGCGACCTGACGTTCATCGAGAGCCAGCGGCTCGCCCCGGCGTGGCTCGACGGCGTGCGGGCTGCGCGCATCCGCGCCGCCTACCGCTCCTCGAAGGACAACCTCGAGCTCGCCGAGGAGACGTGGTTCCTGATGAAGGGCACGTTCCTCTACCGGGTGACGTTCCAGTTCAGCCGCAGCGACTCCCTCGACGAGCGTCGCGCGCTCATCGACCCGATGGTGGTCTCGTTCCGCTTCCAGTGACCTGGCCGCCGTGACCTGACCCGCTCGGACCGCGGCGGACGGAGCGGGTGGAAATGACGCTGACCCGCCGCCCAGTGGGCGACGGGTCAGCGGCTGGTGCCGTGGAGCGGGGCTGGACTCAGAAGTCCATGCCGCCCATGCCGCCCATGCCACCCGACGGGTCGCCCATCGGGGCGGCCTTCTCGGGCTTGTCGGCGACGACGGCCTCGGTGGTGAGGAAGAGCGCGGCGATGGAGGCCGCGTTCTGCAGCGCGGAGCGCGTGACCTTCGCCGGGTCGATGATGCCCTCGGCGATCATGTCGACGTACTCGCCGGTCGCGGCGTTGAGGCCCTGACCGACGGGAAGGTTGCGCACCTTCTCCGCCACGACGCCGCCCTCGAGGCCGGCGTTGATGGCGATCTGCTTCAGCGGGGCCTCGATCGCGACGCGCACGATGTTGGCACCGGTCGCCTCGTCACCGCTGAGGTCCAGCTTGTCGAACGCGGTCGCGCCGGCCTGGGCCAGCGCCACGCCGCCACCGGCGACGATGCCCTCCTCGACGGCCGCCTTCGCGTTGCGAACGGCGTCCTCGATGCGGTGCTTGCGCTCCTTGAGCTCGACCTCGGTGGCCGCGCCGACCTTGATGACCGCAACGCCGCCGGCCAGCTTGGCCAGGCGCTCCTGCAGCTTCTCGCGGTCGTAGTCGGAGTCGGACTTCTCGATCTCGGCGCGGATCTGGTTGACCCGGCCCTCGATCTGGCCCTGGTCGCCGCCACCCTCGACGATGGTGGTCTCGTCCTTGGTGATGACGACCTTGCGGGCCGGTGCCGAGCAGCTCGACGCCGGCCGACTCGAGCTTGAGACCGACCTCCTCGGAGATGACCTGGCCGCCGGTCAGGATCGCGATGTCCTGCAGCATGGCCTTGCGACGGTCACCGAAGCCGGGGGCCTTGACGGCGACGGACTTGAAGGTGCCACGGATCTTGTTGACGACCAGCGTGGACAGGGCCTCGCCGTCGACGTCCTCGGCGATGATGACCAGCGGCTTGCCGGACTGCATGACCTTCTCGAGCAGGGGCAGCAGGTCCTTGACGTTGCTGACCTTGGAGTTGGCGATGAGGACGTAGGGGTCCTCCAGCACGGTCTCCATGCGCTCGGGGTCGGTCACGAAGTAGGCCGAGATGTAGCCCTTGTCGAACCGCATGCCCTCGGTCAGCTCGAGGTCGAGGCCGAAGGTGTTCGACTCCTCGACCGTGATGACGCCTTCCTTGCCGACCTTGTCCATCGCCTCGGCGATGATCTCGCCGACGGTCGGGTCAGCGGCCGAGATCGAGGCGGTAGCAGCGATCTGCTCCTTGGTCTCGATGTCGATGGCCATGCCGGACAGCTGGTCCGACACGGCGGCGACAGCGGCCTCGATGCCGCGCTTGAGGCTCATCGGGTTGGCACCCGCGGCCACGTTGCGCAGGCCCTCGCGGACCATCGCCTGGGCCAGCACGGTGGCCGTGGTGGTGCCGTCGCCGGCGACGTCGTCGGTCTTCTTGGCGACCTCCTTGACGAGCTCGGCACCGATCTTCTCGTACGGGTCCTCGAGCTCGATCTCCTTGGCGATGCTCACACCATCGTTGGTGATGGTGGGCGCACCCCACTTCTTCTCGAGCACGACGTTGCGGCCCTTGGGGCCCAGGGTGACCTTGACGGCGTCGGCGAGCGTGTTCATGCCACGCTCGAGACCGCGCCGGGCCTCCTCGTTGAAAGCAATCAGCTTCGCCATAACTCCTGCGATTCCTCTGGTGGGAGTCGGTGGGTCCGGACTCGGTGGGCTGCCCGCGACGGACGATCCCGCCCTCCGACGAACCATTCTCGTCGGGCTTGAGGACCTCAGCTGGCACCGCTCCGGATTGTCACTCTCATGGTGAGAGTGCCAGCCTCATGTTTAGCACTCAGGGCGTGAGAGTGACAACCCGCCCGGCGATCCGCCGCCCGCTCAGACGGTGCCGAGGACGCCCAGCCGCCCGGCGAGGGCGTCGGCGAAGGCATCGGCGATCTCCGGGACCACGTCGAGGTAGAACCCGGGCTCGGTGACCTCGACCTCGCTGACGCACCACACCCCTCGGTGACGCAGCAGGTCGACACGCGCGTAGACGATCTCCGAGCCCACGATCTCGGTGGTGGCCGCGACCGCGTCGACGGCCAGCAGGGCCGCCTCGCTCGGTGAGCTCGGCGCGCGTCACCGTGCCCGCCGGGCGCTCGTTGACGCGGAGGTCGCGGGACCCGACGACCTTGTGCACCTGGCCGACCGGGTGGCCGTTGATCACGAAGACCGACAGCTCGCCGTCCCGGAAGACCGAGTCGACGAGCGGCTGGACGACCCACGGACCCGGCATCGCCGGGCAACCACGAGCCGGCGTCGTCGACGACGACGACCCCGCGTCCGCTGCAGCCCACCCGCGGCTTGACGACCGCCGTGCCGAGGCGGCTGATCGCCGCGCGCAGGTCGACCGGGGTGTCGGCCACCACGGTCGGGACCAGCGGCAGGCTCGCGTGCTCGGCGAGGTCGAGGAGGTAGCTCTTGTCGGTGTTCCACCGGAACACGTCGACGCCGTGCAGGAGTCGTCGGGCCGACCGACGTCGGCCCAGCCGAGGAACTCCCGGAGCCGCAGGTCGTAGTCCCACGTGGAGCGCACGGCGACCAGGTCGGCGTCGGCCCACTCCACGAAGGGGTCGTCCCACACCGCCCACTCGCTGTGCAGGCCGCGGGCCGCCAGAGCCCGGTCGAGCACCTCGTGACCGGGCTCGCCCTCGGGGTCGGCCGCCGAGGTCACCAGGAGCACCCGAGGGGCAGTGCTCACCTACCGCGCCAGCGCTTGACCCTCGCCGGAACGGCCACGACCGCGCGGCCGGCCTTCCACGTCGCGCTCTCGTGCACCGCCACGATCTCGGCCTCCGCGGCGCGCAGGCGCTGCTGGGCCTTGGCCAGGCGCTGCTCCGCGGCCGTGGCCCGCTTCTCGGCCTGGCGCGCACGACGCTCGGCGGCCTGGACGTCCTTGAGCATGGTGGCGTGCAGCTGGCGGGTGGACTTCAGGGAGAACTTGCGCGAGTCGGCCAGCGCCCGCTCCAGGCGCTTGACGCGGATCACGTGCCCCTCGGTGAAGGACGACGGATCGGCACCTCCCCCGGGAGCGACCGCGGGCGTCTCGGCGTCGGCTCCCTCGGTCACGACTTCCTCCAGTAGATGCCTGCCCAGTCGATCTCGACGATCTCGTCGGTGATCCCGCGGGCGTCGCGGAAGTCGTGGATCGCCTTGGCGCACGCCTTGACGGCGCCGTAGTCGTCGACGATGACGTAGCCACCGACCGGCACCTTGTCGTAGAGCGGCTCGAGGGCGTCCATCGTCGAGGCGTACATGTCGCCGTCGAGGCGCAGCACCGCGATCTTGTCGATCGGGGCCGTCGGGAGGGTGTCGGAGAACCAGCCCTTGAGGAACTTCACCTGGTCGTCGAGCAGGTCGTAGCGGCGGAAGTTCTCCTCGACCTGCTCGACCGAGATCGCGAGCTCGATCTTGGTGTGGTGCTGGTCGCCGAGGTCGGCCTCGAAGCGGCCGTCGGGAGCGGGCAGGCCCTCGAAGGAGTCGGCCACCCACACGGTGCGGTCGGTGACGCCGTACGCCGCGAGGATCGCGCGGGCGTAGATGCACGTGCCGCCGCGCCAGGCGCCGGTCTCGATGAAGTCGCCCTCGATCCCGTCGGCGAGCACGCTCTCGAGGCACTCGCGCACGTTGGCGAGGCGCTTGAGCCCGACCATCGTCTCGGCGTCGGCGGGCCAGTCGCGGCCGACCTCGCGGCGTGGCGGCGTCGAACTCGCCGGCCTCGACCACGCGGATGTCGCGGTTGCGCGTGGCGTTGCGGACGAGGTCCCACAGGTAGCCCTCGTAGGAGCGGGGCTTGAACTTGCACGGTCGACGTTGCGACCCTCGAAGCCGTACCGGGTCAGCATCTTGGCCATGGTGTCGAGGTAGAGGTCCACGGCGGGACTCGCGGGGGTCGGGGTGGAGTCAGTCACGCACGGGACCCTAGCCCACCACCCGGCCACGACTCACGTCCTCGGGGCGGCTCGTGCCCGAAGGGCACCTGGTCGTGCAGCCCGAGCGCGGTCAGCAGGGAGGGCAGCAACGCGGCCGCCGTACGTCGGTAGCCCAGCGCGCTGGGGTGGAAGCGGTCGAGGCTGAACATCTCGTCGGGGTTGGTGATGAAGAAGGGCCCGACCACCTGGGCCAACGACACCGCGTGCGCACCGGCGCGCACGGCGCCCCCGCGCCTGGGCCGCCGCGAGCTGGCGGGACGCGCGCGAGCCGAGGGAGCGCAGCGGCTGCGGCACCGGACGCAGCGCCCCCAGGTCGGGGCAGGTGCCGACGACGACCTCGGTGCCGCGTGCCCGCAGGTCGCGGATCGCCGCCTCGAGGTGGGCCACCGACTCCGCCACCGGCACCCGGTGGGTCACGTCGTTGCCGCCGACCACGATGACCGCCAGGTCGGGGGCGTACGACGGCGCCAGGGTCGCGAGCTGGGCGGCGAGCTCGGAGCTCTCCGAGCCGACGACCGCGGCGGTGCGCAGCCGTACGGCCCGGCCGGTGTGCTGGGCCAGGCCCTTGGAGAGCCGACCGCCCAGGGTGTCCTTGCGTCTCTCGGCGCCCAGGCCGGCCGCGATCGAGTCGCCGAGCAGCAGCAGGTCGAGCGGGTTGCCGTGGGAGGACTTCCAGACCCGGTCGGCGTCCGGGGCGTGCTCCCCCAGCGGCTTGCCGATGAGGCGGCGCGCCGCGGCGGCCTGGCGGTGCAGCAGCTCGCGGGCGCCGTAGGAGCCGCCGAGCAGGCTCGCGGTCGCGACGCCGGCCGCGGCCGCGGTGAGCAGTCCTCGTCGAGCCATGGGCCCAGTTGAACCACGACGACCTGAACGGAACCCGACGACCCGGTGTGCGCCCCGTGTCGATCTCGACAGGTCCCGACCGTCAGGTGGGTGACACAATCGCCGCGAACAAGGAGACCGCCATGCCGAAGTACCTCGTCCTGATGGCAGAGCCCGACCACTTCCGCAAGTGGGACGAGGCCGACGACAGCCTGCAGCAGCGGGTGTTCGACGACTTCAAGGCCTTCGACGCGGCCGTGCGCGAGCGCGGGACCATCGTGGCGGGCGAGGCGCTGAGCCACCCTGCCACGGCGCGCACCGTGCGCCCCGGACCCGAGCGCACCTCCCGTCCGGTCACCGACGGGCCCTTCGTCGAGACGGTCGAGCAGATGGGTGGCTTCTACCTCATCGACGTGCCCGACCTCGCCACGGCCGTCGAGCTGGCGGCCCACCTCCCGCGGGAGTACGCCCTCGAGGTCCGCGAGTGCCTCGATGTCGATTTCTGAGCCTGAGGTCGGTGGGTGAGCGAGCTCGACGTCCTGGCACGCGTCGTGCGTGACGACTGGGGGCGCCTCCTGGGCCTGCTCGTGGCGCGCTTCCGCCGCCTCGACCTCGCCGAGGACGCCCTCGGGGAGGCTGTCGAGGCCGCCGCCCGCACCTGGCCGGAGAGCGGCGCGCCCGACAACCCCGCCGGGTGGCTGATGACCACGGCCCGGCGCCGGGCCCTCGACCGGCTGCGGGCGGAGGCGGTGGCCTCGCGCGCGCTGCCGCACCTGGCGGTGGAGGCCTCGGTCGTCGAGGAGGCCCGACGCGTGCTCGCCGACGGCACGCTGCCCGGTGGGGCCGGCGCCGACGACGAGCGGCTGCGACTGGTGCTGCTGTGCGCCCATCCCGACCTGGCCCCGGAGGCGGCGGCTGCACTCACGCTGCGGCTCGTGCTCGGGGTGCCGACCTCCGACATCGCCCGCCTCTTCCTCGTCCCGGTCCCGACCATGGCCGCTCGCCTGACCCGCGCGCGCAAGCGCCTGGCCGGGGAGACCTTCGCGGTCCCGACGGGGGCGGCCCTGGTCGAGCGGCTCGACGCCGTGGCGGGCATCGCCTACCTCGCCTTCACCGCCGGCTACGCACCCGGGAGCGGGCCGGACGTGCTGCGCGCCGACGTGTCCGGCGAGGCCGCTGCGCCTGGTGCGGGTGGTGCGGGAGCTCGCACCGCCCGAGGCGATGGCCGACCTCGACGCGCTGCTGGCGCTGATGCTCCTCCAGCACTCGCGTCGCGATGCCCGGGTGCGCGACGGAGAGGTGGTGCTGCTCGCCGAGCAGGACCGCACGCTGTGGCGTCTCGACGAGATCGCCGAGGCCCTGCGCCTCCTCACCCCGCTGGCCGCGGCCGCACCCTCCACGCCGTACCTGCTGCAGGCGCTCATCGCCTCCCAGCACGCGGTCGCCCCGACCCCCGCCGAGACCGACTGGCCGCGGGTGGTGCGGCTCTACGAGGAGCTCGAGGGTCTCACCGCCAGCCCGGTCGTCCGCCTCAACCGCGCGGTCGCGGCGGCGGAGGCCTACGGCCCGGAGGCCGGGCTCGAGGTGGTGGAGGGCCTCGACCTGTCCGGCCACCGGCTGCCCGCCGTACGGGCCGAGCTGCTGACGCGAGCCGGCCGCGGCGCCGAGGCCGCGCACGCCTACGACGAGGCGATCGCCCGGTGCGACAACGAGGCCGAGCGGCGTCACCTGGTCAGGCGGCGCGCAGCGTCACCCGCATGACGAGCTCGTCGCCGGCGACCTGCGCGTCCGGGTCGACGGCGAGCCTTCGGGGCACCCCGCGCCCGTCGTAGCGCACCCGCACGGAGTCGGCCGTGCGGTAGAGCGAACGGAGCGTCCGGTAGAGACGCTCGACCTCGTAGCCGTGCCGGGGCGCCGGCCCGTCGAGTGCCTCGACCGACCGGACGACGGTGTCGTCGACACTGGTGCGCAGGGTCGTGGAGGTGCCCCCGACGAGCTGGCGCGACGTCGTGGCGACGTACGTCGTGATGGCGGCGGCGCGCCAGGCCCTCCACGAGCGGGCCAGCACGGCCCGGTCGTCCTGCCGCAGCCGGAACGGGGCGATGGCGTAGGCGAACTCCGCTGCCTCGTCGGTCCGGCGGACGCGGACGCTCATCGTCGTGTCGCGGTCGGACGGCTTCGCGCCGTAGACGATCTTGATGGACACCGGCACGCCGTCGAGGTAGCGGACCCTCACGTCGTCGGCCTCGTCGTAGGCCCGGCGCAGGATGCGGTAGAGCTCGTCCATCTCGTAGCCGTGCCGCTCGAGCTCGCCGTCGGCGTGCAGGTGGGTCACCGACGTGACCTGCCCGGCCTCCACCTGCGTGCTGACCCGCGGCTCGGGCTGACACCCGCAGAACCGGCCGACGACCGTCGTGTAGCGCTGGTGGTCGCGGCCCTCCCAGGCGTTCCACGCCTTGACCAGGCGAGCGTCGTCGCTGCCGCGGGGCCGGAACGGCACGACCTCGTACGGCGCGGCCTGGGCGGTCGCAGCCGACGCGGACGCCGACGGCGCCGCCGTGGCGGGTGCCGTCGTGACGCCCAGACCGACGACGAGCATCAGACAGGCCAGCACCGAGCGGTGGTGTCGCCGCCGGAGGGGAGGTGTCATGCCCGATCAACGGCCCGGGGTCGCGAAACGTTGACGTGGGGCCGGAGAAACCTCGGCTCAGGCGCCACGCAGCCGCACCCGGAGGACGAACTCGTCGTCGACGGCCTCGGCGACCGGGTCGGCGGAGATCAGCCGGGGCACGCCCTGCTCGTCGTAGCGAACGCGCACCGAGTCGGCTGTGCGGTGGAGCGAGCGGATCATCCGGTAGAGCCGCTCGACCTCGTAGCCGCGCCGGGGCGCCTCGCCACCACCGACCACCTTCACGTCGCGCACGATCGGGGCGTCGACGTAGGTGCGCAGTGTCGAAGAGGTCCCCTCGCCGCCCTGCCGGGTGGTGGTGACGACGTAGGCCTCGAGCCCCGAGGTGCGCCAGGCCCTCCACGACTCGCGCAGCTCCTCGCCGTCGCTCCGGCGCAGCCGGAACGGCGTGACGGCGTAGGCGAACGGCTCGGGCGGGTCGGTGTCGACCACGCGGACCCGGAGGCCCAGCTCGTCGTCGGCGATGAGCTCGTCACCGTCGATGAAGGCGCGCACCGGGACTCCCCGGCGGTAGCGCACGTCGACCGTCGCGGCCGTGCGGTAGGCACGGCGCAGCTGTCGGTAGAGGGCGTCCATCTCGTAGCCCCGCTCGTCGATCTCGCCCTTCTCACCCTGGTAGGACACCGAGGTGACGCGTCCGCGTCGTACGGCGGTGCGGGTCGGGGGCACCGGGAGGCAGAAGCAGCTGCGCTCCACGACCGTGGTGTAGCGCTGGTGGTCGCGCGCCTTCCAGGTCCGCCAGCCCTGGGCCAGCTCGGGCTCGTCGCTCGGCCGCACGTGGAACTTCTTGATCGGGTGGCCCGTCCGGCGCAGGGCCGCCGGGGCGGTGGCAGCGGTCGCGGCCACCCCGCGCAGCGCCGGTCCGTCGGCGGCGGCCGGCGGGGGGACGGCGACGAGGACGGCCCCGAGGAGCGTTGGGGCGAGCAGGGCGCAGAGGGCGGTCTTCATCGACGGCTCCGATCCGGGGCGAGTGAGGTCACTCACCCTAGACGCGGCGCGACCGGACTCGGTTCCCTCTCGCTGCGCCGCCGTCCGCCGACCGCGGCGTCAGGTGCCGAGGCCGGTGCCGACGAAGGCGGCGTACGACGGGTCGATGGTCGCGGCGGGCGAGACGATGCCGCTGACGGCGTCGAGGGTCTTCAGGCCGTGACCGGTGTTGATGACGACCGTGTCGAGCGACGGGTCGAGCTGACCCGACTCGACGAGCTTCTTCAGCACGCCCACCGAGGTGCCACCGGCCGTCTCGGTGAAGATCCCCTCGGTGCGGGCCAGCAGGACGATCCCGGCGCGCACCTCGTCGTCGGTGATGTCCTCGACGGCGCCGCCGGTCTCGCGGCAGATGTCGAGCACGTAGATGCCGTCGGCGGGGTTGCCGATGGCCAGGCTCTTGGCGATCGTGTCGGGCTTGACCGGTCGGATCGCGTCGACGCCGGCCTTGTAGGCGACCGAGACGGGCGAGCAGCCGGTGGCCTGGGCGCCGTAGATCTTGTAGGACTTGTCCTCGACGAGGCCGAGCTTGATCAGCTCACCGAACGCCTTGTGCACCTTGGTCAGCTGTGAGCCGGAGGCAACGGGAATCACGATCTGGTCGGGCAGGCGCCACCCGAGCTGCTCGGCGATCTCGTAGCCCAGCGTCTTGGAGCCCTCGGCGTAGTAGGGACGCACGTTGACGTTGACGAACGCCCAGCCGTCCTCCTCGCCCGCGATCTCCTGGGCGAGCTTGTTGACGTCGTCGTAGTTGCCGTTCACGGCGACCAGCGAGTCGGTGAAGATCGCCGAGTTGACCTGCTTGGGCTGCTCGAGGTTGCTCGGGATGAAGACGACCGTGCGGATGCCCGCACGGGCACCGGCCGCGGCGACGGCGTTGGCGAGGTTGCCGGTCGAGGGACAGGCGAAGACCTTGCTCTTGAACTCGGTGGCGGCGCTCAGCGCGCAGGCCACGACACGGTCCTTGAACGAGTTCGTCGGGTTGGTCGAGTCGTCCTTGACCCAGAGGTTGGCGATGCCGAGCTCACGACCGAGGTTGTCGGCCTTCAGGAGCCGGGTGAAGCCGGGCTCGGTGTTCGGGCTCTGCTCGATGTCGGTCGGCACCGGCAGCAGCGCCTTGTAGCGCCAGATGTTGCGCGGGCCGGCCTCGATCTCCTCGCGGGTGATCGTCGGGTAGGCGTAGGCGACCTCGAGCGGGCCGAAGCACTCCGGACAGGCGTAGAACGGGCCGAGGTCGACGACGTTGCCGCACTCGCGGCACGAGAGGCCGGTCGCGTTGCCGAACGCCCCCTCGCGGGGGCCGGTGTCGGGCAGGGCGTCCGGGTCGGGGCCTGCGGTCGACGGGTCGACGGTCGGGTGGGAGCCGGTGTCGGCAAGGGTGCTCATGAAGTCCTCCTCCTCATCTTCCCTGGGGCGACTCTCGCGTCCAGGCGGAATTAGCACCGTTTCCATGATCCGTTCCCCGGGTCTTGTCCGGGAGGCGGAGGTTTCGTGGCGGTTGCCGGGACTTCACTGGGCCGTTCCCTCAGTCCCTCTTGATGAGCTGCTGATGACTGTACGTGGTGCGTCTCACGATGCGGCATCGAGTCCCGACATGTGGACGGACGTGGCGAGGGTCACGCGGCCGCGCCGGGTCACTCGGCCGCTCCTCGCGACGCCGCGCGGTGCTCTGCCGCCGACCCCGCCTGGGAGGCCGGCGCCCACTTCTGCGTCAGGCGCGCAGGTGGCGGGCGTCCTCGGCGAGCTGCGCGAGCAGCTCGAGGACACCTGCGGGACCCTCCACGACGACGTCGGCCAGCGCCTGGAGGGTGTTCTCCTCGTCGGAGGAGGAGCAGATCAGCAGGGTCGGCATCCCGTCGTCGGCCAGCGTGCGGACCGCCTCGAAGGCCTCGAGGTCACCGAGGTCGTCGCCGGCGAACGCGAAGCCACCGGCCCCGAGCTCCTCGACGAGCGTGCGCACGGCGCCACCCTTGTTGACCCCGGGCGAGCGCACCTCGATCACGTTTCGACCCGGCTCGACGACGAGGTCGTGACGCGAGGCCAGCTCGCGCAGCTCGGGCAGCAGCCGGGCGAACGCCGCCTCCGGGTCGTCGAGGCGGCGCGTGTGGACCGCGACCGCGAGCCCCTTGTCCTCGACGTAGGCGGCCGAGGCATCGACCCTGCGCAGGGTGCGGGTGAGCTCACGCTCGAAGGAGGCCAGCCCGGCCGGCGGGCGGGGCCCCACGACCCGGCGCCGGCTCGAGCTCCAGCGCTCGTTGCCGTACTGCCCGAAGAGATGGAGGTCCTTGCCGGCGGTGGCGATGTCGTCGCCGACCTCCTCGAGGCCGCCGAGGTCGAGTGCCTGCCGGGCGGGCCTCCCGGTGATCACCGCGACCGCGAGCACCTGGGTCGCGAGGTCGACCAGGACCGCATCGGCGTCGGGGTGGATCCGCGCCTTCTCGGGGTCGTCGACGATCGGGGCGAGCGTGCCGTCGAAGTCGAGCCCGACGACGGTCTCGGGAGCCGCCCGGACGAGGGCGGCGTAGCGCTGCTCTCCTTGCAGGGACGTGAATTCCACGCCTCCACCCAACCATGTCGCCGAGCGCCACGGGGTGGCGTGTGAGCAAAGTCAGGCCGGGCCCGGTGTGATCAGAGCTCACCCGTCAGGATCAACGTCAGCCGGTCGAGCTTCATCGCCCCGTCGGCCGGGGCCGTGCGCGAGACGCCGAGGTCGAGGGCCAGCAGCTCGGCAGCCCGCTTGAGCCGGTCGGGGTAGTAGACGGTGTTGGTCGGGATGTTGCCGTACCAGTTGTCGGTGCCGACGACCTGCCAGCCGACCGCGGTCGCCTGCCCGCCGACACGACCGGCGAGGCCGCTGACGCCGGAGTTGTTGTAGACCTCGACGAAGACCTTGGCCCGCTTGATGGCCGGCTTGGGCTTCTTCGTCTTGGTCGGCTCGGTCGGGGCGGGCGTCGAGGTGGCGGACGACTCCTGGCGCACCGGGGTGGCGATCTCACGCTCGGTGGGCTCGCCGCCACGCGTCGCGACGAACGCCACGGCGGCCATCACGACCGCGAGGATGCTGAGGATGACCACCGGCGAGGGGAAGACCACACCGTTGCCGCGGGGGCTGCTGGAGGCCATCGGGATCAGACCTCGAAGCCGAGGCGCCTGGCCGAGCGCTGTCGCTGACGCTGCGAGCGCAGGCGCCGCAGGCGACGGACCAGGAGCGGGTCGGCGGCCAGGGCCACCGGGCGGTCGATGAGGGCGTTGAGGACCTGGTAGTAGCGGGTGGAGCTCATGTCGAACTTCTCGCGGACCGCGCTCTCCTTGGCTCCGGCGTACTTCCACCACTGCCGCTCGAACTCGAGGATCTCGCGGTCGCGCTCGCTCAGGGACTCGACGACCTGCTGGTCGTCGAGGTGGTCGGATCGCTGGGCTTCCATCGCATGTCTCCTGCGAGGTAGGGGTGCTCGGGTGTCGTCGGGGCGTCAGAGTGCGTGCCCACCATAGTCGGCGAATCACAGGGTTGTCATTCGCCTCGCGCGGGGTGTCACCGATGAGACGCGTGAGGCCGGTGGGTCTGGCAGGCTGGCCGCATGACGACACCAGTGCGGTGGGGCATCCTCGCCACCGGCAAGATCGCCCACTCCTTCGCCGCCGACCTCGCCCTGGTCGACGACGCCGAGCTGGTGGCCGTGGGGTCGCGCACGGCCGGATCGGCCGAGGCCTTCACCGCGACGCACGGCGGCCGCCCGCACGGCTCCTACGAGGCGCTGGTCGCCGACCCCGACGTCGAGGTGGTCTACGTCGCCAGCCCTCACGCCCTCCACCTCGAGCACGTCGAGCCGCTGCTCGCGGCCGGCAAGCACGTCCTGTGCGAGAAGCCGCTCACGGTCACCGTCGCCCAGGCCGAGTCCATGATCGCCTCGGCACGCGCGCACGACCGGTTCCTGATGGAGGCGATGTGGACCGCCTGCCACCCCGTCGTCCGCACGGTCGTCGACGGCCTGCGCGCAGGGCGGTTCGGGCAGCCCCGCCAGCTCCACGCCGAGCTCGGCTTCCGCGTCGACGCCGACCCGACCGACCGGATGCTCGATCCGGCGCTCGGGGCGAGCGCCCTGCTCGACATGGGGATCTACCCGCTCACCCTGGCCCACCTGCTGCTCGGCGAGGCCGAGTCGCTGACGGCGACCGCGGTGCTGAGCGAGCGCGGCATCGACCTCGACGTCGCGGTCCTCGGGCGCTACCCCGGCGGTGCTCTCGCCACGATGACGGCCTCGATGACCTCGTGGTCGACGCGGTCGGCCACGCTGGCCACCGACCTGGGCCTCCTCGAGCTCGCCGACTTCCACCACCCGACCTCGGCGACCTTCACGCCGTACGACGTGCGCGGCGGGCGGGGTGCCGCCACGGAGCCGGTCGACCTGATGAGCGAGGCGGCACCGGTCATCGGGCTCGGCTACGCCCACGAGGTCATCGAGGTGGGGCGGTGCGTGCGCGAGGGTCTGCTCGAGAGCCCCCTGGTGCCCCACGCGCAGACGCTCACCCTCCTGCGCCAGATGGAGGGCCTCCTCACCCAGGCGGGTGTCTCCTTCTCCTAGCCGCGCTCACGTCCACTAGGGTCGGCTCGTGGCCGCTGACCTCGTGATCGTCGCCAACCGGCTCCCCGTCGACCGGGTGACCAACGCCCGACGGCACGGTCGAGCTGGCGCCCCTCCCCCGGCGGGCTGGTGACCGCCATCGAGCCGGTGATGCGGGCCAACGACGGCACCTGGATCGGCTGGCCCGGCGGCACCGAGCAGGACCTCGAGCCGTTCGAGACCGACGGCCTGCACCTCGTGCCGATGTCGATGACGCCCGAGGAGATCGAGGGCCACTACGAGGGCTTCTCCAACGGCACCCTGTGGCCGCTCTACCACGACCTCGTCGCCAAGCCCGAGTTCCACCGCGAGTGGTGGGACTCCTACGTCGCGGTCAACCGGCGCTTCGCCGAGAAGGCCGCCGAGGTCGCGGCCAAGAGCGCGACGGTGTGGGTGCACGACTACCAGCTCCAGCTGGTGCCGCAGATGCTGCGCGAGCTGCGGCCCGACCTGCGCATCGGCTTCTACCTCCACATCCCCTTCCCCCCGGCCGAGCTGTTCCAGCAGCTGCCGTGGCGCCGCCAG
Source organism: uncultured Actinomycetota bacterium (assembly GCA_963822915.1). Lineage (GTDB taxonomy): Bacteria > Actinomycetota > Actinomycetes > Propionibacteriales > Nocardioidaceae > Nocardioides. Next base: position 27,057 of record CAWGJR010000022.1, read on the forward strand.
ATCCTCGAGGGGCTGCTCGGCGCCGACCTGCTCGGCTTCCAGCTGCCCGGCGGTGCGCAGAACTTCGTCCGGCTGGTGCGCCAGCGCGTCGGTCACAAGACCCACCGCGACCTCGTCTACCTGCCCGACGGGCGCACGGTGCGCGCCGCGGCGTTCCCGATCTCGATCGACGCCCAGGGCTTCGAGGACCTCGCCCAGACCGACGCGGTCGCCGAGCGGGCCGCCGCGATCCGCGAGGCGCTGGGCAACCCGCGCAAGATCTTCCTCGGCATCGACCGGCTCGACTACACCAAGGGCATCTACGCCCGGCTGCGCGCCTTCAGCGAGCTGATCGCCGACGGTCACCTCGACGTCGAGGACGCCGTGTTCGTGCAGGTCGCGGTGCCCTCGCGCGAGCAGGTCGAGCAGTACCGCATCCTGCGCGACGACATCGACCGCCTCGTCGGCCGGGTCAACGGTGACCTCGGCCGCATCGGGCGACCGGCCATCAGCTACCTCCACTCCTCCTACCCCCGCGAGGAGATGGCCGCGCTCTACCGCGCCGCCGACATCATGGTCGTCACGCCCTACCGCGACGGCATGAACCTGGTCGCCAAGGAGTACGTCGCCTGCCGCTTCGAGGACGACGGCGCGCTGGTGCTCTCGGAGTTCGCCGGCGCCGCCGCCGAGCTGCGACAGGCCTGGCTGATCAACCCCTACGACATCAACGGCATGAAGTCGGCGCTGCTGGAGGCCTACGAGGCCGACGACAAGCAGCTCACCCGGCGGATGAAGGCGATGCGCAAGACGATCAGCCAGCACGACGTCGCCGCGTGGGCGGCCTCCTTCATGCTCGAGCTGGCCGACAGCGGCGACGGCACCCACGTCAAGACCGTGCGCGCACCCAAGCGGTCGTGAGCGCGGGCGCCTGGCGCGACGTCGTCCTGATCAGCGACGACGCGGTGACCTCGGTCGAGGTCGTCGAGCGCGGCGATCCGCTGGTCGACTCGACCGGGGTGCTCGCCTGGTCAGGGCCCTACACCGACCCCGGGTCGCGCTGGGTGCGAGCCGCGGTGCTGGACCGGCTCGCCGACGCGGCCCGGAGCCTCCCCGGTGACCTGCGGCTGGCGCTCCACGAGGGCTACCGACGTCCCGACGCACAGCGCGAGGCCTTCGACGCCTACTGCGAGCGCCTGCGCGGCGAGCAACCGGCAGCGACGGCGGCGCAGGTCCACCGGTCGGCCAGCCGCTACATCTCCCCACCGGAGTGGGCGCCGCACACCGCCGGCGCCGCGGCCGACGTGGTCCTCACCGATCCCGACGGGGTGATCCTCGACGTCGGGTGCCCGATCAACGCGAACCCCGAGGACAGCGGCGGGCGGTGCTACACCGGCCACCCCGAGGTCTCCGGCGAGGCGCTGCTCCTGCGTCGTACCCTCGTCGACGCGCTGACCGGCGCCGGCCTGGTCAACTACCCGACCGAGTGGTGGCACTGGTCCTACGGTGACCGCTACTGGGCGATGGTCTCCGGCGCACCGCGGGCGATCTTCGACGTGTGCGAGCCGCCGTCGACCTGAGCCGCCGCTGCGCGGCCCGCGAGCGGTGCCCCCGCCACCGGACCCACCCCACCGACCGTGGCCCACGCACCGCCGTCCGGCCGCACCCCGCGTCCAGCACCCCGGGGAGGGTCACGCAGCGACGTGCGGCGGGGTACTTTTCGCACTGTGGACCTGATCCCGAAGCCCGACCAGGTGGTCTCCGCCGCCAGCAACGTCGCACACAAGGTGTTCTACGGCGGGCTGGCCGACCTGCGCCCGATGCCCCGCACCCTGATCGACGACGGGATGCTGCGCGAGGTCTACCACTACCGGCCGGCCGCGAAGGTCCTCGAGCAGGGCGACCCGGTGCTGATGGTGACCCCGCTGGCGGCACCGGCGATCTGCTTCGACCTGCGCCGCGGCTGCTCCCTCGTCGAGCACTTCGTCAACCGGGGCCGACCGACCTATCTCGTGGAGTACGGCGAGGTGTCCTTCCGCGACCGCAACCTCGGGATGGAGCACTGGATCGAGGAGGTCCTCCCGACCGCCATCCGCGAGGTGTCGGCCCACGCCGGGGGGAGGCCCGTCCACGTCATCGGGTGGAGCCTCGGCGGGATCTTCTCGCTGCTGGCTGCCGCCCACGACGCGGACCTGCCGATCGCGTCGCTGAGCGTCATCGGCTCGCCGTTCGACGTGAGCCTGGTGCCGCTGGTCGCCCCGCTGCGCCCGCTGCTCAACCTCGGCGCCGGTCGGGGCCCGATCACCCGGGGCTACCAGGCCTTCGGCGGGGCCCCCAAGCCCCTGGTGAAGTGGGCCTTCCAGCTCTCGTCGTTCCAGAAGCTGATCACCAAGCCGATCGCGCTGGCCACCCACCTCGACGACACCGAGTTCCTCGCCCAGATCGAGGCCGTCGACCGGTTCACCGACAACATGACGGCCTACCCCGGCCGCACCTTCGGCCAGCTCTACCACCGCTTCGTCAAGGGCAACAGCCTGGTCGACGGCACCTTCGAGGGCGACGACCACACCATCTCGGTGGCCGACATCACTGCCCCGGTGCTGGTCTTCGGCGGGGCCAACGACGGCATCGCCCCGGTCCCGTCGGTGCGCGCCCTGGTGCCCCTGCTGACCGGCTCGGAGGACGTCCGCTTCGAGATCGTCCCCGGCGGGCACCTCGGGATGCTCACGGGGCGTGCGGCGCGCACGACCACCTGGGCCGTGCTCGACGAGTGGATCTCGCAGTGGTCGAGCCCGGTGGAGGACGATCCGGGCGCCGACGACGCCCCGTCCGGCGAGGGCGCCGCGATCGGCACCGGGCGCCGTACCCACGGATCGGGGTCCTCGCGCTCCCTGGCGCGGTAGCCTCCCGCCCATGCCAGGCCCTGCACCCGAGTCAGCCGCGACGGAGGTCGGCCTCACCCGGCGCGTGCGGGTCGGCTACGGGATGGGGTCGGTGGCCACCGGCGCCTTCGGCACCGTGCCCGGCCTGCTGCTCCTGCCCTACCTGACCGACACGCTCGGCATCGCCGCCCTGCTGGCCGGCGTGATCGTGGTGCTGCCGAAGGCGTGGGACGTCGTCCTCAACCCGATCGCCGGACGGATCAGCGACCGCACCGTCGACCCCCGCGGCGCCCGACGACCCTGGCTGCTGCGCGCCGGGTTGCTGCTGGCGGCGAGCTTCGCGCTCCTCTTCGCCGCTCCCGACCTCGGGTCCCAGGCACTCAACGCGGCCTGGGTGCTCGTCGTCTTCCTGGCGTGCGCGTCGGCCTACGCGTTCTTCCAGGTGCCCTTCGTCTCGATGCCGGCAGAGATCACCGCGTCGCCGCTCGAGCGGACCCGACTGATGACCTGGCGGGTGGCCCTGCTCGCGCTGACGATCCTCGTCGCCGGCGCGAGCGCCCCGGCCATCCGCGACGCCGTCGGTGGTCGCGGCGGCTACCGGGTCATGGGCCTGGCGATGGCGGTGGTCATCGTCGTCGGCGTCGTCGGCGTCTACCGCGGCACGGCCTCGGCGCCGATCGGCCACGTGGCGCCGGGCGCCGGCAGCCTGCGCGACCAGCTCCGCCTGGTGGCCGGCGCGCGCGAGTTCCGGCTGCTCCTGACGACGTTCGTCATCCAGGCCCTGGCCGTCGGGTGCCTGCTGGCCGGTGTCGACTACCTGGCCGGCGACGTGCTCGGCGACGCCGGCTCGGCGACCGTGCTCTTCGTCTGCTTCGTCGGCCCGGCGCTGCTGCTGACGCCCCTCTGGACCCGGATCGGCGAGCGCATCGGCAAGCGTCGGGGCTACCTGACCTCCTCCCTCGTGCTGGCCCTGGGCGCAGCGCTCACCGCCTCCGCGCAGGTCGCACCCACCGCGGTGGTCTTCGCTGCAACTGCTCTCATCGGGGTCGGGTACGCCGGCTGCCAGGTCTTCCCGCTCTCCATGCTCCCGGACGTGGCCGCCCTCGACGCCTCCCGGACGGGGGAGAGCCGGGTCGGGGTCTTCACCGGGGTGTGGACCGCCGGCGAGACCCTCGGACTCGCGCTCGGCCCGGGCCTCCTCGCGGTCGTGCTCGCCCTGGGCGGCTACGTGTCGAGCACGTCGGGGGACGTGGTGCAGTCCGACTCGGCGCGCACCGCGATCACCCTCGGCTTCTCCCTCGTGCCCACCCTCCTGGTCGCGCTCAGCCTCTGCTGGCTGGTGCGCTACCGCCTCGACGACGACCTCTCGGAGCAGCCATGACCGACCGCCTCCCTCCCGCCGCGCCCGCCGCGCCCGCCGCGACCGCCGCCGACGTGGCAGCCCGCCTGCGAGTCCTCCAGGAGGGGGACCTGCCCGTGCACGGTGGCCGCACGCTGGCCTACGTCTACGACTCGGGGCTGGCCGAGGTCGACCGGACCGCTCGGGAGGCGGTCGCCGCCTTCGCCGGCTCCAACGGGCTCGACCCCACCGCCTTCCCCAGCCTGCTGCAGATGGAGAACGACCTCGTCGCCTTCGCCGCCCGGCTGCTCGACGCCCCACCCGACGTGGTCGGCACGATCACCTCGGGCGGCACCGAGTCGGTCCTGCTCGCCGTGCAGGCCGCACGCGACGGCCGACCCGACGTCGACCGACCCGCGATGGTCCTGCCCAGCACGGCGCACGCGGCGTTCCACAAGGCCGCGCACTACTTCGGGGTCGAGGCGCGCCTGGTCCCGGTCGGCCCCGACTTCCGCGCCGACCCGGCGGCGATGGCCGCGGCCGTCGACGACCGCACCGTGCTCCTGGTGGCCAGCGCGCCGTCGTACGCCCACGGGGTCGTCGACCCGGTCCGCGACATCGCGGCCCTCGCGGCCGAGCGCGGAGTGCGCTGCCACGTCGACGCGTGCATCGGTGGCTGGGTGCTGCCCTACGCCCGACGCGCGGGGAGGCCGGTCCCCGACTGGACGTTCGAGGTGGAGGGCGTCACCTCGATCTCCGTCGATCTCCACAAGTACGCCTACGCCCCCAAGGGCGCCTCCCTGCTGCTGCACCGCACACCCGAGCTGCGTCGGTCGCAGTACTTCGCCTCCGCGGCCTGGCCGGGCTACACCATGCTCAACTCCACGATGCAGTCGACGCGCTCGGGCGGCCCCGTCGCCGGCGCCTGGGCGACCGTGCAGTCGATCGGGGACGACGGCTACCAGCGGCTCGCCGACGAGGTCTTCGCCGCGGTCGACGAGATCGCGGCGGGGATCGACCGGATCTCCGGCATCAGGGTGCTGGTGGAGCCCGACTCGACGTTGCTCGCGCTGGTGTGCGACGTCGGCTGCGACCCGTTCACGATCTGCGACGAGATGGCCGCCCGGGGCTTCTTCGTGCAGCCGCAGCTGTCCTACGACGACCAGCCCGCCACCGTGCACCTGTCGGTCAGCGCCGCGACGCTCCCGCACGTCGGAGACCTCCTCGAGGCTCTGCGCGCATCGACCGCGGCCGCGCTCGCCGCCGGTCCGGTCGCCGTCGACCCGGGGGTCGCGGACTATGTCGCGACGCTGGACCCGGCCGCGATCGGCGCCGAGGAGTTCGACGGGCTGCTCGCGGCGGCCGGGCTGCTCGCGGCCCCCGAGACCCAGACCGGTCCCGACGTCGGGCTGGCGCTGCCCACCAGGATGGCCGAGGTCAACGCGCTGCTCGACCTGGCGTCCCCGGAGCTGCGCGAGGCCGTGCTGGTGGCCTTCCTCGACCGGTTGCAGCGCCCCAGCCGCTGACGACGGCACCACCACGTCCCGGCACGACCACTCGGTTCCTAGTCATTTGTGACTACACGGTGGGGTCCAGATGCGTGAGGGCAACGTCGGCGCTTCGCACTACTCTTGGTGGAACACAGCGTCGACGTGGCGGTCGCGCTCCCCCACACCACCAACCGTGCTCCGACCCGAAGAGGGCTTGTCATGACCAGCGCCACCGCCCGGCTGCAGCTGATGAAGACGGCGACGACCGCCGACGAAGAGACCGAGCGCAATCTCACCGCCCTCGCCGGCATCGACCTCGACGACGGTCGCCTGGCACACCCCGCCACCCACGGACTCAAGCGCGGTGCCGAGGCGCCCCGCAGCCGGCAGCAGGCCGAGAACGAGCTGGTCGGCTTCGTGTGCGACCTGCTGCAGGCGCCCGAGGAGACGGTCGGCACGGTCGCCGCGGGCCTCATCGAGTCGGCCCTCCTGATCGTCCGCGCGGCACGCGACGCCCGTCCGAGCCTCAAGCGCCCCACCGTGGTCCTCCCGCACTCGGCCCACCCGGCCTGGTTCGCCGCGGCTGCCGCCGTCGGCGTGACGCCGGTGGTCGCCCCCGTGGCGGCCGACGGATCGGTCCAGGTCGGCCCGATGACAGCCCTCATCCGCGAGGAGACCGTGCTGGTGGTGGCCTCGGCCCCCTCCTACACGCACGGCACGGTCGACCCGGTCGCCTGGATCGCGGCGGCGACCTCCGCCCACCAGGTGCCGTTGCACGTCGATGCGTCCAGCGGTGGCTGGGCCCTCGCCTACGCCGAGCTCGCGGGCCGTCTGCGCCTGCCGTGGGGCTTCGCCGTCCCCGGCGTCACCTCCATCAGCATCGACGTCGGCCCCGACCGGGGCACGGCCTCCGACCTGTCGGTGGTCCTCCACCGCGACGCCGCCGAGCGGCGCGCGGTCCACGCCTCCAGCCTCGGTCCGCGCGGCCCCCTCGACACCGCGACGACCTGGAGCCCGCCGAGCGGGGTCCTGGGTGAGCTGGCCGAGACCCTGCGCGAGGCCGGCCACGAGCGGTGCGCTCAGCTGGCCATCGACGGTCTCGACGCCACCGCACGACTCGCCGAGGGCCTCGTCGACGCGCGCGGGGTGACCCTCGTCGCCCAGCCCGACGCCACGACGATCGCGCTGCGCGCCGACGCCACGTGCGACATCTTCGTCTTCGCCGACGCCATGCACTTCCGCGGCTGGTCGGTCCAGCCGCTGTTTCCCGAGAACGGCCCGCCGCTCGTGCGGCTGCCCGTCACCGCGGCGATGCTGCCCGTCGTCGACGACTGCATCCAGGCCATCGAGGAAGCCGCGGCCGATGCCCAGGCGCGCGGCCGCGCCCAGGTCGACCCGACGCTCGAACGGCTCCTCGAGAAGCTCGACCCGGCCAACGTCAGCGACTACGCCGCCGGGCTCCTCCTCGACGCAGCCGCGGTGCTCGACGAGTCCGACGAGGAGAACCCCGGCGGACGCCAGGCCACCAACCTGCTGCTGAAGGCCGCCAGCCCCGAGATCCGCGAGACCCTCGTGACCTTCCAGCGAGACCGGCTCAGCAAGCCGGTGCGTCGCGGCACGCCGTCGTTGACGGTCGTCGACGACGAGTAGGCGCCGGTCGGCGCTCAGCTGTTCGCGTTGAGCACCACCGCGCCACCAGACCGACCACGGGTCAGGGCCCCGCTGCGACCACGGCCTCCACGGAGGCGAGGGAGTACTCCCCCGCGTCGGTCCCGAGCCCACGGGCGACCTGGGCCGCGGTCGCGCAGCCGAGACGCGCCGACCGCTCGCGATCGTGCCCGAGGGAGAGCCCGCGCAGGAAGCCGGCCGAGAAGGCGTCACCGCACCCGGTGGTGTCGACGAGGTCCACCTCCGCGATCGGGTACGCCGCCACCTCGAGCACGTCCTCGGCGGTCACGACCAGCGCGCCCCGCGCTCCCTGGGTCACCGCCACACACCCGGCGCCGGCCGCGACCAGCGCGCGGGCGCCGACCGCCAGGTCGTCCTCTCCGGTGAACCCGCGCACCTGCTCGTCGTTGGGCAGGAGGTAGTCGGTGTGCGGCAGCGCGTCGGCGATCCAGGCGAGCAGGTCGGGGTCACCGGGGGCGAGGACGTCGACCGACGTCGTCATCCCCTGCTCGTGCGCCCAGGCCAGCAGCTCACCCGCGGCGGGCCCGCCGAGGAACTCGGGTCCCCCGAGGTGCAGGTGGTCGACCCCGACGAGCAGCCCGCGCTCCAGGAGGTCGAGCGTGAAGGCGCCGTTGGCCCCGATGCAGTGCCAGGCGGGGCGATCGCCGTTGGGTCTCACCGGCAGGACCGAGGCCGAGGTCTGCTGCTCGGGCAGTCGCACGAGTCCGTCGGTGACGACGCCCTCGCGGCCCAGCAGGGCGACGAGCACGTCGGCCAGCGGGTCGGTGCCGACGGCGCCGTACGACGCCACCTCGGCGCCGAGTCGTGCGAGCACGAGCGCCGTGCCGCCGGCCGTCCCGGCTGCGGACAGCCGGATCGTCTCGACCAGCTGACCGTCGGAGGAGTCCGGGATGGACTCGATCCCGATGACGTGGGTGTCGAGGACGTGGACCCCGACGCAGGCGACCTTCATGACGTCTCCTCGACAGGCTGTGCTCCGGCGGAGCGTCCGCCGTAGTTGCGCGCGAGCGCGGCCACGACCACGTCGGCCTGCTCGGCGTCGGTGAGCGGTCGCACCGGACCGAGGGCGCTCGCGCGGTGCTGCAGGGCGCACAGCCACTCGAGCAGGATCGCGTGGTCGACCGCCTGCTGGAGCGTGGCACCGACGGTGACCGAGCCGTGGCTCGCCATCAAGGCGGCCGTCCGTCCCTCGAGTGCGGCACGCACGTGGGCGGCCAGCTCCCGCGACCCGAAGGTCGCGTACGGCGCGACGCGGGTGGCACCGCCGAGCAGCAGGTGCTGGTAGTGGAGCACCGGCAGCTCGTCGAGGACACAGGCCACGGCGGTCGAGTACGGCGCGTGCGTGTGCACCACCGCCCCGGCGTCGGGACGGTCGGCGTACACGCCGAGGTGCAGCTCGAGCTCGGAGGTGGGCGGCAGCGACCCCTCGACGTGGGAACCGTCGAGACGGACGACGACGACGTCGGACCCCGTCGCCTGTGCGAGCGCGACTCCCGACCCGGTCACGGCCACGAGGTCGCCGACCCGCAGGCTCACGTTGCCGGAGGTGCCGACCAGGAGCCCCTCGACCGCCAGCAGGCGAGCCGCCTCGGCAACCTCCTCGCGGTGGCTCACCCGTCCGACCTCTCGTAGCGCTCGAGGTAGGAGGTGAGGAGCACGATGCCCTCCTCGATGATCGCCTCGTCGCCGGTGTGGTCGTGCTCGAAGGCCAGCTGGAAGATCCGGTCGCCGAGCTCGACGGCGAGCACGGCCGCCTGCTCGGGGAGGTCCTCGCCGGCCAGTCCCTCGACGAGTGCGACGTCGCGCAGCATCGTCGCGATGCGCTGGTTGTGCTCGCGACCGTAGGCGTGCAGGGCCCGGTTGGTGCGGCCTCGGAGGTAGATCTCGACGAAGGCCCGTCGGCGCAGGTAGACCTTCACGAAGGCACGCATGCTGGTCTCCACCAGGCGCGCCACGCTCAGCGGCCCCTCGGCCCGGGCTGCCTCGAGGTCGATCAGCGTCTGCTCGTCCATCTCGCGCATGTGCCGCTCGGCCAGGGCCAGCAGGACGCCTTCCTTGTCGGCGAAGTACTGGTAGAGCGAGGCCACCGGCACCTCGGCGGCCGCGGCGATCTCGCGCGTGGTCAGGTCCTCGACGCCTCGCTGCACGACGAGCCTCTCGGCGGCATCGAGGATCGCCTCCACCCGTTTTCGACTTCTCGCCTGCACGGGGGCCCGCCGCGAGGGAGACTGGCCACCCGGTCGTACGCCCGCGGTCACTGCCATGTCGGGAGTGTAAGGTACCCAACAGAAACATGACACTTATTCAGGTTCGGAGTCCTGTGATGAGCCATCCCCCGCTTCCCGATCTCTCGCGTCGCCGACTCCTGGGCAGCGCCTCCGCGATCGGAGCCGGCGTCGGACTCGGCGCCTTCGGGGTCGACTCCGCGGTCGCCGGCGGACCGTCCGGCCTCCAAGGACGGCTGCCGCGCTCGGTGGACGTGGTCGTCGTCGGCGCCGGGATCGCCGGCCTCGTCGCCGCGCGCGACGCCGCTCGCAAGGGCCTCTCGGTGCTGGTGGTCGAGGCCCGCAACCGGGTCGGCGGCCGGGTGCTCAACCACGAGCTGAAGACCCAGGGCGCCACCATCGAGGCCGGCGGAGCCTTCATCGGACCGACCCAGACCCACATCAGGCGCCTGGCCACGGAGCTGAAGGTGCCGACGTTCGAGGAGCACGTCGACGGCAACAGCGTCTACGTCTCCTCCACGCTCGGCCGCCTGGAGTACTCCGGCACCGTCCCGCCCGACCCGACGATCCTGGCCGACGCCGGCATCCTGCTGACCCTGATCGACCAGTACGCATCCGAGATCGCCGTCGACGCACCGTGGAGCCACCCGCGGGCCCGCGAGTGGGACCGGATGACCCTGCGTGACTTCATCCGCTCGAACGCCGTGCTCAACCCCGAGGGGGTCGCCAACCTCATCGAGTGCTGGAGCGAGCCCGGCTTCGGCGCCGATCCGCGCCAGCTCTCGCTCCTCTTCGTGCTCTGGTACGTCGCCTGCTCGGGCGACGAGCGCCACGTGGGCACCTTCGCCCGCAACTCCGACACCGTCAAGGGAGCCCAGGAGCGACGCTTCGTCGGCGGCTCCCAGCTGGTGCCGCTGCGCCTGGCCGAGCAGCTCGGCGACATCGTGGCACTGCGCGCGCCGGTCGACAAGATCGTCCAGCGCGACCACCGGGTGCAGGTGCACACCGGCCGCGGCGTCGTGACGGCCAAGCGCGTCATCGTCGCAGCACCTCCCCCGATGGTGCTCGACCTCGACTGGTTCCCTCGCCTGCCCGTACGCCGCCGCAAGCTGCTCGCGGCCCAGGACATGGGCAAGCTGATGAAGTGCGACGCGGTCTACCGCACGCCGTTCTGGCGCAAGGCCGGGCTGAGTGGCTTCGGCATCAACGACTCCGGCGCCGCCCGCGCCGTCTTCGACAACAGTCCGAAGGACGGCGAGCCAGGGGTCCTGCTCGCCTTCGTCGGCGGCGACGCCTGGCGCACCTACGGTCGGATGCCGCAGGCCGAGCGACGTCGCGCGGTGCTCGAGGGATTCGCGGCGATGTTCGGCGAGCAGGCGCTGCACCCGGTGGAGTACACCGAGCACGACTGGACCGAGGAGCGCTGGACCGGAGGCGGACCGACCTCGATCCACCACGCCGACGGCTCGTTCTCGCGCTACGGCTCGGCCATCCGGCGTCCGTTCGGACGGGTCCACTGGGCCGGCACCGAGACCTCGACCTACTGGAGCGGCTACATGGACGGTGCCGTGCGCTCGGGCGAGCGCGCCGCTGTCGAAGTGGTGGAGCGACTGCGATGAGGGCCGGGGCCCGCGCGCTGGCCGTCCTCGTCGCACTGGTGCTCGCCGGCGCGCTGCTGGCGGTCGTGCCGGCGTCCTCCACCGCCTGCGGTGGCCAGGCCCGGCGACCCGAAGTGGACGACCCGCGTCTTCGCCAAGGTCCCCTCCCCCGGCTACCCGGCCTACGTGCACCGTCACACCAACGGCCGCGTCTACGCCGGCACCTACGTCGCGGGCGACCGACAACGCTCCCGCGTCTTCGAGTGGAGCCGCGGCGGTGCCCTGCTGCGCTCCTGGACCGTGCCCGGCCAGCGCCTCGGAGCCGACCACGGCGTCCAGGTCGCCAACCAGACCAGGGACGGCCGTCTGGTCCTGCTCGAGACCTCGCGCCGCGCGGTGCTCACCCTCGACCTGCGCACCGGCAAGTTCCGACGGATCGCGACCCTGCCGAGGGGCTCGGTGCCCAACTACGCGACCTGGGGTCCCAAGAACCTCTTCGTCACCGACTACGCCCAGGGCGTCATCTGGCGCGTACGTCGCGACGGCACGGTCCAGCGGTGGTTCGAGGGCCCCGAGCTGGTGGGCGTCCTGGGCTTCGGCACGACCGGCATCGTCTACCGCCCCCGTCAGCGTGACTTCCTCATCACCCAGCAGACCACGTCCGACGGCAGCGCCGACCCCGCGAGCGGGAAGCTGCTGCGGCTCAAGCTGACGCAAGAAGGGTCCCGGTCCGATCAGCACCCTGTGGACCTCGCTGCCGACGGACCTGCCCGACGGGTTCGGGATCGGTCGATCCGGCCACGTCTACATCGCGATGGTCGGCCTCACGGCCCAGCTGGTCGAGCTCACGGCGAAGGGGCGCGAGGTCGACCGCTTCCCCGACCTGCCGTTCGTCGGCGAGAACGGCTCCCCGATCCCGTTCGACAGTCCCAGCAACGCGACGTTCCACGGCACCTCGGTGCTCGTCGCCAACCAGTCGGCCATCCAGGGCGACGCCTCGCACCAGGCGATCCTGCGGGTCGAGGTGGGTGAGCGCGGCCGACGTCCGTTCCTGCCGAGGTCGGCGACCTTCCGACCCGGCCGCGCCGGAGACTGAGCAGCGAGCGCCAGCGGCACCGGAGGCTGAGCAGCGAGCGCCAGCGAGCGTCGACGAAGCCCGGCGACCTTCGGTTGCGGTCAGTGCCCCGGCTCACGGGGCTTCGTCGACGGGCTCGCCCAGGGGCTCGCCCTGCTCAGCCTCCGAGGGACGCACCGGAGGCTGAGCAGCGAGCGCCAGCGAGCGTCGACGAAGCCCGGTGACCATGGCTACGGTCCGCACCCGGCTCACGGGGCTTCGTCGACGGGCTCGCCCAGGGGCTCGCCCTGCTCAGCCTCCGAGGGACGCACCGGAGGCTGAGCAGCGAGCGCCAGCGAGCGTCGACGAAGCCCGGTGACCTTCGGTTGCGGTCAGTACCCGGCTCACGGGGGCACCCGCCCGCCTTCCCCCGCCCTGGCTAGGCTCGACTCCCATGAGCGCGCTCGCGAAGCTGGTCGACCAGGGCCTGATGGCCTCCGACTGGGCCGAGGCCCTCGGCCCGGTCGACGACCGGATCGCCCGGCTCGGCGACTTCCTGCGCGAGGAGGTCGCGGCCGGCCGCGGCTACCAACCAGCCGGCGACGCGATCTTCCGCGCCTTCCGTCGTCCGCTGGCCGACGTGCGGGTGCTCGTCGTGGGACAGGACCCCTACCCCAACCCCCGGCACCCGATCGGCCTCAGCTTCGCCGTCGAGCGCGACGTGTGGCCGCTGCCACCCAGCCTCGTCAACATCTACACCGAGCTGCGCGCCGACGTCGGCCGCGACTCGTGGACGCCACCGAAGCACGGCGACCTGAGCGGCTGGGCCGACCAGGGCGTGATGCTCCTCAACCGCGTCCTGACCGTGCGCCCCGGTGACGCCAACTCCCACCGCGGCAAGGGGTGGGAGGAGGTCACCGAGTGCGCGATCCGCGCCCTGGCGCAGCGGGCCGAGACCCACCGCTCGCCGCGATCCTGTGGGGCAAGCCTGCCCAGTCCCTCAAGCCGCTGCTGGGTCCGATCCCCTGGGTCGAGTCCGCGCACCCGTCACCGCTGTCGGCGTACCGCGGCTTCTTCGACTCCCGCCCCTTCAGCGGGGTCAACGCCCTGCTCGTCGAGCGGGGCGTCTCCCCGATCGACTGGACGGCACTGGGCGATCACGACGCCAGCCGTCAGGTATAGTTGAAACATGAACTACCGCATGCCCGCCCTCTACATCGGTCACGGCGCTCCGCCGTTGCTCGACGATCCGCTCTGGTCCGGTCAGCTGGCGTCCTGGGCACACGACCTCCCCCGCCCCACCGCCATCCTGATCGTCAGCGCCCACTGGGAGTCCGCACCGGTGTCCTTGACGGCGAGCCAGGCACCGCTCGTCTACGACTTCGGTGGCTTCGACCCGAAGTACTCGCGGATGACCTACGCGACTCCCGACTCCACCGCCCTGGCCAACCGGGTCGCCGCGATGATGCCGACCACCGAGCCGTTGCACCAGCACGCCTCCCGCGGACTCGACCACGGCGCCTGGGTGCCGCTGCGCATCATGTATCCCGAGGCCGACGTCCCCGTCGTGCAGATGTCGCTGCCGACCCACGACCCGGCGACTCTCCTGCGGCTGGGTGAGCGCCTGCGACCGCTGCGAGACGAGGGCGTCCTGATCGTCGGGTCCGGCTTCCTCACCCACGGCCTGCCGTTCCTCACCGACTTCCGCATCGACGCCGCCCCGCCCGGCTGGTCGACCGAGTTCGACGCGTGGGCCGCCGAGGCCCTGGCATCGGGCGACGTCGACGCCCTGGCCGACTACACGCACCGAGCACCGGGACTCCCCTACGCCCACCCGACGGTCGAGCACCTCAGCCCGCTGTTCGTCACGCTCGGTGCCGCCAGCAGGCCGGACGACCCCGGCACCCAGGTCATCGACGGGTTCTGGATGGGGCTGTCGAAGCGGTCGCTGCAGGTCGCCTGACCTCGCGCTGACGCGGCGCCTGCGCGACCTGCGGTTTCGCTTGGTCGATTGGTCACAGACCGCAGGGATCGGGGCGGTTTCTCTGTAGTTCGTGGCCAACGGACGAGGGTTTGTGGTGGTGGGGACTGGAGTGGCGACGGCCCGGGCCGCGCTTGCGCGGGCGGCGCCGCCGAGCACCCCAGCCCGAGCCGGACGCCGAGTCGGCGCCTAGACGCGCCGACTCGAGGTGCGCGGGGGCGCCGAGTCGGCGCCTACAGGCGCCGACTCGGCCCCGTCAGGCAGGGTTGCTGATGTCGTCCAGCTCGGCCAGGTCGGCGGCGGTCGGCTGCCAGGCGAGCGCCGCGGCGTTGCGGCGCACCTGCTCCCCCGAGGAGACGCCGGCGATGACGGAGCCGACGGCGGGTTGGGCCGCCAGGCCGGCGATCGCCACGTCGAGCACCTCGACGTCGCGCGCGGCGGCGTACGCCTCGAGGGCCTCGATCCGGTCCCAGTCGGCGGCCTCGAGCCAGGCCGACGGTCCGGTCGTGGCCCGCGAGCCGTCGGGGGCGGCCTGGCCGCGGCGGTACTTGCCGCTGAGCAGGCCGTACTCCAGGGGGAAGAAGGGGAGGATGCCGAGGCCGTACTCCTCGCACGCCGGCGCCACCTCGTCCTCGATGGTGCGGTCGAGCAGCGAGTAGCGGTTCTGCACGCTGACGAAGCGCTCGAGGCCCGCACTGCGCGAGGTCCACTCGGCGTCGGCGACCTGCCAGCCCGCGAAGTTCGAGCAGCCGAGGTAGCCGATCTTCCCTTCGCGCACCAGGTCGGTGAGCACCGACAGGGTCTCCTCGACCGGGGTGACCGGGTCGGGGGCGTGCAGCTGGTAGAGGTCGATGTGGTCGGTGCGCAGCCGACGCAGGCTCGCCTCCACGGCCCGACGCACGTAGCGACGCGACCCTCGTACGCCGTGGTCCTCGCCGTTGGCGCCCCGCATGTCCATGCCGAACTTCGTCGCCAGCACGAACTCGTCGCGTCGACCCTGGAGGGCCTGCCCCATCAGCTCCTCGCTGCCGCCGGGCGGGTCGCCGTAGATGTCGGCGGTGTCGAGCAGGGTGACGCCGACGTCCTGGGCAGCATCGAGGATCGCGCCGACGCCGGCGAGGTCGACGCGCCGGCTGAACGCGTTGCAGCCGATGCCGACGGCGCTCACCATCAGGCCGGAGTCACCGAGTGGGCGGTAGGTCATCTCGCTCATGACGTCGACGGTAGCCCGCGGGTGCCAGAGGTCAGCGGATACGTGTCTTCCGCATCATCCTCAGCCCCGACAGCATCCCCTTGACGTACTCGTCGTAGTCCTGGCCCGGGCGGGCGCCCATGACCTGCTTCTTGAGCACCGCGAGGTTCTGCACGTCGGTGTACTTCAGCAGGCCCTGGTCGCCGTGACGGGCGCCGACGCCGGAGGTCTTGACCCCGCCCGAGGGCGTGCCCTTGGAGGCGAAGGCCGTGGCGAGGATGTCGTTGACGTTGACGTTGCCGGCCTCGATGCGCGCCGCCACCGCACAGGCGGCGTCGATGTCGGTGCCCCACACGGAGGCGTTGAGGCCGTAGTCGGTGTCGTTGGCGAGCGCGACGGCCTCGTCGACGGTGCGGTAGGAGTGCAGCGCGACGACGGGGCCGAACGTCTCGGTCACCCCGCAGCGCATGTCCTGGGTGACGCCCTCGAGGATCGTCGGCTCGAAGAACGCCGGACCGAGGTCGGGGCGAGCCTTGCCGCCGGTCAGCACGGTGGCGCCCAGGGCGATCGCGTCCTCCACGTGGGCCTGCACGTTGCGCAGGTGGTCGACCGAGACCAGCGAGCCCATGTCGGGACCGAAGTCGTAGGCCGCGCGGACGTCGAGGCCCTCGGCGGCGGCGACGAAGGCCGTCTTGAACTCCTCGTAGCGCGACTCGGGGAGGTACATCCGCTCGATGTGCATGCAGATCTGGCCGGTGTTGCCGAAGGCGCCGAAGAGGGCGCCCTGGACGACGTCGTCCATGTTGGCGTCCTCGAGCACGATCATCGGGTTCTTGCCACCGAGCTCGAGGCAGCAGCCGATGAGGTTGCGCCCGGCGCGCTCGCCGATGACGCGACCGGTCGCCGTCGAGCCGGTGAACATGACGTAGTTGGCGTTGTCGATCAGGGTCGGGCCGACGTCCGGGCCCTCACCGCAGACCACCTGGAAGAGGCCACGGGGAAGCCCGGCCTCCTCCAGCATCTGTACGCCGTACAAGGGCGAGAGCGCCGTCTTGTTGTCGGGCTTGAGGACGATCCCGTTGCCGGCCATCAAGGCCGCGATCGAGTCGGAGATGCCGGTCGCGAACGGGAAGTTCCACGGGCCGATGATGCCGACGACACCCTTGGGCTGGCGGATCTCGGTCGACGTGGTGAGGAAGGGGACCGGGCCGCCGCGCTTGGTCGGAGCGAGCAGCTTGGCGGCACGCTTGAGGTAGTGGCTCATCACCATCGGCGGGTCGCAGGTCTCCTCGATCGCCATCCGCCGGTTCTTGCCGCTCTCGACCTGGATCAGGTCGGTCGTGGTCTGGGCGTTGTCGAGGTAGATCTGGTGGGCGCGCTTGAAGACCGCGAGCCGCTTCGCCAGCGGCCACGCCGACCACTCCGCCTGCGCCAGGCGGGCCTTGGCGAAGGCCTTCTCGATGTCGGCCGGGGTCGACTGGGGCAGCTCGACGAGGACCTCGCCGGTGTAGACCTCGGTGAGCGGCCAGGTGGCGCCGCCCGATCCGGGCACCCGCGAGACCAGGCCCTGGAGGAAGCCGGGGGTGACGGTCGCCGGACGGGTGATCGGCGGGTGCGCGGCGCTGGTGTCGGGCCGTTCGCTGGTGGTGGTCATCTCTTACTTCCCGTTGAGGACGAGCTGGGCGCCCATCTCGCCGATCATGATGGCGGGAGCGTTGGTGTTGCCGCCGGTGATCGACGGCATGATCGAGGCGTCGCAGACGCGCAGGCCCTCGATGCCGCGGACCTTGAGCTGCGGGGTCGACGACGGCGAGCTCGTCGACGCCCATCCGGCAGGTGCCGACGCCGTGGTAGACCGACGTGGCGCGGTTGAGGATCTCGTCGCGCAGCGCCTGTCCCTTGAGGTGGGCTGCCCGGGTGCAGCTCGCCCTTGATGGAGCCCCCGAAGGCGGAGCTGCCGAAGATCTCGCGCACCAGCTCCGAGCCCTCGCCGAGCACCTCGAGGTCGGAGGGGTCGGCGAGGTACTGGAAGTCGATCAACGGCGAGGCGCCGGGGTCGGCCGAGGCCAGGCGCAGCGTGCCGCGGCTCTTGGGGTAGATCAGCGTGCTCAGCACCGTCAGCGAGGGGCGCTTGTCGACGTCGTGACGGATCGGCTCGTCCTGGTTGGGCGAGACGTAGGCCCACGGCAGCAGGTGCAGCTGCAGGTCGGGGACGTTGTCGGTGGCCTGGGAGGTCTTGAGGAACGCGAGCACCTCGAAGACCGAGTTGGCCATGAAGGTCGTGCCCGGTCGCATGACCTCCTTCATCACGCCCTTGGCGAAGTAGGGCGCGGTGCCCTTGTTGGTGCTGGAGTCGGCGGTGAAGGTCAGCGCGTGGAACATGTGGTCGTGCAGGTTGTCGCCGACCGGCAGGTCGGCGTGGACCTCGATGCCGTGGTCCTTGAGGTGCTGGGCGTGGCCGACGCCGGACAGCATCAGGATCTGTGCGGAGCCGACGAAGCCGGCCGCGAGGATGACCTCCTTGCCGGCCCGGATCGTGCGCTTGCCACCTCCCTTGGTCAGGTCGGTGACCTCGACGCCGGTGGCGCGGCCGTTCTCGATGACCACCTTGGTGACCAGCACCTCCGACTGGAGCTCGAGGCTCTGCGGTGCGAGGTGGTGGATGTAGCCGCGCGAGGCGGAGTAGCGCAGGCCGTCGGCAGCGTTCTGCTGCATGCGGCTGACACCCTCCTGCGACTCGCCGTTGTAGTCGTCGAGGATCGCGCAGCCCACGGTGTCGGCGGTGGCCTGGAGGAACTGCAGCGAGCCCTCCTGCGGGATCTTGTTGCGCGTGATCTTGATCGGACCACCGGCGCCGCGGAAGGCGTTCTCGCCGTCCTCGAAGTCCTCCATGCTTCTTGTACGCCGCGTTGACGCTGTCGGCGTCCCAGCCGACGTTGCCCTCGGCTGCCCACGAGTCGTAGTTGGCGCGGTTGCCGCGCACGTAGACCATCCCGTTGATGGAGCTCGACCCACCGACGACCTTGCCCCGCGGGACCGGCATCTTGCGGTCGAGCAGGTGCTTCTGCGGGACCGAGTAGTAGCCCCAGTCGACCGTCTTCTTGATCTCCGGCACCGAGTGCATCGGGCCGATCATGCCCGGCTTCCTGGTGAGGAACTTGTTGTCGGTCTTGCCGGCCTCGAGCACGATCACGCTCGCGCCGGACTCGGCCAACCGTCCGGCGACGGCGGCGCCGGCGCTGCCGGATCCGACGACGACGTAGTCAGCCTCGTTGCTGTGGGTCTTCTTCGCCATGCCGTGCAACCTCGCATCGTCGGGGGATGTGATCTGGGTCCCATGATTCCGAGCATAACTGTAACGCGTTCTAGTTTTCCCGTCACGGGTTCATCCGCGAGAGAATGCCTGTCGTGAAGATCCTCTCCATCCAGTCCTCGGTCGCCTACGGCCACGTCGGCAACTCCGCGGCGACCTTCCCGCTCCAGCGGCTGGGCCACGAGGTGTGGCCGGTGATCACGGTGCACTTCTCCAACCACACCGGGTACGGCGCGTGGCGCGGGCCGCTGCTGGACCCGGCCGACGTGGCCGAGGTGATCGCCGGCATCGCCGACCGCGGGGTGCTCGGTGAGGCCGACGCCGTGCTGTCGGGCTACCAGGGCGACCCGGCGGTCGGCGCCGTCGATCCTCGACGCCGTGGCGCAGGTGCGCGCGGCCAACCCGAGCGCCGTCTACTGCTGCGACCCGGTCATGGGCGACGTCGGGCGCGGGATGTTCGTCAAGCCGGGGATCCCGGAGTACCTGCGCGACGAGGTCGTGCCACGCGCCGACCTCGATCACGCCCAACCACTTCGAGCTCGACTTCCTCGCCGGACGCACCACCACGACCCTCGACGAGGTGCTCGCCGCCGTCGACGCCGTACGCGCCACCGGGCCGAGCGACGTGCTGGTCACCTCGGTGCTGCACACCGACTCCGCCGCCGACACCCTCGACGTCGTCGCGGTCTCCGAGGCCGGCGCCTGGGCCGTCACGACTCCCCTGCTGCCGATCGCCCCCAACGGCTGCGGCGACGTGACCGCCGCGCTCTACCTCGCCCACCTCACGACGACCGGCTCACCCGCGACCGCACTCGAGCGCACGACCTCGTCGGTCTTCGCGATCCTCGAGGCCACCCTCGCCGCCGGCACCCGCGAGATCCAGCTGATCGCGGCGCAGGACGCGATCGCGGCACCGCCGGAGCGGTTCACGGCGCGCACGCTCCGCTGGGGAGTTGCCGGTCTGCCGCGGCGAATGCTGCTGGCACGACTGACCTGCTCTCGGACTGCGCCTTCTGCACGATGGACGACGACTCCGTCATCGCGCGAGCAGACACCTGCTACGCCATCTCGCTCGAGCCAGCACCCGATCGGATCGAGCATCGTCATCCCCGTCAGCTGCACGTCGAGGCACCGTCGGGACCTGAGCGCGCGGGAGTGGTCCGACGTCGCGACCCTGCTCGTCGAGGTCAAGGACGCTCGTCGCCGGTCAGCACCACCCCGACGGCTGGAACGTCGGGTGGAACGTCGGACGCGTCGGAGTGGCCAGACGGCTTGCCCCACGCCCACTGCCACCTGATCCCCCGCTACCGCGACGAGCCGTACGCCGGGCGCGGGTTGCGGTGGTGCGTTCAAGACAGGACGAGAACCGTCGTCGCTTCGGACACCGAGCCGCGTGAGAGAATCGAACTCTCGACATTCACTTTACAAGAGTGACGCTCTGCCAACTGAGCTAACGCGGCATGCGCCTCACGGCGCGATGCCCAGCCTAACGGCCGCCGTCGGGAGCGCGAAGTGGGATTCGACGTAGGTCGATCAGGTCATCCCACCGTCGAAGGCGAGCACAGCGCCGGTGATCATCCGGGCCTCGGCGGAGGCGAGGTAGACGATCGACGAGCCGAGCTCGGCCGGGGTGATGGCGCGACCGGGGAGCATCGCCATCAGCCGGTCCATCGCCCGGGGGTCGAGGTCGGTCGGGGAACTTGTTGGCGACCTCGGTGACGATCGGGGTGTCGACCTGACCGGGGCAGACCGCGTTGACGCGGACGCCGACCTCGGCGAACTCACAGGCAAGCGCCTTGGTCATCATCGTCAGGCCGCCCTTGGCCGCGGCGTAGGCCGACGTGTAGGGCTGGATCTTGAGGCCGGCCACCGACGAGACGTTGACGATGTTGCCCCGGCACTCCTTCAGGTAGGGCAGCGCAGCCTGCATCACCATGAACGGCCCCTTGAGGTCGATCGCGTGCACGCGGTCCCACTCGTCGTCGGTGATGGTCTCGAAGCGGCCGAACTGCACGACGCCGGCGATGTTGGCCAGCACGTCGATCCGGCCGTGCTCGGCCACGCAGGTGGCGATGGCCGCCTCGACCGACGCACGCTGGGCGACGTTGCACTCGACGTAGGTCACGCCGTCGGGCACGGTCGGGGAGATGTCGAGACCGAAGACGACGTCGCCCAGGTCGCGGAAGAGCTCGGCGGTCGCGTGGCCGATGCCCGACGCGGCTCCGGTGAGGACGACGACGCGGGGCCCTGCTGTGGGAGTCATGCCGGGACGGTAGCAGCGAAACTAGAACCTGTTCTAGGATGCCGGGTCCGACGGCACTAGGGTCGACGGATGGCGCTGCACATCGTGGCCAACCGGCCCGACCCGGCCCTGCTGACCCTGCCCTGGTCCACCCCCCTCGAGGAGTGGAGCGACGAGTACGTCGTGCCGCTGCCGCGGGGGTTGTCGCGCCACGTCGTGCGGATCGTCCGGCTCAGGGACCGCACCTACGCGGTCAAGGAGACCGTCGAGGACATCGCCTTCCGCGAGTACCGCCTGCTGCGTGACCTGCAGCGGATGGGGCTGCCCGCCGTCGTCGCCCCAGGGCGTGGTCACCGGCCGCGTCGGCGCCGACGGCGAGCCGCTGCCGGCCGCGCTGCTGACCCAGCACCTGCGCTTCTCGCTGCCCTACCGCAGCCTGTTCGCCCACGGCCTGCAGGCCGACAACCTGCCCTCGCTCGTCGACGCGGTCGTCGTGCTGCTGGTGCGCCTGCACCTCGCCGACTTCTTCTGGGGCGACGTGTCGCTGTCCAACGTGCTGTTCCGGCGCAACGCCGGCGGCTTCGCGGCCTACCTCGTCGACGCCGAGACCGGCGAGCTGCGCTCGAGCCTGTCCGACCCGCATGCGCGAGCACGACCTGACGATCGCCACCGAGAACATCTTCGCCGAGCTGCTCGACCTCCAGGCCAGCGAGTCGCTCGACGACAGCGTCGGCGCCCACGACATCGTCGAGATGCTCGACGAGCGCTACCACGCCCTGTGGACCGAGCTCACCGACGCCGAGGAGTTCGGCTCCGACGAGATGTGGCGCATCGAGCAGCGCATCGAGCGGCTCAACGACCTCGGCTTCGACGTCGACGAGCTCGACATCGTCACCGACATCGACGGCGACCGGGTGCGGATCCAGCCGAAGGTCGTCGAGCTCGGCCATCACTGCCGCGACCTGCAGGCCCTGACCGGGCTCAACGTCGAGGACGCCCAGGCCCGGCGGCTCCTCAACGACCTGGCTGCCTTCACCGCCCACTTCGACCTCGGTCGCGAGGACCGCGGGCTGGTGGCCAACCGGTGGCTCACCGAGATCTACGAGCCCGTCACCGCCCTGGTGCCCCCGCAGGCGCGCGGCAAGCTCGAGCCGGCCGAGATCTTCCACGAGGTGCTGGTGCACCGGTGGCTGCTCTCCGAGCGCGCCGGCGCCGAGGTCGACACCTTCGACGCCGCCCGCGACTACGTCGAGCAGGTGCTGCTGGCACGCCCCGACGAGATCGTCGCGACGCCGCTGCCGGAGTGAGCTCCGGCTGCGCGCCGGAGCGCACCGGACAGGTCAGGGCTTGCAGACGCGACACTCGGTCAGCCCGGTGCGACCTCCGGTGGGCTGGAGGTCGTCGCGGTGCGCGATCAGTGCGCAGTCGCGACGGTGCAGCGTCGTACCCCCACCGGCGGTGACCGGCAGCGCGGCGACGTCGGAGACCGGCGAGTGGGTCGCGGCCGCTGCCGACGTCACGTCGGCCAGGACGAGCAGCGTGTCAGCGAGACGTAGCGAGGCCTGCTGGTTGTCGTAGGCGATGCGGGCCAGCCAGGCGCCGAAGTACAGGAAGCCACCGAGGAAGGTGACCGCGAGACCGAGGAACCCTCCCGAGGAGATGTAGGCGTCGCGCTGGAAGTCCTGGGCGGAGTTCGCCACGCCGACGTAGCCGAGCAGGATGATCACGATGCCGAGCGGCATCATCACCGCCCCGGCCCAGAACAGGATCGTCTGGAGCAGCTGGGCGTTGTTGCCCTTGACCGGGGCGACCCCGGACGACCTGCCGCCACCGGCGCGCGGCAGGTTGGCCGTGCCCGCCCCCATGCGGCTCCCGGAGGCGCGCGCGGGCTGGCTCGGGGCGGGTGCGGTCGTGTCGGTGGTCATGTCAGCCCATCTTTCGCAGGTCGGGGAGTCCGGAGGTGAGGCCGTGCGGGCAGGAGGTCGAGCCGCCGAGGGCGGCCAGGCCGAGGCGTCGTACGTAGGTGCCGAAGAGACCGGCCAGGCCGACGCCGAGCAGGATCAGCAGCATCGGGATCGTGAACAGTCCCGGCAGCCCGGCCTGCTGCGAGGCGGCGAGCGGGACGGTGCCGGCCGCCTCGGTGACCGGCGCGGTGTCGCCGACGGGCGCGTCGGCGACCGGGGCCGCAGTGTCACCGGTGGTCGTCGAACCGCCGGCGCCGCCACCGCCCGAGGGGGCGCCGCCTCGGTCGAGTCGTCGGTCGGCTCCGGGTCGTCGGTGTCGACGTCGGGCACGGGGATGTCGATCGGCTGCGAGGTGTCGACCGACGCGGTGGACAGGCCGAGGGTGAACACGATGCGCGGCGACAGGTTGGCCGCGGCCTGGAGCAGGCTCTTGAGCTGCCCCGCCTCGGCCGGGATCTGCCCGAGCAGGTCGTTGAGCGCCCCGGTGAGCGGACCGAGGTTGGTGCGCAGCGCGGTCAGGTCGAAGTCGAGGATCATCCCCGGCACGGTGGCCCCGGCAGCGTCGCCGTCGACGGTGAGCTTCGGCTTGGGCATCGAGATCTGCGAGGCCGAGCTGCTTGAGCGCCTTGGCGCCGTCGTCGGGCAGGCCCGGGATCGCCCCGCCCTGCCCAGCAGCCTCGTAGCCGTCGGCGCCGTAGGTGAAGCGCTGGCCGAAGACGATGAGGTCGCCGTACTGGGCCTCGCCCTCGGCGACGCCCTTCTTGCCGTCGCTCGAGGTGCGCGCCTGGGTCTTGACGGCCTCGATCGTCACGGCGCCGCCGAGGAGGGTGACGTCGCTGACGTTGGCGCGCGAACGCGAGGACGCGGTGTCGCCACCGTCGGACGTGCTGTAGGACGCATAGCCGCCGATGTCGACCAGCGCCGCGAGCTCGGGCGGGAGCAGCGGTGCGGTCGTCGGCGGCCGCACTGGAGGACGAGGTCGCCGCGCTGCGGCCGAGGAGGCCACCCGAGCCGCCGGAGCCGCCGCCGACCAACGGGAGGGGGATCGGGAGGTCGGGCAGACCCGGGAGGGGCAGTCCGCCACCGCCCCCGTTGCCGCCGCCGCCGTTGCCGCCGCCGTCGTCGTTGTTGCCCTTGCCGTCGGTGGAGTAGCCGTTCTCCGCCTCGGCGGAGTCCTCGACCGCGCGGGCGCGCTGGATCGAGCCGGGGACGGCCTCGTCGGTCTGCTCCTCGGGGCCGCCCGGGAAGACGGCGTTGACCTGGATCGGGTAGCCGTTCTCACCGACCGGCGCGGCGAGCTCGCTCGGGCAGCCCGAGGTTCTCGATGATCGTCTTGAACCCCTCGCCGACCGGCCCACCGGGCCACAGGTAGCTCGACCGGGCGCGCGCGCTGGTCGGAGTCGGCGACGATCGCGGTGTAGCCGTAGTTGAGCTCGGCCTGCGGGGTTGCCGGCAGCGGGATGGTCGGCTCGTAGATCTCGACCTTCATCGGTGAGCCTGCCGCGGTCGTCGCGTAGCCGGCGAAGGCCGGCTCGGCCGGCTCGGCCGCCTTGGCCAGTCCGGCCGAGGCCGCTGACCGCAGCGGCTGCGCCGCCTGGACGGGCGTGGCGCCGAGCGGGAGCAGCGCGCCGACGACGGCGGCCGCCGTCAGCGGCAGCACGCCCCGCTTGATGCGGCTCTTGGCGGTCATGGTGCTCATGCTGCTCCTCCGAGGATCACGTCGTCCATGGTTTCGAGAACTTCTGCCGGGTTCGCCGGTGGCGACGATCCGTCCGCCCGACATCACGGCGGCATAGTCGGAGACCCGCAGGGCGGTGCGGGCGAACTGCTCGATGCACAGGATCGAGACCCCGGACTCGGCGATCTGCTGCACGGTGTCGTAGAGCTCGTCGACGATCAGCGGGCGCCAGGCCCATCGACAGCTCGTCGAGCAGCAGCAGGGCCGGGTCGGAGGCCAGCGCCCGCGACATGGCGAGCATCTGCTGCTCGCCGCCCGACATGGTCCCGGCGAGCTGCTTGCGGCGCTCCGCGAGGCGCGGGAAGTAGGCGTAGGCCGTCTCGAGGACCGCCTCGGCCGAGACCCCGGCGTACGACATGAGGGAGAGGTTCTCCTCGACCGTGAGGTTGGGGAAGACCGAGCGTCCCTCGGGGACGGTGCAGAGCCCCAGCCGCGCCAGCTCCTCGGGGTCGGCGTTCTTGACGTTGATCCCACCGAGGTGGACGTCGCCGCCGGTCAGCTCCTTCTGCCCGGAGATGACCTTGACCAGGGTCGACTTGCCGGCGCCGTTGGGCCCCAGCAGCGCCATCACCGCGCCGCGGGGGACGGTCAGGTTGACCCCACGCAGGACCTCGATCCGGCCGTAGGCGGCGGTGACGTCGCACAGCTCGAGGATGGGCACGCTCATGACGAGGCTCCTTCGGTGCGACCGGCGTGTGGACGAACGGCCGGGATGGTCAGGGTCGGGTCGTCGGCGCCCGGCTGCGGCACGGCCGCAGCAGCGGGCTGGTCGTCGTCCTCGGCGGAGTAGCCGAGGTAGGCCTGCTGGACGCGCTTGTCGGCGCGGATCGCGGCCGGGTCGCCGACGGCGATGACCTCGCCGAAGTCGAGCACGCGGATCGTGTCGCAGACCCCCATGACGAGGTCCATGTCGTGCTCGACCATCAAGATGCCGCGTCCCTCGGCAGCGAGGTCGCGCAGCAGCTCGCCGAACGCGTCGGTCTCGGTCTCGTCGAGGCCCGAGGACGGCTCGTCGAGGAGCAGGAGCTTGGGGTCGCCGGCCAGGCAGCGCGCGAGCTCGAGCAGCCGTGCGGTGCCGGTGGGGATCGAGTCGGCACGGTCGTCGGCGTACGACGCGATGCCGACCCGCTCGAGCAGGCCGTCGATGTCGGACCGGGCCGGCTTGAGGAGCCCGGTGATGCCCGCGGTGGATGTCGAGGGCGACGCGGACGTTCTCGCGCACCGACAGCGAGCCGAAGGCCTCGAGGCGCTGGAAGGTGCGGCCCATGCCGCGCTTGGAGCGGCGGTGGACCGGCACCGAGTTGACCGACTTGCCGTTGAAGCGGACCTTGCCCTTGGTCGGGCGCTGCAGGCCGCTGATCACGTTGAAGCACGTCGTCTTGCCGGCACCGTTGGGCCCGATCAGGCCGGTGACCTTGCCGGCCTCGGCCTCGAAGGTGGCGTGGTTGACCGCGGTGACCCCACCGAACTGGACGACGACGTCGTCGACCTCGAGCAGGCTCATCAGGACTCCTTCGTCCCGGCGCCCACGGGGACACCGGCCTCGGCGCTGGCAGGGGCAGGATCGGCGAGCCCGTCGTCGAGCAGCTCGCCGCCGGCGACCTCGGTCGTCGCCGGCCGTCGCAGCCGACCGGCCGGGCAGGCTGGGTAGGTTGAGCTCGACGCGCGAGAGGATCCGCGCCTGACCGAGGCGACCCACGCCGGAAGAGCAGGCTGGCCAGACCGTTGGGGTCGCGGCTCGCGAAGACCGCGCCGCCACCGATGATGATGAACATGATCCCGCCGAGCGGGATGCCGAAGAGCTCCTCGGCCTGGAGCACCGGCAGCAGCATCAGGCCGATCCCGCCGAGCGTGGCGCCGGTGACCGAGGTGATGCCGAAGACCACGGCGAGGAGCAGCAGCGGCAGGCTGTTGAAGTACTGGAAGTCGGCCGCACCGATGGTGCCGCGCAGCCCGGCGAACAGCGCGCCCGCGAGACCGGCGACCCCGGCGGAGAGCCCGAAGAGGCCGACCCGCGCCCAGCGCAGGTCGAGGCCGAGGGTGCCGCAGGCGGCCGGGCTGTCGCGCATCGCGACCAGCAGTCGACCGAGCGGCCCGCGGCGCAGGACCAGGATCGCCATCGCGACGAGGACGAAGAAGACGCCCATCACCATCACGTAGGCCTGGGTGGTCTCCACGGTGTTGCCGAAGAACGAGAGCCGCTTGGCCTCCAGCGCGCCGCCGAAGCCGAAGGCGCGCTCGTCCTGGAAGACGACCTTGTCCATCAGCACGCCGAAGGCCAGCGTCGACAGCGCCAGGTAGAGCCCGGTCAGGCGCAGCACCGGGCAGCGCGACCAACATGCCCGACGGCGACCGCGATCAGCGGCCGAGATGAGGAGGCCCGACAGGTTGGGCGAGTCGAGCTTGGAGTAGGCCAGCGCGCCGACGCCGGCGAAGGTGAGCTGCGCGAGCGACACGTGCCCGCCGTACCCGGTCAGCAGCACCAGCGAGAGGATGACCATCGCGTAGGTCGCCGCCGTGCCGACGAGCAGCAGCCGGGCCTCGGGCATCGGCGAGATGACGACGTAGAGGACCACGAGGAACACCACGCTCGAGATCCCCATCCGCGGGAGCGACGGCACCGGCGCCGAGACGATGCCCTTGACCTGGCCGATGCGCAGCTGCGCCTGCGGCAGCAGCACCAGGGCTGCGAAGAGGAAGAGCGGGGGCACGACGGGTCGCAGGTCGGCCAGGAAGCTGTCGGTGGGGATGTAGCCCAGCGCCATGGAGTCCACGATGCCCAGGGCCATGGCGCCGACGAAGGTGAGCGGCAGGCTCTTCAGCCGCCCCACCATCGCGGCGGCGTAGGCGTTGATGACCAGCAGCGTGAGCTGGTAGTAGTCCAGCCCGACCACCGGCACCAGCAGGATGCCGGCGAGCCCGGCCAGCGAGATGCCGATCGTCCAGGACAGCGCCGCCACCGTGTCGGGCTTGCCGCCGTAGAGCTGGAGCAGCTCGGGGTTGTCGACCGAGGCGCGCATCGCGGTGCCGATGCGGGTGCGGGTGAGGAGCAGGTAGAGCGCGACCGGCGACCACGATCGAGGCGAGCACGGTGATCATCTGCTGGGCGGTCACGATGGTCTCGCCGATCGCGAACCCCTTGTCGTTGCCAGCCTCGTCGGCCAGGAGCGGGGGCACGAACCTGGGCTCGTCGTTGCGGCCAGATCTGCTGGGCCACGCCGATCAGCCCGACGAAGAGCCCCACGGTCACGACCAGCGTCACGCTCACCGGGGAGTCGCCGAGGTTGCGGGCGATGAAGCGCTGGATCAGGAAGCCGATGAGCGGGGCCCACGACCAGGAGCACCAGGATCAACGAGAGCCAGACCGGCAGGCCCTGCTTCTGGGAGAAGTCCCAGAACACGAACGACAGCACCATCCCGAAGGCGCCGTGGGCGATGTTGAACACCCGCGTCGTGGTGTAGGTCAGCACCAGCCCGCTCGCCGCGATGGCGTAGGCCGACCCCGTGAAGATCCCCGGGATGAGGTAGGTGATGAACTTGTCCATGCTGGCTCCTAGGCCCCTAGTCCGGTGCTGACGAGGTCGCCGCAGAGGTAGTCGCCCTTGGACACCTGCTTCCAGCTGCCGCCGGTGAATCGGATGATCTTCTGGCACTTGCCCGGTCGTCTTGCCGCCGACGTCCTGCGGCGAGTGCAGACCGTTGGCGGTCCAGTCTGCGGACCGTCCCGAACTTCTGGACCAACGAGGCGCGGGTCGAGGTCGCCGCCGAGGGCGACGGCGGACTCGACGAAGAGCCGGGCCGCCGACCAGGCGTAGAGCCCGAAGAAGTTGGGGTCGGCGCCCGGGCTCACCTGCTCGAGGTAGGCGCGGTAGAGCTGCATCTCCTCATTGCTGCTGTCGTCGAACATCGCGATGTTGGAGTAGGCGTAGGCGCCCTCGGCAGGTCGCCGGCCTGCTCGGCGTACTTCGCGTCGTAGATCGTGGAGTCCTGGAGGTAGTACTCCGGGTCGAATCCCTGCTGCTTCATCGCCTGCTGGAGCTTGATGGTGTTCTGGTAGGGGCCGACGTAGTAGACGAGCTTGATGCCCTTGTCCTTCATCTGCTGCACGTAGGGCGCGAAGTTGAACTCCGAGACGTCGATGGCCTGGAAGTAGTCGACCTTCCAGCCCTGCGGTCTCCCAGCCCTTCTTGAACGATGCGGCGTTGACCACCGCCGCACCGGCGTTGATGTAGAGCAGCGCGGCGTGCTGGGTCGCGTCCTTGTCGATGCCGGAGAAGTAGTCGGGCATCGCGCGCGGCACGAGCCCGGTCGCGACGGACTGCGCCGCAGAAGCAGGTGGAGCACTTCGTGCGCTCGGGGTTGACCGCGGTGGAGCGCATGTCCGGCAGGCCGCACTTCTGCGGCGGTCGCGGCGCCGCCGGAGTCGAAGGCCGACATCGAGCCGACCGCGGCGAAGGTCTCGGTGCACGCTCGGGCGTAGGCCTGCTGGTCGGCGCCGGCGTCGGCGCGCGAGTCGAGCTCGAGGAGCTCGAGGCGGCGGCCGCACAGCTTCTGGGTGGCGTTGAAGTAGGCGAGGTAGGCCTTGGTGCCCTGCCGGGCCGACTCGAAGATGCCGGGCACCGGCCCGGAGATGTCGGAGACGTTGGCCACCGTGATCGTCGAGGACGTCACACCGGGCTGGTCGTCGTCGAAGCCGTCGCACGAGCGCGGCGTCCCCGGCTCCCCCGGCGCTCCCGGTCTGCCCCTCGGCCTTGTCGGGGGTCTCGGCGCCGCCCGAGCCCGCGCCGCCACCCGAGGTCGCCGGCCCGGCGGAGTCGCCGACGCCCTCCGACGTCGCGGCGCCGTCGCCGGCGACGACCACCTCGTCGGCCGGCCCAGCAGCCGCACCGTCGGCCGGAGTGCCGGGAACGGAGGGATCACCGGGGAGGACCACGTCGCTGGTGCCGCCGACCGCCGTGCTGCCCCCGGTGCCGGCCGAGACCTCGGCGGGATCGAGCTGCGAGCCGCAGGCGGCCAGCGCCAGTGCCGCCACCACGGCGAGGGCAGCGGCAACACCGCGGCGGCTCGAGGTGGTGGTCGTCATCGGCTGTCCGTCGGTCGGAGGGAAGGGGGTGTCGGGCTGTCGGCCGCAGGTGTCAGTTGGCCGAGGAGAGGCCGTTGCAGGAGTACTTGGTGGAGCCGATCGGGCTCCACTTGCCTCCCGAGAGCTGGATGAAGCGCCAGCACTCGCCGGTGCCCTTGCTGCCCACCGGCTGCGGGGCGTGCATGCCGTTGTTGGTCCAGTCGTTGACCTTCTTGACCTCCGCGAGCAGGGACTCGCGGGTGAGCTTGCCGCCGAGCTTGGTGGCGAGGTCGGTGAACAGGCTGCCGGCCGACCAGCTGAAGACCCCGAAGAACTGCGGGTTGGCGCTCGGGTTCACGGCCTTGAGCGAGTTGATGTACGTCGCCATCTCCGGGTTGTTGCCGGCCTCCTCGAAGGGAGTGAAGTTGGTGTAGACGACCGTCTTGTCGACGGCGCTGCCGCCCTGCTGGACGAAGTCGGGGTTGTAGTCGGTCGGGTCGCGCAGGTAGAGCTTCGGGCGTGTAGCCCTGCTGCTGCATCGCCTGGCGCATCTTGACCGAGAACTGGTAGGAGGTGGTGAAGAAGACGACGTCGATGTCGTTGTCCTTCATCTGCTGCACGTAGGTGGAGTAGTTGAACTCCGACGACGTCGATGCCCTGGACCACGTGGGAACTTCAGGCCGCGCTTCTCCATCGCGGTCGACCTGCGCCTTGGCGTTCTGGGCAGCAGCGCCGGCGTTGGTGTAGAAGAAGGCCGACTTCTGCGCGGAGGCGGCGCCGACCTGGCTCTTGACGAAGTCGGGCACGGCGTTCTCGAAGAAGTTGGTGTTGACGGCCTGGACGCCGAAGCAGGTGGTGCAGGCGTTGCGCTCGAAGGTGACCGAGCCGCCGCGCAGGTCGGGCAGCCCGCAGCTTCTGGGCGGTGGAGGCGCCGCCGAGGTCGAAGGCCGAGACCGAGCCGACCATCGCGAAGACGTCGGTGCAGCCGGCGGCGTAGGCCTGCTGGTCGGCGGCGGCGTCGGTGCGGCTGTCGTAGGTCTTCAGGACGAGCGAGCGACCGCAGATCCCGTCGGGGTTGGCCTTGTTGTAGTAGCTGACGTAGGCCTTCATCGCGTCCTGGGCGGTCTCGAAGAGGCCGGGCACCGGGCCGGAGATGTCGGAGGAGTTGCCGATCGTGATCGTGGAGTCGGTGATCCCGGGGCCGTTCTTGAACCCGTCGCACGAGCCTGCGGTCTCGGCCGCGGCGGCGGTCGCCGCCGCCGGTCGTCGCCACCGGTGGTGTCACCGCCGCCGGTCGTGTCACCGCCGCCGGTCGTGTCGCCGCCGCCGGTGGTGTCGCCGCCGCCGGTCGGTGTCGCCGCCCGGTCGTGTCGCCGCCGGTGGTGTCACCGCCGCCGGTCGTGTCACCGCCGAGGTCACCGCCGCTCGTGTCGAGCCCGGCCGCGTCGCCCTCGACCGGCACGCCGTTGCCGTCGACCGTCGTGCCGCCGGAGCTGACCGTGCTGCCGTTGGCGGCGCGCACGTCGTCGGGGTCGAGGTTCGACCCGCACGCGGCGAGGACGAGCACGAGGCAGCCGGCCACCGAGGTGGTCAGCAGGCCGCGAGTGGGGCGTGGGCGGATCAACAGTGCCTCCGGAGGCGAGCAGAGAACTAGAACATGTACTAGTTCAACGAGCTCGACCCTAAAGGTGACGCGGGTCACGACACCAGTTATTCGCCGACCCGGCACACCCCGAAGGGGGGTCTTGCGGACGGTGCGGGCCGTCAGGCCTCGTCAGGCGCGCGCCTGCGCGACGGCGAACAGGGTCGACCGAGGCCGCGACCCCCGCGTTGAGCGACTCCAGCGAGGTCGCCATCGGGATCGAGACCAGGTGGTCGCACGTCTCGGAGACCAGGCGCGAGAGCCCACCACCCTCGGCGCCGACCACCACGACGAGCGGGCCGCGGGCGAGGTCGGCGTCGGCGACCACCTGCGGGCAGCGTCAGGTCGCCGTCGGCGGCCAGGCCGATCACCATGCAGCCCGGCGTCCTGGTAGGCCTTGATCTGGCGCACCAGGTTGACCGTCTGGGCCACCGGGATCCGCGCCGCGGCGCCGGCGCTGGTCTTCCACGCCGACGCCGTCATGCCGGCGGCGCGGCGCTCCGGGAACGACCACGCCGTGCGCGCCGAAACCGGACGCGCTGCGCACGATCGCCCCGAGGTTGCGCGGGTCGGTGATCGAGTCGAGCATCATGATCAGCGGCTTCTCGGCGTTCTGCTCGGCCAGCTCGAGCAGGTCGTCGGGGTGCGCGTACTCGTAGGGCGGGATCCGGGCGGCGAGGCCCTGGTGGACCGCGCCGGACGTCATCTTGTCGAGCTCGGACTTGTTGACCTCGAGCAGGCTGAGGCCCTTGTCCTGGGCGAGCTTGAAGGCCTCGCGCAGACGGCTGTCGCGGTCGGCACCCTCGGCGACGTAGACGTTGGTGATCGGCACGCCCTCGCGCAGGGCCTCGACGACGGAGTTGCGCCCGGCGATCCACTCGGAGTCGGTGCTCTTGCGGCGCGGCTTCGTGGCCGCCTTGCGCTTCGCGGCCTGCTCGGCCTTGTGCGCCTGGTGGTACGGGCCGCTCGGTGGCCTTGGGCGTCGGCCCGCGACCCTCGAGGCCGCGCTTGACCCGACCGCCGGAGCCGGCGGTCGGCTTCTTGGCGGTCTTGCGGATCGAACCCTTGCGTTGCGAATTTCCTGGCACGTCAGTGCTCCTTGCTGAGGGACCACGTGGGGCCGGTCGGGGTGTCCTCGACCTCGATGCCGGCCGCCTTGATCTGGTCGCGGATGACGTCCGCGCGCGCGAAGTCCTTGGCAGCGCGCGCCTCGGCGCGCTGCTCGAGCAGGCCGGCGACGAGTGCGTCGACGGCCGAGGTCGAGGGCGGCGTCGTCGCTGCCGGAGGCTGCCCCAGGCCGGGTCGGCCGGGTCGAGGCCGAGCACGGCGAGCATGGCGCGCACCTGCGCGGCGTACGGGCCCGCGTCGTCGGCCCGGTTGCCCTCGCGCACGGTGTCGAACAGCACCGCCACGGCTGCGGGGGTGCCGAGGTCGTCGTCCATCGCGGCGGCGAAGGCGTCGGGCACCTCGCCGACCGGTCGCGCGCCGGGCCGGCCTTGTCGAGGAAGGTCTCGATGCGGCGGAAGCCGACCGCGGCCTCCTCCAGCGCCTCGAAGCTGAACTCGACGTCGAGCGGTAGTGGGCGCTGACCATGTAGAAGCGCAGCTCGATGCCGCGCACCCGCTCGAGCACCTTGGGCACGAGCAGCGAGTTGCCGAGCGACTTGCTCATCTTCTC
Organism: uncultured Actinomycetota bacterium; assembly: GCA_963822915.1. Classification (GTDB taxonomy): domain Bacteria; phylum Actinomycetota; class Actinomycetes; order Propionibacteriales; family Nocardioidaceae; genus Nocardioides. Next base: position 60,121 of record CAWGJR010000022.1, read on the forward strand.
GCCCTCCGTGGTGATCCAGGCGTTGTGCATCCAGTACGACGCGAACGGGTGACCGGCCGCGCGCGACTGGGCCTGCTCGTTCTCGTGGTGGGGGAAGCGCAGGTCGACGCCGCCGCCGTGGATGTCGAAGGCGGGCCCGAGGTACTTGCCGGCCATCGCCGAGCACTCGATGTGCCAGCCGGGGCGGCCGGGGCCGAACGGGCTCGGCCACGCCGCGCTCTCCGGCTCGGACTCCTTCTTCTAGCCCTTCCAGAGGGCGAAGTCGCGGGGGTCGCGCTTCCCGCGAGGATCGCGCGTCGCCGGCCGACTCCATGTCGTCGACCTTCTGCCCGGTCAGCTCGCCGTACGACGGCCAGGACCGCACGTCGAAGTAGACGTCGCCCGAGCCGTCCTCGGCGGCGTAGGCGTGGCCGCGCGCGACCAGGGTCTCGATCAGCTCGAGCATCTCCGGCACGTGGCCGGTCGCGCCGGGCTCGTAGGTCGGGGGCAGACGTTGATCGAGGCCAGCGCCTCGGTGAGCTTGCCGTGCATCTCGTAGGCGAGGTTGAACCACGGCCGGCCCTGCTCGGCCGCCTTGGTGAGGATCTTGTCGTCGATGTCGGTGACGTTGCGGATGAACGTGACGTCGTGGCCGCGGTGGGTGAGCCAGCGCCGCAGCACGTCGAAGTTGACCGCCGAGCGCACGTGACCGACGTGCGGCTCCGACTGGACCGTCAGGCCGCACACGTAGATCCCCGCCCTCCCCTCCTCGAGGGGGACGAAGTCGTGCACCGCGCGCGTGGCGGTGTCGTAGAGCCGGAAGGTCACCGGTCGAAGTCTAGGGCCGCGCACCGGTGGCCGAGTCGGCGCGTCCAGCGCCGACTCGGCGCATTCCGGCCAGTCGGCGCCTGTAGGCGCCGACTCGGCGTCGACGGTGAGGAAGGTGGGACAGGTGGGGTGTGAGTGACGTACCGTGACGCGGTGCGCCTTCCCCGACTGCACGCGCCCTCGCTCGTGCTCACCCTGGTCCTGACGTCCTGTTACGTTGCCTCCGTGACCGCGAGCGCTGCCGAGCCGGCCGCGAGGCGCGCCGAGACGCGGCAGATCGACTACCGCCAGTTCGACTCCGGCGCCGAGCTGCGCACCGGCACCGGCGACGGCACCCGCGTGGCCCGCGGGCGGCTCCGGATCGCCTCCCCCACCGGCGCCCGCACCCTCGGCGGCACCCGCTACGAGTCCTCGACCTGGAACTCCGCCTGGGTCGATCCCGGTTTCGCCTTCACCGAGCTGATCGCCTCCTGGTCGGCGGTGACCCCGGGCGACAGCTTCGTCGAGATCCGCGTGCGCGGGCGCGACGCTGCCGGCCGTACGTCGAGCTGGGACCTGCTCGGACGCTGGGCCAGGAGCGACCGGTTCCTGCAGCGCCAGACCTTCGGCAGCCAGGGCGACGACCTCGCCGACGTCAACGTCGACACCTGGCGCGCGCCGGGTGGGCTCACGTCGTACCAGCTCCGGGTGACGCTGGCCCGCAAGGCCGGCACCACGCGCAACCCGGGCGTCGACACCATCGGGGCCGTCGCCTCGAGGCTCCCGGACGACGCCGGCGCGACCTCCGCGCCCGGTCCGGGGCGCGGCATCGTGCTCGACGTGCCGACCTACTCGCAGATGATCCACGGCGGCGAGTTCCCGCGAGTACAACGGCGGCGGCGAGGCCTGGTGCTCACCGACCTCGACGTCGATGGTGCTCGGCTACTACGACGCCCTGCCGAAGCCGAAGTCCTACTCCTGGGTCCCGAAGGGCTACCCCGACCCGTGGGTGGCCTACGCCGCCCGGATGACGTTCGACCACACCTACGACGGCACCGGCAACTGGCCGTTCAACACCGCCTACGCCGCTCCCCGCGTCGGCAAGGCGTTCGTGACCCGGCTGCGCTCGCTGCGCGAGGCCGAGCGCTTCGTCGCCGCCGGCATCCCGCTCGTCGCCTCGATCTCCTTCGGCTCGGGCGAGCTCACCGGGGCTCCGATCTCCTCCACGGCCGGCCACCTGCTGGTGATCGTCGGCTTCACCGACGACGGCGACGTCGTGGTCAACGACCCGGCCGGCCGCACCGAACGCCGCCGTGCGTCGTACCTACGACCGGGCCCAGCTCGAGCGCGCCTGGCTCCGCGGCTCGGGCGGCCGGTCTACGTGATCCACGACGCGGCGCACCCGTTGCCGAAGGGCAAGCAGACCAACTGGTGAGGCCGGGCGGCGAGAACTCCCGCTTCCTGTACGAAGCTTCATGCCACAAGCGGCAGTTTCTCCGCTTCAGCGGAGAAACTGCCTCAGACGCCGTAGCCGCCGTCCACGTCCAGCTTCTGCCCGCTGACGAAGCCGGCGCGGTCGCTGGCGAGGAAGCAGACGGCCTCGGCGACGTCGGCGGCCGAGCCGAAGCGGCGCAGCGGGATGTTGGCGCGGGTGACGTCGAGGTCGGCCTCCGACAGGTCGCCGGAGGCCATCAGCCGCTCCGCCATCCCGTCGGTCAGCATGCCGGGGCCGACCGCGTTGACGCGGACCCCGAACCGGCCCTCCTCGGCCGCGAGCGCACGCACCATCGCCTCGACGGCCGCCTTCGGTGCCGAGGAGAGCCCGTCTCGGACCGGGAAGCGCGCGGTGGCGGCCGTCGTGACCGCGACGATCGAGCCGCGAGCCTCGCGCAGGTGCGGCAGGGCTGCGTGCACGACGGCGAAGAAGGCGGCAGCGTCGGCGGCGAGCTGGGCCGCCATCGCGGCGGGGTCGACGCGGGAGAGGTGCACCATCGGCACGTGCGGGCCGGCGGCGTGCACGAGGGTGTGCAACCCGCCGGACGCGGCGGCGATCCGGTCGATCACCGCGGGCACCGAGGCGAGGTCGTCGAGGTCGAGGCGGTGGGCACCGCCGGTGGGCGCGCTCGCCGGGGCCGTACGGCGGAAGGTCACCGCCACGCGTGCGCCGCGGGCGGCCAGCAGCGCGGCGATCGGCGCCCCGAGCCCGCCGTTGCCGCCGACCACCAGGGCGCCACCCGGCCGGTCGGCGAAGTCGGTCGTCAGGTCCTGCGCACGTGCGGTCACGACCGGATCGTGCCACGAGCCGGCCCGGCCGCTGGTCAGGCGACGGTGAAGGTGATCTCGTGCCAGCCGGTCGCGCCGTCGGGGAGCACGTCGGCGTACGCCCCGGTCTGGACCTCGCCGTCCTTGCTGATGCCGCGCACGCGCGCCCGGTGCTTGCCGCTCTCGAGCGGTGCGGTGAAGCGCCACTGCGTCCAGGAGTCGTCGCTCGGCGAGGCGGCGAGGTCGGCGGCCGTCCAGGCGCCGCCGTCGACGGCGACCTCGACTCCCGAGATGCCGGTGTGCTGGTCCCAGGCGGAGCCGGCGAGCACGACGTCGCCGGCGGCGACGGTGCTTCCGCCGGAGGGGACCTCGATCCGCGAGGCCATCTTGACCGGACCGAGCTCGCCCCACCGCGCTGGGTCCAGAAGGCGTCGACGGCGTCGAACCGGGTGAGCTCCATGTCGACGACCCACTTGGTCGCCGAGACGTAGCCGTAGAGCCCGGGCACGACCACGCGCACCGGGAAGCCGTGCTCGACGGGGAGGGGCTCGCCGTTCATGTAGAGCGCGAGCATCGCGTTGCGCCCGTCCATCACGGTCTCGACCGGGGTCGCGCAGGTCCAGCCGTCGTCGGACGTCTGCAGGATCGCGTCGGCGCCGTCCTGGATGCCCGCCTCGGCGAGGATCGGCGCCAGGGCGACCCCGCTCCACCAGGCGTTGCCGATGTAGTCGCCGCCGACCGGGTTGGAGACGCAGTTGAGCGTCACCCAGCCCTCGAGCAGCTCGCGCTGCACCAGGTCGTCGTAGGTCAGGGTGATCTCGTTGTCGACCATGCCGTGGATGCGCAGGCTCCACTGGTCGGGAGTGATGGCGGGCTTCGAGAACGTCGTGTCGATCAGGTAGAAGTTGTTCGACGGGGTGACCCAGCGGCGACACCGTCGACGCCGACCGAGACGTCGGCAGGCACCTGCGGCGCAGTCACGGCCAGGGGCTTCGGGCGCCCCGTTCGCGGTGTCGGTGGCCAGGGTGCGCCTGGCCTCCTCGACGGCGCGCCGCGAGCCGCCCTTGACGTTGCCGATGATGCCGGCGAGCGCCGCGACGCCGACGACCGCGCCGGTCATCCCCAGGAAGCTGCGGCGGCTGCGCACGTAGGGCTGGGAGAAGCGCTGCTTGTCGGTCAGCTCCTCGCAGCGTGCGCAGGCGGTCGGTGATCAGCGACAGCGACGCGATCATCGCGACGAACCCGATGACCACCGGCGTGACGTCGGTGACCTGGGCGTCGGCGGCGTTGAGCGTGGCGATGATGCCGATCGCGGCGATGGCGGCGAACCCGGCGACCGGGAGCCACCAGGCCTTGCGCGCGACCAGGCCGATGCCGGCGAAGGCGAGGAGCAGCACGACGTAGATCCCGGCCACGAGCAGCGGCTTGTCGGCAGTCCCGAGGTCGCGGTTGTTGGCGGCGGCGTCGGGCGCCAGCGCCACGACGAGCTCGGCCACCGCGCTGACGGGGGTCAGCCGCAGGTTCATCAGCGCCGACACGAGATAGCCCACGGCCAGCCCGGCGAGACCGGCCGCCACACCGGACGCGGCCCATCTCAGCTGGGCAGTCCTGTGATCGGTCATCGACATGCCCCCATTGTTGCTCGGGCATGATGCTCCGGTGGCCCCCTCAGATATTACGGTCGGCGAACCATTGCCGCCGTTGCCCCGTGTCGGGATCGGCGTCGACGTCCACCGACTGGTCGAGGGCGTCGCTCTCCACCTGGCCGGACTGTCGTGGCCGGACGAGCCGGCCGGACTCGAGGGACACTCCGACGCCGACGTCGCCGCTCATGCCGCCTGCGACGCCCTCTTCTCCGCCGCCGGGATCGGCGACCTCGGCTCCCACTTCGGGACCTCCGAGCCGCAGTGGGCCGGCGCCTCCGGGACGACCCTGCTGTCCGAGGCCGCCCGCCGGGTCCGGGAGGCCGGTTTCGAGATCGGCAACGTCGCCGTGCAGGTCGTCGGCAACCGCCCGAAGGTCGGACCGCGGCGGGCCGAGGCGGAGGCGGCGCTCGGGACGGCGGTCGGCGCCCCGGTCAGCGTCAGCGCCACCACGACCGACGGCCTCGGGCTCACCGGCCGCGGCGAGGGCGTGGCCGCCATCGCGACGGCCGTCGTGTTCGTCCGGCCGGCACCCAGGTAGTCCGGCGGTCGGGCGGCCGGTCAGGCGGCGTGCGCTTTCCGCTGCCCCACCAGCACCATCCCCTCGACGACCTTCACGTCGTAGACCGGGATCGAGACGTGGGCGTCCTCGAGACAGCGGCCGCTGCGCAGGTCGAAGGCGTGCTTGTGCGTCGGGGACGCCACGAACGGCACCCCGGAGCGCACGCCCACGATCCCGCGCGCGATCGCCGAGGTCTTGGCGAACGGGTCGTGGTTGCCGACGGCATGGACGACGTCGTCCGACATCCGGATGATGGCCAGCGCCTGCCCGTGGACCAGGGCGGTGACCCCGCGCTCGACCTCGAGGTCGTCGATCTTGCAGACGGGCTGCCACTCCTCGCGGGACGAGGATCGGCGGACCATGGATGGAAAGTTAGATCGGCGTCCGGCACATCCGGGTTTCGCCGTGTTACGGCTGTGAAAACGAATCCGGGTGGGGGACGCCGTCCGCGTGACGGCGCACGTCCTGGAATGATCGACAGGTGCCCACCGCCCTGGTCGTCCTCGCGGCGGGCTCCGGCACGCGCCTGGGCGCCGAGGTCAACAAGGTCCTGCTCCCGATCGCCGGCGAGGCGGTCCTCGCCCGCACGCTGCGGACGGCGCTCGAGGTCGGCGACGTGGCACGCCTCGTGGTCGTGGTGCGCGCCGGCGACGCCGAGCAGGTCGCCGCCGCGCTCGAGCCGGTCCTCGGCGAGCGCGAGGTGACGCTGGTCGAGGGCGGTGCCGACCGGCACGCCTCGGAGTGGGCCGCGCTGCAGGTGCTCCGCGCCGACATCGAGGCCGGCGAGCTGGACGTGGTGGCGATCCACGACGCGGCCCGCCCGCTGGCGGACCTGGCCCTCTTCGAGGCCGTCCTGGCAGCCGCCCGCCGGCACGGCGGCGCGATCCCGGTGGTCGCGATGACCGGACTGCTCGGGCCCGACGGCCCCGTCTCGGGGGCCGCCGTCGTGCAGACGCCCCAGGCGTTCGCCGCCCGCGCCCTGCTCACGGCGTACACCGCAGCGGCGGCGGACGGCTTCTCCGGCACCGACACCGCTGCCTGCCTGGAGCGCTACGGCGACGTGTCCGTCGCCGCGGTGGCCGGCAGCGCCGCCAACCTGAAGGTGACCTACGCCGAGGACGTCGCCCTCACCGAGCGGCTGCTCGGCCCGCGCTGACCTCGGGTGCGGTGAGCGCCTCGAGCACGGCCACGTCCTCCGGGGTGTCGACCCGTCGCGCCTCGGGAGGCGCCACCCTCAGGTGCACCGGGAAGCGGCGGCGCAGGTCGGCGGTGAGCGCGGCCAGGTCGACCAGGTCGGAGGCGCCCAGGTCGAGGGCGGCGACCACGGCGGGCGGCAGGACGACCGGTGAGCACACCCGCACCAGGGAGTCGCGATCGATGGTGGCCCCGACGAACCCGTCGTCGACCCGCTTGACGGTGTCGGTGACCGGCCGGACGCCGACGACCACCCGCTGGTGCTCGACGGCGTCGATGAGGCAGTCGGCGAGGAAGGAGGGTGGCGTCATCGGGCACAGCGAGTCGTGGAGCACGACCGGCTCGCCCGAGTCGACCAGACCGGCCCACTCGGTGCCGAGGTCGACGGGCAGCACCCCTGACTCGCCCAGCGCCCAGACGGCAGCCGAGACGAGCGCCTCGCCGTGGATGAGCGCGAACGGCAGCGACCCGCGGTCGTCGAGCAGGACGATCCCCAGCGCATCGGGCACGTCGTAGTCCATCGGCATGACCTCACCGTAGGGGAGAGCGACGGGTCCGACCCCGCTGACGCGTCAGGAGGGACGACGAAGGGCCCCGGCGGTGCCGGGGCCCTTCGTCAAGCGGTGCGGGACGTGCTCAGGAGGCGAGGACCTCGTCGAGGATCGTCTCGGCCTTGTCCTCGTTGGTGTGCTCGGCCAGCGCCAGCTCGGAGACGAGGATCTGACGGGCCTTGGCCAGCATGCGCTTCTCGCCGGCCGACAGGCCACGGTCACGCTCGCGGCGCCACAGGTCGCGCACGACCTCGGAGACCTTCATGACGTCGCCGCTGTGGAGCTTCTCCAGGTTGGCCTTGTAGCGGCGCGACCAGTTGGTCGGCTCCTCGACGTGCTCGGCACGAAGGACGTCGAACACGCGGTCGAGGCCCTCCTTGTCGACGACGTCGCGGACACCCACGAGATCGAGGTTGCAGGCCGGGACGCGAACGACCAGGTCCTGCTGGGCGACGATCCGGAGGACGAGGTACTCGCGGTCCTCCCCCTTGATCGTGCGCATCTCGATGTCCTCGATGATCGCGGCCCCGTGATTGGGATAAACAACCGTTTCGCCGACGGTGAAAGTCATGTGTGATGAACCCTTTCCTAGGCTGCCATCTTAGCACGTCTCAGGAACTGCTCAGGGTCCGTTTCCGCAGGTCAGAGGCCCAATCGAGGCTTGACAGACCTCATATTTTGTGGTGGACCAGTCCACGCGAGGCCGCTGTCGGACCCCTGTCGGACCCCTGATCGGGGCCTCGACAGCGGGTGATCTGCGACACGTGTGACAGGTGTGGTCGATACTGGGTCCCATGGCGAGAGTGCAGCTCTGGAAGCGCGGCGGACGCACGACCGAGGACCCCGGGGGCCCCGACGTGACGCCGGACGACGACCTCACGGGTGGCGCGGTCGCGACCGAGGCGCCGGATCCGGTCGAGGTGACGCCGGGCGCGGACGACACCGCCCGCGACGAGGTCTCCCCCGAGCCACGGCCACGCCGCCGCGTGCTCGACTCGACCCCGGTGACGCTGTTCGTGGCCTCGCACCCACGCCAGGGCGCGGTCGTCGCACTCGCGCTGGCCGGCGCGGCCCTCGCGTCGGGACGTCCGGCCCGCGAGGCCGGGATCGTGCTCGCCACGGTGCTGGTGGGTCAGGCCATCCTGGGGTGGCACAACGACCTCGTCGACCGTGAGCGCGACGCCGTCCACCGGACCCCGCGCAAGCCGCTCGCCGACGGGCGTCTGGAGCCGGGGAGCGCGTGGTACGCCCTCGTGGTCGCCCTGCTGCTCGTGATCCCCCTGTCGATCTCCGTGGGCGTGACGGCCGGGATCTTCTACCTCGCCTCGCTGGTGCTCGGCATCCTGAGCAACGTCGTGCTGCGGGAGGGACGGCTCTCACCCCTGCTCTGGGTGGCCTCCTTCGCCCTCCTGCCGCCCTACCTCTCCTACGGCGGGTTCGGGGGCAGCGCGCAGGGCGATCCGCCACAGGTCGCCCTGGTGGTCGTCGCCGGTCTGCTCGGGATCGGGGTGCACTTCCTGCGAGCGATCTGGGGCCTGGTCGCCGACGACCAGGACGGCTGGACCTACCTCCCCCTGGTGCTGGGACGCCGCTTGGGAGCCACCCGGCTGCTGGTCGTCTCGAGCACCTACACCGCCGTCGTCCTCGCGGTCCTGGCCGTCCTCGGTGCGACGATCGGGCTGCGGCAGTGACCACGGTCCAGGACGGCTAGGATTCCGGGGACAACGCCGCCGTTCCCCGACCGAAGGCTCAGACACATGCTCTCCCGCCTCTCCGGCCCCACCGGCCGCTCCCTCGCGATCGCCGCCGGAGCGCTGCTCCTGTCGACGACCCTGTCGTCGTGCGGCTTCGACGCAGCGACCAACCGGGTCAACACGATCAGCTCGGGCATCAACGACCAGTCGGGCGAGGTCGACGTCCTCGGCGCGGTGATCATCTCCGGGGCCCCCGACACCGGCGTCCTCGTCGGGTCGCTGGCCAACGCCGACCCGGAGCAGACGGTGTCGCTCACCCGGGTCTCCGGCGCCGTCACCTCGGCCGGCACTTTGGATCCCGTCGAGATCGGCCCCCGCGACCTGGTCAGCCTCTTCCAGACCGGCGGGGTGCCGCTGAGCGGCGTCTTCGAGCTCGGGGACTTCGTCGGCATCGAGCTGACCTTCGACAACGGCCAGACCTCCAGCCTGGAGATCCCGGTGGTCCGACCGTGCTACGAGTACGACCCGGCCAAGTTCCCCGGGCTGACCATCCCGACGGCACCGGCCGACCCCGACGCGACCGCCGCGGCGACGGAGCCACCCGAGCGCCGAGCCGCTGAGCCCGCCGAGTCCGCCGAGGGCACCGAGTCGTCCGAGGCCACCGACCCCTACTCGTGCACCCCGATCCAGTCCGAGGTCCACGGGGAGGAGGAGTAGATGACTCACACCCTGATCCTGCTCCGCCACGGCGAGAGCGAGTGGAACGCCAAGAACCTCTTCACCGGCTGGGTCGACGTCGACCTCACCGAGAAGGGCCGGGCGCAGGCCGTCGCCGGCGGCGAGCAGCTGCTGGCCGCCGGGCTCACCCCCGACGTCGTGCACACCTCGCTGCAGCGGCGCGCCATCATGACCGCCGCGCTCGCGCTCGACGCCGCCGACCGGCACTGGATCCCCGTACGCCGGTCCTGGCGGCTCAACGAGCGCCACTACGGCGCGCTCCAGGGCAAGGACAAGGCGCAGGTGCGCGCCGAGTACGGCGAGGAGCAGTTCATGCTGTGGCGCCGTTCCTTCGACACCCCTCCGCCGCCGCTGGCCGACGACGACGAGTTCTCGCAGGTCGGAGCGCCGCAGTACGCCGACCTCGGCGACGAGATGCCCCGCACCGAGTGCCTCAAGGACGTCATCGCGAGGCTGCTGCCCTACTGGGACGGTGACGTGACCACCGACCTCCGCGCCGGCCGCACCGTCCTGGTCGCCGCCCACGGCAACAGCCTGCGCGCCATCGTCAAGCACCTCGACGGCGTCAGCGACGCCGACATCGCCGAGCTCAACATCCCGACCGGCATGCCGCTGGTCTACGAGCTCGACGACGACCTGGTCCCGCTCACCGCGGGTGGCACCTACCTGGACCCGGAGGCGGCCGAGGCTGCCGCCGCGGCGGTGGCGAACCAGGGACGCTGACCGTCCGAGGCACGAGGGCAGTCGGTGGCACGCCCACCGCCACCGCAGCGGTGGCTCAGGCCCCGACGCTGGCGGGGTTCTCGCCGGTGACGACGAAGACGACCCGGTTGGCGATCGAGACCGCGTGGTCGGCGATGCGCTCGTAGTAGCGGCCCAGCAGGGCGATGTCGACGGCCGCCTCGACGCCGTGGCCCCAGTCGTCGGAGAGCAGCTCGGTGAAGTTGGCCCGGCGCAGCTGGTCCATCTCGTCGTCGTCCTCGCGCAGCGAGGCGGCGTCCTGGACGTCGCGGCTCAAGATGATCTTGGCGACGCGGCTGACCATGTCCTCCGCGACGTGGGCCATCCGGCTGACCGTCGGTCGGATCTCCTCCGGCACCGCGACCTCCGGCACCCGGAGCCGCGCGATCTTCGCGACGTGGACCGAGAGGTCGCCCATCCGCTCGAGCTCGGTGACCATGCGCAGCGCCGCGACCACGGTGCGGAGGTCGCCGGCGACGGGCTGCTGGAGCGAGAGCAGGTCGAAGGCGGACTCCTCCACCGCCTCGCGCGCCAGGTCGATGTGGATGTCGGCGCTGATGACGCGTTCGGCGACGCCGGCGTCCCCGGTCATCAGGGCCTCGGTCGCCTGGCCGACGGCGGCCTCGACCAACCGGCAGATGTTGGCCAGGTCGACGAAGATCCGGTCGAGCTGCTCGTGAAACTGTTCGCGCATGGTCTGACTCTAGGCGCAAGGGGATCTGCCGCACCGCCACAGCGTGAACGCAGGGTGAACAGGCCAAGGTCACAGGCGCGTGGGCGACCTCTGGGCGCGCAGCACCGTACGATCCGGGTGTGGATCCGACGACGCAGGCGTTCCTTGCCGCGCTCCTCGGGGCCGTCGTCGCCGGTGGGGCCGTGCTCGCCTGGCACCTCAGCGACCGCCAGCAGCACTGGCAGCCCGTGGTCGACGAGCCGGCCGTGCCCGCGTCGGTCGCCGCCGTCCTCTCGGTGCTCCGCAGCAGTGCGGTGATCGTCGACGACGCGGGGGTGGTCCTCAAGGCCTCGGCACCGGCGTACGCCATGGCCCTGGTGCGCGGGACGTCGCTGGTCTCCGACGAGCTCGCCTCGCTCGTCTCGGAGGTACGCCGTGACGGCCAGATCCGCGAGACCGAGCTCGTGATGCCCCGCAAGAACGCGCCGTCTCGCCACGTGACCGTGCGCGTGGCGCCGCTGGGCTCGCGGTTGGTCCTCGCCCTCGTCGAGGACCGCACCCGCGAGCGCCGCGTCGAGCACGTGCGCCGCGACTTCGTCGCCAACGTCAGCCACGAGCTCAAGACCCCCGTCGGTGCGATCCGGCTGCTCGCCGACGCGGTCAAGGACGCCGCCGACGACCCGGAGGCGGTGACCCGCTTCTCCGACCGGATGCTCACCGAGAGCGACCGCCTGATCCGCCTGGTGCAGCAGGTCATCGAGCTGTCCCGGCTCCAGGGCGACGAGCCGCTGGAGTCTCCGCTGCCGATGCGGCTCGACGACGTGATCTCGTTGGCCGTCGACACCAGCGCGATCGATGCCGCGACGAAGGGGATCTCGGTGGTCACCGGCGGCGAGAACGGCCTGCTCGTGCTCGGCAACGAGGAGCAGGTCACCACCGCGGTCGCCAACCTCGTGGCCAACGCCGTGCACTACTCCGACCCCGAGTCGACCGTGCTGGTCACCACCAAGGGCGTCGAGGGCTTCGTCGAGATCAGCGTGGTCGACCAGGGCATCGGGATCCCGTCGGTCGAGATCGACCGGATCTTCGAGCGCTTCTACCGCGTCGACCCGGCGCGCCACCGCTCCACCGGCGGCACCGGACTGGGCCTGTCGATCGTCAAGCACGTCGCCGCGACGCACGGTGGCGACGTGCGCGTCTGGTCCGTCGAGGGCCAGGGCTCCACCTTCACGCTGATGCTGCCGCGCTCCGAGGCGCGCGTCACCACCCCCGCAGCAGCACCCACCAGCGCGACACCCGACGGGTTCGCGGACGAGCAGGAGGAACGATCATGACGCGGGTACTCGTCGTCGAGGACGAAGAGAGCTACAGCGAGGCCCTGGCCTACATGCTGCGCAAGGAGGGCTTCGAGGTCGCCATCGCTGCCGACGGCAACGCCGCGCTCACCGAGTTCGACCGCAACGGCGCCGACATCGTGCTGCTCGACCTGATGCTGCCCGGGATCCCCGGCACCGAGGTCTGCCGCACGATCCGCCAGACCTCGAACGTGCCGGTGATCATGGTCAGCGCGAAGGACGACGAGGTCGACAAGGTCGTCGGTCTCGAGCTCGGCGCGGACGACTACGTCACCAAGCCCTACTCACCGCGCGAGCTGGTCGCCCGGATCCGCGCGGTGCTGCGCCGCGGCCAGGACCCCGACCTGCTGCCCGACACCCTCGAGGCCGGCCCGGTGCGGATGGATGTCGAGCGCCACGTCGTGACCGTCGAGGGGCACGAGCAGCGACTGCCGCTCAAGGAGTTCGAGCTCCTCGAGATGTTCCTGCGCAACCCCGGACGCGTCCTGACCCGCGGTCAGCTCATCGACCGGGTGTGGGGCTCCGACTACGTCGGCGACACCAAGACCCTCGACGTGCACGTCAAGCGGCTGCGCGCCAAGCTCGAGCCCGACCCGGGCGAGCCGAAGTACCTCGTGACCGTGCGGGGGCTGGGCTACAAGCTGGATCTCTGAGGGTGGCAGTTTCTCCGCTTGAGCGGTGAAACTCCCGCTTCTGTCAAGAAGTTTCGCACCAGAAGCCGCAGTTTCTCCGCCTAGGCGGAGAAACTGCCGCCGTCAGGTCGGCAGGATCTCACGCCCCCACGTCCGAAACCCGCGCGACAGCGCGCCATGGCCGTCCCTAGGCTTCACCCATGACGAGCACCACGCCGGCGGCGCGCACGCCCGAGGACACCACCCTCGCCACGACCGCACCGGCGTCCTGGCTGCCGCCGACCGCGGTGGCGGTCACCCTGCTGCTCTGGGCCTCGGCGTTCGTGGCGATCCGCCACCTCGCCACCGACTTCTCCGCCGGCCCGCTCTCGCTCGGCCGGCTCGCGGTGGGGGCGGTCGCGCTGGCCGCGTTCGCCCTGCCGCGCGGGCTGCCACGACCGAGTGCGCGGCAGTGGCGCTCGATCGTGGCGATCGGCGTGCTCTGGTACGCCGTCTACATGGTGGCGCTCAACCTGGGCGAGCAGCACGTCGATGCCGGGACCGCGGCCATGCTCATCCAGGTCTCACCGGTGCTGATCGCCGTCCTCGCGGCCGTCTTCCTGTCCGAGCGGTTCACCCTGCAGCTCGTGGTCGGGCTGGCGCTGGCCTTCTCGGGCGTCGCGATCATCGCCGTCGCCGGGTCCCCCGGAGGCGACCGCGACCTGCTCGGGATCTCGCTGTGCCTGCTGGCCGCGGCGGCGTACTCCGTCAGCCTGGTCATCCAGAAGCCCCTCGTCGCGACCATGTCGTCGCTGCACGTCACCTGGCTGGCCTGCACCGTCGGCGCCGTGGCGTGCCTGCCCTTCGCTCCGTCGCTGGTGGGCGAGCTGGCCGACGCGCCGTCGTCGTCGGTCTGGTGGCTGGTCTACCTCGGGGTCTTCCCCACCGCGATCGCCTTCACGACCTACGGCTACGCGCTGACCCACATGACCGCGTCCAGCCTCGGGGTCACGACCTACCTCGTGCCGCCGATCACCGTGCTGATGAGCCTGGTGCTGCTCGACGAGGTGCCGGCGGTCCTGTCGTACGCCGGCGGCGCGCTGGCACTGATCGGCGTCTACGTCGCCCGCCGTACGTCGCGCCGGTCGCGGGTCGGCGCCCGCTGACCTGTGCTCGGTCTGCCTCGGTCCGAGGTCAGGCGATAGCCAGGCGGTCGGCCAGCCCGGCGCGCAGGGAGGTCGTGGCGCGGCTGCGCAGCTGGCTCACGCGCGACTCGGTGACGCCGAGGACCTGGCCGATCTCGCCCATCGTGAGGCCCTCGAAGAAGTAGAGCGCGATCACGACCTGGTCGCGCTCGGGCAGCGTGCCCAGCGCGTCGAGCAGGACCTGGCGGGTGGCCTCGTCCTCGAGGGCGTCGCCGATCGCCGGCCCGAGGTCGTTGACCGCGGCGATCTCGTCGTCGTCGGCCGCGCTGATCCCCGTCGGACGGGACCGGATCCGCAGCAGCTCGGGTCGCGAGATCGCGAGCTCCGCGCACAGCTCCTCGTCGGTCGGCGCCCGCGACAACCGCAGGTGCAGGGCCTCGACCGCCCGATCGAGCTCGCGGACCTGCGACCGCACCGAGCGCGGCACCCAGTCGGCCGACCGGATGCTGTCGATGATCGCGCCGCGGATGCGCGGCACGGCGTAGGTCTGGAACTGCAGGCCGCGCGACGGATCGAACTTCTCGATGGCGTCCATCAGTCCGATGACACCCTCCGAGACCAGGTCGGCGGACTCCACGTTGGCCGGCAGGCTGCTGCGCACGCGTCCGGCGACGTACTTGACGAGCGGCGAGTAGTGCAGCACCAGCTGGTTGCGCACCCCGCCGTCCCCGGTCGCGGCGAACGCCGTCCAGAGGTCCTCGAGCTGATCCGACTGCGCTGCCACTCGCAACCTCCGGCGTGGTGTGTCCCGTGGGTGGTCTTCGTGCTCGCGAACCCTACCGGCGCCGCACCGACGTGCCGCGCAGGCAGGGGCTCAGATGTCGAGCCGGGACAAGTCGCGGAGCAGGGTCGTCGACGACGGCGCGACGGACGGCGTCGGCACGGGCATCACCGAGGCGGGCTTCTCGGCAGGGGCCGGAGCCACGACGAGGGGCACCGGCGGCGCCGGCTCGGTCACAGCGGCGGGCCCGAGAGCCGCCGCTGCGACCGCGTCCCCCCGTGCGGGGGACGCTGCGGCGCCCACGTCGAGGCCGAGGAGCGCGCGCGTCAGGGCCGCCAGGTCAGCGGCCAGGTCAGTGGCCAGGTCGGTGGCCAGGTCGGCGGCGGGTCCGGCTGCGACCATCCCGCCCAGCTCGACGACCTCGCCGGGCGAGCCGTCCGGTCGGTCGGTCGGCGTGACCCGCGGGTGCAGCCGGTGGACGCCTGCGGGCCTGGGGGGTACGGCGGCGATCGGGTCGCCGAGCGAGGGCGAGACCTGCTCGGCGTGGCGGTGCCAGTCGTGGGCGCTCATCGGGTTCTCCGGGGGGTGGGGGGCGGGGGGTGTGTCGGAGGGGGGTGGGACGTGAGGAGGGGAGAAGCCGTTCGGCGGCGCGTCGCGGGTGCGACGCGCCGCCGGCGGGCGTGGGAGGTGCGGTGGGATCAGGGGCAGCCGTCGGCCTCGACGGCACCGCCCGTCGAGGTCAGGTGGAACTCGTTGCCGGTGCTGTCCGACACCCTCGATGCAGTAGGTGCTGGCGGTCGCGCCCGCGACGGTGACCTCGTTGCCGGTCGAGGCGGCGTAGGCGCTCGTCGGTGATCGAGGTAGGCCTGGCTTCCGGCGTAGGTCGCGCTGTCGACGTAGAAGGTCTCCAGGTAGGTCGAGGCGTTCTTGATGTCGGACTTGACGCCGGCCTCGGCCGCCTTGTCCTTCTGGTCGAGGAAGATCGGGATGGCGATGGCGGCCAGGACGCCGATGATGACGACGACGACGAGGAGCTCGATGAGGGTGAAGCCCTTGTCCTTCTTCTCGACCGACGGGGTGAGGGGGGTGGTGAGCATGATGATGGTTCTCCTTGGAGGGGGGTCAGGTGAAGCGGGCGACACCTGGGACTGTGTGTGACACCTGAGATGTCGGCCGACGGCACGGGGGGCTTGAGGGTGGTCTAGGCCACTTGTTCCGTCGATCGGGGACGACTCGCTCAGCGGTAGCGCGGCAGGACCTCACCGAAGGTCTTCTGACCCCAGCCGGAGCGCACGGGATCGAGGAAGAACGGCGGCGGCGCGTAGCGCAGACGGGTGTCGTAGGAGTAGTTCTTGAGGTAGCCGGTGCCACTGCCGGAGCCCGTCGTCCCGACCGGTCCGCGGAAGCGCTGGGCGATGCTGCCGTAGACCTTCAGCGTCCCGAGCCTGGCGCCGAGGTAGTAGCTCTGGACCGCGAAGCTGTGCTGGAGGGTGAGCATCGCCGCGTTGATCTCCACGTTGGTCAATGTCCCGGCCAGGTTGGCCCAGGCCGTGCAGTCGCCGTTGCTGGACTTCGCGGTGCACTTGACCGGGTGGTAGACCTTCACCGAGTTCTTCGCGATCAGCCCCAGCGAGTCGGTGCCGGTGCGCCCGCCGCTGTAGAGCAGGTTGTTGGTCACGATGATGTTGTTGTCGGCAGCGACCGTGGTGCGGCCCTTCAGGGTCCCCTCGACGTAGACGGTGCCGTAGCGACAGTTCGACTCGGCGAAGTTGAGGTTGACGTCGTAGTCGGGGAAGCCGCTGCCGGTGGCGGCGAGCGGCAGGCCGTCGCCGATCCCACCGGTCGTCTTGCAGCTGCTGGTCGAGGGGTTGGTGCTCGACTGGCTCGACGGCACGTCCTGCACGTAGATCAACCGGTCCTGCGGCACCGTGAGCGTCTGACCGTTCGTCGACCCGAGCCGGCCGCTGCCGGTGCCGGTCGACCCGCACCCGGGGTTGAGGGTCCCGGTGCTGAACTTGCTCCAGACCGTCATCTGCGCGGTGCTGCCCGAGGTGGAGAACTTGATGCGGGTGGGCCCGGTGTAGAGGCAGCCCGGGGTGGCCGTCGCGCTCGGGGTGACGTACTGCTTGAGGTCGCCGACGGTCGTCGGCAGCTCGATCTCGGCCCGGTAGGCGATGCCGCGCTCGAACGTGGGGCTGGCCGACCCGGCGTCGAGGTAGCAGGCCGACGCCGGGGGCGTCCCCGACTCGCTGGCGCGACAGCTCGGGTTGGACGTGGTCGTGGTGCCCTGGAACTGCGGAGTCCCCTGCACGAGGAAGGCGTCGTTGGTGTGCATCGGCCCGTTGATGACGTCACCGGTGATGAAGTTGATGGGCCGGCAGTAGGAGTAGCCCTGGTAGGTCACGTTCGTCGGACGCCTCGTGTTGGCATCGAGGCTGGGCCAGTTGTAGCGCGGGCAGTAGCTCTGCGCGATCGCGTTGGACACGCCGTAGGCGTTCTCGTCGCCGGGATCGATCGTCTCGTAGACGGTGTAGTAGAGGAACTCCCCGAAGCCGCCACGCCGCAGGCGCACCTCGATCGTGCGGGTCGTCGAGCCCACCTTGCCGGTGGAGACCAGCCGGACGGTGCCGCTGGTGTACGTCGCGCTCGAGTCGACCTCGTAGTGGAACCTCGAGGTGGCATCCCCCGGCACGTTGCGCCAGCCGGGCGCGGTCGTCGAGCTCCACCCACAGCCGTTGGACGCGACGAGCGGGCCCTTCAGCGCGGGGTTGGTGCAGTCGACGCTCTGCCAGTACTGGTCGTTGCGGTTCAGGCGCGCCAGGTAGTCGGCGACGCCGGCCTCGGCGGCCGACAGTGCCTGGTTCCAGTCCCCCGAGCGGTCGGCGCCCTTGAGGCCGTTGACCGCCGAGCCGAGCGCCACGGTGGCGAACAGCGCGAGCGCGCTGAGGCACACGACCACCAGCAGCAGCGACGAACCACGGTCGCGGGGCGGCCGGGGGGCGACCTCGGCGGGGACGTCGGCAGGGTCGGCAGGGTCGGTGCTCATGTGGTGGCTCCGGAGAGGATGTTGATCTCGACGTTGGGCAGCCGGACCCGGCTGACCGCGGTCCGGGACGGGAAGTCGTCGTCGCCGGGACGGCGCTGGACGGTGATCACCAGGTCGATGCTCGAGACGCGCGGCAGGCTGCTGGAGGCCAGCGTGCTCTGCGAGATCGGGCTGCCCTCGTAGTCGTAGTAGGTGAACACGCCGGGCGAGGGCCACAGCAGCCCGCGGCCCAGGTCGTGGGTGCGGTAGACGCACGAGGCGACGGAACGGCTGCAGAAGGTGTAGCGACCGCCGCCGAGCGAGATCGGCGCCTGGGTCTCCTGCACCAGCTTGCCGGTGCCGGGGCTGGACGGGTCCGCGACGACCATCAGGGTCACCAGGCTGGGCCCGATCGAGGTGCTGCCCATGTTGGCGTAGAACGTCACCTTCGTCCTGGACGCGGCCAGGATGGCGGTCTCCGAGCACCCGGTGCAGACCTGGTCCTCCAGCTGCGCGGGCAGGATGGCGGTGCGCAGCACCTTGCCCGCCGCGTCGATCGCCAGGGAGCTCTGCGTCGTGTTGTCGACCCGCGACTCCACCCCGGTGTAGGTCCGCAGCACGACGACGGCCATGGAGGCGACCATCACCGAGACGACCGACATGATGCCGATGACCACGATCAGCTCGGCGAGGCTGACCCCGGCGTCGCGGGGGGTGCGGCCGCGCGGCTGCCGCGGCGCTCCTGCGGTGCCGGCCATCAGAGGTTCACCACGCCGGCGGGGTTGTCGGAGGCCGACGGAGTCGCCGGGTCCGCGGCGAGCAGCGTGACCGTGCGCACCGTGCCGCTGCCGGAGCGGCTCACCTTCCACGTGCCGTAGGGCAGGCTGGTCCTGAGCTCGCCGGACCCGGGCACGTTGCCCAGCACCACCGTGAGGCCGCTCTGGCAGGAGCTGTCGGGTGCGTGGACGGCGGTGATCGTCGCGCCGGAGGGGCCCTTCACCGTGAGCGCCGCCAGGGCGACGGTCGTCGTCGTCGGCGACCCGCCGGGCCGCGCCTCGACCGGGGCGGCGCGGAAGTCGCCGGGGTCGTTGTCCAGGCAGCTGCCGGCCCACAGCTGGTAGCCGCTCGGGTAGGGCCAGAGCTGCCGGAGCTGGCGCGTCGCACCGGTGCCGGTGACCGGCCGCGAGCCCGAGGGCAGCAGCGCGCTGTTGCCGAGCGTGACCGGGATCGCGTGGAGACCGGCGGCGTTCGACGGCGGCAGGGACCACCCCCCCAGCGTGGTGAAGGCCGCGTCGATCGAGGAGGCGGAGTCGTACTCGATCGTGCCCCGCCACAGCTGGCCCGGCTGCACCTGGGCCGTCGTCGTCGCCGCCGGGTCGCCGGCCGGGTTCACGTGCCCCGGTTGGTTGAGGGTGATGGTCCAGCTGCCCGCGTTGAGGAAGCTGAGCAGCGCACAGCCGTCGGAGGAGGTGTCGCCGCTCTGGGTGGCGCCCGACGACGAGCGCGCGGTGACGGTCGCACCGGCGACCGGGGCACCGAGCCGGTCGATGACCTTGACCCCGATGTGTCCGGTCAGGGCCGAGTAGGTGCCCTTGGGCGGGGTCATCGTCGAGGTCACCCGCACCGGCGGTCGGGTGCCGAGGGACGGCCAGGAGACCTCGACGGTCACGCGGAGCAGGGCCAGCTCGGCGTTCGACCCCTCGTCGCAGGCCGACGCGGCGCCGGTGGTCGACGACCACTGGGCCGTGCGCACGACGGTGAAGGGGACGTTGTCCACGACCAGCGCCTGGCCGCTCGTGCCTCCTGGTAGCGGGTCGGGATTGACCACGCGATTGGTGCGGACGCGGTCGGGGCCGCGCGTGACGCCCGCGAAGGTGTCACGGGTGATCTCCATCTCGCGGACCGCCAGGCTGGTCGCCGCCACGCGCGCGGCGTCCTCGTGGGTCACCCGGTTGGCGGCGGTGATCGTGACGAGGATGGCGCTGGTGAGGAGTCCGAAGAGCACCAGCGCCACCATCACCTCGACGAGGGAGATGCCGGCGTCGCGTGCGGGAGGCGGCCGCACCCTGCCCCGGGCGGCGCGCGGACGGAGACGCGTTCACTGGATCAGGTTGGCGACGTTGAAGATCGGGAGGTAGAGCGCGACGATCATGCCGCCGACGAGGACACCGAGGACCGCGATCATCAGCGGCTCGATGAGCGAGGTCAGGGCGTCGGTCATCGACTCGACCTCCTCGTCGTAGAACACCGCGATCCGCGCGAGCATGTCGTCGATCGAGCCGGTCTCCTCCCCCGACGCCATCATCTGCACCGTCATGGCCGGGAAGACGTCGTGCTTGGCCAGCGGTCCGGAGATCGACTCCCCCTCGCCGACGGACTGCCGCACGTCGTCGAGCGCGCGCCTGATGACCACCGATCCCGTCGTGTCGGCCACGATCTCGAGCGAAGCCAGGATGGGGACTCCCGACTTCAGCAACGTGCTGAGGTTGCGGGCGAAGCGGGTCAGCGCGATCTTCTGGAACAGCGGGCCGAAGACCGGGAGCTTGAGCTTGAGCGGGTCCATGATGTTGCGCACCCAGTCGTCGTTGCGGTGCCGGCGCCACCACCAGACGAACACCAGCGTGAACACGACCAGGGCCGGGCCGATGAAGCGCAGCGCCGCGGAGAGGTGGACGAGGATCTGGGTGGGCAGCGGCAGCTCGCCGCCGAGGTCGTTGAACATGTCGTCGAAGACCGGGACGATGAAGAGCAGCATCCCGACGCACATCACGATCGCCATCACGAAGACCACGACGGGGTAGGTCATCGCCGACTTGATCTTCGACTTCAGGCGCACCTCGGCCTCGAACGTCTCGGCGACCTGACGCATCGCGACGTCGAGGAAGCCGCCGGTCTCACCGGCTCTCGCCATGCTGATCATGAACGGCGGGAACGTGTCGTGCTCGTCGCGGGCCAGGGCACCGGAGAGGCTGTGGCCACCCTCGACGTCCTTCTTCACCCGGGTGAGCGACTCCTGCAGGGACGGGTTCTCCATCTGCTCGGCGAGGATCGACAGCCCGCGCAGCAGCGTCAGGCCGGCGTCGATCATCGTCGCGAGCTGACGCGAGAAGATCGCGAGGTCCTTGGTCTTGACCCGCTTGCGGCCGAAGGAGATGTCGCGCTGCAGCCCGGTGCCGGCGCGCCGGACCTCGAGCGGCACGTAGCCCATCTCCATGAGCTTCTCGGCGACGGCCGACTCGTTCTCGGCCTTGACCCGTCCCTGGCGGAAGCGACCCTCGACGTCACGGACCTTGTAGTCGAACTGGGCGGTGGTCACAGCGATCCTCCGGGGGGTCGGGCGAGCGGCGTGGCCCCAGACGGCAGCACCGTCGGGTCGGGCGGTCGCGGTGCGGGCCGCGGCGTCGACCGCCTGCGAGGCGGCGGCGCTGGACCCGCCCAGCAGCGTGATGAAGTCCCCGATGTCGGTGCAGTACTCCAGACCCGCGTCCTGGCTGATCCGTCCGGCCTTGACGTGCTCGGCGAGGTGGGCGTTGAGCGTCTGCATGCCGTGTCGCGCGCCGGCCTGGAGGGACCCGGGGATCTGCTGGAGCTTGTCGTCGCGGATCATCGCGCGGATGCCCTCCGTGCAGACCATCACCTCGACGGCCGGCACGCGACCGCGTCCGTCGGCGGAGGGCACGAGCACCTGGCACACGACGGCCTGCAGGGTCGCTGCGAGCTGGGTGCGGATCTGCTGCTGCTGCCCGGCCGGGAAGACGTCGACGACGCGACTGATCGTGTCCTGCGCCGACTGCGTGTGCAGGGTGGCCAGCACGAGGTGACCGGTCTCGGCGGCGCTGATGGCGACGCTGATGGTCTCGAGGTCGCGCAGCTCGCCGACCAGGATGACGTCGGGGTCCTGGCGGAGCACGTGCTTGAGGGCGGCGGCGAAGTCGTGGGTGTCGCTGCCGACCTCGCGCTGGTTGACCAGGCAGCCCTGGTGGGTGTGGAGGAACTCGATCGGGTCCTCGACGGTCATGATGTGGCCCCGTCGCGTGCGGTTGATCTGGTCGACGACCGCCGCGAGGGTGGTGGACTTGCCCGAGCCGGTGGGGCCGGTGACGAGGACCAGCCCGCGCTTGAGCCTCGAGAGCGTCCCGAGCGCCCCGGGCATCCCGAGGTGCTCGAGCGCCTTGATCTCCCACGGGATCATCCGCAGCACCGCACCGACGGAGTCGCGCTGCCAGAACATGTTGACGCGGAACCGGCCGACCCCGTGCACGGCGTGGGCGAGGTCGAGCTCGCGCCGCTCCTCCAGCACCTTGCGCTGCTGCTCGGTCAGGACGGCGTACAGGCACTCCTGGAGGGGGCGCGGCTCGAGGACCGCTGCGCCCTCGACGGCGACCATGGACCCACGGATCCGCATCGTCGGAGGCGCCCCGACCGTCATGTGCAGGTCGGAGGCACCCGAGCGGGTCGCGAGGGTGAGCAGCTCGTCGAGATCCGGTACGACGAGCGCCTCGGCGCGGTCGTAGGACGCTTCAGCCCACGACACGGAGGACCTCCTCGATCGTGGTGAGGCCTTGGGTCACCTTGAGCCAGCCGTCGTTGCGCAACGTCGTCATCCCTTCCTCGCGGGCCACTCGCCCGATGTCGTCGGTCGATGCCCGGCGCACGGTCAGGCGCTCGATCTCCTCCGAGACCGGCATCACCTCGTGCAGGGCCATCCGTCCTCGGTAGCCGGTGCCGCTGCAGGTCGAGCAGCCGGCGGCACGGTAGATCTCGGCGACGTCCTCGGAGAGGACGAAGCCGAGGGCGTCGAGCTCGGCGGCCGAGGGGCGGTAGGCGACGCGGCAGCGGTGGCACAGCGACCGGCACAGGCGCTGGGCGACGACGCAGTCGAGGGCGGAGCCGACCAGGAACGGCTCGATCCCCATCTCCACCAGGCGCGTCACCGCGCTCGGCGCGTCGTTGGTGTGCAGCGTGGACAGCACGAGGTGCCCGGTGAGGGACGCCTCCGTCGCGATGGAGGCGGTCTCGTGGTCGCGGATCTCGCCGATCAGCACGATGTCGGGGTCCGAGCGCAGGATGCTGCGCAGCGCGGAGGCGAAGGTGAGCCCGGCCTTGGGATTGGTCTGCACCTGGTTGATCCCCGGCAGCCGGTACTCGACCGGGTCCTCGACCGTGATGACGTTGACGTGTGGCTGGTTGAGGATGTTGAGCGTCGCGTACAACGTCGTCGACTTGCCCGATCCCGTGGGGCCGGTCACCAGGATCATCCCGTAGGGCTTGGCGTAGGACTTCGCGAAGCGCTCGAAGTTGTGCCGGCTGAAGCCCAGGTCGTCGAGCCCGAGCCGGGTGTTGCTGTTGTCGAGCACCCGCGCGACGACCTTCTCGCCCCACACCGTCGGCAACGTCGCCACCCGGAGGTCCATCGTCTGCCCGCCGTGGTCGACCGAGAGCCGGCCGTCCTGGGGGATGCGCCGCTCGGCGATGTTCATGTCGGCCATGATCTTGAGCCGGGAGACGACGCCGTTGGCGATCGAGCGCGGTCCGCGGTGGGCGTCGATGAGCACCCCGTCGACGCGGTAGCGCACCCGGAGGTCGTGCTCGGTCGGCTCGAGGTGGATGTCCGAGGCGCGGTCCGAGATGGCCTGGCTGATGAGGAGGTTGACGAAGCGGACGACCGGGGCGTCCTCGGAGACCTGGGTGAAGCTGCTCGAGGCTCTCGCCCTCGTCGGTCTGGTCGAGGTCGGAGCCGAGGGTGGCGAGCTCTCCCTCGGCCCGGTAGTTCTGGTTGATGCGGTAGTCGATCTCGGCGCGACCGGCGAGCTGGAAGACGACGCGTCGTCCGACGAGACGCGCGACGTCGTCCTTCAGGTGCAGGTCGCCGAGCGCGCGCAGCGGGATCGCGACGACGACCTCGTCACCGCGCAGGGCGTAGGGCAGCGCCGACGAGCGACGGGCGAAGTCCCCCGGGAGCAGGGCCACGGCGGCCGGGTCGACCGGTTCGTCGGTGAGGTCGACGAAGTCGAGGCCCATGGTCTCGGCCGCGAACTTCAGCAGCAGCGACTTGTCGACGAGACCACGCTCGACGAGCGCCTCGAGCACCGACTGGTCGGCCGAGGCCCCCGCCGAGGCGAGCGCGATGTCCTCGGTCGTGACGATCCCGGCGCCCAGCAGCGCCTGGATCGTGTCGCCGATGGTCCTCAGCACGATGCCTCCGCTCCTGGCGCGGACCCGTTGTCCGCTCTCCCGGAGGTGTCGGCACCGTCAGGGGCCGACTTGAGGGCTGGTCAGCCCGAGTCCGCGGCGATCCGCGCGGCGGCGCCCGGAGGTCAGCGGCGCAGGAGGTCCAGCGCCCTCGCGGGCTGCTCGCGATAACGCACGATCAGCTCGGCGGTCGCCTCGTCGATCCGCTCGTGCAGGCGCCGGCGGTACGTCGTCAGCGTCGCCTCCGCTGCGGCGAGCCTCTCCAGGGCCAGGTCGGTGTCGGCCGGGGAGCGCGGGGTGACCCAGACGGCCTCGAGGTCCGGCAGGTCGGGGAGCGGATCGGCGGCACGCACCCGGTGGAGCGCGGCACGCACCTGGCCCGACCCGGTGTCACCGAGCACGCGGGCCAGAGCCTCGACGTCGACCGGACTGTCGGCGAGGCTGCCGGCGCGGATGAGGTCCTGCCGGGCGTGGATGAGGCGACGCCAGTAGGAGATCCGCTCCTCCTCGGTGCGCAGCCGCTCCCGGTAGTCGCGCAGCTGCACCAGCGACAGCCCCGCCAGGTGCGGGGAGGGCTCGGCCTCGGTGATCGTGCGCCGCTGGCCACTGGCGGGGAGCTCGTCGTGGGACACGCGCCACAGGATACTGAGGACAGCGACGACCGTGGCCCGTCCCGCTCGGGTTCACCCGATCGGCTGGGGGGTGGCCACCGCCTCCGACGCCGTCCAGCCGGCTCGGCGGAGAAGCACCGAGAGGTCGTGCTGGTTGGAGGCGGCCCCTGCGGCCGCGACCGCGTCGATCTCGCCGGAGAGCACCAGCCGGAGCAGGTGCTGGTCGAAGGTCTGCATCCCGGAGTACTCGCCGGCGGCGAGGATGTCGGGCAGGTCGTGGGTCTTGTCCGGGTCGGCCACCGCCTCGGCGAACCGGGCGTCACGCACCCCGATCTCCAGGACGCAGACCCGGCCGGAGCCGTCGGTCCGGGGCACGAGTCGCTGGCACACGACCCCCTCGAGGGTCCCGGCCAGCACCGCGCGTACTCGTTGCTGCTCGTCGGCGGGGAAGAACTCGATCAGGCGGTGCACGGTCTCGCGCGCGTCGTTGGTGTGCATCGAGGCGAGCACCAGGTGACCCGTCTCGGCGGCGGTCATCGCAGCGTGGACCGTCTCGGTGTCGCGCAGCTCCCCGATGAGGATGACGTCGGGGTCCTGGCGCATCGCGCCGCGCAGGGCTCCGGACCAGTCGCGGGTGTCGCTGCCGAGCTCGCGCTGGGTGATGCTCGCCAGCCGGTCCTCGTGGAGCACCTCGATCGGGTCCTCGAGCGTCAGCACGTGCACGGCACGCTCGCGGTTGATCAGGTCGATCATCGCGGCCAGCGTCGTGGACTTGCCCGAGCCCGTCGGGCCGGTGACGAGCACCAGCCCGCGGGAGCGTCGGGCGAGGTGGCGCACGGCGTCCGGCATCGCCAGCTCGTCGAGCGACATCGCACTGTCGCGGACCCGTCGGAGCACCGCGGCAGCAGCACCGCGGGTCCGGAAGGCGTTGGCCCGGAACCGCCCGGCGTCGGGGTCCACGACGGCGTAGTCGGCCTCGAGCCGGTCGTGGAACTGTGCGCGGACCTCCACGCTCATCGACGCGCGGATCGCCGCGGCGACGTCGTCGGCGCTCAGCGGGGCGCAGTCGAGGTCGACCAGCTCGCCCCCCACGCGCACCTTCGGCACGGAGTCCGGTCGCAGGTGCAGGTCGGAGGCATCCTGACGCACGGCCTGGCCCAGCAGCAGACGCAGCAGCTCGGCGTCGTCGAGATCGGTCATGGCGCTCCCCTTCGGTGGTGTCGCTCGAGGCTCGTCCTGCTCATCGGCGGCTCGCGGGGACGACTTGAGCCCGGCCCCGGCCACGACCCGTCCCGGAGCGCTCAAGTCGGGCCCGGGACCTGCCGATGCCTCAGGTGTCCCACTCCCCCCGGCCCTCCAGGAGAGATCCCATGGCTCGCATCATCGGCCTCGACATCGGCAGCTCCGCTGTCCGTGCCGTCGAGGTCCACCCCCGTGGCCGCCACCCCAAGGTGATCAGGACCGGGCGCGTCTCGCTGCCCCCGGGAGCGGTCGAGGGCGGTCAGGTGCGTGAGCCGGCCCAGGTGTCCCAAGCCCTGCGCAAGCTCTGGCACGAGCAGAAGTTCTCCACCAAGGCGGTGCGGCTGGGCGTCGGCAGCGGCTCGGTGCTGGTGCGACAGGTCGAGCTGGAGTGGATGCCGCCCCAGGACCTGCGCAAGGCGATGCGCTACCTGGTCGGCGACCTCCTGCCGGTGCCGGTCGACGAGGCCAACATCGACCACGTGCTCCTGGAGGAGGTCGAGCGGCCGGCCGACCGAGCCGGTGGGACACCGCGCCGTCACGTCCGGGTGCTGCTCGTCGCGACCGCCCGCACCGGGGTCGACGACGTCGTCCGCTGCGTGCGCGCCGCCGGTCTGCGGCCGGTCACCGCCGACCTGTCCCCGCTCGCGCTCATCAGGGCGGCGACCCGGCTCGGTGCCACCGGCGCCGAGACCGAGGCGCTGGTCGACGTCGGCGCCGACAAGGTGGCCGTGGCGGTCCACACCCGTGGCCGGCCTCACTTCGTGCGCGTCATCCCCGGGCTGGGGGGCGACTCCCTGACCCGCGCGCTGGTCGACCTCGGCGGTGAGGACCCGGCCACGGCCGAGCAGCTCAAGCACGGTGGTGATGCCGGCACCGCACTGTCACCCGACTCCCGACGCCACCTGCTCACCGCCAGCCAGCGGATCATCGACGAGATCCGTGACACCCTCTCGTTCCACGTGACCTCCGACCCCGATCATCCGCCGCTGCAGGTCCGCCTGACGGGTCAGGGCGGGATGGCGCCGGGGTTCTCCGACCAGTGCTCGGCCACGCTCGGCCTTCCGGTCCACTACCTCCACGCGGACGGGGCCGCCACCAGGCGCAGTCGGGGCCACGACGAGGCCGACCTCAGCGTCGCGCTCGGGCTCTGCCTCGGAGCGACGGCATGACCACGCACAGCACCGACCTCGAGTCGCCCCTCTCGACGCCGGCCGCACCGGGCGACCTGCCCGGCTCGGGACGCCGCCGTGGCGGTCGGCGCGACACCAAGCCTCCGCGTTCCGACGCCGGCACCCCGGCCCCCGCGGCGGTCAACCTGCTGTCGCCCTGGGTCCTCGACGAGCTGCGGGTACGCCGCCTGCGCTTCCGGTTCCTGGGTGGATTCGTCGCGCTGGTCGTCGTCATCGGCCTGGCGTGGGCCGGTCTGCAGGTCTCGCTCTCACGGGGGCAGGACTCGCTGGCCGCCGACGAGGGCATCGCGGAAGCGCTGCAGGAGCAGGTCGCCGACATGGCTCCCGTGCGCGGCTACGCCGCCGCGGTGGCCAAGCGCTCGCGTGACGTGGCGACGATCATGTCGCCGGAGGTGGAGCTGTCCCGTGCGCTCTCCGGGCTCGGCGACGCGCTGCCGCGCGGAGTCGTCCTCGAGAGCGTCGACCTGCTGGTCCTCTCCGGCCTCGACCTGACCGACGGCCTGGGCACCCCGGGCGAGCCGGGCACCGCGGTCGACCAGCAGACCAGCTGCCCCGGCCCGGACCCCTTCGGGGCGCGCAGCATCGTGGGCTGCGTGCAGCTCAGCGGCACGGCCGGGTCGCGTGAGGACGTGAGCCGTCTGGTGTCGACCCTCGCGGACAGCTCGTTCTTCATCGAGCCGTTCATCACGACCACTACGATCGGCGAGGAGCAGGTCGCGTTCTCCGGGACCGTCGGCCTGGACCCGCGTCTGCGCCGCAACGAGTACCAGGACCCGACCGCCGAGGCTTCCGCCGTGACCTCAGGAGACACCCCGTGAACCTTCGCTCCGTCTCCGCCACGCTCGCGCTCGGCGCGCTCGGCCTCGCGGCCGTGGCCGCGCTCGGCTGGCTGCTCCTGCTCGGACCCGTGACGGGCAACATCTCCGCGGTCGACGAGCAGCGCCTCCAGGCCCAGGACCGCGCCGTCCAGATGCGCACCCAGCTCGGTGCCCTGCGCCGCGTCGCCGAGGACCTCCCCGGCCTCGAGCGCGAGGCGGGCGAGCTGAGCGGGATCTTCCCGCCCACCGCCGACCAGCCGGGTTTCTTCGCCGACGTGACGAAGGCCGCGGACACCGCCGGCATCGGCCCGGACGACATCACCACCCTCAGCCCCAGCGTGCCGGTCCTCCCGTCCGCCGACGACGCACCGGACCCCGCCGCCGCCTCCGCGGCGAGCCAGCTGGCCGTGCAGGAGGTGAGCATCATCGCCGACGGGACCTACGACCAGCTCGCCGCGATGCTCGCCAACCTGGAGGAGCCTCGACCGGGCGCTGCTGGTCACCACCGCGGCGGTGACCTCCGACGACGAGAACCTCACCCTGACCCTGACCGGGATGACGTTCGTGGCCTCCCCGCTCGGCGACGCACCGCGGGACGCCTCGTGACCGGTCTCGGCGGCTGAGCCGCGTGTCCACCCGGCGCGGACGACCCGACGGTCTGACCGGCCTGGGGGACCGCCATGACCTCACCGGCGACGGGCAGGACCTGCTCGCGCGCAGCGCCGGGCCGGATGAGGTGGCCGTCCTCCTCCTGATCGACGTGGACAGCCTCAAGCACCTCAACGACTCGGCCGGCCACCTGGTCGGCGACCAGGTCATCCGCGAGACGGCTCGACGCCTCGGCGGCCTCGCCGGCCCCGACGACGTGCTCGTGCGGCTGGGCGGCGACGAGTTCGCACTGCTCGCGATCGGCCCCGCCACCGACGCGTGCAGGTTCGGCGAGGAGTGTGCCGAGGCCGTGCTCGCGGCCTTCAGACCGCCGGTCCAGGTGGCCGAGCTGGCGATCGCCGTCGACGTCTCGGTGGGGCTGGCCTGTCACCCCGAGGACGGTGCGACCGTCGACGAGCTCCTGCGGGCCGCCGACCAGGCCATGTACGACGCCAAGGACGCCGGCGGCGGCGGGTGGCGCCCGGCCCTGCGTGGCCCCGACGACCCGGTCGCGACACGCGCCCGGCTGCTCGAGGACCTCCGGTCGCCCTCGCTGGGCGAGCAGGTGGTGGTGCACTACCAGCCACAGGTCCACACCGGCACCGGTCAGGTCGTCGGCTTCGAGGCTCTGGCGCGCTGGCAGCACCCCGAGCTGGGGCTGCTTCCCGCCCGGAGCTTCGTGCCGCTCGCCGAGCAGCAGCAGCTCCTGGGTCCCATCACCGAGGCCGTGCTCGAGCAGGCGCTCGACGCGCTGCCCCGCCTGGGTGCGGCCGCCCCCGGGAGCCGGCTGTCCCTCAACGTGACCCGCCGCCACATCCTCGACAGCGGCCTGCTCGAGAGCATCGCCGAGCGCCTGCGCCGGCGCTCGCTGGCGCCCGAGCAGCTGCTGCTCGAGATCAGCTCGCCGGTGACGCGGTCGGGCTCGGCGCCCCAGCCGGTCTTCGACCTCCTCCACGAGCTCGGCATCGGTGTGAGCATCCGTGGCTACGGCCGGACGTGGTCGGCGCTCACCGCCCTGTGGCACAACCCCGCGGTCCGCGAGGTCAAGCTGCACCCGCTCCTCGTCCGCTCGCTGCCCGCCGACGCGGAGGGCGCGCGCCTCGTGCGAGCCCTGGTGGCGGGTGCCCGCGAGCTGGGCCTCCGTGTCGTCGCCGAGGGACTGGAGGACCCGGCCGGACTGACCGAGGTGGCACGGTTGGGGTGCGAGGTGGCACAGGGCCTGGTGGTCGCCGAGCCGGCCGACCTCGGCGAGACGCTCGCCTGGGTCGATCGCTACGTCCGCACCTCCTGAACAGCACACCCCCGACCATGACCCGCCACCGCCGCGCATCGCCGCAACGGGGTCAAGTCGGGCGCGCGACCTGCCGATGACCTCGGGGAAGCCGCCGTCTGCCCCAAGGAACTCCCGTGCCCCTCATCTCGCTCGTCCTCGTCTGCGTGCTCGTCGCGCTGCTGCTCGGCCTCGCGTCGGTGTCGCGTCGGCGTCGTGAGTCCGGCGTCTCCCCCGCGGTCACCGCCGCACTGTCCGAGGCCGACGCCCTGGTGAACGCCGAGGGCGACGAGCCCGATCCGGAGTCCGCCGAGCTCCGGGTCCTCCGCGCGCAGGTGCGCACCCTGACCGAGGCGCTCGACTCGATCGCCCGCGAGACTCCGACTGCGGCGCGGGAGCCGCGACGCCGACGTCCGCCGCGCGCCGCCCCCGCGTCGATCGAGATCGAGCCGGGCCAGGTCGTTCCTGAGCTGGTCGCGGCCGCGCTGGTCGAGCAGGCTGCGACGAACCAGGAACCGGCGCCCCGGACCACCACGCCCGACTACGGGAGCGCGGCGCTCGAGGTCGAGTTCCGCTGGCTCTCCCGCTCCCTCGCGCGCGACCAGCGCCCGGTCCAGGCGGCCCTGGCCCAGTGGGCCGCGGACGTGCTGGTGCTCGCCCCGCTGCTCGGCGAGCGCAGCGGTGAGCTGCCGGGCCTGCTCGACTCGTTGGCCCCCGTCGACCCACGGGGCGCCGTCGTGGCGGCGCGCGCCGCTGCCCTCTCCCTGGTGCGACACCCCGGCTTCGACCTGTCCATGCTCGGACCGACCGAGCACCTCGACACCACAGCCGGACCCGAGGCTCCCAGCGCCCCTGACCTCGGCGGCCTCGCCGTCTTCGACCCCGCCGAGGTACGCGCCTTCGAGGAGACGCTGTGCGCGACGGCGGCGGCCGCCGACGACGCCCGCGCGGTCTCGGTGGCGCTGCGCGTCGAGCTCGTCTCCAGGCGCAGCGCCAGCCCGCACGCCCCGGACCCGGCTCGCCCCGGGGTCCTGCGCGACGTCCTGCAGGCGAGCGAGCGCAGCGCCTACGACGAGCGCCTGGGCCGGAGCGCGTCGTGACGGGGGTCGAGGCCCTCGTCCCGTCGAGCGTGGTCACGGCCGCGCTGGCGGCTCTCGGGCTGGCCATCGGGTCCTTCCTCAACGTCGTCGTCCACCGCGTCCCGGCGGGACTCTCGGTGATGTACCCGCCCTCGGCCTGCCCCGGCTGCGAGCACGAGGTCCGCCCGCGCGACAACGTCCCGGTCCTCTCGTGGTTGTGGCTCCGGGGTCGCTGCCGCGACTGCGCGATGCCGATCCCTGCGCGCTACCCGCTCGTGGAGGCCGGCACCGGTGCGGCCTTCGCCTTCACGGCCTGGCGGGTCGAGGACCCGGTGCTCCTGGCGGCCACCCTGGTGGTCGTCGCCGCCGGCATCGCGCTGGCCCTCATCGACCTGGAGCACCAGCGGTTGCCGTTCGCGATCACCGGGGTCACCGGCGCTCTCGTCGCGGTGATCCTGCTCGCCGGGATCGCCACGGGTGCGGCGGTGCCTGCCGCCGGAGCCGTCGCGATCTCGATCGCCCTGCTGGGGCGGGGTCTACGGCGGGCTGTGGCTCCTCACCCGCGGGCGCGGGATGGGCCTGGGCGACGTCGCGCTGGCACCGGTGCTGGGCGGTGTCCTGTCCATCGCCGGCCTCGGCCCGTCGGCCATCGGACTCATGGCCGGCTTCGTCCTCGGCACGCTGGTGCTGACCCCTCTCATGGCGACCGGTCGCCTGGCCCGGGGGGCCGTTCCGCACGGGCCGTTCATGTTGGCCGGCGCGGCCGTCGGCGTCTTCGCCGGCGAGCCCCTGGCGCAGGGCTACCTCCGGCTGGTGGGGCTCGGCTGACCTCGCACCACAGACGCCGCACCCACCACGTGCGCCCCGACAGCCCGTCACGCCCCGGTGACCACCGGCACCCCTAGCACACATGACCAGGGCTGACCACCACGGACTAGTCGATGACCCTATTTGCCACGATCGGATGCATACATCGGGGTCGGGGCGGGTCCAGCACCGTCATGCATCCTCCGCTCCTCGTGGTGGGCCACGACGAGCTCCGGCTCCAGGCCACCCGCGACGCCCTCGACTTCGGGCGACTCCTCAACCCGGTCGTCGCCTGCCGCGACGCCTCCGAGGCGGCCCACTGCCTCCAGGTGCCGGCACCGGAGGCGTGCGCGGGCGAGCACCGGCTCCCGGCCGTCGTCCTGACCGAGCTGCACCTGCCTGACGGCAGCGGGCTCGACGTCCTGCGTCTGGTCCGGAGCCACCTCAGCCTGCGCCGCACGCCGGTGATCGTGATCGCCGAGGACGCCGAGGACCACGAGATCGACGCCGTGCACGCCCACGGAGCGACTGCCTTCCTCGACCGCAGCGTGGCTGCCGACGTCCTGCTCGGCGTCATCCGCGACACCGGCACCCCCTGGGCGCTCGGGTCGTACGCCGACACGGCAGGTCGGCGCGAGCACCGTCGGCCGCAGGAGGTCGACGCGTGAGCCCGGAGCATCCGGCCTCGCCCTGGGTCTCGACCAGCACGGCGCGAGCTTCCCGACGACCGCGAGCCTGGTGGCGGCCCTCGCGAGCTGCGGCCGAGCAGTCCGGCACCGGTCGGGCGTGGTCCTCCTCGCCGCCTCCATCTCCAACGGCGGCGAGATCGTCGACCAGCTCGGCGGCAAGGCACTCGAACGGGTCACCGCGGAGGTCGCCCGCCGCACGCTCCAGCACGACCACTCGCCGGTCGTCTGCTGCGCGCCTCCCCGCTCGGCGGCTTCCTGGTCGCCGTCGTCGTGGACCGGGACCTCGCCCGCGCGCAGGTGGCGACCTGATGAGCCAGGTCCGCGGACTGGTCGCCGAGCACGACCGGGTCTGGCCGGTGATCACCGTCGGCGCGCGACTCTACGACGACGAGGACGACACCGGCACCGCGATCCGCGACGTGCGCACGGCCGTCTTCGTTGCCGGTCGTCACTCCGTCGGATCGGTGCTGTGGCACCGGGAGGCCGAGCGCGGACAACCACCCCCTGGACCTGGCGATGATCCGCGACCTCGCGACGGCGCTCGAGCACCACCCCGAGCAGCTGCAGCTGCACTACCAGCCGGTGCAGGACCTGCGCAGCACCGAGCTGCTCGGCGCGGAGGCACTGCTGCGCTGGCAGCACCCGACGCGCGGCCCGGTCAACCCGGCGCTCACCGTCGAGGCCGCCGAGCGCAGCGGCCTGATCGTGCCCCTGGGACGCCACGTGCTGCGGTCGGCCCTGCGCCAGACGGCCGACTGGCTCCCCCACGTCGGCGACGCCTTCCGCGTGCACGTCAACGTCTCGCCGCTCGAGCTGCGCCACGCCGAGTACGCCGACCACCTCGAGGCCGCCCTGGTCCGCACGGCGGTGGAGCCGCAGCGACTGCTCCTCGAGGTCACCGAGACCGCCCTGGTGTCGGAGGAGGCCTGCGTGCACGACTCGCTCGAGCGGATCCGCGACCTCGGCGTCAGCCTCGGCGTCGACGACTTCGGGACCGGCTACTCCTCGGTCGCCAACCTCCGACGTCTCCCCATCGACACCGTCAAGCTCGATCGTTCCCTGGTCACCGGGATCGGCACCAGTCCCGGCGACTTCACCCTCGTGCGATCGGTGCTCCAGCTGCTCTCCACGATGGGCGTGATGATCGTCGCCGAGGGCATCGAGAGTGCCGTCGAGGCCGCCCACCTGCGGGCGATGGGGTGTCGCGCCGGGCAGGGGTTCCACCTCGGGCGCCCGGTGCCTGCCGACGTCTTCCTCCCGACCGCCGTCCCGGAGAGGGTGCTCTCCCTGGTGCGCGACAGCGCGTCGTGACCCGTCCGGGCGGGCCGGCTCAGTTCTGCTCGCCGGCGACGGAGTCCTCGGCCTCCAGCCACCCGCGGAACGCCTCGAGGTTGTGCGTGGGCTCGCCGCGCAGCTTGCGCCACTCCCACTCCTTGCGGATCGAGGAGGCGAAGCCGAGCTCGAGGATCGCGTTGAACGACTCGTCGGCCACCGACAGCACCGAGCCCAGGATCCGGTCGAGCTCGTCTCGTTGATGCTGCTGAGCGGCAGGCGGGCGTCGAGGTAGATGTCGCCAAGCCGGTCCACGGCGAAGGCGACGGTCAACTTCACGCTCGCCTTTGTTTTCGCGCTCAGCTGGGGTTTCATAATGTTGCTCGCGGCGCCCGCACTGCCGACGCCGAAAGCAATCATCCTCGCGCTCATCGCGCCTGCTCGTCGCTGTCGCCGCGGTCGGGGTTTTTTCGCCGCGACGCGGCGCCTATCCGGTATTCGTAATCCCGCTCGTGGCAGCGGCCACAGTGGCTCTCAATGCGAACGCGGGCATCGCC
>CAWGJR010000023.1:0-58163 GCA_963822915.1 uncultured Actinomycetota bacterium
TAGTCCGACGCCGGCACAGTCCCTGACGCACCAGCCCTCCCAGCGTGGATCGGGGGCCGTGTCGTCAGGGGCTGTCGCCTCGAGGCTCAGCGGTCGGTGAGGATCTCCCCGCGTCGCTCCTCGAGCCGGACGCGTTCCGACTCCACCTCCTCGCGCCGGCCGCGCAGCACTCCGGCGACCTGCTGCACGTCGGCCCTCGCGCGCGTCGCTGCCTGCAGCGCCTCGATGATGCGCGAGCGCACGCTCCAGTCACTGAAGATGTTGTCGAACCACACGTCGAAGGTCTGCAACAGCTGGCCCACAGCCACGTCGGGCACCCCGCTGAGGTCGACGTCGGCCAGCTCGACGCGCAGGCGACGCAGGCGCGCGTCCGCCTCGCGCAGCACCGCGGAGGCCTTGTCCATCCGGTCGTACTTGATGGCGTCGGTGATCATCCCTCCGCCGCCGAAGGTGTCCCAGCTCGACCAGCTCCGAGCCTTCTCCAGCAGCTCGACCGCCTGGTCGAGGCACTCGTACGCCGCTCGGCCGGCCGCGTCCGCCTCGTCGAGCTCGTGGGCCTCGGCGACCAGCTCGCCGCGACGCTCGGCCAGCTCGACGAGCTCGCCGGCAGGTCCCGCCTCGGTCGCGACGAGGAGCTCTTCCTTGGCGGCGAGCGCGTGCTCCCACTGCGCGTCGGTGTCGCCGAGCGCCCGCAGCCCCGACTCGACCTGCTCCACCGCAGCAGCCGCGGCCTGGTGGCGCGCGGTCGCGCTCGCGACGGCGTACTCGGCGGCCTGGAGCTCGGCTTCCTCGCGCGAGAGATCGACCTCCCGCCTGCCGCGCAGTCCTGCCCAGATCCGCGTCGGGCTCCACGACTCCAGGGCCTCGACGTCGGCAGCCTCGCGCACCCGCAGCTCCATCGCGTCACGGAGCGCGGACCCGGCGGCCGCACGGTCGGCCTCGGCGACCCGGAGCCGGGCACGGAGCCGTGCGTGCTCGGTGCGGGCCTCGCTGGCCCGTTCGACGGTGCGCTCCACCTCGGTCGTCTCGTCGTGTCCCATGACGTCGATTCTAGGGACCGCGCCGGGTAGAACACGTTCTAGTTATCTCCTAGGCTGCGCTCATGCTCCTCGACGTGCAGCTCGACGCCCGCCCCGACCTCGTCGCCGACCGTGCCCGCGAGCTCGCGGGCACCGGGGTCGCCGGACTCTTCACCTTCGAGGGACCGCACGACGTCTTCCTCCCGCTGGCCAGCGCGGCCGGCGTGGTCGACACCGACCTGATGACCAACGTGGCGATCGCGATGCCGCGCAGCCCGATGCACCTGGCCAACGCCGCGTGGGACCTCCAGCTGATGAGCAAGGGACGCTTCCGACTCGGGCTCGGGTCGCAGATCAAGCCGCACATCGAGAAGCGGTACGGCGCCACGTGGAGCCCGCCCGCCGCCCGGATGCGGGAGATCGTGCTCGCGGTCCAGGCCATCCTGACCTCCTGGCAGGACGGCACCCGCCTCGACTTCCGCGGCGAGCACACCCGGCACACCCTCATGCCGCCGACCTTCGTGCCCGGACCCAACCCGTACGGCGCTCCGCCCGTGCTGCTCGGCGCCCTCGGGCCGCTGATGACCCGCACGGCGGCGGAGGTGGCCGACGGCCTGCTCGTGATGCCCTTCAACTCCCATCGCCACTTCACCGAGCGCACCCTCGTCGCGGTCGCCGAGGGGCTCGAGCTCGGCGGCCGGGAGTCGGTGGCGATCTACCCCCAGGCGATCACGGCGATGGGCCGCACCCCGGAGGAGCAGGCCGCCGCCGACCAGGGTGTGCGCGGACTGCTGGCCTTCTACGGCTCCACGCCGGCGTACCGACCGGTGCTGGACGCCGAGGGGTGGGGCGACCTCCAGCCCGAGCTGAACGCGCTCTCCAAGACCGGCGACTTCCTGGCGATGATGGACCTCGTCTCCGACGAGATGATCGCGACCATCGCCGTGCGCGGCACGCCGGAGGAATGCGCTGCCGAGGTCCAGCGTCGCTTCGGTGCGGTCGCCGACCGGATCTGCTGCTACTTCCCGGGGTACGACGCCCCGCTCGCCGCGATCGCCGACCTCGCGACCGCGCTCCGCACCGGAGGCTGAGCAGCGAGCGCAAGCGAGCGTCGACGAAGCCCCACGACCGCCCCTCGCGCCGTCCCCACCGTTGGCACCCGACTCACCGGGCTTCGTCGACGGGCTCAGCCTCCGCGGGGACGCACCGGAGGCTGAGCAGCGAGCGCAAGCGAGCGTCGACGAAGCCCGGTGACCATGGCTGCGGTCCGCACCCGGCTCACTAGGGCTTCGTCGACGGGCTCGCCGAGGGCTCGCCCTGCTCAGCCTCCGAGGGCTCGCCCTGCTCAGCCTCCGTCAGGCGTCGTCGAGCTTCACCAGCCACGCGGCGAGCGCGCCACCGAGGGCGCCGAAGAGGTGGCCCTGCCAGGAGATGCCGGGCTCGCCGGGCAGCACACCGAGGAGCAGCGTGCCGTAGAGGAGGAACAGCACGATGCCGAGGAGGATCTCGCCGACCCGACGGGTCCAGATCCCGCGCACCATCAGGTAGACCAGCCACCCGAAGATCAGCACCGACGCACCGAGGTGGATCGAGCTCGACCCGGCCACGAGCCACACGCCGACGCCCCCGACGACCCAGATGATGGCGGTCGCCTCGAGGCCGCGCCCGATCCCGGACGCCAGCACGAGGAAGCCGAGCACCAGCGCGGGGATCGTGTTGGCCTCCAGGTGGGTCCAGCTGCCGTGGAGCACCGGGGCGAAGAGGATGCCCCACAGGCCGTCGGCCGACCGCGGCTCGACGCCGAGCCGGTCGAGCCGGTGGTCGGCGATCACGTCGACGAGCTCGATGACGTAGAGGAGGACGACGAACGACCCGGACGCGATCGCCGCGGTCCTCCACGTCGAGGACCGGTCGGTGTCGCTCGAGCGACGCAATGACGTGGCCATCAACCGAGATTACCCGCCAGCTGGGCGACCTCCTCGACCTGAGCGACGTCGGAGCCGGTCGGGATGAGGTGCACCTCGTCGGCACCGAGGTCGGCCAGCCGCGCCAGGACCTCGTGGAGCTCTGCAGGGGTGCCGGCGAACCCGGTCGTCGGCGCCATCGCGTCGACCAGCTGCTCGGGGAGCCAGTTCATGTAGTGGCGCAGGTGCCGGTGGACCTGGCCGCGAGCAGCGCCGGACCCGTCGTCGAGGGCGAACCAGAAGGACGTGGTCAGCCGCGGCGCCGTGCGCCCGGCCTCGGCCCACGCCGCCCGCGTCAGGTCGAACAACGACCCCACGGCGTCCAGGTCGAGGTCGAGGGTGACCCCCGCCAGGCCGTCGGCCCACGCGGCGGCGGACCGCACCGTGCGTGGCCCCATCGTGCCGACGAGCAGCTCGGGGCCGCCGTCCTGCGCCGGCGGCGGCCCGACGGGTCGCACGGAGTCGGTCACGTGCTCGCCCGCCCAGACCTGCTTCATCACGCCGACGCGCGCTGCCATGTCCGCCATCCGCTGGGTGGCGAGGTCTCCCCCCACGGCGCGGTAGTCCTCCTCGCGTCCACCGACGCCGAAGCCGACCGTCAGTCGCCCGCGGCACAGCTGGTCGCCGGTCGCCAGCGACTTGGCGAGCAGCACGGGGTCGTGCAGCTGCGGCACGATCACGGTCGTCACGAGGCGCACCCGATGGGTCCAGGCGGCGACCGCGCCGAGCAGGGTGAGGGTCTCGGGGTTGTCGAAGGCCATCCGCTCGCCGAAGCAGAGCGAGGCGAAGGGGCCGTCGTCGACCGCACGGGCCCACGCCTCGAGCGTCCCCGGCCCGTCGCGCCACAGGTCCGGCTCCATCACCGGCAGGGTCATCCCGATCTGCATGGCCCCACTCTGGCAGACCGCAGGGACCGCGCGGACTGGCCGCGGAGGCTCAGCCCGGACCCGGGCTCAGTCGACGGGTACCCGCTGCGGAGAACGTCGGCCGGTCAGGTCACCGGCCAGGGCGACCAACGCCCCCACGGGCAGCACGGCGAGCAGGAGCAGCGCTGCGCCGATCCCCCAGGCCTCCCCGAGACCACCCACGACAGCGGAGCCGATCGACCCGCCGACGAGGAAGACCAGCGTGGCGACGCCGAGGGCCACTCCACGCACCTCCGGGGCGACGGCGTCGGAGACCGCGGCGCTCAGCGCCGGCTGACCGATGCCGAAGGCGACCGTCACCAGGACGACCGAGAGCGCGAGCAGCACCGGCCAGACCAGGGCGGCACCCGCTGCGGCGATCGCGAGCGCCACGGCCGACAGGACGGCGGCGAACCCCATCGCCCTGGTGGGGCCGTAGGCCACCATCAGCGAGCCGGTCAGGCGCGGCACGAGCAGGGCCACCACCGCGCTCGGCACCAGCACCAGGCCGACCTGCCAGGGCTCCCACCCGTCGGCGAGGAGCACGGCCGGCACGGCGACCAGCAGCGCGAACCACGCCGCCGGCACCGAGGCGCCCGCCGCGGCGTGGCGCAGCACGCTGCGGTCGCGCACCACCGAGACGGGCAGGAACCCGGCGGGGTGACGACGTACCCAGGCGGTGGTCACCGGCACGCCGATCACCGCGAGCGCCACCCCGAGCGCGAGCACCACGAGACCGGTGGAGGGCGACTGCACCATCAGCACGAAGCCGCCGGCCGTCAGGGCGACGAGCAGCGCACCGACCACGTCGAGGCGTGCGACGCTGCGCTGGTCGGTCAACGCACGCCACAGGAACGGCACCACGAGCGTGCCCAGCACCGGCAGCGCGAGCACCGCGCGCCACCCGAGGGCCGACTCGATCAGGCCGCCGAGCAGCGGGCCGAGGCAGCTCACGGCGGCCGCCACGGCGGCGAGGCGTCCGAGCGCGAGCCCGCGCGCGCCCCCGGCGTAGCGCCCGTTGATGATCGCCACGCCCAACGTGGGTACGGCGGCAGCACCGGCGCCCTGCACCAGTCGGCCGACCAGCAGCACCGCGAACGACGGCGCCAGCGCCGCGACGAGGGCACCGCCGGCCATCAGGCCGAGTCCCACCAGCAGCGGGATGCGGGTGCCGAGGAGGTCGGAGACCCGCCCGTAGACCGCCGTCGTGACGGCGAGCATGAGCACGTAGAGGCTGATCGTCCACGTCGCGACGCCCTGGCCGACCGACAGGTCGTCAGCGATCAGTGGCACCGCGATCGCCGCGGACGAGGACCCCATCCCCGCGATCCCGAAGAGCAGCCCCAGCAGCAGTGACACCCGTCGGGAGTCGTCTCTCGGGGTCGGGGGCACAGTGGCGGCAACCGTCGTCGACACCGACGCATTCCCGCGGGCCCGGTGTCACCGGGCCCGCGAGTCAGTCGTCGTCGCTCAGGACTGCGACCCGGGCCGCCTGGCCTGCACCCGCGTGGCGACACCCGGGGGCTCCGTGATCACGGCGAGCCCCTCGATCCGCACCCGCTTCTTGTTGGCCGTCTGGATCGTCAGCGCACCGGTCAGCGGGCCCGGCCGGGTCGGCGAGACCCGGATCACCTTCTTGGCGCCCCGAGGACCCTTGAGGTTGACCTTCTTGATCAGGGTGCCGTCGAGCTTGACCTTGACCGCGCCGTCCTTCTTGCTGCGGGACACGACCAGGGCCAGACCGAGTGCTCCGGAGACCGAGCGCTTCAGCAGGGCGCCCTTCTCGCGCGCCTCGCGATAGCTTCCGAGGTAGGACCCGTCGGACTTGGTCGAGCGGGAGAAGCCCGTGTTGGGCCGCTTGAGCTGCTTGTCGTTGAGCGGCAAGGTGAACGACCTCGTCGCCGGCGTCGGGTCGACGACTCCGTCGACGATCGCGGCCACGGTGAAGAGGTGCGTACGACGCGTCGGCTTCAGCGTGACCGAGCCGTCGCCACAGAACCGGAAGTGGTCGTCCATCGTGCACTGGTAGGTGACGTCTGCACCCGACGGGGCGTCGCTGGTGTAGGTGAAGGTCAGCTTCCGGTCGAGCACGATGGCCCCGTCGGCCGGGCCGGACGTGATCGTGGTGTCGGGCACGAACGGCGGAGGCGTCGGGGTGGGCGTCGGCGTCGGCGGTGGGCGTCGGCGTCGGCGTCGGCGTGGGCGTCGGCGTCGGCGTCGGCGGCGTCGGCGTCGGCGTCGGCGTCGGCGTCGGCGTCGGCGTGGGGGTCGGCGTCGGCGTCGGCGTCGGCGTCGGGGTCGGCGTGGGCGTCGGCGTCGGCGTCGGGGTCGGCGTCGGCGTCGGCGTCGGCGTGGGGGTCGGCGTCGGCGTCGGCGTCGGCGTCGGCGTCGGCGTGGGGGTCGGCGTCGGCGTCGGGGTCGGACCGCCGGCTCGGAGCGTGATCGTCACCGCTGCGTCGTTGATGTCGAAGAAGTAGTTGTCCACGGCCTCGATCTTGATCCGGGCCGTGTCGTGGCGACGTCGGGGATGGTGACGCCCTGGGTGCCGTCGTTGGGGGTGGTGGCAGCAGCACCTGGTCGAAGGTCACACCACCGTCGGTGGACAGCGTGATCTTGACGTTCGGGGCCAGGGCTGGCGGTGTCGGTGCCGTTGACGTCCCACGTCACGGTCTGGGTGCTGCCGCCGGCGTAGGTCGACCGGGGCAGCCTGGCTGGTGACCTGGAAGGGACCGGTGCCGGGCACCAGGGTGAGGGTGACGTCGGCGAAGACGTGCCCCCGCCGCTGGTCCTCTGGTCACGGGCGGTGAGCCGGAAGGTCAAGGACGGCTCGGGGTTGACCGAGAGTGCCGACGTAGCTGCTGGTGGGCAGGAACTCGGAGTAGCAGTCGAGGACGGGGCCGTCGGGCGGGCGGCACTCGGTCGCGTCGCGGGGCAGGAACCGGTGGCGGCGTTGGTCGAGCCCGCCAGGACCTGGGCGGGGTCGGGGAACTACGGATCGGGCTCGCCGTCGGCGAGGTTCTCACCCGGCGAGTTGTAGAGCAGCGTGTCGGTGCCGACGACGTTGGCGTAGTTGCCGAAGACCCGGAAGAGCGGGCCCGTTGAGCTTGGTGTTGTTGATCAGGCGGTGCCGGCGGGGTGCCGGTGGCGCCGCGGTCGTTCTGCTCCCACAGGTAACTCAGCGAGTCGCTGTCGGAGTCGGTGGCGGAGCCGGTCAGGGAGAACGGGGTGCGCAGCGGGATCGACTTGGCGGCCGGGGCCGTCACTGTCGGGTTGTGGTTGGTGGTCGTGGTGACGTGAGCCGCCGTTGGTGGTGGCACCGCCCTTCACGAGTCGTTGGCGACCCCCGTCGCCGGGACCGCGTTGAGCACCGGGTTGGCGACGTCGATGCCGGCAGCGGCGCCGCGAAGGAGAACGGAAACCAGTGGTCGTCGGGGGAGCCGGTGGCACAGAGCCGGTCACCGTGGCGGTGCCGCCGGGACGGCCTCGACGGCCGCCTTGATGCCGGCTGCCGTGTAGGCGTAGCGCCCCGGCGACATCGGAGGTGCCGGTGATCGGCAGGGTCGTGGCGGAGCCGAAGGTCAGCGTGAAGGACTCGGTGGCGTCGTAGCCGTTGAGAGCGACCATCTGCTGACTCGTTGAGGTTGATCGGGGTGGCCAGGAGGAGGCCGCCGATGTCGGTCTGCGAGCGCTGCGAGAAGTACGGGTCGGTGTGCGGCTGCAGGTCGTCGGAGCCACAGATCCCGGCGTAGGCCATCACCGAGGAGCCCGAGCCGGGCTCGACCGAGCTGCCGGCCGTGCGGTTGCCCGTGGAGCAGTTGGCCACGGTGCCGTTGAACGTGTGGGGGCCGTTGAACTGGTGGCCCATCTCGTGAGCCACGTAGTCGATGGCGTAGAAGTCGCCGATCGGCTGCGGCAGACCGGTGCAGCCCTGAGCCTTCGCGGTCAGCACCGACGCGCCGAGTGACGCGACGCCGCCGCCGTTGAGTCCGAAGCCGATGTGGCCGATGTCGAAGTTCTCCGCACCGGCGAGGAGCCCGACGACGTAGCGGTTGCGCGTCAGGGTGCCACCGGTGCAACCCGCGGCCTGAGCCGTGGTGTAGCAGGGCGCCGTCCCGCAGGGTCCGCCGGCACCGGTCATCTTGGCGGCGGTGTTGAGGTTGAGCTTGTCGGTGTCGTTGATCAGGATCATCCTGACGGCCAGGTCGTCGTTGTAGACCTGGTTGACCCGCGCCATCAGCAACGTCTTCGCCGCGAGAACCGCGGTGTTGGACTGCGCGTCCTGGGTGCCGTCGTTGAGACCGGGAGCGACGTACTCGGCGTAGGAGTTGTCGGTGAGGAAGGCGAGCCGGTAGACGCGCTGGTTGACCAGACCGTCGGGGCCCTCGCCGATGCGCGAAGGCGCACCCTCGGTGATCTTGCTCTCCGTGGCCTTGCTCAGCTTCGGCTCGACGAAGGCCTTCTCGGGCTCGGGCAGTGCTTGGCCGAAGTAGGACAGGTAGAGGCTGTCGTCGTTCTGGTAGGCCGGATCGACGTACCACGACGGGTGGTCACCTCGGACCGAGGCGTGCACTCCCGACGGGGTCACGACCAGGCTGATGCTGTCGCCGGTGGCCGCCTCGTTGCCGACATAGGTGCGGATGTCAGGGTGCTGCGCCTGCAGTCGCTTCTGCATCGTCGGCGACTCCACGACCGCGAAGGTCGGCGGCTCGCCGGTCGGCGCCGGGACGACGACCTCGACAGCACCGCCGCCGCGTGCGGCCTGGGTGCCCGCGAGGGGTGCCCGAGCCAGCGCCTGCGCCAACCCGGCGCCGTCGAGGGTGTAGGCGCGGTAGTCCTTCGGGCTGACCGTCCGGGTCTTGCCCCCCTGGGACGAGGGTCGCTGCGAGGAGGGCGACCAGAGGCCCTCGGAAGCGGGAGCAGCAGTCGCGGCCGGCCGCGCTGCAGCCGGGTCGGGAGTGCCGACGAAGGCGACGAGGGGCAGGACCAGAGAACCAAGGGCAACGGACACGGTCCGGCGCAAGGAGTGGGACACAGGCGAACGTCCTTTGAAGAGGCGCCGACGACGGCGTAGATGTGAGCGAACAGTAAGCCCTCGTGACGACGGACGGAAGAGGAATCCGAATCCGGTTCTGCGCGTCCCGACAGTGGCGCCCGACTCGGGAGGACGACGCCACGACGAGGCGTCGCCCTCCCGGGCCGGTTGGTGCGTCCTACGGGTCAGGAAGTGGTCCCGACCACCCC
This sequence comes from uncultured Actinomycetota bacterium, assembly GCA_963822915.1. GTDB lineage: Bacteria > Actinomycetota > Actinomycetes > Propionibacteriales > Nocardioidaceae > Nocardioides. Next base: position 9,130 of record CAWGJR010000023.1, read on the forward strand.
CAGCCCGTCGATGCGTACCGGCTTCTTCAGAGCGGTCACGATCCTGATCGTGCCGCTCGTCGGCGTGTCGAAGTCCGCCACGGGGATGACCTGCTTGGTCTTCGCGTCGTCGGAGATGAGCGAGCGGTAGCGCAGCAGCTCGCCGTCGAGGAAGACCCGCACGGACCCGCCGGTCGCCTTGGTCGGGGCGATGAGCGAGAGCGAGGTCATGTCGGTCACCTGGTAGCGCAGGGTGGCTCCCTTGGCGCGGGTGGTGATCAGCGTGCCGTTGTAGGCCGAGCCGACCGTCTTGCGCTTCCAGTTGCCCTTGACCTTGCTCAGCGACACGTCGTCGACGGGCACGGTGAACGTCGTGCTCGCCGGGGTCGCGTCACTGAGGCCACCGGCGACCGTGGTGGTCGCGGTGAACTCGTAGGTGCCCGGCAGCAGGTCGGTGAAGGACGCCGTTCCGTCGGCGCAGTCGACGTCGTCGCCACCCAGGGTGCAGGTGTACGTCGGCGCCGTGCCGGTGCCCTCGACGGTGAAGTCGACGTCGCGGCTGACGACGATGTCACCGTCGGCCGGGCCGGAGGTGATGGTGGTCTCCGGTCCGGTCTGGTCCGGGGCGGGCACGATCTCGAAGTCGGCGTTGTTGACGTCGAAGAACACGTTGTCGACCGCCTCGATCTTGATGCGCGCGGTGGTGGTGGCGATGTTGGGCCACGTGACCGCCTGCGAGCCGTCGTTGGGCGTGGACTCGGCCAGGACGGTCGGGAACGTGCGTCCACCGTCGGTGGACAGGCTGATCTTGACGTTGGCGGCGAGCTCGGGCTTGTCCGTGCCGGCCACGGTCCACGTCACGACCTCGCTACGACCCCCGACGGCACCGGCGGCGACGTTCTTGGAGTTGACCAGGAACGGTCCGGCGGTGTTGTCGATCAGCACCGTGGTGTCGGCGAAGGAGTAGCCACCGGCCACCGGGTCGAGGTCACGAGCGGTGACCCGGAAGTGCATCGACAGCGGGTCACTGTTGTTGGCGAGAGGACTCCCGACGTAGTCGATGGTCGGCAGCCACTCCGAGAAGCAGTCGCGGGTCGGGATCGGGACGTTGCTCCCACCGCTGGCGGGAGCCGGCGGCGCGTCCGGGCAGGTCCCGGTGGTCGCGTTGGTGTTGTTGATCAGGATCTGCTCGATGTCGGGGAACGTCCTGGTCGGGTTGCCGTCGGCCATGTTCTCCCCCGGGGAGTTGATCAGCAGGGTGCCGGCCGGGGTGACGTCGGCGTAGGTGCCGAAGACGCGGAACAGCGGACCGTTGGGCTTGACCTGGTCGACCAACGAGGTGCCGGTGCCCTGGCCACCCCGGTCGTTCTGCTCCCAGAGGTAGATCAGGTCGTCGCCGTCGGCGTCGGTGGCCTCGGCGGTCAGCGCGAACGGCGTACGCAGCGGGATCGACACCGACGCCGGGGCGCTGATCGTCGGAGTGCTGTTGCCGGGGCTCTCGATGACGAGGCCGGCGTTGGTGTTGGGCCCACCGTGGGCCGTCTCGGCCACGATGCCGGCGGCGTCGCCGCTGACGGTGGTGAAGCCGACCGCGGGGAGGTCCTGGGCTGCGAGCGGGTTGGTGGCTCCGTTGAACCGCAGCTGGAAGCCGGTGTCGTTGGGCGCGCCGTTGTTGGACCCGAAGGCCGACACGCTGACGATGCCCGCCGTTGGGCAGGATCGCCTCGAGGGCCGCCTTGATGTCCGCGGCGGTGTAGTTGGTGCCGCGGACGATCTCGATCGTGGTGGCGCCACCGTAGGAGAGGGTGAACGACTCACCGTCGGTGTCGAAGCCGGTGAGCCCGATCGTCTGCACCTCGTCGACGAGGTTCTTGGTGGCCACCAGGTTGGCGGTCATCTCGCCCTGCGACCACTGCGAGAAGTACGGGTCGGTGTGCGGCTGGAGGTCGTCCTGACGGCAGATGCCGGCGTAGGCCATGACCGAGGAGCCCGAGCCGGGCTCGACCGACGGGGCCGCCTTGTTGCCACCACAGTTGAGCTGGTTGCCGTTGAAGGTGTGGTTGCCACCGAACTGGTGACCCATCTCGTGGGCGACGTAGTCGATCGCCATGAAGTCACCCTCGGGCTGCGGCAGGCCGGTGCAGCCACGGGCCTTGCCGTCACCGCCGACGACACCGAGGCCGGCGACACCGCCGCCGTTGATGCCCAGCGCGATGTGGCCGATGTCGTAGCTGTCGGCGCCGACGAGGAAGCCGAGGGCGATCCGGTTGCGGTTGAGCAGGCCGCTGGTGCAGCCGTTGTCGAACTGGTTGAGCGTGTAGCAACCCGCCGACCCGCAGGCACCGTCCGGTCCGAAGGCCTTCGCCTCGGTGTCGATGTTGAGCTTGTCGGTCTCGTCGATCAGCAGCATCCGGATCGCGAGGTCGTCGTTGTAGATCTGGTTGACGCGGTTCATCAGCGTCACCTTCTCCGACAGGACGTTCTCGGTGCCGAAGTAGCGCGCGTACGACGGGTCGGTGACCAGCGCGAGGCGGAACGTGCGGCGCAGGACCTGGTCACCCTGGTTGGGCTCCCCGGCCTGCGGCGAGACGTCGAGCTTGTCGAGCTGCTTCTCGTCGAGCTCGGGCTCGATGAGTCCCTTCTCGGGTGCGGGAAGGGACGTCCCGAGGTAGGAGAGGTAGAGGCTGTCGTCGCCGTTGTAGGCCGGGTCGACGAACCAGGACGCCCCGGCGCCGCGCACGGCGGCGTGGAAGCCCATCGGCGTGATGTCGAGGCGGATGCTCGCGCCCGAGCCGACGGCCGTGCCGGCGTACGTCGCGATCTCGGGGTGGGCGGTGGCCAGACCGGACTCCATCACCGGCGAGTCGACGACGCGGAAGTCGACGAGCGTCCCGTCGGGGGCCGGCACCGAGATGAGCACGCCGGACCGGCCGGTCTTCTCGGCGGGCGCGCGGTCGAGCGCGGTCTCCAGGACGGGCGCGTCGAGGGTGTAGGCCGCATACGCGCTCGGGTTGACGCGCTGCGTCTCACCGGGCCGCGCGGGCAGTCGGCCCGCGACCGGGCTCCACGCCGAGCCCGGGTCGGCGGCGGCGGTGCTGAAGGTGGACGGCGCAGCGGCAGCGGCGGGCTGCCCCGCCGCGAGGCCAGTCAGGCTGGTCAGTCCGAGACCGATGACAGCGGCCGCGGCAGCGCCGCGCCCCCGTCGGTGGTTCGCGATCGAGATCGCGCGGGTGGGAGACGGCAACAGGGGTCCTAACGTCGGTCGGGCCCGGGGTCGTGCTGGGTGCGTGCCCGAGGTGAAGTGGTGATGTGGGGGTGCCCCAAGTAATCACAACGGGCCCCCTCCTGCCTAGGGTTTCGCGCGCGATTGTCCGACAACCGAGGCAGATCGTGACACCGCCGAGGACAGATCGTGACGATCGGTCGTCCCGCGCCGACCGGTGCGCACCGACCGGGTGAGGGCCAGGCCCTACATTCGGGCGGGTGGACCTCATCTTGAGCCGGCACGGGGCCGCCCCCGCCCAGGGGCTGACCGACGACGACGTGCGCGACGCCTACCCGTGGCCCTCCGGTCGGCGGTGGGTGCGCGCGATGATGGTGACCACCCTCGACGGCGCGGCGGCCGGGCCGGACGGGCTGAGCGGGTCGATCTCCTCCGACGTCGACAAGTCGGTGTTCAACGCCGTACGCCGTCTGGCCGGCGCGGTCCTGGTCGGTGCGGGCACGGTGCGGGCCGAGGGCTACGGCCCCATGCGCGCCAGGCCCGAGGACGCCGAGCGTCGTGCCGAGGCGGGCCTGGCGCCGGCACCCGTGCTCGCCATCGTCAGCGGCTCCCTCGACCTCGACTTCGAGGGCGAGCTGTTCTCGGAGTCCACGATGCGACCGCTGGTCATCACCGGAGCCGGCCCCGACGCGGCTCGGGCAGCCGTGGCTCACGAGCACTGCGACCTCGTGGCCACCGCCGAGGTCCGCCCATCGGCCGCCTCGGTGCTGCAGGTCCTCGAGGACCGCGGGCTGCGCCACGTCGTGTGCGAGGGCGGTCCGACGCTGCTGGAGTCGCTGGTGGCAGCAGACCTGCTCGACGAGGCCGACATCACCGTGTCGCCGACCTTCGCCGGCACGGCGCAGACCCCCCGCACCTCGGGGCTCGAGGCGGTGGCCGGCTTCGAGCTGGCTCACGTCCTCCAGGCGGAGAGCTTCCTGATGTGCCGCTACCTCAAGGCGCGCTCGTGATCGGGCTGCGCGAGCTCGTGGCGCTCGCCACCGAGCACGCCGCCGACCTCGACCACCCCGTCACGCCTGTGCGGATCGGGGAGCGGTCCTTCGACACCGACGTCGAACCCGTGGTGATGGGGGTCGTCAACCTCTCGCGCGACTCGACGTACCGCGACAGCGTCGCCGTCACGACCGACACCGCCATCCGTCGCGGGCGCGTGCTCGCCGCGCAGGGCGCCCACCTCGTCGACGTCGGCGCGGAGTCGACCAGCTCCGCGAAGCAGCGCGTGAGTGCCGATGAGCAGGCCGACAGCCTCGTGCCCGTCATCGCGGCCCTGGCCGGCGACGGGATCGCGGTGTCCATCGAGAGCTACGCCGCCTCCACCGTGCGCGCCGGCCTGGCGGCGGGCGCGCGGGTGCTCAACCTGACCGGCTCCGACGACGACGAGGCGATGTTCGCCCTGGCGGCGGAGTACGACGCCACCGTGGTGCTGTGCCACATCTACGGGTCGCACGCCCGCGCGCTCGACACCACCGCCGAGCCGGACGACCGGTCCGACCCGATCCCCCCGATGCTCGAGCAGTTCGAGCGACGCCTCGCGGCTGCTCGGTCGGCCGGCGTGCGCGACCTGGTCGTCGACCCCGGCCTGGGCTTCGGCTTCCGGCTCACCGACCAGGTGGAGCGAGCCCGCCACCAGGCGATGATGCTGCTGCAGACCTTCCGGCTGCGCAGCCTCGGGGTGCCGGTGTGCCACTCCCTGCCGCACTCCTTCGACCTCTTCGAGGACCAGTTCCGCATCGCCGAGAGCTTCTACTCCGTGCTCGCCCACCTCGGCGGCACCGGCGTCTACCGCACCCACGAGGTGCCGCAGATCGTCGCAGCGCTCCGGGCTCTGCACACCCTCTAGCCGCGGACCGGAGGTGCCCGCGGTCCCCACCGCGGGGCCCGACTCACGGGGCTTCGTCGACGGGCTCGCCGGGGGCTCGCCCTGCTCAGCCTCCGTGGGACCAGCGGAGGCTGAGCAGCGAGCGCCAGCGAGCGTCGACGAAGCCAGCCTGGTGACCGTGGCTGCGGCCCCTATCGCGTCCGAGCTGCCCGTGGAGTGCCCGTTCCCGGTGGGATCGGGTCGCCGTTGACCACGCACGTCCCCGGGCCGGCGGTCGGCGGCAGGCCGAAGGGGATCTCGTCGTCCCGGTAGACATCAGCACCCCGGGGCGCGGAGTTGGAGGCGATGACGACGTCGGTCACGGTGTAGATCCCCACGTAGGCGCAGTGGAGTCCACCACCCTCGACCGCGGCGGTGTTGGCCGCGACCCGGCCCCCGACGAGGGTGACGACCGCGGCGCTGTCGAGGTAGAGCCCGCCGCCGTAGGCCGCGGTGTTGCCGAGGAAGTCGGTGTCGGTCAGGTCGACGTCGCCCGCACCGGCCTGGGTGAATCCGCTGGAGTAGAGACCACCTCCATAGCCGTAGAGCCCCGCGGAGTTGTCGGTGAACGTCGACCCCTCGATCGCGGTGTCGGCGTCGGTGGTGTTGACCCCACCGCCCAGCTCCGCGGTGTTGGCGTCGAACGTCGAGTCGCTCACCGCGAGGTCGCCGTCGCGGTTGGCGATGGCGCCGCCACCGCTCACGGCGCGGTTGTCCTGGAAGGTCGAGGCGGCGACCCCGATGGTGCCGGCCCGGTTGTAGACCGCGCCCCCGGTCCCGCGGGAGCCGCCGGCGACATTTCGTCGGAACGACGAGCCGGTCACGGTGACGCTCCCGCCGCCGTTGAAGAGCCCCCCGCCGCCGAAGTCACGCTGGAAGCCGTCGCCGCCCAGGGCGGTGTTGTCGACGACGGTGGTGTCGGTGAGGGTCATCGTCCCGGCGAACGAGCTCCACAGTCCGCCGCCGTCGTCGACGGCAGTGTTGTTGCTGACGACCGCGCCCGTGAGGTCGACCGAACCGGTCCCCGAGAGATGCACCCCACCCCCGCTCGCGCTCGCGCCGTCGATCCCCGCGGAGTTGCCGTCGACCAGGGCGCCCGCGCCGAGCGTCGTGCGGCCGCCTCTGGCTCCGAGCCCACCGCCGGAGTCCGATGCCACGTTCTCACCGAGCGTCGAGGTGCCGATCTCGACCGTCCCGCGGTCGTTGAAGACGCCTCCCCCGGACCCCTGGGCGCCGGGAAGGGACTCGGCGCGGTTGGCACGCACCTCGCTGTCGACGATGCTCAGTGCTCCGCCGCCGTTGTAGACCCCGCCGCCGGCGGTGTCGGTGGCATCGAGGGTGGTGGTGGTCGAGCTCGCACTGTTGCCGAGGATCCTGCTCGTCTCGATCCGCACGTCCCCCTCGCGCGAGCCCCACAGCCCGCCACCCTGGGACTCGGCGGTGTTGCCGCTGAGCACGCTCCCCCTGACCAGGACCGAGCCGGCGTCACTCACGTGGACCGCACCGCCCTCGCCCGAGCCGGGCACGAGGCCGGCGACGTTGCCCTGCAGGGTGGAGCCGATGACCCTCGTCGACCCGGCGAGCGCCTCGATCGCGCCACCGGCACGCATCGCCGACCCATCGGTCACCATCGAGTCGGTCACCTCCAGGGTCCCGCCGTCGTTGAGGACGGCACCGCCGGCACCCGAGGCACCGCTTGCCGTGTTGCGCGTCATCGTCGAGGTCCGCAGGATCAGGGTGCCCCCGTCGTTGTACGCCGCGCCGCCGCCGTCGTCGTCTGCGTTGCCGATCGCCGCGTTGCCCCGCAGCGTGGATCGCTCGACGACGAAGGAGCTGCGCGCGGAGTTCCAGAACGCGCCGCCCTGGGCGCCCGCGACGTTGCCGCCGGCCCGGCTGCCCTTGACCGTGACGGTGCCACGTCCTCCCACGCTCACCGCACCCCCGCGCCCTGGCCCGGCGCCGGAACCCGCGGTGTTGTCGGCCAGCGTCGTCGACCTGATCGTGGTCCGGCCATCCCTGGCCGCGATCGCCCCGCCGCCACGGGCGGCGTCGTTGCCGCGCATCGTGGAGCGCTTGACGGTGAGCCGGCCGCCGTCGTTGAAGAACGCGCCACCGGAGGCGCCACCGCCGGTGACCCGGTTGTCGAGCGCGACCACGTCGACGGCCACGACCGTCGCCCCGGTCCCGCGCACCGCGCCCCCGCTCTCACCCGACGCCGGGGCGCCGTGCTGGAGCGTCAGGCGCCGCAGCGTCAAGGAGGTCCCCCGGGTGACGTCGAAGACCCGGTCCCGACCCCCCGCATCGAGGGTGTGGCCGCGGCCGATCACGACCAGGTCGTCGGTGACGTCGAGGTCGCCCGTGAGCCGGACGTCGTCGACCAGCGCCACCCTGGCGACCCCGCGACCCTTGTTGGCGAGCGCGACGGCGCGACGCAGCTGCTTGCGGTTCTTGACCTCGGTGACGGCACCGGCCCTCGGGGTGACCCCGGGGCGAACAGACCCCGCTGCCGACACCGCGACAGCGGCGTCGGCCGTCGACGCCTGGACGACGGCGAGACCACCCAGCAGCAGCGCCGCGACCGGTCCGGCGGTCAGGATCCTCCTCATGGTGCACCGGTCCCGGAGGTGATCGAGGATCCGTTGACCGTGCAGCTGCCACCGGTGGCGCCGATCTGGTGGAACACGTCGGAGCCCCGCGCCGAGCTGTTCGCTCCGAACACGAGACCGTCGGCCGTCACGCTGGCGCCCGCGCTGCACCACAGGCCGCCACCCTCACCGCTGGCTGCGTTGTTCGACACCGTCCCGCCGTCCCAGGTGATCACCGCGTTCCCGCCGGCGTGGAGCCCGCCACCGAAGCCGGGATCGGGACCGGCCACGTTGGCGTCGAGGTCGACGTCGGTCAAGGCGGTGGTGCCGAAGTTGGCCTCGATGCCGCCCCCGGCGCGCACCGCCGTGTTGCCCGACAACACCGAGTCGCGCACCACGACCTCCGCTTGGTCGTTGAGGATGCCCCCACCGCCACCACGGGCGCCGGTGGCGGTGTTGTCGGAGATCGTCGAGGCGGTCACCGTGAGGTTGCCCCCCTCGCCACCGTCCTGGAAGAACCCGCCCCCGCCACCGGACGCGTGGTCGCCGGCGGCGCTGTTGCCGCTGATCAGCGACGCGTCGACGCGCATCGAGCTCGACCCCGAGCTCCAGAAACCACCGCCCTCGGCGGCGGCGGTGTTGTCGACGATGTCGGAGTCGACGACGGTCACGGATCGGCTGTCCTCGGCATGCACCGCACCGCCGGCGCCGTTGCTGCCGATGGCCGCGTTGGCCTCGAGGCGGGAGCCGGTGATGCTCAGGGCGCCGAACGCGACACTGACGGCCCCTCCCCTGCCGGAGGCGTTGTCCACGAAGGTCGTGCGCTCGACCGCCACGTCGTAGCGCGCGTAGAGGCCGCCGCCGCGTCCGCCGGCAGCGGTGGAGTTGCCGGTCACCGACGAGTCGACGACTCGACCGTAGTTCAGGTCGATGCCTCCGCCCTGACGCTCGGCGTAGTTGTCCTCGATCGTGCAGCCCGTGACCAGGGGGCCGTCCAGGACGCCGCCGAAGTCGTTGAGGTCGCTGTGGATCCCCCCACCGAGGACGGCGGCGTTCCCGCTGATCGTGGAGTCCTGCACGACCGCCTGGCGGCCGTTCCCGAGGAGGATCCCGCCACCTCGGTAGGCCTGGTTGTCGAGGATCCGGGACGTCGTGACGGTCAGGGTCCCGAGCTGGGCGTAGACGCCTCCACCGTCGTCGGTGGCCGTGTTGCCGCGCACCACGGCATCTGTCACGACGACGTCGCCACCGCCGTACGAAGCCAACCCACCACCGACGCGAGCGCCGTTGCCGTCCAGCACGGTCCCGTCGAGGATGGCCGTCTCACCACCGAGGACCGACAGGGCGCCACCCTGGACGCCGGCGGTGTTGCCCCGCAGCTCGCTGGCCCGCAGCTCGACCTGCGCTGCGCTCGCGGCCAGACCTCCTCCGTCCGTGGCGGACCGGTTGCCCGCCAGCTCGCTCTCGATCACCGTGAGCTCGGCATTGGTCACGAGCACACCGCCACCACCGCTCCGTGCCGAGCCGGCGTCGGAGGTCGCCGCGTTGCGCACGAGCTCGCTGCTCTCGATGCGTACGGCGCTCTGGTCGGAGGCGAACAGGCCGCCCCCGGCGGCCGCGCGGTTGGCGACGAGGTCGCCGTCGACGACCAGCACGTCGCCACCGACGGTCGCGATCGCACCCCCGCGGGAGTTGACTCCCGCCACGCCGTTGGCTCGCAGCGCCACGGACCGGAGCGTCAGGCTGCCGCCGTCGTTGTAGATGCCCCCACCGGCGCTGCCGGCTGTGGTGCTGCTGTTGTCGTCGATGGCGACCCCGCGCAGCGTCATCGCGCCCTGCGCCGAGTTCCAGAGCCCCCCACCGTCGCCGGAGGCGGTGTTGGCGACGATCCGGCCACCCGACACGTCCAGCACGCCTCCGTCGTTGAGGAAGGCGCCACCGGGGGAATCGGGACCGGTGGTGCGACTCCGCGTGACCACGACATCGGTCGCCAGCACCGTGCCCCTGCTGCGCACCGCTCCGCCACCCTCGCCGGCGGCCGGTGCTCCGTTCCGGAGGGTGACCGCGCGCAGGACCAGGCGCGCACCCGGGGCCACGTCGAAGACCCGGTCGCGACCTCGCGCGTCGATCGTGTGGTCACGACCGCGGACGACGAGCTGTCCGCGGACGTCGAGGTCGCCCGCGCGAGGGCTGTCGGCACGCCCCTCGTGCACCTTCAGGTTGACGTCGGACACGAGCACGATCGTGTCCTTCCCGGGGCGCGCATTGGCCTTGCGCACGGCCGTGCGCAGCTGCCGGTCGTTCTTGACCCGTGCCGTCGTGCCCGCTCGCTTCTGCCGCGCAGCGGGTGCTGATGCCGATGCTGGCCCTTCGACGCCCGCACGATCACGTACGCCGTCCGCGAAGGACGCAGCCGAGGTTCCGGTCCCGAGCGCCAGCACGCCGATCGTGAGCCCACCGAGTGCGGCACCGGCTGACCACCGGATCCTTGTTCGCTGCAGCACAGCGCGCGCCTCCCCCATCACCCCGGATCCCGCATCCCCCTGAGGCGGGTCCCCGCAGCGACTCCCGAGGACTCTACGGCGCCCGGCACCGCGACGTTCACGACGGTGCCGGACGAGCTCCGGCCCCGACGCTGGATGCGTCGGGGCCGGAGCGTGTGTGTCGGTGCTACTCAGTGATGCGAGCTGTCACGGAGCGGTGTAGGGCCCGGCCGCGAGGACAGTGCCGTTGACCGTGCAGGTGCCCGGCGTGCCCGGCAGCTGGAAGTAGCCGTCGGGGCCGTTCGGCGACGTGTTGCCGTCGAACGTCAGGCCGGTCGCGGTGAAGGTCCCGGTCGCGCTGCACCAGAACCCACCGCCCTCGTTGGCCGACTCGTTGTTCGTCAGCGCACCACCGGTGTAGGTGGTCGCGCCCGCACCGGTGACGTGGATGCCGCCACCGTTGCCCGGGGTGGACCCGGCGAAGTTGCCGTCGAGGTCGACGTCGGTCAGCGTGGAGGCACCGACGTTCTGCTCGATGCCACCACCGGCGCGCACGGCGTCGTTGTTGCTGAAGGTCGTCTCGGTGACCGTGACGGTGGCCTGGTCGTTGAGCAGACCGCCACCCGAGCCGGCAGCACCGGTCGCGGAGTTGTCGTGCACGTCCGAACCGGTGACGGTCAGCGACCCGGTCGCGCCGGCCTCCTGGAAGAGTCCGCCACCACCCTGGTCGGCGCCGGCGCCGGCTGCGGTGTTGTCGAAGATCTCCGAGTCGGTGACGATCATCGAGCCGACGCCGGAGTTCCACAGACCGCCACCCTCGGCTGCGGCGGTGTTGCCGCTCACCTCGGTGCCGTCGATCGTGCTGGCGACGTTGGCGCTGACGTGCACGCCGCCACCGTTGCCGGGGGCTGCACCGACGGTGTTGTCGGACAGGGTGCTGTCGCTCACCGCGAGCGCGAAGCCGGGCGTGACCGAGCCGTTGGCCTCGATCGCACCGCCGGCACGCAGGGCGGAGTTGCTGTCGATGGTGGTGCCGTCGACGCTCAGCGGGCCGAGCGTCAGGATGCCGCCGCCCGATCCGGAGCCGGCGTCAGCCGCGTTGCCGCTGATCCGTCCACCGGAGACCGTGAGGTCACCGTCGTTGTAGATGCCGCCACCGCCGCTGGTGGCGTCGGTGCCGCTCGCCGTGTTGCCGTCGACCAGCGTGTTGAAGACCTCCATGGTGCCGGTCGCCGAGTTCCACAGTCCGCCGCCCTCGTTGGCAGCGACGTTGCCGGTGACGATGGCGTCGATGACGCTGACGGTGCCGGCGCCGGTCAGGTGCAGACCGCCGCCGTTGCCGGGCGCCGCCGAGGCGAGGTTGCCGGCGAGGGTGGTGCCACCCGTGAGGCTCGTCGTACCGACGTTGGCCTCGATGCCACCACCGGCGCGCGACGCGTTGTTGCCGTTGAGCGTCGAGGTGACGATGCTGACGTCCGCGAGGTTGTTGAGCACGCCACCACCGGAGCCCGCGGCACCGTCTGCCGAGTTCGAGCTGATGTCGGAGTTGGTGATGGTCAGGTCGCCACCGTCGGTGTAGACGCCGCCACCACCCTGGTCGGCATCAGCACCGGAAGCGGTGTTGCCGACGATCTCGCTGCGGTCGATGCTCATCGTGCCCGTCGCGGAGTTCCACAGCGCGCCGCCCTCGGCAGTCGCGCTGTTGGCCCCGAAGGAGCTGGAGGTGACGATGACCGCGCCGGCACCGGTCAGGTGCACAGCGCCACCGTTGCCGGGCGTGGGCCCGGCGGTGTTCTCCTCCATCGAGGAGCGGGTGATCGTCGTCGTGCCGATGTTGGCCTCGATGGCGCCACCGGCGCGCACCGCGGAGCCGCCGTCGATCGTGGTGTTGACCACGTTGAGGACGCCGGCGTTGTTGAGGATGCCGCCGCCCGAGCCGGCTGCGCCGGTCGCGTCGTTGTCCTCGAGCGAGGAGCCGCGGACGGTCAGCGTGCCACCGTCGTTGTAGAGGCCGCCACCGCCGTTGTCGGCGGCAGCACCGGCAGCGCTGTTGCCCGAGACCCTCACCTGGACGACGTCCATGGTGCCGGTCATCGAGTTCCACAGGCCGCCGCCCTCGAGGGCCGCGGTGTTGTCGACCACGCGGCCGCCGGAGACCAGGACGGTCCCGGCGTTGCTCACGTGCAGCGCGCCACCGTTGCCGGGGGCGGAGGCTGCGGTGTTGGACGCCATGACGGAGTCGAGCACCTCGGTCGAGCCGATGTTGGCCTCGATGGCCCCACCGGCGCGCTTGGCGCTGTTGCCGGTCATCTTGGAGTTCTCGACGGTCAGCATGCCGAGGTTGTTGAGGATGGCCCCGCCCGAGCCGGCCGCGCCGGTCGCGCTGTTGCCGGACATCTGGCTGGTCACGACGTAGAGGGTGCCGCCGTCGTTGTAGAGGGCGCCACCGCCGTTGTCGGCCTCGGCGCCGGCCGCGACGTTGTCGCTCAGATCGGTGTCGGCGACCAGGAAGATGCCCATGTCGGAGTTCCAGAGCGCGCCGCCCTCGGCGGAGGCAGCGTTGCCGCGCACCTCGCTCTTGTCCACCCGCACGGTGCCGTCACCGCTGAGGTGGAGCGCGCCGCCGTTGCCGGGACCAGCGCCTGCGCGGTTGTTGGCCAGGGTCGACTTGGTCACGACCGTCTGGCCCTCGTTGGCCTCGATGGCGCCACCGGCGCGCACCGCGGTGTTGCCGGCGATCGTCGAGCCGCTCACCTTGAGGACTCCGCGGTCGTTCATGAAGGCACCGCCGGAGGCGCCGTCACCGCTGACGCTGTTGCCGCCGACGACGACGTTGTTGACGACGACGGTCGCCTCGGTGCCGCGCACGGCGCCACCGCTCTCGCCCGGGGTCGCCTCGCCGTTCTTGAGCGTGAGGTTGCGCAGGACCAGCCGGACGCCCGAGGTGGCGTCGAAGATGCGGTCGCGGCCCTTGGCGTTGATCGTGTTGTCGCTGCCGACGACGACGAGGTTGTCGGTGACGTCGAGGTCGCCCTTGAGCGCGCCGTTGCCCTTGCCGTTGCCGTTCTTCAACCTGATGTTGGAGGTCAGCACGATCTTGTCGGTGCCGTTGCGCTTGTTGGCCTTCGCGATGGCCTTGCGCAGCTGCTTGTCGTTCTTGACCGTGGTGGTCTTGCTCGCCTTCCTGGCCGAGACCGCGGTGGTGATCCGCGTCGAGCGCGACACCTCGTCGCGGTCGGGGTTGGCGGCGCGTGCCGCAGGAGCGGCCGCCGCGAGACGAGCCTGGTCGGGGTTGGCGACCGCCGTTGCCGGCGCCGGCGTCATGGCCAGTGCGCCGAGCGCGAGCGCGCCTGCTGCACTGCCCGTGAGCAGCCGGACCGCGCGGGTCCTCGATGGATTCATCAGTTCGGGTTCCTCTCTGATTACTCAGGGCCACAGAGGACCCTCGGAAACAGCCACCCCGAGGTGACCTCGCAGGTTCCTACGGCCCCCGGCGGTGCGGCGTTCATCACAGTCCCAGGTCGTGGGACACCGGCACCCGGACGCCGCCAGGGACGGCACACCGCCCCGTCCGGACCCCGGACCAGACCACCGGAGGCGATCCGGACCCGGGGTGAACGAGGTCAGGCCGGGTGCCGTAGACACGTCACGACGGACGCCGGAGAGGCGTGGCGGGCGTGGTCGGAGTCAGGACGAGGGAGGCGCACGTGGAGGAGACCGCTGTCGCCGGCCTGCGCAACGAGGACGAGGTGTACGCCGCCTACCTCCTGCACGGACCCGAGCTCTACCGCTTCGTGCTGCGCGGACTGGGCGATCCCGGTGCCGCCCAGGACGTCGTGCAGGAGACCTTCATCAAGGCCTGGCGCTCGGCCGACCGCTACGACCCCGCTCTCTCCTCGCTGCGCGTCTGGCTCTTCGGGATCGCCCGCAACGCCATGATCGACCACGCGCGGGCCGCGAAGGTCCGCCCCTGGCAGGGCAACCTCGTGGATCCGCCGACGGTGCAGGACCTGGCCGGGGCGGGGGGCGACCAGATGGAGAAGCTGATGGTCTCCTGGGTGGTCGAGGAGGCCTTGCGCAACCTCACCGAGAACCACCGGGTGGCCATCGTCCGGACCCACCTGCAGGAGCGGCCCTACGAAGAGGTGGCTGCCGAGCTGGGGATACCGGTGGGAACCCTGCGCAGCCGGGTGTTCTACGGACTGAAGGCCTTGAGAGTGGCGATCGACGAGATGGGGGTGACACCGTGACCAGCTGGAGCATGGGAAACAGCGAGGAGCACCGTCGGCTGCGGGACCTCCTCGGGTCCTTCGCGCTCGGCCACCTCGAGGGCGACGACCGGGCCAGGGTGCAGGCGCACCTCGACGGGTGCGCCGCGTGCCGCGCCGACCTCGCCGAGATCGCGCCGCTCGCCGGGCTGCTCGACCAGGTCGACGCACGCCGCTTCGACCTCCCGGCTCTGCCTCCGGGCGACCTGGGCAGGGCGATCCGTGACCAGGTGGCCGGTGAGCGCGAGCTCCAGGAGGCCGACGAGCTGGCGCGACGACGCGACCGCTCCCGACGTCGTACGACGGCCCGGGTCGCGCTCGGCGCCGTGGCCGCGGCAGTCGTCGTGGCGGTCCTGGACGGGCGGGTTCCTCCTCGGGCGCGAGCACCGCGCCGCAGACCGCGACACCCACCCCGTCGCCCGGCCGCCCGACCGTCACGATCACCGAGCCCGCCGAGCCCGTGCCGACGGTGACGGTGGAGGCGGTCGACCTGAGCGTCGAGGAAACCTCGATCAAGATCGCCACCGCCGGGCTCGTCGCCCACACCTGGGGTGTCGAGCTGCGGATGAGCGGCAAGGGATTCGACAAGGGCGGCGTCTTCGAGGCGTCGTTCCGCGACAGCGAGACCGGCGAGCTCGTGACCGCCGGCGCCTTCATCGGCACCGGTCGCAAGACGATGACCTGCAACCTCCAGTCGGCCCTGATGCGGGCCGAGGCCACCGAGGTCGTGATCTCCGACGAGTCCGGGGACGTCGTGCTCGCCGCCCCGCTCTGACGGGCCCGCACTCGGACCGGCTCAGCCGTGCAGCAGTGCGCGGGTGCGCCCGACCACGTCGGCCAGCGCGGCCGCGGCGGCCGGGCTCATCATCCCCATGTCGATGAACCCGTGGACCAGTCCGTCGTAGCGCACGACGTCGACGGCCACCCCGGCCTCGCTCAGCGCCGCGGCGTAGGCCTCGCCCTCGTCGCGCAGCGGGTCGTACTCCGCGGTGACGACCAGCGCCGGCGCGAGTCCGGCGAGGTCGCCCAGCAGGGGTGAGTGACGGGCGTCGTCGAGGTCGATGCCGGCGGGGTCGCTCACGCCGAGGTAGTGCTCGGTGAACCACAGCATCGTGGCCATGTCGAGGAAGTAGCCCTCGGCGTTCTCGGTGCGCGAGGCGTACTCGCCGGCGAGGTGGGTCGCGGGGTAGAGCAGCACCTGCGCCGAGATCTGCTCACGCAGGTGCTGGGCGGCCACGGCCGAGAGGTTGCCGCCGGCGCTGTCGCCGGCCACGGCGAGCACCTCGTTGCCACCCAGGTCGGCGAGGTGGTCGGCGGCCCAGGTCACCGCCTGCAGGGTGTCCTCCACCGCGGCGGGGAAGGGCGCCTCGGGTGCGAGACGGTAGTCGAGCGACAGCACCACGACCTCGGCCCCCGAGCAGAAGCTGCGGCAGGTCTGGTCGTGCGTGTCGAGGTCACCGATGACGTAGCCCCCGCCGTGCACGTAGACGAGGGTCGGGAACGGGCCCTCCCCTGCCGGTCGGTAGAGCCGGGCCGGCACTCCTCCGGCGTCGACGTCCTCGACGCTCCCGACCGCGATCCTGGTCTCGTCGGTGACGAGGTCGACGGTCATCGCCCGGAACGCGCGACGCGCGGACTCCGGGGTGCCCTCGCTCATCGGCGGGTACGGCGCGGCGTCGATCAGCTGGAGCAGGGCAGCGGTGCCCGGGTCGAGTGGCATGCGCCGAACTCTAGTGGTGCGGGTCGGAAGTTCCTGGATGGTTGGCATGGTCAGGGTGCGTGGCTGGCAAGGCGGCGAAGCGCAGGCATACCGGGTCGTCTTCCGCGCTTTGCCAACGCCGCCAGGGGCGTGCCATGGCCGTGTCAACCGTCCAACGACTTCCGGTCCGTGCCACTAGAGCGTGTCAGGAGAGGAAGCGTCGGGCGGCGCGCACGAGGGCGTCGGCGTACGTCGCGCGCCCGGCCCGCCGGGTCATGCGGCGCGCGTCGCCCGCGGTCGCGCATGTTGCCGAGCTCGACGAGCACGGTGGGGATGTCGGACAGGTTGAGCGTGCCGAGGTCGCTGCGGAAGTCCAGGCCGTCGCCGCCCGCGGTGTACGTCGCGTAGTCGAGGCCCGCGCGGCGGTGCAGCGCGGCGCGGACCAGCGTCGCGAGTCGTCGCGACGACCGGTAGATGTCGTGGGTCCACGGACGGCGATCGGTCGGCGCGATCACGTGGAACCCGTGCGCCCCGGGGGCGTAGGACCCGTCGCCGTGGACGCTGATCTTGAGGTCGGCCCCGGCACGCTCGCCACGAGGGTTGCCGGCCCGGCCGCGCTCGTCGACGCAGGGACCCCAGCGCTTCTCGGAGTTCGTGGAGCGGGTGAGGACCACGCGCGCCCCGAGCCGCTCGAGGCGACGGCGTACCTGGTGCGACACCTGCCAGGCGAAGGTCGCCTCGGCGTAGCCCGTCGTCGGTGGACGTGCCGGTGGTGTTGCACGGCTTGGTGAACCCACCCGCGGGCACCGGGGCGTTGATCTTCTCCGGGAAGCCGTGGTTGCCGAGCTGGTGGCCGGGGTCGATCACGATCGTCGCTCCGACCAGCGGCTTCGTGCGGCGCTGAGGAATCGCTGGGCCGGCGCCCGCGCCCTCGTCCCCGGCCGACCGCACGTCGGCCGACCCGGCAGCCGGCGCGGCGTCCGCCCGGTCGAGGCCACCCGCCGCGCAGCCGCTCGCCAGCAGGACGCCGGCGATCGCCGCGCCCAGGGGCGCGCGGCACCCGGCCGTCCTCGCCCTCATTCGTAGCCCAGGATCTCCTGGCGCTTGTCGGCCCAGGCCAGGGCCGACGCGATCGCGTCGTCGATGGAGAGCTCGGCGCGCCAGTCGAGCAGGGCGGCGGCCTCGTCGACGTTGGCGAAGGCACCCACGACGTCGCCGGGGCGCGGCGGCGCCTCGCTGATCGGGCACCGTCGAGCCGAAGACCTTCTCGAAGGAGGCGATCAGCTCGCGCACGGTGACCCCGTCCCCGGTGCCGACGTTGATGATCGTGCTGGGGGCGTCCACGGTCTCGAGCACGTCGTCGAACTTCTCCACCGCGCGCACGTGGGCGCGGGCGAGGTCCCAGACGTGGATGTAGTCGCGCAGGCCGGTGCCGTCGCGACTGGGCAGGTCGGTGCCGGTGATCGTGAACGTCGGCTTCAGGCCGCGCGCGGCCAGCACCAGCTGCCCGAGCACGTGGGAGGGCTCCTTGACGTAGATGCCCGACTCGAGGTCGGGGTCGGAGCCGATCGGGTTGAAGTAGCGCAGGATGATCGCGCGCAGGTCGGTGGCGGCGGCGAGGTCGGTCAGCACCTGCTCGATCATCCGCTTGGTGCGGGCGTAGGGCGACCCGGGTCGAGCGGGTCGCTCCTCGGTCGACCTCGAAGCCGTCCTTGGTGGCGTAGAGGCTGGCCGAGCTCGAGAAGAGCACCCGCGGTCAGACCGAGCGCGGTGAGCTCGTCGAACAGCTCCAGCGACTTCGCGACGTTGTCGCGGTAGTACTCGTAGGGCTTCTCCACCGACTCGGGCACGACGATGCGCGCGGCCATGTGGATCGTCGCGTCCAGGTCGGGGTGCTCGTCGACGATGCGGCGCAGCAGGGACCGGTCGGCGATGTCGCCCTCGTAGAAGATCCGGTCGCGCACGAAGGCGCGCGGTCCGCTCAGCAGCGAGTCGAGGATCACCGGGGTGTGCCCGGCCTGCTCGAGCGCCTTGGCGGTGATGGACCCGATGTAGCCGGCACCGCCGGTGAGGAGAACCTTCATGCCCGGCAGACTAGAGGTAGGGCCGAGCGGCGTCGCGGTGCGTCGTGGGTCAGCCGACGTGCCTGAGCCCGGACGGCGGCACGCTCGCCTGCTCGCGCGCCAGGCACGGACGCTGCGACGCTGTCGGCTCGACGTTGCCGATGAGGCAGTCCGACCGACCATGGCCGACGGCGAACGGGAGCGGCGACCCAGAGGACGCACGCGAGGAGCGATCCAGAGTGCGAGGATCCATGGGGGGACCCTTCTGATGGGGGCACTCGGCAGGGGCACCGAGATGTAGGGGGTGGTCATCACCTTAGCGCGACTCCGGCCCCAGGATGGGAGGTGTCTCCGACGACCTCCCTCCGACCGTCGGCGACGCATCCTCTCCGTGCTGCAGCCGGTGCGGCCACCTGCTCGGGGTCGGCGGCCGCACCGACAGGTCCATCCTGGCCACGCCGAGCCGCCGCCGTCATCGGTCGGGCAGGCCGTCGCACCTAGTCCTCGCGGGCCAGGCGGGTCCTCCGATCGGAGACCCGGGTCAGCGCACCGAGTGCCGGCGACTCCGGGTGGCCGGGCGCGTCTCGCGCTCGTAGCCGCCGTACGGCGCCGCGTCGCGGCGGCGGGTGGGCACGCGCGTTCAGCACGACCCCGACGGTGCTCGCCCCGACCTGCCGAGCCGGTCCACGGCCGTCTTCAGCTGGCTGCGGCTGGTGCGCCCGTGGCGCACCACCAGCGAGCACGCCGTCGGCACGGGCCGCGAGAGCGCGGCGTCGGTGACCGGGTTGAGCGGGGCGCCGTCGACGACGACGACGTCGTGGTCGGCGCGCAGCGCGGTCCAGGAGCGTCTCCATCGCGCGGGTGCCGAGCAGCTCGGCCGGGTTGGGCGGCACGACCCCGCTGGGCAGCACGTCAGGCCGGATGTCGGGATGGGTCCAGAGCGCGTCCGCGAGGTCGATCTTGCCGAGCAGCACGGTGGTCACGCCCGCCGAGCCGTCGATGTCGAAGGTGCCCGCGACCTGGGGCCGGCGCAGGTCGCCGTCGACCAGCAGCGGTCCGCACCCCGGCCCGCGCCAGCGACAGGGCCAGGTTGACCGCCGTCGAGGACTTGCCCTCCCCGGCGACCGCCGAGGTCACCAGGATGATCTTGTGCGCGGCGTCGGGCGTCGACGAACTGCACGCCGGTGCGCAGCACGCCGGAACGCCTCGACCCGCGGCGCCTGCGGGTCGAGGTCGGTGAGCAGCAGTGTTGCCGATCGCTGTGCTTCGACTCGCGTGCGATCGAGGCGAGCACCGGCGCTCCGACCAGGGAGGTGGCCTCCTCGGCCGAGCGGATCGAGGTCGTCGAGCGCCTCGCGGAGCGCGGCCAGCACGAGCCCGAGGAGCAGACCGGCCGCCGCAGCGAGAGCAGCACCGCGGACCGGCTGGGGCGAGACCGGTCGGTCGTCGAAGGAGGCGAAGTCGATGACGGTGAGCCCACGCTGTCGGCCTCCTCCAGCGGCGGCGCCGAGGTCGCCCGCCTCGATCCCGGTCGCGGTGTCGATCGAGCTCCTCGACGTAGGCCTGCGCGATCAGCTGGGCGGTCGTCGGGGTCGGGGTCGGTGGCGCGGATCACGAGCACGGCGGTGCCGGCGACCACCTCGCGCGCTCACCTGGCCGACGAGTGCCTCCGGAGGTCGGCGGCGTCCCCGCGGAACGCCGGGTCGCGCAGCAGGCGGTCGGCCACCCGGGTGGCCAGGACCTGGCTGCCGACCACCTCGGCGTACGTCGCGGCGCGCTCCTCGGAGACCGGGCCCGGCAGCGGGTCGCCGGAGTCCGCGGACTCACCCGACGGGGCGCCGTCGGAGACGAGGACCCGCGCGGCGGAGGCGTACTGCGGCACCTCGCGCTCGGTCACGACGTACGCCGCGGCCAGCACGGCGGCGAGGCACGTCAGGATGAGGATCAGGTTGCGGCCCAGGGCGCGGGCGAGGCGGCGGATCAACACGGTGGATACCAGGCTCCGATCGGGACGACGACCCCCCAGGTGTCGGGCCCGACCCTAGTGGCTCGCGAGTCCTTCTTCTCACGGTGTGGGACGTCGCGCCGGTCAGCCGCGCAGCCCGCGCTCGGACTCCTCGTCGAGGAGGCCGAGGAGGTAGCGCCCGTAGCCGCTCTTGAGGAGGCCGTCGGCGAGGGCCGCGAGCTGGGCGTCGTCGATGTAGCCCATCCGCCAGGCCACCTCCTCCGGGGCACCGACCTTGGTGCCCTGGCGCGCCTCGATCGCGCGCACGAAGTTGCTGGCGTCGTTGAGGTCGTCGAACGTGCCGGTGTCGAGCCAGGCCGAGCCGCGGGGCAGCACCTCGACCTGGAGGCGGCCCTGCTCGAGGTAGCGGCGGTTGAGGTCGGTGATCTCGAGCTCGCCGCGCGGGGACGGGGTCGAGCTCCTTGGCCAGGGCGACGACGTCGTTGTCGTAGAAGTAGAGCCCCGGCACGGCGAAGCTGCTGCGCGGCGTCTCGGGCTTCTCCTCGAGGGAGACGGCCCGGAAGCTCGTCGTCGAACTCGACCACGCCGTAGGCCGACGGGTCGGCCACGCGGTAGCCGAAGACCGCCGCCCCGTCGAGGTCGTCGAAGCGCCGCAGGCGGGTGCCGAGCCCTGAGCCGTAGAAGATGTTGTCGCCGAGCACCAGGGCCGACCCGGTCGGTGCCGATGTGGCTCTCGCCGATGAGGAAGGCCTGGGCGAGGCCGTCCGGTGCGGGTTGGGTCGCATAGGAGATCTGCAGGCCGAGCGCCGAGCCGTCGCCGAGCAGCCGGACGAACTGCTCGGCCTCGTGCGGGGTGGTGATGACCAGGATCTCGCGGATCCCGGCCAGCATCAGCGTCGACAGCGGGTAGTGGATCATCGGCTTGTCGTAGACCGGCATCAGCTGCTTGCTGACCGCGTGGGTGATCGGGTGGAGTCGGCTGCCGGTGCCACCGGCCAGGATGATGCCCTTCATGCCGACAGCATGACGCACCACCGGACCAGGCGTGCGACCCCCTGCACACAGGATCCACAGGTCACCTACAGAATCCGCAAGATTGTCCACAGAAGGTGCCGAGGTCCACGATTAGTGCTTAGGTGTGGTGTCCTCGCCGACCAGGTCGGCTCGCACGCGGCGGGTGACATCAGCGGCTGCAACGGAGCAGTACGGCCTCGGCAGTGGCAGTGGCAGTGGAGAATGGGGAAGCACACGG
Source organism: uncultured Actinomycetota bacterium (assembly GCA_963822915.1). Lineage (GTDB taxonomy): Bacteria > Actinomycetota > Actinomycetes > Propionibacteriales > Nocardioidaceae > Nocardioides. The sequence goes on from CAWGJR010000023.1 coordinate 30,566, forward strand.
TGAGCCTTCAGACGCCTCGAGCAACGCTGGATGCACACCGTCGCCCGCTCGCGCGCCCTGTCCTACCTGCCCGTCACCGCCTTCGTGCGTCGACCTCGGTCGTGATCTCGTTCAGCACGCTGCTCGCGGGACTCGTCCGCGAGCGCTGGGAGCTCTTCGAGACCCGCGCCGAGATCCTCGACACCGTCGAGGTCGCCGGGCCGCTGATCGTCCTCACCTGGCTCGTCGCATCTGTCTTCGCCGGCGGCTACGCCTCGACCCTGTTCGAGGCCGGCACCGACGAGTTCCGCCGGGTCGGCCACGGCCAGCCTCGCGCCGGCCGGCCTGGTCGGCGTCGGCTGCTACCTGCTCGACTACCCGCTCTCGCGCGGCTTCTTCTTCGTCGCCTTCGCCCTCGGCATCTCGGGCTGCTCCTCGGCCGGCTGGCCCTGCGCCGCCTGGTCCACACCGCCCGCAGCCTCGGCGCCGCTGCAGCACAACGTGCTCGATCGTCGGCAGCCGCTTCGGGGTCGACGAGGTCGCCGCGGTGATCACGCCGCGAGAAGCGCCTGGGCTACCAGGTCATCGGCTGCCTGACCCCCGCCAACGACCCCGCGCCGAGACCGACGCCGGCGTCCCGGTGCTGGGCAACTGCGACGACGTCACCGAGCAGGTGCATGGCCTCGGGCGCCGACATCGTCTTCTTCGCCAGCGGCGGACTCACCTCGGCCGCCCAGATGCGCCGCATCGCCTGGGACCTCGAGCACCACGACGTCCACGTCGTCGTCGCCCCCAGCATCTCCGAGGTCTCCGGCGACCGGGTCAGCATCCGCCCGGTCGGCGGGCTGCCGCTGATCCACCTCGACCCGCCGCGCGCCACCGACGCCGCGCGCTGGGGCAAGCGCACTGCTCGACGTGGTCGGCTCGCTCGGCCTGCTGCTGCGTCGCTCTCGCCGGTCCTCGCCTTCGCCGCGCTGCGGATCAAGCTGCACGACCGCGGCCCGGTGCTGTTCCGCCAGGTCCGCACCGGCCGCGACGGCGAGGCGTTCTCGCTGCTCAAGTTCCGCACGATGGTCGTCGACGCCGAGGCAGCGCCTGGCCGAGCTGCACGCCGAGGTGGGCTACGACGGCGGGCCTCTTCAAGATGAAGGACGACCCGCGCATCACCAGGCCCGGCCGGTGGCTGCGCCGCTTCTCCATCGACGAGCTGCCGCAGCTGGTGAACGTCCTGCGCGGCGACATGAGCCTGGTCGGGCCGCGCCCGCCGCTGCCGCTCGAGGTGGCGCAGTACGACGGCGACGACCTCGCGCCGGCTCCACGTGCGCCCCGGGCTCACCGGGCTGTGGCAGGTCTCGGGCCGCTCCGAACCTGTCCTTCGACGAGGCGATCCGCCTCGACCTCTACTACGTCGACAACTGGTCGATGTTCCAGGACCTGTCGATCCTGCTCAAGACGCTCGGCGCGGTCGTCCGCTCGCGCGGCGCCTACTGACGCGCTGGCTCGACCCCGTGGCCGTGGCCTAGGGTCGCGCCTGTGAAGCGCGTACTCGTGACCGGCGGCGCCGGCTTCATCGGCTCCAACTTCGTGCACCACCTCGTGCGGCACACCGACGCCGTGGTGACGGTGCTCGACAAGCTGACCTACGCCGCCTCCCGCGAGTCGCTCGACGGGCTGCCGCCCGACCGGGTGAGCCTGGTCGTGGGCGACGTCGCCGACCAGCCGCTGGTCGACCGGCTGGCCGCCGAGCACGACGCGATCGTGCACTTCGCCGCCGAGTCGCACAACGACAACTCGCTGACCGAGCCCGGTCCGTTCATCCAGACCAACATCGTCGGCACCTTCTGCGTGCTCGAGGCGGCCCGACGCCACGGCACCCGGCTGCACCACATCTCGACCGACGAGGTCTACGGCGACCTCGAGCTCGACGACCCGCAGCGCTTCACCGAGGACACGCCCTACAACCCGAGCAGCCCCTACAGCGCCGCCAAGGCCGGCTCCGACCACCTGGTGCGCGCGTGGGTGCGCAGCTTCGGGGTGCAAGGCGACGATCAGCAACTGCTCCAACAACTACGGCCCGTGGCAGCACGTCGAGAAGTTCATCCCGCGCCAGATCACCAACGTGCTCGACGGCCAGCGGCCCAAGGTCTACGGCACCGGCACCAACGTGCGCGACTGGATCCACGCCGAGGACCACTCCTCGGCGGTGTGGACGATCCTCGAGCAGGGCCGGATCGGCGAGACCTACCTGATCGGCGCCGACGGCGAGCGCAACAACCTCGAGGTCGTCGCCGCTGATCCTCGCGCACCTCGGCCGCCCCGCCGACGACTTCGACCTGGTCGCCGACCGCGCCGGCCACGACCTGCGCTACGCCATCGACTCCACCAAGCTGCGCGACGAGCTCGGCTGGCGCCCGACCTACCCCGACTTCGAGGCCGGCCTGGCCCGCACCATCGACGTGGTACGCGCGACCACGAGGACTGGTGGCGCCCCCACAAGCCGCCACCGAGGCGCCTACGCGCAAGGGCCAGGCGCGTACGCGCGTCGAGAGCGGCGCAGCGCGTCGAGACCCGGTGACGCGCTGAGGCCTCGGCCCGTCGAGACCGCACCGCCGAGTCCCCGCTGGGCCTGACCTCGGTCAGCCCGTCCCGGCCTCTGTCGTCCGCTCCACTGCACGGACACCCGCGGCTGGTTCAAGGAGGACTGGCAGCGCGCGAAGATGACGGCGCTCGGGCTGCCCGACTTCGGCCCCGTGCAGCACAACGTCTCCTTCAACGCCGCGCGCGGCGCCACCCGCGGCATCCACGCCGAGCCGTGGGACAAGTTCGTCTCGCGTGACCGACCGGCCGGGCGTTCGGCGCGTGGGTCGACCTGCGCGAGGGCCCGACGTTCGGCGCCGACCGTTCACGCTCGAGCTCGACCCGTCGGTGGCGGTGTTCGTGCCGCGCGGGGTCGGCAACAGCTATCAGACCCTCGAGGACGGGGTGGCCTACAGCTACCTCGTCAACGACCACTGGCAGCGCCGGCGCGACCTACCCCGCGCTGGCCCTCGACGACCCGACGGTCGGCGATCCCGTGGCCGATCCCGCTGGCCGAGGCCGAGGTCTCCGACAAGGACCGCGCGCAACCCCGGCTCGACGACGTCGTCCCGATGGCGCCGCGCCGACCCTGGTGATCGGCGCCGGCGGCCAGCTCGGCCGCGCCCTGCTCGCCGCGTTCCCCGAGGCGCTGGGGGTCGACCTGGTCCGGCGCCGAGCAGACTCGACGTCACCGACCCCGCCGCCGTGGCCGCCTGGCCGTGGCACGAGCACGACGTCGTCCTCAACGCCGCCGCCTACACCGCGGTCGACGCCGCCGAGACCCCCGAGGGACGCCGTGCGGCCTGGGCCGCCAACGCCGCGGCCCCGGCGGCCCTCGCCCGCGTCGCCGACGAGCACCGCCTGACGCTGGTGCACTACTCCTCCGAGTACGTCTTCGACGGCACCCGCTGAGCTCCACACCGAGGACGAGCCGCTGTCGCCGCTGGGGGTCTACGCCCAGTCGAAGGCCGCCGGCGACCTCGCCGTCGCCACCGCCCGGCGCCACTACGTGCTGCGCACGTCGTGGCTGATCGGCGACGGCGCCAACTTCGTGCGCACCATGGCGCGCCTGGCCGCCGACGGCGTCTCCCCCGAGCGTGGTCGACGACCAGGTCGGCCGCCTGACCTTCACCGCCGAGCTCGCCGCGGGCGACCCGCCACCTGCTCGACGGTCGGGCGGCCAGCGGCGTCTACCACGTCAGCAACGGCGGCGAGCCGACGTCGTGGGCCGACGTGGCCGCGCGAGGTCTTCGCGCTCTGCGGGCGCGACCCGGAGCGACGTACGACGCGTCTCGACCGCAGGAGTACGCCGCCGGGCGGGACCTGGCGCCGCGGCCGGCGCACAGCGTCATGTCGACCTGGCCAAGCTCGAGGCGACCGGCTTCAGGCGCGAGCGCCCGCCCTGTCGCCGCGCTGAGGCGACTACGTCGCCGGCCGGCGATCAGACGGCCGCGACGCGGCCGTAGTCGTCCTCGAGGCGGCAGATGTCGTCCTCGCCGGTGTAGGCGCCCAGCTGGACCTCGATGATCACCAGCGGTCTCGTCGTCCATGTTGGTGATCCGGTGGGCCTGGCCGATCTCGATGTCGACCGACTCGCCGGGCCCGAGCGACGACGATCTCGCCGTCGACGACGCAGGTCGCGCGGCCGGAGACGATCGCTCCAGTGCTCGGCGCGGTGCTCGTGGGTCTGATAGCTCAGCCGCTGCATCGGGCTCGACGGTGATGCGCTTGACCTTGAAGCCGTCACCCTCGTCGAGCACCGCCCAGGTGCCCCAGGGGCGGATGTCTCGTGTCGCCGATCATGTGCTGCCTCCCGTGCACGGTGAGGTCGAGTAGTCGCGGCGGTCGCTGCCTCCGTGCGCGTGACCCGAAGTCCGACACCTCCGCAGACGACGTCAGCCGTCAGCGGCGGCGCAGGCTACCAGGGCGGGCCGGACGTCGGCGAGGTAGACCAGCGCGGCGATCAGCAGCGCGAGCCGATCACGATGAAGAAGTCGAGACGACACGAACTGGAGCACGACGCCGAGGCCGAGGATCGTGCACCAGGTGGTCTTGGTCAGCTTGCCGGCGGCCTCGTAGGCTCGGCGCGTAGAGCAGCGAGTTGACGAAGGCGAAGATCGCGGTGGCGAGGATGGCGAAGGTGACCACCAGCGTGACGATGCTCTCGGCTTCGAAGATGCCCATGGTGGCCGCCAGCCTAGGTCGAGGACGCAGCACGGCCCCCGCAGCTCATACCTGCGGGGGCCGTGCCGGTGGTCGACGCCGTCGGGTCGGCTCAGAACAGCGTGAGCTGCTCGTCGGGTCTTCCGGTGCTCTTCAGGCGTTGCTGGACGTCGGCCTTCTTCGCGCGGGGCCTTCTTGGCGGGAGCCTTCTTGGCCGGGGCCTTCTTGGCCGTGGTCTTCTTGGCGGCCGGCTTGGTGGCGGTCTTGGCGGCCGGCTTGCGGACCGGGGCCTTCTTGGCGGCGGGCTTGGTCGGGTTGACCTTGACCTCGACGGTGGCGCTCGAGGGGAGCTTGGTGCCGCGGACGACGGCCTCGCCGCGCTTGGCGAGGTCGGCGTAGGTGCGGTGCCGGTGACGGTGGCGACGTTCTCGTTGACGACGGTCTGGACCTTGGTCGGGAGCGCCTTGGCCTCGGCCTGGAGCTCGGCGACGCGGGCCTCGACGGCGGCGCGGCGGGCCTTGGCGGCTCGAGGGCCGAGGCGCGCAGCGACTTCGGCGTCGAAGTCGGTGACGGTCTTCTGGACGTCGGCGACCTTGGCTGGGCGTCCTTCTGGACGCCGGTGAACTTCTTCTGCACGTCGGCGACGTACTCGTTGACGGCGGTGACGGCGAGGTCACCGGCGCCGACGCCGGCGTAGAGGGGCTTCTGGGCGGCCGCGGGGACCTCGAGGGACTTGAAGTCGATCTTGGCCTTGGCCATGTCAGTTCTCCTTGAGTTGTGGTGCGGGGGTGGTGCGGGTGGTGCCGTGCTGGACGGGTCGTCGCCGTCGCTGCGGGTGTCGGCGTCGGCACCCTACGCGTCACGCGTGCGGCGTCGTTCATCGCGATGAACGACGAGTAGACATCGAGAAGTGACTGCTTCTGGCGCTCGGTGAGCCCGGTGTCGCCGAGGACGGCGATCTCCACCGAGCCCCCGACGCCGTCGTCGGGACTGACGATCCCCGCGCGGATGTAGAGCTGTTCCGCGGAGATCCGCAGTGCCTTGGCGATCTGCTGCAGCACTTCGGCCGAGGGCTTGCGCAGACCACGTTCGATCTGGCTCAGGTAGGGGTTCGACACGCCGGCCTGCTGGGCGAGCTGCCGCAGGGAGAGGCGCGACGCGACGCGCTGCTCCTTGAGGTAGTCACCGAGCGACTCGACGGTCTGCCCGACCTTGCTCTTGGCCATGCCCCCACAGTGCTAGCAACAGTTAGCAAAATGCAAACTCAGCTAGCGTGACATCGGGCACACCCGTCGCAGCGGTCCTGCCGGACCGTCCAGCCCGACGGCTCAGCGGGCGTGCTGACGCGCGACCTGCCCGCGATCGCCGCGCGACCCCGTCGAGATGGTCACCGCCACCAGGTCGAGGCCGAGCCCGCGCAGGGTGTCGACGTCGGCCTTGAGCTGGCGCTTGGTCGTGGAGGCGTCGATGTCGAGCACCGTGGGGCCGTCGAGGTCCCCGACGATCTCGAGCAGGTCGGACACCGAGGTGACGCTCGCGGCGATGGTCACCCGAGCCTGCGGGGCGGTCTTGAGGATCTCGGTGAGCGACTGGACGTCGGATCGCGGCACGTCGGCCTCCGCCTTCTCGCCCGCCGACAGGACATGCAGGCCGCGCAGGGTCGGGAGGTCCTTGAGCTGCTCCTCGGTCGGCCGGGCGCTGCGCCGCAGCTCGGACAGGCCGGGCGCGAGAGCGACGTCGTACTCGACGTGCACGGCGGGTCGGGCCACCCCGGCGTCGACCAGGAGGACGTCGTCCCCACGGGCCGCGAGCAGCTCGGAGACGAGACCGGCGGTGCGGGCGTGCGGGTCCGGGCCGCGCTGGATGACGGTGATCGTGCGGGCCGAGGTCAGCACCGGCAGCAGCGGGGTGAACCCGGTGGCCGGCAGGTCGGGGCGTACGGCGAGCCCGGGCACGCCGGCGATGTCGCCGACGTCCTTGCCGGGGTCGCGCGCCGAGATGCGAGCCGCGCCAGGCCCGGCCGAGCACGACGGCCTCGGCGGCGAGGATCAGCGCCAGGATGAGGGCCAGGAGGGCGTCGCGCAGCGGCGTCGGCGCCGAGGGCGAGAGGGGCAGCACGGCGGGCTCGACCACCGACAGTCGCCAGGGGGCCTTCTCGGACAGGGTGCGCATGGAGCCGAGCAGCGCCTCGCGCTCGCGCTCCAGGGCAGCGCGCTCGAAGGCGTCGGCCCCTTCCTGGACCGCAGCGCTACGCGCGCGGCCGAGGTCGGCGATCGCCTGCGCCACGGCGGCCCGCTGGGAGTCGAGGTCGTCGGCCTGCTGGGTGGCGACCTTCTCGATCAGCACCTCGCCGAAGGCGTCGGCCAGGGCGACGGCCCGGGCCGCCGTGGGTCCGGTGGCCTCGATGTTCACGAAGCCGGGCTCGCCGGCGAGCGCCGCGGAGATGCTGACGTCGTCGACGCTCTCGGTGCTCCCCGCCCGCGTCGAGGGCCTCCTCGATGACGCTCGCGGCTGTCGACGAGACCGCCGACGCTCTGGGCGTAGAAGGCGACCGCGCCGGACGGGTCGCTGCTCTGGGTGTCGGGCAGGCGCACCTGGAGGGTGGTGGTGGCGTCGTACTGCTCGGGCGCGTTGGACCGCCAGCCGTAGACGCCGATGGCGACCAGGATCGCCACGCCGAGGACGACGTACTTGCGCGCCCACACTCCGGCGGCGTGCTCGAGCAGGTCCACGTCCGTCAGCCTCGTTTCAGCACGCGACGCATGGCGGTGTAGACGGGCTTGGGAGATCCGTCGAACCGGAGCAGGCCGAAGTTGTCCTCCGGCTCCTTGCGGTTGGTGGAGGCGTCACGCAGAGAGTAGAAGAACAGCGCCTGGACGAACGGCAGCTTCTTGGTCTCACGGTAGGCATCCTTCATGAGGGCGGTCTGACGCGCGAAGCTGACCGAGTTGGACGTGGTGCCGGTGCGAGCGCCGTACTCGGTGAGCCAGAACGGCTTCTTGCCGTCCCCATTGTTGCGTACGACCCGGTAGATGTCAGGCAGGCGGTTGAACGTGTTCCACTCCTCGTCGCCACTGGGCAGCGCGGGATAGCTGAAGGGGTGGATCGAGACCACGTCGTAGGCCGAGCGGTCGATGCCGGCGGCGTAGACGCCCTTGAGGAACGTGATCGGTGAGATCTCGTCGCCGTCGGGGTCGTCCACGGCCGGAGCCAGTGCCCCCATGAGGATCTTCGCGCGCGGGTCGTGCTTGCGGATCGGCGGGCTCGCGGCCTCCACGACGCGGGCGTACGCCGCCGGGTCGGGCGGGGCGATCCACGCGCGCGTCTGGTTGGGCTCGTTCCAGATCTCCCAGGCCGCGACCTTGTTGGCGTAGCGCTCCGCGGCGGCGGCCACGAAGTCGGCGAAGAGCTCCGGCTTGACCGAGCCGTCCGGGTTCTCGGCCCACTCGGGGGCGTAGCCGACCATGGCCAGGATGTTGAGGCCCTTGCCCTTGGAGGCGTCGAAGAGGGCGTCGGTCCTGGACCAGTCGACCACGTCCTTCTCGGGCTGGATCACGGCCCAGTTGATGTCGAGGCGCAGCTGGTCGGCACCGAACCGCGACGCCATGACCAGGTCCTTGTCCATCCGCGCCGGCGCGGCGTACGCGATGCTGGCGCCGGTGCTGATCCCGATGCGGAGCTTCCCGAAGCGCCGCTTCTTCTTCTTCTTCTTCTCGACCGTCGCCGGGGGCGAGGCCTTCTCGACCGCCGACGTGCCGGCAGCCGACGGAGCCGAGGAGACACCCACGACGGGCGCGCCCGCCGGGCTGGTCATGGGACGGGCCAGGCTCGGCCCGGCGGCAGCCACGGAGGTCCCGGGCACCCCGAGCACCCCCAGGGTCACGCTGAGGGCCACGGCGCCGATGAGGGCGTGCGCGCGCCGTGGGCCTCGCGTCGACGGTGATGTGTGCTCGCACGGAACTGCTCCTGCTCGTGGATTGAATGCCCCCCATGGGCTTCCGTGTCCGTACCCACCTGACCGGCGGCCATGCCCGCTTCCGCCGCCGGCGGCGTGATCACCGCCACACGGAGATGTGCGCGAGCGCAGGGTCAGGGAGCCAGTTGCCCTGCGACCCGGTCGAGCTGGTGGTCGGGCCACGAGGCGCCGGGCGGGCCAGGTGGTAGGTCAGGCGGGCCGCGCTCTGGTGGGCGCCCATCGTCAGCCGGGGCAGGCGGTGCCGGTCGAGTCCGGGCCGACCGGTTCACGCGGCCGTTGAGGAACGTGAAGGCCGCGGCGTAGCCGGCCTCCTGCGACGGCGTCGCGCACCGCGGGGTCGTGGTGGCCGAAGGGGTAGGCGAAGAGGTCGACCGGCGCGCCGGTGAGGTCCTCGAGCTCGTCGCGGCAGCCGGCGACCTCGTCGCGCAACGGCCCGGGCGGACCGTCGGCGAGCGCGGTGAGCGAGGCGTGGGTGCGGGTGTGGGCGGCGAGGTCGACGCCGTGCGCGACGGCCTCGACCAGCTCGGCACGGGTCATCGTGCGCGTCGGCGCCCGGCCACCAGCGCCGGCGGGCGGCCCCAGGCCGGTGCTGACGGTCATCAGCGTGCTCGGGCACCCCGAGCTCGTGCAGGATCGGCAGGGCGTGACGGGCGACCCCGGCGAGGGCGTCGTCGAAGGCGACCGCCGCGAGCCCGTCGACCGACTCGCCCCGCAGGGCGCGGCCGGTGAGGTCGGCGAGCGTCACGAAGCGGAAGCCGAGACGGCGTACGACGCGCAGGTGGCGTGCGCAGCTGGGCCGCGGTGACGCTCCACGGGTCGTCGACCTCCGGTCCGGCCACCACGTCGTGGTAGCAGAGGACCACGCCCCCGCCCGTCCCGCGCGGCCGGTCAGCAGGCGACCGGCGGCGCTGAGGGGTCCCGCGAGGCGCGAGGTGACCGCACCCGTCGAGCGTCATGGGCCCGATCGGCCCGCGGCGAACAGCTCGCGCGCCTCGTCGAGGGTCTCGACCAGCCGCGCGGTGGAGATGGCGGCGTCGTACTCGGCGAGGAACCGGCGCCGGGCGCCGGCGCCGAGCTCGGCGCGCAGCGCCGGGTCGCGGACCAGCGTGCGCAGGGCGTCGACCAGTCCCTCGTCGTCGTCCTTGTCGAGCAGGATGCCGCAGGCGGGCGGGACCGTGTCGGGCATCGCGGCGACCCTGAGCCCGACCACGGGCAGTCCGGCGGCCATGGCCTCGATCACGGCGTTGGGCGCCTGGTCGATCGGGCTGGGGAAGACGAAGACCGCGGCCTCGCGCAGCACCTCCCAGAGCCGACCGGACCCGACGGTGACGTCGTGGACGGCGCGCACGTTGCGTCCCGGGCGGCACCTCCTCGGTGGTGACGATGACCAGCTCGCACTCGTCGGCGAGGTGCTCCTGGTGCAGGCGGTGCAGGCGCAGCGCACCCTTGCGCTCGAGCTGGTGGCCGACGAAGACCAGCTGCGGCAGGCCTGCCGGCTGCGACGGCACCGGGCGCGGGGCCGTCGTCGACGTCGGGGCCGACGATGCCGAAGGGGAAGACCCGCAGCCGGCTCTCGTCCACGCCGTAGTCGTGGCGCAACGAGCCGCGCGATCCACTCGGTGTTGGCCACCACGAGCGACGCCGAGTCGATAGACCGGCCGCTCCCAGCGCTGCGCGACGCTGATCGTGCGCGGGGTGAAGCGGTCGGCGCGCGGTTGGGCAGGCGGTAGGCGTTGGTGGCGTTGGTGGCGTCGGTCGAGACCACCGACGGCATCGAGGCGAGCAGGTCGGCGCTGCGCAGGCCGGCGTTGCCGGTGTAGACGTGCAGGACGTCGAAGCGGTGCATCGACCGCGCGGACGCGTCGGCGCACCCAGGTGCTGAGGGCCAGCTGGGCGCGCAGCGCCTGGAAGTCGAGCGTCGAGGCCGCCCAGGACCGGGCAGGGAGGTGCCGGCGAGCGCGGCGGCAGCCCGTGTGGCCGCGGCACGTCGAGGAACTCCGCCTCGCACCTCGGGGTGGGCCGGCAGCGAGGCGCGCAGGTTCTGGTGCACGCTGCGGTGGCCGCCGATGTTCTCGTTGACGAACAGCACTCTCATCGGTCGCAGTCCTTCCGAGACGACGTCGGAGAGAACGCCGAGAAGTCGAGCTGTCTGCACGTCGAGCCGGTGGGCGGTGGCGATCGTCTCGATCCCCCGTGCTGCCACTCTCGCCGCGCAGCGACGGTGTCGCGCAACATCTCGTCGACCGCCTCGTGCGAGGTCGACGGCGTCGCCCGGGCGTCACCAGCAGCCCGGCAGCCGTCCAGCACCTCGGGAGCACCGCCGTGGTCGGTGGCCACGACGGGCAGGCCGATGCTCATCGCCTCGAGGACCGCGAGCGGGCAGGCCTCGGGGTCGGTGCTGGCGCTGACTGCCAGCGGTCCAGGTGCGCATCCGGGCCAGCGGGTCGGGGTGGTGACCCAGGATCTCCACCCGGTCGCCGATCCCGAGGGCCTCGATGCGACGGCGTGAGCCCGGCGGCGTACTCGGCGTCCTTGGGGAGGACACCGCCGAGGATCTCGACCCGCACCGGTGCCCCCATCAGCGGCACCGCGTCGAGCAGGACCTCCTGGCCCTTCCAGGAGGTCAGCAGGCCGTTGAGCCCGATGACGGCGGGGCTCTCGGGGGTGGGGTCGGTGGGCCCGTCGAGACTGACGCGCGCGGGCTCGACCGGGAAGGTGACGCCGTTGTGGACCGCCTCCAGCGCGGGCCCTCCGCCGCTCCCGTCGCGCGAGGGGCGCAGGTGGTCGACGACCGCCTCGGACACGCCGACGACCCTGGTCAGCGCCCGGCTGCACCAGCGGTAGAGGCGCAGCCGGCTCGGGGCGACGACGACGTCGTGGGCCAGCCAGACCGCCGGCACCGCGGCCGAACCGGCCCGCCCGAGTCGAGCGAGGCGGAGAGCCGGGAGCGCGAGCAGCGCGTTGACCAGCACGACATCGGCACCGGCCGCGGAGCGGGAGGAGCCCGCGGCTCGACGCAGCAGCCTGGCCGCGCGGAGCCAGCGCAGGATCGTGACCACCGCTGCCACCGGCTTGGGACCGCCGGCGAGGTTGAGCTCGGGGATGGGCGTGTGGCGGGCACCGGTCTGGGCGAGCTGCTCGGCCAGCGGGCCGTCCGGGCACAGGCAGGTGACCTCCCACCCCTCGTCGACGGCCGCGGCCAGCGTGCGCAGCAGGACCCGCTCGGCACCGGAGACCTGACCGGTGCTGGTGAGGGCGACGAGCCTCGGCAGCGGGCCGGCGGATCCGCTCACGCGGCGACCTTCCTGCGCCCGGGCAGCTGCACGCCGAGGGTGGTGTGGACCCCTCCCAGCACGAGGACCCCGAGGAACACACCGGCGGCAGCGCCGGCGGACGGGACCCACGGCAGCACGAGGTCGAGACCCAGCCCGGCGCCCACGCCGGCGAGCGATCGCCACCGGGAAGACGACGACCTGACCGAGCCCGATCGGCCAGAGCACCGTCTCGCGCCGCACGAGCAGCCACATCGCGCTGAACACCACGACCTCGGCTCCGAGCGTCGCCGCGGCGGCTCCCTCGTAGGAGAAGCGTGGGATCAGCACGGCGTTGGCCGAGACGTTGAGGACGAGACCGACGAGCATCACGAACGGATAGACCCGGTGGCGACCCATGGCGATCAAGCAGGTCAGGGCCAGGGCGGTGAAGACCGTGAGGAACTGCGAGACGACCAGCACGCGCGTGGCGTGGGCTCCCGACCGCGTAGGCGTCGCCGTACAGGGCCGAGGTCAGCTGACCGGCGAACCCGAGGAGGCCGACGGCGGCCATGCCGCCGACGAGGCCGAGGAGCATCGCGCCCTTGCGCACGGTGTCGCGGAAGGCGGCCAGGTCGTCGGGCCAGGCGCGCACCATCAGCGTCATCAGCGGGACGGTCACCGCGACCGCGGCGAAGTGGACGATGTCGATGAACTTGTAGGACACGCCGTAGACACCGACCGACTCGAAGGTGTCGAGTCGCGACAGCATCACCGAGTCGACGCGGTAGTAGATCGTGGCCAGCCCGAGCCCGACCGTCAAGGGGACGCCCTCGCGCAGCATCGTCGACCAGAGGGCGACGTCGAGGTTGAGGCGGATCTTGAGCAGCTTCTTGGCCGCCGGGATCTTGAAGCACAAGATCACCAGCTCCGCGACGACCGCCGGGATCGTGAACCACAGGACCGTCCCGCCGGCGGTGGCGATGGCGGCGGTGAGAGCCAGCTGCGCCGCCTGCCCGGTGACGCCGGCCACGCTCACGACGCCCATCCGCATCCGTGACTGGAAGACGACGTCGAGGGCCGCGGACGGGGTGGCGAGGACGATCACGAGCGCGGCGATCGCGGTCGCGTGCACGACCTCGGTCGGGTAGTCGAGCACGATCACGATGAGCAGGACCAGCGCGTAGCCGATGACCCCCATCAGGATCCGCAGCACGATGTAGGCCCCCGCGAACCCGCCCGGGTCGTCGTCGGGAGAACCGATCATGCCGCTTCAGCGCGATCCGCCCGATGCCCATGTCGGTCACCACCGACATCAGGCCGAGGATGGCGAAGATGATCGTGAAGCGTCCGAACTCCGCCAGGGACAGGTGCCGGGCGATGAGCAGCGTGCCGGCCCAGCCGAGGGCGGCGATGCCGAGCCGACTGGCGATCAGCCAGCCCGCGTTGGAGAGCAGTCCGCCCTCCTGCGGTGGTGGCGCCCCGTCCGCGGCGTCTGCCGCGGTGTCGGGCACCTCGAGATCGGGCTTGCGGGCAGGGCGGTCCCGTCGGTCGCGCAGGTAGGTCCTCATGCGTCGACCAAGGACCGATCCTCGAGGCCGGCCGTGCTGCCGGCGGGGCTCGACGGCCCCGCCGCGTCCGGGCCGTGGACCTCCTCGGCGTCCGGCGCGGTCGACGCACCGCGCGAGGTGCCCAGGCTGAGCAGCACCCCGACGAGCAGCCAGAAGTAGAAGTCGAGCGGGAAGATCTCCAGGTAGGTCGAGACCAGGGAGGCCGCAGCGGCGCCGATGATCGAGGCGGCGATGCCCTGGGCGAGTGCCTGGTCGTTGCCGGTCGTACGCCGTGCTGCGGTGATCGCCGCCGCGATGACAGCAGCGCCCAGGAGCAGGAAGAGCCAGAGCCCGATGGGTCCGAGCTCGATGACCGTCTTCACGTACTGGTTGTCGGGCAGGAAGAGTGCCGCTCCGCCGTTGTCGGTGACCAGGTCGGTGGGATCGGCCCCGAGCTCGAAGGCCTTCTCGGCCGCCGAGCCGGTGGTGCCGATGCCGTTGCCCAGCGGAGCGGTCAGCAGGCTGTCGAAGATCCGCTGCCAGGCGCTCGCCCGCTGGTCCAGGCTGCTGGAGGAGAAGTAGTCCTTGAGCACCTCACCAGGGACGAACAGGACCGCGAGCGCAGCGGGGATCATCACGTGGAAGAGGACCCGGAAGCGCCACACCATGAGGACGAGCAGACCGACGAGCAGGGCCAGCGTCGCCCCCCGGACCACCGACGCCGCCATCCCGACCACCATCAGCGGTGAGGCTGCGAGGAAGACCGCGTTGCGGACCCGTCTGGGGTCGGCCAGCGCGACGGGCAGGCACACGAGGAGCACCATGCTCACGAACAGCCCGAACGAGAAGGGCTGGGTGAAGGTGGAGAACGAGCGCAGCAGCCCGCCCGAGAAGCGGATGGCGGTGTTGTACTCGTAGCCGAGCTCGTTGAGCCGCACCGGGCCGACGACCTGCTGGGCGAGACCGACGGCGGCGGTCAGCGCGCCGGTGACCATCAGGATGCTCACGAGCCGGTCGCGGTCGCGGAAGGTGAAGGGACAGCGCCACATGATGAAGGGGACGACGGCGTAGAAGTAGGTGACCTTCAGCCCCCACAGCGCGATCACGCCGCCGGTGGTGAGGGCGGAGACCAGGCCGAGGGCAACGAAGGCGATCGCGGCCGGCACCCACACGGGCAGCTCGACCGGCCCGGTGGCCCGGGCCGAGGCGGGCGCGACCAGAGCGGCGAGGAAGGTCACCAGCAGCAGCGCCTCCTTCCACGGACCGAAGGAGTCCGCGCCGGGGACCACCAGCAGCAGCCCGTCGAAGGGCAGCAGGGCGGCCAGCAGGAGCAGCCCCAGCTGGGGCCGCCTCAGGAGCGCGGCAGCGAGGTGCCGCAGCACGAGTGCCCCCAGGACACCGGCCACGACGGAGCCGACGGAAACGTCTGGGATCACGCCGACCACGTACCCGCGAGCGGGGGCGCCATGCGTGAGGACGGCGAGCGAGCGCTCAGGAACCCTTGGCGAACAGGACGGTGGAGACCGTCCGCGCGATGATCTTGACGTCGAGCCACAGCGACCAGTTCTGGATGTAGGAGTTGTCGAAGCGGACGCGCTCCTCGATCGAGGTGTTTCCGCGCAGGCCGTTGACCTGGGCCCAACCGGTCAGCCCCACGGGCATCCGGTGGCGCTCAGCGTAGCGCGGGACCGTCTGCGAGAACTGGTCGACGAAGACGTCGCGCTCGGGGCGGGGACCGACGATCGTCATGTCGCCGCGCACGATGTTGATCAGCTGGGGCAGCTCGTCGAGCGACACCTTGCGCATGAAGCGGCTGAAGGTGCCCAGGCCGGCGTGACCGTTGACCGAGAAGACCGGCTTGCCGTCGGTCATGCCCAGGTCGGCCGGGCGGACCGAGCGGAACTTCAGGACGGTGAAGGTGAAGCCGTCGAGCCCGACGCGGGTCTGGCGGAAGAGCACGCCGGGACCGTTCTCGATGCGGACCATGAGGGCGGTGAGGGCCATCAGCGGCGCCAGGATCAGCAGGGCGGTGCCGGCTGCGACGATGTCGAAGGCGCGCTTGGCGCGCATCGCGCCGGTGGCGGCACCGGAGTTGCGGCGCAGCCGCACCAGCGGGGTGGCCCACAGCTGGTCCATGTCGCGGCCGGTGCGGTGCAGGTCGTGGAAGCGGGGGACGCTGAAGATGTCGGTGCCGAGGCGGTCGCACTGGCGCACGGCCTCGGCGAGGGTGGCGTGGTCGCCGTCCTGACCGAGCTCGGTGGAGGCACCGAAGGCGACGACGACCTCCGAGACGCCCTCGCGGCGCACGCAGCGAGCCAGGTCGTCGTAGGCGCCGAGCAGCGGCACCGGGAGGGTCTCGGCAGCGTCGGGGGCGGCGGTGTCGAGGAAGCCGACCGGGCGCAGGCCGTACTCGGGGTGGTCGAGCATCGTCTGGGCGAGCTCGCGACCGACCTCGCCGGCACCGAGGATGAGCGCGCGGTGCTCGACCAGGCCACGGCGGCGGGCCTCGCGGACCACGGCGTAGGAGACGGCGCGGGCCAGGCTGACCGCGACGGCGACCGCGAGGGCCTGCACCACGAGGCGGGCGGGGATCGTGCCGCTGACGACCGTGTGCATGGTCAGCTGGGCGAACCCACCGACGAGGGCGGCGACCAGGAAGACGGGCAGGTCGTCGAGGCAGGAGAGCGTCAGGCGCGACCGGTAGGCGCCCAGGCAGGTCAGCGTGACGACCACGCCGACGTACATGGCGATCATCGTGATCATCGGCGGGGTGGGCACCAGGGCCAGCGCGACCGTGATGGCGGCGAGGTCGCTGAGGACGAGGTAGGGACGCGCGGTGCGCTTCCAGCCGCGGCGACCGTCGTTGCTCACGAGCTGCTCGAGCTCGGCGGTGCTCAGGTCGAGAGCGGCGGAGGCCGACCCGGTCTGAGCGAGCGGCGCGAGGTGAGCCTGCGTCGTGTGCTGTGCGGCGGTCATGTGCGGTGTCCTTCGTCTTGCCCCATGTGGTGCTCGACCAGTTGAAGGTCGAACTTCCTGACAAGCAGAACTCTGCCGAAGGACGAGTAACGGCGTGGACACGCGGTTACCAACAAGCACCCACAATTAACCCTTGGGGGTATGTGCTGGGTCACAAAGGCCTGCATCACCCTCTTGGGCGAGAAATTCCGCCCCAGATCACCCGCATCTGACCCGAACGGGCGAGGACGGGCCCGGTGCGGCTACCTCACGGGGTGTCGAGGACGGCGCGGACGACCCCGACGGGGCGCCCGCCGCCGAGCAGCTCGAGCACGCCGGTGGCGCGCACGGCGTCGCCGTCGACCCACGACTCGGCGTCCACTCCCGAGCGCGCGAGCGCCGCGGCCATCAGCACGGGCCGCACCCGCGCCCCGCCGTCGTCGGTCTTGAGCGCGAACGCCCGCCCGTCGGGCAGGGCCACCGCGTAGCAGGACTCGGCGCCGGCCTTGCCGATCGAGCCCGGCATCGCCCGGAGCAGCGCGAGCTCGTCGCGACGCGTGCCGGACACCATCTCCGGGTGGCTGCGGATGGCCGCGGCGATCTCGGCCTCGGGGCCGTCCTCGGCGGTCGCCAGGGTCGCGAAGGCCCGGGCGAGCCCGACGAGGGACGCCGACAGGAGGGGCGCACCGCACCCGTCGGTCGCCGTCACCTCGACCGGCTCACCGGTCAGGTCGGCGAAGGTCTCGGCCACCGCGACCTGGAGCGGGTGCCGGGGGTCGAGGTAGGTCGCGGTGTCCCAGCCGCGCAGCACACAGGTCGCGAGCATCGCCGCGTGCTTGCCCGAGCAGTTCATCGCCAGCGAGGTGCGGGTGCCGCCGGCGGCGAGCAGGGCCTCGCGCGCCTGGTCGTCGAGCGGGAAGTCCGGCGGGGTCTGGAGGTCGGCCTCGGTCAGCCCGGCGCCCTCGAGGATCCGGCGTACGCCGGCGAGGTGGAAGTCCTCGCCGGAGTGCGAGGCGCACGCGAGCGCGAGCAGCTCGGGCGGCAGGTCGAGACCGAGCCGCACCATCGCGAGCGCCTGGATCGGCTTGTTGCACGACCGCGGCAGGATCGCGCCGGTGACGTCACCCACCGACCAGTCGGCGCTGCCGTCGGCAGCCAGTGCGACGACCGCGCCGTAGTGGTGGCCCTCGACGAAGCCCGAGCGGACGATCTCGGCGACGACCGGTTGCGCGCCGATCACTGGTGACGACCGAAGTCGTCCTCGTGGCGCTCGATGTCGTCCTCGCCGGTGTAGGCGCCCTGCTGGACCTCGATGATCTGGAGGTCCTCGGCGTGCTCGTTGGAGAGCCGGTGCAGCGCACCGAGCGGCACGTCGATGCACTCCCCCGGGCCGGCCTGCGTGACGGCGTCACCCACGGTGCACGTGGCGATCCCGAAGATCACCACCCAGTGCTCGGAGCGGTGCTTGTGGGTCTGCAGCGACAGCCGCTTGCCCGGATGGACCACGATCCGCTTGACCTTGTATCCCTGGCCGTCCTCGATGACGTGCCAGCTCCCCCAGGGACGATCTTCCGATGCCACAGCCATGTCGGCAGGCTAGGCCATCACCCGGACCACCCGACAAACGGAGGCGCGGAGCCTCAGCAGCCCCCCACCGGAGGCTGAGCAGGCCGAGCCCCGGCGAGGCCGTCGACGAAGCCCCGCGAGCCAGGCACAGACCGCCCGCCGCTCGCCTCCGGAGCCACCACGGAGGCTGAGCAGGCCGAGCCCCCGGCGAGGCCGTCGACGAAGCCCCGCGAGCCGGGCACAGACCGCCACCACCCTCACCCGGCTTCGTCGACGCTCGCTGGCGCTCGCTGCGCTCGCTCGGTCACGCCTGCCGAAGACGGCGCGGCCGACACCGTCCCCGCGCCAACAGCGGCAGGTCGTCGTACCGACCCTGCGATCAGCGCCTGCTTCTTCGCTCGGCTCCAACCCTGCACCTGCTTCTCGAACTCGAACGCGTCCTCGACGCGCGCGAACTCGACCGACCACAGCAGCACCACCGGTCGTCGCCGCCGTGGACGCGTGTACGCCGATCCCTCGCCCAGATCGTGCTGACTGATCCGCGTCTCCAGGTGGATCGTGCTTCCTGTGTAGTAGGAGCCGTCAGCGCATTCGAGGATGTACACCCAAGCCATTCTCGGACGCCTGCCCTGATCTGGGCTGGGGACAAACGCCACCACCGCCGCCTGTGGACAACCACGCTTGCCTCCGCGGGAGGCTGAGCAGGCCGACGCCCCTGCGGCGAGGCCGTCGCCGAGCCCCGGAGCTGAGCACGACCGCAGGCGTCGCACCCGCAGCCGGGCACAGACCGCAGCCACGGTCACCGGGCTTCGTCGACGCTCGCTGGCGCTCGCTGCTCAGCCTCCGGCACGTCCCCACGGAGGCTGAGCAGGCCGAGCCCCCGGCGAGGCCGTCGACGAAGCCCCGCGAGCCGAGCACAGACCGCAACCACAGTCACCGGGCTTCGCTGACGCTCGTTGATCAACCTCCGGAACCCCAAGATGTCCAGTATCCCTCTGGACTTTGGCATGATGGCCGCCGTGTCGACTCCTGCTGTCCCCCAGTTCTGCCCGTCACCGCGTGAGCTCGACGACCTGGAGCTCCTGGTCAGCGGCGCCTACGCACCGACCATGGCGTACGACGAGCCGGGCAGCCCGATCACGCTGACGCTGCCCGCCGACCTCGCCGACCACGCGGTCCTGGAGCTGGTGGACCCCGAGGGGCTGCCGCTGGCGCGGGTGACGCGCCGCCCCGACGGCGCGTGGGAGATCGCCTCGCTGAGTCCCGCGAGGTACGGCCCCTTCCGCCGCCTGCGCCTCTCACCCGCAGAGGTCCGGACCAGCCTGTCCGGCCGCACGTTCGTGCCGGTCACCGACGCGATCACCGACGCCCAGCTCGACCAGCTGCGCGGGCTCGGACCCGTCGCGCTGGTGGCGCTCGTCGGGCACGGCACCGCCGACCTCTCGCCGGTGGCGCTGCTGCGCGCCACCCTGCGCGTCGCGGCCGCGCTCCCGGACGCCGAGGTGGTCGCGGTCCCGCTGCCCAGCCACGACGACGCAGCCGTCGACCACGACCTCGGGGTCCGCGTGACCGCCGCCTACGCGGACGGCGACCCGGTCGTCGGCCTGATCGACGGCGGTGAGCCCCTCGAGCTGGTCGCCGACATCGTCGAGGCCGACCAGCCGGCCCCCGAGCGCCAGGGGCTCGTGCTGTTCTTCACCGGCCTGTCCGGCAGCGGCAAGTCCACCCTGGCCCAGGCCCTGATGGACCGCCTGCTCGAGCAGGGCACGCGCACCGTCACCAGCCTCGACGGTGACGTCGTACGTCGCAACCTGTCGGCCGGCCTGACGTTCTCCAAGGCCGACCGCGAGACCAACATCCGCCGCATCGGCTGGGTCGCGGCCGAGATCTCGCGCCACGGCGGCGTCGCCGTGGTGAGCCCGATCGCGCCCTTCGACGAGACCCGCCAACAGGTGCGCGCGATGGTCGACGAGGCCGGCGGCGCGTTCTTCCTGGTCCACGTCGCGACCCCGCTGGAGGAGTGCGAGCGGCGCGACCGCAAGGGCCTCTACGCGAAGGCACGGCGCGGTGAGATCCCCGAGTTCACCGGCATCTCGTCTCCCTACGAGGAGCCCGAGGACGCCGACGTACGCGTCGACACCACCGGCCGCACGATCGACGACGCCCTCGACGACGTGGTCGACGCCCTCGCCGACTCCGGCTACCTCGACCTGCGCACGCACGGCGCCACCGGAGGCTGAGCAGCGAGCGCCAGCGAGCGTCGACGAAGCCCCGTCGGAGGCTGAGCAGCGAGCGCCAGCGAGCGTCGACGAAGCCCCGCAACCCGACAGCCGCCCCCGCTCAAGGTCCTCTTCGTCTGCACCGCCAACATCTGCCGCAGCCCCTACATGGAGCTCGCCGCCCGCGCCCTGGTCGACGCCCACGCGCCCGGCTCGCTGGAGATCTCCAGCGCCGGCACCCACGGCTTCGTCGACCGGCAGATGGACGACGTCATGTCGGCGACGCTCGCCGACGTCCACGGCGTCCAGGCCACCGACTTCCTCAGCCGCCCGCTGACCCGCGACCTCGTCGCCGATGCCGACCTGGTCGTCACCGCGGAGGCCTCGCACCGCTCGTTCATCCTCGAGGACGACCCCGGAGCGTTCCGCAAGGTCTTCACCCTCGGACAGCTCGCCGAGGCGATCGGCGAGCTCGATCCCGCCCTCGCCGGCGACGACCTGCTCCACGCCCTCGGCGAGCGTCGCGGCACCGCTGCGGCCGACCTCGACGTCGCCGACCCCTACCGTCGCGGCCGCGCAGCCGCGCGCCGCTGCGCAGATCACATCGACACCCTCCTGCGCGTTGTCGTGCCGGTGCTGGCCCGATCGGAGAGGATCACGCCATGGAAGACCTGATCACCACCACCTTCTTCTCGATCATCGCGGCCGGCTTCGTCGTCGGCATCGTGGTCGGGTTGACGGGCATGGGCGGCGGCGCCCTGATGACGCCGGCGCTGCTCTTCCTCGGGGCGGGCTCGGGCGAGGCGGCCACCGTCGTCGCCGCCGACCTGACGGCGGCCGCGATCTACAAGTCCGGCGGGGCGGTCGTCCACGCGCGGGAGGGTTCACCCAACTTCACGCTGGCCAAGTGGCTGATCCTGGGATCGGTGCCCTTCGCGCTCCTCGGGCCCTACGTCGTCAAGGCGGTCACCAGCGACGCCGAGCAGCTCGACTTCGTCCTGAAGATGTCGATCGGCTTCGCCCTGCTCTTCGCGGCCAGCACCTACGCCCTGCGGCTCTACCTCAACCTGCGGATGGTGCGCAGCGGCGGTGCGCTCGGCGACCCCGACCCCCACATCCGTCCGCTGGTCACCCTGCTCGTCGGCGCGCTCGGCGGACTGCTGGTCGGCATCACCAGCGTCGGCTCGGGCTCGATCATCATGGTCGCCCTGCTGATCCTCTATCCCGGACTGTCCGCGGTGAAGCTCGTCGGCACCGACCTGGTGCAGGCCGTGCCGCTGGTCTTCGCTGCCGCGGTCGCCAACGTCGCGATCCACGGCCTCGACTGGAACCTCCTCATCCCGTTGGTCATCGGCTCGGTGCCCGGCACGATCCTGGGCAGCCGCCTGGCTCCGCGCGTGCCGCAGTCCTACATCCGGCGCGGGATCGTCGTCGTCCTCACGATGTCCGGCGTCGCCCTCCTCGACAAGGCGGGCTGGGCTCCCCTCGGCCGCGACGAGACCCACCCCTACCTCATCGGTGCGGTCGGCCTCGTCACCCTCGTCCTGGTGCCGATCATCTGGGGCTTCCTGCGGCGCGGCCAGGGGTTGCCGATGTTCGGCGCACCGACCGTCGCCGAGCTCGAGGACCCCACCTACGTCGAGCGACACCGCCCTCGCGCGAAGGCGTCGACCGACGTCGACGCACCGCGAGACCCAGCCACGTAGGCACCCACCGTGTTCGTGATGGGCAACGCCGTTCGCGACTACGCGTGGGGCTCGACCGAGCAGATGGCGCAGTTCCTCGGCCACACCCCCACCGGCCGACCCGAGGCCGAGCTGTGGATCGGCGCCCATGCCGGCGACCCGTCCCTGCTGCCCGACGGGCGACGGCTGGACGACGTCATCTCCGATGCCGCCACCGAGATGCTCGGCGGCCGGGTCTGCGCCGGCTTCGGTGAGCGGCTCCCGTTCCTGATGAAGGTCCTCGCCGTCAGCGAGCCCCTGTCGCTCCAGGTCCACCCGAGCAGCGACGCCGCTCGCGCGGGTCACCTGCGCGAGGAGAGCGCCGGGATCGCGGTCGACGCCGCCCATCGCACCTACAAGGACCCCTGGCACAAGCCGGAGCTGATCTTCGCGATCACCCGCTTCGAGGGGATGGCCGGCTTCCGCGAGATCGACCGGACCGTTGCGATCCTGCGGCTGCTGCACGAGCGGTGGAGCGACGAGGTCGCCGACCGGCTGGCCGGCGGTCCCGCCGAGCGGGTCCTGCGCGAGGTCGTGACCGACACCCTGGCCCTCGAGGGTCGCGAGCTGGCTCGCCTGCTGGGACGCATCGGCGACGCCGCCCGGCACGCCGGAGCACGAGCCCGGCGTGAGCAGCTGCGCCATCGCTCCCAGCGCGCCACGAGCCAGAGCGTGGTGGGGCCGGAGGCGGTGCGGGTCTTCGAACGCCTCGGCGACCTCGCCCGCCGCTACCCCCAGGACCCGGGTGTGCTCGTCACGCCCCTGCTCAACAACGTGGTCCTCGCCCCCGGGGAGGCGATGTTCGTCGACGCCGGAGTCGTCCACGCCTACGTCGAGGGCTTCGGCGTCGAGATCATGGCCTCCTCCGACAACGTCCTGCGCGCCGGGCTGACGCCCAAGCACGTCGATGTCGACGAGCTGCTCTCGATCACCGACTTCACCCCGATCCCTCCACCCCGCTGGGATCCCTCGGAGCGCACGGCCGACTTCACCCACCTCGAGCCGCCGGTCGCGGAGTTCTGTCTCACGGTCGGCCGGCCGCCGCTACGCCAGGTCGCACCCACCGGGCCGCGGACCGTGCTCGTGCTGGAGGGTCAGGTCGAGGTGGTCGCCCGCGGCGAGCGGATCGCCGTACGCCGGGGTCAGTCGGTGTTCGTCTCCCATGCCGACGGACCGATCGACGTTGTCGGTGCGGGGGGCCTGGTCGCCATCGGCTCCGTCCCCGGCTGACTCCGACGGCGCGACTGGAAATCGGCCGACTGGTGCCGCGGAGCTCACCGTCACGAGATGATGCATCGTGGCCGTGATCAGCCGCGGCCGGCAGGCCGCTCTCGAGGGTGTCGACCGTCGTCCCCGCAGTTCCTTCCTACGCCGCGACCTCCAGGGTCTGCGCGGCGTGGCGGTGCTGATCGGACTCAGCTATCACGCCGGGCTGCGCGTGCCCGGAGGGTTCGTCGCCTTAGACATGTTCTTCGTGGTGTCGGGATTCGTGATCTGCTCCATGTTGCTCAGAGAACACGCACGTTCAGGAACGATCGACTTCCGCGCCTTCTACGTACGCCGCTTCTGGCGGCTCGTCCCCGCTCTTGCGCTGATGGTGCTGGTCACGCTCGTCGCAAGCATCCTCGTGCTCTCGCCGGTCGGCCAGCAGTTCGTCGCGATCGAGACGGGTGTGGGGGCGATGCTGCTCCACGCCAACCTGGTGCT
Source organism: uncultured Actinomycetota bacterium (assembly GCA_963822915.1). Taxonomy (GTDB): domain Bacteria; phylum Actinomycetota; class Actinomycetes; order Propionibacteriales; family Nocardioidaceae; genus Nocardioides. Next base: position 54,233 of record CAWGJR010000023.1, read on the forward strand.
CCCCCGGATCACCGGCGACTACTTCAGCCCTGCAGCCGAGCTCAACCCCTTCCTGCACACCTGGTCGCTCTCCTTGGAGGAGCAGGTGTACATCGTCTTTCCCATGCTCCTGTTCCTCGGGTTTCTCGCCGCTCGCAGATCTCGGCGACGGATCGTCGTGGTCCTTCCCCTCCTCCTGGCGTTCGCCGTCTCGCTCGGGGTGACCCTCACCACGCAGACGGGCCACCCCCTGGTTCCGCTGCCCAACATCGCTGTGGGCTACTACGGTCCGGTGACCCGGCTGTGGGAGTTCGTCGCGGGCGGCCTGCTCGCCGTGCTGCTGGCCCGGGGTTCCACCGTCGGCGAGTCCTTCAAACCCGTACTGGGCTGGCTCGGCGCCGCCACCCTGACCGTCGCCCTGATCACCTACAGCAACGAGGTCGTCTATCCCGGCCCGGCAACGGTGGCACCGGTCCTGGCACTGTGTGCACTCATCTGGGCAGGCACGTCGCGCAACCCTGCTCGGTGGACACCCTGCAGATTCCTCGAAGGCCGCACCATCGTCTTCATCGGCGACATGTCCTACTCCTGGTATCTCTGGCACTGGCCGATGATCGGCCTCGCCCGGGCGGCTGGAGCAGATCCCGCGACGGTGGTCGTGGTGGCTCTCCTGTCCTTCTTTCCCGCCTATGCGTCCTACCGCTTCCTCGAGCTGCCGATCGTCGAGCGGCGGTTCCCGCGTCCCTTCGACTCAGCGAACGTGCAGTGGCGCCGTGCTCGCTTGGTGGTGGTCGCACCTCTCGCGGTCGCAGCGCTGAGTATCGTCCCGGTCTCGGCCGGGTACTGGTCACCGGAGGTCCAGGCCCTGTCGATGGGTGATCGACCACACGTGGGCCAAGCAGGCTACTGCTACACCCGCACCGCCCAAGACCCGTGTGTCCTTCAACCGGGCCCCGACGACAACGCTCTGGTGTTGTGGGGCGACTCCAACGCCGAGCAGTACAGCGAGCCGATGCGGCAGATCGCACAACGCGACGGCAGGCGCCTCGACCTCTTCGTGCACGGCAGCTGCCCGCCACTCGACCTCGTGGCGACCCGCTCGGCCGAGACGCTGCCCAACGGCGTCTCTCCCGAGGCGGCTCTCGCGGACTGTCGGGGCTACTACGACTCGGTCGTCGCGGCCCTCGTGGACAAGCCTCCCAGCACGATCGTGCTCGGGTTCGGCAGCATCTATGCGAGAGACGACGGGGTGTCGATAGCTCCAGTCGGGACAAGACCAGCAGGTGGTGACGGCGCAGTCGTCTTCGAGGCAGGTCTGAGCTCGACCATTGCGACTCTCCAGCGGGCCGGGCATCGCGTCGTGGTCGCGCAGTCGATCCCCGCCTTCTTGGAGGGCAGCCACTGGGAGGCGGACACCTGCTCGTTGATCACCATCTGGCGGGGCCGGTGCTCGGTGACCGAGCCGCTCGCCGCCTCGCTCGCTCCGATCGCAGAGCAGCGACGCATCATCGCGGATGTCTCCCGCAGCCTCGGCGCCGAGCTGTTCGACCCGGTGCCGGTGCTCTGCAGCGAGACCTGTACGACCGAGGTCGATGGGATCGTGGCCTTTCGCGACGAGGGTCACCTCTCCATCGACGGGGCCCTGCTCACGACATCGGCGCTCTCCGCTGCGATCGGCTGACATCTTTCAGACACTGGAGGCGAGCGGGATGCCTGCCAGCCGGCGAGGAGCCCTAGTCTCACCTGCATGAAGATCGCAGTGGCGGGCCTCGGCTACGTCGGGCTGTCCAACGCCGTCGTCCTCGCCCAGCACCACGACGTCATTGCGTTCGACGTCGACGAGCACCGGGTGGCGCAGCTGTCGACAGGGGTCTCCCCTATCGACGACCCCGAGCTCCAGGACTACCTGACGCACCGGCCGCTGCGGCTCAGCGCCACCCTGGACCGGAGCGCGGCGTACGCCGACGCCGAGTTCCTCGTCGTCGCGACGCCCACCAACTACGACGAGGTGACCAACTACTTCGACACCTCGTCGGTGGAGTCGGAGATCAGCGAGGTGCTGGCGCTCAACCCGACTTGCGCCGTCGTGGTCAAGTCGACAGTCCCGGTCGGTTTCACGACCCGGGTGCGCGGCGAGCACCCGGGCGCCACGATCATCTTCTGCCCCGAGTTCCTCCGAGAGGGTCGGGCGCTGCACGACAACCTCTATCCCTCACGCATCGTCGTCGGTGACACGACCGAAGCGCGGCCGCGCCTTCGCCGCGCTGCTCCAGGAGGGCGCGCATCGACGACAGACGTCCCCGTCCTCTTCACCGAGGCCGACCGAGGCGGAGGCGATCAAGCTCTTCTCCAACACCTACCTCGCCCTGCGCGTGGCCTACTTCAACGAGCTCGACACCTATGCGGCGATGCACGGCCTCAGCACCGCCCAGATCATCGAGGGCGTCGGCCTCGACCCCCGGATCGGCTCGCACTACAACAACCCCTCCTTCGGCTACGGCGGCTACTGCCTGCCCAAGGACACCCGCCAGCTCCAGGCCAACTACCGCGACGTCCCGCAGAACCTCATCAGCGCGATCGTCGAGGCCAACACGACCCGCAAGGACTTCATCGCCGCCGATATCCTGCGCCGCAACCCAACGACCGTCGGCATCTACCGGCTGATCATGAAGGCCGGCTCCGACAACTTCCGGAGTCGTCAGCATCCAGGGCGTGATGAAGCGCATCAAGGCCAAGGGCATCGAGGTCGTGGTCCACGAGCCGGAGCTCGAGGACGACCCCTTCTTCAACTCCGAGGTCGTCGCCGATCTCGACGAGTTCAAGAGGCGCTGCGACGTCATCATCGCGAACCGGCGCACGGCGCACTGGCGGACGTGGACCACAAGGTCTACACCCGCGACATCTACGGCAGAGATTGATTGATTGAGAGGCACGGCGCGGCTCGGGGAAGACGCGTATCAAATACGTTCGACTTCGTCGAGGTCATGAGACCCGTGCCCGCTGGCCGTCTGCCCATCCTTTTCCGCTTATCGCATCCTGACCGGGATCTGCCACGGTGTCGGCGACCTCGCGCCGAGTGGACTACAGCGGCGGTCGCTAAGTCGCAGGCCACGGCGGCCGGTGGGTGTCGAGCGGCCAGGCTTGCCCATCGTCAACCGGACACCGGCGGGCCGAAACCGCTCGAGTCGCTCCCGCCGGTGCCGACGGCTCCAGCGGCGTCGGGCTTCACCACCACCGTCACCATGCCCCGGATGACCACGGCGTTCTGTCCGGTGTCGATCTCGACGTCGAAGGTCTTCATGCCGTTGGCCGGCACCTCGCCGACCGCGTTGAAAGTCCAGGTGCGGGTGCGGAAGGTCGTCGCGGAGTCGGGGTCCGAGCGGCTCGGCGCCGTGGTCATCCAGCCCGGAGCTGCGGCCGACTGCACGGCGGCCAGGCCGCCCCAGCTGCCACCGCCGTCCATCGTCACGACGAGGGCGATGGTCGCACCGGTCGACATCATCGATGCGGAGTTGGTAATCGTGGTCGGGGCCTTGATGCCGTAGTTGCCCTGCACCGCAGGTGGCGTGAAGGGCAGGCGGAAGTCGGTCGCGCTCGTGATCTTTGGCGTCAGCGCCGCCGCCATGAAGGACCCTGCGAACGACGGTGCCGCTGTGGCGACGAGGACGACGGGAGCCGCCCAGGCGGAATGTCCTGCCGCGCGGACGATGGTGCGTCGGCCAACAGAGGTGGGGTGCTCCGACATCGGGACTCCTTCGGACGGTGTGCGGTCGGGTGATCAACGACCGGCTGTGGCCCGGGTCACGTCCGCGCACTACCTGACGTACGGCAGCAAGGTGGCGCGGGGCTCGGTGGAGCCTGCTCCGACGAGATGCCGAGTTAAAGTAGTGTGGCCGAGGCGACAATCCCGCCACTTCGCCCCGCATGACCGGACGTCGCTACGATGCCCGTT
>CAWGJR010000024.1:0-126030 GCA_963822915.1 uncultured Actinomycetota bacterium
TGCGCCCGCGTGCTGCTGCCGGGCGCCGACCACACCACCCAGGGCGTCCTGGCCCGGCTCGACCGCATCGAACGACGCGCCTCGATCACCGGTCCCGTCGCCGAGCCTGCCGCGACGCCGTCGCCGGTGATGCCGGCCGAGCCGATCCGGATCGCCGCTCCGGCGCCGCCCGAGCCCGACCGTGCAGGCGCCCGCGGCCGCACCAGTTGCGGAAGCGCCGGCCAGGCCGGCGCAGCCCGCGACGGCCCCGCCCGCCGCGGAGGCCGAGCCCCCCGCGCGGATCAGCTCGACCCCGCCCGCTCCGGCGGCGCCGGTGCAGGTCGTGCCCGAGGAGTCCGCGCCACCCGAGCCGGAGTCCGCGGCGGCCGCGCCGGCCCCCACCCCGAGCCCGGATCCCGCCCCGACCCCGGCGGCACCCCAGCAACCCGCCGCCACGGGGGGAGGGCTGTCCCTCGTCGAGGTACGTCGCCTGTGGCCCGACATCATCGAGGCCACCAAGCAGCGCCGCCGGATGACGTGGATCCACCTCACCCAGAACGCCCAGGTCGTCGCGGTCGACGACACCGTGCTGACCCTCGGCTTCGCCAACGCGGGTGCCCGGGAGTCCTTCGACGCCGGCGGGAGCGCCGAGATCGTGCGGCAGGCCGCCATCGACGTCGTCGGCACGGCCTGGCGGGTCGAGACGCTGATCGATCCCGGGGCCGACGCCGAGAAGGCTCCGCCACCGGCCGCCGAGCCGGTCGCGCCCCGCGACCGCCGCAGCCCGAGCCGCCGCGCGCGTGGGACGAGCCGGCACCGGCCGCCCCCGAGTCGCCGCCGGCGTGGCTCGACGACGACGAGCCGACGGCGACGGCCCCTGAGGCGCCGCCTCCGGCTCCGGTGGCCGACGACGTGGCACCGACTCCCGCGGCTCCCACCGACCCGGCCGTGGTGTCCGCCGCGCGGGGCGCCATCCGCCAGACCCGTGGCACCGACGAGGCGCCCGACGCCGAGCGCTTCGAGGCGCTGGCGGCCGCCGATGCGGGCGCGAGTCCCGACGACCTCGACGCCGACTCCGACCAGCTCGGCACCGACGACCTCCTCGCGCGCGAGCTCGGCGCCCAGATGATCGAGGAGATCCCCCACCAGTGACACCGACCGAGACGTCACCGTCGATCCGTCAGACTCGCCCTCGACACCCCCACATCTCTCACAGGGAGCACCCATGACCCAGAACCCCTTCGAGGCGCTCGGCGGAGCCGGCGGCTTCGACATGAACGCCCTTCTCGAGCAGGCCCAGGCCATGCAGGCCACGATCGAGTCGGCCCAGCAGCAGCTCGCCGACACCGTCGTCGAGGGCACCGTCGGCGGCGGCGCGGTGACCGTCAAGGTCAGCGGCGTCGGCGACCTGCTCGGCGTCGACATCACTCCCGGCACCGTCGACGGCTCGGACGCCGAGTCGCTCGCCGACCTGAGCGACCTGATCGTCGCGGCCTATCGCGAGGCGAAGTCGCAGGCCGACCAGGCGGCGGCTGACGCGCTCGGCCCGCTCGCCGGTGGTGGCGGTCTGCCCGGATGCCGGGGTTGCCTGAGGGTGGTCCGGGCAGCTGGGGTCTGAGTCGGGTCACGGGGTTTCGTCGACGGCTCGTGCCTCGCCTGCTCGACCTCGGTCGGGGTTGCGGGGTTTCGTCGACGGCTCGTGCCTCGCCTGCTCAACCTCCGGTGGGCGGTCTCGCGTGCGCGGGTGGGGCCGGGTCGAGGCGGCGTAGCGTCTAGGCTCGGCGGTGTGTACGAAGGCGTCGTCCAGGACCTCATCGACGAGCTCGGGCGGTTGCCCGGGGTCGGTCCGAAGAGTGCCCAGCGGATCGCCTTCCACCTCCTCCAGGCCGACCCGGTCGACGTACGCCGTCTCGCCGACGTGCTGATCGAGGTCAAGGCGCGGGTGAAGTTCTGCGTCACCTGCTTCAACGTCTCCGAGGACGACCAGTGCCGCATCTGCCGCGACCCGCGCCGCGACCCGTCGTCGCTGTGCGTGGTCGAGGAGTACAAGGACGTCGTCGCGATCGAGCGCACCCGCGAGTTCCGCGGCCGCTACCACGTGCTCGGCGGTGCGATCTCGCCCATCGACGGCATCGGACCCGACCAGCTGCGCATCCGCGAGCTGATGATCCGGCTCTCCGACGACCAGCTGACCGAGATCATCCTGGCCACCGATCCCAACCTCGAGGGGGAAGCGACCGCGACCTACCTCACCCGACAGCTCAAGCCACTGGGGTTGCGCGTGACCCGATTGGCGAGTGGACTCCCCGTAGGCGGTGACCTCGAGTACGCCGACGAGGTCACCCTTGGCCGAGCGTTCGCAGGAAGGCAGACCGCACCATGACCCACGACCCCCGCTCCGACTTCGCCGGCACCGCCGTCGACAGCGACACCGAGGAGTTCGCCCAGCAGATCGCCGACTCCGTGTCGAGCTTCCTGCTGGCGCTGCGCGAGATCGCCCGCGAGGCCGACGGCAGCCGCGCGATCTCGCTGCTGCTGCTCGAGATCAGCCAGGTGCTGCTCGCCGGGGCCCGGCTCGGCGTCCAGCAGGACTTCGAGCCCAGCTCGGAGCACCAGCCCGACGTCGGCCCCGAGGCCGACGTCGACGAGCTGCGCCTGCGGCTGGCCGACATGCTCGGCAACATCGACACCTACACGTTCGTCTTCGACCCCTACGCCCCCGAGGTCGTCGCCAGCCAGCTCTCCGACGACCTCGCGAGCATCGCCCTCGACCTCGAGAACGGCCTGCGCCACTTCCGTCGCGGCGACATCGCCGAGGCGCTGTGGTGGTGGCAGTTCTCCTACGTGTCCTCCTGGGGCAACCTCGCCGGCGCCGCCCTCAACGCGCTGCTGTCGGTCGTGTCCCACGACCGGCTCGACGTCGACTACGTCTCCGAGACCGACCAGATCGAGGCCGCCGCGGCGGTGCTGGACAGCGGTCGGGGTTGAGCCCGACGGCTCGGTAGAATCGGACGGTCGGCCGGACCAGCCAGCCGTCTGAACCCAGGAGTGTGCGCCCGGTGGGCATTGTCGTGCAGAAGTACGGCGGATCGTCGGTCGCCGACGCGACCGCGGTCAAGCGCGTCGCCCGGCGGATCGTCGAGGCCAAGAAGGACGGCCACGACGTCGTGGTGGCCGTCTCGGCGATGGGCGACACCACCGACGACCTGCTCGCCCTCGCCGAGGCCGTCAGCCCGCTGCCGCCGGCCCGCGAGATGGACATGCTCCTCACCGCCGGCGAGCGGATCTCGATGGCGCTCGTCGCCATGGCGATCTCCGACCTCGGCTACAGCGCCCGCTCCTTCACCGGCTCCCAGGCCGGCGTCATCACCGACTCGGTGCACGGCAAGGCCAAGATCATCGACGTCACCCCGGGTCGCATCTCGACCGCCATCGAGGAGGGCCACATCGTCATCGTGGCCGGCTTCCAGGGCGTCTCGCAGGACACCAAGGAGATCACCACCCTCGGCCGCGGTGGCACCGACACCACCGCCGTCGCGCTCGCCGCGGCGCTGAAGGCCGACGTCTGCGAGATCTACACCGACGTCGACGGCGTCTTCACCGCCGACCCCCGCATCGTGCCGGCGGCGCGCAAGCTCGACCGGGTCACCTACGAGGAGATGCTCGAGCTCGCCGCCTGCGGCGCCAAGATCCTGCACCTGCGCTGCGTCGAGTACGCCCGCCGCTACAACATCCCGATCCACGTCCGCTCGTCCTTCAGCCAGCTCGACGGCACCGTCGTCTCGGGCAGCATCGAGGACCTCACCCAGGAGGACCACATGGAGCAGGCGATCATCGCCGGCGTCGCCCACGACCGCAGCGAGGCCAAGATCACCGTGGTCGGCGTGCCCGACAAGCTCGGGATGGCGGCGCGGATCTTCGAGGCGCTCGCCGACGCCCAGATCAACCTCGACATGATCGTGCAGAACGTCTCGGCCGCCGCGACCAACCTGACCGACATCTCCTTCACCCTGCCGCGCAGCGACGGCAAGACCGCGATGGCGGCGCTGGCGGCGCTCCAGCCGCAGATCGGCTTCGACACCCCGCTCTACGACGACCAGATCGGCAAGATCTCGCTCATCGGGGCCGGCATGCGCTCCCACCCGGGCATCACCGCCAAGTTCTTCGCCTCCCTGGCCGCCGCCGGCGTCAACATCGGGATGATCTCCACCTCCGAGATCCGGATCTCCGTCGTCGTCGAGGAGTCGCAGGTCGACGAGGCCGTGCGCGCCACCCACACGGCCTTCGACCTCGACGCCACCGAGGTCGAGGCCGTCGTCTACGGCGGAACGGGGATCTAGCGCCATGACCCGCATCGGCATCGTCGGCGCCACGGGACAAGTGGGCGTCGCCATGCGCCAGATCCTCGAGCAGCGCGACTTCCCGCTCGACGAGATCCGCTTCTTCGCCTCCGCCCGCTCCGCCGGCACCGTGCTGTCGTACGCCGGCCGCGAGGTCACCGTCGAGGACGCCTCGACCGCCGACCCGTCCGGGCTCGACATCGCGCTCTTCTCCGCCGGCGCCACGACCTCGCGCGCCCAGGCGCCGCGCTTCGCCGAGGCCGGGGCGATGGTCGTCGACAACTCCTCGGCCTTCCGGATGGACCCCGACGTGCCGCTGGTCGTCTCCGAGGTCAACCCCGGCGACCTGGCCCACGCCCGCAAGGGCATCATCGCCAACCCCAACTGCACCACCATGGCCGCGATGCCGGTGCTCAAGCCGCTGCACGACGAGGCCGGGCTGGTCCGCCTGATCGCCTCGACCTACCAGGCCGTCTCCGGCTCCGGCGTCGCCGGCGTCGAGGAGCTGGCCAGCCAGGTCGCCGCCGCCGGTGACAAGGCCGCCGAGCTCGCCTACGACGGCGCCGCGATCGCCTTCCCCGACCCGGTGAAGTACGTCCGCCCGATCGCCTACAACGTGCTCCCGATGGCCGGCTCGATCGTCGACGACGGCCTCGGCGAGACCGACGAGGAGCACAAGCTCCGCAACGAGTCCCGCAAGATCCTCGGCATCCCCGAGCTGCTCGTCTCGGGCATCTGCGTGCGGGTGCCGGTCTTCACCGGTCACTCGCTCGCGATCAACGCCGAGTTCGCCCGGTCGCTGTCCGTCGAGCGCGCCCGCGAGCTCCTCGGCCACGCGCCGGGCGTCGAGCTGAGCGACGTACCGACCCCGCTCCAGGCGGCCGGTCAGGACCCGTCGTACGTCGGCCGGATCCGTCAGGACGAGGGCGTGCCCGACCAGCGCGGGCTGGCGCTCTTCATCTCCAGCGACAACCTGCGCAAGGGCGCGGCGCTCAACACCGTGCAGATCGCCGAGCTGCTTGCTGCTCGCTGACCCCGGAGGTGCGTGGGCCGAGGCTCAGCCGTCCTGGTCGAAGCTCAGCGTCGCCACCCACGCGCTGAGCGCGAACGTGGCGGCCATGAGCAGCGGGATCACGACCAGGATGGCGACGCTGTCGAAGATCCCGCCGAGGAGCAGCACCGCGACCAGGCTGGTGAGTCCGACGGCGAGGAAGCTGGTCATGCCCGCCTCGGGGGTCTTCAGCAGGGTGAGCAGGAGGCGGCCGACGATGACGGTCGCGACGAAGATGACGACCAGGGCGACCATCCCCGGTGCGGTGCCGCAGGAGTCGGTCCCGGAGACGGCCTCGCAGCCCCGGAAGCCGAGCCACATGAAGCAGAGCAGGGCGATCCCGGTGAGCAGTCCGACGGCCGGCGCCGTCGCCTGGGGCGGCACCGCGATGCCGGGCACAGCCAGGCGCAGGGCGGGTGAAGCGCGACCGGGCGACCGGGCCGTCAGCGCTGCCCGTGCCGTCCGGGTCGGCGACGGCGGGTGGGGCCACGACCGTCGGCGTCCGACCCGGCGTCGACGAACCCGGCCTCGGTCTCGGCGAAGACCCGGGTGTCGCCGGCGTCCACGGCAGGTGCGGCGGCCGGCTGGACGTCGCTCGACGGGTTCTTGCGACGCCGTCCGAACAGGCTGGGCGGCTCGAGGCTCGGCTCGGGCGCGGGGTCCGGTGTCGCGTCGTCTGCTCCCATGACGCCAGTGTTCCACGCGGACCGCGCCGTCCGGCGCGATTGACCGACCACGCAGCAACTCCCGGAGCCACTGGGTGGTTCCGGGAGTCTGCCTGCGACGGGATTGAGGTGTCGGGCTGACAGGATTTGAACCTGCGGCCTCGTCGTCCCGAACGACGCGCGCTACCAAGCTGCGCCACAGCCCGAAAGGAACCAGCCGGAGCCGATCCACTCGCGAGCGAGCATACCGGAGCGCCTGGGGGCGGCCCCAATCGAGGTCCCCCAGCACGAGGACGTCCCCCGATCAGCCGCGCGGCACCAGCGTGAGGAGGGTGGCCTCGGGGCGACACGCGATGCGCACCCGCACGTAGGGGTTGGTGCCGAGCCCGGCCGACACGTGCAGCCAGGCCGAGCCGGGATCGCCCGGGCGCGAGGCGGCGGGGTGGCGGTGCAGCCCGCGGGCGCGGGCGGGCTCGAGGTCGCAGTTGGTCGCCAGGGCGCGACCGCCGGGCAGGCAGACCTGGCCGCCGTGGGTGTGGCCGGCCAGGACGGCGTCGTAGCCGTCGGCGGCGTACTGGTCGAGCACGCGGAGGTAGGGCGCGTGCGCGATGCCGAGCCGTACGTCGGCAGCCGGGTCGGCCGGGCCGGCCACGGCGTCGAGCCGGTCGTAGCTCAGGTGCGGGTCGTCGACGCCGGCGAAGGAGAACCGGACGTCGCGCACCGTGATCGTGTCGCGCCGGTTGGTGAGGTCGCGCCACCCCGCGGCGCCGAAGCGTCGGCTCAGCTCGCGCCACGGCAGCTGGGTCGACGACGTGTGGCGCCGGCCGCTGTCGGGCAGCAGGTAGCGCAGCGGGTTGCGCATGGTCGGCTCGAAGTAGTCGTTGGAGCCGTGCACGAACACACCGGGCACGTCGAGGAGCGGGCCGAGGGCGTCGCAGACCGCCGGCACGGCCTCCTGGTGCGAGAGGTTGTCGCCGGTGTCGACGACCAGGTCGGGCTCCAGCGCGGCGAGGTCGCGGATCCAGGCGAGCTTGCGCGTCTGCGCCGGGGTGACGTGCAGGTCGCTGAGGTGCAGCACCCGCAGCGGACGGGCTCCGGCGGGCAGGACCGGCAGGTCGACGCGGCGCAGCGTGTAGCGGCGCGCCTCGCTGAGCCCGTAGCCGGTCAGGGCGGCGCCCCCGAGCACGGCGGCGCCCGTCGCGCTGGCGACAAACCGGGCGGCGTCCATGCGCCCAGGCTGCCACAATGGCGCACATGAGCACCCTCAAGGACCGACTGCGCGCTGACCTGACCACGTCGATGAAGGCCCGCGACGAGCTGCGCTCGGGCACGCTGCGCATGGTGCTCACCGCGATCACCAACGCCGAGGTCGCGGGCAAGCAGGCCCGCGAGCTCACCGACGAGGACGTGATCGGCGTGCTGTCGAGCGAGGCGAAGAAGCGCCGCGAGGCGGCGACCGCCTTCGCCGAGGGGGGCCGCGACGAGAGTGCGGCCAAGGAGGTCGCCGAGGCGGCCGTGATCGCCGACTACCTGCCCGAGCAGCTGTCGCGCCGAGGACGTCGCCAGCGATCGTGTCGGCCGCCGTCGAGCAGGCCGGCGCGGCCGGCGAGGGGATGAAGGCCATGGGCAAGGTGATGGGCCTCGTGCAGCCCCAGGTCAAGGGCCGGGCCGACGGCGGCGCCGTCGCAGCGGAGGTACGCCGCCAGCTCGGCTGACGCGGGTCCGCGTCAGCGGCGACCGCCGCCGTTGTTGCCGCCGTTGTTGCCGCCGTTGTTCGAGGGGGGCGACGGGGGCGGCGCCGGCGCCCGCACGGTGGTCTGTCCGGCGCCCGGCACGGTCGCGGGGTAGACGAACGGCACGCTGTCGAGGTTGTCGTCGATGACCTTCATGGCGTCGCCCCAGAGCGGCGCTGCCAGGCCCGAGCCGGAGGCGGTCACACTGACGCCGTTGACGATCAGACCGTCCAGCCCGATCGGGGTGCCGAACTCGTTGGCGCCGGCGACCATCGCGGCGGCGGCGACCTGCGGGCGTGTAGCCGACGAACCACACCGACGGGGACGACGCGTCGTGCCGGTCGTGCCGGTCTTGCCGGCCGCGGGCACGGACGAGCTGCTGCGGCGGCGGCGAAGCCACCGGGGGCGATGACGCCCGCGAGGATGTCGTTGACGGCGTCGGCCGTCGACTCCGAGCAGCACCCGGTTGCAGCTCGGTCGGTACTGCTTGAGCACGTTGCCGTTGGCATCCTCGATCGAGGTGACCGGGCGCGAGTCGCAGTGCACGCCGCGGGCGGCGAAGGTCGCGTAGGCCTCGGCCATCTCGAGCGGGCTGACGTCGGCCACGCCGAGGGTGAAGAGCGGGATCCGCTCCTGCGAGATGCCCTTGCAGCTGTCGACCTCGGGGCAGGTCAGCTCGACGCCCATCTTCTGGGCCAGCCGGTAGGGCTCGCAGACGCCGGTCTCCTTCTCGAGGTTGAGGTAGAAGGTGTTGATGGACCTGCGGGTGCCGGTGTAGAGGTTCTCGATCCCGCTGGAGGGCACCGAGTTGCCGAGGTCGAAGGTGCCGAAGCCGTAGGTCGGGGAGTTGGGGCAGTTGGCGTAGTCGTTGTAGTCGAACGTCCCCGTCGAGGGGCGCCGGCAGGTGCTCGTCGAGCGGCGGTGCCGTTCTCGATCGCGGTGGCGAGCACGAAGGCCTTGAACGTCGAGCCGGCCTGGAAGCCGTTGCTGTCGCCGTACTGCTTGGGCACGATGTAGTTGAGGAAGGTCTGGCCGACGTCGGCGTTGCGCCCCATCGGTCGCGACTGCGCGATGGCCTTGCACCTCGCCGGTGCCGGGCTCGACCATGGCCAGCGCGCCGATGGCCTGGTCGGTGGGCGCGGACGTTGGCCTGGTCACGGAGGCGTCGGCGGCGGCCTGGTAGCCGAGGTCGACGGTGGTCTTGATCGTCAGCCCGCCGGAGTAGAGCAGGCGCTTGCGCTCCTCGAGGGTCGCGCCCAGCGACGGGTCCTTCAGGAGGTACTCCAGCACGTAGGCGCAGAAGAACGGCGCCGCGCTGTTGACGCAGCCGTTGTTGCTGGGCTGGGTGTCGAGCTTCAGGCCGCGGTCCTTGACCTGGTCGGCCTTGCTTCTGCGGGACGACGCCGAGCTCGGCCATCCGGTCGAGCACGACGTTGCGCCGCTCGGTGGTCCGCTCGGGGTAGTCGGTCGGGTCGAAGGCGCTGGGGTTCTGCACCAGGCCGGCGAGGATCGCGGCCTGGTTGAGGTTGAGCTTCTTGGCGTTGACGTTGAAGTAGTGCTGGGCCGCGGCCTGGACGCCGTAGGCGCCGTCGCCGAAGTAGACGATGTTGAGGTAGCGCTCGAGGATCCAGTCCTTGGAGTGGCGGTTCTCGAGCGCGATCGGCGTAGCGCAGCTCCTTGAGCTTGCGGGCGTAGGTGTCGTCGACGGCCGCGGCCTGCTCCTCGGGGTCGTCGCCGGCCTGGCTGCAGCAGGGTCTGCTTGACCAGCTGCTGGGTCAGCGTGGAGCCGCCCTGGACGACGCCGCTCGGCCGCGGCGTTGGTGAAGAAGGCGCGCATCGTGCCCTTGAGGTCGAGCGCGCCGTGCTCGTAGAAGCGGTAGTCCTCGATCGAGACCAGGGCCTTGACCATGCGACGGTTGATCTGGTCGAGCGAGACGTTGACGCGGTTCTCGTCGAAGATGCGTCGCGATCGTGTTGCCGTTGGTGTCGACGATCGTCGTCTTCTGCGCCAGGGCGTCGGTCTCGAGCTCCTGGGGCAGGTTGTCGATGCCGTCGGCGGTGTTGCTGGCCGCGAAGCCGAGGACGCCGGCGAAGGGGATCGCCAGGCCGGAGACGACGACGCCGAGGATGACCGAGACGACGACCATCACCCCGAGGTGGGAGAGGACGGTCGTGGCGCGCGGGCGCTCGGATCGTGGTCTGGACACCGCTCCAATGTACGGGAGGCGTGGGAGGTGTCGCGATTCATCGCGCCGTCGCAGCCCCAGGGGTGGGTGGTCATAGCCGACTAGTCATTTGTGACTAGACAAGTTGGGTCGAATGAGTCTGTTCCCGCTCTCGGTGAATTCTTTACCTTTCTCTCAAGGGAAAACTTCCGACGAGGCGTCCTGGGGACGCCGATGCCGGCTCGGACCGATGTGGGGACATCGCTATGTGGGTAGAGGACTGGGCGCCGCGCGCCGCATGCAAGGCCGAGCAGCCCGACGAGCTCTTCGTCCGTGGCGCCGAGCAGAACAAGGCCAAGCAGCTGTGCCAGGGCTGTCCGGTGCGCACCGAGTGCCTCGCCGAGGCGCTGGACAACCAGATCGAGTGGGGCGTGTGGGGCGGCATGACCGAGCGTGAGCGCCGTGCGCTGCTGCGCCGTCGTCCCGCCGCCTCGTGGCGCACCGTGCTGATGACCGCCAAGCAGGAGTCCGACAGCCCGGCCGCCGCTCCCGTGAAGGTCACCGTCTGACGCCTGCGTCGGCCCCGGCTCAGCCGGGCTCAGCGGTCGGGCTGATCGGGTCCGTCGCGGCCAGCAGGTCGCCGATCCGGCGCAGGCCCTCGAGGTCGTGCACGTCGGCCGCCAGGGCCGGCACCAGCGTCGTGGCCACCTGCGGGTGGGCGCGCGCGAAGCGTGGCGCGCAGGGCGCCCTCGCGCTCGACGAGCCGCGTCTGGTCGGCGTGCAGGCGCAGCAGGCCGCGCGGTCACCGACGTCGGGTCGTGCGGCGCGCAGCCGCGCCGCCGCGGCCATCGCCTCGTCGGCCGAGAGCTCGCCCTGCGGGCGCCGGGCTCGAGCGGTTGATCACCAGCCCGGCCAGCGGCATCCGGTCCTCGCTGAGCCGCTCGACGAAGTACGCCGCCTCGCGCAGCGCGTCGGGCTCGGGCGAGGCCACGACGACGAAGGCGGTCCCGTCGGCCTGGAGCAGCGCGTAGGTCTTCATCGCGCGCTGGCGGAAGCCGCCGAAGACGGTGTCGATGGCGGCCACGAACGTCTGCAGGTCGCGCAGCACCTGCGCGCCCAGGATCCTCATCAGGGCGTTGGTGATGAGCCCGAAGCCGGCGGCGGCGATCCGCGCCGGGCCGCGCGCCGGGGCGAGCATCAGCTTGATGAACCGGCCGTCGAGGAAGCGCGAGAGCCGCTCGGGGGCGTCGAGGAAGTCCAGGGCCGAGCGCGACGGCGGGGTGTCGACGACGATCAGGTCGTAGGTGCCCGTCGCGCTGGGCGTCGGCGCGGATCTGGCCCAGCTTCTCCATCGCCATGTATTCCTGGGTGCCGGCGAACGAGCTCGACAAGGTGACGTAGAAGGGGTTCTCCAGGATCGCCTTGGCCTTCTCGGGCGTCGCCTGCGCCTCGACGACCTCGTCGAAGGTCCGCTTCATGTCGAGCATCATCGCGTCGAGGCTGCCGGCGGCCGCGGGGTCGACGCCGGTCACCGGGCGGGGCGTGTTGTCGAGCGCCTCGATGCCCATCGACTGGGCCAGGCGTCGGGCCGGGTCGATGGTGAGGACCACGACGCTGCGACCGCGCTCGGCGGCGCGCAGGGCCAGGGCGGCCGACGTCGTGGTCTTGCCGACCCCGCCCGAGCCGCAGCACACGATGATGCCCGACGCCGCGGTCGTCGAGGAGGGCGTCGACGTCGAGCGGGCCGGCGGGCGGGCCGCTCGGGTCCGACCCGGGCGGTGCGCTTGGCTCGCCATGTCAGGCCAGTCCCTGCTCGCGCAGGTGGCCCGGCGAGCTCGTAGAGCGCGCCGAGGTCGACGCCGAGCGGCAGTCGCGGCAGCTCGTACGTCGGCACGCCCAGCGCCGCGACGAGCTCGCGCTGGGCGCTCTCGAGGGCGCGGCGCTCGGCGTGCTCGCGACCCTCGGTCGACCAGGCCGTCGACCAGCGTCCGGCTCGGCCTCGAGCCCGGCCGCCTCGAGGTCGGCGGCGACCGCGGCCGGGTCGGTGCGCGGCGAGCTGCTCGGGGGTCAGGTCCTGGGGTCGGACGAGGTTGACGATCGACGCCCGCCGACGGGGAGGTCGTTGCGGTGCAGGTCGGCGATGCCGTCGGCGGTCTCCTGCACGGGCATCTCCTCCAGCACGGTCACCAGGTGCACCACGGTCCGGGGGGAGCGGAAGAGGGTCATCATCGTGTCGGCCTGCGCCTTGATGGGCCCGACCTTGGCGAGGCCGGCGAGCTCGTTGCTGACGTTCATGAACTGGGTGATCCGCCCGGTCGGGGGCGCGTCGAGCACCACGGCGTCGTACTGGATCGCGCCCTTGTTGCGGGCGTTGCGCTGGACGGCCTCGTAGACCTTGCCGGTCAGCAGCACGTCGCGCACGCCCGGGGCGATCGTGGTGGCGAACTCGATGACGCCGAAGCGGTCGAGGGTGCGGCTGACCCGGCCGAGCT
This sequence comes from uncultured Actinomycetota bacterium, assembly GCA_963822915.1. Classification (GTDB taxonomy): domain Bacteria; phylum Actinomycetota; class Actinomycetes; order Propionibacteriales; family Nocardioidaceae; genus Nocardioides. The sequence goes on from CAWGJR010000024.1 coordinate 12,426, forward strand.
TGTAGTAGAGGTCGAGGTACTCCAGCAGCGCCGACTCCGGCTCGATGTGCAGCGCGTGGACGACGCCGGGCCGGTCGTCGCCGACGGGCAGGCCGGTCGTGAGGCGGCGCTCGGCGTAGGGCAGCGGGTCGACGTCGAACATCCGCGCGATGCCCTGGCGGCCCTCGACCTCGCAGAGCAGGACGTTCTTGCCGCGGGTCGCGAGCGCCAGGGCGAGGGCGGCGGCCACGGTCGACTTGCCGGTGCCGCCCTTGCCGGTCACCACGTGCAGACGCACCTTGGGCCAGTCGCTCATAGCGCGCCAGCCTAGGGCGTGGCGGGCCGCCGGGTGGCGCGATTCGGGGTGAAGACAGGTGTGCGGACCGTCACGTCGAGGCGCTCCGAGCCGTACGGCTGCGCAGCTAGTGCTCGCCCGGCCCGGTTCAACGTTCTCCGCGCTCGCGCGTTGACGTGGTGACGCAGCGGGGCGCGTGAGGTGGACGCGCGCTACGAGGAGTTCGTGGTCGCCGAGACGCCGCGGCTCCTGCGGGTCGCCTACGGGCTGACCGGCAATCCGCACGACGCGTGGGACCTGGTGCAGGAGGCATTGGTGCGAGTGGGCATGAAGTGGCGCAAGGTCGGCGACGGCAACCCGGGCGGCTACGCCCACACCACGATGGTGCGCCTCAACATCGACCGCGGCCGTCGGCTGAGCCGGGAGCGGCTGCCCGGGGTGCTGCCCGACCACGACGCGCCCGGTGCGGGTCGACGCGGTGCTCGACCCGGCGCTCGTCGAGGCGCTGCGTGGCCTGCCCCGCCAGCAGCGCGCCGCCGTGGTGCTCCGGGCCCTGGAGGACCTCGACCACGCCGGGATCGCCGAGCGGCTCGGCTGCTCGGTGGGCACGGCCCGCAGCCACCTCTCGCGCGGGCTGTCCCGGCTGCGGGAGCTGCTCGACCGAGCAGGAGGTGCGCCATGGAGGAGCCTGACCCGGAGGCCGCGGGCGGCGAGGAGCACGTCGTACGACGACCTGCTCGGCGCGCGTGCAGGCGGCCAGCACGCGCGTCAGCCCGGGGCGGGCGCGGCCGAGCTGGTCCGGAGCGCCCTGGCCCGGCGTCGGCGGCGTCGACGCACCCAGGTGGCCGTCGCATCGGCGGCCGCGGTCGCGGCGCTCAGCGTGACGGCGGTCGTCGTCGTCCCGGCCCTGCGTCGACGACGAGGCGACCGTCGAGCCGGCCGACCAGGCGCCACGCGCCGGCGATCATCCAGGGCGGCGGCTACCGCCCGGCCGGGTTCTTCCGCGACGTGGTCGGCGGCGTCGCGGTGCCCTCGATCGTCCGCTACTACCGCACCGAGCCGCGGGTGGTCTTCACCGCGCGCTTCGACTGGAGCCCCGACCCGGCCGGTGCACTCCCACCTCGGCGACCTCTCCCTGGAGCGCTACCGCTCCGACGCGGCCAGCCCGCTGCTCGCGCCTGGTCGGCGGCACCGCCGAGTGCACCACCCGCGACGACGGGACGGTGGTCGCCCGCTACGAGATCCCCGCGGACGGCGCGTTCCTCGCGCCGGTCAGCAAGCAGGGTCGGCTGCGTGCGGACGGCCCGGGCGGCGCCGCGGGCGTGCTGCGCGGGGTGACCGCCTTCCGCACCGACGCCCGCGCGGTCACGGCGCTGATCTGCACGTGTGGCAGTCGCGACGGCGAGCTCGTCACCGAGACGCCGCCGGTGACCTTCGAGGCGCTCGAGGACGTCGTGACCGATGCGTCGTGGGGGCTGCGGCTCGGAGACTGAGCGGCCCCCGATGCTCTACCGTTCACCCATGGGAGCGGACGATGCGCTCATCGGCCGCGAGACGGAGCTCGCCGCCGTAGCGGGCTTTCTCGCCGGCGGCGTGGCCGACGGCCTCGTCCTCCACGGCGAGGCCGGGCTCGGGAAGGCGGCCCTGTGGCAGGCGGCCCTGTGGCAGGCGGCCGGCCGCTCGGCCGTCGAGCTCGGTGCGCTGACCCTGGTCGCCCCCCGGGGGGAGGGGAGGGTGACGATCGACGGCAACGACTCGCCGTTCGGCGCCGTCACCAGCTCACGGCGGGTCTGCAAGGCCGACGTGAAGGTCGTCGTCCTCGAGGTCGTCGGCACCCGCGGCGGCGGCGACGATCGCAAGGTGGGCAGCGACAGCACGTCGTTGCAGGGCTCGACGTGGTCCTGGTCGATCGGCAACCCCGGCCTCGACGACGGCGCGCGGGTCTACGCCAAGGTGCGGGCCCACGACGGCTGCCGCTCGGCCCTCAGCCCGACGATGGTCGTCGACCGGGGCTGATCGCCGGTGTCGCCTCCACGAGGTCGGCGCGGCGTCGGCTCGGACTACTGTGCGTGTCATGGACAAAGTGGTCTCCTCGGCGGCCGACGCGGTCGCCGACATCGTGTCGGGCTCGACCATCGCGGTCGGGGGGTTCGGGCTGTGCGGCATCCCGTCGGTGCTCATCGAGGCGGTGCTGGCCTCCGGGGTCGACGACCTCGAGGCGTTCAGCAACAACGCCGGGGTCGACGACTGGGGGCTCGGGCGGTTGCTGGCCGCCGGGCGCCTGCGGCGGATGGTGGCGTCGTACGTCGGGGAGAACAAGGAGTTCGCCCGGCAGTACCTCTCCGGCGAGCTCGAGGTCGAGCTGACGCCGCAGGGCACGCTGGCCGAGCGGATGCGCGCCGGCGGGTCGGGCATCGCGGCGTTCTTCACCGCCACCGGCGGCGGCACCCAGGTCGCCGAGGGCGGGCTGCCGTGGCTCTACGACGCGAGCGGCGAGGTCGTGAAGTCGTCGCCGCCCAAGGAGACCCGGGTCTTCCCCGTCGACGGGGTGGACCGCGAGTTCGTGCTCGAGGAGGCGATCATCGCCGACTTCGGGCTGGTGCGCGCCTGGAAGGGCGACCGGCACGGCAACCTGGTCTACAAGGACTCCGCGCGCAACTTCAACCCGCTCGCCGCGATGTGCGGCCGGACCACGATCGCCGAGGTCGAGCACCTCGTCGAGCCCGGCGAGCTGAACCCGAACGACGTCCACACCCCCGGGGTCTACGTGCAGCGCGTCGTCGCGCTGACACCCGAGCAGGCTGCCGACAAGCGGATCGAGAAGACGACCACCCGGCCGCGCCCCGAGGCCGACACCCGGAGACACGAACCTCGATGGGATGCTCGGCATGAGCTGGACGCGCGAGGAGATGGCGGCCCGGGCGGCTGCCGAGCTGTCCGACGGTTCCTACGTCAACCTCGGGATCGGGCTGCCGACGCTGGTGCCCAACTACGTGCCCGACGACGTCGAGCTGGTGCTGCAGTCGGAGAACGGCGTGCTCGGCACCGGCGCCTACCCCTACGAGGGCGAGGAGGACCCCGACCTCATCAACGCCGGCAAGGAGACCGTGACCCTGCGCCGCGGGGCGTCGATCTTCGACTCCGCGACGTCGTTCGGGATGATCCGCGGCGGCAAGATCGACGCCGCGATCCTCGGGGCGATGCAGGTCTCGGCGGCCGGCGACATCGCCAACTGGATGATCCCCGGCAAGATGGTCAAGGGCATGGGCGGCGCGATGGACCTCGTCCACGGCGCCAAGCGGGTGATCGTGCTGATGGAGCACGTCGCGCGCGACGGGTCCTACAAGATCGTCGACGAGTGCTCGCTGCCCTACACCGGCAAGGCGGTCGTGCAGCGGATCATCACCGACCTCGGCCGTGATCGACGTACGCCCGCCGACCGAGGGCGGTGGGCTGGTGCTCGTCGAGCTCGCCCCCGGCGTGACCGAGGACGAGGTGCGCGAGAAGACCGAGCCCACCCTCGGAGGCTGAGCAGTCCGAGCCCCTGGGCGAGGACGTCGACGAAGCCCCGTGAGTCGGGTGGGACCGTAGCCATGGTCACCGGGCTTCGTCGACGCTCGCTGGCGCTCGCTGCTCAGCCTCCGGTGCTGGTGCGGCGCGCCCTGGGCGAGTCCGTCGACGAAGCCCCGTGAGGTGGGCGCGGACCGTAGCCATGGTCACCGGGCTTCGTCGACGCTCGCTGGCGTTCGCTGCTCAGCCTCCGGTGCTGGTGCGGCGCCCGAGAGGAGTGCGAGGCTCGGCGCATGCGGATCGCGGTGGCCGGCGGGACCGGTGTGGTGGGGCGGCACGTCGTGGACGTCGTACGCCGACGCGGTCACGAGCCCGTGGTGCTGTCGCGCTCGACCGGGGTCGACCTGGTGTCGGGGGTCGACCTGGCGCGACACCTCGCGGGGGTGCACGCGGTCGTCGACGTGAGCGGCACGACCCAGCAGAAGCGCCGCGCGGCCGAGGAGTTCTTCGGTGGCGTCACCGCGCGCCTGCTCGCGGCGGAGGTGGCGGCCGGGGTCGGACACCACGTCACCCTCTCGATCGTCGGTGTCGACGACGTCGAGACCGGCTACTACGCCGGCAAGCGGCGCCAGGAGCAGGTGCTCCTGGCCGGCCCGGTGCCGTGGAGCCTGCTGCGCGCGACGCAGTTCCACGAGTTCGCCGAGCAGGCCCTCGGGTTCGCGCAGGTCGGTCCGCTGTCGATGGTGCCTCGCATGCGGACGCAGCCGGTGGCGGCCGCCGAGGTGGCCGAGGCGCTGGTCGACCTCGCGGTCGGTGACCCGGTGGGACGGGCGCCGGACCTCGCCGGCCCCGAGGAGCACGAGCTGGTCGACCTGGCCCGGCGCGTCGCCGCCTGCCGACGTCCGCGGCGGCGCGTCGTGCCCGTGCCCCTTCCCGGCGCCGGCGGCCGGGCGATGCGCGCGGCGCCCTGCTGCCGGGCGACGGGGCTTCGCGGGGACGCCAGACGTTCGACGAGTGGCTGGTCGAGCGCTGACCGGGCGCGAGTAGGGTGCCGAGCATGACCAAATGGGAGTACCAAGTCGCGCCGATCCCGCTTCACAACGAAGCGCTGATGCTCAACAACTTCGGTCAGGACGGCTGGGAGCTGGTCGCGATCCAGACCAACGCCCAGGGCGGTCTGATCGCCTTCCTCAAGCGTCCGGCGCAGTAGTGGCGGCGACAGGGACGACCCCCGAGGAGCGGCTCGAGTCGATGGGGCTGACGGTGCCCGACGTCGTGCCCCGGTGGCCGCCTACGTGCCCGCCGTACGGTCCGGCGACCAGGTGTTCACCTCCGGCCAGCTGCCGATGCGCTAGGGCGAGCTGATGGCGACCGGCAAGGTCGGCGCCGCGGTGAGTGCCGAGGAGGCCTACGCGTGCGCGCAGCAGTGCGCGCTCAACGCGATCGCCGCGATCCGCGCCGCAGGTCGGCGACCTCTCGCAGGTCAAGCAGATCGTGAAGGTGGTGGTGTTCGTGGCCTCGACCCCCGAGTTCACCGGCCAGCCCGGGGTGGCCAACGGTGCCTCGGAGCTGCTCGGCGAGGTGTTCGGCGACGCCGGCGTGCACGCCCGCTCGGCCGTCGGCGTCGCGGTGCTGCCGCTGGACGCGCCGGTGGAGGTCGAGGTCCTGGTGGCGGTGTGAGGATCCCGCTGCCGCCGGTGCCGCTGCCGGCCTCGGTCGTCGAGGTCGCCGCGGAGTACGCCGACGGCACCCGGACGCCGGTCGAGCCGCGGCAGGCGGCGACGGTGATCCTGCTCGCCGAGTCGGACTCGCCCGACCGCGCCGCGGAGGTCTACTACCTGCGCCGCCAGGTCTCGATGGACTTCGCCGCGGGCATGGCCGTCTTCCCCGGCGGCGGGGTCGACAAGCGCGACTTCGACGCCGAGGTCGCCTGGGCCGGGCCGTCGCCCGCGCGAGTGGGCCGACGCGGCTCGGCTGCGACGAGGACCTCGCCCGGGCGCTGGTCTGCGCCGCGGTGCGCGAGACCTTCGAGGAGTCCGGCGTCCTGCTCGCCGGCCCCGCGGCGACTCCGACACCACCGTCGTGGCCGACACGACCGGCGACGACTGGGAGGCCGACCGGGTCGCCCTGGAGTCCCGCGAGCTGTCGCTGACCGACTTCCTCAACCGCCGCGGGCTCGAGCTGCGCTCCGACCTGCTCGGCGTCTGGGACGCCTGGCTGACGCCGGTCTTCGAGCCGAAGCGCTACGAGACGTGGTTCTTCGTCGCGAAGCTGCCCGAGGGTCAGCGCACCCGCGACGTCTCGACCGAGTCGTCGTCGGTGACCTGGCTGCCGGCCGGGGTCGCGGCGGAGCAGGCGGAGTCCGGCGAGCTGGCGATGATGCCGCCGACCTACCTCACCTCGCTGGAGATCGCCGGCTTCGGCTCGCGCGACGAGGTGCTGGCCGCGGCCGCCGAGCGCACCGTCGAGATGTTCACGCCGTCGGTCGAGCCGCTGGGCGACGGGTTCACGCTGTCGATGCCCGACCGGCTGCGGCCGATCGCGGCGGGGCGGGTGCGCTGATGTGCGACCTCGGTCGAGCCCTGGAGCGGGGGTTCGTTCGGTGAGCGGGGGCGAGTGCCTGCTCGCGCCCAACCCCGGGATGATGACCCTCGACGGCACCAACACCTGGGTGCTGCGCGAGCCGGGCTCGTCGACGTGCATCGTGGTCGACCCCGGTCCGATCGAGGACGGCCACCTCGACCGCGTCGACGAGGAGACCGGTGACGTCGGGCTGATCCTGCTCACCCACCACCACTTCGACCACTCCGAGGTCGCCGCCTCGCTCGCCGAGCGCAAGGGGTGCGTCGTACGAGCGCTGGACCCGGCGTACTGCGTCGGCGCCGACCCGCTCGCCGACGACGAGCTGATCGAGGTCGGTGGCCTGACGGTGCGGGTGGTCACCACGCCCGGCCACACCGCCGACTCGATCTCGCTGCTGCTGCCCGCCGACAAGGTGCTGCTCTCGGGCGACATGGTGCTCGGTCGCGGCACCACCGTCGTCGCCTATCCCGACGGCCAGCTCGGGCCCTACTTCGACTCGATCGAGAAGATGCGCTCGCTCGTGGCGTCCGGCGAGGTCGAGACGATCTGGCCCGCCCACGGACCGGTGCTGACCGACGCCGGCGGCGTCCTCGACTACTACCTCACCCACCGCCGGGCGCGCCTCGAGCAGGTGCGCGAGGCGCTCGCCGAGCTCAAGGCGCAGCCCCACCCCGAGGGCATCGCGACCGACGAGCTGCCCCGCAAGGTCGTCGAGATCGTCTACGCCGACGTCGACGAGTCGCTGTGGGTGCCGGCCGAGTGGTCGGTGCGCGCGCAGCTGGCCTACCTGGCCGAGGGCGGCTGACGCGACCTGCTCAGCGCTCGACGAGGCGTTGCGGCACGACGGTGACCGGGAAGGGCTCGGTGAGGACGAGCTCGTCGTCGCCCACAGCCGTCCCGACGACGTCGTACGTCGCCTCGTCGCCGGTGCCGTGCAGCCGCCAGGCGGTGATCGACGGACGCTCGGTGTCGGGGTCGACCACCCAGTAGTGGGCACAGCCCGCGCGGCGCAGCCGGTCCTTCTTGGTGTGCAGGTCGAAGGAGCGGGTGCTCGGTGAGAGCACCTCGACGGCCAGCACGGGAGCACCGGGCAGGTCGCGCTCGGAGAAGTCGACGGTGCGCGCCACGATCAGGTCCGGCTGCATCACCGTGTCTCCGGCGAGCGCCACGTCGAAGGGGGCGAGCAGCACCTCCAGCTCGTCGAGCACCTGCTCGCGCAGGAGCAGGTGGAGGTTGCCCAGCGCTCGTTGGTGGGAGAAGCGCGGCCCCGGCGTCACGACGAGCACCCCGTCGATGAGCTCGTAGCGGTGCCCGTCGTCGGCCGCGTCACGGATGGTGTCGAAGTCGGCCCGCGTCAACGCACGCCCGCGGGGAAGGGCTGGGGTGCCGTGGCGTGCGGCTGTGGGCATGACGGTCATCGTAGTCGTCCTCTCGAGTCACGGGCCCGAGCCAACGCCCCAGCACCGACTACTCGCAGATCGGTCGCCGGCGCGTGTGCAGGAGCGGTCGGGGCGGTGGACGTGTGGACGACACGTGGGCACCCTGTGGCGTCGGTCGATGATCAGTGCCATCAGGTGGCACCGATCCTCGAGCAAACGCCGCGGGCGTGGCCAGGCGCGTCGGCGGAGGTGCCGTCGCCCCCCTTTCACCTGCTACTGCGCGAGGTGAGGCGGGTGCGGGGGTCAGGTCGGAGAAGAAACCTCAGCGGGCGCGCTTGGAGAGTCGCTCGACGTCCATGATGACGACCGAGCGGGGCTCCAGGCGCAGCCAGCCGCGCGAGGCGAAGTCGGCCAGCGCCTTGTTGACGGTCTCGCGGGAGGCGCCGACCAGCTGGGCGAGCTCCTCCTGGGTGAGGTCGTGGTGCACGTGGACGCCGTCGTCGGCGGTGCGGCCGAAGCGGTCGGCGAGGTCGAGCAGCGCCTTGGCGACGCGGCCGGGGACGTCGGAGAAGACCAGGTCGGCGACGACGTCGTTGGCCTTGCGCAGCCGGGCGGCGAGCTGGCCCAGGAGGCCGCGCGCCACGGCGGGGCGTCCCTCGAGCCAGCGCAGCAGGTCCTCGTGGGAGAGCGAGGCGAAGGTCGCGTCGGTGACCGCGGTGACCGTGGCCGAGCGCGGGCCCGGGTCGAAGAGCGAGAGCTCGCCGAACATCTGGCCGGGGCCCTGGATGGCGAGGAGGTTCTCGCGGCCGTCGGGGGAGGTGCGGCCGAGCTTGATCTTGCCCTCGAGGATCACGTAGAGCTTGTCGCCGGAGTCGCCCTCGCGGAAGAGCACGTCGCCGCGCCGCAGCCGGGTCTCCGACATCGAGGCCCGCAGAGCCGTGGCCGCCTCGTCGTCGAGCGCACTGAACAAAGGTGCTTGACGGAGTACGTCGTTGTCCACGAGGACCTCCCGGTGAGCCGTAGGTGGTGGTGGGTGCGGATCACGCACCTCACGTCGCACTGATCCTAGGGGGTGTTCGACATCACAGGGCAACCCGAGGCCCCTCGGCGCGGTGGGGTGCTTGCTGGAGGCAGCACCGCGTCGCACCGATCGGGACGCGTGGCCGCGGCGTCGGTGCCCCGCCGTAGGCTGGGGTGATGCTGCCCGACGAGTCTCGCACCGCTCTCGTGCGGCGAGCGCGCAAGATGCACCGGGTCCTCGCCGAGACCTACCCGGAGGCCGGTTGCGAGCTCGACTTCGACAACGCCTTCGAGCTCCTCGTGGTGACCGTGCTCAGTGCCCAGACCACCGACCGCCGCGTCAACGCGGTGCGTCCGACCCTCTTCGCGGCCTACCCCGACCCGGCCGCGATGGCGGCCGCCGACCGCGACGCGCTCGAGGGCATCGTCGGACCGCTCGGCTTCTTCCGGGCCAAGACCGAGTCGCTGCTCAAGCTCAGCGCCGCGCTCGTCGAGGACCACGACGGCCAGGTGCCGGCCCGCCTCGACGACCTCGTGAAGCTGCCCGGGGTCGGTCGCAAGACCGCCAACGTGGTGCTCGGCAACGCCTTCGACGTCCCCGGCATCACGGTCGACACCCACTTCGGACGCCTCGTGCGCCGCTTCGGCTGGACCGACGAGACCGACCCGGTCAAGGCCGAGCACGCCATCGGCGCGCTGTTCGACAAGCGTGACTGGACGATGCTGTCGCACCGCGTGATCTGGCACGGCCGCCGCCGCTGCCACGCCAAGAAGCCCGCCTGCGGCGCCTGCCCGCTCGCCCGCTGGTGCCCGTCGTACGGCGAGGGCCCGACCGACCCGGTCGCCGCCGCCCTCCTCGTGAAGACCCAAGGTCCGGCGTGAAGACCCCACGGCGTTCTCCGTCTCCCCCGCTGCGCTCCTCCAACGGACAACGCCGCGGGGACCCCGGCGTGAGGGGTCGGCGCGCGGTGGGTGCCGCGCTGCTCGCAGGGTCCCTGCTGCTCTCGGGGTGCTCCGGCGACGTCGCCCCGCCCGGCACGACCGACGTCGAGGTCGACACCCCGGAGCTCGTGGCGGCGAAGGCCGAGGCCGGCATCGAGGACTGCGTGCCGGGCAGCGGCACGGCGGGCAGCGGGACGCTGCCCGAGCTGGTCCTGCCCTGCCTCGGCGGCGGGCCCGACGTCGACCTGGGCAGCCTGACGGGGCCGCTGATCGTCAACGTCTGGTACTCCAACTGCGGTCCGTGCCGCGACGAGATGCCCGCGCTGCAGAGCTTCTACGAGACCTACGGCGACCAGGTCGGCGTCGTGGGACTCGACGTGGAGGTCTACCCCGACCTGGCGATCTCCTTCGCCGAGACGGTCGGCGCGACGTATCCGCAGGTCGCCGATCCGGGTGGCGAGATCCTCGACCAGGCCGACGTGCGGATCGCGGGCTTCCCCCAGTCCTTCCTCCTCGACGCCGACGGCACGATCGCGCACCAGTTCGGCCCCATCGAGACCGAGGACGACCTCGTCGCCCTGGTCGACGAGCACCTCGGGCTGAGCCTGTGACCCGGCCCGACTGGCTGCGACCCATCGAGGAGGCCGCCGGTGAGATCACCGTCCACGACCTCACCCGCTTCATGGTGCCCGAGGGCGCCGACGCGAGTCCCTCGGCGGTCCTGATGCTCTTCGGCGAGGGCGAGCACGGCCCGGACCTCCTGCTCACCGAGCGCGCCCACACGATGCGCTCCCACCCCGGGCAGGTCTCCTTCCCCGGCGGACGCGTCGACCCCGGCGAGACCCTGGTCGAGACGGCCCTGCGCGAGGCCCACGAGGAGACCGGGCTCGAACCCTCCGGCGTCGACGTCTTCGCCCGGCTGCCCGAGCTGTGGCTGCCCCCCAGCAACTTCGCGGTCGTCCCGATCCTCGGGTGGTGGCGCGAGCCGGCACCGCTCTGGGTGAAGTCCCCGGCAGAGGTCCACGCGATCTACCGCGTCCCGCTCAGCGAGCTCACCGACCCCGCCCACCGCATCGTGGTCACCGGGCCGTCGGGCTGGCGCTCGCCGGGCTTCCTCATCGGCGACGACCACGACGTCATCCTGTGGGGCTTCACCGGCGGCGTCATCGCGCGGCTCTTCGAGTTCCTCGGCTGGATCGAGGACCTCCCGGATGCGCCGGAGCAGGAGATCCCGAGCTATATGCTCGGCGGCTACCGGCCCGACGACGAGCCGGTGGCCCCCAACACCGAGTTCGAGGAGAGGCGTCGGTGAACCTCCTCGACATCCTGCTCCTGCTGCTGGTGCTGGCCTACGCGCTCTCGGGCTACTGGCAGGGCTTCGTCACCGGCGCCTTCGCCACGTCCGGTCTCCTGCTGGGCGGGCTCGGCGGGGTGCTGCTCGCACCCACGATCCTCGGCGACGCCGACCCGTCGCTGACGGTCTCGCTGGGGGCGCTGTTCATCGTGATCGTGCTGGCCTCCCTCGGCCAGGCCCTCTTCCAGTACGCCGGGTCCCGCGTGCGCGACAAGATCACCTGGCAGCCGGCCCGCGCGCTCGACGCCGTGGGCGGCGCGCTGCTCAGCTCGCTCGCGGTGCTCGTGGTCGCCTGGGCCCTCGGTGTGGCGATCTCGGGCTCGCGGATCGGGTCGCTGACCCCCCTCGTGCGCGACTCGGCGGTGCTCCGCGCCGTCAACACCGCCCTGCCGGCCTCGGCCATCAACGCCCTCGAGGGCTTCAACAACGTCGTCGGCACCGGCTTCTTCCCCCGCTACCTCGAGCCGTTCGCCCGCGAGGACATCGTCGAGGTCAGCCCCGGCGCCCGGCGACTGCTCACCGACCCCGACATCAGCAACGCCCAGGCCAGCGTGCTGAAGATCCGCGGCAACAACACCTGCGGCCGTGGCGTCGAGGGCAGTGGCTTCCTCTACGCCGACGACCGGTTGATGACCAACGCCCACGTGGTCGCCGCCGTCGACGAGCCCGACGTCCTCCTCGGCGACTCCACCGTCCGGGCGACCGTCGTCTACTTCAACCCCGACCTCGACATCGCCGTGCTCGCCCTCGACAGCGGCAACACCCCCACCCTCGACTTCGTCGAGAGCGACGCCGAGGAGGAGCAGTTCGTCTCCGACACCGACGACGGGGTCGCCATCCTCGGCTACCCCCAGGACGGCCCGTACGACGTGCAGCGCGGCCGGGTGCGCACCGAGACGCAGCTCAAGTCGCCCGACATCTACGGCGACGGCTCGGTCCTGCGCGACGTCTACTCCCTGCGGGGACTGGTCCGGCCCGGCAACTCCGGGGGACCGATCGTCACGACCCAGGGCCACGTGGCCGGGGTGATCTTCGCGGCGTCGGTCACCGACGACGACACCGGCTACGCGCTCACGTGGGAGCAGGTCGCGCAGGCAGCCGTCGACGGGGCGGCCAGCGGCACGCGGGTGTCGACCCAGGACTGCGCCGGCTGACGGAGGCCTCTCGGAGGCTGAGCAGCGAGCGCCAGCGAGCGTCGACGAAGCCCGGTGAGCGTGGTTGCGGCCTGCGCCACCGTCACGGGGCTTCGTCGACGGCCTCGCCGGGGGCTCGGCCTGCTCATTGATCCACCATGGGGTGGTCGGCAGCCAACTACTGGGTGTCGATCCATCTGGTACCACCGGATCACCGCCATGCCTGCGCGGCCCTTTGAGGTCCTGGCTGAGTGTTGCGGGGTCCGGTGGCCCAGGACATTCAGACCGGCTACAGGGCTATGCGTCACGAGCGCCAACCAATGAGCCACCGGCCGTAGTGTCCCGGGACCACCGGGTGTTCTCTCACTGCTACGAACAGCGAGGAACCACATGAGTATCACCCCTGATCAATCCGCTGAGCGGCCCGCTACCGATCGGCCCTGCGCCGGGATCGACTGGGCCAACAGCGACCACGCGGTCTGCATCCTCGGCCCCGACGGAGCCGTCCTCGATCGGTTCGTGATCACCCACACCACCCCCGGGCTGCGTCACCTCACCACGGCCCTGCGCAAGGCCGGCGTGAACGAGGTCGGGATCGAACGCGGCGACGGCCCCCTCGTCGAGGCACTCCTCGGAGCCGACTTCACTGTCCTGGTCATCCCACCTGCGCAGCTGAAGAACCTCCGCTCGCGCTACGGCTCAGCCGGCAACAAGGACGACCACCACGACGCCTACGTCTTGGCCGACACCGTGCGCACCGACCGGGCCCGACGGACCCCCCTGCGCCGCGACAGCGCCGCCACGTCCGTCATGCGGGCGATGGTCCGGACCCGACGCAATCTCGTCGCGACCCGCGTCGCGACCTGTAACCAGCTCCTGGCCCACCTGCAGATCACTTTCCCAGGCGCCATCGGGCTCTTCAGCGACCTCGACTCACCGATCAGCTTGAAGTTCCTGACCAAGTACGCCAACCAGATCGAGGCCGACCGGCTCACCGAGAAACGCCTGCGCACCTGGCTGGCATCGGTCTCCTACAGCGGCGGAACACCCACCGGCGTCCTGCTCGAGCGACTCACCACCGCCACCCGCGGCACGACGGACCCGAAGCGGCCACCCTGGCCACGATCACCCGCGCCTACGTGAGCGTCCTGAGGACCCTGCTCGCCCAGATCGCCGCGCTCGAGGTCGACCTCGCCACCCAGCTCACCATCCACCCCGACACCCACATCTTCGCCTCCTGCCCCGCGTGCAGACATTGCGTACCGCACGCCTCATCGGCGAGATCGGCGACTCACGAGGCCGATTCCCCACCCCAGAAGCTCTCGCAGCACTCGCCGGCGTCGTGCCCTCGACACGCCAATCAGGCAGAGCAAAGGTCGTCACCTTCCGCTACGGCTGCGACCGCCAACTACGCGACGCATTGTGCGACTTCGCCAACGGCTCACGCCAAGACAACCCCTGGGCCGCCGACCTCTACAACCGTGCCATCGCACGTGGTCACGACCACCAACACGCCCTACGAGTCCTCGCTCGCGCCTGGACCCACATCATCTGGCGATGCTGGCAAGACAACCAGCCCTACAACCCCGCCAACCACCGAGCCCTCAGAAACTCACCACCCAACAAGCAGCCTGAACCACCAGAGGTTGACACAGGGCACTCAGCCTCCGGGGGCTCGGCCTGCTCAGCCTCCGGGGGGTCAGCTCTTGGTGCTGCCCTTGAGGGCGGAGGGGATCTGCTTGCCCTGCTCGATGGCCTTCTCCGGCGGTCCGGCCTTCTTCACGGCCCTGATGCCCAGGAATCCGAGCAGGCCCGCGAGGGCGAGGTAGAGGGCGAAGACGATGAGGAAGGCCCAGTGCAGGGCCAGGCCGTCGCCGTTCCAGTTGATGAGGTAGGCCAGCGCGACCGAGAACATGATGATCGCAAGCACGACGAGGAACCCCGCGACGGCGAAGAACGCCACCCCGGTGACACCGAACTTGATGCTCAGCTTGAGCTCGGACTTCGCGAGCTGGATCTCCTTGCTGATCAGCGTGGAGATGTCGCGACTGGCGTCGTTGACGAGGCGGCCGATCGTGGGCTCGTCCTCGGTCTTCTCGGGTGCCATGGCGCCGACCCTACCTAGTGACCGCTCTCCCCGCCGACTGCGGGGCCGGTCGTGCGGGTCTCGGGGTCGCTCTCGTAGACGTCCGGGATGCCGTCGTGGTCCTCGTCGACCTGCTCCAGGGCGCAGAGCCGCTGGTAGACGCGGTTGCGCGCGCGCAGGATCACGGTCGCCAGGACCGCCGCGAGCAGGGACCCGACCAGGACGCCGACCTTGACCTGGTCGTCCTGCTCGGTGTTCATCCCGAAGGCGAGCTCGCCGATGAGCAGCGAGACGGTGAAGCCGATGCCGGCGAGCATCGACATGCCGATCACGTCGAGCCAGGACAGCTCGTCGTCGAGGTCGGCATGGGTGAAGCGGGCCAGCAGCCAGGCCGAGCCGGTGATCCCGATGGTCTTGCCGACCACGAGGCCGACGATGATGCCCAGCGCGACCCGGTTGGTGACCGAGTCGACGAGGCCGTCGAGGCCACCGACGGTGACGCCGGCGGCGAAGAAGGCGAAGATCGGCACCGCGATCGCGGCCGAGACCGGTCGCACGAGGTGCTCGAGGTGCTCGGCCAGCCCCGGGCCGGCGTCGGGGCCACCGGCCGCCTCGCTGCGCAGGACGGGCACGGTGAAGGCCAGCAGGACGCCGGCGACGGTCGCGTGGATGCCGGACTCGTGCACCAGCACCCAGGCCACGAGCGCGAGGGGGATGAGCAGGAAGGGGGTCTTGATCCGCTTCTGCACCAGGAAGCCGAACGCCGCGATCGGCAGCAGCGCGAGCAGCAGGAAGGTCGGCTCGAGGTCGTCGGTGTAGAAGACCGCGATGATCAGGATCGCCAGCAGGTCGTCGACGACCGCGAGCGTGAGCAGGAACGTGCGCAGTCCCGAGGGCAGGTGGGAGCTGATCACGGCCAGGATCGCCACCGCGAACGCGATGTCGGTCGCGGTCGGGATCGCCCAGCCGCTGAGGTTGTCGGTGCCGAGGTTGACCAGCGTGAAGAACAGCGCGGGGATCGCCATGCCACCGAAGGCCGCGGCGACGGGGAGGGCGGCGCGGCGCGGGTCGCGCAGGTCGCCGGCGACGAACTCGCGCTTGAGCTCGAGCCCGGCCACGAAGAAGAAGATGGCCAGCAGGCCGTCGGCGGCCCACGTGCCGAGGGAGAGGTCGAGGTGGAGGGCCTGCGGCCCGACGGTGAGGTCGCGCAGGTCGGCGTAGGCGTCCGACCACGGGGTGTTGGCCCACACGAGCGCCGCCAGGGCGCCGATGATGAGCAGGATCCCGCCGGTGGTCTCGGCGCGCAGGATGCCGGCGACCCGCGAGGCCTCGGGGAACGAGCCGCGCTGGAACAGGTTGAGAGGGCGCTGCGGGGTCTGGGTCACGGGAGAGATCCTCGAGGGTGCTTCGTCGACGTACGGAGTTGTTGCATCAAGCGGGGTCCACGATGACTCCCACTGCCGACCAGGCTTCCCGGCTCACCGGTGTCGACTCTACCGACTCCGCGGGCGGGCGTGGTCGCCGGTCGACACCCCGGGGCGTAACTTCCGGGCCAGGACGCGCGTTGTTCCCCCTGTGACCCCCACCACTCGTCGGCTCGCGGCCCTGACGGCGGCCGCCCTCCTCACGGCTCTCCACCCCGGCGGCGCGGCGGTCGCCGCCCCCGACGACGGTCCGGTGCTCGTCGTGCACCCCGATCCGCGGCGTGACCCGGTGGCTGCCCTGGGGGCCTACGCGCGCCTGATGGCGGTGCCGTCGATCGACACCGGCACGGTGCCCGACGTACGCGCTCCTCGTGAGGGTGGCGGAGTGGCGTGCCCGCCGCGCCGCTGCGCCGACTACGAGGTGCCGGTGCCGCGCGGCGTGAAGGTCTCGTCGAGCACGACGCGCGTGCTGCTGCCGCGGGGCTACGACGCCAAGCGCAACGCGAAGAAGCGCTACCCGGTCGTCTTCTTGTGGAACGGCGGCCAGAGCACCTACGACGGGTGGACCTTCAAGACCGAGCTCACCAAGATGTCGCGGCGCTGGAAGGCCATCATGGTGATGCCCGACGGCGGGTTCGGCAAGGAGGCCGGCTTCTTCAGCGACTGGATCGACGGGTCGTTCGACTGGGAGACCTTCCACACCAAGGTCGTCGTGCCCTGGGCCGACGCCAACTTCCGGACGAAGAAGGGCGCGCGCGCCGCGGTCGGCGCCTCGATGGGCGGGATCGGAGTGGTCAACTACGCCGCGCACAACCCCGGGATGTTCAAGGGCCTGCTCAGCATCTCCGGCGCCCTCGACACCACCTCGATGGCCACCTACGGCCTGCACCCCGAGATCAGCTCCGTCCTCGGGTTCGCCGACCCCGACCTGCGCCGCATCTGGGGCGACCCGGTGCTCGACCGCGCCAACTGGGAGGACCACAACCCGAAGGCCCTGGTGCCGAAGCTGAAGGGCATGCGCATCCTGGTCGCCTCCGGCACCGGCTACAACGGGCCGGCTGCGGACGGGATCTACAGCGGCACCTTCGAGCAGACCCTGTGGAACACCCACCGCACCTTCCTCTACGAGCTCACCGCCAACCGCATCCCCTACTCCGCCCGGGTCGCGACCGGTGGGGTGCACAACTGGCCCTACTTCAACGCGCCCCTGAAGTGGGGCATGCCGAAGCTGATCAAGGCCGCACTCGGGAAGTAGGCCGCTACTCGTCGCCCTTGCCGGAGTTGACGCCGCTCGAGATCAGGTCCATCACCGAGGAGTCGGCCAGCGTCGTGACGTCGCCGACCTCGCGGTTCTCGGCGACGTCCTTCAGCAGTCGGCGCATGATCTTGCCCGAGCGGGTCTTGGGCAGCTCGGGGACGACCATGATCTGGCGCGGCTTGGCGATCGGGCCGATCTGGGTGCGCACGTGGGCGCGCAGCTCCTCGACGATGTCCTTGCCCCCGTCACCGGCCTCGTCGTGCAGGATGACGAACGCGCAGACGGCCTGGCCGGTGTCCTCGTCCTTGGCGCCGACGACGGCCGCCTCGGCGACCTTGGGGTGCGAGACGAGGGCCGACTCGATCTCGGTGGTCGAGAGGCGGTGGCCGGAGACGTTCATGACGTCGTCGACGCGGCCGAGGACCCACAGGTCGCCGTCGGAGTCGAGCTTGGCGCCGTCACCGGCGAAGTACCAGCCCCCGCTCGGCGGTCTTGGGGTACTTCGACCAGTAGGTGTCCTTGTAGCGCTCGTCGTCGCCCCAGATCGTGCGCAGCATCGCGGGCCACGGCTCGGTGAGCACGAGGTAGCCGCCGTTGCCGTGGCCCACCGAGTCGCCCTCCTCGGTGACGACGTCGGCGGCGATGCCGGGGATCGGGATCATCGCCGAGCCGGGCTTGCCGTGGGTGACGCCGGGCAGCGGGCTGATCATGATCATGCCGGTCTCGGTCTGCCACCAGGTGTCGACGACGGGGGTGCGGTCGCCGCCGATGACGTGGCGGTACCAGACGTAGGCCTCGGGGTTGATCGGCTCGCCGACCGAGCCGAGGATCCGCAGCGAGGACAGGTCGCGCGCGTCGGGGATCTCGCGGCCCTGCTTCATGAACGAGCGGATCGCGGTGGGGGCGGTGTAGAAGATCGTGACGCCGTACTCCTCGATGATGTCCCACCACCGGCCGCGCTCGGGGGAGTCGGGGGTGCCCTCGTAGAGCACCTGCGTCGCGCCGTTGGCGAGCGGCCCGTAGACGATGTAGGAGTGCCCGGTGACCCAGCCGATGTCGGCGGTGCACCAGTAGACGTCCGTCTCGGGCTTGAGGTCGAAGACCGCCCAGTGGGTGTACGCCGCGCCGGTGAGGTAGCCGCCGGTGGTGTGCAGGATGCCCTTGGGCTTGCCGGTCGTGCCGGAGGTGTACATGACGTAGAGCGGGTGCTCGGCGTCGAAGAACTCGCAGGCGTGCTCGGTGGAGGCCTGCTCGACGGAGTCGTGCCACCACACGTCGAGCTCGTCGTTCCACCGTTGTCGCCGAGGTCCTGGCCGGTGCGTCTGACGACGAGGACCTTCGAGACGGTGTGGCCGAGGTCGGCGGCCTTGACGACGGCCTCGTCGACGGCCGGCTTGAGCGCCGAGGGGGCGCCGCGGCGGTAGCCGCCGTCGGCGGTGACGACGACCTTGGCCTGGCAGTCCTCGAGCCGCGAGGCGAGGGCGTCGGAGGAGAAGCCGCCGAAGACGACCGTGTGCGGTGCGCCGATGCGCGCGCAGGCCAGCATCGCCACGACGGCCTCGGGGATCATCGGCATGTAGATCGCGACCCGGTCGCCGGTGGCGACGCCGAGGTCGGTCAGCGCGTTGGCGGCCTGGCAGACGAGGTCCTTCAGCTCGGCGTAGGTGATCGAGCGCTTGTTCTCGGGGGCGTCGTCGACAGGCTCGCCGACGAAGTGGAAGGCGACCTTGTCGCCGCGTCCGGCCTCGACGTGGCGGTCGACGCAGTTGTAGGCGGCGTTGAGCTTGCCGCCGACGAACCACTTCGCGAACGGCGGGTCGTCCCAGTCCAGGACGCGGTCCCAGCGGGTGTCCCACGAGAGGCGCTCGGCCTGCTCGGCCCAGAAGCCCTCGCGGTCGGAGGCGGCGCGTTCGTAGGCCTCCTCGGTGAGGTTGGCGTTGGCGGCCAGGTCGGCCGGCGGCTCGAAGCGCCGGTCCTCCTTCAGCAGGTTCGACAGGGTCTGGTCGCTGGGGGTGCTGGGGTCGCTCACGTTGCTCGTCTCCCGTAGGTGTGGTGGCTCTGGCCACAGTAG
Organism: uncultured Actinomycetota bacterium; assembly: GCA_963822915.1. Lineage (GTDB taxonomy): Bacteria > Actinomycetota > Actinomycetes > Propionibacteriales > Nocardioidaceae > Nocardioides. The sequence continues at coordinate 31,460 of CAWGJR010000024.1, forward strand.
GACGCTCGGCCAGCCTGTCGTGCGGGGGTTGCACCTGGGTTGCCGCCCGCCCCGGCGAGGTGGTCGCCGGGGCGGGCAGGTCTGGTCGGCGTGCGCGTCGGTCAGTGGACGGTCGCCTTCTCGGAGCCGGCGCCGGTCAGGGCGCGGACCTCGAGCTCGGTGAAGCGGTCCTCGGCGGCCGGCTCGCGGCCACTGAGGGTCCCGATGATCCCGAAGAGGAAGCCGAGCGGGATCGAGACGATCCCGGGGTTGCTCAGCGGGAACCACGAGAAGTCCGCGCCGGTGACCAACGAGGTCTCCGAGCCCGACATCACGGGGGAGAAGATGACCAGTCCGACCGCCGAGATGAGCCCGCCGTAGATGCTGAACAGCGCACCGCGCGTGTTGAAGCGCCGCCAGAAGATGTTCATCAGGATCGTCGGGACGTTGGCCGAGGCGGCGACCGCGAAGGCGAGCGCCACGAGGAAGGCGATGTTGAGACTCTGTGCCGGGATGGCGAGCAGGATCGCGACCAGCCCGATGCCGCCGGCGGCGAGCCGGGTCACCTTGATCTCCTCGGCCTCGGTGGCCTGGCCCTTGCGGATGACGTTGTTGTAGACGTCGTGGGCCACGGAGGCGGCCGAGGTCAGCGTCAGGCCGGCGACGACGGCGAGGATCGTGGCGAACGCGACGGCCGCGATCAGGGCGAGCAGGATGGCGCCGCCGGTGGTGCCGGCTCCACCGCCGACCTCCTCGGCCAGGCGCGGGGCGGCCAGGTTGCCCGAGGCGTCGAGCGTGCTGGTGTCGAGCAGGGCCGCGGCGCCGAAGCCGAGGACCAGGGTGAAGAGGTAGAAGGTGCCGATCAGGCCGATCGCCCACAGCACCGACTTGCGCGCGTCGCGCGCCGTCGGGACGGTGTAGAAGCGGATCAGGATGTGCGGCAGGCCGGCGGTGCCGAGCACCAGGGCCAGTCCGAGGCTGATGAAGTCGAGCTTGCTGGTGAGGTCGGCGCCGTACTTCAGGCCGGGCTCGAGGAACGCCTGACCCTTCCCGCTGTTGTCGGCGGCAGCGCCGAGGAGCGTGGAGAGGTTGAAGTCGAACTGGGCCAGCACGAGCACCACGATCAACGCGGACCCGGTCATCAGCAGCACGGCCTTGACGATCTGCACGTACGTCGTGCCCTTCATGCCGCCGACGGTGACGTAGAAGATCATCAGGGCACCGACGCCGAAGATGACGATGTTCTTGACGGCCTGGTTGTCGACGCCGAGCAGCAGGGCGACGAGCGAGCCGGCACCGACCATCTGGGCGAGCAGGTAGAAGATCGAGACGACCACGGTCGACGAGGCGGCTGCGAGGCGCACCGGCTTGCGGCGCATCCGGAAGGCCAGCTGGTCGGCCATCGTGAAGCGCCCGGAGTTGCGCAGCATCTCGGCCACCAGGAGCAGGGCGACGAGCCAGGCGACGAGGAAGCCGATGGAGTAGAGGAAGCCGTCGTAGCCCGACAGCGCGATGATCCCGGTGATGCCGAGGAAGGAGGCGGCCGACATGTAGTCGCCGCCGATCGCCAGACCGTTCTGCAGCGGCGAGAAGCTGCGGCCGCCGGCGTAGAAGTCGGCGGTGCCGGAGTTGGAGCGGCTGGCCCGCACGGTGATGCCGATGGTGAGCGCCACCACCGACAGGAACAGCACGGTGGTCAGGACCTGGGTGTCCATGTCAGCGACCCTTCTTCTCGGTGAGGTAGGCCTCGTAGTCCTCGTTGAGCGAGGTGGCGAGCGGGTCCAGCTGCGTGTTGGAGAAGCGGCTGTAGAGGTAGGCGATGAGGAACGTCGTCACGAACTGCAGGAGTCCGAAGACCAGGGCGACGTTGATGTTGCCGACGAGCCGGTGGTCCATGAAGCCGGCGGCGAAGACCGACATCACGACGAACAGGAGGAACCAGGCCAGGAAGACGGCAGTGGCGGGGATGACGAAGCCGCGGTAGCGGCGGCGGAGCTCGAGGAAGTCGGGCTCGGTCGCGAGCCGGTCGTAGACCGGGTCGTGACGGGCCGCCTGCTCGTGGGGCGAGGTGTCGTTGGACATGGGCGTCGCTGCCTCTCGGGTGCCGGACCCCGCGGGACGGGGGTGATCGCGGTCACGGTAGAAGTGATCGCGGTCACGTCGGCAGGGGTGCGCGCGGACTCTGCGGCCTGCGGGCGGGCCCGTGCGACGAGCGGTCGGCCCAGCGCGACGAACGGTCAGGACCGGTCGAGCTCGACCGCCTCGGGCGTGTGCAGCCGCACCATGAAGCGGCGCGTGTGCGCCGGCACCCGGTGGGCGGTGAGCCGCGAGGCGAGCACCATCGAGGCGAAGGCCAGCGGCACCGACCAGGCGGCCGGCTGGGTGAGGAGCACGTCGACCCAGCTGCGCTCCCCGGAGGCGACCCGCGTGTGTCCGAGGGTCCAGGCGGCGGCGGCGACCGACCCGGCGCCGCCGACCAGCAGGCCGACCACCGCCCCGACGTCGGTCAGCCCGCGCCACCAGATGCCGAGGACCAGCAGGGGACAGAAGGTGGAGGCGGCGACGGCGAAGGCCAGGCCGACCGTGCGGGCCACCCCGATGTCGGGCAGGGCCAGGGTCGCGGCGACAGGGCACGGCCACGGCGATCACCGTCGCGACCCGGAAGGCGGTGACCTCCGGCAGCCGCCGCCCGGTGAGGTCCTGGGTGAGCACGCCGGAGACCGCGATCGTCAGGCCGGAGGAGGTGGACAGGAAGGCCGCGAACGCCCCGGCGGTGACGAGGCCGGTGAGGACGTCGCCGGCCAGTCCGGGCAGGATCAGGCGCGGGAGGTCGAGCACGAGGGTGTCGGCCGCCCCGCCCGCGGTCGAGGCCCCGTAGGCGCGACCGAGGGCGGCGTACACCGGCGGGATGACGTAGAAGACGCCGAGCAGGCCGAGCACCACCAGCGTCGTGCGGCGCGCGGCGCGGCCGTCGGGGTTGGTGTAGAAGCGCACCACGACGTGGGGCAGGCCCATCGTGCCGAGGAACGTCGCGATGATGAGCGAGTACGTCGTGTAGAGCCCCTGCCCGCCGCCGTCGGCGAGCGGCATCGACCAGCCGTCGCGCGTCGCGCCCGGGCCCTGGGCGCGATCGCCCGCCCACACGACGAGCAGCACCGCCGCGGGCACGAGCATCGCGGTGAGCTTGAGCCAGTACTGGAAGGCCTGGACGAAGGTGATCGAGCGCATCCCGCCCGAGCCCACGCTGATGAGCACGACGACACCGACGACGAGCGGGCCGACCCATCGCGGTGCGTCGATGGCGGCGGCCAGGGTGATCCCGGCGCCCTCGAACTGGGGGAGCAGGTAGAGCCAGCCGACGGCCACGACGAGCAGCGAGCAGACGTTGCGCACCCGACGCGAGGAGAGCCGGGCCTCGGCGAAGTCCGGCAGCGTGTAGGCACCGGAGCGACGCAGCGGGGCCGCGACCAGGACGAGCAGCACCAGGTAGCCCGCCGTCCAGCCGACGGGGTACCAGAGCATGTCGGCGCCGAAGGTGAGGAGCAGGCCCGCGACACCGAGGAAGGACGCCGCCGAGAGGTACTCCCCGCCGATCGCGGAGGCGTTGAGCCCCGGCCCGACGCTGCGGGAGGCGACGAAGAAGTCGCTCGTGGTGCGCGAGATCCGCAGCCCCCACGTGCCGATCGCGAGGGTCGCCACGCTGACGAGGACCACCGCGATCACGCCGGGCAGAGCGGTCGTGGAGATCACGTGTCGCGCTCCTCGAGCAGCTCGGCGAAGTCGCGCTCGTTGCGCTCGGCCCGACGGACGAAGCGCCAGCCGAGGACGACCAGCCACGGGTAGACGAGCACCCCGAGCACCAGCCACGGCGACCGGCACCCCCAGCACGCGTACGTCGGCCAGGCCGGGCGCGAGGTGGAACAGCAGCGGCAGGCCCGCCGACGCTGAGGGCCAGCGTCGGCAGGATCCGCAGCGCCAGCGACAGCTGCTCGCGCAGCAGCGAGTCGAGGAAGACCGCCCCGAGCCGGGTCTCGTCGTCGATGTCGCCGGTGCGCGGTCCCGGCCGTGGGCGTCGGTCGGGCCCGGTGACCCGCACCCGTGCGCGGGCGCTCGCCCTCAGCGGTCACGAGCCGGCGTCGGTCGGTTCAGGAGGCGGTCGCGCAGGTCGCGCGGTGTTGCGGCGGCTGACGACGAGCTCGACCGCGGCGGCGTCCGTGCCGACCACGACCGAGCAGCGTCCGGCGTCCATCCGCACCTCGGTGACGTGGGCCGAGCGCGACCAGCACCGAGCGGTGGATCCGCACGAAGCCGGCCTGCGCCCCACTCCTCCTCGAGCGTCGTCAGCGGCACCCGGACCAGGTGGCTGCCCGGTCGGGGTGTGCAGGCGGGCGTAGTCGCCCTGCGCCTCGACGTGGGTGACGTCCGCGCGGTCGACGAAGCGGGTCACGCCGCCGCGCTCGACCGGGATCTGCACGTCCGGAGGTGCGCGGCGTGGCGCGCGTCGGCGCCGTCGACCACCCGGCGTACGGCCTCGGCGAGCCGTTCGGCGCGCACCGGCTTGAGGACGTAGTCGACCGCACGCAGGTCGAAGGCGTCGACGGCGTGCTCGTCGTGGGCGGTCACGAACACGATCGCCGGCGGGGTTCGGAAGCGCTGGAGCACCTCGGCGAGCTCGAGCCCGCTCAGGCCGGGCATCTGGATGTCGAGGAAGACGCAGTCGATGTCGTCCTCGCGCAGCACCCGCAGCCCGTCGGTCGCGGAGTCGCGAGGTGCGCACGTCGGCCGACGCGCGGGTCGCGGGCCAGCAGGTAGCCGAGCTCGTCGAGCGTCGGGTCGCTCGTCGTCGACGACGAGCACCCGCAGCCCGGGCGCGCTCACGGGGCGGTCCCGGCCGGGGCGCGGGCCACGACGCCGGCGGCGAACTTCGGCACCCGCACGATCACCTTGGTGCCCGCGCCGGGGGCGGTCTCGACGACCAGCCCGTGGTCGTCGCCGTACGTCGTGCGCAGCCGCGCGTCGACGTTGCCGAGCCCGACCGAGTCGATGCCCGGTGTCGCCGGCGAGCGCCCGCCGCACGACGTCGGGGTCCTCGCCCGCGCCGTCGTCCTCGACCTCGATGACGCACTCCTGGCCGCGGTCGCGCGCGGTGATCGTGATGTGCCCGACGCCGGAGCGGCCCTCGAGCCCGTGTCGCACGGCGTTCTCGACCAGCGGCTGGATGCACAGGAACGGCACCGCCACCGGCAGCACCTCGGGGGCGATGCTGAGCGTCACCTGCAGCCGGTCGCCGAAGCGCGCCTGCTCGAGCAGGAGGTAGCGCTCGACCGAGCGCAGCTCCTCGGACAGCGTCGTGAACTCGCCGTGGCGGCGGAAGGAGTAGCGGGTGAAGTCGGCGAACTCGAGCAGCAGCTCGCGCGCCCGGTCGGGGTCGGTGCGCACGAAGCTGGCGATCGCGCCGAGCGAGTTGTAGATGAAGTGCGGGGAGATCTGGGCGCGCAGGGCCCGCACCTCGGCCTCGGCCAGGCGCGCTCGGGAGGCCCCGAGCTCGGCCAGCTCGAGCTGGCCGGACACCCAGGTGGCGACCTCGTCGGTGGCGCGGGCGAGTCCGGCCGTCGGGGTAGGAGGCGAAGGCCGCCAGCGTGCCGACGATGCGGCCGTCGACCACCAGCGGGCTGACGACCGCCGTGCGGATCGCGCAGCCGACCTCGCCCGCAGGCCAGCTCGGACCGGTCGATGCTGCGGGTGCGGCCGCGCTCGAGGGTGGCCGTCACGATGGTGGCGAGCTGGTGCTCGTGGTGGTGGGCGGTGCCGTCCCAGGCCAGGCAGCCGGCGGTGTCGGTGATCGCCAGGGCGGGGGTGCCGAGCAGCTCGCGCAGGTGCTTGACCGAGCGCTCGGCGCTGTCGCGCGTCAGTCCCTCGCGCAGGCCGGGTGCGGCGAGGGAGGCGCGGTGGAGCGTGCGGAACGTCGCCCGGTCGGACTCGCTCCCCAGATGTGTTCGACGCCACACGCGCATGGGGGCCATGATCACACGTCGCGGGGCCTCGGGGGGTTGCGCGCACGGGGACAAGGCGCGGATCATCGGCCCGCGTGGAGGACTCGGGCGTGACGCTGGTGACCGTGGCTCACGGCACCCGCAAGAGCGGCGGCAACGAGGTGGCGCGGCTGCTCACCGACGCGGCCGGTCGCCGACTCGGCGTGCCGGCCACCGCGTCGTACGTCGAGCTGTCCGAGCCGCTGTTCGCCGACGTGATGCGCCAGGCCGAGCGGCCGGTGGTCGTCGTCCCGCTGCTGCTGTCGACCGGCTTCCACATGCGCTCGGACCTTCCGGAGCAGGCCGCGCTCGCCGACGTGCCGGTGGCGCTGGGTCGTCAGCTCGGCCCGGACCCGCTGCTGGCCCACGCCCAGGTCGAGCGGCTCGTCGAGGCCGGCGCCCGACGCGGTCAGCGGGTGGTGCTGGTCGCTGCCGGCTCGAGCGACGAGGCCGCCACGTGCGACCAGATGTGCGCGGTCGCCCACCTGGCGCGGGCGTGGGACGGCCCGGTCGAGCTCGCGACGCTCTCGGGCCACGGCGCCCGACCGTCGGAGGTCGTCCGCCCGGGCGACGCCGTCTCGCCCTACCTGTTGTCGCCGGGATTCTTCTCCGACCGGCTGCGCCGCGAGGCGCCCGCCGGCGTCGTCGTCGCCGACGTGATGGGCGCCCACGACCGCGTGGTCGAGCTCGTGGTGAAGCGGGCCGAGGCGATCGCGGCCGCGCCCGTCTGACCGGGCTCGCACCGCCGTCAGCGGAAGTCGATCAGCAGCATGCCGGTGTCGGACCCGGCGCCGGACTGGTCAGGCTCGTCCCACGGGTCCTTCCAGGCCACGCGCGGCATCCGGTCGGCGGAGTCGGTGAGGTCGTCGGGAGTGGCGCGCCGACCACGCAGCCCGGCATCGTCGAGGTCGGCCACCGAGATCGGCATCGTCGGCTGCGTGAGCGGGTCGAGCTCGAGCGCGGGCAGGCTCAGCGCCGGGTCGAGCGCCGGCGTCGGCGCCGGCTTGGGGCGGGGCAGCACCTGGCTGCGGAAGCACCGGGTGCGGTAGGGCAGCTGCATGCCGTCCATGCCGCGGCCGTAGTCGTCGTACAGCGCCAGGAGCGCCTCGATCGTCGCGCGACCGCTCGGACTCGCTCATCAGGGCGACGTTGGAGCGCGAGGTCACCAGGTCGACGATGCTGCGGCGGTTGACGACCTGCCAGTGGGTGAAGGTCTGCTCCACGACGGCGCCGAAGAGCGTCGAGTCGGCCACGGCAGCAGCCGGGTCGGCGACGTGGTCCTGGGAGCCGATGATGCGGCCGAGCTTCTTGACCCACGGGATCCGCTCGTCGCGCCAGTGCCACACCAGCGCGAGGTGCCCGCCGGGCTTGAGGACCCGGGAGATCTCGTCGAGCGCGGCCTCGTGGTCGAACCAGTGGAAGCACTGCGCCGCCACGACGACGTCGACCGAGGCGTCGCGCGAGCGGGATCTCCTCGGCGCCGGTGGCCGACGTGCGGCACGCTCGGGCAGGTCGCGGCGCAGGATCGCCAGCATCGCCTCGTCGGGCTCGGTCGCGTGCACGTCGTGACCGAGCGGCGAGCAGACGCTGGGTGAGCTTGCCGGTGCCGGCGCCGAGCTCGAGGACGGTGAGCTGCGCGGCGGCGCCGTCGTCGGACTCGTCGGGCACGACCCCGCTCACCAGCCAGGACGCGCGTCGGCGGGGTACGTCGGGCGGCCCCGGTCGTAGGCGTCGGCCACGCTGCCGAACGAGCGCGCCTGCTGCTGGAGATCGTCGCTCATGGGAGCCGAGCCTACGACCCGGCAGGGGCCGCGACGGGTCGGCGCGCCGCTGCCCCGGCTACCCTCGGCGGGTGAGTGCGAGCGTCGGCGACCGGGACCCCCTGGCCTGGTTGGTCTCGCTGGAGGGCGTGCCCTCGGCCTACGCCGCGACCCGCGACGGCATCGACGTGCATGCTGCGCGACCGGGGGCTGCGCGCGTACCTCTCCGGAGACGACGGCCGAGTCGCTGCTGCGCGGCGCCCACGCCAGCGCGGTGCTCGAGGGCTCGACCTCGACGCTGCGCCGAGGTCCGCGAGGGCGCCGGCGACGAGATCGCCCGCGACGCCGTGCGGGTCTCGACCGAGCTGCTCTCGCTCGTGCCCGTCCTGGGCCGCTCGCCGCTGCAGGCCTTCGCCCGGGTGCACGCGCTCGCCGGCGCCGCGAGCGGTGGAGCCCGAGCGGCTCGGACGCCCGCGCGACGCCGAGGCGGCCGGCCGCCTGCGCGACATCGCCGCCGTCGCCACCGCGGGCGGCTCGGCGCCGGCCCTGCTGGTGGCGGCGATGGTGCACGCCGAGCTGATCACCGCGGCGCCGTTCGGCTCCCACAACGGCATCGTCGCGCGCGCCGTCGAGCGGCTCGTGCTGGTCGCGCGCGGTGTCGACGAGAAGTCGCTGTGCGTGCCCGAGGCCGGGCACCTCGCCCTGCGGCCGGCCTACGAGTCCAACCTGCGCGGGTACGCCGAGGGTGGCGCCGCGGGGGTGCACGCCTGGGTGCTCTACGGCGCGGAGGCCTTCGCGGCCGGCGCCGAGGCGAGCCCGCTGCGCCGCGCCGCCGCTGAGGAGACCTGAGCGGCGCCGGTGACGCCGATCGGCGGGGCCGAGCATGCAGGTGGCACCCGAGCTCACGAAGATCTCGAGTGCCACCGCTGACACGTGAACGCCGCTGGCTACCAAGCGTGCTGTCTCAAATGCTGCCTCGGGAGTATCCCGTCGACAAGCGCCCTCAAGAAGGGTGGATCGCCGCGTGGGTACCCGGTTTCACGTGTTGCTCTTGAGTTGTGTTGCACCTTGTCTACGCCCGTCCGCGACGACCCGCAAGGCCCCGCGGGTCTTGACTTTTGGCCGCGTCAGGGGGTGATGCGGGTCACACTCGGGTCAGCCGCCGAGGAGGCGCTGACGGATCTCGCGGCCGCTGGGCGGCTGGCTCAGGCCGAGGTCGCCCGGCTGCACCGAGGCGCCGTCGAGGGTGCGGCCGGTGACGTAGAAGGTGACGCGGTCCGCGCCCTCGCCGAGCAGCGGGTCGACCACCCGACGGATGGTGCGCAGGACCTCGAGGAAGGTCGGGGTGTCGGTCAGGTCGACGACCCCCGACACGGCGCCGGAGGCGTTGGGCTGGTGGTTGTAGACGAGCGAGGTCTCGATGACGCCCGGGATCACCCGGACCGCGTCGGCGATCGTCTCGGTGATCGCGGCGGCGCCCGGGCGCCCACCCATCATGCGTGACAGGAGTCCCACGACGTCTCTGCTCCTCTGCTCCGGCCGGGCTCGGCCACTCACTCAGGTCCACGACTGACGGGGACGTCGACCGCGCTCGCCGAGCCCCCCGGAACCACGAGGAAGGGGGCCAACGTCGCCTGATAGTCCCTCAGGATAGATCCGATCTCGCTGTCCGACGAGAGGGCTTCGCGCACCGAGTCGCGATAGGCGGTGTGCGAGTGGCTGCCGCCCAGGTCCCAGATGTTGCCGGGACTGTCGAGGGTCACCGTCGTCACGGGCCCCCGGGTCGCCGAACGCGCCGGAGGTGTCGAGGCCCCCGAGGTCGAGGCGCGGTACGACGTCGAAGCGGTGCTGGAGGGCGAGGGCCTGCACGCTGGGGTCGAGGTGGAGGTGGTCGATCGGGGCTCCGAAGGTCACCAGCGACACCTGGCCGTAGCGCTCGGCGAAGGCGGGGTCCGAGGCGAGCGTGCCGGCGATGATGCCGCCCTGGCTGTGACCGACGAGCAGGACCGGTGCGCCGTCGGGGATCCCCGCGGCGTCCATCGCACGACGTACGGACTCGGCGGCGGCGGTCGGGTTGCCGGCCATCAGCTGGAGGTTGGCCGACAGGTCCCGGCCGACCGGGCCGGCGTCGGGCCACCAGCGCTCGGTGCCGGGCACCGCCACGACGTAGGACGGGGTGCCGGTGCCGTTGTCGATGCGTGTGATCCGGACGTCGCCGCGCACGTCCGGGTCGGCCGAGGCCACCTGGTAGCCGTCGGTCACGCCCTGCATCAGCGACGGCAGGTCGGTCGGCGCGGTGAGGACCGGCTGCCGGTCTGAGGCCAGCAGCGGGTCGGTCGGCACCGTCCGCGGTGGTTCGGTGAGCCCCGGGCCCTCCCCGAACCACCGCTGGTCCTCACCGGTGATCGTGTTGGCGATCGTCCCGGCCGCCGACCCCACCCCGGCCAGGGCGCTGGCCGCGATGTCGACGAGCGTGTGGTCCTCGCGGCCGGTGACGACGTCGGCGACCTTGGTGAGGACGTCGGCGACGTGGCCGCCGGTGCGCACCAGACCCGCCCAGGCCGCGTCGATCCGGTCGCCGACCCAGCCCCTCACCGCGGCGAGGAGACCCGGCGCTGCGCCGGAGTCGGCACCGATCGCGGCGCCGGCCGCCGTCCCCGCGGCGCCGAGGTCGGAGACGGCGTCCTGCGCCTCGGCCTCCTGGCGGATCTGCAGGGCCAGGGCGGAGAGGTGCTGGGCCGTCGTGTCGAGGGTCGGGCGTCCACTGCCGTCCCAGGTCTCGCGCGTGCGCTCGGCGTCCGTGCCGTGCCACTCGAAGCCGTGCAGCGCTGTCTCGACGAGGCGCGCGAGCTCGGTGACCTGCTGGGCGCCGCTCTCGAGGTCGTGGCTGGCGGCGAGTCCTGCTGCCGTGTCCATGCCCCACGTGCCCCTCGAGGTGGCCGAGGTGGTGCCCGAGGTGGTGCCCGTCGTGGTCACGAGGCCCGCCGCTCGTCGGCCTCGCGGGCGAGGCGCTCGAGGGCCGCGGTGACGTCCCAGACGAACAGGTCGGCCAGGGCCCCCGGCGCGGCGGGGAGCAGGCGGGTCACCGACCCGGGCGGTGTCGCGGGCTCGACCTCCAGGGACCACAGGGTGTCGTCGGTCGCGAACCAGCTGCGCAGCACGACCTGGTCTCCCGTCACGGTCGTCACGGCCACGAACGCCCGGGCGTCGGTGGCGAAGGTCGCGGGCGGCTCCGTCGGAGGCGGCCAGGCGGTGCCGGCCGGCGTGGCGCGGAGCAGGTCGAGCGGCGGCAGCAGGTCGCGCACGACCGACCAGAGGCGCTCGGTCGCGAACGTCGTCGTCGGCCCGCGCGGGTCGTCGGCGTCGACCAGGACCGACTCGCGCGGCCCGACACCGAGGTCGAGGCGTCGCGTCGCGTCGTCGTACGTCGTGACCAGCCGCACCGCGAGGAGCGGCGCCGAGGGGCGGTCGACCGGGTCGGTGGGCATGGGACGACGCTAGGTCGGATCGCTCGCGTCGGGCAGGGGGAAGGTTCCGGATTGTCCTTGTGGGATTCCGCTGCCTGCTCCTTGTGGGAGTCGGTACCCTCGCCCCAGGGCTTTCGGGCGGTCCTGTCACGGTGTCTCCACTCCCCTCTCGCCCGGTGCGACCCAGGAGCATCATGAAGCCTCTCCCCGGCTGCTGGCTGCCGCGTCGGCGGACGCGCGACCTCGCCGCACTCGCGACCGGACTGGTCTGCATCACGACGCTGACCACGACGGGCCCGGTGGCCTCGGCCGACGCCGGGGACCGGGCGGTGCCGGCCCTGCTGCGGGCAGAGGTGGTCTCGGCGCCGACGGCCCCGACGGCCCCGACGGCCCCGCGCGCCGCCGGTCGCAAGCCGAAGACCCCGCTGGGGATCAGTCCGGGCTTCATGACCCTCGACCTGGGACGGAAGCAGCTGGCGCGCGACCTCGACCGGATGGTGGGGATCGGGGTCACGCGGATCCGCGTCGACCTGGCCTGGTCGACCCTGCAGCCCCGCAAGGACCGCTACAGCTGGGAGACCAGCGACCGTGTGCTGCGCGCCGCCGGCAAGCGGGGCATCGAGGTGCTGGGCATCGTCGGCTACGAGCCGGGATGGGCCGTCCGCTTCGCCGCCGACGGCACTCGCCTGCCGCCCGACCCGCAGCTCTACGAGCGGTTCGTCCGCACGCTCGTCAAGCGCTACGCCGACGACGTCGCTGCGTGGGAGCTCTGGAACGAGCCCAACCTGCGCCGGTTCTGGCCGAGTGGCCCCGACCCGACCGCGTACGCCGCTCTCGCGAGCGCCGGCTCGTCGGCGATCCGCGCGGAGGACCCGCGGGCGCCGATCGTCGTGGGGGCGATGGCTCCGGGCGACACCGTGGGCAGCACGGTCTCCCCGATGGACTTCCTGCGCGGCGTCTACGCCGCGCTGCCGCGCAAGGCCTTCGACGCCGTCTCCGTGCATCCCTACTGCTTCCCCGGGTTTCCCGACCAGGAGCAGCCGTGGAACACCTTCCACCGGATGGACGAGCTGCGTCGGATCATGGTCGACAACGGCGACGACAGGACCCGCCTGTGGATCACCGAGTTCGGCGCCCCGACCGGCACGTCGGCCGTGGCCGTGTCGGAGAAGAAGCAGGCACGCACCGTGCGCATCGGGATCAAGGAGGCGGGTCGACGTCCCTACGTCGGGCCGATGTACCTCTACTCCCAGCGCGACGCGGGCACCGACAAGGCCGACAGCGAGCAGAACTTCGGTCTGCTCGAGCACGGCGGCACGGCCAAGAAGGCGTGGAAGGTCCTGGCGCAGGCCGCGGACTGAGCCGGGCTGAGCCCGGGGGAGTGCGTCAGCTCGCCCGGCGCTTGCGCGCGTTGGCCCACACCGCGCCACCCACCGCCACGGCGCCGCCGACGGCGAGGACGGCGAGGGTGGGTCGCGCCGGAGGCAACGACATCCGGCTCTGCAGGGCCACCGGCTTGGTGAACACCAGCACCGGCCACCCGCGCTCGACCGCGGCCCGACGCAGGTCGCGGTCGGGGTTGACGGCGTGCGGGTGCCCGACCGCCGCCAGCATCGGGATGTCGGTCACCGAGTCGCTGTAGGCGTAGCAGCGGGCGAGGTCGTAGCCGCGCTCGACGGCGAGGTCCTCGATCGCGCGCGCCTTCTCCTCGGCGAAGGCGTAGTAGTCGATCTCCCCGGTGTACTTGCCGTCGACCACCTCGAGCTGGGAGGCGATCGACGTGGTCGGCGCCCAGCAGGACGCCGATCGGACCGACCACCTCGGTGCCGGAGGCCGAGACGATGACGACGTCGCGCCCGGCGAGCTGGTGCTCGGCGATCAGGGTGACGGCCTCGTCGTAGACGATCGGGTCCACGACGTGGTGGAGGGTCTCGGCGACGATCTCGCGCACGGTGGCGACGTCCCACCCGGCCACGAGCGAGGACATGAAGGCGCGCAGCTTCTCCATCTGGTCGTGGTCGGCGCCGCCGACCAGGAAGACGAACTGGGCGTAGGCCGAGCGCAGGACCGCGCGACGCGAGATCAGGCCGCCGGCCTGGAAGGGCTTGGAGAACGCGAGCGTGCTCGACTTGGCGATGATCGTCTTGTCGAGATCGAAGAACGCCGCCGTCGGCTCCATGCCGTCATCGTAGGCCCCCTCCGAGTGGCGCGCCGCACGATCGCGGTGACCGCGGCTCCGTCCGCAGGCGTCCGCAGGTCCCCGAGTCGTCCCGAGTCGTCCACGAGTCGTCCACAGGTACGACGTCCGTCCCCGGCGTCCACAGGCCCGGCGTCGCCACGAGCGGGAGGTGCCTCGGTGCGGGCACCGTCGCCGTCATGGCCCCGCCCCTCCTGATCACCGCCTCGGCGCCGCTGCGCGACGACCTGCTCCGCCTGGCCGCGGCCGCGGGGGTGACTCCCGACGTGGCCGGCGACCTGTCCGGGGCGCTGCGGCGCTGGCCGACCGCGTCACTGGTGCTCGTGGGGGTCGACCTGGCGTCGGCCCTGGCCGACCTCGGGCCCGCGCGTCGCGACGGCGTGCACCTCGTGGCCGGGGGAGCGGTCGACGGCGAGGTGTTCAGGGTGGCGCTCGGTCTGGGCGCCGAGGGGGTGGTCGAGCTGGCGTCGTCGGAGGCGTGGATCGTCGAGCGACTCACCGACGCGGGCGATCCCGGGGTCGACCTCCGGCCTGGTCGTCGGGCTCGTCGGAGGCTCGGGTGGCGCCGGCGCCACGACGCTGGCCTGCGCGCTCGGGCAGGCGGCCGCCCGGTCGCGGGCCCGCCGTCGTCGTCGACTGCGACCCGCTGGGCCCGGGGGTCGACCGGGTCCTGGGGCTCGACGGGCGCGACGGCACCCGCTGGGAGGCGCTGTGCCAGACCACCGGGCGGCTCAGCGGCCGTGCGCTGCGCGAGGCGCTCCCGCAGCGCGCCGACCTGCGCGCCCTCTCGTGGCGGCTCGGCTCGACCGCGACCCCGCAGCCGTTCGCGGTCCGCGAGGCGCTCTCGGCCGCTCGGCGGGGTCACGACACGGTCGTGGTCGACCTCCCTCGTGTCGTCGACCCCCTGGTCGAGGACGTGCTGTCACGCTGCGACGCGGTGGTCATGGTGGTCGTGCCGACCGTCCCCGGGCTCGCCTCCGCGAGCCGTCTCGCGGCGCGCCTGGGCAGGGCGGCCAGCCCGGCATCGTGGTGCGAGGTGCTGGGATCGCGACCGCCGACATCAGCCGCGCCACCCGGCTGCCCGGTCATCGCCCAGGTGCCGCACCAGCGCGGGCTCGCCGAGTCCGTCGACCTGGGCCTGGGGCCGATCCGCTCGTGGCGCAGCCCCCTCGGCGCGCACCTGTGTCGACCTGGTCGCCGACCTGGCCGAGCTCGCCGGACGACGGCTCGGCGGCATGAGCGCCCCAGCGCGCGCTCGGCGCGCCCACCAGACAGCGGCCTCCGGCCCTGGTCGACGCGGTCCGCGAGCGGCTGGCCCGCTCGCCCGGCGACCTCACGCCGCACCGCGTGGCCGAGGCGCTGCGGGCTGCCGGTCGTCCGGTGGGTGATGCCACCGTCCTGGAGGTCTACGAGGACCTGCGGCGCGACATCGTCGGCGCCGGACCGCTCGAGCCGTTGCTGCGCACCGCCGGGGTGACCGACGTGCTCGTCAACGGCCCCGAGGAGGTCTACCTCGACCGGGGTCGCGGACTCGAGCGCACCGGGGTGGGGTTCCCCGACGACGCGGCCGTCCGCCGTCTCGCGCAGCGACTCGCCGCCCAGGCCGGCCGTCGGCTGGACGACGCGACCCCCTACGCCGACCTGCGTCTCGCCGACGGGACCCGCTTCCACGCCGTGCTGGCGCCGCTCGCGCGCCCCGGCACGGTCATCTCGCTCCGGGTCCCCCATCGGACCGGCTTCACCCTCGACGACCTCGTGCGGCGCGACATGGTCGCGCCCGACCTGGCGGTGCTGCTGCGCCGGATCATCGCGTCCCGGCTGGCCTTCCTGGTCACCGGCGGCACGGGCTCCGGCAAGACGACCCTGCTCGCCGCCCTGCTGGCCGAGGTGTCGGGCACCGAGCGGGTGGTGATCGTCGAGGACGCCTCCGAGCTCAGGCCGCGCCATCCCCACGTCGTCGCTCTCGAGGGCCGGCCCGCCAACGTCGAGGGAGCCGGGGCGGTCGACGTCAGGACGCTGGTGCGCCAGGCCCTGCGGATGCGTCCGGACCGCCTCGTCGTGGGTGAGGTGCGCGGCGGTGACGTGGTCGAGCTGCTCGCGGCGCTCAACACCGGTCACGAGGGCGGATGCGGCACGCTCCACGCCAACTCGGCGCAGGACGTGCCGGCGCGCGTGGAGGCCCTGGCCCAGGCGGCCGGGCTGAGCCGCGAGGCGGCCCACAGCCAGCTGGCCTCGGCCCTCGACGTCGTCCTCCACCTCGAGCGTGGCGCCGACGGCGTCCGCCGCCTCGCCCAGGTCGCGCTTCCCGGTCGTGACGAGCGCGGGTTCGTGGTGGTGCGACTGGCGGTGGAGGTGTCGGCCGTGGCGGGGGCCGGTGGCGCGACCGTGCGGGAGGGACCCGCCCTCGACGACCTGCTGGTGCTGCTGGAGCGGCGCCGATGACGGGGCCGTGGGCCTCGCCGGCCGCCGCGGTGTCGCTCGGGTGCGCCGCACTCGCGGTGGCCCTGCTCTGGCCGTGGAACCCGGCGTCGTGGTGGTCGGCGGGTCGCCGCGCGACCGGGCCCGACGGGGGTGGCCCGGTCCACGACCTCACGGTCCCGGGGTCGCGTGCTGGTGCGGGTGCCCGTCACCGCGGTGTCGGTCGCCGGCCTGCTCGCGGCGACGGGGGCGCTGTCGGCGCGGTCGGTCGTCCTGGTCGCGATCCTCGGGGCCGCAGCCGCGGTCGGCTCGACGCTGTGGCGCCGGCGACGGTCGGCTCGGGCGGCCGAGCGGACCTCGGAGCGGCTGCTGGAGGCCTGCGAGCAGCTCACCGGCGAGCTCGTCGCCGGTCAGCCGCCCGGTGCCGCCCTCGACCACGGTGCCGCACAGTGGTCCTTCCTCGCTCCGGTGGCCGAGGCCTTCCGGGTCGGTGCCGACGTGCCGGGCGCCTGGCGCCAGGTCGCCCGACGTCCGGGTGCCGCCGACCTGCGGCTGGTGGCCGCGGCCTGGCAGGTCTCCCACCGCACCGGGGCCGGCCTGGCGGGCGCCCTCGACCTGGTCACGAGCGACCTGCGCGCCGAGCGCGCGACGCGTCGGGTCGTCGCCGGCGAGCTGGCGTCCGCTCGCGCCACCGCCCGCCTGGTGGCGGTGCTCCCGGTCCTCGCGCTCACCTTCGGCAGCAGCACCGGTGGCGACCCCTGGGGCTTCCTGCTCACCCACCCGGTGGGTCTGGCCTGCCTCGGCGCCGGACTCGCCTTCGCCCTCGGCGGCCTGGCCTGGATCGAGGCCCTGGCGCGAGACGTCGACCGACGATGAACCCCTCGTGACGACCGTCCTGTGCGTCGCGGCCGCGGCGCTGGCCGTTGCGCTGGCCCTGCCCCCTCGAGCGAGGCTCCCGGTCGAGCCGAGCACCACCCCCGAGCCGGACGACCCCGGATGGCTGCGACGACACCGACTGTGGTGGTCGGTGCTGGCCGGCGTGGGTGCCTTCACGTTCGTGGGCGGCCCGGCCGGTCCGCCCCTCGCCGGCGCCGTGGCGGTCGCGGTCTGGGTGGTGGTCGGACGAGCCGAGTCGCCCGCCACCCGCGCCGAGCGGGACGCCGTACGACGTGACCTGCCGGCGGTCGTGACGCTGCTGGCTGCTGCACTGCGCGCCGGCGCCGATCCCGGCGAGGCGGTGGGCGTGGTCGTCGACGCCCTGCCCGGGCCGGCCTCGGGGCGGCTGTCGGCGGTGTCGTCGCGGCTGCGACTCGGTGGTGATCCCGGCCTGGTCTGGGCCGAGCTCGAGCGCGACCACGAGCTCGCTCCGCTCGGGCGCACGCTGGCGCGCGCCCAGGCGACCGGCGCACCGGTCGTCGTGGCCGTCGAGCGGCTCGCCGCCGACCTCGCCCGCTCGGCCCGCGGCGAGGCCGAGGACCGGGCGCGAGCCGTCGGGGTGAAGGCCGCGGTGCCGCTCGGACTGTGCCTGCTGCCGGCGTTCGTGCTGATCGGCATCGTGCCGCTCGTCGCGGGCCTGGTGCTGGCGATGGACTGGTGACGAAACACCGCCGGATCCCGGCCCGGGTGCGACAGTGAGTCATGCGCACCCCGCACCTCGGCCGTCGGATCGGCATCCTGGTCGCGACCACTGCCCTCGGGCTCGCCACGTCCGCCGCCACGGTCGCCCCGGTCGCCGCAGCGGCCGCCACGTCCCGAGCCGGCGCCGTGCCCCCGACCTGCCGGGGACTCGCGCCCACGCTGGTGGGCGAGCCGGGGGAGGACGTCCTGCGGGGCACCGACGACGACGACGTCATCATCACCAACGGGGTGCACACCGTTCGCGCACGCGACGGCGACGACGTCATCTGCACGACGAGGAGCGGCAAGGGCCTCGACATCCAGGCCGGCTCGGGCGACGACGTCGTCGACCGGACCGAGGACCAGCCGTATCCGGCGCGCGGCAACCGGGGTGGGGCCGTGGTCGTCGCGCTCGGGAGCGGGGTCGACCGGTTCGAGGGAGTCGACGGTCCCGAGCTGGTCTACGCCGGGGGCGGCGACACCGTGCTCGGCAACGGCGCCGGCTCCCGGCAGAGCTTCGACCACGACGAGGTCTACGTCGGTAGCAGCCGCGAGCCGGCGGTCGCGACGGTGCGCCTGTCGGGGTCCTCCGGCAACCGGGTCATCTTCGGCGCGGCCCCCGCACCCGGCCTCGACCTCGAGGTCGCCGACGGGTCCTCCCTCGAGCTCGGGCGCCTCGCCGCGGACTCGGACTGGCACGTCGACCTGCGCCACCGGTCGCTGGTGCGCGACGGGGTCGACCTGGGACGGGTGGCCGGCTTCACCTCCGTCCAGCTCCGCGTGGGGCGTGAGGGTGGACCGCCGGTGAGGCTCACGGGCGGCCCCCTCGACGAGCAGGTGTCGATCGACGGGATGCGGCGGGTCTCGCTCGACCTGGGCGGCGGCAACGACGACCTCCGGCTCGAGTCCGGCTGCCGACGCCACCGCCTCGTCGCGGCACGCGGCGGCCCCGGGCGCGACCACGTCTCGCTCAGCGACTACCGCTACGGCTGCGCCGAGCAGCCACCGTCGATCGACCTTCGCGAGGGAGAGATCAGGACCGGATCGCGGCTCTTCGCGACCGTGCGCGGATTTCCGCGAGCGACCCTCACCACGAACTCGCCAGGGGCTGTCCTGCGCGGTGGCAAGGGTGACGACATCCTGCGCCACGTGGGGTGTGGAGCGACCTTGAGCGGCGGTGGGGGAGACGACCGGCTGAGCAGCAGGCCCCCCGTGCTGATCGGCTTCTCCAGCGATCACTACGAGACCTGCCCCGCCGCGCGTCGACTGCGGATGGTGGGTGGAGCCGGCGACGACTCGTTCGTGCGCAGGGGTGGCGCCAACCCGTCGGTCATGACCGGCGGTGCCGGTCGCGATGTCGCACGCGGCTCGAAGAGGAAGCGCGACGTCTGCGACACCGAGGTCGGCAGCCGCTGTCGACCACCGACCGCTCACCCCGGGTCGTGAGCGTGCGACGCCGAGCCGGGGCTGCGGCGCTCTGCCTGGTGCTCGCGACGGCCTTCGGTGGCCTACCGGTGGTGCTGGCGACGACAGGGGGTGCGGCCTCGGCGGCTCCTTCGACCTGCCGGGGCCTTCCCGCCACGATCGTCGGAGGCGACCGGAGGGGACGCCTGGTCGGCACCGAGGGCGACGACGTCATCGTCACCGACGGCGCGAGCTCGGTCCGCGCTCTCGGCGGGGACGACGTGATCTGCACGACCGGCTTCGGCGGCACCCTCTACCTCGAGGCCGGGCCCGGCGACGACATCGTCGACCGCCGCGGCGACCTGGTCGTCACCGCGTCGAGCCCGATCAACGAGGGAGTGAAGGTCTCGCTCGGCCCGGGCGTCGACCTCTTCGAGGGACTCGACACCCCGGAGGAGGTGGACGCCGGTGGTGGCGACACGGTGCACGGCAACGGCGCCGGGCGCGACAGGAGCTCCTACGGCGACGACGTCAGCCTCGGGGCGCCCGGGGAGGGTCCGGCGACCGCGACGGTGCGGCTCAGCGGCAACCGGGTCTACAACGAGGTCACCTTCCTCGCCGAGCCCGCGCCCGGCCTCGATCTCGAGGTCGCCGACGGCGGGACGCTCGACTTCCAACGTGCCCTGACCGCTGAGTCCTCGTGGCACGTCGACCTGCGCCACCATGCGCTGCGGCGCGACGGCGTCGACCTGGGCCGGGTGGACGGGTTCGACTCCGTGTGGGTCGGCGTCAGGCCCGGCTCGTCGGCAGTGAGAGTCACCGGCAGCGGCATCGACGACGACCTCCTGCTGCTCGGCGGCGGACCGGTGGTGGCCCGCATGGGCGGTGGCGACGACCAGGTCAGGTTCGAGGACGACGGCTGCACCACCGACCGGACGCTGCGAGCGCGGGGTGGTCGCGGCGACGACACCCTCCAGCTGTCGAGCTATGCGTGCGAGGCGACCCGGCCCCCCGCGATCGACCTCGGCGCCCACCGGGTCACCCTCGGGACGAGCACGCTCGCGTCCTTCCGCGGCTTCCGGGACGCCTTCATGGACACCGACTCCCCGTCCGCGAGCCTGCGCGGCAACCGGCGGAGCAACGTCCTGACCCACGAGGGGTGCGGTGGCACCCTGCGCGGTGGCAACAGCGCCGACCGGCTCGTGAGCACCCCGCCGCCGTACGTCGGGATGAGTCTGCGCACCTACGCCACGTGTCGACCCACCCGGTCCCTCCGACTCTTCGGAGGTCCCGGCGACGACGTCCTGCGCCGTGCGGGCGGCGCCAACCCCGCCGTCCTGGTCGGAGGCCCGGGTCGCGACGTCGCCGAGGCCCCGAACCCCGAGAAGACCGAGTGCCGGGCCGAGGTCGCACGTGGCTGTTGACCGGGTCGGCCGCCGGCGGAGGCACGCGGAAGCCACCGGACGTCCACATCCCGACCCGCCGGCGCGGCTCTCCACAGCATCGGTCTGAGGCACCTGCGTCGAGCAGCGGCTGGGCGCAGGCTTCTTCGTGGCGGGCCGCACCGGGCGGCCCCGACGAAGGGAACACGTCACGATGCGCCACTTCTCCACCACCCGCGACGAGCGCGGCATCACCACCGCGGAGTACGCCGTCGGCACCGCTGCGGGAGCCGGTCTGGCCGGCCTGCTCTACACGCTGCTCACCGGCGGGTTCGGTGACAAGCTGCTCACCACCCTGTTCGACCACGTGCTGTCGCTGCTCGGCATCGGGTGAGTCCCCTGCGGAGGGACCGCGGCGACGCCGGTGCGGCGACCGCCGAGGCCGCCATGGTCCTCCCGCTCCTGGTCGTCGTCACGATCGGTCTCGTGTGGGTGCTCTCGGTCGGGGGCGCTCAGCTGCGGGTGATCGACGCCGCCCGCGAGACCGCTCGGGCGGTCGCGCGCGGCGACGACGTGGCGGCCGCGGTCGCGGCCGGTGAGCGGGTGGCGCCCGACGGTGGTCAGGTCAGCGTCACCTCGGGAG
The DNA here is from genome assembly GCA_963822915.1 of uncultured Actinomycetota bacterium. Classification (GTDB taxonomy): domain Bacteria; phylum Actinomycetota; class Actinomycetes; order Propionibacteriales; family Nocardioidaceae; genus Nocardioides. The sequence continues at coordinate 52,359 of CAWGJR010000024.1, forward strand.
GGGGCGAGGGTGGGCAGGTCGTCGTCGAGGCCTCGGCGCGCATCGACGGCCCCGGGCGGCTCCTCTCGTGGCTGCCGGGCGTGACCGTGCGTGCGGAGGCGGTCGCGGTGGCCGAGGGCGGGCCATGACCCCGAGGCGCGGCCCACCCGGTCGGCGTCAGGGCGAGCGCGGCGCCGCGACGGTCCTCGTCGTGGCGCTGCTCGGAGTCCTCGTGCTCGTCGGTGCTGCGCTCGGTGTCGTGGGTGCGATCTTCGCCGCCCACCGCACCGCGCAGGCGGCCGCCGACCTCGCCGCGCTCGCCGGGGCGTCCGTCGTCGGTGGCGCAGGTGACCCGTGCACGGTCGCGGCCACGACCGCGGCGGCCAACGGCGCCCGGTTGACCTCGTGCGCGCTCGAGGACCGCGACCTCGTGGTGACGGTCGAGGTCACGGGACCTCGCTGGCGCGGGCTCGTGAGCAGTGAGCTGGTCGCGCAGAGCCGGGCCGGACCGGGATGAGTCCGCCCCGCCCGAGCGCGGTCGCCGTCAGCGGTCGTCGTCGAGGTCCTTGCGGCGCTCGGCCTCGGCCCGGTCGAGCTTCTCGGAGAGCTGTTCCATCTTCTTGTTCTCCTTGCGCTCGTTGAGGTTGCGGCGCACGGCGACGCGGGTGAGCCACAGGCCTCCGAGCACCGCGACCGCGGCCACGAGGCCGAGGACGAACAGGGTGGTGACGTTGATGTCGACGCCGGCGATCTCGACCTGGCCCGCGCCGTTGACGGAGTTGACCTCGGTGGTGAAGACGCCGAGCAGGATCAGCACGACACCGACGAGCAGGAGGAGGAGTCCCAGGATCAGCATGCGTCGAGGCTAGGGCATGTCGACGGCGTCGCGGAGCAGGAGGCCGAGCAGGGCCGCGGCCCCGGCCTTGTCGAGCGGGTTGTTCTGGTTGCCGCACTTGGGTGACTGCACGCACGAGGGGCAACCCTCGGGGCAGGTGCACGCCTCGATGGCGTCGCGCGTCGCGGTGAGCCAGGCACGAGCCGCCCGGAAGCCGCGCTCGGCGAAACCGGCCCCGCCGGGGTGGCCGTCGTGGACGAAGACGGTGAGCAGCCCGGTGTCGGCATGGCGGGCGGTGGACACACCGCCGATGTCCCAGCGGTCGCAGGTGGCGAAGAGGGGCAGCAGCCCGATGGCGCAGTGCTCGGCGGCGTGCGCGGCCCCCGGGAGGTCGACGTCGCCCGGGAGGGACGAGGCGAGCAGGTCGTCGGGCACCGTCCACCAGACCGCCGAGGTCGACAGGGCGCGCACCGGCAGGTCGAGCGGCTCCTCGGCGATGACCTCGCCCGAGGGCTGGCGTCGCTTGAGGTAGGAGACCACCTGGTGGGAGACGTCGACGTCGCCGAAGGACAACCGGCACGCTCCCCAGTCGCGGTGCTCGCGCTCGGTGGTGATCGTGATGTCGGTGACCTCGCGCGCGGACGTGGAGTAACCCGGGAAGCCGGGCGCGCACCGGGTCATCGTCGCGACCCGGTCCTCCAGGTCGAGCTCGTCGACGAACCACGTCTCGCCGCGGTGCAGGTAGACCGCGCCGGTGTGGGCGGTGCCGTCGGCCCGGGCGCCGTCGACGGTGCCGATCACCCGTCCGGTGCCGTGCTCGACCAGGGAGACCGGTGAGCCGCCGGCGGAGCGGATGTCGGTGAGGTCGGCCGCGCGGCGTCGGTCGGTCCAGTACCAGGCAGCGGCGCGCCGGCGCAGCAGTCCCGCGTCGGCGAGGGCCAGGGTGACCTCCCGGGCCCGCGGGCCGAAGAGCGGGAGGTCCGCGGCGGTCAGCGGCCGCTCCTGTGCGGCCGCGCACAGGTGGGGGCCGAGGACGTGGGGGTTGTCGGGGTCGAAGACCTGCGACTCCACCGGACGTCCGAGCAGGGCCTCGGGGTGGTGGACGAGGTAGGTGTCGAGCGGGTCGTCGCGCGCGATGAGCACGCCCAGCGCGTCCTGGGCGCCCCGACCGGCTCGCCCCAGCTGCTGCCACAGCGCCGCCCGCGTGCCGGGGAAGCCGGCGACGAGCACGGCGTCGAGGCCGTGGACGTCGATGCCGAGCTCGAGGGCGTTGGTCGCGGCCAGGCCGACCAGCTCGCCCGAGCGCAGGGCCGCCTCGAGGGCGCGGCGCTCCTCGGGGAGGTAGCCACCGCGGTAGGACGCCACGCGGTCGCGCAGCTCGGGGGCCACCTCGTCGAGCAGCTCGGCCGCGCGCAGCGCCACCTGCTCGACCCCTTGGCGCGAACGCACGAAGGCGAGGGTCGGCACCCCCTCGGCCACCAGGTCGGCGAGGAGGTCGGCCGTCTCGGACCCGGCCGCGCGCCGCACGGGGGCGCCGTGCTCGCCGGTGTACGAGGTCAGCGGCGGCTCCCACAGGCCCAGGGTGAGCTCGCCCCGGGGGGAGGCGTCGTCGGTCACCGCGACCACGTCGAGACCGGTCAGCCGGGAGGCCGTCAGGGCAGGCTCGGCCGAGGTGGCGGAGGCCAGCACGAAGGTCGGGAAGGCGCCGTAGGACGCACACACCCGGCGCAGGCGGCGCAGGACGTGGGACGACGTGGGCGCCGAAGACACCCGCGGTAGTGGTGGCACTCGTCGACCACGACGTAGCGCAGCGAGCCGAGGAAGGCTGCCCAGCGCTCGTGGGCCGGCAGGATCGAGCGGTGGAGCATGTCGGGGTTGGTCAGGACGTACTCGGCGTGGGCGCGGGCCCAGTCGCGCTCGTCGCGGCTGCTGTCGCCGTCGCAGGTCGCGACGCGCGCCGGCAGCCCCAGCTCCAGCAGCGAGGCGAGCTGGTCGTGGGCCAGTGCCTTGGTCGGGGCGAGGTAGAGCGTCGCCGCGCCGTGCCGGCCGCGACTGCCGTGGGCTGAGCGGGTGCTCGAGCGCCGCGCTGAGCGCGGGCACCTGGTAGGCGAGGGACTTGCCCGACGCCGTGCCGGTCGAGACGACGACGTGCCGCCCGGCCCAGGCCGCCTCGGCCGCCTCGACCTGGTGGGTCCAGGGCTCGACGACGCCGCGGGCGACGAGGGAGCGTCGTACGTCGGGGTCGACCCACTCCGGCCACGGCTGGGTCGCGCGGCTCGGGCCGGGACCCGCTCGACGTGGGTGAGTCGTCCGTCGCGCCCGGGCACCAGCGCGAGCCGGTCGAGCAGCCCGGCGACGGGTCGTGAGGCGACGGGGTGGCGGCATACGACGATTGTGGCAAGGCGGACCGACACCCCACCGCGCGCACCCGCCGACGGCGGCACGAGGCGTCGAAGTGGCTGTCGTTTGGTGACGCTGGCGTGCGCGGGCATCGTGAGCCATGGTTTGATACCCCCGGCTGTGACTCGGGATCTGTGCGTCCGGGAACCGGCCCCCCCTGCACCGTTCCTCTGGGAGAACACGTGGACCTGACTCTGGAAACGCGCGACGTCGACGGACGCACCATCGTCGCCGTCGGCGGTGAGATCGACGTCTACACCGCGCCCAAGCTCCGCGACAAGATCACCGAGCTCGTCGCCGCCGGCACCTACCACCTGGTCATCGACATGGAGGCCGTCGAGTTCCTCGACTCCACCGGCCTCGGCGTGCTCGTCGGCGGACTGAAGAAGGTCCGCGCCCACGACGGCTCGCTGCACCTGATCTGCAACCAGGACCGGCTGCTCAAGATCTTCCGGATCACCGGCCTGGCGAAAGTCTTCGTCATCCACGAGACCGCCGAGGCCGCGCTCGCCTGAACCCGACGGGTCGCGGTTCGCGACACGCTTGTGGTCCGCGTCACACCCTCTGTCCAGACAGGGGTCCGGTCTGCGTAAACTCCGCTGCGTTCTGACATGACGCGGGTCACATCTGGCCTCGCATGACGATCTCCAATGCGCAGGAGGAAACAGATGGCCGGGATCTCTCCCGCACTCGCCGTCGACGTCTCCGGCGGCAACCTCGTCCTGGTCATCATCGTCGCCCTGATCGCGCTCGGCGCGCCCTGGCGATGGCCTACCTGTTCCGCAACGAGGTCCTTGCCGCCGGCGAAGGCACCGACAACATGAAGAACATCGCCCAGGCGGTGCAGGAGGGTGCCGACGCCTACCTCCAGCGGCAGTTCCGCACGCTGGCGGTCTTCGCCGCGGTCGCGTTCTTCGTCCTGCTGGTGCTGCCCGCCGACGACGCGACCGTGCGCATCTTCCGCTCGGTCTTCTTCATCCTCGGCGCGGTCTTCTCCGCGGCCGTGGGCTACCTCGGCATGTCCCTGGCGGTGCGGGCCAACCTCCGCGTCGCCGCCGCGGCCAACGAGCCGGGACCGGGCAGCCGCGAGAAGGCGATGACGATCGGGCTGCGCACCGGCGCCATGGTCGGCATGCTCACCGTCGGGCTCGGCCTGCTGGGCGCGAGCCTGGTGGTGATCTTCTTCCAGGACAAGGCGCCCGACGTGCTCGAGGGCTTCGGCTTCGGCGCCGCCCTGCTCGCGATGTTCATGCGCGTCGGCGGCGGCATCTTCACCAAGGCCGCCGACGTCGGCGCCGACCTGGTCGGCAAGGTCGAGCAGAACATCCCCGAGGACGACCCGCGCAACGCCGCGACGATCGCCGACAACGTCGGCGACAACGTCGGCGACTGCGCCGGCATGGCCGCCGACCTCTTCGAGTCCTACGCCGTCACCCTGGTCGCCGCGCTGATCCTCGGCTCGCAGGCCTTCGGCGACAAGGGCCTGGTCTACCCGCTGCTGATCCCCGCCATCGGCGCGCTCACCGCCGTCGCCGGCGTCTACCTCACCACGCCCGAAGGCCGGCGAGAACGGCCTGACCACGATCAACCGGTCGTTCTACCTCTCGGCCGGCATCGCCGCGCTGGCCAGCATCGTGCTGTCGTTCATCTACCTGCCGACGAAGTTCTCCGACTTCAGCGGCCTGCCGGACAGCAACCCGCTCGACCTCGTCGGCTCGCCCGACGGCAACCCGGCGCTGATCGCCTCGATCGCGGTCGTGATCGGCATCGTGATGGCGGCCGGCATCCTCGCGCTCACCGGCTACTACACCGGCACCGAGTACGAGCCGGTCAAGGGTGTCGGTCGCACGTCGCTCACCGGCGCCGCGACCGTCATCCTGTCGGGCCTCTCGGTCGGCTTCGAGTCGGCGGTCTACACCACGCTGGTGATCGGCGCCGCGGTCTTCGGGGCCTTCCTGCTCGGAGGCGCCTCGCTCACCGTCTCGCTGTTCGCGGTGGCGCTGGCCGGCTGCGGCCTGCTCACCACCGTCGGCGTCATCGTCGCGATGGACACCTTCGGCCCGGTCTCCGACAACGCCCAGGGCGTGGCCGAGATGTCGGGGGACGTCAGCGAGGAGGGCGCCCAGATCCTCACCGACCTCGACGCCGTCGGCAACACGACCAAGGCCATCACCAAGGGCATCGCGATCGCGACCGCCGTGCTGGCAGCGACGGCGCTCTTCGGCTCCTACGCCACCTCGGCGTTCGAGGCGCTGACGGAGGCGCAGCTCACCGACGAGGAGTCGGCTCGTGAGCTCTTCGGCTTCTTCGTCTTCGACCCCTCCGTGATCGTCGGCGTGCTCCTGGGTGCGGCCGTGGTGTTCATGTTCTCCGGCCTCGCGATCAACGCGGTCGCCCGTGCGGCCGCAGCGGTCGTCTACGAGGTGCGCCGTCAGTTCCGCGAGATCCCCGGCATCATGGAGGGCACCGGTCGTCCGGAGTACGGCAAGGTCGTCGACATCGTCACCCGCGACTCGCTGCGCGAGCTCATCGCGCCCGGCATCCTGGCGATCTTCGCCCCGGTGGCCGTCGGGTTCGGGCTCGGTGTGACCGCGCTGGCCGGCTTCCTGGCCGGAGCCATCGGCACCGGCACCCTGATGGCGGTCTTCCTCGCCAACGCCGGTGGCGCCTGGGACAACGCCAAGAAGCTCGTCGAGGACGGCAACCACGGCGGCAAGGGCTCGCCGGCCCACGAGGCGACCATCATCGGCGACACCGTCGGCGACCCGTTCAAGGACACCGCCGGCCCGGCGATCAACCCGCTGATCAAGGTGATGAACCTCGTCTCCCTGCTCATCGTCACCGCCGTGGTGTCGCTGAGCGTGGGCGAGGACCAGAACAACGCCCTGCGGATCCTGATCTCGCTGGCCGCCGTCGCGATCATCGTCGTCGCCGTGGTCGTCTCCAAGCGTCGCGGCTCCGGGCTCGAGGGCAACGCCCCGGCACCGGCGGCGGAGAACGCCGCCTGACCCGCACCGCCTGATCGCCGCACGAGGCCCGTCGCTCTTCGGAGCGGCGGGCCTCGCTGCCAGACTGGGGTCATGACCCGGGAGCGGCTGGCCCTCATCTCCGACGTCCACGGCAACCTCACGGCCCTCGAGGCGGTGCTCGCCGACCTCGAGGACCGTGGCATCACCCGGATCCTCAACCTCGGCGACTACGTCGGCAAGGGACCGCGCGGGCGCGAGGTCGTCGAGCTCTGCCAGGAGCGGTGCGAGGTCAACCTCCTGGGCAACTGGGACGACTTCCTGCCCGACCCCGACGCGCGAGTACGACGACGCGAGCCTGCGCTGGTGGTCCGGGCAGCTCGCCCCGGGCCAGGGGGAGTGGCTGCGCGCGCTGCCGTTCTGCCACGACCTGCTCATGAGCGGACGCCGGATCCGCCTGATGCACGCCTCGGCCGAGACGGTGCACCGCCGGGTCCGCTACGTGAAGACCCAGGAGGAGTTCCTCGGTCAGTTCGCCAACACCCCCGCGACGATCGCCGCCGTCGGCGACGGACCCGATCCCCGACGTCGTCGGGTACGCCGACACCCACGACCCGTTCTACGAGACCCAGCTCGAGGGGCGCACGCTCTTCAACACCGGCAGCGCCGGCAACGCGATGGGCGACCCGACCGCGTCGTACGTCGTGCTCGAGGGGCTGCTCGACGAGCCCGACCCGGCGCCGTTCTCGATCGCGTTCGTGCGGGTGCCCTACGACGTGGAGGCCGAGCTCGCGCTCGCCCGCGAGGTGGGGTGCCCGCAGTACGCCGGCTACGAGGCCGAGCTGAGGCTGGGGCTCTACCGCGGCGCGCTCGCCGACTACCGGGCCGGACGCCTCGCCCTGACCGACTACTACCACTGATCCCGAGCAGTGGGAGGGTGCTGACATGAACCCCGCCCTGGCCGCACCCCTGCGCGAGGCCCTGCTCGCCGCCGACTTCACCTACGACGGCGTGGCCGACCTGCTGGGCGCCCGCGCGCACGCCGCGCTCGGTCGCAACGAGACGACGCCGGGGCTGATGCGCACCTCCGGGGGCAGCCCGCTCGAGACCCTGGTCCGGCTGTTCCTGCTGCAGACGCCCGTGGCGGTCGCCCAGGCCGAGACCGCGCTGCCCGGCCTCGTCGACCGCCTCGCCGTGGCCGGCCTCCTCGAGCAGTCGGTGGGCCAGGTGGCCGCGCGGCTCGACTGCCGGCCCTACGCCACCGACGGCGCCGGGCCGCTGTGGGTCGTCAGCGACCTCACCCCCGGGCTCGACGGCGGTCCGCAGCGCGTCGGCGGCGACCACGTGCTGGGCATCAGCCCGGCCTCGACCTCCCTGGCGCAGCTCACCCTGCGCGAGCCGGTCGGCTCCGCGCTCGACCTCGGCACGGGCTGCGGGGTGCAGGCGCTCCACCTGGCCGCGCACGCCGATCGCGTCGTCGCCACCGACGTCAACGCCCGCGCGCTGCGGATCGCGCGCTTCAACGCCGCCCTCAACCAGGTCGACGACGTCGTGGAGGTGCGCGACGGCTCCTTCTTCGAGCCGGTGCGCGGCGAGCGGTTCGACCTGATCAGCGACGAACCCGCCGTTCGTCATCTCCCCGGCCCTGGGCCACCAGCGGGGCGAGCGACTCGTCTACCGCGACTCCGGGCTGCCCGGTGACCGGGTCGTCGAGGACATCGTGCGCGCCGCACCCGCCCACCTCAACCCGGGTGGCTGGTGCCAGGTGCTGGCCAACTGGGTGATCTCGACCGACCGGCCGTGGGACGAGCGCCTGGCCGAGTGGGTCTCGCCCGACCTGGACGCGCTCGTGGTGCAGCGCGAGGTGCTCGACCCGGCGGCCTACGTCGAGCTCTGGCTCAAGGACGCCGGCCAGCACGGCGCAGCCGACTACCCGCAGCGCTACGACACCTGGCTGTCGTGGTTCGACGAGCAGGGCGTCGAGGCGATCGGCTTCGGCTGGATCAACCTGCGCGCGGCCGGGCGCGCCGCCGCGCCCGGCTCGCGGCGCCTCGAGCTGCTCGAGTGGCCCTACGACGTCGAGCAGCCGATCGCGCCGGCGATCCGCGACTGGGGACTGGCCGACCCGGCGTCCGTCACGCTCGACTCCCGCCTGGTGGCGAGCGAGGACCTCGTGCAGGAGAGCGTCGGCCCCGTCGGCGCGGAGGACCCGGCCACGATCGTGCTGCGCCAGCAGCGCGGCCTGCGCCGCGCCCGGTCGGTCGACACCGTCGAGGCGGCCCTGGTCGGGGCGTGCGACGGCGACCTGGGTGTCGGGCAGATCCTCGACGCGATCGCCCAGCTCCTGGGGGACGACGCCACGGCCGCGCGCACGACGTACCTGCCCGTGGTGCGTGAGCTCGTCGCCCAGGGGTTCCTCCACGCCTAGGCCAGCAGCACCTCCAGCTTGTCGGTGGCCCGGTAGTCGTCGACCACGCCGTCGACCAGGGCGGCGATGGACGTCGAGTGGTCGAGCCGGAAGGGGAGGATCTCCTGGTAGGCCGGCGAGTCGTACCACTCCTGTGCCTCGCGGCGCCCGGGGAAGGCGATCACCACGAGGTCGCCGTCCCACTCGCCCTCGAGCGCGGTGAGCCGGCCGCCGTGGACGAGGAAGCGGCCGCCGTACGGCGCGAGCGTGGCGTCGATCGCCCGGAGGTAGGCGACGATCCGGTCGTTGACGTCGACGTCACGCAGGTAGGCGACGGCATAGGTCGGGACGGTGTCGGTGCTGGTCATCGGGTGCTCCTCTGCTGGGTGCGGTGCGGACGAGGAGATCGAACCCCGCGGACGTCATCGGCGCGATGACCTCGGAGGTAGTCGTCGCGCCCCGCCGGCGCGCCTACTGTGCTGCCTGTGAGCGAGCGCGGAGGCGGCAACGAGGCGGGGGCGCTGCTGCGCGAGTGGCGCCGCCGGCGCAACCTGTCGCAGCTCGACCTCGCGCACCGGGCCGGGGTGTCGAGCCGCCACGTCAGCTTCGTGGAGACCGGACGGTCGCGCCCCACCAGCGGCATGATCCTGCGCCTGTGCGACGAGCTGACCGTGCCGCTGCGCGAGCAGAACCGCTGCCTGCTCGCCGCCGGGTTCGCTCCGGTGCATCCCGAGCTGCGCGCTCGACGCCCCGCCGCTCGCGGCGGTGGCGGCCGCGATCGACGGGATCCTCGAGGCCCAGCTGCCCTACCCGGCGCTGGTCGTCGACCCCGGCTGGGACCTCGTGGCCGCCAACGACGCGGTCTACGCGCTGCTGGACGGCGTCGCCCCGCGGTTGCTGGAACCGCCCGTCAACGTCCTGCGCCTGACGCTGGACCCGCGAGGGGCTCGCGCCGCGCATCGTGAACCTCGCCGAGTGGCGCGAGCACCTGCTCGCCCGGCTCCGACGCGAGCTCGCCACCGACCACCACCCGCGGGTGGCCGCGCTGCTCGACGAGCTGAGCGGGCCGGCGGACCGAGCGGCTGCGCCCGCCGCCGGACCGCCGCCGAGCCTGCTGGTGCCCCTCCGGCTGCGACGGGGCGACGAGGTCCTGTCGCTGCTCTCCGCGACCACGGTGTTCGGCACGCCGCGCGAGGTGACCGTCGCCGAGCTGGCCATCGAGTCGTTCTACCCCGCGGATGCGCGCACGCGCGAGCTGCTCTCGGGCTCCTGACGGTAACCTCGTCGCGTGGCCACTGCAGGTTGGTATCCCGATCCTTCAGGTCAGCCGGGCGCGTTCCGCTACTGGGACGGCACCGACTGGAGCGAGACCCTGGCTGACACGCCGTACGGTCCGCCGCCCGGCAGCGCCCCGGCGCCGCAGCCTCCGCCGCCGTCCGCGCCGCCGCCCCCGACGATGCCCCTGACCACCACGTCGCCGTCGTCGTCGGCGTCGCCACCGCCGCCGCCGGCCCCACCCCCGCCGCCGCCCGGCGGCTTCGACCAACCCACCCTCGTGCCCGGCAACAGCTCGGTCTCCGGCTACGAGTCGTACGCCGCTGTGGGCCCCCTCGGCCGACCGCAGCCCGAGGGGTGGAGCGGTGGGGCCGCAGCGCCGCCGGGCGGCGGTTCGGGCACCGGCCGCGCCCTCGGGCTGGTGCTGGTCGCGGTCGTCGTCGCTCTCTCGCTCGGCATCGGGACCTTCTTCGTCGTCCGTGCGGTCACCGACGACGACTCCTCGGTCACCGCGACGACGTCGCCCACGCCGACGCCGGGGCCGAGCGAGGACCCCACGCAGGACCCACCGCCCACGGTCGAGCCGAGCCCGCAACCCACCCCGGCGCCACCCGAGCCGACCGAGCCGACCGACCCCGACCAGCCGGCCCAGCCGACCCTGGAGCAATGCACCAGCGGGTTGCCGGGTGAGGGGGTGACGGGCAAGCAGGGCGCGCAGATGACCGGCGGCGGTCTGTCGCTGCGCCAGCCCAGGGGTTACGAGTCCGACCTCGACCAGTCGCCGGCCTTCACCTTCGCCGACGGTGTCTACGCACCCTCGAGGGTGATCGAGCAGAGCGACACCAGCGGGTGGGTCGCGGTCTACGCCCTCGGCAGTGCTCAGGGTCGGCGACGGCTTCGCCTCGCCGCGCGAGGCGGCCGAGACGGTGCTGGCCTGCATGACCCAGTCCTCGGCCTTCTACTCCAACCTCACCGGCGCCACCGAGCTCGACTCGAGCGACACCGTCGTCGACGGGAGCCCGGCCTGGGAGCTCACCGAGGAGATCCGCGTCGACAACCCCGACCTCACCGTCGAGGGCGACATCGCCAAGATCGTCGTCGTCGACACCGGTGACCCCGCGGCGTACGGACTGCTCGTCAGCGTGGTGCCGATCGGCGACCAGGCGATGATCGACGACCAGGCCGCAGCGGTCGGCGAGCTCACGGTCGATTGAGGGCTCCCGGGGCTCGCCGACGCCCCGCCTCGGCGTCCTCGTGAGGCCCTCCGAGCACCCAGCGGCGACGATGGGGTGGACAGCACGCGCTACCGTGATCGGCCGTGAGCACCTTCTCGGGTGGCTCCCGGCTCTCGCGGCCAGCATCGAGCAGCGCCGACCGGCGCACCCAGCAGTGACCCAGCAGTGACCCAGCAGTGAGGAAAGTGACCAGTTCGTGGCACACAAGTTGGTGATCGTCGAGTCCCCGGCGAAGGCCCGCACCATCGGCGGCTACCTCGGCGACGGCTACGTCGTGGAGTCCTCCATCGGTCACATCCGCGACCTCCCGAACAACGCCGCGGACACCCCGGCCAAGATCAAGGACAAGCCGTGGGGCCGCCTCGCGGTCGACGTCGAGGACGGGTTCACGCCCTTACTACGTCGTGCCGCGCGACAAGAAGTCGCACATCGCCAAGCTCAAGTCGCTGCTCAAGGACGCCGACGAGCTCTTCCTCGCCACCGACGAGGACCGCGAGGGCGAGGCCATCGCCTGGCACCTCCTCGACGAGCTGAAGCCCAAGAACATCCCGGTCAAGCGGATGGTCTTCCACGAGATCACCAAGGCCGCGATCCTCGAGGCCGCCGACAACCCGCGCGACATCGCCATGGACCTCGTCGAGGCCCAGGAGACCCGTCGCATCCTCGACCGCCTCTACGGCTACGAGGTCAGCCCGGTGCTGTGGAAGAAGGTCATGTCCGGGCTGTCGGCCGGACGCGTGCAGTCGGTCGCGACCCGCCTGGTCGTCGACAAGGAGCGCGAGCGCATCAAGTTCAAGATGGCGTCCTACTGGGACCTCGAGGGCACCTTCGACGCCGGCGCCAAGCACGAGTCACGGATGTTCCCGGCCAAGCTGTACTCCCTCGACGGCACGCGCGTCGCCTCCGGCTCCAACTTCGGCCAGGACGGCCTGCTCAAGGCCGGCGCCGAGCGTCGTCCACCTCGACCGCAGCCGGGCCGAGGGCCTCGTCACCGCGCTGGCCGACACGACGTACGACGTCCGCTCGGTCGAGGCGAAGCCCTACCGCCGCTCGCCGTACGCGCCGTTCCGCACGACCACGATGCAGCAGGAGGCCAGCCGCAAGCTCGGCATGAGCGCCTCGGTGGCGATGTCGGTCGCGCAGCGGCTCTACGAGAACGGCTTCATCACCTACATGCGCACCGACTCCACGACCCTGTCGGGCGGGGCGGTCAACGCCGCCCGCTCGCAGGTCGCGCGAGCTCTACGGCGCGGAGTACCTCCCCGACTCCCCGCGCACCTACGCCTCCAAGGTCAAGAACGCCCAGGAGGCGCACGAGGCGATCCGCCCGGCCGGCGAGTCGTTCCGCACCCCGGCGCAGACCGGGCTGACCGGCGACCAGTTCCGCCTCTACGAGCTGATCTGGATGCGCACCGTCGCCTCGCAGATGAAGGACGCCGTCGGCCAGAGCGTCTCGGTGCGCCTCGGTGGCGCGGCGACGCACCGGCGAGGACGTCGTCTTCTCCGCCTCCGGCCGCGTGATCACCTTCCACGGCTTCCTCAAGGCCTACGTCGAGGGCACCGACGACGGCGGCGCGAAGGACGACCAGGAGACCCGGCTGCCCAACCTGGAGCAGGGCGACGCCGTCTCGGCGGCGAGCATCAGCGCCAACGGCCACGAGACCAAGCCGCCGGCGCGCTACACCGAGGCGACGCTGATCAAGGAGCTCGAGGAGCGCGAGATCGGTCGGCCCTCGACGTACGCCTCGATCATCGGCACGATCCTCAACCGCGGCTACGTCTACAAGAAGGGCTCCGCACTCGTGCCGGCGTGGCTGGCCTTCTCGGTGATCCGGCTGCTCGAGGAGCACTTCCCGCGCCACGTGTCCTACGAGTTCACCGCCGTGATGGAGGACGTGCTCGACGAGATCGCCGGTGGCCGCAAGCACCGCGTCGCCGAGCTCACCGAGTTCTACTACGGCTCCGACGCGGTGCCGGGCCTGCACAAGCTCGTCACCGACCTGGCCGACATCGACGCCCGTGACAACGCGACGTTCCCGATCGGCGACCCCGAGGCGGGCATCAACCTGCGTGTCGGGCGCTACGGCCCCTACCTCGAGGGTCCCGACGACGAGGGCAACCCGGCCGGCAAGCGGGCCAACGTGCCCGACGACCTGCCGCCCGACGAGCTCACCATGGAGAAGGCCGTCGAGCTGTTCGCCAACCCGGCCGGCGAGGAGATCGAGCTCGGCGTGCACCCCGAGACCGGCCTGCGCGTGGTGGCCAAGAACGGCCGCTACGGGCCCTACGTCACCGAGGACCTGCCCGAGGACGCCAAGAAGAACGCCAAGCCGCGCACCGGCTCGCTGTTCGCGTCGATGTCGCTCGACACGATCACCATGGACGACGCCGTCAAGCTGCTCTCGCTGCCGCGGGTGGTCGGCGAGGCGCCGGTCGAGGTGAAGGCCAAGACCGCCGAGGACGGGACCGAGATCCCTGCCACCACCGAGATGGTCGAGATCACCGCCCAGAACGGCCGCTACGGTCCCTACCTCAAGAAGGGCACCGACTCCCGCTCGCTCACCAGCGAGGAGCAGCTCTTCACGATCACCCTCGACGAGGCCAACGCGATCTACGCCCAGCCCAAGCAGCGGGGTCGGGCCGCGGCCGCGCCGCCGCTCAAGGAGCTCGGCGCCGACCCGGTCTCGGGCCAGCCGATCGTCGTGAAGTCCGGCCGCTTCGGCGAGTACGTCACCGACGGTGAGTTCAACGCGACCCTGCGCAAGGACGACTCGGTCGAGTCGATCACCACCGAGCGCGCGGCCGAGCTGCTCGCCGACCGCCGCGCGCGCGGCCCGGCGAAGAAGGCGGCGAAGAAGACCGCCAAGAAGGCTCCGGCGAAGAAGACCGCGGCCAAGAAGACGGCTGCGAAGAAGACGGCCGCCAAGAAGACGACGAAGAAGGCTGCGGCCAAGAAGTCCTGAGGCGCAGCGGGGCGGCCGGGCCGGTGCGTCGGTCGTCGACCAGCCGGGGTGGGCACCACCTCCGGTACCTCCGACCGGTCGAGCGGTACCTCAGACCGATCCGCCTGACCGCGGACTTCGAGACGCTGGAGGCATGACCCTCCACCAGGCGACGCTCCCCGCAGCACGCACTCGCTCCGCCACTCACCACGTCGTGCTCGTCGCGACCGGCGCGGGCATCACGCTCGGCGTCGTCGACCTGCTGCTCCAGCTCACGCTGCCCTACCCGTGGGCCGACCTCGCCAACAGCTCGGCCGTCTGGGCCGTCGCCGCACTGCTGCTCGCCCGCTTCCTCGCCGTCGGCGACGTGCGCTCGGCCGCGGCAGGTGTCGTGACGCTCGTCGTCGCCGTCGAGGCCTACTACGTGGCGGCGATCCTGCTCGACAAGGCCGGCGCGGCCAGCCTCGTCGCGCCGACCACCATCGCCTGGATGGTGATGGGCGTGGTCACCGGCGCAGGGTTCGGCGTCGCCGGCGCCTGGACCCGCCGTGGCGAGACCTGGCAGGCGGCAGCCGGCTACGCGCTGGGCGTCGCCGTCCTGCTCGCCGAGGCCTGGGCGCGGGCGGACTGGACCGGCACCGCACTGCTCACCGCCGGCCTCGGCGCGGCGCTCCTCGCGACCGTCGTACGGCGACCGGCGCTGCTCGTCCGCACGGTGCTGCTGACGATCATCCTGGCACCGGTCTGCCTCGCGTTGTTCGACCTGGCCGGCTTCGCCGTCTGAGCACGCCACCTGATCGGTCAGCGGGTGGAGGTGAGCGTGGCCGGTGGGCACATCAGCGCGTCGGACGGGCCAGACGCACGAGCACCGATCCCCAGGGGCGAGCGCTCCCGCGAGTGCGTCGGCGCCGCCGGGTAGCGTCTGGCCCGTGATGCCCCCCTCGTCGGCTGACGGCCCCGTCCACGCCACCACCGGCGTGTTCGTGTGCTTCGAGGGTGGCGAGGGGTCGGGCAAGTCCACGCAGTCGGGCCTGCTGCGCGACTGGCTCGTCGCCGAGGGGTACGCCGTACGGCTGACGTTCGAGCCCGGCGACACCGCGGTGGGGCGTGAGGTGCGCCGCATCGTGCTCAGTCCCGAGACCGGCGCCCTCGCCGACCGCACCGAGGCGCTGCTCTACGCCGCCGACAAGGCCGAGCACGTCGAGACGCTGGTGCTGCCTGCGCTCGAGCGCGGCGAGGTCGTGATCACCGACCGCTACGTCGACTCCACGCTGGCCTACCAGGGGGCGGGGCGCTCGCTCGACGTCGCCGAGGTCGAGGCGGTCGCCCGCTGGGCGACCGGCGACCTGCGCCCGCACCTGACCGTCGTGCTCGACCTGGAGCCGGAGACCGGCCTCGGTCGGTTCGCCGGGCGCGACCGGATCGAGGGCGAGTCGGTCGAGTTCCACCGCCGGGTGCGCGAGGCCTTCGTGACGATGGCCGCCGCCGACCCCGACCACTACCTCGTCCTCGACGCGCGCGCCGCGGTCGAGGAGATCGGCGACCGCGTGCGAGCGGCCGTCGAGCCGCTGCTCGGGCAGGCGATCCGATGACCACGACCCTGCACGACGGACCCACCGGCGTCTGGGCCGACCTCGTCGGTCAGCGCCACGCCGTCGACGTGCTCCGCCCCGCCGCCGGCGGCAAGGGCATGTCCCACGCCTGGCTGTTCACCGGGCCGCCCGGGTCGGGTCGCTCCAACGTCGCGCTGGCCTTCGCCGCGGCCCTCCAGTGCGAGCGTGGCGGTGCCCAGGCGGGCTGCGGGGAGTGCCACGCGTGCCACACCGCGACGCGCGGCAGCCACGCCGACATCGCCCTCATCCGCACGCAGAAGCTCTCCATCGGCGTCGACGAGGTGCGCGACCTCGTGCGGCGCTCGGCGCTGCGACCGGCGGGCGGCGGCTGGCAGATCATCATCATCGAGGACGCCGACCGGCTGACCGAGTCGGCGTGCAACGCGCTGCTCAAGGCGATCGAGGAGCCGAGCAGGAGCACGGTGTGGATGCTGTGCGCCCCCACCGTCGAGGACGTGCTGCCGACGATCCGCTCGCGCTGCCGCCAGCTCACGCTCGCCACCCCGAGCGCCGCCGCCGTCGCCGAGTTCCTGACCCGCGCCGACCAGGTCGCCCCCGCGCTGGCGGCCTACGCGGCGCGGGCCAGCCAGGGCCACATCGGTCGCGCCCGAGCGTTGGCGCGCGACGAGGCGACCCGCAACCGCCGTCGCGAGATCGTCTCGGTGCCCCTGCGCCTCACGACCCTGGGCGCGTGCATGCAGGCCGCCACCAACCTGGCCGACGTGGCCAAGGAGGAGGCCGAGGCGATCACCGGCGAGCTCGACGCGCAGGAGAAGGTCGACCTCGACACGACGTACGGCGTCGTCGAGCGCGGTCGACGGCCGCGGGAGTACTCCCCGGCCCTCGCCGCCATGGACAAGGCCCAGAAGACCCGGGCCAAGCGGCGGGTGCTCGACGTCGTCGACCGCGGCCTGATGGACCTCACCTCGGTCTACCGCGACGCCATCGCAGTGGCGGTCGGTGCCCCCGGCGCCCTGGTCAACGAGGAGATCCGTGGCGACATCGAGGAGCTCGCGCGCACCTCCACGCCCGAGCTCAACCTGCGGCGGATCGGCTGGATCTTCACCGCCCGCGAGCAGATGTTGGAGTTCAACGTCCCGGTCGCCCTTGCCCTGGAGGCAATGATGGTGGCGCTGAAGGTACCCGAGGGGAAGTAGCCCCAGAGATGATGAGGCAGCAGCCATGATGAGCAAACGGATGACCTGGATCGTCGCTGTCGTGGCGGTGGTCGCGCTCGGCGTCGGCGGCGGTGCCACCGCTGCGCTGGTCTTCTCCGGCGACGAGACGTCGGTGGGCGACCAGCGCCCGACGCAGCCCGGTGACGCCCCGGTCGCGCCCACGCCGACCGGAGACCCGGTCAACGTGCCGGCGGGGCTGGAGGCCTTCTACGAGCAGGTCCCCGCCTGGCAGCCGTGCGGCGCCAACGAGTGCGCCGCCCTGACCGTCCCGATCGACTACGCCGCACCCGACGGCGCCACGATCGACCTCAACCTCGAGCGCGTCCCGGCCTCCGACCAGGCCAACCGGGTCGGCTCCCTCGTCGTCAACCCCGGCGGCCCCGGAGCGCCGGGCACCAGCCTCGTCGAGGACCCGACGTTCGCCTTCGGTGCGCCGCTGCTCGCCCGGATGGACATCGTGGCCTTCGACCCGCGGGGCACCGGTGCCTCCGACCCGATCGACTGCATCTCCGACTCCGACCTCGACACCTTCCTGGCCCAGGACCCGTCGCCGGACGACGCGGCCGAGGCCGAGGCCTTCGTCGAGGAGCAGGACGACTTCTTCGCCGGCTGCGTGGCTTCCTCGGACTCCCTCATCGGCCACGTCTCCACGGTCGAGGCCGCGCGCGACATGGACGTGCTGCGCGGTGCGCTGCGCGAGGAGAAGCTGGCCTACCTCGGCTTCTCCTACGGCACCACCCTCGGTGGCGTCTACGCCGAGCTGTTCTCCGACAACGTCGGGCGCTTCGTCCTCGACGGCGCCACCGACCCGACCCTGGACTCCCGGCAGAACTCCCTGAGCCAGGCCCGCGGCTTCCAGACCGCCCTCGACGCCTACGTCGACGACTGTGTCGACGGCGGCGCCTGCTTCCTCGGTGACACCCGGCAGGAGGGGCTCGACGCCATCAGTGGTCTCCTCGACGCCATCGAGGCCAACCCGCTGCCCACCTCGGGTGATCGGGAGCTGGCGATCGGCAACGCCTTCTACGGCGTCGTGACGCCGCTCTACAGCCGCGACAACTGGCCGTTCCTCGACCAGGCCCTCCAGCAGGGACTGGACGGTTCCGGCGACACGCTCCTGCTGCTCGCCGACTTCTACTCCTCGCGCAACGCGGCCGGAGGGTTCGACGACAACAGTCTCGAGGCCTTCCTGGCGATCAACTGCCTCGACGACCCCACGACCATCCAGCCGGAGGACGTCCCGGCGGAGTTCCCGGCCTTCGACGAGGCCTCCCCGACCTTCGGGCGGGTCTTCGCGTGGGGCCTGGTCGGGTGCCACGGCGTCCAGGTCGAGGCGAGCGAGCCGTCGCCGACCATCGAGGCCAAGGGTGCCGACCCGATCCTGGTGCTCGGCACCACCCGTGACCCGGCGACGCCCTACGAGGAGGCCGTCGCGCTCGCCGACCAGCTCGACAGCGGCGTCCTGATCAGCCGCGACGGCGACGGTCACACCGCCTACAACAAGGGCAACGCCTGCGTCGACACCGCCGTCGAGGACTACCTCCTCGAAGGAGTCGTCCCCGAGGACGGGCTCGAGTGTTGATGTGATCGACGCTGCTTCTCGGCTCACCGCATCTCGTCACGCGCAGTCGCGACCTCGTGCCTCGGTCGCGCGCGCTGCTCGATGACCATCGATCACCATCTCGCTCCGCTCGGTGGTGATCAGGGCAGCCGCGCGAACCAGCGCAGCGACATCGCCGCGGCCAGCAGGCCGAGCAGCAGCGCCACCGCGATGACGTACGGCGTCACGTCGCGCTGCTCGGTGGTGAAGCCGATGGAGGACTGGATGTCGTCGTAGACCTGGTCGAGCTGGTCGGCGGTCGCGGCGGCGTAGCCGGTCCCGCCGGTGGCCATGGCCAGCTCGTCGAGGGAGTTCTGGTCGACCGGGACCTGCACGACCGTGCCGTCGACGATCACCGAGCCGTTGTCGGTGCCGTAGGCGATCGTGGAGACCGGCACCTGGGCCTCGATGGCGGCCGAGGCAGCCTGGTCGATGCTGCTGCCGACGGTGTTGGTGCCGTCGCTGAGCAGCACGATCTGCGCCGGCACGTCGGCGTCGAGCCCGGTGCCGTCGGTGGCAGCGGTGGTCTCGATCTGGGCCAGCGAGGTCATCACGCCGTCGCCGATCGCGGTGCCCTCGTCGAGGCGCAGCTGGCTCAGGGCCGCGACCGAGGCGGCGTGGTCGTTGCTCGGCGAGGCGAGCACCGTGGCGGAGCCGGCGAAGGAGACCACGCCGACGTTGAAGCCCTCGGGCAGTCCGTCCACGAAGTCCTGTGCCGCCTGGCTGGCGGCGGTCAAGCGGTCGGGACTCACGTCGGTGGCCTGCATCGACAGCGACACGTCGATCACCACGATCACCGTGGCGCGCTCGCGCGGCACCTGCTCGTCGACCTGGGGTCGAGCGGCGGCGACGCACAGGACCACGAAGGTCAGCAGCAGGAAGGTGGCGGGGAGGTGGCGGCGCCAGCCGGGCTTCTCGGGCGTGAGGCGCTCGAGCATCGGCAGCGTCGCGAACGTGACGGCGTACCGGCTGCGGCGCTTGGCCTGGATGAGGTACGACGCGAGCAGCGCTGCCACGGGGAGCAGGAGCAGCAGCCAGCCGGGGGAGGCGAGACTCATGACGCGGCCCCCTGCGCGCCGCGGGCGAGGCCGTCGTGCTTCAGCGGCCGCCCGTGCACGTGGCGGGCGAGGTCGCGCACCCAGTCGCGGTCGGTGCGCAGCAGCACGTGGCCGGCGCGCGCCGAGCGCGACGGCCTCGGCGGTGGCGACGCGGTGGGCGGCGGTCATCGCGGCGTAGCGCTCACGGGTGCGACGGTCGGAGGTCCAGACCTCGCGGCGCCGTCCGCTCTCCGGGTCGACGAGGGTGACGGTGCCGACGTCGGGGAGGGTGAGCTCGCGTGGGTCGACGACCTCCACGACGAGCACCTCGTGGGCCGCCGCGAGGCGGCGCAGCGGGCGCTCCCAGGCGAAGGGCCGCTCGGAGGCGCCGGTCGGGGTCGACGAAGTCGGTGACGACGACCCGTACGCCGGGGCGGGTGTGGCGCGCGGCGAAGCCGTGCAGCGCGCGGGCGAGGTCGGAGGCCGCCGACGCCGGAGGTGGCCGCGGGCGGCGCGGAGCGTCGGCGCAGCGCCCGGTGAGCCGCGGCCCGCGACGGCACCGGAGCCGCCCACTCCAGGCCGGACGTCGGTGAGGTGGGCCGTGCCGAGGCGGTTGCCGGGCCCGGCGGTCAGCAGCGCGACCGCGGCGGTCACGCCGGCGGCGATGTCGCGCTTCTCCAGGGCGATGGTGCCGAAGGCCATGCTGGGGGTGTCGTCGACGAGCACCCACGTCTCGAGCTCGTGCTGGGCGAGCAGGCGCCACACGTGGGGCACGCCGGCCGAGCGGGCGGTGACGTTCCAGTCGATGCGTCGTACGTCGTCCTCGCCGGGTCGGTAGCGCACGACCTCCTCGGGCTCGGAGCCCGAGCCGAGGCGCAGTCCCTGGTGGTCGCCGTGCATGCGGCCGGGCAGGCGACGACGTACGGCCAGGTCGAGCGCGGCGAAGACGGCCTGCGGGCTCGACGCTGCCGTCGAGGGGAGGGAGGTCGGGGGCTGGGGGAGGTCACGCGTGCTCCGCGTGCTCGCGCGAAGTCGGCGGCACCGTGCGGTCGGCGTGGGTGCCGGCGCACGGTGGGCGTCGGGGTCCTCGCGGGACGCGACGCTGGGCTGCGGCACCGCGGCGATGACCTCGCGGACGATCTCGCGCGGGTCGGCGCCGTCGGCGACGGCGTCGAAGGACAGCAGGAGCCGGTGGCTCATCACGTCGGAGGCGATCTCGACGATGTCGGCCGGCAGCACGTAGGAGCGGCCGCGCAGCAGCGCCAGCGCGCGGCCGGCGGCGAGCATGCCGAGCGAGGCGCGCGGGCTGACGCCGAGCTCGATGGCGCCGGCGAGGTGCGCCAGGCCGTAGCGCTCGGGCGAGCGGGTCGCGACGGTGAGGTTGACGAGGTAGGAGGCGACCGAGTGGTGCACGAAGAGGCCGTCGGCGACCTTCTGCAGGCGCACGCACGTCGGTCGGGCTCGAAGACCTGCTCGGCGCGCGGCGGGTCGACCGACATCCGGTGCAGGATCGTGAACTCCTCCTGGCCCGTCGGGTAGGGCACGTCGACCTTGAGCAGGAACCGGTCGCGCTGGGCCTCGGGAGGCGGTAGACGCCCTCGGACTCGACGGGGTTCTGGGTGGCGAGCACGAGGAACGGGTCGGGCAGCGGGTGGCTGGTGCCGGCGATCGAGACCTGCTTCTCGGCCATCGCCTCGAGCAGCGCCGACTGCACCTTGGCGGGGGCGCGGTTGATCTCGTCGGCGAGCACGAGGTTGGCGAAGATCGGTCCGCGCTCGACGTCGAACGTCTCGGTGCTGGCGCGCCACACGCGGGTGCCGGTGATGTCGCCGGGCATCAGGTCGGGGGTGAACTGGAGTCGCGAGAAGCTGCCGCCGACCACGTCGGCGAGCGTGCGCACCGCCAGCGTCTTGGCGACGCCGGGCACGCCCTCCAGCAGCAGGTGGCCGCGGGCGAGGAGCCCGATCAGCATCCGCTCGACCATGGCGTCCTGGCCGACGACGACCTTCTTGACCTCGATCAGGGCGCGCTCGAGGAGCTGTGCTGCCTCCGCGACCTCGCGCTCGTGTGCATGCGACATGGGCCTAGTTCAGCAGATGGCTGTTCACGGGAGCACCCGGAGGCTGAGCAGCGAGCGCCGGCACCGGAGGCTGAGCAGCGAGCGCCAGCGAGCGTCGACGAAGCCCGGTGACGGTGGTTGCGGTCTGTACCCGGCTCGCGGGGCTTCGTCGACGGCCTCGCCGGGGGCTCGCCCTGCTCAGCCTCCGCGGGGACGTGCCGGAGGCTGAGCAGCGAGCGCCAGCGAGCGTCGACGAAGCCCGGTGAGGGTGGTTGCGGTCTGTACCCGGCTCGCGGGGCTTCGTCGACGGCCTCGCCGGGGCTCGGCCTGCTCCAGCCTCCGCGGGGACGTGCCGGAGGCTGAGCAGCGAGCGCCAGCGAGCGTCGACGAAGCCCGGTGAGGGTGGTTGCGGTCTGTACCCGGCTCGCGGGGCTTCGTCGACGGCCTCGCCGGGGGCTCGGCCTGCTCGAGCCTCCGCGGGGACGTGCCGGAGGCTGAGCAGCGAGCGCCAGCGAGCGTCGACGAAGCCCGGTGAGGGTGGTTGCGGTCTGTACCCGGCTCGCGGGGGCAACGTCTGCGGCCTCGCCGAGGGCTCGCCTGCTCAGCCTCCGTTGGCTTCGTCGACGGCGACCCGCCCGCTCAGCCTCCGGCGGCGGTCGGGTCGGACGATCGAGGGGATCCGCGCGGTCGCCAGCTCGATCATCAGCCTGGCCGCCGGCGAGAGGGTCGCGCCGGCGCGGTGCACGATCGCGAAGGTGTCGTACTGGCGCGGCCGCAGGCTGACCCAGCCGGCGTCGGGTGCCAGGCGGGGGAGGAGCTGCTCGGCGGCGCCGCGGGGGATGACGGAGTCGGCCAGGCCCATGCCGACCAGCTCGACCGCGGTCTCGACGTCCTCGACCTCGATGCGCGTCTGCGGGTTGCGGCCGGTCTCGTGCATCATCTGGCGCAGCACGATGCGGGTGGCGTCCTCCTGGCGCCACGTCGTCTCGGGCATCACGAGCGAGGCGAGCGAGAGCCGGTGGGCGGTCACCGGCGTCTCGAGCCGTGCCGGGTCGTTGCTGATGTAGACGAGCTCGTCCTTGGCCACCGGGGTCACCTGCAGGCCCTCGCTGGCGACGCTCGAGATCGCGATCATGGCCGCCTCGAGACGGCCGCGGCGCAGCTGGTCCTGCACGTCGGTGGAGTTCTGGCCGATCAGCTCGACCCGGACGCCGGGGTAGCGGGCGAGCACGTCGGCGACCAGCCCGGCGCCGGCGTACAGCCGAGCGGTGCCGAACATCCCGAACCGGATCGTGCCGGTCTCGAACGACTTCACGCTCTGCACCGCCTTGCGCGCCTCGTCGACGCTGCCGAGCACCCGCTCGGCGTGCGGGCGCAGCTCGTCGGCCACCGTCGTCGGTACGACGCCGCGCCCGACGCGGCGGAACAGCTCGACGCCGAGCGACTTCTCCAGGGCCCGGATCTGCTCGGAGACCGACGGCTGGGCGTAGCCGAGCTCCTCGGCCGCTGCGGTCAGCGAGCCGTGCTCGTAGGTCGCGAGGAAGCAGGTCAGCTGGTGCAGGGAAAGCATAGGTTCATCCTATGGCCTTCGCAGGAAAGCGAGGCTAGCCCTATTCCTACTGGCGAGTCACACTGGAGTCATGTTCACCCACACCTGCTCCCACTGCTCGCGTCGTCAGCTCATCTTCGGCTCGCAGGTCACCGCCGTGTCGGCGGTCGACGGCGGCCTCGCCTACACCTTCACCTGCTGGTGCGGCGAGAGCAGACCGCGCTCGAGGTCACCGAGATCACCGACCGCAGCCAGACCGTCCGCATCGCCTGACGGAGCCTGGGCAGGCCGCCGCTGCGCTCCGGAGGCTGAGCAGGCGAGTCGCCGGTCGACGAAGCCGCGTGAGCCGGGTGCGGACCGCAGCCACAGTCACCGGGGCTTCGTCGACGCTCGCTGGCGCTCGCTGCTCAGCCTCCGGAGCCCGCACCACCGCGAACGCCGCGGCGAGGTGGTCCGTGAGGGTGCTCGAGTCGTCGGCCAGCCAGCGCGTGATCGCGCCCTGCCAGACCGCGATCGCTGCCTCGGCGGCGACCTCGCTCTCCAGGCCGAGTCCGACCTGGTCGACCAGCGCGTCGAGCAAGCGTGTCCTGCCAGCGTCCGTACGACGTCGTACAGCCGCCCGCGGAGGGCGGGGGAGGTCGCCGCGGCTCGGCGTCGCAGCAGCATCGGTCGCGGTCGGCCTCGAAGGACGGCGCGATCGCGATGAGCGCCCGGCGGCGACGTCGAGCGGCCGGGTGGCCGTCGTTCGGGCGACCGCAGCGACCAGCTCGCGCCTGGCGCTCCTCGCGGTCGGGGTTGAGCACCTCGTCCTTGGTGGCGAAGTAGCGGAAGAAGGTGCGCGCCGAGACGTCCGCCTCGGCCGCGATCGCCTCGATGCTGGTCGCGTCGAAGCCGTCGCGCGCGAAGAGGCGCAGGGCGGCGTCCTCGAGCGCGCGACGGGTCGAGTGCTTGTGCGCCTCCCGCAGTCCGGCCACCGGTTCAGTCCGAGGCCAGCGCCGCGCGGAGCAGGGTGTCGTCGTCGGCCCGCGCACCCGGCCTCCCGCTGGTGATGGTCACCGAGCGGAGCTCGCCGGTGAAGGTGAACGGAGGCGCGTAGTCGCGGCAGAGCGGCAGTCCGCGGTCGCGGCCGATCAGCATGCCGGTGGCGGCGGTCGAGAGGTTGGGGAAGAAGAACAGTCCGGCCAGGGGGCCGCGTGCCCCCTCGACGCCGTCGACCAGCAGCCGTGCGTGCGGCTCCCTCCCGCCGACGTACTGCACCGACACCTGGTGGGGACCCGGCGCGACCGGCTCCTCGCACGCCACCCGCACCAGCCCGTCGAGCATCGCGAAGGCCGCCACCAGCCGCCCGTCGAGCAGGTAGCAGCCCCACCCGCCGTGGGCGTCGCCGATCGCGGCCAGGATGCCGTCGGCGCCGCCCTCGGGCACGACGATCTCGGCGGTGAGGTCGAAGCCGCCGAGCGTGGAGGGCAGCTGGCTCTCCTGGATCGGCCCGCCGCCCGGGGTGTACGTCGCCGCGGCCGGCGGCGGGTAGGCGCCGGGGTGCATGTGGGCCATCGACTCGGGGAACTCGAAGAGCGGCAGCACCTGGTTGCGCCCGGCCTCGGCCCACCACAGCTCCTCGAGCCGCTTGACGACCTCGGGGTGCTCGGCCGAGACGTCGACGGCCTCGGAGAAGTCGTCGGTCAACCGGAACAGCGACCAGTGGTCGCTGGCGAAGTCGAAGCTGCCGGACAGCGTCTCGCGCTCGCCGAACTGGTTGGGCACGTAGTCGGTCACGGCCTTCCACCCGTCGGCGTAGATGCCGCGGCTGCCCATCATCTCGAAGTACTGCAGGCCGCGGTGCTCCGGCGCGTCGGCTCCGTCCGGGCCGATGATCGTGGCAGCATCGACGTGCCGTCGACCGGCTGCTGGGTGACCCCGTCGACCGCCGTCGGCACGTCGATCCCGGCAGCGTCGAGGATGGTCGAGAAGAGGTCGACCGCATGCACGAACTGACCGCGGACCGCTCCGGGGTCGGCGACCTTCGCCCCCCAGCTCAGCACCAACGGCGTACGCACCCCGCCGAGCCACGCGTAGCGCTTCCACAGCCGCAGCGGGGTGTTGCCGGCCCAGGCCCAGCCGAAGGGGTAGTGGTTGTAGGCGTCGTGGCCGCCGATCTCGTCGATGCGCTCCATCGAGGCCTCGACGTCCTCCTGGTGGCCGAGCCAGCCGGCCGCCTCGTTGAGCGTGCCGGAGACGCCGCCCTCGGCGCTGGCGCCGTTGTCGGAGAGCACCATGACGATGGTGTCGTCGGCGATCCCGCGCGCCTCGATGGCGTCGAAGAGCCGCCCGAGGTGGTGGTCGGTGTGGGTGACGAAGCCGGCGTACACCTCCATGTAGCGGGCGAAGAGCCGGCGCTGCTCGGCCGGCAGGCCCGACCACTCCGGCACCCAGTGCGGGCGCTCGGTGAGCACGGTGTCGGCCGGTACGACGCCGGCGGCGACCTGGCGGGCGAAGACCTGCTCGCGCCAGGCCTCCCAGCCGTCGTCGAACGCCCCGCGGTAGGGCGCGACCCACTCCTCGGTGACCTGGTGCGGCGCGTGCGCGGCGCCGGTGGCGAGGTGGAGGAAGAAGGGCTTGCGTGCCTCGGCCTGCTGCTGGTCCTGGATCATCCGGATCGACTCGTCGACCAGGTCCTCGGTGAGGTGGTAGCCCTCCTCGGGGGTGCGCGGCGGGTCGACGTGGGTGTTGTCGCGCACCAGCTCCGGCGCCCACTGGCTCGTCTCGGCGCCGAGGAAGCCGTAGAAGCGCTCGAACCCGACACCCAGCGGCCACTGGCCGAACGGACCGGCCGAGGAGTAGTCGGTCTTGGGCGTCATGTGCCACTTGCCGACCGACATCGTGTTGTAGCCGCCGTCGCGCAGGATCCGCGCCAGCATCGCGGCCGACTTCGGGATCCGACCGGTGTAGCCGGGGAACCCGAGCGCGGCCTCCTCGGTCACGCCCATCCCGACGGCGTGGTGGTTGCGCCCGGTGTGCAGCGCGGCGCGCGTGGAGGAGCAGACGGACGTGACGTGGAAGCGGTTGTAGCGCAGTCCCTGCGCGGCCAGCCGGTCGATGTTGGGCGTCGCGATCGTCGCGCCGAAGCAGCCGAGCTGCGCGAACCCCACGTCGTCGAGCACCACCATCACCACGTTGGGTGCGCCCTCGGGAGCGGTGACGTACTCCACGAAGCGGGGCTCGGAGGCGGCGACGCGGGAGCTGATGACCTGTCTGTCCATGCGCGGCACGCTAGTGCGCGCGGGGGCGACGGTGTCAGTCGGCTGACGGATTCGCCCTGGGGATCGTCCGCGCCCGACGGTCAGCCGCCGGCGAGTCGGCGTCGCAGGCGCGTGTTGGTCGCGGCGCAGGTCGGCGACGTCCTCCTCGAGCGCCATCACGCGGGCGATGCCGGCCAGGTTGAGCCCCTCGGCCAGCAGGTCCTTGACCCGCGACAGGCGGGCGAGGTCGTCGCGGCTGTAGAGACGCGTGCCGCCACTCGTGCGGCTCGGGGTCACGAGGCCGTGGCGCTCGTAGACGCGCAGGTTCTGGATCTGCATCGACACCATGTCGGCCGCGATCGAGATGGCGTAGACCGCGCGGTCGGTGGCGATCGGCGAGCTCGTCGAATTTTTCTGCGTCACGGGGTTGACATTGCCTGAATCACTGAATAAAAACAACCTGTAACACTCAATACAGATCCCGCACGGGATCGCGACTCGTCTCCAGGAGGTAGACACCATGATGCTGCGCACCACCGACCCGTTCCGTGACGTCGACCGCCTCGCCCAGCAGCTCCTCGGGACTGCCACCCGTCCGGCCCCCATGCCCATGGACGCGTGGCGGGAGGGTGACCGGTTCGTCATCGAGTTCGACCTGCCGGGTGTCGCGCCCGACACGATCGACCTCGACGTCGAGCGCAACGTCCTCACCGTGAGGGCGGAGCGGCTGGCGCCCAGCGGCGACTGGCAGATGCTGGCCAGCGAGCGCCCGCGCGGCGCCTTCAGTCGTCAGCTGGTCCTCGGCGACAACCTCGACCTCGACCGCATCGACGCGTCCTACGACGCCGGCGTCCTGCGGCTCGTCGTACCGGTCGCCGAGCGGGCCAAGCCGCGCAAGATCACGGTCGCCGCCACGCCGGCGAGCGACCGGGCCGAGATCAGGGCCTGAGCCCGAGGGGCACCGGATGGGCGCGAGCAGCGCATCGGGGAGTGTCGCGATGCGCTGCTCGCGTCGTCGCGCCTGACGAAGGCTTCAGACGAACAGGTCGGCGGTCACCGGCAGGTCGCGCACCCGTACGCCGGTCGCGTGCCACGCGGCGTTCGCGATGGCCGCGGCCGTGCCGACGATGCCGATCTCGCCGACGCCCCGACCACCGAACGGGGTGGCCAGCGTGTCGGTCTCCTCCAGCCACCGCGCGTCGAGGTCCGGGGGGACGTCGGCGTGCGCGGCGACGTGGTAGGTCGCGAGGTCCTGGGTGACGACGTGGCCGAACCGCGGGTCGCGCACCGCCTCCTCGTGGAGCGCGACGGACAGCCCCATGATCAGGCCACCCAGCAGCTGCGACCGAGCCGTCGTCGGGTTGACGATGCGGCCCACCGAGTAGGTGCCGTGCAGCCGGGACACGCGCACCTCGCCGGTCCACCGGTCGACGCGCACCTCGGCGAAGACGGCGCCGAAGGAGTGCAGGGCGTGGCCCTCCATGTCGGGGTAGGACTCGGCGGTGGTCTGGGTGTGCAGGCCCGGGGCGGGGTCGTCGCCGTGGTCGGCGCGGAACTGCTGGGCCGTCTGCACGATCGCGGTGCCCCACGACCCGGTGCCGGCGGACCCGCCGGCGACGGTCGCCGCGGGCAGCGACGTGTCGCCGATCGCCAGGTCGATCGCGCTCGTGGGCACCCCGAGCGCGTCGGCGGCGATCTGCTGCAGCACCGTGCGGGCGCCGGTGCCGATGTCGACCGCGCCGATGCCGACGGCGTACCGCCCACCGGCGCGCGACTCGATGCGCGCGGCGTTGCCCGGCATCCACAGCGTCGGGTACGTCGACGCGGCGACGCCGGTGCCGACGAGCCAGTCGCCGTCGGTGGTCGCCCGCGGCTCGGGGGGGCGGTCGCTCCAGCCGAAGCGCTCCGCCCCCTGCTCGAGGCACTCGACCAGACGACGGTCGTTCCAGGGGTTGCCGGTCTCGGGGTCGACCGCGGGCTCGTTGCGCACCCGCAGGTCGACCGGGTCGACGTCGCAGGCGACGGCCAGCTCGTCCATCGCGACCTCGGAGGCGAACGAGCCCGGCATCTCGCCGGGCGCGCGCATCCAGGACGGCACGTTGACGTCGAGTGCCGCGGCCCGGTGGGTCGTGCGGCGTGACGGGGCGGCGTACATCATCCGCGAGATGGTCGAGGTCTGCTCGACGAACTCCTTGAGCCTCGCCGACGGCGCGACCGCGTCGTGCTCGACGGCCAGGAGGCGGCCGTCGGGCTCGGCCGAGAGACGGACCTTCGAGCGCGACTGGCTGCGGTAGCCGGTCATCGCGAACATCTGCTGGCGGGTGATCGCCAGCCGGACCCACCGTCCCGGCACGGACATCGCGGCCAGGGCGGCCGCCACCTCGGGGGAGTGGGGCAGGCCCTTGCTGCCGAAACCGCCGCCGACGTACGGCGCCCGCACGCGCACCTGCTCGACCTCGAGGCCGAGCATCGGCGCGAGGGTCTTGGCGACCGCGTGCACCGCCTGGGTGGAGTCCCACAGGGTGAGGGTCTCGCCGTCCCAGTGGGCCGACGCGGAGTGCGGCTCCAACGGGTTGTTGTGCTCGTACGGCGTCGAGTAGTCGCCCTCGACGACGACCGCGGCGCCGGCCCGGGCGGCCTCGACGTCGCCGTCGGACCAGTCGGTCTCGTGGCCGGCGTTGACCTCCTCGGGGGCGTAGAGCTCGCGCCGTCGTCGTCGAGGTCGGCGACGTGGTCCTCGGCCTCGACCTGCACGTGCACGAGACGGGCACCCTCGCGGGCGGCCTCGGCGCTCTCGGCGAGCACGATCGCGACGATCTGCCCGCGGTAGTGGATGCGGTCGTCCTGGAGGATCGTCAGCTCGGCGTCCGCCTCGTCACCGAGGTCCTCGAAGCGACGCGCACTGGTGTGGTCGACGACCGACACCACGCCGTCGGTGGCCAGGGCCGCGGCGGCGTCGACGCGCAGCACCCGACCCCTCGCGACGGGAGCGCCGACGAGCCAGGCGGTGAGGTGCTCGGCGATGCCCTCGTCGGAGCCGTGCTCGACGGCGTACAGGGCGTGGCCGGTGACCTTGAGCGGGCCGTCGACGCGGTCGTGGTGGGTGCCGACGGCGCGCAGGGCGCTCTCGTCGAGGGGACGGGCGGTCATCGGGCTGCCTCCGAGAGTCGGACCAGGGCGCGGGCGGTGATGCCGGTGAGCATCGCGACCTTGTAGTCGCTGTCGGGTCCGGTCGCAGCCGGCCGCAGCTCCTCCGCGACGGCGTCGCGCGCCCGTTGCTCGTCGATCGGACCGCCGCGCAGGAGGTCCTCGGCGGTCCGGGCCCGCCACGGCTTGTGGGCGGCGCCGCCCCAGGCGATGCGGACGTCGGTCGACGCTGGTCGCCGTCGAGCTCGAGGGCCGCGGCCACCGAGACGAGGGCGAAGGCGTACGACGCCCGGTCGCGCGCCTTCTCGTACGTCGAGGTCCGCGCGGCCGGTGATCGCGTCAGCTCGACGGCGGTGATCAGCTCGCCGTGAGCGAGGGTCGTGTCGCGCTCGGGGTGGTGGCCGGGCAGCCGGTGCAGGTCGTCGAAGGGGATGCGTCGCTCCCCGTCGGGCCCGAGCACCACGACCTCGGCGTCGAGCGCGGCCATCGCGACCGCCATGTCGGAGGGGTGCACCGCGACGCACGCCTCGCTCGCGCCCAGGATCGCGTTGTAGCGGCCGTAGCCCTCCAGCGCCGAGCAGCCGCTGCCGGGCTCGCGCTTGTTGCACGGGGTCGTGGCGTCCTGGAAGTAGACGCAGCGGGTGCGCTGGAGCAGGTTGCCGGCCGTCGTGGCCTGGTTGCGGATCTGGCCCGACGCACCGGCGAGCAGGGCCCGGCTCAGCGCCGGGTAGTCGGCGCGGACCCGGGGGTGCGCGGCGAGGTCGCTGTTGCGGACGGCGGCGCCGATGCGGAGCCCGGACTCCGTCTCCTCGATCGCCTCCAGCGGCAGCCGGCTCACGTCGACGAGCACCTCGGGGGTGGTGATGCCGAGCTTGAGGTGGTCGGTGAGGTTGGTGCCGCCGCCGAGGTACTGCGCGCGCGGGTCCGCGCTGACCGCTGCGACCGCCTCGGCTGCGCTGGTGGCCCGGACGTAGGTGAGCTCCTTCATCGGGCGGCCTCCGCCTGGGTGTCGGTGGCGACCTGGCGCACCGCGTCGAGGATGCCGGCGTACGCCCCGCAGCGGCAGAGGTTGCCGCTCATCCGCTCGCGGATCTCCTCGTCGCTCAGCTCGACCTCGCTCTCGGGGTCGAGGTCGGCGGTCACGTGGCTCGGGTGGCCCTGGGCGGCCTCCTCCAGCATCCCGACGACCGAGCAGATCTGCCCGGGCGTGCAGTAGCCGCACTGGTAGCCGTCGTGGTCGAGGAACGCCTGCTGCACCGGGTGTGGCTCGTCCATCGAGCCCAGCCCGGCGGCAGTGACGACCTCGGCGCCGTCGTGGGCGACCGCGAGAGCGAGGCAGGCCAGGCTGCGGCGCCCGTCGAGCAGGACGGTGCAGGAGCCGCACTGCCCGTGGTCGCAGCCCTTCTTGGGGGCCGTCACCTCGAGCCGTTCGCGAAGCGCATCGAGCAGGGTGGTCCGGGTGTCGATCTCGACCTCGCGGGCGACGCCGTCGACGGTCAGCTGAAGAGTGGGCACCCGTCACGGTGACGGGTCGGGGGGTGTCTCCACACCGACCCTCGGGGTGAGGGTCGGCAGGGTGTCAGCGCCGGTTTCGCCTCGACCCCGGCGACTACGTATAGTTTCCCCCGGTCGTCGATCCACGGATCCGACGCCGGCCGCCTTAGCTCAGTTGGTAGAGCGAGTCACTCGTAATGACTAGGTCGTCAGTTCGATTCTGACAGGCGGCCCTCTGGTTCAATCTCGACCTGCGACGACGCGTGCCGACCGCAGCCCCGATGGCCCTCCTGTGCCTGACCCAACGGCGTCTCGGGGGAACGGTTCAGCGTGCGGTGGGTACGAGCGCCCGGGCCACTGCTGTGCTGAGGGCAGCGCGTCGGCGGTCGTGGTCGGCGGCGTCGTCGCCGGAGGCCGCTGCGACGGTGCCGCTGAGCGGCGACCACGACCCGGCGATGCCGATGACCATCGCATAGACGTCCGAGGGCGCCACGCCGTCGATGACCGTGCCGTCGCGCTGGGCCTGCTCGATCGCTGCGCGCTTGGGCTCGGTGAGCGCGCCGTGACCCGCCAGCAGGTCGCCGACAGGGACGCGCTCGAGACGGTTCCAGCCGACCAGGCGGATGATCTCGGGGTCGGTGAGATAGCTGTCGTAGAGGGCGACGGCGTACCCGGGCAGGTCGTCGGCCGTGAACGGCACCGCATCGACGATCCGGACGAGCTGTGCCGCGAAGACGGCGTCGAAGAGGCCGTCCTTGGAGCCGAACCACGCATACATCTGCTGCTTGTTGACCTCAGCAGACGCGGCGATGCGGTCGACCCTGGCGCCGGCGAGTCCGTGGGCTGCGAACTCCTCGGTCGCCGCAGCGAGCAGCCGTCTGCGGCTCGCGTCCCCGTCTCGCACCATGGCGCCCACCCTAGACCCAACCAACTAGTTGGTATGATTCTGGCATGGAAACCCGCCAGCCGATCACCAGCCCGTACGACGACACGACCACCGCCCTCGAGGTCGTCGAGGGCCTCGACCTCACCGGCCGACGCGCCCTCGTCACCGGCGCCGCGTCCGGCATCGGCGTCGAGACCGCTCGCGCCCTGGCCCACGCCGGGGCCCAGGTCACCCTGGCCGTGCGCGACACCGCCGCCGGCGATCGAACGGCCGCCGACATCGCACGCACCAGCGGTCGCGACGACGTCGCCGTCGTGCGGCTCGACCTCGCCGACCTCGCCTCGATCGACGCGTTGACCGCGGCGTGGGCCGGGCCACTCGACATCCTCGTCAACAACGCCGGCGTGATGGACACCCCGTTCGGCACCACCGCCCAGGGCTGGGAGACCCAGCTCGGCACCAACCACCTCGGCCACTTCGCGCTCGCCACCGGCCTGCACCCAGCCCTCGCCGCCGCGGGCCGGGCACGGATCGTGTCGGTCTCCTCGAGCGGCCACGCCGCCTCCCCGGTCGTCTTCGACGACCTCTTCTTCGAGCGTCGTGACTACGACCCAGGTCTCGCCTACGGCCAGTCGAAGACCGCCAACTCCCTGTTCGCGGTCGAGGCGACCCGGCGGTGGGCCGACGACGGCATCACCGCCAACGCGCTCATGCCCGGGGGCATCTGGACCCCCCTGCAGCGCCACTGGAGCGCAGGAGCAGCGCGCTGCCGCCGAGGCGCAGGCGCGGCAGGCCGAGGCGGCAGGGCATGTTCCGGATGAAGACGACCGAGCAGGGCGCAGCGACATCGGTCTTCCTCGCCACCTCGCCGCTCGTCGAGGGCGTCGGCGGCCGCTACTTCGAGGACTGCCACGAGGCCGACCGTCGTCGACCAGCTCGACGGCATCCACGGCGTGCTTCCCCACGCCCTCGACCCCGACGACGCTCGCCGTCTCTGGGACGTGTCCGAGGACCTCGTGGCAACTGCTCGCGTAGTAGCGCCCAGCCGTCTGTAGGCCGCCCGGCGTCAGTAGACCGCCCGGCCCCTGACAGGCGTGGCCGCCAGAGGCTGTATGGCTCACAACTGGCGCGACGACCGCTCGAGCTATCGCCACCAGCGATGGAGCGCGAACTGGCCTAGGCCGATTGCGCGGAGGATCGATGCGCACGAGAAGCTCGCCGCATCGAGCCAGCCCCGTTCATCGCTTCGGTCAACGCAGGGCGGGCCGACGTGTCGGCGCACCACCAGAGGCTTGGAAGGCTCGGATCGAGCGACTCAGCGCTCCAGATGGTCAACACATACTCAACACTTGTTCAGTGTCCGGACCGTTTCGATGATGATCCAGCGTGATCGGCCGTGCTTCTCGATATAGTTGTTTCCGCAGTTCAGCGCTTTCTGAGCGAGATTCGCGCCTGCGCCGAGGGTGCCCACTTGTCATGACTAGGTCGTCAGTTCGATTCTGACAGGCGGCTCCGCGAAAGGCCCCTGACCTGGTCAAGTCCCTAGGCGTGGTGTTCGAAACGAATCCTTCGTCGGGCGTGTCGTTAGGCGCTGATGGCGACCTCCTCGTTGGTCGGTGATTCCTCGACAGGGTTGGCGATCAGGCTCATCCGGGACCTAGCGAGGACGTCGAGTCCGAGGTGGCGGCGCCGCTCGGCCCACTCGTCGTGCTGCTCGGCCAGGACGGCGCCGACGAGGCGGATGATGGCGTTGCGGTCGGGGAGGTCAGGTATTGCCCCGCGACGCCCGTAGTGCGCGTACGCACTCCAGAAAAGTACGTACGCGATAGGGTAGAATAGCGAGCATGAGCGAGCATCTGAACCCGTCGGAGTTCCGCAAGGACGTCTACGGCATCATCAAGCAGGTCTCCGCCACCGGCGAGCCCGTGCAGATCGAGACCCGGCAGGGCGAAGTGCTCCAGTTGAGCCGCGTCCGGGAAGGCAGCCGGTTCTCCAACATTGTGCCCATGCCGTCGTTGATGCTGGTCGACGCCGAGGAACTGGTCGGCACCGACTGGTCGCAGGACTGGGACGCTGACGCGGCGATCGACCCGTGACCGAGCAGCTCCACCTCGACACACACGTGATCATCTGGCTCGCCGCTGGAGAGACGGACCGGTTCCCTAGCGACCTGCTCGCCCGCATGGAATCTGCCGACCTGCTGGCCTCGCCCGTCGTCCGCCTGGAACTGGACCTGCTTCACGAGCGCGGAAGAATCGGCAGTCCTGCCAGCGACCTCATCGACAAGGTGGCCGCCGAGGTCGGCATCCGCGAGGACTCCACGCCCCTGTCTCGGATCGTCATGGCCGCCATCACGCCGAAGAAGGAGTGGCACAACGGCGACCCCTACGACCGCCTGATCCTCTCCGCGGCTATCGCCAACCAGGCTCTCCTCGTCACGAAGGACGGCCCGTTGCGATCAGCGTTTCCCGCTCTCACCTTGTGGAACTAGGGCGCCGATCTCGGGGGTGGCGTTCGACACGTCGCGTGTCAGAGAACGCGGGGCGTCGGTGCCTCGGCCCACGACGCCGGCTGGGTCGGGCAGCTCGCCCGCCTGCTCGCCGACGACGGTCACGACCTCCAGGTGCTCAACCTCTCGGCGACCGGCGCTCGTGTGTCCGACGTCCTGGACCAGCAGCTCCCCGCGCTGGAGGCGATCGGGCTGCGTCAGGACGACCTCGTGACGGTGAAGGTGGGCTCCAACGACCTCCTCGCAGGGCGGGCGCACAGGCGCGCTGTCCCGAGCGCCTATGCGGAGCTGGTCGATCGGGTGCCGCGCGGAACGGTGGTCACGAGCCTTCCCCAACCCGCCTCGACTGCCCGCCGAGCCGACGTCGCCATCGACGCGGCGGCTGCCGCCGGACGGATCGCCCTGGCTGACCTGCGCGTGACCGGGCCGACCTCGTGGAAGGGGCAGCTCGCGGCGGACCACTTCCACCCCAACGACCGCGGGTACGCCGCCATCGCGGCGGGCGCTCGAGCCCGCCGTGCGCACAGCCCTCGCCCCATCGGCCATCGGTGAGGGCCTCGAGACCAGCTAGGCCGAAGGTCGGCGATGCGGTCGGCCGTCGAGAGCGCGCTCGTGATGTGTCGAGCTCGCGGAGCGACGGGTCAGGGGTCCAGCGAGTCGAGCCGATCCACGATGGTCAGCGCGGCCTCCCGGAGAGCGTGCTGGTCGGCCGGGGACAGCCCGTCGAAGACGGCGCGACGGACGGCCGAGACGTGGTCGGGGGCCGCGCTCGCCAGGTGCTGTCCGCCGGCCTCGGTGAGGCAGGCCAGGGTGAACCGCCCGTCGTCCGGATCGGGCTGACGTCGCACCAGGCCGCGGCGCTCGAGGCGGCTGATCAGGTGGGAGAGGCGGGACAGCTCGCAGCGCGTCAGCTCGGCGAGCCTGCTGATCCGGATGGAGTGCTCGGGCTGGTCGGACAGCCCCGCAAGGACGTAGTACTCCAGATAGCTCAGGTTGTAGTCGCGTTGGAGCCGGGACTCCAAGGCGGCCGGCAGTCGCGTGATCAGGGCGTCGAGCGCGCGCCACGTCGCCATCTCGTCGCTCGTCAACCACGGCTCCTGCGTCACGGGTAAATCCTAGTCGGCGCGGAGGACTTGAACGTTCATGTGTGGTGTGGCACGATGACTTGATCGTTCAACTGATCGGCGATGCTGCTGCGCAGCACACCGCCTCCGACGCACAAGAGGACCACCACGATGACCCCGATCGAGACCTTGGTCGCCCGCCACCTCCAGGCGTGGAACGCCGAGCCTGGGCCCGAGCGCGACCGACTCGTTGCCACGACGTACGCCGCGGACGTCTCGGTCGGTGAGCCCGGGGCCGCCTACCGCGGTCACGAGGGGATGGCCGAGGCCATCTCCCGCCTCCAGGCACAGGTGCCGGGCGCCGCACTCACCCGCACCGGACCGGTCCAGGTGGCGCAGGACCTGGTCACCTACAGCTGGTCCCTGGGGGCGCCGGGCCAGCCGGCGCTCGCCGCCGGCCGCGACGTCCTGCTCCTCGACGACCACGTGGTCTCGAGCCTCTACGTCGTCATCGACGCGACCTGACATCCCACCACCGAGGAGAGAACTGATGCCCGACATCGACGTCACCCATTCCACCGAGCTGCCGCGCTACGTCGCACGGATCGACGGCGAGGAGGCTGGGTTCGCCGAGTACATCCTCACCGACGACCTCGTCGTCTTCACCCACACCGAGGTCGACACCAGGTTCGAGGGCGCGGGCGTCGGCTCAGCCATCGCCCGCTACGCGCTCGACGACGTTCGTGCCGGCGACCAGCGCAAGGTGCTGCCGATGTGTCCCTTCATCAAGGGCTGGATCGCACGGCACCGCGAGTACGTCCCACTGGTCTACGGCGTCCCCGCCAGCACGGCGAAGGACTGACCGTGACCGCCAAGACGTACGTGGGACCCCTGGTCGACGTCTCCTTCGACGGCGAGGTCTGCCGTCATGCCGCTGAGTGTGTCCGCGGGATGCCGTCGGTCTTCGACACCTCCGCTCGGCCCTGGATCGACCCGGGCGCGGCCGACACCGAAGAGACGGCCGACCTGCTGCGAGCGGTGATCGGGCGGTGCCCCTCGGGCGCACTGCAGGTCGAGGAGCACGCCTAGCACTGCTCGGGTCGCTTCCGGCCGGCCGTGGCTGCCGGGTCGGGCGGGTCGGACAGAGACCGTGCACGCCTCCTCGAGCGGGATGCGGTCAGGACCAGGCGATCTCGCCGTGGCGGTCGACGAACCGTCCGGAGCCGTGGCCGGGGCCTTCGGTGGCGAGGGCGACGATGGCGTCGGTGCCCTCGGTGACGGTCTGCGGGCCGCTGTGGGCGTTGAGGTCGGTGGCGGTGTAGCCGGGGTCGGCGGCGTTGACCCGGATGTCGGGCAGCGCCTTGGCGTACTGGGTGGTCAGCATGGTCAGCGCCGCCTTGGAGGCGGTGTAGAGCGGCGCGACGACGTGCGACTCGGGGCGGGCCGGGTCGTGGGTGTGGCGCGAGGGAGCCCATCCCGCTGCTGACGTTGACGATCACCGGGTCGGCGGAGCGGCGCAGCAGCGGCAGGAAGGCGGTGGTGGTGCGGACGACGCCGACGACGTTGACGTCGAGGACGCCGAGGACGTCGGCGCCGGTCAAGTCGGCGACTCGGGTCGCCGTACGGTGCCGGCGATGCCGGCGTTGTTGATCAGCACGTCGACGAGGCCCTCGTGGGCCTCGACGTCGTCGGCGGCGGCGCGCACGGAGGCGTCGTCGGTGACGTCGATCTGGACGAAGCGGGCGCCGAGCTCGTGCGGCGGCCGCGGCGCCGCGGTCGTGGTCGCGGGCGCCGAGCAGCACGGTGTGGCCCAGCTCGACGAGGCGGCGGGCGGTCTCGAGGCCGAGGCCCTTGTTGGCTCCGGTGATGAAGGTGATCGTCATGGGTCCATCGTGCGGACCGCCGCGAGCGGTCCACCAGGGACGGCTCGACGGTAGGAGTCGCCGTACCACCTCCAGGTCCACCGCGGCGGGCTGTCGCGAGGGATGATCGAGCGGTGACGACACCGACCGCCCTCGGCGCGACGATCCGCGCGTGGCGCGACCGGCTCCCCCCGTCCGCGGCGGGGCTGCCGGCCCGACATGGCCGGCGCACCACCGGACTGCGCCGCGAGGAGCTGGCCGAGCTCGCGGGGGTCTCGGTCGACTACGTCGTGCGGCTGGAGCAGGGGCGGGCCACGACCCCCTCGGCCCAGGTGGTCGCCGCACTCGCCCGAGCCCTGCAGCTGACCACCGCCGAGCGCGACCACCTCTTCCGGCTCGCCTCGCTCGCGCCGCCCAACCCAGGCCGGGTCTCCGACCACATCCCTCCCGGCGTGCACCGCGTGTTGTCCCGCTTGACCGACGCGGCGGTCGCGGTCTTCGCCGCCGACTGGCAGCTGATCTGGTGGAACCGCAGCTGGGCCGCCCTGCTCGGCGACCCCGCCAGCGTCCCGGTTCCGGTGCGCAACTTCGCCCGGTGCATCTTTCCGCTGACAGCCGACGGCCCGGCCGTCGCGCAGTGGCCGGTCGTCGTCCAGGACCAGGCCGCACACCGAGGCCGCGGTGGTCTCCGATCTGCGTCGCGCCACCGGACGCTTCCCGGACGACCCCCGACTGGCGCACCTGGTCGACAGCCTTCTCGTCGGTAACGCCCGCTTCGCCGAGCTGTGGGCCGATGGCACGGTCAGCGCCCACCGCGAGGACCGCAAGGTCGTCCACCACCCGAGCGTGGGACCCGTCGCGATCGACTGCGACATCCTGACCGACGGCGACGCCGACCTGAAGATCGTCATCATGACCGCCGCCCCCGGAACCGAGGACGAGACCCGCTTCCGGCTGGCGATGCTCGCCGGTCTTCAGGGAGCCGAAGCGACCTCCAGGCACTGACGCGAAGACTCTGACTCCTGCATCTCCCGCGCGGGAAGTCGGTCCCTCGCCGGCGTGGTCACGCTCGGCGGGAACGATCAGACTGGACTAGGGCGTGTCTCTCAATCCATGATCGGCCGGATCGCCGCCCATGACGCACGCTGGCTGCGTTGCCATCGCTTGAAAGACGCCCGGTATGACTGCGCGACGGCGCCTTGCCAGCGCACGCCCTGGACGACGCCCGACTCGACCAGCCATTGAGAGACACGCCCTAGTAGGTGTAGAACCCGCGTCCGCTCTTGCGGCCGAGGAGACCCGCGTCGACCATCCTGGCCAGGAGCGGCGGCGGCGCGTAGAGCGGCTCCTTGAACTCCTCGTAGAGGGACTCCGCGACCGCCTTCGTGGTGTCGAGGCCGATGAGGTCGGCCAGGGCCAACGGGCCCTGCGGGTGTGCTGCTCCGCGCACGAGGCCCTCGTCGATGTCCTCGGCGGTGGCGAAGCCCGACTCCATCATCCGGATGGCCGAGAGGATGAAGGGGACCAGCAGGGCGTTGACGACGAACCCGGCGCGGTCCTGGCAGTCGATGGCGTGCTTGCCGAGCGCGTCCTGGACGAAGGATCGCGAGCGCTCGGTCGTGTCCTCGGAGGTCAGGAGGGACGGCACGAGCTCGACCAGCGAGAGCACCGGGACGGGGTTGAAGAAGTGGATCCCCAGCACCTGTTGGGGTCGGCGCGTCGCGACGGCGAGCTTCATGATGGGGATCGAGGACGTGTTCGAGGCCAGGATCGCGTCGGGTGCCTCGACGATCGAGTCCAGCTTCGCGAAGAGCTCGGTCTTGAGCCCCTCGTCCTCGGCAATGGCCTCGACGACCAGCTCGCGGTCGGCGAGGTCTGCCAGCGAGCTGGAGACCCGGATCCGGTCCAGGACCTCCGAGGCGCTGGGGATCTTCCCTCGCGACTCGGCACGCTCCAGGGACGACGCCAGCCGCTGCCGGCCCGCCTCTGCTGCTTCGGGGCCGCTCTCGACGACGACGACGTCGCACCCGGCTCGAGCAGACACCTCGGCGATGCCCGCTCCCATCAGGCCGCAGCCCACCACGCCCACGCTGTTGACCGTCATGTGTCCTCCTGAGATCGAGTGTCAAGATCGTGGGACCGAGTCTCGCTCTCTCGTGGTGTTCGTGCACATCGAGCGCGTACTCGTCGGTAGGTGATCGCCGTACGGTGGCGACGTGGACCGGGTGCTCGTCGTCGCGATGTCCGGCGCCGGCAAGACGACAGCGGCACGGCGGCTCTCGGAGCGGGCCGGGATGCCGTTCTTCGAGATGGACGCGCTGTCGATCGGGCCCGGCTGGTCGTCGCCGGTGAGCCTCGAGGCGGACCTGGCCGAGATCCTGGACCGACCCCGGTGGGTCATCGACTCCTGGGGGCCGGTCGAGCAGCGCGACGCCCTGTGGGCGGCCGCGGACACGGTGGTGTGGCTCGACTACCCCCGGCGCGTCGTGTGGCCACGGCTGCTGCGCCGCTCGCTGCGTCGCTCGTGGACGCGCGAACCGATCTTCGGTGGCAACGTCGAGACCTGGGCGCTCTGGCTCTCGCGCGACCACCCCGTGTGGCACGCGCTGACGACCTTCGGGCAGCGCCGCGCCTACCTGGCCGAGCGCACGCGGGCCGATCCTCGCCTCGCGACCGTGCGGCTGCGCCGCCCACGCGAGCTGGACGTCTGGCTGGCCGGGGTCGAGTCGGGCTAGCCCTGCGTGACCTTGCCGGTCGCTCCCTTGCCGAGCACGGAGTGCTTGAAGCCGTAGAACGCGTAGACGACCAGTCCGATGACCAGCCACACCAGGAATCGCAGCCAGGTCTCGACCGCCAGGCTCGACATCAGCCCGACGCAGCAGACCGCCGAGACGATCGGCAGCAGCGGCACCTGGGGCGTGCGGAACGGTCGCTCCATCTTCGGCTTGGTGCGGCGCAGCACCGCGACCGCGATGGCCACCACGACGAAGGCGAACAGGGTGCCGATCGAGACCATCTCGGCCAGGGTGGCGAGCGGGACGAAGGCGGCGATGACGGCCACGACGATGGTCGTGCCGATCGTGATGCGGAACGGCGTCGAGTACTTCGGGTGGATCGCCCCGATCGAGGGCGGGAGCAGGCCGTCGCGGCACAGGGCGAACCCGATCCGGCCCATCGCGACGATGTCGACGAGGATGACCGAGCTCAGTCCGGACACGGCCGCGATGCCGATCAGGACGCCCGCCCAGCCCAGTCCCACGGCGTTGAACGCCTCGGAGATCGGGGCGCCCTCGTCGAGGTCGGTGTACTTCACCATGCCGGTCAGCACGAAGCAGACGCCGAGGTAGAGGACGGTGCAGATCGCCAGCGTGCCGAGGAGCCCGCGCGGCATGTCGCGGCCGGGGTTCTCGGTCTCCTCGCCGAGGTTGGCGACGGCCTCGAAGCCGGAGTAGGCGAAGAAGACGACGGCCGCGGCGACGAAGATGCCGGCGACGCCGTACGCCTCGGGCTGGACGCCGGAGACGAACTGCCACAGCGGCTGCGCGAGGCCGGACGTCGCGCTGTCGTCCTTGATCGGCTCCGACGGCGGGAACCACGGCGTCAGGTTGCTCGCCTTGATGAAGAAGGCGCCGACCAGGATCACGAAGAGGCAGACCGTGACCTTGATGATCACCAGGGTGTTGGTGACGAGCTTCGACTCGCGGATGCCGACAGCGGCGACGACGCCCAGCACGAGCGTGATGAAGACGGCCCCGAGGTTGACCGTGGAGTCGGTCTCGCCGAAGAACTGGTTCGGCAGGTCGAACGCGCTGCCGAGGTAGCCCGACCAGCCGCGCGCCACGACCGCCGCGCCGAGCGCGAACTCGAGGATGAGGTCCCACGCGATGATCCAGGCGAAGACCTCGCCGATCGTCGTGTAGGCGTAGGTGTACGACGACCCGGCCGTCGGCACGGCGGCGGCGAGCTCGGCGTAGCAGAGCGCGGCCAGCATGCTGACGACGCCGGCGATGAGGAACGAGATGACGATCGCGGGGCCGGCGTGGTTCTTCGCCTCGACGCCGGTGAGCGTGAAGATCCCGGTGCCGATGACGATCCCGATGCCG
The DNA here is from genome assembly GCA_963822915.1 of uncultured Actinomycetota bacterium. GTDB lineage: Bacteria > Actinomycetota > Actinomycetes > Propionibacteriales > Nocardioidaceae > Nocardioides. The sequence goes on from CAWGJR010000024.1 coordinate 93,738, forward strand.
AAGCCCATCAGGTCGCGCGCCGAGAGGGTGCGCTTCAGGCCGGACGACTCGTCGCCCTCGGGGGCCTCGTCGTTCTGGTGGATGACGGTGTCGACGTCCTTCGTGCGGACGATGCTGCCGAGAAAGCTCACCCGTGGAACCTAGGACTCCGCCCCCACCCGGCCATCACCCTGGAGGGGGTGGTCCGGGCCGGTCCGAACCGCCTAGGTCAGCGCCAGCCGAGCTCCGGTGCGACGTGGGTGAGGAGCGAGTCGAGCACGTGTGCGCAGTAGTCGACGCCGAGCTGGTTGGGGATCGTGAGCAGCAGGGTGTCGGCCGCCGCGATCGCCTCGTCCTCGGCGAGCTCCTTCACCAGCGCGTCCGGGGAGCCGGCGTACGTCTTGCCGAAGCGCGGCCGGGTGCCGTCGAGCACGCCGACCTGGTCGCCGCCGCGGCCCTGGGTGCCGAAGTAGGCCTGGTCGGTCTCGTTGACGATCGGGAAGATGCTGCGACTGACCGAGGTGCGTGGGGTGCGGGCGTGTCCGGCGTCGGCCCAGGCCTTGTGGAACAGCTCGATCTGCTCGGCCTGGAGCTGGTGGAACGGCACGCCGGTGTCCTCGCTGAGCAGGGTGGAGCTCATCAGGTTCAGGCCCTGGTGCGCGGTCCACTCGGCGGTCGCGCGGGTGCCGGCGCCCCACCAGATGCGGTCGCGCAGCCCGGGGGAGTGCGGTTCGAGCCGGAGCAGTCCGGGCGGGTTGGGAAACATCGGGCGCGGGTTGGGCTCGGCGAACCCCTCGCCCTCGAGCACCTTCAGGAAGGTCGCGGTGTGCTCGCGGGCCAGGTCGGCGTGGTCCTGGCCGTCACGGGGCTGGTGGCCGAAGTAGCGGTAGCCGTCGATCACCTGCTCCGGTGACCCCCGGCTGATGCCGAGCTGCAGGCGCTCGCCGGAGATGAGGTCGGCGGAGCCGGCGTCCTCGGCCATGTAGAGCGGGTTCTCGTAGCGCATGTCGATCACCCCGGTGCCGATCTCGATCCGGCTGGTGCGCGCTCCCACGGCGGCGAGCAGCGGGAACGGGGAGGCGAGCTGCTGAGCGAAGTGGTGGACCCGGTAGTAGGCCCCGTCGGCGCCGAGCTCCTCGGCCGCGACCGCGAGGTCGATGGACTGCAGCAGGACGTCCGAGGCCGAGCGCGTGCCCGACTGCGGGTGGTCGGTCCAGTGGCCGAAGGACAGGAAGCCGATCTTCTTCATGTCTGCTCGAACGCAGGCGGCGGTGCGGATCTTCCCTCGCGTCTAGGCTCGGCACCATGGCTGCGTCACGGATCATGTCCCGCAGGGACCTCGACTTCCTGCTCCACGAGTGGCTGGACGTCGTGGCACTGACGGACCGCACCCGGTTCAAGGAGCACAGTCGCGAGACCTTCGACGCGGTGCTCGACCTGAGCGAGGCGATCGCCACCGAGCACTTCGCCCCGCACAACCGCGCCGGCGACCTCAGCGAGCCCGTCGTCGGCCCCGACGGCAAGGTCGTGCTGATCCCCGAGGTCGCCGCTGCGCTCGCGGTCTACAACGGGTCCGGCCTCCAGGCCAGCGGGTTCGACGAGCAGCACGGCGGGATGCAGCTCCCGCTCACCGTCCACCAGGCGGCGTCCACCTGGTTCCAGGCCGCCTGCACCGGCACGTTCTCCTACCCCTTCCTCGCCTCGGGCAACGCCGGCCTGGTGATCGCCCACGGCACGCCCGAGCAGGTGCGGCTGTTCGCGCAGCCGATCATCGAGGGCCGCTTCTACGGCACCATGGCGCTGTCCGAGCCCCAGGCCGGGTCGTCGCTGGGCGACATCACCACCCGGGCGGAGCCCCAGGACGACGGCACCTACCGCCTGCACGGCACCAAGATGTGGATCTCGGGCGGCGACCACGAGCTCGGCGACAACATCGTCCACCTCGTGCTGGCCCGCACCCCCGGGGCGCCGGCCGGGGTCAAGGGGATCTCGCTCTTCATCGTCCCCAAGCACCTCGTCGAGGACGACGGCTCGGTGGGCGAGCGCAACGACGTCGCGCTGGTGGGGCTCAACCACAAGATGGGCTACCGCGGCACCACCAACACCCTGCTCAACTTCGGCGAGGGTCTGGCGACCCCGGGCGGACGCAGCGGCGCCGTGGGCTACCTGGTCGGTGAGGAGAGCCGCGGCCTCACCTACATGTTCCACATGATGAACGAGGCGCGGATCGCGGTCGGCGCCGGTGCGGTCGCCCTCGGCTACACCGGCTACCTCCACTCGCTGGACTACGCGCGGACCCGCACGCAGGGGCGCGCGCTCGACAACAGGGACCCGGGAGCACCGCCCGTGACGCTGGTCGAGCACCCCGACGTACGCCGGATGCTGCTGGCTCAGAAGGCCTACGTCGAGGGCGGTCTGGGCCTGATCCTCTACTGCGCCCGCCTCGTCGACGAGGAGGCCACTGCCGACGCCCCCGACGACCGGGCCCGCGCGCACCTCCTCCTCGAGGTGCTCACCCCGATCGCGAAGTCATGGCCGTCGCAGTGGTGCCTGGCGGCCAACGACCTGGCGATCCAGGTCCACGGCGGCTCGGGCTACACGCGCGACTTCGCCGTCGAGCAGTTCTACCGCGACAACCGGCTCAACCCGATCCACGAGGGCACGCACGGGATCCAGGCGCTCGACCTGCTCGGGCGCAAGGTCGTGATGGACGGCGGCGCGGGACTGGCCCTCCTGGTCGAGACGATCAGCACCACCACGGCGGCTGCCACCGGCTCGGACCTCGCGACGTACGCCGCCGAGCTCGACGACGCACTCGGCCGCCTGGTCACGGTGACGCAGCGACTGTGGGAGGGAGGCGACCCCGCGCTGGCGCTGGCCAACGCGTCGCTCTACCTGGAGGCGACCGGGCACATCGTCGTCGCCTGGATCTGGTTGGAGCAGCTGCTCGCCGTGGGGGAGCGCAGCGACTTCTTCTACGACGGCAAGCGTGCGGCGGCGCGGTACTTCTTCCGCTTCGAGCTGCCGACGGTGCACGCCAAGCTGGACCTGCTGGAGTCCCTCGACCGGACGACCCTCGACGTGGACCCCGCGACGCTCTGACCGACCGAGCACGTCGCGCGACAGCCGGGCGTCGACGAGGCAGACTGCACCGGTGACCGCACGCCTCGATCAGCTCGCCTCCGTCACGGCAGGCCTCGAGCCGCCGTACGCCGTGGTGGACCTGGACGCCTTCGACGCCAACGCCGCCGAGCTGACCCGCCGGGCCGGCGGTCGGGCGACCATCCGGCTGGCCACGAAGTCGGTGCGAGCCCGATCGTTGACCGACCGCGCGGTCGTCCGCGAGGGGTACGCCGGCCTCCTGGCGTTCACGCTGCCCGAGGCGCTCTGGCTCGCCGAGCAGGACGGTCCGGGCGCCGCCGACGTGGTCATCGGCTACCCCACGACCCACCGCGACGGGCTCCGCCGGCTCGGAGCCGAGGAGGTGCTGCGCGACCGCGTGACGCTGATGGTCGACTCCGTGGCCCACCTCGACCTGATCGACCAGGTGCTCGGTGCCGGGCACCCCACGATCAAGGTCTGCCTCGACCTCGACGCCAGCCTCGAGCTGCTGGGCGGCCGGATCCACCTCGGGCCGTGGCGCTCGCCGGTGCACTCGCCGGCCCAGGCCGTCGCCCTGGCGCGCGAGATCGTGGCGCGACCCGGCGTCGAGCTCGACGGGCTGATGTCCTACGAGGGGCAGATCGCCGGCCTGGGTGACGACCAGGCCGGGTCCCGACTCCAGCGGCTGGCGGTGCGCGCGATGCAGCGGGCGTCGGGCCGCGAGCTCGCCGAGCGCCGCGCCGAGGCGGTGGCCGCGGTCCGCGACGTCGCGCCGCTGCGCTTCGTCAACGGCGGCGGCACCGGCAGCATCGAGCGGACCGCGTCGGAGCCGGTGATCACCGAGATCGGCGCCGGCTCGGGCCTCTACGGCCCGGGGCTGTTCGACCACTACCGACACTTCCAGCCGCGGCACGCGGCCTACTTCGTCCTCCCCGTCGTACGCCGTCCTTCCGCACGCATCGCGACCGCTCTCGGTGGCGGGTGGATCGCCTCCGGGCCCCCGGGCCAGGACCGGCTGCCGACGATCGCGCACCCGGCCGGCCTGCGGATGAACCCGCAGGAGGGCGCCGGCGAGGTGCAGACCCCGCTGCTGGGTGAGGCGGCCGCCGCGCTGCGGCTCGGTGACCGGATCTGGATGCGGCACAGCAAGGCCGGCGAGCTGTGCGAGCGGGTCAACGAGCTGCACCTGGTGTCGGGCGACGAGGTCGTCGACGTGGTGCCGACCTACCGCGGCGAGGGTCATGCCTTCCTCTGAGCCGCTGCCTGCCGGCCCGGCCCGGCCCACGGCGAGCGGGAGCGCGGGTGGAGCCTCGCAACCCGACGTCTCGCGCCGCTGGACGACGTACTTCTCCCTGGCCTGGCTGGGGTTCTGGGCCGCCAACCTGGTGCCGCTCCAGCTGCTGCTGCCCGACCAGCTCGCCCAGATCGACCCCGGCTCGAAGGTGCGCGACTTCGCGGTGCTCAACCTCGCCTCCGCGGTGGTCGCGCTCGTCGCGCTGCCGCTCTTCGGCGCGTTCTCCGACCGCACGCGCAGCGGCTTCGGCCGGCGACGGCTCTTCATCGTCGTCGGCGCGGGGTTGTTCGTCGTCGGACTGCTCGGCTGCGGCGCGCAGACCGACTGGGTGGCGCTCGCCGCCTGGTGGTCGTTCACGCAGATCGGGTTGTCGGCGATGACCGCCGGACTGACCGCCGTCGTCGCCGACCGGGTGCCCGAGCACCAGCGCGGCATGGCGTCGAGCGCCATCTTCGGGCCCCAGGCGCTCGGGGTCGTGCTCGGCATCGGGGTGGTCAGCGCCTTCGCGCTCACCTCGGGCCAGGGCTACGTCGCGATCTCGATCCTGCTCGTCGCGCTGACGGTGCCGTTCGTCCGGCACTACCGCGAGGTCCCGCCCGGCGACACCACGCCGGTGCCCCTGAGCGAGATCGTCGGCTCGTTGCGGATCGACGTGCGCGGCAATCCCGACTTCGCGTGGGCCTTCGCGGGGAGGCTGCTGGTCAACTTCGGCAACTCCCTCGGCACCTGCTACCTGCTCTACTTCCTCACCGACGAGCTGAGGCGCAGCGACCCCGACACCGCACTGCTCGAGCTCACCGTCGTCTACCTGCTGTTCGGCGTCACGCTGACCTACGTCGGCGGGCTCTGGTCGGACCGGCTCGGCCGGCGCCGGGTCTTCGTCGCGGTGGCCGCGGCGATGCAGGGCGTCGCCGGCCTCCTGCTGGCGGCCTTCCCGTCCTTCGGCGTCGCCTTCGTCGCCGCCGCGCTGCTCGGGGGCGGCTTCGGCGCCTACATGGCCGTCGACCAGGCACTGGTGACCGCGGTGCTGCCCGACGCCGAGACCCGCGCGAAGGACCTCGGCATCATGAACATCGGCACGATCGTCCCGGTGGCCGTCGCCCCCGCCCTGGCCGGTCTGCTCATCACCTCGGGCGGCGGCTACTCCTCGCTCTTCCTCGCCGTCGGCGTCGCGACCTCGCTGGGGGCCGTGCTCGTCTACCGCATCAGGACGGTGCGCTGAGATCATGGACGACGTGAGTCCCGAGAAGCCCTGGAGCAACTGGGCGGGCAGTGTGGTCGTCACCCCGACCGACGTCGTCCGTCCGACGACCCCGGCCGAGGTGCAGCGCGTCGTCGCCGAGACCACCGGTCCGATCAAGGCCGTCGGCTCGGGCCACTCGTTCACGCCGATCGCCGTGGCCGCCGGCACCCAGGTCCGGCTGGACCGCCTCACCGGCCTGGTCGCGGTCGACCGAGACCGCCGCACCGTCACGGTGCTCGCCGGCACGACCATCGCCCAGCTCAACCGGTTGCTCGACGCCGAGGGCCTCGCCCTGTCGAACCTCGGCGACATCGACGCCCAGACGATCACCGGCGCCATCGGCACCGGCACCCACGGCACCGGCGCCGGCTTCACCGGGCTCGCCGCGATGGTCACCGCGCTCGACCTGGTCACCGCCGACGGCGAGCTGCTCCACCTCGACGAGACGACCCCCGACGACCTTGCCGCCGCCCGCGTCGGGCTCGGTGCGCTGGGTGTCGTCACCGCCGTGACGCTGCAGTGCGAGCCGTCGTACCTCCTCCGCGCCGTCGAACGACCGGCCGGGCTCGACGAGACGCTCGAGGGCTTCGACGAGTGGGTCGCCGGTCACGACCACGCCGAGCTCTACTGGTTTCCCCACACCCGACGCGTGCTCACCAAGACCAACGACCGGGTGCCGGGTCCGGCGCGGCCGCTGGGCCGCGCCCGCGCGTGGTTCGACGACGAGCTGATGAGCAACCGGGTCTTCGCCGGGCTGCAGCGCGTCGTCACCGCCGCGCCCCGGCTCGCGCCGACGGTCAACCAGGTCGCGGCCCGCGCACTCAGCGCGCGCGAGTACGTCGACACCTCGCACCGGGTGTTCTGCTCGCAGCGGCGCGTGCGCTTCCACGAGATGGAGTACGCCGATCCCGCGCGCGGCCCTGGAGCACGTCCTCGCCGAGGCCCAGCGCTGGCTCGACCGCACCGGCGAGACCGTCGCCTTCCCCGTCGAGGTCCGGGTCGCGGCGGCTGACGACGTCTGGCTGTCGACCGGCTACGACCGGTCGAACGTCTACGTCGCCTTCCACCAGTACGTCGGTCGCGACCACACGGCGTACTTCGCGGCGGTCGAGGCGGTGCTGCGCGACGTCGACGGCCGACCCCACTGGGGCAAGCTGCACACCCTCACCGCGGCCGACCTCGAGCAGCGCTACCCGCGCTTCGGTGACTTCCTCGCCGTGCGCGACCGGCTCGACCCGCACCGCCGCTTCGCCAACGACCACCTGCGGCGCGTGCTCGGCGACTGAGCCGGGGGAGGTACCCCGGGCGCAGGGGTGGCGTCAGACCCAGTAGGTGTCGTGCTCGCGCATGAACCGGTCGCGATCGTCCTCGTCGAAGTCGTCGATGCCGGCGGCCAGTCCCTCGAAGTAGGCCTCGCGAGGAGCTCCCGGGGCGAAGTGGAGCAGCATCGCGGCGGCGCCGTCGTCGTTGCGGAAACCGTGGATGCCACCGGCCGGCACATGGGCGAAGTCGCCGGCGTGGGTCCTGACCCAGTCCCTGCCGTCGAAGATCGTGACGGTGCCCTCGAGGACGTAGAAGGACTCGGTGATCGTGCGGTGGAAGTGGGGGCCTGGACCGCTGGCGGGGCCGGCGAACTCCCACCGGTAGAGGCCGAACGTGCCGGAGGTCTGGGTGTCCCGGGCGAGGTAGAAGACCTTGTTGCCGTTGGGGTAGACGACGTCCGGCTCGAGGTCCGCTCGCACGACGTGGGCGGAGGTCTCGCCCGACTCGCCGTGGTAGCGCGGGGGCGGATAGCTCATGTGGTGGAGCCCTCGTAGTCGTCCTTCACCTCGGCCGGTGTGGCCGCGTTGGGTTGGCTGATCCGGACGTGGTTGCCGAAGGGGTCGCGCAGGCCGAAGTCGGTGCCGTAGGGCTGCTCCACCGGTTCCTGGGTGATCTCGACCCCGGCGTCGCGGAGGGCGGCGTAGGTCGCGTAGCACGTCGTCGCTCAGCAGGAAGAGCCCGCCCAGCGCGCCCTTGGTGACGAGCTCGCGCACCTGCGTGGCCGTGGCCTCGTCGTGCTGCGGTCCGCCGACGATCTCGAGCAGCAGCGAGGTGTCCTGACCGGGCACCCCGACGGTCAGCCAGCGCATGAAGCCGAGGTCGATGTCGTCGCGCACCTCGAAGCCCAGGTGGGTCGTGTAGAAGTCGAGGGCCTCGTCCTGGTCGAGCACGGGGACGCTGCGGATGTGCAGGGAGGTGATGTGGTTGGTGGTCATGAGGAGGACGCTAGTGAGTCGCCCCCGTGTCCTGCTTCTCCGAAACGACTGTCGTGGGCTCGCGGGGCCGGGTCCATGCCGCGACGAAGCACGACGGCACCGCGACCGGTGCGTGGTGCGCGCGGAACTCGCTCGGGGAGCGGCCCACGACGTCGCTGAAGGTCCGGCTGAAGGTGCCGAGGCTCGCGAAGCCGACGTCCCACGCGATGTCGGTGATCGGGCGGTCGGTCTGGCGCAGCAGGGTCATCGCCCGCTCGACCCGACGCCGCTGGAGGTAGCGGTGCGGCGTCTCGCCGTAGACGACCTTGAACACCCGTCCGAACTGCGATGCCGACAGGTGCGCGATCGCCGCCAACGTCGCCACGTCGAGCGGCTCGGCATAGCGACGGTCCATCTCGTCGCGGGCCCGCAGCATCCGCCGGTTGGTGTCCTCGCGGACGGAGAGCTCGCGTCGCTGGCCCATGCTCGTCAATCTAGCCGTCGTCGCTCCACCCGGTCGCTCACCATCGGTCCGGATCGCCCCTCACAGCTGACGCAGCGCGTCCGGCGCCCACGCCGGCCAGGCGGCCTCCCCGACCTGCCGTCCGCGCTCGTAGGCGGCCATCAGTCGAAACGGTGTCGCCGCCTGCGAGTTGTCGTAGAAGTCGGCGCGCGCCGCGAGCGGCACGACCGGCACGAGGACGGACCACAGCCGCGCATGGCGGGCGCGGATCTTGTCCTCGGGGACGACGTGGCCGCCGCGCCGGACGCGCTCGGCGACGCGCTGGACGCTCAGGTCGACGGGCACGACGACGACGTGCAGGTGGACGAGGTAGCCGAGGTGGGCCGCGCGCGCGACCAGGGCTGCCTTGCTGGGATGGCTGAAGACGGTCTCGGTGATGAACGAGGTGTGCGTCTCGAGCAGGAGGTCGCGCTCGTGTGCCGCGGCACGCGAGGCGTCGTAGGCGTGCTCGGACTGGGCGTACGGCCAGCGCTCGGCGGCGATGAGGTCGGCGTTGACGAACGGGAGGTCGGGCCACTGCGGCCAGAGCGCGTCCTCGACGAACGACGACTTGCCTGCGCCGTTGGGACCCACGAGGAGGTGCAGGATCGGCGAGCTCACGCGCTCCGACCGCGCGTGCGCCGCTTGGACTGCGACGGCTGGTGCACCTCGACGGCGCCGGTCTCGTCGGCCGAGGACCAGTCCTCACCTGCGGCCCTCGAAGCGCTCGGCGTAGTCGAGGCCCTCGATGCGCAGGGCAACTCCCTCGGCCCGGGTGGCGCGTACGACGGCCTGCTCGCGCTCGCGGAGCGCGTCGTAGGCGCCGTGACCGGACAGGACCCGTTCGATGTCGGCGTGACTCACGCCGGGGGCGGCTTCGAGCTCGCGTCCGATGCGGGCCCAGTGGACTGATCTGCTGCGCCGCGCTGCGGCTGGCGACGCGCCCGCGGACTTGGCTGCGGCGAAGAGGTCGCCGTCGATCCGGGTCGGCATCGTGGCACTCATGTCTCGAGGATACCGCCGGTTGTAGCACAATGCTACGCATGGACGCGACCGCCCGCCTCGCCGCCGACCGGGCGCGCACGCTGCGCCGGTTGGCGAGCCTCAGCGACGACTACGACGAGGTCGTGGCCGCCTCCCGTGACACCAACGCCGACGACGAGCACGACCCGGAGGGCGCCACCATCGCCTTCGAGCGCTCGCAGGTCGGCGCGCTGGCCGCGAGTGCTCGGGCGCACCTCGACGAGATCGCGACCGCGGAGCGCCGACTCGCGGCCGGCACCTACGGGCAGTGCGAGCGGTGCGGCGAGGTCATCAGCAGGGAGCGGCTCGACGTACGACCGGCGGCGCGGCAGTGCGTGCGGTGCGCGTCGCTGCGGTGAGCCGAGCCGGACGGCAGGTCACGTGCAGTCGGCGATCGCGTCGCGCGTCGCATCGACGTGCAGTCGCGCGTGGCCGGAGTACTCCAACGCGTCCTCCAGGCTGGTCGTCGCCAGCGTGCCGATCCGCAGGGGCACGTCCGAGCGGCGGAACCTGTCGATCTCGCCATTGACACGACCCGACCGCCCACGCACCCTTGGGCGACTCCCCACGCTCCCCGACGAGAGGTTCGCGCCGTGCTGCACCGACCACGACGGGCCGCCGCCGGCGCCGTCCTCAGCCTCCTGGGCGCCCTGGTCGCCCCGGTCGCCGTCGTACCCGTCGCGGCGGACGCCTCGGCCGAGGTCGCCACCACCGCCCCCACGACCACTCCCGCATCGCGCGTCGAGGCGTTCCGTCGCTACGACGGCAGGAAGCCGCTGCGGAAGATCGAGCCGGGCACGGTCCTGAAGACCCGCGAGATCACCTACTCCCTGCAGGGCATCCCCGTGCCGCTCGACGTGGTCCAGCTGCTCTACCGCACCGAGGACCAGCTGCAGCGCCCGACGGTCAACGTCACCTCGGTCATCCTGCCGCCGGCGCGTGTCCAGCCTCGGAGGCTCGTCGCCTACGGCTCCTTCTACGACTCGCTCAACCCGCCGGACGGTCCGTCGTACGCCGTCGACGGCGGCACCAGCGGCGGCGCCACCGCCGTGCAGGCCGAGGCGGCGCTGATCGCGCCGTTCCTGCTCGACGGCATGACGCGTCGTGATCGCCGACACCCAGGGCCGCACGGCCGACTTCGCGGCCGGACCCGAGTACGGCAGGGCCACCCTCGACTCGATCCGCGCCGCGATCGCCTCGCCGCAGGTGGGCCTGACGCCGCGACCCAAGATCGGGCTCTTCGGCTACTCCGGCGGCGCCATCGCGACCAACTGGGCCGCGGCCCTGGCCCCAGCTACGCCCCCGAGGTCAACCGACGGATCGTCGGGGCCGCCGAGGGCGGCGTGCCTGGTCGCGCCGGCGCACAACCTCGACTACATCGAGGGCAGCCAGATCTGGGCCGGCGTGCTGGCGATGGCGCTCGTCGGGGCCGCGCGCGGGTTCGAGGTCGACCTGGAGCGCTACCTCAACCCCTACGGCAAGAAGGTCTTCGCCGAGATGCGCAAGGCCTCGATCGCCGAGGTCCTCGGCGCCTACCCGGGGCTGACGTGGAAGCAGATGGCGAAGAAGCGGTTCCCCGACCCGGAGGAGATCCCGTGTCTACGTCCGCACCGTCAACCAGCTCAACCTCGGTCGCGCGCCGGTCCCGACGGTGCCGATGTTCATCGGTCAGGGCGCCAACGGCGCGCTCGAGGGCACGTCGGGCTCACACCCGGGGCATCGGGGCGGGCGACGGCGTCATGATCGCCGGTGACGTCCGGTCGCTGGCTCGCCGCTACTGCCGCGCGGGCACCAAGGTGCAGTACCAGCAGTACGACGCGACCAGCCACTTCACGACCGTCCCGCTGTGGGGCGTCGACGCCTACGCCTGGTTGGGTCGCCGTCTCGCCGGTGGCTACTCCCCGACGGCCAACTGTGGCTCCATCCCGAGGGGCAACTCCCTCGAGCCGCTGCCGACCCCCTGACCGGACCTGCGTGCCCCGGTCGGGGTCACCCCTGAGGGCGTCGAACCAGCACCCGAGGCGACCTAGGTTCGAGGAATGACACAGAAGATCGCATTCCTGACCGCCAACGAGGGCATCGAGCGCGTGGAGCTCACCGAGCCGTGGAAGGCGCTCGTCGAGGCCGGCCACCAGCCGGTGCTGCTGGCTCCCGAGTCCGGAGAGGCCACCCTCTTCGACCACCTCGAGCAGGTGGACAGCCAGTCCGTCGACCTCGCCGTCTCGGACGCCTCGATCGACGACTACGCCGCGCTCGTCCTCCCCGGTGGCGTGGCCAACCCCGATGCCCTGCGCACCGACGACGACGCCGTCGGCTTCGTGCGCGACTTCGTCTCCTCCGGACGGCCGGTGGCAGCGATCTGCCACGCGTCCTGGACGCTGGTCGAGTCCGGCGCGCTGACCGGCCGCACGCTGACGTCGTGGCCCAGCCTGCAGACCGACATCCGCAACGCCGGGGCCACGTGGGTCGACGAGGAGGTCGTCACCGACGACAACCTCATCACCAGCCGCAACCCCGACGACCTCCCGGCCTTCATCGACGCGCTGCTGAAGGCGCTGCCCGACGCCGGCTGACCGCGACCGGCGCGCCTCAGGACGGTGGTTCGCCCTGCTCGGTCTCCCACCGGGCGCGCCGCTCCTGGTCGCTCTGCTCCCACCAGGGCGGACTCCCGCGCTCACCCAAGCGCCACCTTGGCGGCCTGGACACCGGCTCGGGTCCGAGCCTCGTCGTCGGTGCCGCGGGTGCGCTTCACGTCGCGCCGCCACGCCATCAGGATGCGGGTGAGCTCGCGTCGCCGGTCCTCCGGAATGGCAGGATCGGTGGCGCGCCATCGACGGCCGTCGATGACGACGTGGTGCCCGTCGGGCGTCGTCTCGGGTCGACTGCCCTGCCCGCTGCTCATGGACGGTCCGCGCAGGGCGTCAGTTGGCCATGCCGGGGGCGACGCTGAGGGTTTCCTTGCCGTAGCCGTGACGCAGTCCCCAGATGACCGCTCGGGAGCGGGAGTCCGCACCGATCTTGCGGTAGGCGCCGCGCACGTAGGTCTTCACGGTGTTCATGCTGACGTAGAGCTTGGCGGCGATCTCCTGGTTGGACAGACCGCAGCACACCAGCTCGATCACCTCCATCTCCCGCGGCGACAGGGCTTCCTCGGGGATGGGGAGAGCGGTGACGACACTCATGGTGCTGGGCTCCTTCGCAGACAGGAATTGTGCACTTCTCATCGCCGTCATTCCCGGTCGAGGAGCGACTCAATCCCCCCGAAAGTAGAGGGGAACGTCACACGCCCGCACGAGCGCGCGAGGACGGGAGTCAGCGCTCCGCGACGAGGCGGAGGGCCCGCGGCCGCACGTCGGACGTCTCGTCGGCCGACTCCTCCAGCAGCCCGCTCGGGAACGGCGCGGGCCAGCAGACCCCGGCCCCGACCGCCGGGAAGCAGCGATGCAGGACCACGCCGCCGTCGCGTTCCTCGGGCCAGGACAGGCTCGACGACTCCTCGAAGCGTCGAACGGGGCGATGCAGCGCCACTCGGTCGGGGTCGACCCCGTGATCGTGCAACCAGGCGAGGACGAGCTCGCGCTGCCGGACCGGGAGGTCGTCGACCGGCCGGTGGAGCACCAGCTCGGCATCGCTCACGACGAGCTGCGGCGAGGCAGGTGGACGCGTTCGACCCAGCCAATCGAGTGCCCCCTTCCGAGCTCCGTTGCACGACCTGTCATGAGGGAGAAACGAGGCTCCGCGCGCAAGGGAACGCCCCGGCTGCCTGTAAATCCGAGGCAAGCACCGGAGGCTCCCGGCACGCGCTCGTCAACCCGGTGCGTTCGACGACCCGGTGCCTGCGTCACGGACACACCGCTCGCTCCAGACGCGCGGTGCAGCACACTGCTGCCATGTCATCCGACCCGTCAGTCGCCTACACGACCGAGCAGCTGATCGCTGCCGATCGGCGCGACCCCGACGTCTCGCAGTTCGCCGGCGGCGTCTCCAGCGACGAGCAGCACGCGGCGCTGCGCGCCTCGGTGCGCCAGCTCGGCACCCTGCTCGGGGAGGCGCTGACCCGCCACGAGGGCGCCGAGGTGCTGGCCCTCGTCGAGCGGGTGCGCGCCCTGAGTCGCGAGCCCGACGACGGTGCCCTCCACGACCTGCTCTCCGACGTCGACGCGGCGACGGCGATCGTGCTGGCGCGGGCGTTCACGGCGTACTTCCAGCTGGTCAACGTCACCGAGCAGCTGCACCGGTGGCAGGAGCTGACCACCCGCCCCGAGGGGCCGCTCGCAGCCACGACCCGTCGGATCGGGGAGGCGCTGGAGGCCGGCACCATCGACCGCGAGCTGATCACCGACGTGCTCGGTCGTCTGGAGTACCGCCCCGTCTTCACCGCCCACCCGACCGAGGCCACGCGCCGCTCGGTGCTCGGACTGCTCCGCAAGATCGCCGCGGTGACCTACGCGGCCGAGGACCCGCGCGGGCGTACGTCGGACGTGTCCGGCAGCGAGAGGAGGCTGGCCGAGCTGGTCGACCTGCTCTGGCAGACCGACGAGCTGCGCATCGACCGGCCCGAGCCGACCGACGAGGCACGCACCGCGATCTACTACCTCCAGACGCTGGCCGAGCGGGTCGTGCCCGACCTGCTGGCCGAGCTCGACCGCAGCCTCGCCTCGCTCGGTGTCGAGCTGCCGCCGGGTGCCCGGCCGCTGCGCTTCGGCACGTGGGCCGGCGGTGACCGTGACGGCAACCCCAACGTCACGCCCGCCGTCACGCTCGACGTGCTCGAGCTCCAGCACGACTTCGGCCTGCGCGAGCTGGTGCGCGCGGTCGAGGAGCTGCTCCAGGAGCTCTCGTCGTCGTCCCGGATGATCGACATCTCCGACGACCTCGCCGCCAGCCTCGAGGCCGACCGCGAGGCGCTGCCGATCACCTACTCCACGATCAAGCGGCTCAACGCCGAGGAGCCCTACCGGCTCAAGCTCAGCTATGTGCGGGTCCGGCTGCTGCGCACCCGCGACCGGCTGGCCAACGCGACCGCCCACGAGCCCGGACGCGACTACGAGGACCTGGGTGCGCTGCTCGCCGACCTGACGCTGGTGCGCGAGTCGCTGATCGGGAGCGGCGACCGGCTCACCGCCGACGGCGCGCTGCTCCGCCTCATCCGCACCGCGACGGCGATGGGGCTGGGCCTGGCGACCCTCGACGTGCGTGAGCACAGCGAGAAGCACCACGAGGCCCTCGCCGCGCTCTACGACCGCCTCGGCGAGCTCGACCCGCCGTACGGCGACCTGGACCGGCCCGCACGGATCGAGCGCCTCGGGCTGGAGATGGCGGCCGTGCGCCCGCTCACCGGCGCCGGCCTCGCCGGGCTGGACGGCACCGCTGCCGCGGTGGTCGACCTGCTCACCACGATCCGCACCGCGCTCGACACGTTCGGGCCCGACGTCGTGGAGACCTACATCGTCTCGATGACCCACGACGTCGACGACCTCTTCGCCGTGGTCGTGCTGGCGCGGGAGGTCGGCCTGGTCGACCTCGGCACCGACACCCGTCCGGCGACCTCGCGGATCGGGTTCGCGCCGCTCTTCGAGACCGTGGCCGAGCTCGAGGCGGCGGGCCCGCTCCTGGAGGCCCTGCTGAGCGAGCCGTCGTACCGACGCGTGGTCGCGGCGCGCGGCGACGTGCAGGAGATCATGCTCGGCTACTCCGACTCCTCCAAGGACGCCGGCATCGCCGCCTCGCAGTGGCAGATCCATCGCGCACAGCGGGCGCTGCGCGACATCGCCCGCGCCCACGGCGTGACCCTCCGGCTCTTCCACGGCCGCGGCGGGTCGGTCGGCCGCGGCGGTGGCCCGACGGGTGAGGCGATCATGTCGCAGCCCTACGGCAGCCTCGACGGGCCGATCAAGATCACCGAGCAGGGCGAGGTGATCTCCGACAAGTACACCCTGGCGCAGCTCGGCCGGGAGAACCTCGAGCAGGCGCTCGCCTCCGTGCTGGAGGCCTCGGTGCTGCACCGCACCTCGCTGCTGCCCAGCGACGTCCTCGACGGGTGGAACGCGACCATGGACGCCGTCGCCGGCGCCGGCCAGGTGGCCTACCGCGCGCTGGTGCGCGACGAGGCGCTGGTCCCGTTCTTCGTCGCCGCCACCCCCGTCGACGAGCTCGGCAAGATGAACATCGGCTCCCGACCGGCCAAGCGGCCCGGCGGGCCCGGCGGCCTCGACGACCTGCGCGCGATCCCGTGGGTCTTCGGCTGGACCCAGTCGCGGATGATCCTGCCCGGTTGGTACGGCGTGGGCAGCGGCTTGGCTGCCGCGCGCGAGGACGGGCGCGGGGAGATCCTGCGGGAGATGTACGGCTCGTGGAACTTCTTCCGCACCTTCCTCTCCAACGTCGAGATGACGCTGACCAAGACCGACCTCGACATCGCCGCGCGCTACGTGCGCACGCTGGTGCCCGAGGGCGCAGACGCACTCTTCGACACGATCCGCGACGAGCACGCCCGCACCGTCGAGCAGGTCCTGTGGGTCACCGGCCAGGACGAGCTGCTCTCCGGTGCGCCGACCCTGCGCTCGACGCTCGCCATCCGCGACGCCTACCTCGAGCCGCTGCACGCGTTGCAGGTCTCGTTGCTCGCCCGCACCCGTGCGCTGCCGGAGGACGAGCCCGACCTCGACCTCCAGCGCGCGCTGCTGCTCACGATCAACGGCATCGCGGCGGGCCTGCGCAACACCGGGTGAGCGGCGGAAGCTGCAGGCCGAGCCACGGAGGCTGAGCAGGCCGAGCCCTCGGCGAGGCCACAGGCGTTGCCCCGTGAGCCGGGTACGGACCGCAACCACGGTCACCGGGCTTCGTCGACGCCTCGCTGGCGCTCGGCTGCTCAGCCTCCGGTGCGGTGGCGCTCGGCTGCTCAGCCTCCGGTGCGCTGGCGCACCGGGTGAGCGGCGGAAGCTGCAGGCCGAGCCACGGAGGCTGAGCAGGCCGAGCCCTCGGCGAGGCCGTCGACGAAGCCCCGTGAGCCGGGTACGGACCGCAACCACGGTCACCGGGCTTCGTCGACGCCTCGCTGGCGCTCGGCTGCTCAGCCTCCGGTGCGGTGGCGCTCGCTGCTCAGCCTCCGGTGCGCTGGCGCTCGCTGTTCGGCGTCCGGTGGTCGCTATCGTCGCGATATGAGCGTCAGCGAGTTCGACACCCTCCCCGACGGGCGTGCGGTCCACCTGGTCCAGCTGGGTCGAGCGCCCGGTCCGGTGCTGCGACTCCTGACGCTGGGCGCGACCGTGCACGACCTCGAGGTCACCGATGCCGACGGCGTACGCCGCCACGTCGTGCTCGGCCACCCGACCACAGCCGACTACCTCGCGTCCCGGGGCTACCTCGGGGGCACCATCGGCCGCTACGCCAACCGCATCCGCGGCGGGCACCTCCCGCTCGCGGGTGACGAGCACCAGCTCGGCGTCCACGACCGCGGCCACCACCTCCACGGCGGGCCCGACGGGTTCGACCGGCGGCTGTGGACGCTCGTCGAGCACGACGACGACCGTGCGACCCTCGAGCTCGTCAGCCCCGACGGCGACCAGGGCTTCCCGGGCGAGGTCACCGTCCGGGTCACGTTCGCCGTGGACCCGGCAGGGGTGACCATCGACCTCGCGGCCACCACCGACGCCACCACCGTCGTCAACCTCACGCAGCACGCCTACTTCAACCTCGGCGGTCGCGGGTCGGGCACGGTCGACGACCACCTCCTGCAGGTGCCGGCGTCGTCGTACACGCCGATCGACCAGGAGGGCATCCCGCTGGGCGACCACGCCCCGGTCGACGGCACGCCGTTCGACCTGCGCCGGCCGACCCGGATCGCAGCGGCGGTCCGCGACGACCACCCGCAGGTGGTCGACGCCCGCGGGATCGACCACAACTTCGTGATCGACGCCGCCCAGGACCCGCCGGGCCCGGTCACCCACGCGATCCTGACGTCACCGGCGACCGGGCTGAGCCTGGAGGTCCGGTCCGACCAGCCGGGACTGCAGGTCTACACGGGCAACGTCCTCGACGGCACCAGTCCGGCAGCCGGCGGCGGGCGTCACCGCCAGGGCGACGGGATCGCGCTCGAGCCGCAGCTCTTCCCCGACTCCCCGCACCACGACGACTGGCCGAGCGCGCTGCTGGCCCCGGGTGAGCAGTACCGCGCACGCCTCGAGTGGCGCTTCAGCGCGACCCGACCCTCGGCGGTGCCCCATGCGTAACTGGGCAGGCAACGTCGTCTTCTCGACCGACGACGTCCGGAGGCCGACCTCCGTCGAGGAGCTGCAGGAGATCGTCGCCGGCGCTCGCCTGGTGCGGGCGCTCGGCACGGGCCACTCGTTCTCCACGATCGCCGACACGACCGGCACGCTGGTCTCGACCCACGACCTGCGGCTCGACATCGACATCGACGCCGACGCGCAGGTCGCGGTCGTGCCGGGCGGGGCGAAGTACGCCGAGGTCGCCACCGTCCTGCACGCCGCAGGGTGGGCACTGCCCAACATGGGCTCGCTGCCGCACATCAGTGTGGCCGGCGCCTGCGCCACCGGCACCCACGGCTCCGGGGTCGCGCTGGGGTGCCTGGCCTCCGCGGTCGTCGGGCTCGAGCTCGTGCGCGCCGACGGTGAGCTGTGGCGGGTGCGCCGGGGCGACCCCGACTTCCCCGGCGCGGTCGTCTCGCTCGGCGCCCTCGGCGTGGTGACCCGGGTGTGGCTGCACATCGAGCCGACCTACGACGTCAGCCAGACCGTCGTGGTCGACCTGCCGACCGCCTCGACGGCCGAGCACGCGGAGGCGATCCTCTCCTCGGCGACGAGCGTCAGCCTCTTCAGCAGGTTCGGCGACCCGGCGGCGGTCGACATGGCGTGGCGCAAGCAGCGCGTCGACGTCGATGCGATCGCGTGGGACCCGGCCTTCGGCGGTCGCCAGGCGACCGAGCCGATGCACCCGGTGCCCGGCCAGGACGTGCGCGCCGCCACCGAGCAGCTCGGCGTCCCGGGGCCGTGGCACGAGCGGCTGCCGCACTTCCGGATGGCCTTCACCCCCAGCGCGGGCGACGAGATCCAGTCCGAGTTCTTCCTCGACCGCCACCACGCCGGGGCCGCGCTCGAGGCGCTCACCGCGGCAGCGGAGCGGGTGCGCCCGGCGCTGATGACGTTCGAGATGCGGACCATCGCGGCCGACGACCTGTGGCTGAGCCCGTTCCGCGAGCGTGACGCCGTCGCGATGCACGCCACCTGGCTGAGCGACCTGGACGCCGTGCGCCCGTGCCTGGAGGCGTGGGAGGCAGCCCTCGAGCCCTTCGACCCGACCCCCCACTGGGGCAAGGTCTCGCTGGGCTTCGACGCCGACCGGATCGCCGGGCTCTTCCCGAAGCTGTCGCAGTTCCGCGGGCTCGCCGAGCGGCTCGACCCCGAGCGGTGCTTCGTCAACGACTACCTCGTCGGGCGCGGCGTGCGCTGAGGGGGGCGGCGACGGCGCGGTCCTGCAGTCCCGGAAGAGTCGGTCCGGAAGAGTCAGTCCCGGAAGAGCTGGTCCTCGGCCTGGGCGGAGGTCACCTCGATGCGGATCCGCCACACCAGGTCGTGGGGCACCCCGAGACGGGTGAGCGTGACCTGCACCTGGGGCTCGAGCCAGACCTGCGACGACAGCGCGTCGGCCTGGCGGGTGGTGCGGGTGCGCAACCAGATCACCGGCGCGCCCTGACGATCGGGCAGCCAGTGCGCCTCGCCGACGCCCCACGCCGCCAGGGACGCGACCAGGGGCGTCAACGCCGCCTGGACCGCCTTGCCGACCGCCTCGTCCACCATGTCGGTGAGCGTAGTCGCGTGGGGCGGGTCCACCCCGGTGACGAGATCGCCCGCACGGTCGCCCGCACGGTCGTCTGCACGGGTCACCTGCACGGGGGGAGACCGCCGCGCCGCGGTGGGCGAGTCTGGGGAGATGACCCAGATCCCCACCGACCCGTCCCCGAGCGACCCCGACGACGCACCGGACGTCGTCCCGAGCATGGACCCCGACCAGCCGTCGGCCGACCCGCAGACCCAGCCGGCGCCCGCGCCCGAGGGGGAGTGAGCTGATGTCGCAGTCCGACGACAGCACCCCCGAGGTCGAGCCCGACGTGGAGTCCGACCCGGCCCAGGACGACCAGCAGGGCTCGGAGTGGGCGGACGAGGGCGGCGCGGTGGACGAGGGCCCGGCCACCGACCCCGAGGCGTCCTGACCGACCTGGGACGGTCCCTCCCGATTCCGACGCGTCATGCCGATCGGGCCGAGTCGCGTCGAGTCCCTCAGGACTATCCCGCCGGGTCGGCGCGCTGGTTCACCGCGTCGACCACGGCGCGGGTCGAGCGCAGCCCGGCGAGGTCGTCGACGGCGACCGGCAGCGGGATGCACCAGTTGTCACGGTCGTCGGCCGTGGTGCCGGGGATGTTGGGACGCCGCTCCTCGAGCAGGGCGTCCTCGAGGGACAGGGCGAGCAGCAGGCTCGGTGCTCCGCCGAGTCGACGGTAGGCGGCCGGCACCACGTCGGCGACGTCGTCCTCGCGCGTCACGCCGGCGCGGCCGAGGCGCTCCAGCAGCTCCTCACGCCCGGCTCGTACGTCGGTCTCGGCCATGTCGGAGCTCACCAGCTGGTCGTCGACGTCCGAGCCGCTCCACAGCCCGGCGACGGTCGGCAGGTCGTGGGTGGTGACCGTGGCCAGCGACAGCTCGGGCCACGTCGCGGGCTCGTCGTCCTCGAACCACAGCACGCGGTAGCTGAGGATGTTGCGCTCGGCCAGCGCCTCGTTGACGCCGTCCTCGACCGTGCCGAGGTCCTCGCCGACCACGACGGCCTGCGCGCGGTGTGACTCCAGGCAGACGATGTCGAGCAGGTCGTCGGCCGGGTAGCGGATGTAGCAGCCCGCGGTGGCGACCTCGCCGTCGGGGATCCACCAGAGACGGAAGAGCCCCATGACGTGGTCGATCCTGATGCCGCCGGCGCCGGCGATCGTGGCGCGCACCGACTCGATGAACGGGTCGTAGCCGGCCTCGCGCAACCGCCATGGTGTCAGCGGCGGCGACCCCCAGTCCTGGCCCGTGCTGTTGAGCGCGTCGGGAGGACAACCGACGGTGATGCCGTCGGCGAGCACGCCCTGCCACGCCCACGAGTCGGCGCCGCCGCCGGAGACGCCGATGGGCAGGTCCTGGATGACGGTCAGGTCACCGGTGGCCGCCCGCAGCTGCTCGGCGAGCTGCCACTGCAGCCAGGCGTGGAAGGAGACGTCCTCGGCGCGCTCGACCGTCACCGCCCGTACGTCGGGGCCGTGCGGGTCGTGGAGACCGGCCGGCCAGTCGTGCCAGTCGCCGCCGTGCTCCTCGGCGAGCACCGCCCACACGGCGTACTCCTCCAGGGCGGTGCCCTGGGCGGTGCGCCACTCGGCGAAGCGGCCCTCGGCCCCGTCAGCGCGATCGGTGACGTCGCGCCGGCCGAACGCGCGACGCAGCACGCTGCGCTTGCGCAGCCAGGCGGTGTCGCGGTCGATGGTGCCCGACGAGGGTGCCGGCGGCAGGTCGTCGTCGGAGAGCACCTCGGCGACGCCGGGCACCTCCTCGAGGCGCAGGTAGAGCGGGTTGCGGAAGCGGCGGGTGGCCGGGAGGTAGGGACTCGACTCCTGCGGGAGCACCGGCGCGGTCGCGTGCAGGGGGTTGACCAGCAGGAAGCCGCCGCCGGCCGCCTCGGTCCACTCGCGGAGCAGGCGGAGGTCGGCGAGGTCGCCGATCCCGCAGCTGGACGTCGACAGGGCGGCGTACAGCTGCACCGACCAGCCCCAGGTCTGCTCCGGGGGCAGCCAGCAGGTGCCGGGGGAGACGATCAGTCGCCGCGTGGTGCCCGCGTCGGTGGTCAGCGAGTGGTAGCCGAGGGGGAAGTCCTCGGCCACGACGTCGTCGAGGGTCCGCTCGGTGCCGTCCTCACAGGTCACGCGGCCGGTCAGACCGGTGGCGCGGCCCGGCCGGGTGACGACCGGCGCACGCTCCTCGAGGTCGCTCGGAGGCTCACCGATCGCCTCGCGCATCAGCGCGATCGTCGCCTCGGGCACCCGCTGGGGCTGCTCGTCGGCGTCGATCCAGTCGCGCTGGATCCCCCAGGCATCACTCGTGGCTGACGTCATGGCACCAGTGTGGCGGCCGGTTCCGAGGCCGGTCAGCCCGGGAGGCCGAGGACGTCGGCGACCCGCCGGTCCCCGTCGTTGAAGGCGAGCGTCAGCCCGCCGGTCGCCTGGGGCTGGGCCACCACGGCGGCGATGACGTCGGCGACCGTCGCCCGCGCGACCTGGGAGGCCTCCACGCCGTCGCCGGTCTCGACACCACCCGTGCCGGGCTCGTCGGTGAGGGAGCTGGGACGCAGGATCGTCCAGTCGAGGTCGCTCTTCGCGAGGTGCTCGTCGGCCTCGGTCTTGGCCTGCGCGTAGGCGTAGAAGTCGTTGTCCTCCGGGACGCCGTGGTCGGGGCCGGCGCCGAAGTACGACACCATCACGAAGCGGGAGACTCCGCTCCGGGAGGCCGCGTCGATGGTGCGGATCGCGGCGTCGCGGTCGACGGCGTACGTGCGCTCGGGGCTGCCACCGCCGGCGCCGGCCGACCAGACCACCACGTCGTGGCCGTCGACGACGTCGACGAGCTCCTCGACGGACAGGTTCTCGACGTCGGCGAGCACCGGCTCGGCGCCGCTCTCACGGATGTCGTCGGACTGCTCGGGCTTGCGGATCGCGCCGGAGACGACCTCGCCGGCGGCGGAGAGGCGGGTGGAGGCGAGGCGGGCGATCTTGCCGTGCGCGCCGATGATCAGGACTTTCGACATGGATTCCTCCTCAGGAACGGTGGGTGCGGGGTCATCCGCTGTCGTCCGGTCCAACAGGTCGCTCGGGCAGGGTGTTCCCCGCGACCGGTCGAGCCCCCCGTGGGGGTGGGCTGCGCGCGGTCGGGGCTCAGGGCTCGACAGTCCCGTGCTCGGCGTCGTAGGTGTCGCCGGTGAGCTTGACCTTGGCGAAGCTGAGCAGCGAGGCGATCTTGCCGCCGGGGGTGTCCCAGTACTCCGCACGCTCGACGTCGACGCGCAGCAGCGCGGCGTCGGGGTCCTCCGGGCCGCCGGGCAACCAGGCCTCGGCGAAGGTGTTCCAGAGCTCGCGCAGCTTGTCGAGGTCGTCGACGAGGTGCGCCGTCCCGCTGAGGCCGACCCACGCGTCGCGCGAGGAGAAGCTCAGCGCCACCTGCGGCTCGTGGATGATCGCGTCGACGTGCGTGGTGTTGCGCGCGGTGATGAACCACAGCTCCGCACCCGGGTCGACCTCCTGGCGCGACATCGGCACGGTGCGCGGGCCGTCGGGGCCGAAGGTGGTGAACATCGCGATCGGCATGTCCTGCATCAGCTCGACCAGGTGCTCGAGGTTGCCTTCGGGGGTCTGGGTCTGGTCTGTCATTGCTCCAGCATGTGGCCGCGGCGGGTGCCTGCTCGTCCCCCGCACAGGTGAGTGGGATCGCGGTGACGCCGTAGCCTCGCCGCATGCCACCGCGCTCCCCGCTCCCGCAGCGGCACGGCCTCGACGCGGCGTGGCTGCGCACCCCCGACCGCGACCCCGAGGGCCGGACGCCGGGCGACGCCGTGACCATGGGCGAGTGGCTGCGCCACCGGCTGCCCGAGCGCGCCGAGGTCGCGGCGATGCTCGCGAGCAGGCGCTTCGTCTACGCCGACCTGCGTCCGGTGCGCGAGGAGGATCCCTACGCCCCGCACACGTTCGTGTGGTTCCACCGCGACCTGCGCGCGGAGCCGGCGGTGCCGGGTGAGCTGATCGTCGTCCACCGGGACGACCGCCTCGTGGTCGTCGACAAGCCGGCCTTCCTGTCCACGATCCCGCGAGGTCGCCACGTGCAGCAGAGCGTCGTCGTACGGCTGCGCGAGGAGCTGGGGCTGCCCGAGCTGTCGCCGCTGCACCGGCTGGACCGCATCACCTCGGGCCTGCTGATGCTGGCCACCGAGCGTCGGTGGCGCGGCCCGCACCAGTCGCTGTTCGAGCACCGTCAGGTCCACAAGACCTACCGGGCGCTGGCGCCCTGGCGGGCGGACCTGGAGCTGCCGACGACGGTGCGCGACCACCTGCGCAAGGAGCGCGGCGTGTGGCAGGGCGAGGTCGTGCCCGACGCGCCGGTCAACGCGGTCACCGAGATCGCGGTGGAGGAGCGCCTCGGCGACCGCGCGGTCTATCGGCTCACACCGCGCACCGGTCGCACCCACCAGCTCCGGCTGCACCTGCACGGTCTCGGCATCGCGATCGTCGACGACCCGCTCTACCCCGTCGTGCGGGAGACGTCGGTCGACGACTTCTCGCGACCGCTCCAGCTGCTGGCGGCCGAGATCGCCTTCACCGACCCGGTCGACGGCCGCGAGCGCCGCTTCGAGTCCGTACGCCGTCTGCCGCTGCTGCCGCCTGTCCCAGACGGTGGCGACCCTGGCGATGTTCTGCGAACCTCGGAGGCATGAAGCGTCTGGTGGTCTGCTGCGACGGCACGTGGAACAAGCCCGACAACGAGACGATCACCAACATCGAGAAGCTCGCGCGCACCGTGCAGAGTGACGCCGCGTCGACGGGCGGCGTCCAGCAGCTCGTCTACTACGTGAGCGGCGTCGGTGCGGGGAGCTACCTCGCCGACCGGGTCCTCGGGGGCGCGTTCGGCTTCGGCCTCTTCGGCAACGTGGTCGCCTGCTACCGCTTCCTCGCGCAGAACTACGAGGAGGGCGACGAGATCTTCATCTTCGGCTTCAGCCGCGGCGCCTACACCGCGCGGTCGGTCGCCGGGATGGTCGCTCGCGTCGGCCTGCTGACGAAGCAGTCGCTGGTCGAGGAGCGACTGCCGGCGGCGGTCGCGCTCTACCAGCGCAAGGACCCGTCGGAGGGCGCCTTCGGGGCGAGCGTCGAGGAGTTCAAGCACGACCACTGCCACCCGGCGCCGATCGACTTCCTGGGCGTCTTCGACACCGTCGGGGCGCTGGGGGTGCCCGGGTTCATGCGGTTCACCCCTCGCTTCCACGACATCGAGCTGGGCAGCGAGGTACGACGCGCCCGGCACGCCCTGGCGATCGACGAGACCCGGCTGAAGTTCGCGCCGACCCTGTGGGAGTCGCCGCAGGGCCGGCCCGGTGCCCCGACCGAGGACGACCGGGTCAAGCAGGTGTGGTTCGAGGGGGCGCACTCCGACGTCGGCGGCGGCTACCACTCGACCGGCCTGTCCGACACCGCGCTGCTGTGGATGGCGCGCGAGGCCCACGAGGCAGGCCTGGTCTTCGACGTACCGCTGCTGGCGCACTACGCCGACAGCGGCTCCGACCCGATCCGCCACGACCCGCTCACCTGGCTGTTCCGGCTCACCAACCTGCTGCTCGTGCTGAAGGCGCGGCTGGGGCTGGGGCGCAGCCCGGCATTCGTCGGCGGTCTGCGCCGGCTCACCTCGGAGCGTGCGCTCTCGGTGCGGGTGGCCAGCAGCGCGGTCAACCACTTCCAGGCCGGCGGCTACGAGCCGGCGAACCTCGCAGCGCTGGCCGAGGCGACCAGCGGGTTCGCCGGCATCGTCGAGCGGGTGGTGGCACTTCCCGAGGAGGGCCTCGACCTCAGCGACCTCGGCACGCCACCGGTCCTGCCGGCCGCCGACGCCGGACCGGGCTGGCACGGTGACCCCATGAACGCGACCCAGACTGCCTGGCACGACGGCTACGAGCGGGTGCGCGCCCTCGCGCTCGCTGCGGGCGAGGACGGCATGGGGGTGCGCGTGCCCGCTACTCCCGCGTGGACCGCGCGCGACCTGCTCTCCCACATGATCGGGCTCGGCCACGACGTCCTCGCGGGCGACGAGCCCGACGACCACAACGAGGAGTGGACCCGCGCTCAGGTCGAGGCCCGTCGTGATCGCTCGGTGGCCGACCTGCTCGCCGAGTGGGCTGCCGACCACGACGGGATCGTCGCCTACCTGGCCGACGAGCCGCGGCCCCTGGGCGACCTCGTGATCCACGAGCAGGACCTGCGCGGCGCGCTCGGGGCGCCGGGAGCGCGGGACTCGGACGGGGTCGCCGCGATCCGCGAGAGCATGGCCGGCCGGCTGGCCGAGAACGTCTCCGACTCACGACCGCTCCGCCTGGAGTCGGACTCCTGGGTCTGGCAGTCGCACGAGGGCGAGACCGGTGCCGTGCTGCGCGCCTCCGGCTTCGACGTCTTCCGGGCCCTGACCAGTCGGCGCACCGCCGGCGAGCTGCGCTCCTGGGTCGTCGACGGTGACGTCGAGCCCTACCTCGACGCTTTCGCCGTGCTGGGCCCGCTGCCGGAGGAGAGCCTCGGGGAGTAGGTCCGACCGGAGGTCAGTCCTCGTCCACCGGCCGGATCTCCACGACCGGGTGGGCTCGGGTGAGCACCCGGGCGGCCTCGACGAGCGCGTCGTAGTCGTCGCAGGTGACGAGGAAGAAGCCCGAGATCTGCTCGACGCTCTCGGTGTAGGGACCGTCGGTGACGAGTGGTCCGGCGTCCGCCGCCCGGGTGATCGTGCGGGCCCGGCTGCTGGACGCGAGGCCGGCGCCACCGATGATCGCTCCGGCACGTGCCTCGAGCTGGCGGCGGAACTCGGCGTCGATCGCATAGGTCGCTTCGTGGTCCGACTCGGTGCCCGCCTGCCACTCGGCCTCGTTGTCAGCCGGGAACAGGACGACGTACTCGCTCACAGTGCTTCCTCTCGAAGTGGGATGTCGCGGTGATGACGTGTGGGACCCGCCGGAATCGACACCGGCGACCGTCGCACCATCAACAGGCGGTGCCCCGGTCGACCGACAGCACCGCGCCCGTCACCGAGGCAGCGGCGTCGGAGGCGAGGTAGGCGATGGCATCGGAGATGTCGCGCGGCGGCATGAAGCCGTAGCGCGCTCCCGACGCCTCCATGAGCAGGCCCCAGTCGAGGTCGGAGTCGGCGTGCTCGGCGGCCGCCGCCATCGGCAGCTCGGTCTCGACGCCGCCGGGGCAGACGGTGTTGACGCGGATGCCGTCGGCCGCGAGCTCGAGGGCCAGCGACTTCATCAGCATGATGACGCCGGCCTTCGAGGCGCAGTACGCCGCCTGGTAGGGCTGGGCGCGCAGGCCGGCGATCGAGGCGACCGTGACGATGTTGCCCCTGCTCTCGCGCAGGTGGGGGAGCGCGGCGTGGCTCATCAGCATCGGACCGGTGAGGTTGACGCCGAGGTGCCGCTCCCAGATCGCGACGTCGAGGTCTGCGAAGCGACGGAACTGGTCGATGCCGGCGACGTTGACCAGGACGTCGAGTCCTCCGAGCCGGTCCACGGCGACCTCGACGGCGGTGGACACCGAAGCGGCGTCACTCACGTCGCAGGACACCACGTCGGCGTCGCCGTCCGCACGCAGGTCGACCCCGACGACGCGGGCGCCCTCCTCGATCAGCAGCTCGACCGTCGAGCGCCCGATCCCGCCGGCCGCGCCGGTCACCAGCACCCGCTTGCCCTCGAACCGTCCCGCCATGTCGTGCTCCGATCCTCGTGCTCGCGTCGGCCCGGTCGGCCGGCGCAGGCATCGTCGCACGGACCGTTTTCCAGCCCACGCTCCCGGCTGGGAGGCGCCTGGCGACGGTGCGCCAGATGGCGGCCGACCTCGGGCTCGCCCCGAACACCGTGGCGCGGGCCTACCGCGAGCTCGAGGCAGACGAGGTCATCGACACCCACGGACGTCGTGGCACCTTCGTCCGCTCCGCCCAGCCCCGCAGCCCGAGCCTTCCCGGCCTCGTGGCCGACTTCGTCGCCACGGCACGCGCCCTCGGGCTGACCTGCCCCGAGGTGGTCCGACTGGTCGAGGAGCAGTGGAGCGGCGAGCGGGTGGTCAGGAGATGACGGCGTCGACGGTCTTCTTCAGCGCGCTCGGCTGCGAAGGGGAGCGTGGCGCCTTCTTCTTCGCCTCGAGCATCTCGGCGCCGATCTCCTGGAGGGCCTTGCGGCCGAGACCCTCACGCACCTGAGGGAACCACTCCTGCTCCTCCTCCTCGATGTGGTGGCGGACGTTCTCGATGAGCACGGTCGTCTTGGCGGTGAAGCGCTCGGCATCCGGCTTGAGGGCGACGAGCTCCATCACGAGCACGTCGGCGACGTGGTGCTCCTCGTAGGACTCCAGCACGTCGTCCTCGAGCTCGGGCAGCAGCGTGCGCACGCGGGGGTACATCACCTCGTTCTCGATGTAGGTGTGCACGGTGAGCAGCTCGATGATCTTCTCGACCAGCTGGCCCTTGCGCACCTGGGCGTCCGGGCCGGCCTTCTCGAAGTCGGTGAAGGCCCGCAGGATCTCCTTGTGGTCTTTCTTGAGCAGCACGATGGCGTCGGTGGACATGGGACCTCGATGGTGGAAGGGGTGCGCACGTGCGGTCGCCGTGCGTCTCTCTCGACCATCGCGCCCTCACCACTCGGTGCCATCACCCCTGCAGGGGGCGCGCGCCACGGGCGTCACACGCCCCCGTCGGCCTGGGCGTCGGCCTGGGTGTTGCGGAGCGTGCGGAGCTCGTGAGTGGTGACCCGGTTGGGGTCGACGGCATGCCACCCCAGGACCGCAGCGAGTCCCGCCGGGATCAGGAGGACGATCAGCGCGGTGATCGGACTGGGGACCGCCGCCATCGCGTCGGCAACCCGGTCCGCCTCGGCCGATGCGCCCCAGACGGTGACTCCGAGCAGCCAGGTGATGAGGGTGCCGAAAGCGGCGCCGAGTCCGGCACCAGTGGTCGCGGCGATGGCTTTCGGGCTGATGGGGTTCTCGGTGCTCACCGGCGCCTCCTCGTTCATCCGTCTCGCGGACGGGCACTGGTCAGGCTAGTGCCCGGCTCGCGCAGAGGCGTCGACTTCGAGCTGTGGGTCGCCGCAGTCGGTGCGGCGTGGGCCGAGCACGTCCTATGCCTTCGAGACGACACTCTCGAGCGCCACTACCGCGGCCGCGAGCCCCGGCAGGTCCCGCATCTCGGCGGCGACGTCGCGGCACCGTTGCTGCAGGTCGCCGTCGGCGAGGACAGCTCGCGTCGCGGCCGCGACGTCCTCCGGTCGGACGGCCGCGGCGTCGAGGGTGACCCCGAGGCCGAGCTCGTCGGCTCGCCTGGCGTTGTGCGGCTGATCTGCCCCCAGCGGGAGCAGCAGCGAGGGGAGACCGTGGGCCAGGGTCGCCATCAGGCTTCCCGATCCGCCGTGCGAGACGACGAGGTCGACCTCCGGGAGGACCTCGTCCTGGGGGCGGAAGCGTTCGACCCTGATGTGGGCAGGCTGAGGTCCGAGGTCGGCAGGGTCGGTGCTCGACCCGACGGTGGCGACGACGTCCGCGTCGAGGTCGGCCAGCCCGAGGAGGAGGCGTTCGAAGAGGTCGCCGGACGCGCTGGTGAAGATGGTGCCGAGGGTGACGTAGATCCCCGGCCGCCCGGTGCGCGACGGCGCCCTGCTGGCCACGCCCGATCGGTAGTGCCTCGGCGTCATCGGCAGGGGCGACTCGGGGCTCCGGAACGACGGCGGCGCATCGGTCAGGACCAGCCCCGAGGTGAGGCGGCTCAGCGTCGGGTCGGGTGGCAGGCCGTGCTCGGCACGCACGACGTCGAGGCGCGGAGCGACCAGCTCCGGTCGGACGAGGAGCCCGGCGGCCAGGACGAGGTGCGTGGCCACGGGCACGCCGAGCAGCTCGGCGGCGATCGTCGTGCCGAGGTCGGTCTCGTCCCTCAGCACGAGGTCCGGCCGGAAGGCGCGGATGACGTCCGGCACCGCCCCCGCCATCCGCCGCGCGCTCCGGTCAGCGAAGTTTGCGGCGAACTCGATCTCGGTCGCGCGAGCGTCCATCACCTCGAGCGGAGTGCGCTCGCGGGTCGGCGGCCGCTGGTCGTGGTGGGGTGGAGGGCTCGTGGCGAAGGCGACGAACCCGGCCTGCTCGATCCGCGTGACGAGCCCGCCCGACCCGGCGATCGCGACGTCGTGGCCCGCCTCCTGGGCCGCTCGTGCCAGGGGAAGCAGTGGGGCCAGGTGGCCGAGTCCACCGACGAACGTGACGAGGAGGCGCATGGCCTGCTCAAAGTACCGGAGGCGGGAGGTCGAGCCCGGTGACACACTCGGAGGATGAAGGCAGTCGAGGCGATCACCAACCTGCACACCGACGACGTCGAGCGGGCGCGGGAGTTCTTCGGCTTCCTCGGGCTGACCGACGTCGGCATGGACCAGGGCTGGGTGGCCCGGTTCGTCTCCCCGGACTCGGGTGCGTGCGTGCAGGTCGTGACGCGCGACGCGACGGCGCCCGAGGACTCCGCGATGACCATCAAGGTCGACGACGTCGACGCGGCCTTCGAGGAGGCTCAGCGCCGAGGCCACGAGATCGTGCACCCGCTCACCGACGAGCCCTGGGGCATCCGCCGGTTCTTCGTCCGCAGCCCCGACGGCCACGTGATCAACGTCGCGGGCCACCGCGCGTGAGCGGCCGGCCGTGATCACCCGCGCCGACGTCGAGGCTGCGCGTTCGCGGATCTCCGGACGCGTGCGTCGTACGCCGCTGCTGGACGTCGGCGACACCTTCGGTGGCACGGGCTGGTTCAAGCTGGAGTACCTCCAGCACACCGGCAGCTTCAAGGCACGCGGTGCCTTCAACCGGATCCTCAGCGCCGCCGAGGACGGCAGCCTCGACACGGGCGTCGGGGTCGTCACGGCTTCCGGCGGCAATGCCGGCCTGGCGAACGCCTACGCCGCCCGCGCGCTCGGCGTGCCTGCGACGGTCTTCGTCCCCGAGAACGCGCCGACCGTGAAGGTCGAGAAGCTGCGCACGCTACGGCGCGACAGGTCGTGCTGGGCGGCAGCGAGTACGCCGCGGCCTACGAGGCGGCGATCGAGCACGCGACGACGACCGGCGCCGTCTACTGCCACGCCTACGACCAGCCGGCGATCGTGGCCGGGGCGGGCACGCTCGGGCTGGAGATCGTGGAGGACCTGGCCGGGCGAGGTCGACACCATCGTCGTGGCCGTCGGCGGCGGCGGGCTGATGGCCGGCGTCGCAGCGGCGACCGAGGGGCAAGCCAGGGTCGTCGGGGTCGAGCCGCTGACCATCCCGACGCTCCACACCGCCCTGGCCGAGGGCGGTCCGAGGGACGTCGGCGTCTCCGGCATCGCGGCGGACTCGCTGGGGGCGCGCCGCCTCGGCGACATCGCCTTCGCGCTCGCCGACGCGCACCGGCGTGCGATCGGTCCTGGTGAGTGACGACGACATCGTGCAGGCACGCACGCTGCTCTGGGAGGACTATCGGATCGTCGTCGAGAACGGCGCCGCGGCCGCCCTGGCCGCCGTCACCAGCGGCGCCTACCGCCCCGCCCCGGACGAGCGGTTCGTCGTCGTGCTCTGCGGAGCCAACACCGGCCCCGGCTCCGGAGGTTGAGCAGCGAGCGCCGTACGGTCCGGAGGTTGAGCAGCGAGCGCCGACCGGATCACCGGAGGTTGAGCAGCGAGCGCCAGCGAGCGTCGACGAAACCCGGTGAGTCGATCACCCACCGCAACCACCGACCTCCACAGATCCACCAGCACCGAAAGTTCTCCACAACCCCATGGTTGAGCGGGAAACTCGGTCCTGGAGTGTCGGTGGTGGGTGCTTGAGTAGACCCATGAGCAGGCACCTCGACGACACCAGGACCGGACACCCGATCCTGCGTTTCCTCGACCTGCTCGAAGACGGTCTCGACGACATCAAGGACACCCCGGCATGGTCGCTGAACGCGCAGGAGACCACCCAGGTCGTCACCCGACTCACCAGGACCTGTCACGGTTGGCCGAGGTCGAGACCCGCGCCCTCTCCAAGCCCAGACCCTCGACCTACCCGCAGCGATCGGTGCGAAGGGTCTGACGCAGTGGCTGCGCGGGTCACCATGATGACCTCGGGTGAAGCCGGCCGCCACACCAAGCTCGCCAAGACGTTGGCTGCCCACGACCAGACCCGTCAAGCCCTCGCGGCCGGTGAGGTGTTGGCCGAGCAGGCGGCCGCGATCGGGGTCGCGATCGACAACCTCGACGAGGACTTCGCAGCCGAAGCCGTGCGGGCCGAGGCGCTGCTGATCGCCGAGGCAGCCGACCACGACGCCTACGACGTTGCGGGAGATGGGCCACAAGCTGTTCGAGACCATCGACCCCGACGGCGCCGAAGCCCGCGAAGCCAAAGCGTTGGCAGGCCCAGGAGGAACGGGCGAAGAAGAGGGCCGAGCTGCGGATGGCCAACAACGGCGACGGCACCGTCCGCGGGTCGTTCATCCTGCCCGCGTTGCAGGCCGAGATGTTCCGCAAAGCCCTCCAAGCCCTCGCCTCACCCAAACACGTCGTGCCACCGAAGGTGCCGGCGCCTACGACCACGAGAGGCCCACCCCACACAAGATGGGTCTGGCGTTCATCGAGTACATCGAACGCTACCCACTCTCCAGCCTGCCGAAGATGGCCGGGATGGCAGCCACGATCATCGTCACCGCCGACGCAGACGTCTTCACCGACGACCACACCGGCGCAGCTCAGAAGGCGGGTCGCACCCAGGACGGCACCGGTGTCTCACCCGGCCAGCTCCTGCGCCTGGCCTGCGAGGCAAAGGTCATGCCCGCCGTGCTGGACAAGGCCGGTCACGTCCTCGACCTCGGTAGCTCCCACCGCTTCCACACCGAACCCCAGCGGATCGCGCTGATCATCGAACAGAAGCAGTGCCAGCACCCCTCCTGCGACGTCCCCGGCGCGTTCTGCCACGTCCACCACACCCGGTCCTGGTCAGAACGGCGGCGGCACGAACACCCGAGACGCCGTCCTGCTCTGCCCCTTCCACCACCACCAAGCCCACACCCACGGCATCGACTACCCCAT
>CAWGJR010000025.1:0-184859 GCA_963822915.1 uncultured Actinomycetota bacterium
CTCGAGAGTGAGGGTGCCGCCGCCGCCGTACTGGCGACCCGCGCCGACGGTCTCCAGCCCGAACGCCTTGCGGTTGGGCACGACGAGGCTGTAGACCTTCGACTTCTCGCCCCCGTCGATGTAGGGGGTCTTGAAGGACTCCGAGGTGTTCTTGCCGTTCTTCTGGACGGTGACCTTGGCGTAGACGTCGTCGCTGCGCTCCCCCGCGGTGTTGTCGAGGTAGCCGTTGACGCGGAACTTCCGACCCCCGCGGATGGACACCTTGCAGGCCTTGAGCTTGGCTTCGCCGACCTTGAAGACGGTGCCGTAGCTGTCACCGCCGGCCTGGGCCGGTCCGGAGCTGACGAGGACGGCGCCGGAGACGGTGAGGGAGGCGGCGAGAGCGGTCCCGAGGGCACGCGAGGTGAGGGTCATGGATGAATGATGCGCTATTCGGCGCGCGATGGTGGCCCTTCGGCCAGGAGCGACTTGAACCCGTCCTCGTCGAGGACGGGTACGCCGAGCTGCTCGGCCTTGTCGGCCTTGGTGCCGGCGTTGTCGCCGACGACGACGTAGTCGGTCTTCTTCGACACCGAGCCCGAGGCCTTGCCGCCCCGGGACAGGATCGCCTCCTTGGCGGAGTCGCGGCTGAAGTCGACGAGCGAGCCGGTCACCACGATGGTCAGGCCCTCCAGGGTGCGGGGCGTCGACTCGTCGACCTCGTCGGCCATCGTCACGCCGGCGGCCGTCCACCTGTCCACGATCGCGACGTGCCAGTCGTGGGTGAACCACTCGATGACCGCCTCGGCGATGGTCGGACCGACGCCGTCCGCGGCGGCGAGCTCTGCCTCGGTCGCCTCCCGGATCGCCGTCATCGACCCGAACTCGGTGGCCAGGGCTCGCGCGGCGCTGGGTCCGACGTGGCGGATCGACAGCCCGACGATGACGCGCCACAGCGCGACGTCCTTGGCCCGGTCGAGGTTGTCGAGCAGGCGCTGCCCGTTGGCGGAGAGCACGCGGCCGTCGGCGGCGCCGTCGAGCTCGGTCTTCTTCGCGGCACGGGTGAAGAGGTCGGTCCTGAGCAGCTTGGCCTCGTCGAGGTCGAAGACGTCGCCCTCGTCGGTGATCACGCCTGCCTGGAGGAGAGCCGCCGCCGCCTCGGAGCCGAGGCCCTCGATGTCGAAGGCGCCCCGGCCGGCGACGTGGAAGACGCGGTCGAGCATCTGGGCGGGGCAGGCGCGGTGGTTGGGGCAGCGCAGGTCCTTGTCGCCCTCCTTCTGCTGGGCCAGGGCGGTGCCGCAGGAGGGGCAGACGGTCGGCATCACCCAGGCCGCCAGTCCCTCCGGCCGCAGCGCGAGGACCGGTCCGACGATCTCGGGGATCACGTCGCCGGCCTTGCGCAGCACCACGGTGTCGCCGGGACGGACGTCCTTGCGGGTCACCTCGTGGGCGTTGTGGAGCGTCGCGCGCTCGACCGTCGACCCGGCCACGCGGGTCGGCTCCATGACCCCGAACGGGGTGACCCGGCCGGTGCGACCGGTGTTGACCTCGATGGCCAGCAGCTTGGCGTTGACCTCCTCGGGCGGGTACTTGAAGGCGATCGCCCACCGCGGGGCCCGCGACGTGGATCCGAGACGCCGCTGGAGGCTGACGTCGTCGACCTTGACCACGACGCCGTCGATCTCGTAGGGCACGATCGAGTGGCGCCGCTCGCCCACGTCGGCGATGAAGGCCTCGACCTCCGTCAGGCCGGGGAGCACGCGCACCGCCTCCGAGATCGGCAGGCCCCAGGAGGCCAGCGCCTCGTAGGCCTGCGACTGAGTGACGGGCACGAACCCCTCGCGCGCGCCGATGCCGTGGCAGACCATGCCGAGCGCCCGGGTCGCGGTCACCCGCGGGTCCTTCTGGCGCAGCGACCCCGCGGCCGCGTTGCGCGGGTTGGCGAAGGGGGGCTTGCCCGCCTCGGTCATCGTGACGTTGAGCCGCTCGAACGCCTCGACCGGGCAGGAACACCTCGCCGCGCACCTCCACCGATGCCGGGACCGGGAACTCCTCGGAGCCGGTCAGTCGGTGCGGCACCGAGTCGATCGTCTTGACGTTGGGCGTGACGTCCTCCCCGGCCCGCCCGTCGCCGCGGGTGAGGGCGCGCACGAGGCGGCCGTCCTGGTAGAGCAGGTTGATCGCCAGGCCGTCGACCTTCAGCTCGCACAGCAGGGCCGGGTCGTCGACGCCGTCGCGAGCCAGGCGGCGCGTGCCACTGCTCCACCTCGTCGAGGCTGAAGGCGTTGTCGAGGCTCTCCATGCGCTGCAGGTGGTCGTGCGCGGTGAAGTCGGTCGAGACCGCCCCGCCGACCTTCTGGGTCGGCGAGTCGGGCGTCCGCAGCTCGGGGTGGGCGTCCTCGAGGGCCTCGAGGCGCCGCAGCCGTCGGTCGAAGTCGGCGTCGTCGAGGGTCGGGTCGTCGAGCACGTAGTAGCGCCAGCGGGCGTCCTGGACCTCCTCGGAGAGGAGGCGGTGCTCCTCGCGGGCCTCGTCGGGCGCCGGCGCGGCGACTTCCTCGGCAGGCATCTCGGGCATGGGTCCATCTTGCCGTCGACCACCGACATCCGGCGACAACCCCCGCCGACCGCGTGGGACGCGTCACCTCACCCATCCGGAGACCCGGGCGGGTCCGAAACTAGGGACGTGACCGCAGAGCAGTCGCGCGAGTTCGACGCGCACATCATCCCCGCCGGACGCGCCCTGACCCGGCTGGACGTCGAGTCGCCGCGCGCGGTCGCGCTGGTGCTGCACGGCGGCAAGCAGTCCAGCCGTCAGCCGGTCGACGGTCGCAGTGCCTCGTGGAAGCGGATGGCGGCGATGCAGCGCACCATCACCCCCGACCTCCACGCCGCCGGTGTCAGCACCTGGTTGCTGCGCTACGCCGTGCGCGGCTGGAACGGCGGTGCGCCGGTCGTCGACGCCCGCTGGGCGCTCGAGCAGGTCCGACGCGAGCTCGGCGACGTGCCCGTCGTCCTGCTCGGACACTCGATGGGCGGTCGTACGGCGGCCTACGTCGCCGACGACCCCTCCGTCGTCGGCGTCGTGGCGCTGGCGCCCTGGTGGCAGCCCGACGACCCGGTCGCGGCCCTGCGCGGCCGGCCGGTCGAGCGCGGCGCACGGCCGCAGCGACAAGATCACCTCGGCGCGGATGACCCGCGCCTTCCTCGAGCGTGCGGCCGGCGTGGCCGCTTCCACCGAGTTCCTCGACATGGGCCGGGTCGGGCACTACATGTTCCGTCGGGTCCCGTCGTGGAACGAGTTCGCCGCGACGCGCTGCCCCGCCCTGCTCGCCTGACGGGCCGTCTCGCCCGGTCGAGGAGCGGGCCTCGAGAATCCAGCCGCGTCACCCTGCAACGGCACCGGTGGAAGTTTTTCGGGTTGCCGGGAATGAAACGGATCCGTACTCTCTTGCGTAGTACGAAACCGTTCCGTTCCATCCAGTGACGAAGGCCACACCCATGACTCCCGCTGCCCACAGCGCCGCCCCCGAGGCCGGCACCCGTCCGCGCGTCGAGGGCGACCGCGAGCAGGAGATCCTCGACGCGACCCTCCACGTGCTCGCCGACGTCGGCTACGACCGGCTCACCATGGACGCGGTGGCCACGGCGGCCCGCGCCTCCAAGGCCACGCTCTACCGCCGGTGGGAGACCAAGCCGGCGCTGGTGATCGACGCCCTGAAGTCGCAGAAGGCCACCCACGAGCCGGTCGACACCGGCAACCTGCGCGACGACCTGCTGGGCGACCTACTGCGGCATGGGCGGGCAGGCCGACCAGGCCCAGATCGCGATCCTGGCCAGCGTCATGACCGCGATGGCGCGCGACGAGGAGTTCGCCGAGGCGTTCCGTCGCGACTTCATCGGCCCCAAGGCGCGACGTCGGCCGCGATCTTCGCTCGCGCCCAGGCCCGTGGCGAGCTGCGCGACGACGTCGACCTCGACGTCATCACCCCGGCGCTGCCCGGCATCGCGCTGCACCGGCAGTTCATGTTCGGAGAGGTCCCCGACGTCGACTTCATCACCCGCGTCATCGACCAGATCATCCTGCCCGCCGTCGTCGCCGGGCCCCCGACCACCACCGCCCCATCTCCCGACCCCACCGACACCAGCGATCCCACAGACTCGAAGGACGTCTCATGACCGACGTGACCAACACCGATCCACCCAGCACCGACCCCACCGGCGTGACACCGACGAGGTGGTCGACGAGCAAGCTCCACCTCGGGTGGGCGCTCGTCGTCATCTCCATCGCCCAGCTGATGGTCGTGCTCGACGGCACGATCACCAACATCGCCCTGCCCTTCATCGGCAACGACCTCGGCATCAACCAGGCCAACCTGTCGTGGATCGTCACCGGCTACGCGCTCGCCTTCGGTGGGCTGCTGCTGCTCGGCGGCCGCCTCGGCGACCTCTACGGACGGCGCCGGGTCTTCATGATCGGCCTGATCGTCTTCGCCCTCGCCTCCGCCATCGGCGGCATCGCCCAGAACGAGGCCATGCTGCTGTCCTCGCGCGCACTGCAGGGTGTCGGCGCCGCCCTGGCCGCGCCGACCGCCCTGGCGCTGATCACCACGACGTTCCCCGCCGGGCCCAAGCGCAACCGCGCCTTCGCCGTGTACGCCGCCATGTCCGGTGCCGGTGCGGCCGTCGGCCTGATCCTCGGTGGCTACCTCACCGGTCTCGACAGCTTCTTCGGCATCGAGATGAGCGGCTGGCGCCTGACGTTCCTCATCAACACCCCGATCGGCCTCGTCGCCGCCGCCCTGGCGCCCCGCTTCCTGCGCGAGTCGGCGACCGGCCGTGGCCGACTCGACGTGCCCGGCGCCATCACCGCCACCGCCGGCCTGCTCAGCCTCGTCTACGGCCTGACCCGCGCCGGCGACGACCGCTACGGCTGGGGCGACGGCTTCACCCTGCCTCGCCCTCGGCGCCGGCGTGGCGCTGCTCGTGCTCTTCATCGTCGTCGAGTCGCGCACCGACCACGCGCTGCTGCCGCTGCGGATCTTCCAGAACCGCACGCCGCGCCGCGAGCTTCCTGGCGATGATGCTCGCTCCGGCCGCGATGTTCGCGATGTTCTACTTCCTCAGCCTCTTCATCCAGCAGGTCGTCGGCTACAGCTCGCTGCGCACCGGCTTCGCGTTCCTGCCGTTCTCGTTCGGCATCGTGATCGGCGCCGGCCTCTCGTCCAACCTGGTCAACCGGATCGACCCGCGCTTCATCGCCGGCACCGGCACGCTGCTCGCGTCGTTCTCGCTGTTCATGTTCTCCCGGATCTCGATCGACGACTCCCCTGCAGTCGGTCCGTCGAGCGGTCGCCGACGGCGGCACCGCCGGAGCCGACCTGAACTACTGGACGAGCATCTTCCCGTTCATCGTCCTGATGGCGATCGGCATGGGCATGACGTTCGTGCCGCTGACCCTGACCGCCGTGCACCACGTGCGCACCGAGGACTCCGGCATCGGCTCGGGCGTGCTCAACACGATGCAGCAGGTGGGTGGCGCCATCGGCCTGGCCAGCCTGAGCACGGTCGCGGTCCACTTCTTCAACAACCGCGCCGACGCGGTCGCCGGGCCGATCGGCCAGGGCCTCGCCAGCGCCGGGGTCGACACCGGGCATCCCGGCACGACTGATTCGGCTCGGCGGTCTTCCAGGCCACCTTCACCGAGGGCGCGACCCACGCGTTCCTCATCGGCTCGATCATGATGCTCGGCGCCTCGCTGGTGATCTGGACCCTGCTCAACGTCAAGCACGAGGAGCTGGCCACCGACGGCCCCGAGGGCGCCCCGGCCCACGCCGGCTGACCGCTCGAGCGCACGGCCGCACCGACCAGCGCCGCGCCGCACCTGGTGCCGACGCGGGTCAGGTGGAGGTGCGCTGCTGGCAGGCCGCTGGCGGGCCTCAGCAGGTGGCCAGCCGCGGCGCGGGCAGCCGCAGCGCCTGGCGGGCCCACGCGGCCGAGGCGCCGGCCAGTCCGCAGGCCGGCGAGACGCCGAGCAGCGGGGCGACCGTCTCGGGGTCGAGGCCGAGCATGTCGAGCCACCGCAGCACGCGCTCGACGACCGCGGTGTCGGTCGTGGTCGCCAGCTCCGGCGTCGCGGGTCGGCACGACGCCCAGCACGACCCGCTCGCCGGCCTCGAGCGCCTCGGCCAGCGCGTCGTGGCCGGCCGCGTCGAGCACGTCGAGGTCGACGGCCAGCCCGCGGGCGCCGGCCCCGCGCAGCAGGTCCAGCGGCGTGCCGGCGGCGCACGCGTGCACCCAGGGCTCGGCGCCCTCCTCGGCGATCGCGGCGAGCACCCAGCCGAGGTGCTCGGAGGCCTCCGGCGGGTGGACGGTGCGGTGCCGGCCGAAGCCGGACGCCGTCGGCACTCCCCCGCCCAGCACCGCGGCCAGCGCGGGCTCGTCGACCTGCACCACGAGCCGGGAGGTCGAGCCGCGGTCGTCGAGGCGACGGCGTACGTCGCGCACGTGGCCGCGCACGCCCTCGGCCAGCGCCTGCGCCAGCTCGCGCCGCGCGCCGTGGTCGCTGAGGACCTTGTCGCCGCGGGGCTTCTCGACCGTCGCGGCCAGCGTCCAGGGGCCGGCGACCTGCACCTTGAAGGCGCCGTCGTAGCCCTGGGTCAGCTCCTCGAGCACGTCGAGGTCCTGGTCGAGGCGGCTGCGCGCCCGCCGGTGGTCGACGCCCGGACGGCGTCGGTCAGCCGCCAGCCGGCGGGCTGGAGGTCGACGCCGATCGCCGTCGACCAGCGCCAGGGTGCGGCCGATCATCGCCGAGCCGACGCCGCGAGCGGGCAGCTCGGGCAGGAACGGCAGACCGTGGTCGCGGGCCGAGCTCGTCGAGCACGACCTGCAGCGACGTCGCGAGGTCCTCGCCCGGCATCGAGCCGATGCCGGTGCCGACGCACGTGGCCACGCCGGCACGCGGTCGGTCGCGGAGATCGTGGCCGAGCCGACGACGCGGGTGCCGTCGTAGACGACGACGGCCTGCCCGGGGGCGATGCCGTACGCCGGCTCGTGCAGCTCGACCTCGACGTGGCCGGAGGCGGCTCGACCCGCACCGACGGCCGGCAGCTCCTCGCCGTGGGCCCGCAGCTGCACGCGTGACCGCCGGGCCCTCGAGGACGTCGGGCACGGCGCCGCACCAGCGCGGACGGATGCCGCGCAGCGAGTGCACGGCCAGCCGCTCGCGCGGACCGACGGTGACGGTGCCGGCGACCGGCTCGATGTCGAGCACGAAGCGGGGCTTGCCGTCGGGTGCCGGGCGGCCGATCCGCAGACCCTTGCGCTGGCCGATCGTGAAGCCGTAGGTGCCGTCGTGGCGCCCGAGCACCTCGCCGGAGTCGTCGTCGACGATGTCGCCGCCGTGGTTGGGCGCGCGGTCGCCGAGCTTCTCGCGGAGCCAGCCGGCGTTGTCGCCGTCGGCGACGAAGCAGATGTCGTGGCTGTCGGGCTTGTCGGCGACCAGCAGGCCGCGCTCGGCCGCCTCGGCGCGGACGTCGGTCTTGGTCGAGTCGCCGAGCGGGAAGAGCGAGTGGGCGAGCTGGCGCTGGTCGAGCACCCCGAGCACGTAGGACTGGTCCTTGCCGGCGTCGATCGCGCGGTGCATCTCGATGAGGCCCGCCCTCGGCGGCGGGCGCCGTGCGCAGCTGGGCGTAGTGGCCGGTCGCGACGGCGTCGAAGCCCAGGGCGAGGCGCGCGCTCGAGCACCGCGGCGAACTTGATCTTCTCGTTGCACCGCAGGCACGGGTTGGGCGTGCGCCCGGCGGCGTACTCGTCCATGAAGTCCTCGACGACCTCGGCGTGGAACTGCTCGGAGAGGTCCCAGACGTAGAACGGGATGCCGATCACGTCGGCTGCGCGGCGCGCGTCGTTGGCGTCCTCGATCGTGCAGCAGCCGCGCGCGCCCGAGCGGTAGGACTGCGGGTTGCGCGAGAGCGCGAGGTGGATGCCGGTGACGTCGTGGCCGGCCTCGACCGCGCGCGCGGCGGCGACGGCGGAGTCGACCCCGCCGGACATGGCGGCGAGGACCTTCAGCCGTGTCATCGCGACCTCACCGGCGGGCGGCCCGGGCCCGCTCGACGACGGGTCCGATCGCAGCGACGACGGCGTCGACGTCGGCCTGGGTCGAGGAGTGACCCAGCGAGAAGCGCAGCGAGTGGCGCGCGGCCTCCTCGGAGCAGCCCATGGCGAGCAGCACGTGGGACGGCTGCGCGACACCGGCCGAGCAGGCCGAGCCGGTGGAGCACTCGATGCCGCGGGCGTCGAGGAGCATGAGGAGCGAGTCGCCCTCGCACCCGGGGAAGCCGAGGTGGGCGTTGCCGGGCAGCCGGTGCACCGGGTCGCCGTGCAGGTGGGCGTCGGGCACCACGGCTGTCACGCGGCGCACGAGGTCGTCGCGCAGCCCGGTCAGTCGCGTGGCGTGCTCGGCCTGCTGCTTGACGGCCAGCTCGACGGCGGCCGCGAACCCGGCGATCGCGGGGGCGTCGAGGGTGCCGCTGCGGATGTCGCGCTCCTGGCCGCCGCCGTGGGCCAACGGGGTGACGCCGAGCTCACGACGTACGACGAGCGCGCCGACGCCGTAGGGCCCGCCGACCTTGTGTCCGGTCACGGTCATCGCGTCGACGCCGGAGGCCGCGAAGTCGAGGGGGACCGCGCCGAGCGCCTGCACCGCGTCGGTGTGCACGGGGATGCCGTGCTCGGCGGCGATCGCGACGACGTCCTCGATGGGCTGGAGCGTGCCGACCTCGTTGTTGGCCCACATGACCGAGATCAGCGAGACCGGGACGCTCCGCGACGAGCCGGCGCAGCTGGTCGAGGTCGACGCGACCGACGCGAGTCGACGTCGAGCAGGCACACGTCGGCCTCGTCGCTGTCACGCATCCAGTCGAGCGGGTCCAGCACCGCGTGGTGCTCGATCGCGGTGGAGATCAGCCGCGGCGCGGGTCCGAGGTCGCCGCACCCGCGACCAGTGGATCCCCTTGAGCGCGAGGTTGTCGGCCTCGGTGCCGCCGGAGGTGAAGACGACCTCGCCGGGACGACAGTTGAGGGCCTGCGCGATCGTCTCGCGCGACTCCTCGACCACCCGCCTCGCCGAGCGTCCGGAGGCGTGCAGCGAGCTGGGGTTGCCGACGTCGCGCAGGTGCGCGGTCATCGCCTCGATCGCCGCCGGGCACCATCGGTGTGGTGGCGGCGTGGTCGAGGTAGTGCACCTGAGGCGTCTGGGGTCCTCGGTCGCTGCGTTCATGGCCTGCCCAGCCTACGTTGCCCCCACAGGGAGCCCGCTATCAGTTCCTCACGAGCAGGGTGGTCAGGCGCCGCGGGGCTCCAGGGGCGACCGCACAGGTGAGGTCGGCGTCGCCCGAGAAGCCGTTGGCCTGGGCCGTGATCTGCGCCGACAACCGCTTCGGCGCCAGCACGTCGTACTCGCCGGCTCGACGGATCGTGAACCCGTCGGCCGTCCCGGCGCCGCGCAGCCGCATCGAGCCCTCGTCGGGCACGTCCGTCCGTGGGATCTTCAGACCGCGCACCTTCACGGACTTCGTGCCGATCTTCAGCTTGGCGCTGCTCGACGAGCCCTTCAGCGAGTCGACGCCGAAGGCGCGCAGCTGGTCGACGAGCTCCTCCGGGACGGTGAGCAGGACGCGCACCACGCGCGGACGCACGGGCTTGGCGGCGCGGACCGACTCGGGCAGCTTGGTCGCGATGCGCACCACGCCGCTGCCCCCGCCGTAGTCGGAGTCGCAGTCGTACGTCGTGAGGACCGCGGCCTTGCGTGCGCTCACCGGCGGCGGTGCCGCCTGGCTGGGCATGGTCGGCGCGACCACGGTGAGGGGGATCAGCAGTGCGGGGGCGAGGAGTCGGATCACGTCCGCAGGCTACGCCCCCTGGGGTCAGCCGAGAGAACGCATCAGGTCGAGCCACGGGTGTCCGGTTGCGCACGACCGACCATGTGCAGGAGCCAGCCCCTGGCCTCGTCGTCGAGGAGCGGCCGGCGACCTCGAGGTCGCGGCGGTCCTTGGCCCGGTCACCGCGCATCTTGATCATCAGCGCCACCTCCGGACGCAGGTAGCGCAGTCCGCTGTCGGCGACCCAGGTGACGTCCTCGAGCGGCGCCACGTGCTCGTGCCACCGCTTGTTGGTCCAGAGCCCCTCGGTCGCGAGGGTGAACGGCACGTCGAGGATCCACGGTCCGTCCGCGCGCTCCCGCACCCACACCTGGCTCTCGGGGTGCACCTGGCCAACCGTCCGTCGAACGGGCGGAACCAGGCTGTCAAGACGTCCACGGCGAGTACCGGTCGCCGAGGAAGAGTCGGAAGGCCTCGATGTCGTCGGACAGGATCGAGATGTCGAGGTCGTCGTGCTCGCGCGCGACGCCGGTGAAGGCCTCGACCGCCCACCCGCCGACGATCCACCACGGACGCTCGAGCCGGCCATGAAATCGCATCGTGGAGGGCGTCAGCGGCCACCGCCGCCCCGTGAACTCCTGCTCGTCGAGCGGCTGGGCGTCGGCGGGAGGCGGAGCGGGCGCTCCGGGCAAGGCGGCACCAGGCTCCGGAGGCTGAGCAGTCCGAGCCCCCGGCGAGGACGTCGACGAGCCCCCGCGACCCGAGCACCGAGTCGCGGTCGGCGGACGCGAAGCCTCACCGGGCTTCGTCGACGCTCGCTGGCGCTCGCGGCTCAGCCTCCGGCGCCTCCCACGGAGGCTGAGCAGTGCGCGACCCCGGCGAGGACGTCGACGAGCCCCCGCAAGCCGAGCCGCGTGGCAGCCTACCGGAACCCGGGCCTCGTCGACGCTCGCCCGGCGGCTCGCTGCTCGGCCTCCGGCGACTACAGCAGGACCAGGTCGTCGCGGTGCACGACCTCGCGCTCGTAGCCGGCGCCGAGCTCGCGCTTGAGGTCGTGGGTGGAGCGGCCGAGGAGCGCGGGCAGCTCGTCGGCGTCGAAGTTGACCAGTCCGCGGGCCACCAGACGCCGTCGGGGCCGATCAGGTCGACGGGGTCGCCCGCGACGAAGCGGCCGGTCACGCCGGTGATGCCGGCCGCCAGCAGCGAGGCGCCGCGCTCGACCAGGGCGCGACCGCACCGGCGTCGAGCACCAGGGAGCCCTTGGGCTCGGTGGCGTGAGCGAGCCACAGCAGGCGGGTCGAGCGGCGCAGGCCGGTGGGGCGGAAGAGGGTGCCGACCGGTTCACCGGCCAGCGCCTCGGCGGCCTGGGCCGCGGAGGTCAGGACGACCGGGATGC
Source organism: uncultured Actinomycetota bacterium (assembly GCA_963822915.1). Taxonomy (GTDB): domain Bacteria; phylum Actinomycetota; class Actinomycetes; order Propionibacteriales; family Nocardioidaceae; genus Nocardioides. Next base: position 11,257 of record CAWGJR010000025.1, read on the forward strand.
CGGCGCCGGTCGCGATCTGGGCGGCGAGGGACCTTGGTCTGCATGCCGCCGGTGCCGAGACCGGCGGCGCCCGTCCTGCCGATGCGCAGTCCGTCGAGGTCGTCGGCGGTGACCACCTCGGGGACCAGGGAGGTGCCCGGGTCGCTGGGCCGACCGTCGTACAGCCCGTCGACGTCGGAGAGCAGCACCAGCAGGTCGGCCTTGACGAGGTGGGCGACGAGCGCGGCGAGCCGGTCGTTGTCGCCGAAGCGGATCTCGCCGGTGGCGACCGTGTCGTTCTCGTTGACGATCGGCAGCACGCCGAGCTCGAGCAGCTTGTCGAAGGTCTGCGCGGCGTTGCGGTAGTGCACGCGCCGGGTGACGTCGTCGACGGTCAGCAGGACCTGCCCCACCACGATCTCGTGGCGGCGCAGCTCCTCGGTGTAGCGATGCACGAGCAGCCCCTGCCCCACCGAGGCCGCCGCCTGCTGCGCCGGGAGCCCGGAGGGTCGCCGGGTCAGGCCGAGCGGCGCGAGGCCGGCCGCGATGGCACCGGAGGAGACCAGCACGACCTCGGCCCCGCCGGAGCGTGCCGCAGCCAGTACGTCGACCAGCGCGCGCAGCCGCGCGGGGTCGAGGCCGCCGGTGGCGGTCGTCAGCGAGGACGAGCCGACCTTGACGACGATCCGTCGGGCCGAGGTGACCTCAGCGCGCGTCACGACCGGTCACTCGGTCCCGGGGTCGCTCTCGGCCCAGTCGGGGTCGTCCTCCGAGCCGATCTCGTAGGACTTCGGACCGTAGGTCTCGGGCTTGTCGAGGCGTCGCGCGACGTCGGCGCGGGTCTCGTTCTCGCCGCGGTCGTCCATCGCGCCCTCGATCGCGCGCCGACGCTCGCGGGCCGGGCGGTTCTCCTCGAGGCGGGTGTCCTCGCCGCGGCGGGCGAGGTTCTCCGCGCCGGCGTCGAGACCGGGCTTGAAGTCGAAGACGACGGCGTTGTCGGGGTGGCCGATGAGCACGGTGTCGCCCTCGACGCGCCCAGCGTGACCAGTCGGGTCTCGACGCCGAGCCGGTTGAGCCGGTCGGCGAGGAACCCGACGGCCTCGTCGTTGCTGAAGTCGGTCTGGCGGACCCAGCGCTCCGGCTTGCCGCCGCGCACCCGCCAGCCCTCGTCGGTCTCGGTGATGGTGAAGTCGGCGCTGCCGTCGGCACTCGGCGGACGCAGCACGATGCGCTGGGCGACCTCGACCGCCCGCTCGACCCGCGCCGCGGAGACGATCTCGGCCATCGCGAAGATCGGCTCGCGGGTGCCCTCGCCGCTGGCCGCCGAGACCGGGAAGACCTGCAGGCCGCGGGCGCGCGAGGTCCTCGATGACCATGTCGGAGATGTCGCGACCGTCGGGCACGTCGATCTTGTTGAGCGCGATGAGCCGGGGGCGGTCCTCGAGGCCGCCGTAGCGCGACAGCTCGTTCTCGATGACGTCCAGGTCGTCGGCCGGGTTGCGGCCCGGCTCGAAGGTCGCGGTGTCGAGGACGTGCACCAGCGCGGCGCAGCGCTCGACGTGGCGCAGGAAGTCGTGGCCGAGGCCACGACCGTCGCTCGCGCCCTCGATCAGCCCGGGCACGTCGGCGACGGTGAAGGTGACCTCACCGCCGGTGACGACGCCGAGGTTGGGCACCAGCGTGGTGAACGGGTAGTCGGCGATCTTCGGGCGAGCGCGCGAGATCGAGGCGATCAGGCTCGACTTGCCGGCGCTGGGGAAGCCGACCAGGCCGATGTCGGCGACCACCTTGAGCTCGAGCACGATCTCGAGCTCGTCGCCGGGCTCACCGAGCAGCGCGAAGCCGGGCGCCTTGCGCTTCGACGATGCCAGCGCGGCATTGCCGAGCCCGCCGCGACCGCCCTCGGCGATGACCAGCTCGGTGCCGGGACCCACGAGGTCGGCGATCACCTCGCCGTCCTTGTAGGAGACCAACGTGCCGTCGGGCACGGGCAGCACCACGTCGGCGCCGTGGGCGCCGTTCTTGTGCGAGCCGGCGCCGTGCCCGCCGTTCTCGGCCTTGCGGTGCGGGCTGTGGTGGTAGTCGACCAGCGTCGTCACGTCGGTGTCGACCCGCAGGATCACCGATCCCCCGGGCCCGCCGTTGCCGCCGTCGGGACCGCCGAGCGGCTTGAACTTCTCACGGTGCACCGAGGCGACCCCGTGCCCGCCGCGACCGGCGCTGACGTCCAGCGTGACGCGGTCGACGAACGATAGGGACGGCCATGGGTGCTCCTCGGTGGTTGCGAGAAATGCTGACAGGGCGTCCCGAGATCGGGACGCCCTGTCGGAAGGTTGTAGCGGGGTCGTGCGTCAGTCACTCACCCGGGACGATGTTGACGACCTTGCGGCCGCGCTTGCGGCCGAACTCGACGTCGCCGGCGATCAGCGCGAAGAGGGTGTCGTCGCCACCGCGGCCGACGCCGCTGCCGGGGTGGAAGTGCGTGCCGCGCTGGCGGACGATGATCTCGCCGGCGTTGACGGTCTGGCCGCCGAAGCGCTTGACGCCGAGGCGCTGGGAGTTGGAGTCGCGGCCGTTCTTGGTGGACGCGGCGCCCTTCTTGTGAGCCATCTCAGTTGGTCCTCGTGGTTGGTGAGCGGGTGGGGTCGTTGCGCGGTCGAGGCCTCGCGAGCGACCCGTGCAAACAGGCCGGCAGCGTGGCGGCGAGGCCGACACGCTCGGCCCGTCAAACACTGATGTCGGTGACCTTGACCTGGGTGTACTTCTGGCGGTGACCCTGGCGCTTCTTGTAGCCGGTCTTGTTCTTGTACTTCTGGATGACGATCTTGGGGCCCTTGGTGGCGCCGAGGACCTCGACGGTCACGGCGGCCTAGTCGAGACCGGTCGCGGTGACGGTCTCGCCGTCGACGGTCATGACGACCGGGAGGCTCAGGGTCTCCCCCACGGGCGTGGTGACCGTGTCGATCTCGATGACGTCGCCGACAGCGACCTTCTGCTGCTTGGCGCCTGCGCGCACGATCGCGTACACCGCGGTCTCCTTCGTCGTTTCAAACACATCTGGGTCTGCGGCACGCGACGATCAGGTGCCCGGCAGAGAACGGCACGCTGAGCGCGCCAAGGAAGAATGCTACGGACTCAGGCACCAGACGGCAAAACGAGCCGCCCGGCGCCCTCCCCCACGTCGGCTCAGCGCTTGCGCGGACCGCCCTTGCGCTTGACCGGCACGTGCGCGGCAGCCCCGTCGGAGCTGTCGGACTCGGTCGGCGTCTCGCCGGCAGGTGCTCCGGGCTCCACGTCGCTCAGGACGGGCTCGACGGCGCCGGACTCCGGGACCGAGCCGATCTGGCCGTGCGTCGCCTCGGGCTCGGTGACCGGATCGGCCGCCCGCGACGCCGTACGGCGGGCAGGTGCCTGGCCGCGGGTACGCGTGACCACGCGTGGCGGCTCCGGGGTGCTCTCGCTCGCCGGGGTCGGCGTCGGCGCAGCAGGTGCGGCGACCTCCACGGGCTCGGTCGGTGCAGCCGTGGCAACGGTGCGGCTGACGCCGCGACGGGTGCGCGTCACCACCCGCGGAGCGGAGGGCTCGGTCGGCGGGGCCGGCGGGGTCGGCTCCGTCTCCGTCTCCGGCTCGGTCACCGCGTCGGCCACGGGCGCCGCCGGCTCGGGCTCGACCGGCTCGTCCACGACCGTCTCAGCCGCCGGCGCGGTCTCGGTCGAGACCGGCGTCGACCGGCTCGCTCCCCGTCGGGTGCGGGTGACGACCCGCGGGGCGGCCGGCTCGACCGGGGCGACGGGCGCCGCGGTCTCGTCGGTCACCTCGGGCGCGTCGGCCACGTCGGTCACCACCGGCGCCTCGGCAGCCTCGGCTGCGTCGGGCGACTCGGACTCGGCATCGGACTCGGCCTCGGCCGCCTTGGCCCGCTCGGCCTTCGCCATCGCGGCGAACTCGGCCGGCGACGGCTTGGAGGCCTGGCTCGACGGGCCGGACTCGCCGGCCGGTGCGCCGTCGTCGCCCTGCCCACGACCGCGACCACCCCGACGGCGACCGCCGCCGGCGCCACTCGCGCCGCCGCTCCCGCCGCCGCGGCGAGGCTCGTCGTCGCCGCCCTGGCGGGGCTCGACCGGCATCTCGTGCACCACGACGCCGCGACCCTGGCAGTGCGAGCAGTTCTCGCTGAACGACTCGAGCAGGCCGGTGCCGATCCGCTTGCGCGTCATCTGGATCAGGCCCAGCGAGGTGACCTCGGCGACCTGGTGACGGGTGCGGTCGCGGCCCAGGCACTCCACCATCCGGCGCAGCACCAGGTCGCGGTTGGACTCCAGGACCATGTCGATGAAGTCGACGACGATGATGCCGCCGATGTCGCGCAGGCGGAGCTGGCGCACGACCTCCTCGGCGGCCTCGAGGTTGTTCTTGGTGACCGTCTCCTCGAGGTTGCCCCCGGAGCCGGTGAACTTGCCGGTGTTGACGTCGACGACGGTCATCGCCTCGGTGCGGTCGATGACCAGGGACCCGCCGGAGGGCAGGAACACCTTGCGGTCGAGGGCCTTGGCGATCTGCTCGTCGACGCGGTACGCCGCGAACAGGTCGACGCCGTTGTGGTCGGCGACGTCGTACTTCTCCAGGCGCTCCTCGAGGTCGGGGGCCATGTCGGTGACGTAGCCGCGCACGGTCTCCCAGGCGTCGTCGCCGGAGACCACGAGCTTGGCGAAGTCCTCGGTGAACAGGTCGCGCACGACCTTGAGGGTCAGGTCGGGCTCGCCGTACAGCAGCTGCGGAGCGCCGCCCTTGGCCTTGCCCGACGACGCGGCGTCGATGTCCTCCCAGCGCGACTTGAGGCGCTCGACGTCCTGGGTCAGCTCCTCCTCGGAGGCCCCCTCGGCGGCGGTGCGCACGATGACGCCGGCCGAGTCCGGGACGATCTCCTTCAGGAGCGCCTTGAGGCGGTGGCGCTCGGTGTCGGGAAGCTTGCGGGAGATCCCGCTGGTGGTGCCGTCGGGCACGTAGACGAGGAACCGGCCGGCCAGGCTGACCTGGCTCGTCAGGCGAGCACCCTTGTGCCCGATCGGGTCCTTGGTGACCTGCACCAGGATCGTCTGCCCGGAGGACAGCACCGACTCGATCTTGCGGGGGGCGCCGTCCTTGTGGCCGAGCGACGACCAGTTGACCTCACCGGCGTAGAGGACGGCGTTGCGTCCCCTGCCGATGTCGATGAAGGCAGCCTCCATCGACGGCAGGACGTTCTGCACGCGGCCGAGGTAGACGTTGCCGATCAGCGACGTCTGCGACTCCCGGGCGACGTAGTGCTCGACGAGGACCTTGTCCTCGAGGACGCCGATCTGGATGACGTCCTCGCGCTGGCGGATCGCCATGACGCGCTCGACGGACTCGCGGCGCGAGAGGAACTCGGCCTCGCTGACGATCGGGGCGCGACGGCGGCCGGCCTCGCGGCCCTCGCGACGGCGCTGCTTCTTGGCCTCGAGCCGCGTCGAGCCGCTGACCGCGGTGATCTCGTCCTCGGGCGAGCGGGTACGGCGTACCCGCGTGGTCGTGTTGCTCGGGTCGTCGCCGTTGTTGCCACCGTCGTCGCCCTCGCGGCGACGGCGCCGCCTGCGGCGCGACGTCCCGTCGCCGGAGTCGGCGTCGTCGTCGGCCGGACCGTTGCCGCCGTCCTTCTGCTGGTCCTTCTGCTGGTTGCCCTGCTTGTTGCCTTGGTTGCGCCCGCCCTGCTGGCCGCCCTGGCTCTCGGAGGAGTCGGTGGAGCCATCACCACCGTCGCCGCTCTTGCGGCGACGGCGACCGCCGCGGCGCCGCCGCCGACGCGGTCCGCCCTCGCCGGACTCGGAGTCGTCGCCCGAGTCGTCGTCGGACTCGTCGTCGTCGTCCTCGTCGGAGGAGTCCAGGGAGTCAGGAGAGTCAGAGGGGTCGGCCTTCGCAGCCGGGGTCTCGGCCGCACTCTCGGTCGGGTCGGCTGCCTCGGCGGCCGCCCTCGAGGCCGACGAGGTGCGCTTGCGCGCGGGCCGCTTGGCGGGGGCAGGCGTCTCGGCCTGCTCGTCGGTGGTCTCGTCGGTCTCGTCGGTGTCCTCGGTGTCGTCCTCGAGGAGCGGCTCGTCGGCGACCGCAGCGGCCTTCTTCGCCGGCGCACGGCGCGCCCGCGGGGCGCGGGTCGGCTCGGGAGCCTGGAAGAGCGGCATCGGCGCGCCGGAGGCCGCCGTCTCCTCGCCGGAGCCAGCAGTCGGCTCGGTCGGCTCGGTCGGCTCGGTCGGCTCGGCAGCCTTCGCCGCGCTCTTCCTCGGCGCCTTGGCGGACGTCTTCTTGGCGGTGCTCTTCTTCGCGGCCTTCTTCGCCGGGCCCGTCACGGGCTCGGTGGCCGCGACGTCGCCGGTGGACTCGGCTCCCTCGACGGCGGGGTCGACGGCGGGGTCGGTGGCCGGCTCGGCCGGCGCCTTCTTGGCGGCGGCCTTCTTGGCGGGGGCGCGCTTGGCGGTCTTCTTCGCAGCGGCCTTCTTGACCGGCTTCGCCGGGGCGTCGGGCGGTGAGTCCGGCCCGGGATCGGCAGCGGAGTCGGTGCCGGGCGGGGTCGGGCCGGCTGCTTCCTCGATGTTGGGCGTGTTGTCAGCGTTGTCGTCAGCCATGTGGTGCTCCTCGCGCCTGAGGTGATCAGGTGCTGTCTGGCACTACGCCCGGGAGTGCTGGATCCGGCGCGTGGTGCAAAGCCTTCGGGTTGCGAGCGACACCCTCCGCGGTGCGTCAGCGGGAGCCGGAGGTCACCTACCGCGGTCAGCTGCCTGGTCGGATCGCTGTCACCGATCCGGGCTGCGTCGCGGTCTGGTGACGACCTGTCCCCCCTGTGTCGGCCGCCCATGACGGTCCGACGAGAACGTCGTCGGGTCGGGTCTCGCGGCGCAAGCAACGGTCACCGACCGTGACGAGTATCGCACAGCCCGGCTCGGGGGCCCGGATCTGCCGTCTCGTGGTCCGGCGTCAGCGGGCGAGCGGGTCGCCGACGAGCCCGGTCGACTCGTCGAGCGGTCCCTGCTCGAGACGGGTCAGCAGGGGTGAGCCGCCGAGGTCGAGGTCGGTCAGCGCGCCGATGCCGCGCAGGACGTCGTCGGGTCGCACCGACGGGACACCGTGCCGCAGCACGAGGTCGAGGCGTACGCCGGCACCCGTCGCCGGCTCGGCGGCGTCCACGGCCAGCGACACCACGGCGGCCCGACAGTCGAACTCGCGCAGGCCCTTCTTCGTCATCCGCTCGACCGTCACCGTCTCGGCGGCCAGGAACACCGCCACCGCGCCGTCGACCGCGTCGCGATCTCCGCGGGTGTCGATGAGCCACCGGCTGGCGACGAGACGGTCGGCGAGGCCACCCGCGCCGAGGTCGGCCGCATCGACGACCTCGAGGACGTCGAGCCCGGTCGGGAGCGACTCGTCGAGCAGGACCAGGATGGCCTCGGGGTCGACCACCTGGGCCAGCGCGATCTCGAGGTACTCGGCCTCGCTGGCCGAGCCCGTGGGAGCTGCGCCGGCGTAGGAGATGCGCGGGTGCGGGTTGAATCCGGAGGAGTAGGCCATCGGGATGCGCGCCCGGAAGACCGCGCGCTCGAAGGCGCGGCTGAAGTCGCGGTGGCTGGTGAAGCGCAGCCGGCCGCGCTTGGCGTAGCGCATCCGGAGCCGCTGGACCGGCGGAGCCTGCTGCTCAGGTGGTTGCCGGCTCATCGGGCTGCCCCGGGTGGACGTGGCGTGTCTCGGTGGATCTTCATCGCAGCCGAAGGGTAGACGGTGCCCACGCGCTCCCCGTCGAGCCACTCGGTCAACCGGGTCGCCTCGGCCTCCAGGGCCCGGCGCGATCGGGCGTCGACGTCCTCGAGGAGGTGCACCCGGACCTCGGCGCCCGCACCCTGGGTCCAGCACCCCACGACCCGGCCGTCCACCCACGCCGTGGTGCCGGCGTTGCCGTTGCGGTCGAAGAGGTCGTCGGCGTGGGGCCCGAGGTAGAAGTCACGTTGCTTCCAGCCCATGACCGTCGGGTCGAGCACGGGGAGCAGGGCCACCCACGGCTCCGGGGTGACGTCGGGCGGGTCCACGTCGTCGGGCAGCACCCAGCCGTTCTCTGGACCCTCGAGGCCGACCGGTACGGCGTCGAGCTCGGCGAGGGCGGTACGGACGATGCCCTTGGTCGCCCCGAGCCACCACACCAGGTCGGTCTCGGTGCCGGGGCCGAAGGTACGCAGCCAGCCGCGCACGAGCTCGCGGTAGCCGTCCCCGCTGTCGAGCGGCTCGGGCACCACGTCCAGCCAGTGACGGGTGAGGGTCCAGCTGGGCCGGGAGATGCGCCAGTGACCCGCGTTGGCGGCGCGCACGAGGTCGCCGGTCGCCCCCAGCTGCGTGAGGACCCGCGAGGACGACCAGACCGAGCCGGGCGACTCGGAGATCTTGACGTCGATGAACGGCACGGCCTGGCGGATCTGGGTCGCCTGCAGCCCCTCCGGGGTGTCGGCGAGCAGGTCGACCACGCGACCGCGGGCCTCGTCCAGCCAGGCCTCCCCGTCAGTGGCGAGACCCGCCTTGACGACGTCCTTGACCATCCGGGCGCGCTCGGTGCCCGCCGTACGGGCCGCCGCGCTGCCCCACGCGGCCGCGAGCAGGTCGCGGGGGAAGACGAACAGCGTGCGGCGCATCGCCAGCTGCTTGACCACCGAGCGTTCGCCGTAGAGGGCACGATCGACGTCGGCGAGGCTGAGGTCGTCGACCCGGCACCAGAGCGAGAGGAAGACGGTCGCCGGCTCGGTGGCGTGCAGGACGGTCATCGCCCGCGTCGCCTCCTCGACCGATCCGACGCGGTGCTCGGCGGCCAGGGCGTGGCGCACCGCCAACCGGGCGCGACGCTCGGCATCGGTCACGTGTCGCATGCGGTCATCCTGCCGGACTGCGCCCACTGTGCCCCTGACGAGGTCGTCGTCTGACAGACTGCCCGCGGACCAGCACCGGCCGAGCCAAGGACGAGCGATGAGCAACCCCTACGACCCGAACAACCCCTCCGGCACCCCCGACGGCGGGCAGGGCGGGCAGGGCAACCCGGGCGAGCAGCCGCCGCCCCCGCCGTACGGCCAGCCGCCGTACGGCCAGACTCCCTACGGCCAGGCGCCCTACGGCCAGGACCCGACGCCGCCCAGCCCCTACGGTCAGCCGCCGAGCCCCTACGGCCAGTCGCCGTACGGCCAGTCGCCGACGCAGGGCGGCGCCCCCAAGGGCACCGACGCGGTCTCGATCACCGGCTTCGTCCTCAGCCTGACGTGCTGCCTGTCGCTCATCGGCGCGATCCTCGGGATCATCGGTCTCAAGCGCACCAAGGACGGACAGCGCCGTGGTCGGTGGGCCGCCATCAGCGCCACCATCATCGGCATCCTCGGCACCCTGGCCTTCGCCGGGATCATCATCGCGGTCGTGTTCGTCGCGGGCTCCGTGATCGACGTCGACGAGGCCGAGGTCGGCCAGTGCCTCAACATCTCCAACGAGGACGCCGACTCGGTGCTGCCGACGAAGAAGGACTGCGACAGCGACCACGACGGCGAGATCGTCTACGTCGGCACCTACGACGAGGTGCTCGGCTCCGACTTCGTCCCCACGAACCCCGACGACCTCACCGACGCCGGCATCTCCTTCGGCGTCTGCACGGGGCTGATGGACCCGGCCGACGTGGACAAGATCGGCGACGAGTTCAGGTACGGCTTCCTCACCGAGGACGTCGACTCCGAGCCGAGCGACACGTTCTTCTGCTACGTCGAGCGCTTCGACGGCGACAAGCTGGACGCCTCGCTGCTCGGGTGAGTCCGACTCGTCGGCCACCGGGCTGAGACAGCCCGTCCTGCCGCCTGAGGCCCGCCCCGAGGCGGGCTACTCACGAGCGTCGAGCGACGCCCCCAGGTCGGTCATCGTCTCCTCGAAGGCCGCCCCGAGGTCGACGTCGTAGGAGTCCGCGAGGGTCAGCACGCACCACAGGCAGTCCGCCAGCTCGTGCGCGAGAGCCGCATCGAGGTCGTCTCGCGGACGCACACCCTCCTTGCCCTGCACCAGCTGGGCGAGGTCGCCGACATCGCCGACGAAGCCCAGCATGATCTCCTCGCGACTCCACGGGCGGCCGTAGCGCTCGGTCTCCACCGCTGCGTACTTCGCCCGCACCGCCCTGGCCATCTCCTGCATCCGGCTGAGCTCCATCCGCCCATGGTGGCCCACAGGGCTGCGCCGCGAGACTTCAGGAGCGCCGACGCGGTCAAGGCGGAAACTTTTCTCGTGTGGGCTGCGAACTGTCTCCGCCCAGGACCCGGTCGATCGCTGACGTCCAACCCGGCGCTCGGAGCGACCTCGCGAGCGTGACGGCCAGCAAGCCCCGGCCATCGATGGCCAGGGGCCATCCAGACCCTGGCGAGCTCGGCTCGTCGTGCCGGACAGGTGTCAGGAGGTCCCGAGAGTGACGCCTCTGCTCAGCAGGACCCGGCGCACGAAGTCACGCTTGCCGCCCGTGTAGTCGCTCAGCTCGTCGGCGGTCGATGCCACCGCCTGCTTGAGGTCTTGATACTCGCTCACCAGAGCGGGGTCGTCGCGCAGGGCGTCGCGGAAGACGATCCGCTCCCGCCACAGCGCGCTGTCCGGTCGCGTGAGGTGCAGCTGGTGCGTCCTGGTGTCGTAGTCCTCGTCTCGCTGCCGGTAGAACCACAGCGCTTCGTGCGGTCGATGCTCGGCGTGACGCCAACCCAGGTCTGCGAGCAATGAGATGCCGGCGCGCGCCGCGTCGAGGTCCACGACAGGAGCAAGCATGTCGATGATCGGCTTGGCGGACAGCCCAGGGACGGCGGTCGAGCCGATGTGCTCGACGTCACCGGCGAGCCACGGCGCCAACCTCGGGGTGAGCAGCTCAGCCTCCGCCGCGAAGAGCGCGGGCCACGAGGAGGAGTACGGGACCACCAGGACGCTCATGGGTCGATTCGAGGTCGAGGCGCTAGACCACCGACAGCGGCAGCAGGCGCTGCCCCGTCGGGCCGATCTGGATCTCGGTGCCCATCTCGGGGCAGACGCCGCAGTCGTAGCAGGGGGTCCAGCGGCAGTCCTCGACCTCGACGTCGGAGGACCCGTCGGCGACCGCGAGGGCGTCCTCCCAGTCGGCCCAGAGCCAGTCCTTGTCGAGGCCGGAGTCGAGGTGGTCCCACGGGAGGACCTCGTCGTAGCCGCGCTCGCGGGTGGTGAACCAGTCCTGGTCGACGCCGGTGCCGGCGAGGGCGGTCTCGGCGGCAGCGACCCAGCGGTCGTAGGAGAAGTGCTCGCTCCACCCGTCGAAGCGGCCACCGTCACGCCATACCTGCTCGATGACGGCGCCGACGCGACGGTCGCCGCGGGAGAGCAGTCCCTCGACGCTGCCGGGCTTGCCGTCGTGGTAGCGGAACCCGATCGCGCGGGCGTACTTCTTGTCGGCGCGCACGACGTCGCGCAGCTTCTGCAGGCGCGTGTCGGTCGTCTCGACGTCGAGCTGGGAGGCCCACTGGAACGGGGTGTGCGGCTTGGGCACGAACCCGCCGATGGAGACGGTGCAGCGGATGTCGTTCTGCCCGGTGACCTTGCGCCCCTCGGCGATGACCCGCTTGGCCAGCTCGGCGATCTGCAGGACGTCCTCGTCGGTCTCGGTCGGCAGGCCGCACATGAAGTAGAGCTTCACCTGGCGCCAGCCGTGGGAGTAGGCGGCCGAGACGGTGGTGATGAGGTCCTCCTCGGTCACCATCTTGTTGATGACCTTGCGCATCCGCTCGCTGCCGCCCTCGGGGGCGAAGGTCAGCCCGGAGCGGCGGCCGTTGCGGGAGAACTCGTTGGCCAGGGAGATGTTGAACGCGTCGACCCGGGTGCTGGGCAGGCTGAGGCTGACGCTGGAGTCCTCGTAGCGGTCGGCGAGGTCCTTGGCGACCTCGGCGATCTCGGTGTGGTCGGCACTGCTCAGGCTGAGGAGCCCGACCTCGTCGAAGCCGGAGGCACGGATGCCGTTCTCGACCATCGCGCCGATCGTCTCGATCGAGCGCTCGCGCACCGGGCGGGTGATCATGCCGGCCTGGCAGAAGCGGCAGCCGCGGGTGCAGCCGCGGAAGATCTCCACGCTGAACCGCTCGTGCACGGTCTCGGCCAGCGGCACCAGCGGCTTCTTGGGGTAGGGCCAGGCGTCGAGGTCCATCAGCGTGTGCTTGGTGACGCGGTGCGGGACCCCGGGACGGTTGGGGACGACGGCCGCGATGCCCGCGCCGTCGGCCGCGTCGTCGTAGGTCACGTCGTAGAACTGCGGCACGTAGATGTTGCCGGTGACCGCGAGCCGGCGCAGGAGCTCGCGGCGCCCGTTCTCCATCTCGCCTGAGGGCCGGCCCTCCTCCTTCCACTCCTTGATGACGTCGGAGATCGCCAGCACGACCTCCTCGCCGTCACCGAGGACGGCGGCGTCGATGAAGTCGGCGATCGGCTCCGGGTTGAAGGCCGCGTGACCTCCGGCGAGCACGATCGGGTCCTCGTCGCTGCGGTCGACCGCGTGCAGCGCGATGCCCGCGAGGTCGAGGGCGTTGAGCATGTTGGTGTAGCCGAGCTCGGTGGCGAAGCTGAGCCCGAGGATGTCGAAGTCGCGCACCGGGCGGTGGGCGTCGATCGTGAACTGCGGGATCGGGCCGTGCTCGTCACCGGCGCGCATGACCTCCTCGAGGTCGGGCCACACCGAGTAGGTGCGCTCGGCGAGGATCCAGTCGCGCTCGTTGAGCACCTCGTAGAGGATGGCGACGCCCTGGTTGGGCAGGCCGACCTCGTAGGCGTCGGGATACATCAGCGCCCACCGGACCGTCTCGCCGTCGCCCGTCTCGCCGGCGCCACAGTCCCACTCCTTGACGGTGGAGTTGAGCTCGCCACCGACGTACTGGATCGGCTTGGAGATCGTCGGGAGATGAGGCTCGAGGCGCTCGAAGACGCTCGTGCCGGCTGGGTGGGAGGTGGGGCTGGGCATGCGCAGCAGTCTACGAGCCGGGCCCATCCCCCTCCGATTCGTCAGTCCTGCTCCGCCGCCGGAGCGGCCACCCGGGCCGCCGAGGCCGAGGTGGCCCGCAGCTCGACGGTCGGCATCATGAGCAGGATCAGGAACGCGATCAGCCCGGCGCCCGACCCCATCAGGAACACGGTGTCCATCGACTCGGCGAAGCCGGCCTTGAAGGGGTGCGCCAGGACCGGGTCGATCTCGCCGATGATCGAGGAGTCGTCCTGCACCGAGGCCAGCAGCTCCGGGTCGCCTGCCACGATCCGGGCGTCGAGCGAGGTCGGGTCCTGGGCGGCGGAGGTCGCCGCCTGCTGGAAGGCCGGGGTCTGCGACTCCTCGGCGAACGCCGAGGTGATGTTCGACCCGACGGTGCCGAAGAGCACCGACAGGAAGAGCGCCACGCCGATGGTGCCGCCGATCTGGCGGAAGAAGGTCGCCGACGACGTCGCGACACCGATCTCGGACGGCGGCACGGCGCTCTGCATCGTGAGCAGCAGCGGCTGCATGCAGTTGCCCAGACCCAGCCCGAGGCCGAACATCGCCATCCCGACGAGCACCAGGGAGGTGTCGGCGGTGGTGAAGGAGAGCAGGAACAGGGACACGGTGATCAGCGACGCCCCGATGATCGGGAACATCCGCACCTGGCCGGTGCGGCTGATCAGCCGCCCCGAGCCGATCGAGGCGGTCATCATGCCGGTGATCATCGGCAGCATCAGCAGTCCGGCCTCGGTCGGCGAGGCCCCGTGGACGATCTGCATGTAGAGCGGCAGGATCAGGATCCCGCCGAACATCGCCATGCCGATCACCACGCTGGCCGTCACCGTCACCACCGCGGCACGGATGCGGAACAGCTTCGGCGGGATCAGTGCGGCGTCGCCCATCGCCCGCTCGATCATCACGAACGCGGCGAGCCCGAGGCCACCGACGACGTAGGCGATGATCGAGCGCGGGTCGCCCCATCCCCACTCGCGGCCCTGCTCGGCGACGGTCAGCAGCGGGATCAGGGCCACCGCGAGCGAGCCGGCTCCCCACCAGTCGATGCGGACGACGCCCTCGCGCGGGGTGTGGGCGACGTGGAGCGTGCGGAAGATGACGACCAGGGCGAGCAGCCCGAGCGGCACGTTGACGAGGAACACCCAGCGCCACCCGGTCAGCCCGAGCAGCTGGCCGCGGCCGGCGAGGAATCCGCCGATCAAGGGGCCCAGCACGCTCGAGGTGCCGAAGACCGCCATGAAGTAGCCGGTGTACTTGGCGCGCTCGCGCGGCGAGACGATGTCGCCGATGATCGCCAGCACCAGGGTGAAGAGTCCGCCGGCGCCGAGTCCCTGCAGGCCGCGGAAGAGGGCGAGCTGGGTCATCGACGTCGCGAACGAGCACGCGGCCGAGCCGATGACGAACACGCCGATCGCGAACATGAACAGCTTCTTGCGCCCGTAGAGGTCGCCGAGCTTGCCGTAGATCGGCGTGGTGATCGTGGCGGTGATGAGGTAGGCCGTGGTGGCCCACGCCTGCAGCGACAGGCCCTGCAGGTCGTCGGCGATGGTGCGGATCGACGTGCTGACGATCGTCTGGTCCAGGGCGCCGAGGAACATGCCCATCATCAGCCCGACGAGGATCGTCATGATCTGGGCGTGCGAGTACTCGCCGGTGGCGGTCGGGGAGGTGGCGGCGGTCGCGGGCCGGGGTGTGGTTGTCACAGTCAACCAGTTTACGGGTGTGGTCGGGTCCGAGGACAAGCCACCGTGGGGTGGATCACTGCGCGCCGGGTCAGGGGGCGGCCACGACGGTGGCCGACAGCGGCATCGTGTGGACGAAGCCGTCGACCCGTACCTGCACGAAGAAGCGGTACTCCCCGGGCTCGGCGAACGACGTGTGGAAGCGCAGCTCGCTGCCGTCCGCCGTCGTCGTCGGTCCCCCGAGCGGGTGCACGTGGACGAAGGCACCGGTCCGCTCCTCGAACCCGGTCAGGTGCGCGTAGGCACCGAGGTAGGTGCCGAGGTTGAGCACGCCGTCCTGACCGTCGCTGAACGTCATGGTGATCTCCTCGTCACGGCCGACGTCCATCAGGATCGGCGCCTCGACCGACACGATCGGGTCGACCTCGTCGGCGGCAGGCACCGGGGTCCCGGGTGCCCCACGCACGGTCACCCTCGATCCGAGCACCACGTGGCTGCCCCCGGCACGCGCGGTCGGCACGAACTCCGCGACGACCCGGTAGCCGCCCGGCTCGTCCAGGTCGACGTGGGCCGCCCACGTGCCGTCGGCGTCCAGCTCCGGGTGCAGGTGACGGAAGACCTCGAGGTCGTCGCTCACGACGTAGAGGTGGAGCAGCTTGGTCTGCTCCTCGGTGAAGTCGAGCACCGGGGCGCCGTCGGGGCCGCGGACGACGAACGACAGGAGGCCGGGCTCGTCAGGGCTCGGGGGAAGGTCAGGTCGACCATCTCGTAGCCGCCGGCCTCGGGCACCGTGCCGTCACCGATCACCGTCTCGTGGGTGTGACGTGGCGCGTCCGGGTCGGGGGGCGAGACCACGACGACCTCGCGCTCGGAGTCCCCCGGGCGCTCGACGTCCTCGGGACCGGCACCCGCGAAGCAGGACGGGAGGACCGCGAGGAGGGCGACCAGGGCTGCGGCGATCGCGGCCTGCCGGACCGGACGTCTCAGGGCACTCATGTCACTCCACCTCGAAGCGGATCGTGGTCACCGGGTTGTCGAACTCACTGACGCGCAGGCTGACCTGCACCACCCACGTGCCCGGGGCGGGAAGCACCACGTCGGCGACGTAGGTGCCGACCGCGGTCGGGCGCACCGGCTGGCTCCCGAGGTCGATCGTGGTGTCGGCGGAGGCACCCTCGCTGCGCACCGAGACCACCGGCGCCGAGAAGCCGTCACGGGGCTCGCCGCCCGGTCCCTGGACCTGGACGGTGATCGTGTTGGGCCCGCTTCGACCGGGGGTCAGGGTGCCCAGCACGCGACTCTCACCCAGCACGCCGACCTCGACGCGGGAGGCGACCACCCCGCGCTCGGGCTCCTGCTCCAGCGGCGACCTGTTGACCAGGAAGCCGGTGACGCCCAGGAGGACGACCAGCAGTGCCGACTCCACCCGCACCACCCTCGCCACCGACGCGACGGCCGCCCGCTGCCCGGTGTGCCCGAGGTCGGCGGAGACCCGGGGCAGCAGCCGCCAGCGGTTCCACCCTGCGACGAGCACCACCAGACCGGCCAGCGCGACCTTGACGAGCAGGAGGCGCCCGTAGGCGGTGTCGAGCAGCGGCGTCCAGCCGCCGAGGATGCGCCAGCCCATCAGGGTGCCGGTCAACGCCAGCACCACGAGCAGCCCGGCGGCGACCGAGGAGAACCGCGTGAGCACCACGGCTGCGTCGCGCGGGCGTCCGCTCAGCGACGGGAGGGTCAGTGCCAGCGCGAGGAGCCCACCCAGCCAGGCGGCCCCGGCCAGGAGGTGGAGCGCGTCGGTCGACAGCACCAGCCACACCGGGTCGGTCGCACGGGAGTGCCCGACCAGGGCCGGTGACACCACGGCCAGACCCGCGGCGGTGAGGGCGACACCGCGGCGCGAGAGCAGGGCGATCGCCACGGCGAGCCCGGCGACCTGCAGGGCCAGGGCCGTCAGCGCGTCGCGCAGCAGCGCGAGGTCGAGCGCGGCCGAGAGGTCGCTCGGCACGACCCCCTGCTGGTAGGCGCCCGCGAGGGGAAGCGCGACGACCCCGGCGACGACACTCGTCGCGGCGGCCCCGACGAGCCAGCGGCGCACCCGGCGCCGCACCCGGGGGTCGAGGCGGACCCCGGCCGAGGTCCAGCACAGGCTCAGCACCAGCCCACCAGCCGTGAGGAGCCCGACGTACCCGATGGCGTGGACGGCGCTCAGCAGGCTCCGCGCCGGCTCGACCCGCACCTCGGGGACGGCCGGGGCCGCGACCGAGGGACTCGCGGTGCCGATGGAGAACGACAGCGAGCCGGCGATCGGGTGCCCGTCGGCCGAGACCGCCTTCCACACCACGACGTAGGTGCCGTCGTCCAGGGCGTCGGGGAGGTCGGTGGTGATCACCCGGTCACGGCTCGCCGAGGTGGACTCGACGGGCGCACCGGTGGCGTCGAAGACCTGCACCGCGTCGCTGGTGAGGGAGACCGGCTCGTCGAAGGTGAAGGTCACCAGGTCGGGCGTGCTCGCCAGGACCTCGCCCTCGACCGGGTCGGTCGCGACGAGGGTCGCGTGGGCGGCCGCCGGGGAGGCGGAGGCCACGGCGCCCAGCAGGGCGAGCAGCACCAGGCACGCGACACTCCCGACCCGCGGCAGGACGGCCAGCCGGGCCGCCTCCCGTGGTCCGCGCCGCGCGCCTGGTGCCGTGGTCACGCCTTGCGGCCGCTGCGTGCCAGAGCCGCCCCGCCCGCGAGCAGGCCGAGCACGCCCGCCACGAGGCCCGCGACGGCCAGGCCGTTGCTCGAGCCGGAGTCGTCACTCGAGGCCGAGACCGGCTCGAGCACCTCGGTGCTGGTCACCGACGCACCCTCGGCGGAGCTGCCGTCGCCGTCCTCCTGGTCCTCGCCCTCGGCGTGGTCGTCGTCGCTCGACTCATCGTGGTGACCGTCCGAGGTCGCATCGGTGATGGTGACCGACGGCGCCGGGTTCTCGAGGTCGTCCTCGACCTGTCCCTCGGCCGCGACCTCGGTCCAGGCGGTCTCACCCTTCTTGCAGGTCTGGATGACCGGGAAGGCCAGCGTCTCCCCCGCGGCGTCGGGCAGCTGGAGCGACAGCTCCATCGTGTCGCGGAAGCCGTCGGGCAGCGCGGTCCTCGCGGTGTAGGTGACCACCGAGACACGCTCGGTGATCTCGTTGCCGTGCGCGTCCTCGACGGCCGGGTCGAGCTGCTGGGTCTTCTTGGCGACGGTGTAGAAGGGGTTGCGGGTCGGGGTCACGGAGTTGATGCCCTCCGGGATCGAGATCGCGACCTCGGTGGTCGCCGAGCCGTCGCAGCCGTGCGGGACGCTGAACGTGAGCACGGTGTAGGAGCCGGCGCCGGTCTCGCTCGCGCCGACGCTGACGTGCGCGGAGGCGGGAGCGACGAGCGCCAGGGTGAGCAGTCCACCGCCGGCCGCGGCTGCGGCGAGTCGGCGCGTTGGGGTGGTGCGTGCAGGAGTGGTGCTGATGGTCATGGTCGTCCTTCTGATGGCGTGTGTATGGGGTCGCGGCCGACGACGCCGTCACCCGAGGGCACCGCCGTCGGCGGGTCGTCGGGCTGCCGCGTCGTCGGAGCGCGGTCGTTCGAGGCACGAGGTCAGGCCCGGCGTCGGGCGCGTGGTGACCTCAGGCGGGGGTGGGAGCCAGCGGGCCGTGCCGCGGCGGACCACGCCGCGGAGAGCTCAGCAGGACGTGCGACGTCGTGGGCCTCGGGACCAGCCGGGCGTCGAGCGGAAGCCGTCTGACGGCAGGGACCGGCGGAAGCTGGGGGCGCGACCAGGTGACCACGACGTCGACCACCCGGGCGCGCAGCTCCCAGACGAGAGCGGTGACCACCGCGCCGGCGACGTGGACGGCCAGCATGGACGGCGACAGCAGACCACCGAGGTGGCCGCCGTGGACGCCCGATCCGCCCATGCCCATGTCCGGCATCGGGGCCAGCAGCGGTCAGCCAGCCGTGCAGCAGCAGCTGCAGGGCGATCAGGCCGGGGATCGCCACGCGCAGCCGGAGGCGGCCGGACAGGACCGGTAGACCGGCGAGGAACACCGCCGCGGCCATCAGCGCGATCCAGGAGGCC
This sequence comes from uncultured Actinomycetota bacterium, assembly GCA_963822915.1. Lineage (GTDB taxonomy): Bacteria > Actinomycetota > Actinomycetes > Propionibacteriales > Nocardioidaceae > Nocardioides. The sequence goes on from CAWGJR010000025.1 coordinate 30,059, forward strand.
GAGGGCAGCATGCCGCCGGCCCAGGTGTGCCCGACGACCAGCGCCGTCGTCGACTCGACCGCCGCGAGGGCGGCGCGCACGACGCCACCGCCTCGCGGGAGCAGCCGGACGGTGAGCACGGGCGACATTCTGCCCGACGCACCCTCAGGCGCGGACGAGCACCCGCTTGGCCGGCTGCATCCTGGCGGCCGGCGCCTCTGCTGCCCGGCGGGAGATGTTGAGGAGCAGTCCCACCGCCAGCATCCCGGCGAACATCGAGCTGCCGCCGTACGACACGAACGGGAGGGGTACGCCGGTGACCGGCATGATGCCGAGGCACATGCCGATGTTCTGGAAGGCCTGGAACCCGAACCAGCACGCGATCCCGGCAGCGGCCACCCGGCCGAAGACGTCGTCGGTGTGGATCGCGATCGCCAGGGCGCGCCACAGGACGATGCCCAGCAGGGCGATGATCAGCGCGGAGCCCACCAGGCCCAGCTCCTCGCCGGCGACGGTGAAGACGAAGTCGGTGTGCTGCTCGGGGACGAAGCCCGAGCGGGTCTGCGAGCCGTTGAGGAGTCCGTTGCCGAACCACCCGCCGTTGCCGACGGCGATCCGGGCCTGCTCGACGTTGTAGCCGGCGCCACGCGGATCGAGGTCGGGATCGGTGAAGGCGAGGAACCGGTCGACCTGGTAGTCCTTCAGCACCCCCGCGCGCACGGCCGCCACGGCTCCCCCCACGGCGGAGACCGTCAGCAGGACCAGCCACCGGCGCGGGGCCCCGGCCGCGGCCAGGACCCCGAAGACCGTGGCGGAGAGGACGAGCATCGTGCCGAGGTCGGGCTGGAGCAGGATGAGCACGGCGGGCACGGCCGCGATCAGCAGCATCGCGACGACGTCGAGGCTCCCGACACGCGGGCGCCAGCGACCCTCGGCGCGCTCGGCCACGACGAGCGCCATCCCGATCACGACCGCGAGCTTGGCGAACTCCGAGGGCTGGATCGACAAGCCGCCGACCATCAGCCACGAGCGGGAGCCGTTGATCGTCGTGCCCATGACGAGCACGAGCGCCAGGCCGCCGATCGAGGCGAGGTAGACCAGCGGCGCGACGATCCGGACCCACCGGTGGTCGGTCGCCAGCACCAGCACGAGCAGCGCCAGCCCGAGCGCGACGTTGACGATCTGCTTCTCGAGGAAGGCGCGCGGGTCACCGCCCGTCAGGTCGCTGCGCGCACTGGTCGCCGACCAGACGAGCAGGCAGCCCAGGACGCTGAGCACGAGGACCGAGCCGAGGAGGAGCCAGTCCATCCCGGACCGGCGGGCGATGGTGGTCATGAGCCGCTCTCCTCACCGGCGCGCAGCGCAGGCGGCAGGATCGACCCGTTGCGCTGGAAGACGGGAAGACGATCGGGCAGCGTGGTCCCGGGGATCGCCGACCTCGAGGCGTCGACCTCCTCGCCGTCGATGCCGTAGAGCGCCTCCCAGATCGCGCGGACGCCGGGGCCGGAGGTGCCCGAGCCGGTGCCGCCCTGGCTGACCATCATCACCACGACGTAGTCGTCGGAGTACGACGCCACCCAGGACGTCGACTGCTTGCCGTAGACCTCGGCGGACCCGGTCTTGGAGCGGATCGGCACCTCGTCCTGGGGGAAGCCGATCATCTTCCAGTACATCGTGCCCTCGCGGGTGACCCCCTGGAGAGCCTCGTCGATGTAGCCCTGCACCCCGGGAGGCAGGTCGACGTGCCCGGTGACCTTCGGCTCGATCTCACGGATCACCGTGCCGTCGGGGGCCACCACGGCCTTGCCGATCCGGGGGGCGTAGAGCGTGCCGCCGTTCGCGATCGCGGCGTAGCCGCGCGCCAGCTGGAGCGGGCGTGACGACCGTGTCGCCCTGGCCGATGGCGAAGTTGACCGCATCGGTCACCTTGTACTGCGTTGCCCTCGAGGCAGAACTCGCCGGCGAAGGTGTAGACGAAGTCGCTGACGCCCTCGTTGGCCGGGCTGTCCTGCGGCTTGTCCGCGATCGAGCAGTAGTAGTCCTTCTGCGCCTTGTAGTAGGCGAGCTTCCACTCACGATCGGCGATCCGCCCGGTGGCCTCGCCCGGGAGGTCGATCCCGGTCTTCGTCCCGAATCCGAAGGCCTCGGCCTCCTCGACCAGCGGGTCGCTTGGCGTCGACGTCCTCGGCGTCGGAGCCGAACTGCTGCCAGTAGTCGTAGCCGATCCGGAAGAAGAAGGTGTTGCAGGAGACCTCGAGAGCCTTCTGCGAACGTGATGCGTCGCCGTAGGCCGCCGACTCGTGGTTGTGGAAGTCGCGGTTGCCGACGCGGAACGACGAGGGGCACGGGAGCTCGGTGTCGGTGCTGTAGCCGTGGGTCAGCGCACCGGCCGTCATGAAGGGCTTCCACGTCGATCCCGGGGCGAACTGTCCCTGGCGTGGCCCGTCCGAGCAGGGGGGTCCCGGCCTTCTCGGAGTAGAGCTCGGCCAGCTCGTTCTTGGAGATGCCTCCCACCCAGACCGAGGGGTCGTACGTCGGTTGGCTGGCCATCGCGACGACGCGACCGGTGTCGGCCTCGAGAACGATGGCGGCGCCGGAGTCGGCCTCGAAGTTGCGTCCGGTCACCGGGTCGCGGGTGGCGCGGGCGGTGGAGATCATGCTCGGCGAGCTGCTCCTCCACGGTGGCCTGCACCTTGGCGTCGATCGACGTCACCAGCGTGTCGCCGGGCTGCGCGTCGACCTCGCTGTCGTCGCCGATGACGCGACCCATGGAGTCGACCTGCGACCTCGCGGTAGCCGGGCATCCCGCGCAACCAGACGTCGTACTCCTGCTCGACGCCGGCGCGGCCGACCACGGAGGCGCCGTTGACCGACCGGTCGCCGTCGGACTCGGCACCGTCGAGCTCGTCCTCGGTGATCGGGCTGAGGTAGCCGAGCAGGTGGGCGGCGTTGATGCCGAACGGCGACGGGTAGTCGCGCACGCTCTGCTGGTCGACGATGACGCCGGGGAAGTCCTCGGGCTCCTCGCGCATGCGCTGCGCCTGGGCCTGGGCGATGTCGAAGGCGACGGGGACCGGCTGGTAGGCCGAGCCGTTCCAGCACACGCCGGGCTCCGAGCCGTCGTCGCCGCAGCTGACCAGGCGCTTGGAGATCCGACCGGGGCGCACGTCGACGACGTCGGCGACGCGGGCGACGAGCTTGGCTCCCTTGGCCTCCCCGAGCTTGCCGAGGACCGTGCGGTCGATCGAGACCACCCACGAGAGGCGGTTGGCCACCAGGGGTCGACCCTGGTCGTCGACGATCAGGCCACGCGAGGGTTGGAGCACGATCTCGCGCACCGACTGCGCGGCAGCGCGGCCCTGGTACTCGTCGCCGGTGACGACCTGGAGGTAGTAGAGGCGCACCAGCAGCGTGGCGAACAGCGAGAACACCAGCGCCTGGATGACCATCAGCCTCAGCCGACCGCTGCTGCTCGCCTTCGACGACGACGTCATCGGGCGCCCATCCGGGCGGGCTCGAGGCGGTCGAGGGCGCGGGTGACCGGCGGCAGGACGAACGCGGCCAGCACGACGTCCCAGACCACCGCTGCCAGGACGACACCCAGGAGCTCCGGGACACCCGCTGCGGTGTCGCCGAGGACCAGCCCACTGACGGCGAAGATCGACGACCCGAGGAACGAGCAGGCGGCGACGGTCGCCAGGCAGGTGCCGACGGACGGCAGCACGTCGGTGCGCACGCGGCCGGCGACGTAGCCGACGACGAGCAGCGCGAGGGCCCAGCGACCGGCGACGTGGTCGGCGGGCGGCGCGAGGTCGAGCGCCACGCCGGCGAAGAAGCCGAGCAGCATGCCGAGCTGCGGACCGCGGACGAGGCCGCCGGCGACGACGACGAGCAGGACGACGTCGGGCACCACGCCGTGCCACGCGAGGTGCGGGAAGACCGTGGTCTGCAGGACCAGGGCGACGGTGACCGCGAGGACCAGCAGCGCCACCCGCGCCGTCGAGGCGGAGAAGAAGGCTCTCATCGCAGGGTCCCGTCGGCTTCGACGACCGCGCGGTCGCTGCGGGTGCCCGAGGGCACCACCACGCCGACGAGGTCGAGCGCGGAGAAGTCGACGAAGGGGTCGATCACCGCTCGCTGGGTGGACTCCCGCAGGCTGGAGTAGACCGACACGACCTCGCCGATCGGCACCCCGGCGAGGTAGGGCCCGCGCGCGTTGCCGTCGGTGTCGACGCTGCCCCAGGTGACGACGGTGTCGCCCTTGGACGGCACGAGCTGCTGGTCGAGGAGCTCGAGGTCGAGGCGCCCGGCGTCGCCGATCTCGCCCCGCCCCTGGAGGAAGCCGAGCTCCATGCTCTCGCCGATGCGACCACCCACGGTCGAGTCGGCGTCGATGAGGAGCAGGACGGTCGCCGTGGTGCGCGTGACGCGCAGGACGCGACCGACCAGGCCGTCGTTGTTGAGCACCGTCATGTCGGGAGCGAGCCCGGCGGTCGAGCCCGCGTCGATCGTCACGGTGGAGGAGAAGCTCTGCGAGGAGCCGAGCCCCACGACCCGGGCCGGCACGAGGGCGTAGCCCAGGGACTCCGCGGCACCGGTGAGGCCCTCGAGCTCGGTCAGCCTGTTGCGCCGGTAGTCGGAGGTGCGGGCATCGCTGCGCAGGCCGGCGTTCTCGGCCTCCAGCGTGGTCAGCTCGGCCCGCAGGTCCTCGCGGCTGCGGAAGAACTCCGGCAGCTCCACGACCGGCCTGATGGCGCCGGCGACGCCGCTCTGGAGCGGGCCGACGGCGTTGCCGACGGCACTGCGTGCGGGATCGACGAGCGAGTGGTCGCCGCGGTCGAGCAGCATCAGGCTGGCGCACGCCAGGAGCAGGGCGACCACCAGCGCTCGCGGGGGACGCTGCGACCCGCCGGTCTCGGAGTCGCGTCCGGGCGGCTGACCCCAGGGACGGCGGTCGCCGCCGAGCGGGAAGGAACGGGGTGCCCTCATCGGCGGGTCCGCCGGCTGTCCGCGACGAGCACCTGACGGAGCGCGTCGAACTCCTCGACGCACGTGCCGGCGCCCAGCGCGACCGAGGTGAGCGGGTCGTCGGCGATGTGCACCGGCATCCCGGTCTCGTGTCGCAGCCGCTCGTCGAGCCCGCGCACCAGCGCACCGCCGCCGGTGAGCACGATGCCGCGGTCCATGATGTCGCCGGCGAGCTCGGGCGGCGTCTGGTCGAGGGTCACCCGGACGGCGTCGATGATCGTGTGCAACGGCTCCTCGATGGCCTGACGCACCTCGGCCGCGGAGACGTTGACGGTGCGCGGCAGCCCGCTGACCAGGTCGCGGCCGCGGATCTCGCCGGACGGCTCGTCGGTGCTCGGGAAGGCCGAGGCCAGCCGCATCTTGACCTCCTCGGCGGTGCGCTCCCCCAGCATCAGGGAGTGCTCCTTCTTCATCCACGTCACGATGGCGGCGTCGATCTCGTCACCGGCCGTGCGCACGCTCAGCGACGTGACGATCCCTCCGAGGGAGATCACCGCGACCTCGGTCGTGCCGCCGCCGACGTCGACGACCATGTTGCCGGTCGGCTCGTGCACCGGCAGCCCGGCGCCGATCGCGGCGGCCATCGGCTCCTCGATGATGAAGACCTCACGTGCCCCGGCCTGGTAGCCGGCCTCCTTGACGGCGCGCTGCTCGACCGCGGTGATGCCGCTGGGCACGCAGATCACCATGCGCGGCTTGGCGAAGTAGCGGCGGCGGTGCACCTGGCGGATGAAGTAGCGCAGCATCTGCTCGGTCGCCTCGAAGTCCGCGATCACCCCGTCGCGCAGGGGACGCAGCGCGGTGATGTTGTCGGGGGTCCGCCCGATCATGCGTTTCGCCTCGTGGCCCACGGCGAGCACCTCGCCGGTGGTGTCGTTGAGCGTCACCACGCTCGGCTCGTCGAGCACGACACCCTTGCCGCGGACGTAGACCAGCGTGTTGGCGGTGCCGAGATCGACGGCCATGTCGCGACCGATGATGCTGTTCGCCATTGCGCGCGCGCCTCACACCTCACGCGCATTGACCGGGGAAGGTGGGAGCGCGAGCGCGTGATTCCGCGGTTCCCGACTGCGAGCGTAGGAACCACCGGTCACATTTCGGCGCAGGCACGCCGCACCGTCGTGTCGCAGTCTCGGTCGGTCGTCACGGCAGGGTCGCGGGCGCCGTCGGCGTGCGGCTCGCCTCGGGGTCGTACGGCGAGCGCCACCACGGGTCGGTGACGGGGGCGGCCTCCTGGACGTCGGCGTAGTGACCGGTCGCGATCTCGGCGATGTTGTGCAGCGACTCGGTGCCGTGGTCGAAGTAGTGCTCGTGGCCGTCGAGCGGGCTGGGCCCGTGCGTGGTCGTCTCGGCCTGGAAGCGGGTGGCGCCGAAGTCGTCCTCGACCGGGTCGTCGCCGAGGCCGGCGCCGAACAGGGTGTCCAGGTTGAGCGCGCCGTGGCCGGCGAGGCTCGGGACCGGGTCGCGACTGTCGGCGCCGGCCCAGACGTGGGAGGGGTCGAGTCCCAGGTCGGCGGCGTGCTCGACGTCGCTCCCGAGTCCCGGGCTGCCGACCACCACCAGGTCGTCGACCGCGAGCCCGTGGTCGTGCGCGGCGTGGCCGACCGTGGTGGAGCCGTAGCTGTGGCCGATGACCGTGATGTCGGCGGGAGGGCCGTCGCGGCCGGCCCGGAGCCCGTCGACCGTCTCGACCAGCCGGTCGCCGCCACGATCGGCCATCCCCTCGCCGAGCACCCCCGCGACATCGGCGTCCAGCCCGACGAGGGGCAGGTTGTCGGGCGCGTCGTAGCCGATCCAGGCGAGCGAGGCGTGGGTCGCCGAGCCGTCGACGGTCCGGGCGGCCTCGTAGACCGCGATCGCGTCGTCGGTGCGGTCGCCGACGTCGGTGGCGTCGGTGCCCATCCCCGGCACCAGCAGCGAGACGTCGTCGGCGGTGTCGGGGTCGCCGACCGCGACCGCGACCGCTCCGTCCCCGCCGAACGCCGTCGGGTCGTAGACGTGGAGCCGCACGGGCACCGGCTCCCCCGTGCGCGGGTCGACGAGCCGCTCGACCCGGTCGATCGCCTCGCGCGTGGCCTCGGCGTTGCGCAGGACGACCCGCTCGTCGTCGGTGAGCTCATCGCGCTCGCGCAGCGAGCGCAGCCCGGCGAGGTCGCGCTCGAGACGGACGGTGTTGGCGCGATGGCGCGCCAGGGCCGGCAGCCCGTCGAGGTTGCCGATCACCCCCGGCGCCGCGACGAGCAGCCCTGCGCGCTCGGCCCGGGTCAGGCCACGCCACCAGTCGTGGACGTCCCCCGGCGGTGCACCGGCCGGCGGAAGGGTCTCGAGCGCCTCGTCGGCGGGGTCGGGCGCTGCGCCGAAGCGCCGCTCGACCTGGTCCAGGTCGAGGAGCCGCTCGAAGGCGGCGACCATCCCGCGCTCCTCCGCGGCGAGGTCGGCGATCCACCCCTGCCGGTCGGTCTCGTACGTCGTCAGCCGGCCGGCGAGTGCGTCGGCGCGGGCCTGGAGCGCCGGGCCCAGCAGGGCAAGGGTCTGCGGCGTCATCGACGCGACCTCGCCCCGCAGGAGGTCGACCTCGACGGCGAGCCAGGCGCCGGTCCGGTCCAGGGCGTCGTACCGCAGCAGGAGGAGGTGGAGCTCGCCGGCATGGTGCTGCACCCGGCGCGCGACCCGGCGCAGCGCCAGCGACATCGCGTCGGCGCGCCGACCGAGCCGGAGGATCGCCGCGAGGTAGGCCGCGGCAGCGGTGCCCGACCAGTCGTCGACCCTGGCCGGTCCGGCGACGAACGTGCCGAGGTCGTCGAGCCGGGTGCAGGCCGCCTCGAGCTGGAGCCCGCAGTCGTGGATCACGGTCGGATCGACCGCCGGCACCGGCAGCCCGCTGGGCGCGACCGGCAGCCGCAGCCCGGTCACCGGAGCTCCTCGAGGTAGGAGCCCAGCACGAAGGCGCGTCCCACGGCCGTCCGGTCGGCGTGCACCCACGCGGTCATGACCTCGCGCAACGCGTCGGCCTGCTGCTCCGACAGCTCGGCCACGGCGCCGACGTGGTCACCCCAGGCCCGCAGGAAGTCGGCCGCGGCGCCGGCGACGGTCGGCGTGAAGCCGGCCACCGGTGCCTCGGCGACCTGCGACGCCGCCGCGCGCAGGTCGACGTGCTGCTCGTCCCAGTCACGGGACGCGCGACCGACCGCGCGCGGGTCCATCGCCATCTCGTCGGCGGCGCCGGCGAGGGGTTCGTCGCCGGCGCGTTCGGGAAGTCGTGGTGGGTGCATGCCCCCACGATCCGCAGGATCGCCGGCTCGTGCCGGCGCCCCGGAGACGCCTGTGGACGACCGTCAGGTCACCGGCGCTGTGAGCGACTCACGGCCGGTGTGGCGGGGCGGGCTCGGCCCGGTCGAGCCGGGCTCAGAGCTCGGGGAACCACAGCGCGATCTCGCGAGCCGCCGACTCCGGGGAGTCGGAGGCGTGGACGAGGTTCTCGCGGTTGGAGAGCGACAGGTCGCCGCGGATCGTGCCGGGAGCGGCCTTGCGACCGTCGGTGGCGCCGTTGATCGCGCGCACGACGTCGATCGCCTCGTCGCCCTCGAGCACCAGGGAGACCAGCGGCCCGCTCGTGGCGAACGCGCGCAGCGGCGGGTAGAAGTCGCGCTCGACGTGCTCGGCGTAGTGCTGGTCGGCGAGGTCGCCGTCGATCGTGCGGTGCTGCATCGCCACGATGGTGAGCCCCTTGGCCTCGAAACGTCCGAGGACCTCGCCGACGAGTCCACGGCGTACGGTGTCGGGCTTGAGCAGGACCAGGGTGCGTTGGGTCATGGATCCAGCCTAGAGGTGCGGCTCAGGGCCTCGGCACGAGCCGCCACGTCCGCGGGCACGTCGTCGTGGGAGTCCTCCCCCGACTCCGCCGCACCGGCGACGCGGCGCACGGGGATGACGCCGCCCCAGACCCCGGCCTCGACGTCGGAGGGCTCGTCGACCGGGCCACCGCTGCGCTGCTTCATCGACGCCTCCACGAGCGGCACGGCGAGCACCGACGTCGCCGCGAGCTCCTTGCGGGTGGGATCGCGCAGGGTCGCCGCCCGACCCGGCACCATGTGGTCGACGGTCAGGGCGAGGGCGTGGGACTTCTCGACCGGGTCGGACACCACGCGCGCCTCCCCGATGACGACCGCCGAGCGGTAGTTCATCGAGTGGTGGAAGCCGGAGCGGGCGGCGACCAGCCCGTCGAGCTCGGTCACCGTCACGCAGACGGTGGTCGCGCCGGACCGCGTGAGCCAGCGCGCGGCGACCGAGCCGTGGAGGTAGAGCGTGCCGCCGTCGTCGGGACCGTCGAGGTCGACGGCGAACGCGACCGGGAGCACCACGGGGTGGTCACCGACGATGACGCCGACGTGGGCCACCAGTGCGTCGTCGAGCAGGGCGTGCAGCGCCTCGCGGTCACCGAGCGCGCGGTTGGCGCCCCGGCGGACGGTCGTGCGGTCGGTGGGCGACAACGGGGTGGTCATGGTCCTATCCTGGCGGCGCAGTGGTCGCGGCCGCGCGCGAGTCCGGCACCGTGGTGGTCGAGGACGACTACGACTCCGAGTTCCGCTACGACGTCGCCCCCGTGCCGGCCCTGGCCTCGCTCGACCGCGATCGGGTGGCCTAACCTCGGAACCGCTGCCAAGTCGGTCGCGCCCAGCCTGCACCTCGGGTGGCTGGTCGCGCCGCCGGCCCTCCACGAGGACATCTGCCGCCGCCGTGCCCTGCGCCACGATGCCGTGGCGTGGCCCGTGCAGCGTGCGTTCGTGGCCCTGCTGCGCGACGGGTACGTCGACGCGGTCGTGCGCTCCGCACGTCGGGTCTACGCCGAGCGCGCACCCCGGGTCGCCGCCGTGCTCGAGCCGCACGCCGTCGCGGCCGGTCCGAGCGCCGGGATGTACTCCACCTGGCTGCTCCCCCACGACCGCGCGGTCGCTGCGCAGGCAGCCGCGCGCCGCGCCGGCTTCGAGGTCAACCTGCTCGCCGACTACTGCCGTGCGTCGGACCTCGCCGGGCTGGTCGTCGGGTTCGGTGGCGTGACCGACGGCGAGCTGGAGGCTGCGTTGACCGCCCTTCGGCGCGGCCTCGAGGCCGAGCGCCCCTAGGGGTGCCGGAGCAGCCGACCACCGCTCGTGCCGCACCTCGCTGGCATGCTGACCCGGTGACGCGGACCCTGGCTTCGACTGCTGGTGTCGTGCACGGTCCTCGGCGTGGGCGTCGGTCTCCTCCTGACGGCGGCCCTCGGGTCCGACGGCTACTCGACCCTGATCAACGGGCTCGCCCTGACGTTCTCGGTGGCCGTTCTGGATCGTGAACCTGCTGGTGGGCTCGGTGCTCGTGGCGATCGCCTGGGTCCGGGGGCTGACCCCCGGGCTCGGGACGCTGGTCCAGCCCGTGGTCGTCGGCTTCGTCGTCTCGGGGGTGACCGGGCTCCTCTCCGAGCCGGACCGGTGGTGGCTCCGCGCCGGGCCTGCTCCTGGTCGCCGTCCCGGTGCTCGCCGTCGGCGTGGCCGGCTACCTCGCCGCGGACGCCGGCGCCGGACCCACCGAGGCGGCGGCGATCGCGCTGGACCCGCCGATCTCGTTCCGCTGGAGCTACTCGGTCGTCCAGGGTGGAGGAGCCGTCGTCGGCTGGGCGTGCGGCGCGGCGATCGGACCGGGCACCCTCATCGTGATCGTCCTTCTGGGCCCTCTCGTGAGCTGGCTCTCGCGCACGGTTCCCGCTCTGCGGGCAGCGACCACGGCCTAGGACTGCCGGACCAGGGGGATCAGGCCGTCTCGCCCTGCTGGGCGTCGAAGGCCGCGTACGCCGCGGCCCGCTCGCGCTCGATCTTGCGCCCGAGCAGGTCGGCCGAGGCCCAGAGCAGCGCGAAGATGGCTCCCAGGAAGAACATCGTGGTGACCAGGAAGCCGAGCACGATCGCCGCGCCCTGGATGGCCCAGCCCAGGCTGTAGGCCCACTCCTTGCGCAGCATCCCGGAGGCCAGCACGCACACCAGCGCGAGGCCGAGGCCGACGGGCAGCGCGGTGGCGGGGGCGACGTCGGCGACCGCGATCATCACCGGCGTGCTCAGCGCGAGGGTGATCGCCTCGAGGAACAGCACCGCGGCGCACATGCCGCGGCGCGGCGACCGCTCGCGCTCGCTCATCGCTGCTCTCCCGCGGTCCGACCTCCGGGTCAGCAGGGTGCGGGCCTCGCCGACGGTGACCACCGAGCCGGTGACCAGCACCGCGCCGGAGCCGAGCGGGCTGCCGAAGGCCTCGCCGGCCTCGGCGAGGGTGGCGGCCGGCCTCGATGGCCTCGGCGAGGTCGGGCACGACCGATGACGCGGTCCTCGTCGAAGATGTCGAGCGCGGCCTCGGCGAGGTCGGCGGCCGGCATCGCGCGCGCGGTGGAGTTCTGGGTGCAGACGATGTGGGCGAGGTGGGGCTCGAAGGCGGACAGGACACCCTCGTAGTCCTTGTCGGCCATCACGCCGACGACCCCGATGAGCGGGTCGAACTGGAAGGAGTCCTCGAGGGCCGCCGCGGTCGCCCGCGCGCCGTGCGGGTTGTGGGCGGCGTCGAGGACGATCGTCGGGCTGCGGCGGATGACCTCGAGCCGACCGGGCGAGGTGACCTCGGCGAACGCGGCGCGGACCAGGTCGTCGTCGAGGGCCGCGTCTCCGACGAAGGCCTCGACGGCGGCGAGCGCGACGGCGGCGTTCTGCGCCTGGTGGGCGCCGAAGAGCGGCAGGAAGACGTCGTCGTAGCGGCGCCCGCAGTCCCTGGAGGGAGACCACCTGGCCGCCGACGGCCGCGACGCGCGAGACCACGCCGTACTCGAGCCCCTCGCGGGCGACCGTCGCGCCGACCTCCTGGGCCCGCTCGAGCAGCACCGCGGCGGCGTCGGGCGGCTGCTCGGCCATCACGACGATCGAGCCGGGCTTGATGATGCCGGCCTTCTCGCGCGCGATGGCGCCGGGCGTGTCGCCGAGGTAGCGACGCGTGGTCGACGGCGACCGGCAGCACGACCGCGACGTCGGCGTCGATGACGTTGGTGGCGTCCCACGTGCCGCCCATGCCGACCTCGACGACGGCGACGTCGACCGGGGCGTCGGCGAAGGCGGCGTAGGCCATGCCGACGACGGTCTCGAAGAACGACAGCGGGTAGGGCTGGTCGGCGTCGACGAGGTGGGTGTAGGGCGCGACGTCGTTGAACGCGCGCACGAACGCCTCGTCGTCGAGCGGCTCGCCGTCGATGCTGATCCGCTCGCTCATCCGCTCCACGTGCGGGGAGGTGAAGCGTCCGGTGCGCAGGTCGAGGGCGCGCAGCAGGGTGTCGATCATCCGCGACGTCGAGGTCTTGCCGTTGGTGCCGGTGAGGTGGATCGCGCGGAAGGACCGCTGCGGGTCGCCGAGCAGCTCGCAGAACGCCCGGATCCGGTCGAGCGACGGCTCGAGCTTGGTCTCGGGCCAGCGCGACAGCAGGGCGTCCTCGACCTCGCGGTAGGTCTCGGCGAGGCGCGGGGTCTCAGCGGCGTCGGGGGTCTCGGGGATCTCAGTCGTGTCGGCCATCTCGCTCCCGAGTCTAGGGACCTCCCACCGCCCACCGTCGTGCCGAGACGGTGACAGCGGACTAGAACAGGTTCTAGTGTCGCCCCATGAAGACCACCGTCGCCATCGTCAACGAGCCCGGCCAGCGTTCGTCCTCGAGGAGGTCGACCTCGACGAGCCGCGCGCCGACGAGGTGCTGGTGCGCATCGTGGCGACCGGCCTGTGCCACACCGACCTCTCGCTGCGCGACAGCCTGCCGGCCGAGATGTTCCCCCGGGTCTTCGGCCACGAGGGCGCCGGCGTCGTCGAGCAGGTCGGCGCCGACGTCACCGGGATCGCCGAGGGCGACCACGTGCTGCTGAGCTTCCGCTCGTGCCGGGAGTGCGCGAAGTGCACGCGAGGGTCTCGTCGGCTACTGCGACAACGCGCTGATGTTCAACTACATGGGCTTCCGGATGGACGGCTCCACCACCCACCAGCGCGACGGCGCCCCGGTCTACGGCTCGTTCTTCGGCCAGTCGAGCCTGGCGCGGCACGCGATCGCCTACGCCGACAACTGCGTCGTCGTCGACAAGTCCCTCGACCTCGCGACCCTCGCGCCCTACGGCTGCGGCTTCCAGACCGGTGCCGGCACCGTCCTCAACATCTTCGAGCCCGGCCCGGACGACAGCCTGGTCGTCTTCGGCTGCGGCGCGGTCGGCCTCGCCGCGATCGTCGCGGCCAAGGCGTCGGGGTGCGGCACGATCGTCGCGGTCGACCTGATGGCGTCCCGGCTCGAGGTCGCCGAGACGTACGGCGCCGTCGGCGTCGACCCGACCGCGCTCGGCGAGCAGTCGGTGGTCGAGAGGGTCAAGGAGCTCACCGGGGGCGGGGCGTCGTACGGCATCGACACCACCGCGATCTCGGAGGTCGTCAAGCAGGCCCAGCAGTCGCTGGCGATCCGGGGCACCCTGGTCGCCCTCGGCCTGGGCGCCGAGGAGTACGCCATCGACGCGATCGACCTGCTCCAGAACGGCAAGGTCATCCGCTCCTCGATCGAGGGCGAGTCCGACCCGCAGGAGATGATCCCGCGACTCCTCGCCATGCGCGCCGCCGGCGACTTCGACGTCGACGGACTCGTGACGACCTATCCGTTCGACCAGATCCAGCAGGCCATCGACGACGTGACCTCGGGGGCGGTCGTCAAGCCGGTCCTGGTGTGGTGACCCCGCGCGACCTCAGTCGATCTTGAAGTAGGCCGTGTCGACCACCGGGACGAACCCGAGCGCGGCGTAGATCCGGTTGGAGACCGGGTTGGCCTGGTCGGTGAAGAGGCAGACGCGATGGCCGTCGCGCTGCGCCGCTGCGGACACGGCGGCGACGGTCGCGCTCGCGTAGCCGCGTCCCCGCTGCTCGGGTGGGGTGTAGACCGGACCGACCCGGACCACGCCGTACGCCGGCAGGTTGACGCCGGTGAGGTGCACCACCTCGCCCTGCGTCGTCCTCCCACAGCACGACCCCGCCGCGCGCGATCCGCGCGAGCATCGACGCCTCGTCCTGCGGCTCCAGCGGCGCGTCGGCCGGGCGCCCCGCCTGGGCTGCGGCGTCGACCTCGAAGCGCCTCCCACCAGTCGAGGCAGAGCGCGACGTCGTCGGGCCCGGCCGAGCGCAGCCGTCCGCGGGCACCGGGCCGGGCTCGACCAGCCGCTCCAGCTCGTGCAGCCGGGTGTGCTCGTGCACCCGCGCCGCTCCCCCGATCAGTCGCGCGGTCTCCTCGGCCACGACCTGTGCCGCCGGAGGGCGCCGTTGACCTGGGTGACCACCTCCCCGCGCTCGACGAGGGCGTGGCGAGCGCGAGGCGGCGTCGTCCGACATGGCGGTGAGGTACGGCGGGCTCGCCCCGCCCGGCGCGGTCCGCATGCCGACGGCGACGACCGGTCCGGTCTCGTCGTCGCGGACGGTGAGCCCACCAACGCGGGAGCGCTGCCCCGGGCCAGGTTGCCGGCGACGCAGCGCTCGGTCACCGTCGAGACGACGGTCACGAGCACCGGATCGGCCGCGAGGAAGTCCGCCGGCGGCCGCGAGGAAGGCGGACGGGTCGTCGAAGAACTCCAGGGTCGGCGGGGTGCGTGGTCACCATGGCACATCTGACACCGGACGCGGCGCCGCGGCGGCCACCGGTTTCTGCCGGGCGCGACGACCGCCGTGTGACGCCCCGGTAAGAGCAGGACACGCCCCACTAGGATTTCACCCATGACCGAGATCATCGAAGGCCAGGCCCCGGACCCGACGAGCCCAGCGGACGCACCCGCCGGCGCCGTCGTCGTACCGGACAAGCCGGCCCTCGAGGGCCTCGAGGCCAAGTGGTCGCAGCAGTGGAAGACCGACGACACCTACGCCTTCGACCGCACCCAGCCGCGCGAGAACGTCTACTCGATCGACACGCCGCCGCCGACGGTGAGCGGCAGCCTGCACGTCGGCCACGTCTTCTCCTACACCCACCCCGACCTCATCGCCCGCTTCCAGCGGATGCGCGGCAAGACGATCTTCTACCCGATGGGCTGGGACGACAACGGCCTGCCGACCGAGCGCCGCGTGCAGAACTACTTCGGCGTGCGCTGCGACCCCTCGCTGCCCTACGACGCCGACTTCACCCCGCCCGGAGAAGCCGGACGCCAAGAAGCAGGTGCCGATCAGCCGGCCCAACTTCATCGCGCTGTGCGAGCAGCTCGTGGAGCAGGACGAGGAGGTCTTCGAGTCGCTGTGGCGCACCCTCGGCCTGTCGGTCGACTGGAAGCAGCACTACACGACCATCGGGACCTCGGCGCAGACCGTCAGCCAGCGCGCGTTCCTGCGCAACTTCGCCCGCGGCGAGGCCTACCTCCAGGAGGCCCCGACCCTGTGGGACGTCACGTTCCAGACCGCCGTGGCCCAGGCCGAGCTCGAGGCCCGCGAGTACGCCGGCGCCTACCACCGGGTCGCCTTCCACCGGCCCGGCGGCGAGCCGGTGCTACATCGAGACCACCCGACCCGAGCTGATCCCGAGCGTGGTCGCGCTCATCGCCCACCCCGACGACGAGCGCTACCGCGACCTCTTCGGCACCACCGTGACCAGCCCGGTCTTCGGCGTGGAGATCCCGGTCGTCGCGCACCCCGGCGCCGAGATGGACAAGGGCTCCGGCCTGGTCATGTGCTGCACGTTCGGTGACCTCACCGACGTCACCTGGTGGCGCGAGCTCGACCTGCCGGTGCGCACCGTCGTCGGCCGCGACGGCCGCCTGACGCGCGAGACCCCGCCGTGGCTCGCCGGCGAGCGGGCCGCGACGGCGTACGCCGAGCTGGCCGGCAAGACGACGTTCTCCTCCCGCGAGGCGATGGTCGGCCTGCTGCGCGAGAGCGGCGACCTCGACGGCGAGCCGAAGCCGACCCAGCGGATGGCCAACTTCTTCGAGAAGGGCGACAAGCCGCTCGAGATCGTCGCGACCCGCCAGTGGTACATCCGCAACGGCGGCCGCGACGCCGCCCTGCGCGCCGAGATGGTCGACCGACGGCGCCGAGATCACCTGGCTGCCGGCCCACATGCGCGGGCCGCTACGACAACTGGGTCAGCGGTCTCAACGGCGACTGGCTGATCTCGCGCCAGCGCTTCTTCGGCATCCCGTTCCCGGTCTGGTACCCCCTCGACGACGAGGGCGAGCCCGACTACGCCCACCCGCTGATGCCGAGCGAGGCCGAGCTGCCGGTCGACCCGTCCACCGACGCCCCGCGCGGCTACGACGAGGCGCAGCGCAACCAGCCGGGCGGCTTCATGGGCGACCCGGACGTCATGGACACCTGGGCGACCTCGTCGCTGACGCCGCAGATCGCCGGCGGCTGGGGCGTGGACGACGACCTGTTCGACCGCGTCTTCCCGATGGACCTGTGCACCCAGGCCCACGACATCATCCGCACCTGGCTCTTCAGCCGCGTCGTGCGCGCCCACTACGAGAACGGCACCAGGTGCCGTGGAAGCACGCGATGCTCTCGGGCTGGATCCTCGACCCCGACCGCAAGAAGATGTCGAAGTCGAAGGGCAACGTCGTCGTCCCGACCGAGATCCTCGACAAGTACGGCGCCGACGCGGTGCGTTGGCGCGCGGCCCTGGCCCGGCCCGGCCTCGACTCCCCCTTCGACGAGACCCAGATGAAGGTCGGACGACGGCTGGCGATGAAGGTCCTCAACGCGTCGAAGTTCGTGCTCGGCAACGTCGGCGGCACCTCGCTCGACCCGGTGCGCGTGAGCGCCCCGATCGACTGCGCCCTGCTCGCGCGCCTGGCCGGCGTCGGTCACCAAGGCGACCGACGCCTTCGAGGCCTACGACTACTCCGCCGCCCTCGAGGTCACCGAGAAGTTCTTCTGGGAGTTCTGCGACGACTACCTCGAGCTGGTCAAGGAGCGCGCCTACGCCGAGGACGGCGGCGAGCCGACCGAGTCGGCCAAGGCGACCCTGACGATCGCCCTCGAGATGCAGCTGCGGCTGCTCGCGCCCTTCCTGCCCTACGTCACCGAGGAGGTCTGGTCGTGGTGGCGTCCCGGCTCGATCCACCACGCCACGTGGCCGGTGGTGACCGAGCTCGGGTCGGCGGCTGCCTCCGACCCGGCCACGGTCGACGCCGTCGCCACCGTGCTGCGCGGCGTGCGCGGCGCGAAGTCGCAGGCGAAGGTCTCGATGCGCACCCGACTGTCGCGGGTGACGGTCACCGGCCCGCAGGAGCTGCTCGACCGCGTCGAGCTGGCCCGCGGCCGACCTGGTCGCGGTGGGCAAGATCGACGAGCTGGTGCTGGCGGCCGGGGACGGCGGCGAGCTCGCGGTCGAGGCGGAGCTGGCTCCGGTCGAGGACTGATCCGACGCCGGCTTGGCCCTGGACGGTGCTTGCGGCTGCTGGTCGGCTCACTGGGTTTCGTCACGCAGACCGCGGCTTCGTGCCTCAGCCGCGCTGCTTGCTCAACCTGACCTTCGCCCACGTCGTCTGCTCGTTCCTCGCAGGCGACTGCTCAGGCAGACTTCTTCTTGGGCTTGGCTCGCGCAGGACGAGCTCGGGCTCGGCCTCGCCGAAGACGACGTCGCGGGTGATGATCACCTTGGCCACGTCGCCGCGCGAGGGCACGTCGTACATGACGTAGAGGAGGACCTCCTCGATGATCGCGCGCAGGCCGCGGGCGCCGGTGCCGCGCTCGAGGGCCTTGTCGGCGATCGCGAGGATGGCGTCGTCGGTGAACTCCAGCTCGACGCCGTCGAGGTCGAAGAGCTTGCGGTACTGCTTGACCAGGGCGTTGCGCGGCTCGGTGAGGATCTGCACCAGCGCGGCCTGGTCGAGCTTGGTGACGCTGGCGATGAGCGGGAGGCGGCCGATGAACTCGGGGATCAGGCCGAACTTGGTGAGGTCCTCGGGGCGGACCATCGCGAGCAGGTCCTCGGCGGCGCGCTCCTCGGCGCCGCGCACCTCGGCGGTGAAGCCGAGGGTCTTCTTGCCGACCCGCTGCTCGATGATGTGCTCGAGCCCGGCGAAGGCCCCGCCCACCACGAAGAGGATGTTGGTGGTGTCGATCTGGATGAACTCCTGGTGCGGGTGCTTGCGCCCGCCCTGCGGCGGCACCGAGGCGGTCGTGCCCTCGATGATCTTCAGCAGCGCCTGCTGCACGCCCTCGCCGGAGACGTCGCGGGTGATCGAGGGGTTCTCGGCCTTGCGGGCCACCTTGTCGATCTCGTCGATGTAGATGATGCCGGTCTCGGCCTTCTTGACGTCGTAGTCGGCGGCCTGGATCAGCTTGAGGAGGATGTTCTCGACGTCCTCACCGACGTAGCCGGCCTCGGTCAGCGCGGTGGCGTCGGCGATCGCGAAGGGCACGTTGAGCATCCGCGCGAGGGTCTGGGCCAGGTAGGTCTTGCCGCAGCCGGTCGGGCCGATGACGAGGATGTTGGACTTGGCGACCTCGACGACCTCGTCCTTGGAGTGCTTGCCCGACGACGGGGGCGAGCGCCGGCCTGCACCCGCTTGTAGTGGTTGTAGACCGCGACCGCGAGGGACTTCTTGGCCTGCTCCTGCCCGATCACGTAGGAGTTGAGGAACTCGAAGATCTCCTTGGGCTTGGGCAGCTCGGCGAGCTCGACGTCGGAGCCCTCGCTGAGCTCCTCCTCGATGATCTCGTTGCACAGGTCGATGCACTCGTCGCAGATGTAGACGCCGGGGCCGGCGATGAGCTTCTTGACCTGCTTCTGGCTCTTGCCGCAGAACGAGCACTTGAGCAGGTCGCCTCCGTCACCGATACGTGCCACGGGGGTCCTCCAAAGGGTGGTGCGTCAGGGTCGAGATGGGGGTGGAGCCGACCGGCGATCGTGCTGCCGGCCTCGAGCTCTCAGACGGTACCCCGTGTCGTCCCCCGCGCGGGGGACGAACACGGGATCACCGTGCGGCGGGTCAGGCCAGGACCGGAGTCTTGAGCGACTCCAGCACCGGGTCGATCAGGCCGTACTCGACGGCCTGCGGCGGCGGTGAGGATCTTGTCGCGCTCGATGTCGCGGCTGACCTCGCTCGAGTCGACTTGCCGCTGTGGTCGGAGATCATCTTCTCCAGCAGCTCGCGCATCCGCAGGATCTCGTTGGCCTGGATCTCGATGTCGGAGGTCTGGCCGAACGTGCCCTCGGTGTAGGGCTGGTGGATCAGGATCCGGCTGTTGGGCAGCGCGAGCCGCTTGCCCTTGGCGTGCCGGCGGCGAGCAGGATCGCCGCGGCCGAGGCCGCCTGGCCCAGGCACACCGTCTGCACGTCGGGCTTGATGAAGCGCATCGTGTCGTAGATCGCCGTCAGCGCGGTGAACGAGCCGCCGGGCGAGTTGATGTAGATGCTGATGTCGGAGTCGGGGTTCATCGACTGCAGGCACAGCAGCTGGGCGATGACGGCGTTGGCGACGTCGTCGGAGATCGGCGTGCCGAGGTAGATGATGCGCTCCTCGAACAGCTTGCCGTAGGGGTCGATGCGGCGGAAGCCGTAGGACGTGCGCTCTTCCCACTGCGGGATGTAGTAGTTCATCTCAGTCAGTCCTTGCTCGTGGCGGAGGTGCGCGCGGGACGGCCCTCGTCGGCGGCGTCGCGGGAGTTCTTGATGACCTGGTCGACCAGGCCGTACTCCTGGGCCTGGTCGGCGGTGAACCACCGGTCGCGGTCGGCGTCGGCGATGACCTGCTCGACCGACTGACCGGTGTGCTCGGCGATCAGGTCGAGCAGCACCTTCTTGATGTGCAGCGACTGCTGGGCCTGGATCTTGATGTCCGAGGCCGAGCCGCCCATGCCCGAGGAGGGCTGGTGCATCATGATCCGCGCGTGCGGCAGGGCGTAGCGCTTGCCCTTGGTGCCGGCGCAGAGCAGGAACTGGCCCATCGAGGCGGCCAGGCCCATGCCGACGGTCGCGACGTCGTTGGGGATGTAGTTCATCGTGTCGTAGATCGCCATGCCGGCGTCGACCGAGCCGCCGGGGCTGTTGATGTGCAGGAAGATGTCGGCCTCGGGGTCCTCCGCCGAGAGCAGCAGCAGCTGCGCGCAGATCGCGTTGGCGTTCTGGTCGCGGACCTCGGAGCCGAGGAACACGATGCGCTCGCGCAGCAGGCGCTGGTAGATGTGGTCGTCGAGGACGTTGAGTCCCCCGCCGGCACCCATCATCGGGGCCGGGGGCTCCGTGGGGCTGGAGTTCTGGTTCACGTCGCCGACCCTAGCCCGAAGCGTCCGACACTTCCACGGGCAAACCGCGCCCTGTTCGCCGACAGCGGAAGGCCGCCCGTCGAGCCGGCCACCCGTGACGCTACGCCCCGCCGCTCGTTGTGCCCGTGGTCACACACCGACCGCCACCGACGCCCAGGAGCACCCATGCGCCGCCGCGTCCCGTCCGCCGCTCAGCCTCCTCGCGCGAGCGCGCGTGGGCGTGGCGGTCGCTCGCTCCGCTGCCCGGCCCTCGGCGACGACCCGTCGGCGGCGCCGGCCGCGCGCGCCGAGCGCCGGCGTACGGCGGCGTGCGCAACATCCTGCCGCCGGGCTCCAACGGCAACGCCACCGCGCTCGACGTGCTCGCGCTCGGCGGCAGCACGACCGCGACCCCGACGACCCCGACCAACTTCGCCGACCAGCTCGAGATCTACGACGCCCTGACGACCCAGGACGCCCTCCACGCATCGACCGACGCCGACCTCGACACGCTGTTCAAGGACGCCTCGCTTCACCCCCGAGACGGTCGTCAGCACGTCGACCCCGCGCCCCGGGGTCACCATCGAGCGCGACGAGTTCGGCGTCCCGTTCATCACCGGCACGACCTTCGCCGAACGTCGAGTACGGCGCCGGCTACGCCGCGGTCGAGGACCGGATGTTCCTCATGGACGTGCTGCGCCACACCGGCCAGGCCCGCCTGGCCGAGTTCATCGGCGACAGCCCGGGCAACGTCGCACATGGACGCCTCCCAGGTGCGCGGCGCCTACTACACGCCGGCGCAGGCGGCGGCGCAGGTGGACAAGGCCGCGCGGCGCGCCGGCGCCGACGGCCCGCGCCTGCTCGACCGCCGTCGACTCGTTCATCGAGGGCATCAACGCCGCCCAGGACGACCTGTGCCCGACGGTGGTCTCCCCCACCTGCCCGGTCGAGTACGTCGCGCTGCAGAAGATCCCCGAGGACTGGACCCGCGCCGACATCGTCTACGTCGCCTCGCTGGTCGGCGGCATCTTCGGCAAGGGCGGCGGCGGCGAGGTCGCCAACGCGCCGTGGCTGCAGGCGCTGACCAAGAAGTTCGGTCGGCGCGAGGCGCTGCGCACCTACGACGACCTGCGCGAGAAGAACGACCCGGAGGCGCCCGTCACCAGCACGCTCGCGCACGCCGTACGGCTACGCCGGCGGGCTCGACCCGAGCCTGCCCGGGCGTCGCCCTGCCCGACGTCAAGGGCCCGACCGCCCCGGGCTCGGGCACGCTGCTGTCGGGGCAGCGCCCCTCGCCCACGACGCCGGGGTCGATCGACCTGCCCGACGGGTCGCAGCTGTCGCTGAGCCTCGAGCAGCACGGCGATGAGCAACGCGATCCTGGTCGACCGGCTAGGAGAGCACCACCGGCAAGCCGCTGGCCGTGATGGGCCCGCAGACCGGCTACTTCGCACCGCAGCTGCTCGTCGAGCAGTCGCTCAGCGGTCCGGGCATCCAGGCGCGCGGCGTCGCGTTCGCCGGCACCAACCTCTTCGTGCAGCTCGGCCGCGGCACGCGACTACGCGTGGTCGGCGACCAGCGCGAGCAGCGACAACGTCGACACCGTCGTGGAGCAGCTGTGCAACGTCGACGGCTCGAGGCCCACCGTGCGCTCGACGGGCTACCGCGTGGGCAAGAAGTGCCGCCCGATGCAGAGCAACACCCACTCGGAGACCACGACACCCAACGCGACGTCGCCCGGCCTGCCGACGACCTACGACTTCCGGGTGCTGCGCACCCGGCACGGGATCGTGCAGCAGCGCACGACCGTCGACAGGGCGCCGGTCGCGATCGTCTCGCAGCGCTCGACCTACGGCCACGAGGTCGACTCGGTCATCGGCTTCGGTCAGCTCAACGACCCCGGCTACGTCCAGGACGCCGCCGGGTTCCAGCGGGCGACGAGCAACATCGACTTCACGTTCAACTGGTTCTACGCCGACGACCGCGACATCTCCTACTACTCCTCGGGCCTGCTGCCGCTGCGCTCGGCGAAGGTCGAGCCCGACCTGCCGCACTGGGCGGGCAAGCGCTACGACTGGAAGGGCTGGCTCGGCTTCGCCGGCCACCCGCGCGAGACCAACCCCGACCGCGGCTACTTCGTGTCGTGGAACAACAAGCAGGCGCCCGGCTTCGCCGCGGCCGACAACACCTGGTCCTACGGCCCGGTCTACCGCTCGCTGGCGCTCGAGGACCGGCTCAAGGCGGCCACCGCGGGCGACCGACGCGTCGACCTGGCCGGGCATGACGGCGGTCATGGCCGGAGCGGCGACCGCCGACTCGCGGGCGGCCTACACGCTGCCGATGCTGCTCGAGGCGGTCCGCGACGGACAAGCGTCGACGCAGGCGCGTCGGCTCCTCGGCGCCTGGCTCCGCGACGGCGCGCAGCGCGTCGACCGCGACCGCGACGGCACCTACGGCCACCAGGCCGCCATCGCGCTGTTCGACACCTGGTGGGAGTCCGGGCGGGCCTCGGTCGCCAAGGACGTCCTGCGCGGCCGGCTGGGCAAGCTCGTCCAGCAGCTGCCGCAGGGCATCGACGACCACCCGCGCCAGGGCATCGGCTCGGCGTTCAACGGCGATCGCCTGGTACGGCTACGTCAACAAGGACCTGCGCAGCTGCGTTCGGCGAGCCGGTCGAAGGGCGCCTACCACCGCGTCTACTGCGGCAACGGCAAGAAGAAGCGCTGCCGCAACGCGCTGGCCAACTCGCTGCAGCAAGGCGACCAGGCGCGCCCTGCGCCGCCCAGGGCGTGGCCAAGCCGCGCGCCCTGACCTACGACAAGAGCGAGGACTTCATCCGCGCCACCACCGGCGGGCTCGTCGGCGTCCGGCCGATCGACTGGCAGAACCGCCCGACGTTCCAGCAGATCGTGGAGTTCACCCGCCACCGGCC
Organism: uncultured Actinomycetota bacterium; assembly: GCA_963822915.1. Taxonomy (GTDB): domain Bacteria; phylum Actinomycetota; class Actinomycetes; order Propionibacteriales; family Nocardioidaceae; genus Nocardioides. The sequence goes on from CAWGJR010000025.1 coordinate 53,244, forward strand.
TCGCTGAGGCGGGCGCCCGGCTCGGGTCACGCCTCGACGGCGGCCTTGAGCCGGGCGACGGTCGTCGCCATGCCGGCCTCGAGCTCGTCGGCGTGGGACTCCACACCGCCGAGGAACGCCCGGGCGAAGATGCCACTGATCGGCGACAGGCCCGAGGGCACCGGACGACGGTGGGTCACCGTCGTGCGTCCGTCGTCGGTCGGGGCCAGCTCCCAGATCCACCGGGCGCCACTCGACCTCGTGTCCCACGCGAGGGTGCGGCCGGGCTCGAGCACCGCCACCACCGAGCGGGTCGGCCAGACCATCGCCTTGCGCTTGTTGATGCCGACGTACTGCTGGCCCACGCGGAGCCCGCCGCGCAGCAGCGGCAGCATCCGGACCAGCTCGGGGCTCCAGTCGGGCATCTGCGAGAAGTCGGTGAGGAGCTCCCAGACCCGCCCCGGCGCGGCGTCGATGGTGGCGGTGGTCGAGAGCTCGCGGTCGGCGGTCATGGGCCCATCATCACCGACCACCACGCCCCCGGCACGCGGTGACTGCGGGTCAGGACAGCCAGGTGCGCAGCGCGGTCAGCACGTCCGGGTGGTTGAGCAGCCCGAAGTGGTCGGTGCGACCGACGTGGAGCCGCTCGGCACCGGGGAAGAGCTCCTGCCCGCGGCGATCGGTGCCGTACGCCGAGCGCGGCCGCACGAGCATGTCCCCGACGAGGTGACCGACCGGGTGTCGTTGGGAGGCGCTCAGGGTCGCGCAGACCAGGCGGTAGCGGGCGTTGGGCAGCGGTGGGACGTCCTCGGCCAGGCCGACGACCAGGTCGTGGACGCCGACCGAGCGCCAGTCGAGGATCCGACCGAAGGCGGCGGTCTCGGGCAGCAGCCCGAGTCCGCGACTGCCGTGGCCGATGCCCCAGGCGATCGGCGCACCCAGGTGGGGCGTGCCCAGGGTGACGACGTCGGAGACCAGGTCGTTCCAGTCAAGGCCGGTCGTGGCGGCCGGCTCGGCGCTGACCGCCCCCGCGGCCCGGATCACCAGGCCGCCCATCGAGTGGCCGACCAGCGCGACGCGGGTGATCGGGACGGGCCACTCGTCGACCAGGCGACGCATCAGCGCCGCGAGCGCGACGCCGTTCTCCCGCAGCGGCAGCCCGCTGTTGGCCCGCAGGTAGATCGGCGTCCACCCCTCCGCGCCCAGCGCCTCGCCGTACGTCGTGCCGGTGCGGTCGCGGTGGCGGCGCCAGTAGGCCTCGTTCTCGCACAGGCCGTGGAGGAAGACCACCACCTCGCCGGTCGCCTCCGGGAAGGCTCTCGCCAGGTCGGCTCGCTCCGGTGCGACGTCCTGGCCGTCGAGGCGGACCGCCATCGGGATCGCGAGCTGCGGGCGCTCGCGCAGGAGCCGGTCGCCGATGAGTCCGTTGACCGCCGAGGTCACGAAGCGGCCACGCGGGGTCGCCTCGAGCCGACCGCCCAGGCCGGCCTCGGCTGCCTTGTCGAAGCCGATCGTGGTGGCCTTCAGCCCCAGGCCGATGCCGCCGTAGACGGCGCCGGCGATCCCGCGGTGCACCGCCTCGGGCACCGCTGCGCTCGGACCGAGGAACCGGCGGGTCAGGCCGTGGGCCCGCTCCGACCAGGCCAGGTGGGTGTCGCGCACGCTGGCCACGACGAGCTCGTCGGCCACCTCGGACAACAGGGACAGCGCGTCGAGCACGCTGGGGCCGGGTTCGGTCATGCCGATCAGGGTAGCGGCTGAGTGGACAGTCGTGCACTCAGCACGGCCCAGCCGGCCCGGCACGAGTTCACGGAGCGGTCGTCGCCCTGTGGTTGGATGCGCGTGTGTCCTCGGGAGAAGCGTCGTCGTGCTACGAGTGACCTTGCGCGGCCAGGGACTTCCCACCGTGATCCTGGGATCGGGCGAGACCCTCCTCTTCGGACGCTCGCCCCACCACGCCGTCCCCGACGACGACCCCGACGACGCCCTGCGCGTGACCGCGATCGCCCTCCCGCGCTGCGCACCGCACGTGTCCCGGCTGCTCGGCGAGCTCGTCGTCGGCGACGAGATCGCCCGACTGCGCTGGCACGGCTCCGGCGAGACCCAGGTCTCCAGCCTCTTCGACGCGCCGGGCGGCGCGCGCCGCGTGACCGTCGCCGAGGGCATGTCCCTGCTCCTCGACGAGGGCGAGAACCAGCTCGTCGTCATGCGCGGGCGCCAGACCGGCCCGGAGACCTTCGACGACCTCGGCATCGTGGTCGACGTCGCGACGTCGGTGCCCGAGATCGGCTCGCGCCCGCGCCCCGCCGACGGACCCGAGCCCGACGCGACCGCCACGGCCCCCGCCCCACGGCTCTCGACCCTGAGCAGGGAGTGGTACGTCGCGCTCGCGCTCTGCGAGCCGTGGCTCAGCGGCACCGACGACTACCCGCGCCCGCCGTCCAACCGCGAGATCTACGAGCGGGTCCTGGGCTGGCACGGCTACGCGTGGAACCTCGAGCGGGCGCAGCGGGTCGACGACGCCATCCGACTGATCTCCGCCCTGGCCTTCGGGCCGCGCGACGACCCGTTCCAGGCCGGTCGCGGTCGGGCCCAGAACGTCCGCTTCGCCGTCGGGCGCCGCACCGCGGAGGTGCGACTGGTGACCGTGGAGGACCTCGAGCGGGTCGAGCGGGCCGCCGCAGCCCGGAAGGTTCCGCCACCGGCGCCCTAGCCACCCGGCACCGTGCTGCCTAGCGTCGAGTGGACCTGGAGGGATCCGGGGAGACCACCACGACGCGCACCGCGCCACGCGAGCGACACGAGGAGACAGCCATGGGCAGCAACCTGCAGGGGATGGACACCGAGCACGCCCGCGAGGTGTCGGGACAGATGGACAGCCACGCCGGCCAGGTGTCGGGAGTCTGCGCCAAGCTCCTGGCGCGGGTCAGCGCCACCAGCTGGGTGGGGCCGGACAAGGAGGCGATCACCACCGACATCGGCCAGCACTTCCTGCCCAACGCCAACGCGGCCAGCGAGTCGATCCGCGAGCAGGCGCGCGCCCTCAACGAGCACGCCGACCGCCAGGACGCCGTCAGCTCCTGACCCTCGCGACCGATCCGCACGCAGCACCCGCACACCACGAGCCACCGCCGCCGGCGGTGGCTCGTCGGGTTTTTCCCGGCCCCCACACGCACCAGGTGGTCGCCGACAGGGCGGAACCTTCCACCCCCGCAACCCTCGACCGCGGGGATCGACGGTGCCTAACGTCCTGGTCATCCCCACAGCCGGGGACCACCAGGACAGGAGACAGGGCGATGGCGTTTCTCGGAGCGGACACCGACGAGCTGCGTGAGGTCGGTCAGGAGTTCCAGGAGGGCAAGGAGACCACCGACCAGGTGATCACCTACCTCCGGATCCTGATCGCGATCCTGCGGGCGGCGTCGTTCTTCAGCGGCGGCGCCAGCCTCGCCTACGCCGAGTACCTCGAGACCACCGTGGTTCCGTGGCTCCAGAAGATCTCGATGGCCCTGGGCCTCTTCGCCAAGGTCCTCGGAGCCCAGGCAGACGCCCAGGACGAGGCCAGCAACGGCGCCACGGTCGACTTCGGCGCCCTGCCGTCGTACACCTCGCCGTCGATGCCCGAGGCGATCGCACCCTTCGAGGGCGGCAGCATCGTCGGGCCCGCGCCGAGCGGAGCGCCCGGTGCCGCCACCGGCGGAGGGAGCACCGGCACGCCCCTGGGCACCCCCGGCACGACGACCGGTCCCTCGCTGAGCATCGGCGACAACGGTCACCTGATGATCGACACCGGGATCGACCTCGACGGCCCCGACTCCCCCGCCACCGGCGGCGGGTCGGGACCGGTCACCGGGGGCGCCGGGGCGGTCACGCCCGGCACGGGCGACGGCGCCGGCAACGGCGCGGGCGGGGGCAACGGTCAGTACGGCGCCATCCCGGTCGGCGGGCAGGTCGGCGTCGACCCCCGGGCCGGTGCCCTGACCCACGGCGGCCAGGCCGCGCCGGCCGAGTTCGGCGGCTCCACGCCCGGCGGCGGTGGCGGGATCTCGAGCGGGTCCGGCGGGTCGAGCGGTGCCGGCGGCGCCCTGGGGTCGGGCGGAGGCTCCGCCCTGGGCACCGGGGACGCCTTCGCGGGCGGATCACCGTCGAGCCAGGCCACGCCGCTCTCCGACGGCGGCTTCGGCGGTGCCACCCCGGGTGCCGGCGCGATCGGCTCGACCGGGATGTCGACCGCGGCTCCCCTGGCCGACGCCGCGAGCGGTGGCGCGTCCTACGGCGCCGCGGCCGGGATCGCCGGCGGAGCGGCCGCGCTGGGCCTCGGCGGAGCGGCCCTCGCGAGCCGCGGCGGCTCGGGCGGCGACACCGAGATCGACCGGTTGGCCGGCAGCAACGGCCGCGGCTCCCGCGGCGAGGACGTCACCGCGCTGCAGGAGCGGCTGACGGCCGCCGGCTACGACACGCAGGGTGCCGACGGCGTCTGGGGCTCCCACACCCAGGCCGCCTACGACGCCTACCGCGTCGACCACCCGCTCCCCGTCGACCTGGGTCAGGGCTACACGTCGCCGGGCGGCTACGACTACAACCAGATCACCGGCGTCCGCGGCAACCCCAACGTGACGCCGGAGTTCCTCCGCGGCGTCGAGGGGATGGCCTCGCGCCTCGGCGCCCAGCCCGAGCACATCATGGCGGCGATGAGCTTCGAGACCGGCGGCTCCTTCGCCAGCGACGTGCGCAACCCGCGCAGCAGCGCGACCGGCCTCATCCAGTTCATGGGCGCCACCGCGACCGGCCTCGGCACGACCACGGCCGACCTCGCCCGGATGACACCCACCGAGCAGCTGACCTACGTCGAGCAGTACTTCGCTCCCTACCGGGGCCGCCTCGGCGACCTGGAGAGCGTCTACACCTCCATCCTGGCCGGCCACCCGGCCTCGGGCGACGAGGCGCTGTTCACCCAGGGCCAGGGCGGCTCCTACGGCCCCAACCGGGAGCTCGACGTCAACCACGACGGCGTCATCACCGCCGCCGAGGCCACCCAACACGTCCGGGCCCGCATGGGTGCCGGCGGCAGCTAGAGCCACCTCCAGCAGCACCAGCACGACCAGCAGCACCACCTGAACGCACCACCCCATCGCACCACCCACCGAAGATGACTGAAGGAGAATCGCAATGGCCATGAAGGGCATGGATGTCGAAGCCGGACGCCAGGCGTCGCAGCAGATCAACCAGGGCTCGCAGGAGCTCGAGGCTCTGAGCGGCCGGATGACCCAGGTGATCGACGGGTTCGACTGGATCGGCCCCGACGCCGACCGCACCCGCGACAGCTGGAAGTCCGACTACGTGACGATGCTCCAGCGGGTGACCTCCTCGCTGCAGGAGTTCTCGACGCTGATCAACAACCAGGCGCAGGAGCAGGAGCAGGTCTCCACCTGAGGTTCTCCGCGACGGCCGCCGGAGGACACCTCTCCGGCGGCCGAGCGCGTCCCACCCACCCACGCACACCACCGACACGGGAGCACCCGATGCAGAGCTGGACCCTCTCGTTGCGGACCCCGTCCGAGACCGGCCTCCCGTCGGTCGACGTCGCGGTCCAGGCCCGCGGCGAGGCGACCGTCGCCGATCTGGCCAGGGCCCTGGGCCACCACCTCGCACCCGAGCAGACCCACCTGCTGCTGGTGCCCGTCGACGGTGACCAGCAACACCCGTGGCCGGCCGACCGACTGATCTCCGAGTGCGGACTGCGCACCGGCGACCTCCTCGACGTCGTCACCGCTCCGCCGTCGTGGCTGACCCGCGTCTCCAGCTCCGCGCGACCCCGCGCCATCATCCGGGTGACCGAGGGCCCCGACCGCGGGCAGCGGCTCCACGTGCGCGGCGCCTCCCTGACACTCGGCCGCGGCTCCTCCTGCACCCTGCGGCTCACCGACCCCCTGGTCTCCCAGCGCCACGCCCGGATCCTCCTCGGCAACCGCCCCACCGTCTTCGACGAGGGCAGCGCCAACGGGACGATGGTCGCGGGCGAGCGCATCGTCAACGGACGCGAGCTCGACTGGGGCACCGCGATCCGGCTGGGCAACAGCACGCTGGTCATCGACCCCGGCGAGGTGCCGGCCGAGGCTCCCGAGGTCTCGGTCTTCCGACCACCGCGCTTCGGCGACCCCCTGACCGAGGCCGTGCTCGAGGTGCCCGCGCCGCCGACGAGGACGCGGCCGTCGCCGATGCCCTGGGCGATGCTCGCACTGCCCATGGTGATGGGGGCCGCGCTCTTCCTGCGTGCCCGCAGCTCCTACGCCATCATCTACATGCTCGCCTGGCCGATCATCGGCTACCTCGGCTGGCGCCAGCAGCGGCGTGCGGCGGAGAAGCAGTTCCAGGAGGACCTCGACGCCTGGCGCCAGGACGTCGACGACTTCCTGACCAGCATCGACGAGCACGCCATCCGCCAGCGCGACCAGTTCCACGACGACTACCCGGACGCCGAGACGCTGCGCAGCCGAGCCGCCGGGCGCGACCCCTACCTCTGGGCCCGTGCCGAGGACCGCCAGGCCTTCCTGGTGACCCGGCTGGGGATCGGCACGGTGCCGGCCATGTTGCGCGGCGTGATCGCCGACGGTGGCGACCGGCCCACCCGGCGCGAGGTCGCCGCGGAGTTCGCCCAGCGCGACGAGCTCGACACCATGCCCGTCCTGGCCGACCTCACCGAGCACCCGCTCGTCGCCATCACCGGCGAGCCCGCCGCCGTCGACGCGCTGGTGCGCTCGCTGATGCTGCGCCTGGCCTTCGACCACTCCCCCACCGACCTCTCGGTCGCCGGGTGCTTCGGCCGGGCGCGCAGCGGTCACGAGGCCTGGCTGCGCTGGCTCCCGCACGCGACGGCTCGCGTCGGCGGGGAGCCGCCGGTGGCCGTCGGAGCGCGCGCGGCCACGGCCCTGCTCGACCACCTGGTCACCGAGGACGTCGGCCGAGGTCACACGATCTGCTTCGTCGACGAGGACGCCGGCATCGCGCGACGCACCGTCGAGGCGGTGGCGTCGGTGGCGGCCGAGCGCGGGCTGCACCTGGTGTGGCTGGGGCGCGAGGCCAGCGAGGTGCCGGCCTCGACCTCGCTGCTGGTCGACCTGCCCACCGGGCGGGTGGGCAGGGCCGACCGCGGCGGCATCAGCCGGCTGGAGGTCCCCGACGCGGTGACGCTCGACCACGCCTGGCGAGCGGCCCGGCTGATGACCGCCTACCAGGACGAGGCCGCGGTGCTCCCGCCGAGCACGGCCATCCCGTCGCTGGTCCGGCTGCCCGAGGTCAGCAGCGACTTCGAGGACCTCGACGACACCGACGCCGTACGACGCCGGTGGCAGACCTCGGTCGGGCTGCGGGCCCAGATCGGGGCCGGCGTCGACGGGGTCGTCACCATCGACCTGCGCGAGGACGGCCCGCACGGCCTGGTCGCCGGCACGACGGGCTCGGGCAAGAGCGAGCTGTTGCAGTCGCTCATCTGCTCCCTCGCCCTCAACAACCCGCCGTCGCGGATGAACTTCCTGCTCGTCGACTACAAGGGCGGCGCCGCGTTCCGCGAGTGCGCCGACCTGCCGCACACCGTCGGCTACATCACCGACCTCACCCCCGCCCTCGTCGCGCGCGCCCTGACGTCGCTGGGCGCCGAGATCGCCGCTCGTGAGCACCTGCTCGGCACCTACGGCGTCAAGGACCTCGTCCAGCTCGAGCGCGAGCGCCCCGACGTCGCGCCGCCCAGCCTGCTGATCTGCGTCGACGAGTTCGCCGCCCTCACCGCCGAGGTCCCCGAGTTCGTCGACGGCATGGTCAACATCGCCCAGCGCGGACGCTCCCTCGGCATGCACGTGCTGCTGGCGACGCAGCGTCCGGCGGGCGTCGTGACCGGCAACATCAAGGCCAATGCCGACCTGCGCATCTCCTTGCGGGTGTCGTCGGCCGACGACTCGCGCGACGTGATCGACAGCCCCGAGGCGGCCCGGATCTCGCGCCGTACCCCGGGACGGGCGTGGATCCGCCGCACGGGTCACGGCACCGCCGAGCTCGTCCAGTCCGCCTGGACCGGGGCGCGCGAGCCGCTCGCGGGCTCCGAGGTGCCCGTCCTGGTCAACCCGTTCACCGCCATCACCCACGGCGCGGGCGTGGCCGCCGGGCAGGAGCAGCGGCTCAACCCGCGCACCGACCTCGAGCGCTGCGTGGCCACGATCACCACCGCCTTCGCCGGCACCGGCGCACCGGACCCCGAACGTCCCTGGCTCCCCGCCCTCCCGGCCGAGCTGCTCCTCGACGCCGACCGGATCGCCGAGCTTGCCCTGGGCAAGCCCAGCGGCCAGGTCGCGCTCGGGCTGGTCGACGAGCCCGAGGCGCAGCGCCAGCCCGAGCTGTCCCTCGACTTCGCCGCCATCGGCCACGTGCTGGTCCACGGCGCGTCGGGCTCGGGCAAGACCGAGCTGCTGCGCACCGCTGCCCTGAGCGCCTCGCTGGCGGACACCGCGTGTCGCTACGGCGTGGCGCCCTACGTCTACGGGATCGACTACGCCGGCGGTGGCCTGGCCGCGATCAGTGGACTGCCGACGGTCGAGGCCATCGTCACCGAGGCCCACCTCGGACGGGTCCTGCGCCTGATCCGTCTCCTGCGCCGCACGATGGACGAACGCGCCCAGGCACTGTCGGCCCGCGGGTGCGCCGACCTCGACGACCTCGCCCGTCAGGGCCACGCCCTCCCGCGTGTCTACGTGCTGATCGACAACCTTCCGGCACTGGTCGAAAACTTGGAGACATCCGGAGGTGTAGCCCCGCAACATGTGGAGAGACTGCAGGGCGTGCTCCAGAACGGGCGGCGGGTCGGCATCCACGTCGTGGCGACCGCGCCCGGACGCACCGGGGTCCCCACCTCCCTCGGCTCCACCTTCGGTCGCCGCATCGTGCTGCGCATGACCACCGCCGACGACTACCTCATGCTGGGTGTCCCCGGCAACGTCCTGGACACCGACAGCGCCCCCGGAGCCGGCCTGCTGGGCAAGCGCAGCGTGCAGGTCAGCACCAGCGGCGGCGCCGGCACCCCGGTCCAGGCCGAGCGGATCGCCGCGATCGGCGACCGGCTGGCGCCGGCCGTCGCGGGACGCGGGGCAGCACCCGTGCCGCCGATGCCGACCCGCCTCGACCAGTCCTCACTGCCTGCCCCGCACGGCACCCGCGCCTGCCTCGCGGTCGACGCCGACGCGGTCGCGGTCCTCGAGGTCGACCTGCTCGGCGGCCCGGTGCTGGTCGCCGGCCGCTCGCGCTCGGGTCGTACGTCGGCCCTCGACGGCGTCGCAGCCCTCGTGGCGCGCGGCGACCACCCGCCGACCGTCATCCGCGAACCCGACTACGCCGCCACGGCCGCCGCGGTCGACGCCTGGCTGGCGGGCGAGCGCGCGAGCCAGGACTGGGCGCTCGTCCTGGTCGACGACGCCGACGTCCTCGACGCGGGCGTGGGGGTCGACGAGGCGCGCAAGCAGGCGCGCGACGACCTGCTCGGCACGCTGGGCGCCGGCCACCGGATCGCCCTGGTCGTCACCGCCGACAGCGTCCAGGCGAAGGCTCGCGGTGGCCCGGAGGGCCTGGTGGCCACCGCCCGTCGGTCGCGTCGCGGGTTCCTCCTCCAGCCGGAGTGGGCCGACGGCGACTGCCTCGGCGTCTCGGTGCCGACCAAGACGACCGAGCCGATGACCGGCACCGGGCGCGGTGTCTGGTGCGACGGGGGCACCGCGTGGGTCGCTCAGCTGATCAGCGCCTCGACCGAGGCCGACGTGCACCAGGTGGGCTCATGACCAGCCCCCTGGCGCGGTGGTGGCGTGGTGTGCGGGGGCGGCGCGGACCCCAGGGCTCACGCGGCGCCGCCGAGCTCTCCGTCGTCCTGGTCACCGGCTCCCTGGTCGCCGGCGTGTTCTTCGGCCAAGGCCTCTCCCAGACCGCCGTCGACATCACCAACGGCCTGACCTGGCTCACCGACGACCCCTCCGGCGAGATCATCCAGGTCAACCCCGCCACCGGCGAGCTCCAGATGCGCCAGCTCGTCGGCGCCCCCGGCGACGACCTCGGCATCTTCCAACGCGACGGCAAGACCTTCGTCATCAACAACACCACCGGCCAGCTCATGTCCCTCGACCTCGCCAGCATCCTGATCTCCGGACAACGCCGCGTCGCCACCGACGGCGCCGTCGACCTCCTCATCGGCGACGACCACGTCTTCCTCGTCGACACCGACACCTCCACCATCGCCGCCATCGACCCCGTGCGCACCGACCCCATCGGCACCATCTGGGTCGCCCCCACCGGCCTGGCCGACGCCGCCATCGACGCCCAGGGCGACGTCTGGGCCCTCGAGGACTCAGGCACCCTGCACCGCATGACCTGGTCCGACGACCTCACCGCCTTCACCGACGACGACACCACCACCATCGACTACTCCGGGCCCGGCTCCATCCTCATCGCCCACGACACCGGCGTCAGCATCCTCGGACCCGACCAAGGCATCGTCGCCCAGGTCGGCACCGAGCACGACTTCGCCGACGACGCCCCCACCATCAGCGGAGACCTCCTCGCCCCCGAGACCTCCCCCGACACCCTCGTGCCCGTCACCGCACCCCAGACCAGCACCCTGCACATCCTCACCCCCGGCACCCTCACCGACATCGACCTCGCCACCATCGACTGCACCGACCCCGCCACCCCCGAGGTCTTCAACAACACCATCTACGTCCCCTGCCACGGACAAGGCCGCGTCCTGCAGCTCGACGCAGCAGGCAACCGCACCGCCCCCGACATCACCACCCCCGGCACCCGCAACCCCGAGCTCGTCCTCGACCAGGACACCCTCATCATCAACACCCCCGGCGCCCCCCAAGGCCTCGTCATCAACCCCGACGGCACCCCCACCCCCCTCACCCGCTACGACGACACCGTCCCCGTCACCACACCGGGCACGACCGACGCCCCCCCGCCGCCGCCACCGCGCAAGGACCCGATCGACGAGCTCCTCACGCCACCGGAGGAGCCCGACGAGCCCGAGACGCCGCCGAGCCCGGGGCCCGGAATCCCGATCCCGCCCATCGAGGTCCCCACGTTGCCGGTCCCCACGCTGCCGGTCCCCACGGACGGCAGCCCGGTGGCGCCGACCGCGCCCGCGGGCTGCGACGGCTCCGAGCGCAAGGCCCCGAAGCCGTGCCAGGGCGCCGACGACCCGTCACCGCCGGAGACCTCCGACCCCAGTGGCGGTGGCGAGGCCATCAGCGCGCCCACCCAGGTGACCGCCCGCACCCTGGGCGAGGGACAGGTCGAGGTGACCTGGTCGCACTCGGGCATCCCCAAGCCCGAGGGCTTCGCCATCCGCACGACCGACGGCACCGAGGTCGCCAGGGTGAAGAGCTTCGTGCGACAGGCGGTGATCACGATCGAGCCGGGCGTCGCGACGTCGTTCACCGTCTCGGCCGTCTTCGCCGAGCAGGAGGCGACGTCGCCCGCGAGCGCCCCGGTCACCGCGACCGCGCGCCCGGGCGCGCCGACCGTGCAGGGCGCGGCGTCCTATGAGGGAGACGGCCGGACCGAGCGCTTCGTCGTCGTCATCTCGTGGAACGAGGCCGCGGCCAACGGGGCCGCCGTCACCGGGTACGACGTGTCGGTCACCACCCCGGACGGGTCCAGGAGCCAGTCGCTCGACCCGGCCGCGCGTTCGGCCACCTTCGAGTGGACGTGCGACCAGGTGGCCACCCCTGCCTGCACCGTCGGGGGGAACTACCAGGCGACCGTCGTGGCCCGCAACGAGCGCGGCGCCGGCCAGCCCGGTGCACTCGCCGCCACGGCACCGACCCAGCCCCCACCGCCGCTGCCGGCCCAGGGCGCACGGATCGTGGCCTCCTCCAGCCCGAGGACCGTCCAGGTCGGCGACCAGGGTCAGGGCCAGATCGTGCTCACCCTGGCCCCGCCCGCCGACTGGAGTCGCTTCCCGGGCACGTGCACCTACGTGCTCGACCAGTCCGGCGCGGTGACGCTGCCCTGTGACGCGAGGTCGGTGACCGTCCCGCTCGCCAACGGACCGATCTACGAGCCGGACTCCGGGCGCGTCAACCACGTGATCGGGTTCCGTGCCCAGAACGCCCGCGGCACCGCGAGCAGCATCGACTACAAGTTCACGTCGGAGCAGACCGCGCTCGTGCTGCCGCCCGACCCCGGCACCGGCGGCTGTCCCAACCCGAGCCCGACCACCTGCCAGATCCCCTAGCCGATGCCCGACCTCGAGGGAACCCCGTGACCACGTCCGACTCCACGACCCCGGCCCGGCCGACCCGCGCCGCAGCACTGCGCCAACGGGCGACCGGGTGGTGGCGTGGTGTGCGGGGGCGGCGTGGACCCCAGGGCTCACGCGGCGCCGCCGAGCTCTCCGTCGTCCTGGTCACCGGCTCCCTGGTCGCCGGCGTGTTCTTCGGCCAAGGCCTCTCCCAGACCGCCGTCGACATCACCAACGGCCTGACCTGGCTCACCGACGACCCCTCCGGCGAGATCATCCAGGTCAACCCCGCCACCGGCGAGCTCCAGATGCGCCAGCTCGTCGGCGCCCCCGGCGACGACCTCGGCATCTTCCAACGCGACGGCAAGACCTTCGTCATCAACAACACCACCGGCCAGCTCATGTCCCTCGACCTCGCCAGCATCCTGATCTCCGGACAACGCCGCGTCGCCACCGACGGCGCCGTCGACCTCCTCATCGGCGACGACCACGTCTTCCTCGTCGACACCGACACCTCCACCATCGCCGCCATCGACCCCGTGCGCACCGACCCCATCGGCACCATCTGGGTCGCCCCCACCGGCCTGGCCGACGCCGCCATCGACGCCCAGGGCGACGTCTGGGCCCTCGAGGACTCAGGCACCCTGCACCGCATGACCTGGTCCGACGACCTCACCGCCTTCACCGACGACGACACCACCACCATCGACTACTCCGGGCCCGGCTCCATCCTCATCGCCCACGACACCGGCGTCAGCATCCTCGGACCCGACCAGGGCATCGTCGCCCAGGTCGGCACCGAGCACGACTTCGCCGACGACGCCCCCACCATCAGCGGAGACCTCCTCGCCCCCGAGACCTCCCCCGACACCCTCGTGCCCGTCACCGCACCCCAGACCAGCACCCTGCACATCCTCACCCCCGGCACCCTCACCGACATCGACCTCGCCACCATCGACTGCACCGACCCCGCCACCCCCGAGGTCTTCAACAACACCATCTACGTCCCCTGCCACGGACAAGGCCGCGTCCTGCAGCTCGACGCAGCAGGCAACCGCACCGCCCCCGACATCACCACCCCCGGCACCCGCAACCCCGAGCTCGTCCTCGACCAGGACACCCTCATCATCAACACCCCCGGCGCCCCCCAAGGCCTCGTCATCAACCCCGACGGCACCCCCACCCCCCTCACCCGCTACGACGACACCGTCCCCGTCACCACACCGGCTCCCACCTCCTCGCCGCCGGCGCTCACCCCGACGCAGGTGATCGACGACCTCCTCGGTGCCGCACCCGACGCCGACCCCGGCGACGACGCCGTCCTGGACCAGGTCGACCCGTCGGGCCCCGGGGGCCGGGGCGGACCGGACGACCCCGGCACCCCCGGCAACCCGAGCGGGCCCGGTGGGCCGAGCAGTGGCGGCCCGGGCGGTGGCGGGTCGGGCGACGGCGGCTCCGGCGGCTCCGGTGACTGCACCGGAGGAGGCTGCACCGGAGGCAGCTTCGACGACTCCGGCGACCTCCCCGCACCCACGGGCGTGATGGCCACCGCCCTGAAGGAGGGACAGGTCCAGGTCAGCTGGAGCTATCCCGCCGGGACGGTCCCGGACCAGTTCGTCGTGCGCTCGACCGACGGCGTGAGCTACCGCCCGGTCGCGGGCACGATCGGCCAGATCGTCGTGACCACGACGACCGGCACCTCGCTCGGGTTCACCGTCACCGCCGTGCTCGGCAAGCAGTCGGCCACCTCGGCGGTCTCCGACACGGTCACCACCGAGGGCCGTCCCGGTGCGCCCGCCGTGAAGGCCAGCGGCACCTACGGAGGCACCGCGACGAAGATCCTGACCTTCCGGGTCGCGGTGGCGTGGGACGAGGCACCCGCCAACGGCTCGCCGGTGACCGGGTACGCCGTCAACGTGACCACGCCGGACGGCACCGAGTCGGCCGCGACCGACGGGTCCGGGCGCTCGGCCACCCTCACGTGGTCCTGCAACCGGATCGAGGACCCCTCCTGCGTCGTCGGCGGGGACTTCACCGCCACCGTCGTGGCCACCAACGCCGTCGGGTCCGGCCCGGCCGGCACCGCGGCGGAGACGGCGCCGTCGGCGCCCGGTCCGGGACCGACCCCGGCGCCGACCCCCGCGCCCACACCGACGCCCACGCCGCCCCCGGCGCCCACCCCCGCACCCACCCCGGCGCCGACGCCCGCACCGACGCCGGTGCCCACCCCGGCTCCCGAGCCGCTTCCCGTCGGGGGCCGCGACCACGTGACCGGCACCCAGCACACCCACGACGCCATCTCGGTGGAGGGCTTCGGTCACACCGACGTGACGATCGCCCCGCCCGCGGACTGGGCGAGCTTCCGCGGCACGTGCAGCTACTCCTACACCGGCGACTACGGCAACCGCCCCCAGTCGGGGACCATCGCGTGCTCGGCCACCTCGGTCACCGTCGACCACAACACCGGCTACATCCGCACCCAGGACGGCGGCTCACGGACCATCTCCAACTACATCACCTTCCGGGCCAGCAACGGCACGTCGCAGGTCTCCAGCGCCACCCACTCCTGGACCTACACCCAGGACACCCTGGGTCCCAACGAACAAGCCCCGTGAGCCGAGAGGACCTGACCGCGTGACCACGCTGATCAACCCGACCGCACCACCCACCGAGGACGACATCGCCGCCTTCGGCCGCCTCCACCAGCGCCTGGGTGACGCGGTCGAGACCGCCATCCACGGCAAGCGCTCCACGATCGACCTGACGCTGGTCGCGACGTTCGCCGGCGGGCACGTGCTGCTCGAGGACGTCCCCGGCACCGGGAAGACCACGCTGGCACGTGCCGTGGCGCAGGCGCTCGGCGGGAAGGTGGGTCGCATCCAGTTCACCCCCGACCTGCTGCCCAGCGACGTCACCGGGACGACGGTCTTCGACCCCCGCGACGGCGAGATCCGGTTCCGCAGCGGACCGGTCTTCGCCAACGTCGTCCTCGCCGACGAGATCAACCGGGCCGCGGCCAAGACCCAGTCGGCCCTGCTGGAGGTGATGCAGGAGCGCACCGTCACCGTCGACGGCCAGGTCCACCCGGTCCCGTCGCCGTTCGTCGTGATCGCCACCCAGAACCCGATCGACCTCGACGGCACCTACCGGCTGCCCGAGGCCCAGCTCGACCGGTTCCTGCTCCGCACCTCGCTGGGCTACCCCGATGCCGAGCACGAGATCGAGGTGCTGCGTCCCGGCAGCAGCGCCGGGCGCGTCGCCGACGTCCGCGCGGTGTCGACCCCCGACGAGGTCGCGGCCTTCGGCGAGCTGCTGTCGCGGCTGCACGTGGCCGACCCGATCCTGCGCTACGTCCGCGAGGTCGGAGCGACGATCCGGCGCGACCCTCGGGTCCGCGTCGGGGTCAGCACCCGCGGCCTGCGCGCCCTGGTGAGCTGTCTGCAGGTCTTCGCGGCCGCGCGCGGGCGGCACTACGTCGTCCCCAGCGACGTGCAGCGACTGGCCGAGCCCGTCCTGGCGCACCGCACCGTCCTGGCGCGTGACGCCGTCCTGGCCGGCCACACCCCCGAGGGCGTCGTGCACGAGGCGCTCGAGACGGTCCAGCCTCCTCAGCCGGACGCCGGCTGAGCATGCTTCCCCGCGCCCTCGCCGCCGCCACCACCCGTGGCCGCGCCACCGCCGTGCTCGGCGCCCTGCTGCTCGCCGGGGGGATCGCCGCGCGCTATCCACTCGTCGCCGGCCTCGGCGCCTGCCTGCTCGCGCTGGTGGTCGCGGAGGTCATCGCGGTGCTGGGGGCACGACCGGTCCGGGTCCGCCGCTCGGTGTCTCCCCACGTGGTGGTTCGTCACGAGGGCTGCGAGGGCCGCCTCGTCGTGTCGGGACGTCGTCGCCGCGGCCTCGTGCGGCTCGACGTGGCCGACCGGGTGGGTGCCACGTTCGTCCCCGTCCCGCTGCCCGACGAGCTGGTCGACGGCTCCGACGGGGCGGCCGTCACCTACGACATCCCGACCCCCAGGCGCGGCCTGGTCGACGTCGGCCCGGTGCTCGTGCGCCTGGTCGGGCTCGCCGGCATGGCGGCCCTGTCCACGGAGTCGGGGTCGGTCGACCAGGTGCGGGTGCTCCCGCGCCGGATCCCCGTCTCCACGATGCTGCGGGGGCACCGCCGCTCGGCCGCGGGCGCCGACGACAGCCTCGACGTCGGCGGCACCGACCTCGTCGGCCTGCACGAGTACGGCATGGGAGACGACCTCCGGCGGCTCCACTGGGCCACCAGCGCCCGATCGGGGACCCTGATGGTGCGCGAGGACGCCGAGCCCTCCCAACCCCACGTGTGCGTCGTCCTCGACGACCGGGCCGAGGGCTACCTCGGCGGTGCCGACCTCTTCGAGGAGGCCGTCGAGCTGGCCGCCGCCCTCTGCCGCACCGCGACCGCGTCGGGCCACCCTCTCCGACTCACCACCGTCAGCGGTCGGTACGGCGTGCAGGTGGCCGGCTCCGCGGTGGCCCGGCCCGGCCACGGGGAGGACGAGCTCGACGCCGTCTTCGCCGAGATCGACCTCACCGGCTCCCTGGACGAGCCCGCGCTCCCGGCCCGCGACCTCGACGTCGCCGTCGCGGTCACCGGACCGGGTGCGGACCTCCGTCACCTCAGCCTGAGCCTCGGCGTCGCCCCCTCGCGAGTGATCGCCGTCGTCGACCCGGCGCCGGCCGTCAGTGCGCACCACGAGTTCGGGGTCCTCGTGCTGCGCGGGGCCACGTCGGTCTCGATCGCCCAGCTCTGGGACGGGGCGGTGCGCTGATGGACGCGCGCCGCACGGCCCTCCGGGTCCTCTGGCCCGTCGCCCTGCTCGTGCTGGGCGCCGTGGTCCTGGCAGCGGCCTGGTCGCGGTTGCCGATGACGCTGCTGTTCGCCGCGCGCCGCTGCCCTTCCCCTGCTCCTGCTGCGCGGGGCACTGCGCCTCGGCATCTCGCGCTGGGCCGCAGCCTCGTTGCTCGTGCTGCTGCCGTGATGGGGGCCTACCTCGCCACGCGCGGGGCCGAGCTGAGCCTGCAGCAGACCGTCCGCGACGTGATCCCCCGGTTGCTCACCTCTCCCCAGCCCTACGGCGCTGCGCGCCGACCTCGTGGTCGGTCCGATCCTCCTGACCGTCTTCGTGTCGCTGCTGGTGGGGCTGCGGGCTGCACAGCCGGACGCGGGTCGAGCCGCTGCGTGGGCAGCGCGGTGCTCTACGTCTGCGGCGCGCTGCTGACCGACGGCGGCGCCGACCCGTGGGGCCTGGTGGCCGTCCTGATCCTGGTGACGCCTGCTGGGCTGGGTGCTGCTCGACGAGCACTCCGAGCCCGCCGTCCGCCGCCTGGTCCGTCGCCGGTCCGGTCGCGGTGATCGGCGTCGGCGTCCTCGCCGCCGCTGGCCACCCTCCGCTCACGCAGCCCTTCTCGCCTCGCGCCCTCGTGGCGCCGCCGGCCTCGAGGTCAGCGCCCCAACCCGCTGCCCCAGCTCGGCGCCTGGGCCAACAACCCCGACATCGAGCTGCTGCGGGTCCGCGGTGACGAGGTGCCGCTGCGCCTGGCGGTGCTCGACGAGTACGACGGCACGCAGTGGACCTCGTCGACTCGTACCCGCCCTCAGCAGCGACGGGACGACCGACTTCGCGCCGGGCAGCTACCGCCGCGCGCCAGCTCGGTGCAGGTCGAGCTCGACCGGTCTCGGGGGCAACTGGCTGCCCAGCCCCGGGGCCCCGCTCGCGGTCGGCGACCCCGACGCGCTCGTCGACCCCGACACCGGCACCCTGTTCTCCACCGACGACCCCGCCGACACTGCCTACGAGGTCGCCGGCGCCTACGACGCCCCTCCGCCCGAGCGTGCTCGAGTCGGCGCCCGTGGCCGACACCGCGGCCACCGAGCGCTACACCGCGGCTGCCCGGCGCTGCCCAGCGACCTGGCCGAGTACGCCGGTCGGATCGCGGCGGGTGCGGTGACGCCCTACGAGCGCGCGGTGGCCATCGAGTCGCGCATCCGCGACACCTACTACCTGTCGCCCACCGCGATCTCGGGCTCGGCGCTGTGGCGGGTGCGCGAGTTCCTGCTCGGCCGCAAGAGCACGCCGGGAGGTCAGGTCGGCACGACCGAGCAGTTCGCCACGTCCTTCGCGGTGCTCGCGCGCTACAACGGCCTGCCCACCCGCGTCGTGGTCGGCTTCCGTCCCGGCGACGAGATCGCGAGGACGACGGGGCCGACGGGCCGAGCGGCTGCGGGTCGTGCGCGGACGCGACGCGTTCGCCTGGGCCGAGGTCTACTTCCGCGATCTCGGCTGGGTGCCGTTCTCGCCCACGCCCGACGACGACACCTTCGTCCGACCCACCCCGGTCACCGCCGAGTCCCCCGACCTGCCCAGCTTCGCCGAGACCGGGTCCCCGTCGGCACCGGCGAGCCCGGCGCCCGACCCGGCGGTCGACGCCGCACGACGACGCAGGCCGCCCGCGGCATCGCGCGAGCACCGCCTCGGTGCTCGGGCTGATGGTCGCCGTGGCCCTCGGCTCGGTCGTCGTCCTCCTCCTCGGCCTGCGGACGCTCCGCCGCCTGGCGCCACCGGCGCCGGGGCGCGCCCGGCGCGTGGGCCGAGGTGGTCGACGCGTGCCGGCTCGCCGGGCTGCGCCCCCCCGCCACGAGCCCGCCGACGTCCTGGCCGTCAGCGTGGATGCCCACCTCCGGACGGCGTCCGCGTCGCGGTCGCCGAGCGGCGCCGAGCGGGCCGCGTTCGGCCCGGACCCCGCCGTGGCGTCCACCGACGACGCCGACCTGCGCCAGCACGTGCGCGAGATCCGCCGCGCGGCTCACGCCGGGTGGTCCCCCTGTGGCGGCGCTGGTGGTGGCACCTCGACCCGCGGGTGCTGCGCTCGTCGAGGTCGCGGCGCCAGCCCCTCGCCGCCAGTCGCTCGCCGCCGGCCCGTCGCCGCTAGCCCGGCGGAGCGATCGAGGTGCCCTCGATGACCGGGCAGCGACCCTGCTTGCAGATCCCGAAGGTGCTGTCCAGCAGCCGCACCACCATGTAGTAGCAGGCGTAGCCGGGTGGCAGCGTGATCTGCAGCTCGGCGGAGCGTGGTCCCCGGCGCGAACTGCTGGGACGGGCAGCGCTGCGAGCCGTCCTCCCCGATGCACATCAGGTAGAAGATGCCCTGCTGTCGCTCGGGTCGGTCCACTCGAGGCTGCAGGTCGGCGCCTGGTAGTCGGAACGTCTTGAGCACCACCGCGAGGTCCTTGGACGCGCGGGAGCGATAGGTCGGCACGTCGCCGGGATCGTCGGTCAGCGTCGGGTACCGGAGCGGGGGCCGGGGTCGCCGCGACGCGGTCGACCGGTACGTCGTCGTCGCCGCCGCGCAGCACGGCACCCGAGCAGACCCAGGACCAGGCCGACGGCCAGCGCGGCGGCGACGAGGATGAGCGGGAGCCGAAGGCGGCTCGGCGGCGGTCGCCGGCTGCCGGATCGACCGCGATCGCCGGGAGGCGGCCTCGGGGCGGCCGGTCCGCGGGCGCGCGTCCGGTGGGGTCGGGCAGGCCGGCCCGGTCGGGTCGACGTCGCTGGCGCGGGGGCGTGCGAGACCGCCGAGAGCGGCCACCGGCGGGCGCCTCGGCAGGCGGCCGCGGCGCCGGCGGAGCAGCCGGGGTCGGGGTCGGCGTGGGTGTCGCGGTCGGCGACGGGGGCGTGGGCAGGGGCGTCGGTGCGGGCGGGTGCTCGGGCGGGTCCACGGCGGCGGGCGTCGCCGGCGTCGCCGTCCCGTCGGGTTCCCACGCCGAGGAGCGCAGGGCCAGGAACGCGTCGCGCAGCTCGGCGCGCTGAGCCCACCGGCTCGTCGACGTCCTTGCTCAGGCAGCGGTCGATGATCGGTGCCAGCCGCTCGGCACCCGGCACGTCGAGCGGCCGGTGCGGCTCGGTGCGGGCCCGGCGCAGGTAGGCCAGCGCCGAGTCGTCGTCGGGGTCGTCGCTGGCGAACGGCGGGCGGCCGTCGAGCAGCGTGTAGAGCGTGGAGCCGAGCGACCAGATGTCGTCGGCGGCGGTCGGCGGCATGCCCGTCGAGGATCTGCGGGGCGGCGTGGCGGTAGGTGAAGGTCTCGACCGACGACGTGTGCTCGGAGTCGGCCAGCCGGGCGATGCCGAAGTCGGCGAGGACCCACGAGGTCGGCAGCACGAGGACGTTCTGCGGCTTGACGTCGCGGTGCAGCACGCCGCGCTCGTGGGCGAAGGAGAGCGCGTCGGCGAGCACCGCCCCGATCCGACCCACCTCCTCGACCGGCAGCGGGCCGTGCTGCCTGAGCCGGTCGTGCAGGGTGCCGCCGTCGAAGAAGTCCATGACGATCGCCGGTCGCCCGCTCGCCGTGGTGCCGGTCCCAGCACGGTGACGATGTTGGGGTGCTGACGCCCGAGGTCGACGGTGATCTGCGATCTCGCGCGCGAAGCGCGCCGCCCGCGACGGGCTCGTCGACATCGAGCACCTTGATGGCGACGTCGCGACCCATCGACTCCTGACGGGCGCGGTAGACGACCGAGTCGCCGCCGCGTCCGACCTCCACGAGGTCGGTGTAGCCCTCGACCTCCTCGACCCGGGCCGGCACGGGCACGGGAGGTCGCCAAGCAGCGTCGTGAGAGCCACTGGAGTCACCCGAGGAACCGACCATGGGTGCAGCCTAATCCGGCGGGGTCCGCGACCCGAGCCGCAGGATCAGGAGTCGGCGGCGGGAGCAGCGGTGTCGTCGCCCTCGCCGTCGGCGCTCTCCGCAGCCTCGTCGGTCGCAGCCTCGGACGCGTCGTCGTCGGCCTCGGTCGTCTCCGGCGCGATGGTGCCGTCGGGCAGCAGGCGCTTGAGCTCGACCGGGTTGCCCGAGGCGTCGGTGACCGCCGCGGACTCCACGAGGATCGCCAGCGCCTTGCCGCGCAGGATCTCCTGCACGAGGTCGGGCACGTGGTTGTGCTCGAACATGTGGTTGGCGAACTCCTGCGGGTCCTGACCCGACTGCTGGGCACGACGTACGAGGTGCTGCGAGAGCTCCTGCTGGTCGACGCCGACCTCCTCGACCTTGGCGATCTCGTCGAGCACGAACTGCGCGGCGACCGCGTCGCGCACGCGGCGCTCGAGGTCGGCCTCGAACTCCTCGACGGTCTGCTCCTCGTCCTCGAGGTAGGCCTCCATCGTCATGCCGGCCTGGCCCAGCTGCTGCTCGATGCTCTGGCGGCGGGCGTTGAGCTCGTCGGCGACCATCGTCTCGGGCAGCGGGATCTCCATCGTCTCGAGCATCCCCTCGAGGACGGCGTCGCGAGCCGCGGCGGCCTGCTCGAGGCGCTTGCCCCGACCGAGGCGCTCGCGCAGGTCGGCCTGGAGCTCCTCGATGGTGTCGAACTCCGAGGCCAGCTGGGCGAACTCGTCGTCGAGGTCGGGGAGGTCCTGCTCCTGGACCTGGCTGATGCTGACCGCCACCTCGACCTTGGTGCCGACCAGGTCGCCGCCGACGAGCTCGCTCTCGAACGTCGCCTCGCCGCCCGGCTCGAGACCGATCAGGGCGTCGTCGAGGCCGTCGATCATGCCGCCGCGACCCACGCGGTAGCTCATGCCGGTGACCTCGGCGCCCTCGACGACCTCGCCGTCCTGGCTGGCCTTGAGGTCGAGCACCACGAAGTCACCGTCGGCGGCGGCCCGCTCGACGTCGCTCAGCGTGGCGAAGCGCTCCCGGAGCGACTCGACCTGCTCGGCGACTCCTCGTCGCTCAGCTCGATGTCGTCGACCGAGGCCTGCAGGCCGGTGTAGTCGGGCAGCGTGATCTCGGGGCGGACGTCGACCTCGGCGGTGAACTCGAGGACGTCGTTGTCCTCGAACTTCGTGACCTCGATCTCGGGCTGCGCGAGCGGCGTCAGCGAGTTCTCCTCGAGCGCCTCGACGTACTTCTTGGGGAGCACCTCGTTGATCGCCTCGTCGAGCACCGCGCTGCGGCCGACCTGACGGTCGATGACCATCGGCGGCACCTTGCCGCGGCGGAAGCCGGGGATGTTGATCTGCTGGGCGATCTTCTTGTAGGCGGCGTCAAGGCTCGGCTGGAGCTCCTCGAAAGGCACCTCGACGGTGAGCTTGGCCCGGGTCGGGCTCACGGTCTCGACGGCGCTCTTCACAGGGGTGTCTCCTCTTGGTTGGTGTGGCTCACAGGTGCTGTGGTCAGGATGTGGTCGGGCGTGCGTCGGGGCGACAGGACTCGAACCTGCGGTCTCCTGCTCCCAAAGCAGGCGCGCTAGCCACTACGCTACGCCCCGCCAAGACGGCTCCCGGACGTGCCGGAGACCGCTTGGAGCGGATGACGGGAATCGAACCCGCGTGGTCAGTTTGGAAGACTGAGGCTCTACCATTGAGCTACATCCGCGCGCTCCGGATCGCGCTCGGAACCCCTGAATCGTGCCACAAGAGGCCCCTGCGGACCCAACCGGGAGCTGTCCGGCGGTCGGGCTCAGCCCAGGTGGGCGCCCCGGTCAGGCGCGGTGGACCACCATCATCGCGCGGTCGTCGTCGCGCGAGCCGAGCGACGTGGCCAGCCGCTCGGCGGCGCCCTCGAAGGAGCCGCGCAGCAGCGACTCCGCCTCGCCGAGCATCCGGTCGATGCCGAGGTCGATGTCGCGGCGCGGCTCCTCGACCATGCCGTCGGTGTAGAGCAGCACGGCGTCGCCGCGGCCAGGTGTCCGGCGACGCAGGTGAAGCTCGCCCGCGGCGATCAGGCCGAGCACCGGGCCGTCGGTGCGCAGGACCGACCAGCGACCGGTGCCCGACGATCCGGTGGGCGGCCGGTGGGTGGCCGGCGCTGCGCACCTCGAAGTCCCCGGTGGCCAGGTCGACGCCACAGGTGGATCGCGGTGGCGAAGCCCTCGTCCCAGTCCTGGCGCAGCAGGTAGTCGTTGGCGGCCGGCAGGAAGCCGGTCCGGCGGCAGCGCCCCGAGCAGTCCGCCGAAGGCGCCGGACAGGAGCAGGGCGCGGGTGCCGGCCTCCTCGCCCTTGCCGGAGACGTCGACGACCACGATCTGCATCGCCGCGCCGTCCGCCGAGCGCGCGGCGACGACGAAGTCACCGGCGAACGCCGTGCCCCCGGCCGAGTGCAGCGCCGACTCGACGACCCAGCCCTGCGGGCAGGTCGGGGATCGTGCCCTGGTTGAGGATCCGGTCGCGCAGGTCGACGAACATCGACTCGCCCCGGATCCCGGCGACGCCCAGTCGCGAGCGCCGCATGCTGGCGAGGATGACGATGCCGCCGATCACGAACTGCACCGCGGCTGCCCCGAGCGTGCGGCTGGTGAGCTCCTCCTGGTTGAACAGGGAGATGGTCAGCATCAGCAGGACGAAGAGGACGAACTACGGCAGGGTGCGCGGTCCGAGCAGGAGGCTTCCCACGACGACCGGGATGAGCAGCGTGCTGAACGGCGTGACGGTCGGGAAGATCATGACGGACAGCGTCACCGCCACCGAGAAGGCGCCGAGCCCCAACGCCACCCGCAGCTCGCCGCTGTCGCTGCGACGGCGCAGCCTCACCCAGCGGCCGCGACGGCCACCGACGGGGGCCGACATGGTCGCCGGGGTCGCGGTGGTCATGCCTCAGCGTATGGCGCGCGAGCGGAACGCGGGCTGGCATTGCGAACACCAGTAGGAGTTTCTGCCCCGCAGTGGCTCGGTGGACACCCGACGACCGCACACGAGGCACGGCTGCCCGTGGCGCCGGTAGACGTAGACCTCTCCCCCGTGGTCGTCGACGCGCGGTGGGCGCCCCATGGCCTCCGGGGTGTGCTCGGCACGCACGGTGTCGATCCGACCCGTCCGGACGCCCTCGACCATCAGGGCGCACGAGGTCCTCCCACATCGCCGCCCACTGACCGACCCGCAGGGTGTTCCCGGGGCGCAGCGGGTGCAGGCGGTGACGGAAGAGCAGCTCGGCACGGTAGACGTTGCCCACCCCGGCCAGGACGGACTGGTCCATCAGGAGGGCGCCGATCGGCAGCCGAGCTGCGTCGGATGCGTTCCCAGGCACGGGCGGGATCGGCGTCCTCGCGCAGCGGGTCCGGCCCGGCAGCGGCGATGACCTGCGTCGCGCTGGGCGGAGGTCCACAGCTCGCAGGCGGTGGCGCCGCGCAGGTCGGCGTACGCCGTCTCGGTGCGCGAGTCGCAGCCGCACCTGCCCCACCGGCTCGGGCACCTCGTCGACGCCGACGTGGACGTCGAACTTCCCGATGAGGCCGAGGTGGACGTGGACGAAGCGGTCGCCGGGGAACTCGACGAAGAGCTGCTTGCCCCAGGCCTCGGCGCCGAGCAGCACCTCGCCGTCGAGGAGCGCCGCCGACTCGGCGAAGCGGCCCTGCGGGCTGGTGACGCGAGACCGGCCTGCCCGGCGAACGCGGCGCTCAGGTCGCGCGCGAGTCGGTGGAGGGTGTGGCCCTCAGGCATCGGACTCCGGAGCGCCGTGCCCGAGTGCTGACTCCGGCAGGGGCGGCAGGTCGCCGGTGCGCTCGTAGTCGCCGAGCATGCTCGATGCGTCGTACGTGGCGCTCGTCGCCGCTGAACGGCTCGGCGAGGAAGAGCTCGATGAAGCGCGTCATGTCCTCGAGGGGGTGCATCCGGCCGCCGACCGAGATGACCTGGGCGTCGTTGTGCTCGCGGGCCAGCCGGGCGGTGTCGTCGGACCACACCAGCGCGCAGCGGATGCCGGCCACCTTGTTGGCCGCCATCTGCTCGCCGTTGCCGGAGCCGCCGACCACGACGCCGAGGCTGTCGAGCCCCGCTTCCCGGTCGGTGGCGACGCCGTCGGCGGCCCGCAGGCAGAAGACGGGGTAGTCGTCGAGGGCGTCGTAGACGAACGGACCGTGGTCGACCGGCTCGTAGCCGTGGTCGACGAGCCACTGACGCAGGTGGTCCTTGAGCTCGAGGCCGGCATGGTCACTGCCGAGGTGCACGCGCATGCGCGCATCCTCTCAGCCGGTCTTCGGGGCGAGTGCAGTGCACCACTCCGTAGGCTCGAGCGGTGACCTCCTCTCGGATCCTGGGACCTCGCCGCGCGCACGTCGCGGGTCTCGCGGCGCTGGCGGTGGCCCTGTCGTCGTGCACGCAGGGTCCGGTCGCGACGGGCGAGAGGCCGTCGAGCAGCACGTCGAGCAGCGCCTCGAGCAGTCGGTCGAGCAGCACGGACCACACCCTGACCTCGGCCGACACCCGGGAGATCAGGGTGTTGATGGAACGACGTGCCGAGGCGGTCCTCAGCGGTGATCGCGCAGCCTTCCTCGCCACCGTCGACGACCGTGACGTCGACGTGCGTGCCGAGCAAGCCCGCTTCTACGACAACCTCTCCCTGCTCCCGGTCACCGGCCTCTCCTACTACGTGAGCGAGAGCGCCAGGACTCCGCTGCGGATCCCGGGCGGTGACCCGGTCGTACGACCGTTCATCGTCGAGCACCTGTCGATGACCGGGTTCGACGACGAGCGGCGAAGAAGGACGCGACCTGCACCATGAGCGGCTCGGCGGCGGGGAACACCTGCTCGTGGCGCCAGAACCCGTGCAGCTGGCCGAGGTAGCGCGTGGCGACCACCTCCACCCCCGCCTGCGCGAGCAACCCGGCGAGGTGCTCGCCCTCGTCCCGCAGCGGGTCGTGCTCGGCGGTGGTCACGATGGTCGGCGGGAGGGTCGCGAGCCGGTCGGAGAGCAGCGGCGCGAGGTCGGGATCGGCGTACCGGCTGGCGTCGCCGCCGGCGTAGTGCTGCCAGTACCAGGCGACCGTCTGCTGGTCGAAGCCCTCGGTCTCGGTGCGGTGGGACTCGAAGGAGGCCGTCGGGTCGAGGAAGGGGTAGATCAGCCCGAGGGCGTCGAAGAGTCCGGGGTGGCGCAGGGCCGCGACGAGCGCGAGGTTGGCGCCGGCGCTGTCGCCGTGGGCGAGCAGCGCGCCGCCCAGTCCGTGCACCGCACCCTCCCCCTCGATCCAGGACAGGACGGTGTCGACGTCGTCGGGTGCCGCCGGGAAGGGGTGCTCCGGCGCGAGGCGGTAGTCGACGCTGATCACGGCGCGCCGCGCCCGGTTGGCGAGGCGTCGGGCTGCCCCGTCGTGCACCTCGACGTCGTTGAGGACGAAGCCACCGCCGTGCAGGTGGAGGATCGTGCCGGGGGCGGCGTCGGCGGGCAGGTAGATCCGGCAGGGCACGCCGTCGGCGTCGACGTCCTCGACCGAGGCGACGTCCTCCCGGGGCTGGGCGGCGGCGACCTCGCGCTCCCGGCGTCGAGCCTGCTCGATGTCGTAGCCGGGCGCATGGACCGGCTGATCGCCCGCTGCCTGGTCGAGGGCTGCTCTCGCCTCGGGGTGCAGCACGTCAGCGGCTCTCGAACGCCAGCCGGGCACCGAGGCCGGCGAAGGTGACGGCGAAGGCCTTGCGCAACCGGTCGACGACCTGCGGTCGCGCGAGGACCCGGTCGCGCACCGACGCCGCGAAGACGCCGTAGCCGGCGAAGACGACGAAGGTCATCGCCATGAAAACCGCGCTGAGTCCGAGCATCGTCAGCACGGGGCCGGCGCCGGTGCCGGTCGGCACGAACTGCGGCAGGAACGCGAAGAAGAAGATGGTGAGCTTGGGGTTGAGCAGGTTGAGCGTGACGCCCTGGAGGATCACCGTCTGGCGCGGCAGCGGCGAACGGTCGTCCTGCTCCGTCGGCACCGACAGGACTCCGGTGTCACGCCAGGTCGACCAGGCCATCCACAGCAGGTAGGCGACGCCGGCGTACTTGACGACCGCGAACGCCAGCCCGCTCGCCTGCAGGACGACGGCGAGGCCGCTGATGGCCGCCACGAGGTGCGGCACGATCCCGAGCGTGCACGCGAACGCAGCCAGCACGCTCGCCCGCGCCCCCCGCGTCAGCCCGGCCGCCACGGTGTAGAGCGCGCCGGTGCCCGGCGTCGCCACGATGACCAGCGAGGTCAGCAGGAAGGCCAGGCTCATGGTGGCGAGCGTAGAGCACCCTGCGCTCGACGGTCGGTCGCCGAGCAGCCGGCTGGCGAGCGCGCTGAGGCGCCGGGGTCGCCGGGTCGCCGGTGTCGCCGCGTGAGTGTGGCTACGGTCCGTGGTCGGCGCGCCCGGTGAGCTGAGCGGCAGCGTCGGGACGTGCCGATGACCCCGCCAGGTGGGGGCGGGGTGTGGAGGCTGGGTGGTCAGGGCTCTGCTGGTGGTGGGTCGGGGTGAGGCGGGTGGTGATGGGCATCCGCCCGTGCCGCCTGCCCCTCACGACGCGGAACCTGTTGCCGGAGGGGCTGGTCCAGTCGTAGACCCCGGGCTCGGGTGTCTCGTAGCGCCAGGGGGAGAAGGTCTTGGTGCGGTGGTGGCGTCGGCACAGCAACGCCAGGTTCCGGGTCGTGGTCTTCCCACCCGCAGCAGGGTCCTTGTGGTCGAAGGGGACGCGGTGGTCGAGGTCGCAGAACCGGGCACGTCTGGTGCAGTTGGGGAACACACAGCACTGATCGCGCAGACGCACCTGCTCGGCCAGCTTCTCGGTCGCGACGTAGACGCTGGTGGAGATCTGGGTGTTCAGGTCGATCACCGGACGGACGGTGACGACGTTGCCGACGGCCTGGCACCAGGCCTTGATCTGCTCGACCAGGACGTCGCTGCAACCGGGGTTGTCCACCGTGGCGTGGAGGGTGTCGGGGTCCAGGTGGGCGTAGATCGTGACCCCACGCCCGGAGCCGGCCTGGAGGTCCTCGCCGTCGGTCTGGAGGTCGAGGGCGAGCTGGTTGCGGGCCATCTCACCGACGGCCAGCGTGGTGCGTCGAGCACTCGTCGCCCCGGGGTCGCCGAGCACCTTGGCACCGTCCTTGACGGCCTGCTCGAGGTCTGAGCGTCCTCGAGAGCCAGCGAGCCGTCGACGGCCACGGTGCCGACGGTCGGCGGCACTCGCCGGGTGGATGTCGAACGACCGCTCCGTCGCGGCTTCGTCCTCGGCCGCCGGTCGCTGCTCGCCATCGATGAGTCATGCCCATCGCGCTCGGTCGTGATCGATCTGCGCCCAGGAACAGGAGTGCAGGACCGGTGCGAGCATCCGGTCGATGTAGGAGGCTGCCTCCCAGGTGAGGTTCATCGTGAGCTCGGCGACCCGGAAGGCCTTGTACTTCGGCACCTCGAGCGCGACCACCCGTTCCCAGGTGCGGCGCAGCCGGTAGCGCAGCTCGAGGGTCTTCCCGACGAAGCAGCACCCGGCCTCCGATGACATCCCCAACGAGGCGGCGAGGTCGTAGACATCGAACTCCGAGACCAACGGGCACCCGACACCGCCGAGCAGCACACCGTTCTCACCGAAGGTCTTCTCGGTGACCACACCGAGCTCGACACGGTGCTCGACAGCCCACGCCACCACGGCCTGGAGCTCGACGACCTCGGCCGCAGCACGGGCGGTCTTCGCGTCGAGGACCGCGTCGATCGCGGTCGGGGTGGTGGTCTGGCTCATGCCTCGATTCTAGGACCGACCACCGACATTCGCTGCTGTGTTCGACCCCCTGTGGATGAGCACCAGGCGCGCCCACAGCTCTAGCTGCCCCGCAGAGGACGACGAAAGGCGACCTGTCGACCGGAGTCCCGCTCTTCGCCCGTCGCCTGCCACCCCGTCGCCTCGTAGAACCGCCTTCCCCGCTCGTAGTCGGCGAGCGTCCAGAGGATGCTCGAGCGATACCCCGCCCGGACCAGATCATCGAGAGCGGCCGCCATGAGCCGACGTCCCACGCCCTCGCGCCACGCGTCTGGCGCCACCGCGATCGTGTCGAGCTCCCCAGCCCGGGCTCGATCGGGTCGCGACTCGGTCCGGTGCCCGCGAAGCCGACGATGACGGCGTTCACCTCGGCCAACCACCACAGCATCGGTTCGGCGTCGAGATCACGTCGCCAACGCGCGACCTGCTCAGCATCAACTGCCCGACGAGGCATCAGGTGCCCGAAACCCGAGTTCCACGAGTCGACGTAGATCTCCGACACACCCTCGGCGTCGTCGGACGTAGCTCGGCGCAGTCGGAGTTCCATGACGGCAGTGTCACGCCACACCGTCCGCTCGTGCGGGATCTGGAGTCTTGGCCGGCGCCGCCCCGCATCAAGCGGAGCGCTCGCGGCTGAGATACCGGACCGGCTTGCCGAGTGACTCGGCGTAGGCGATCTCGCGTCGGGTGGACTCACCCACGTAGCCGCCCGGGTCCACGACGTACACCTCGTCGGCGAGGCGGATCTTCGCCAGGTGCACGCGGCCGAGCCGGCCCTTCAGGTCCGAGGTGTCGGCCGTCCAGTCGTAGTCCGGCAGGTCGGGGAGGCTGAACATGCCGAGGCTGATCACGACGCAGCCCTCCATCGTGAGGCGCTGGTTGACCTCCGCGAACTCCGCCTCGAAGCGGGTCGAGCCGCAGAGCGTGACCACCTTCGCGTCACCCGGCGACGCGTCAGGAGTTGAAGTCACCCTGCGTCCGGTCGAGTCCGCGGGTGATCAGGCTCTCGACGGCGTCGGCTGCCGTGTCGACCTGGAAGGGCAGCTCCTTGCGCTCGACCGTGGAGTAGTTGGAGAGCACGAAGTCGGCGACGTCCTGCCGTCCGGGCGGGCGGCCGATGCCGGCGCGGACCCGGTGGAAGTCGCCGGTGCCGAAGGAGGAGCGCAGCGACTTCAGGCCGTTGTGGCCGTTGTCGCCGCCGCCGAGCTTGACCCGGAGCGTGCCGAAGGCGATGTCGAGCTCGTCGTGGATGGCGACGACGTGCTCGGGCTCCACCTTGTAGAAGGTGGCCAGCGCCTTGGTCGCTCCCCCGACCTCGTTCATGTAGGAGCGCGGTCGAGCCAGGACGACGCGCGGACCGTCGGAGCCCGGAGGTCCGAGACGGCCTTCGACGACCTCGGCACGACCGGTCTTGTGGGCGCGCCAGGACGAGCCGAGCCGTCGCGCCAGCTCGTCGGTCACGAGGTAGCCGATGTTGTGCCGGTGCCCGGCGTACGTCGGGCCGGGGTTGCCCAGCCCGACGATCAGCCACACCGGCGCCGCGGTCATGTCCTGCTCCTCACCGTGGGTGGACCAGTCCTGCCCGGGCTGAGCCCGGGCAGGAGAGACGAGACGACCGAGGAACCACCTGAGGCGGGTCCCGATCACACCGCCGGTCACTCGTCGGTGGAGTCGCCCTCGGCAGGTGCGGCCTCTGCCTCGTCGGCGTCGGACTCGTCGCGCTCGATGCCGGCCTCGGCCTCGGCCTCCTCGAGCTCGGCCTCGAGGGCCTCCTCGCTGATCTGCTCGGTGATGTTGACGATGAGCGTCTCCGGGTCGAGGAGCAGCTCGGAGCCGGCGGGGAGGGTGAGGTCGGAGGCCAGGATCTGGGTGCCGGCCTCGAGGCCCTCGATGGAGACGACGATGTGGTCGGGGATGTTGGTGGCCTCGGCCTCGAGCTGGATCGTCGAGGTCCCGGTGACGACCAGGGTGCCTCGGACGGCGTCGCCCTCGAGCTGGACGGGCACCTCGACGGTGACCTTCTCGCCCTTGATGACGGCCACGAAGTCGATGTGCTCGAGGGTGCGGCGGATCGGGTCGATCTGGATCTGCTTGGTCAGCGCGAGCTGGGCGGTGCCGTCGATGTCGAGCTCGAGCAGGGCGTTGGCGCCTCCGCGCTTGAGCGCCATCATGGTGTCGTGGCCGGGCAGCGTCACGTGCATCGGCTCGTTGCCGTGGCCGTAGACGACTGCGGGCACCTTGTCGGCGCGACGGATCCGGCGCGCGGCGCCCTTGCCGAACTCGGTGCGGGTCTCGGCCTGGATCTTCTCGGCAGCCATGATGTGTCTCCTCTGGTGTGTCCCCGCGGTGGCGGGGTCGTGCGGGCGTCGGGGCCTCGGCACGAGCACGGGCCGCGCGACAGCGCGGCGTCCAGATGACTGGTCAACCGGCCCTGTCGATCACGGAGCACGAGCTCCCTCGCCGAGGCAACCCGGGAATGGTAGTCACCCGACGCCACCGGGCGCGAATCCGTGGCGCCACGAGGACACCGCCTAGGGTCACAGGGTGTCCCTCACCCTCGATGAGGCGCGCCACCGCGCCGCCGCCGTGTCCGACGTCTCCTACGCCATCGACCTCGACCTGACGACAGCGACGACGCGGGCGCCCGACTCCGCACCGCCCCGCTACGGCCTCCGTACGACGGTCCGGTTCACCGCCGCGGGGGCCGAGACGTTCCTCGAGCTCAGCGACGCGACCGACCTCGCCGTGACCCTCGACGGGGAGGCGGTCGACGTGTCCTACGACGGCCGCCGCGTGCACCTGAGCGGGCTCGGCGGGACCCACGAGGTCGTCGTCGAGGCGCGGGTGCCGTTCGTGACCGACGGCGACGGGATGCACCTGTTCACCGACCCGGCCGACGGAGCGACGTACGCCTGCGCCTACACCGGGATGGACGTCGCCCAGCGCGTCTTCGCCTGCTTCGACCAGAACGACCTCAAGGCGCGCTTCTCCCTGAGCGTCACCGCCGACCCGTCGTGGACGGTGCTCGCCAACGGACGGGCCGTCGACCATCCCGACGACGACGCGAGCCGGGAGGCAGGCCGGTGGCACTTCACCGAGACGCTGCCGATCCCGACGGCGATGTTCGTCGTGTGCGCCGGCCCGTTCCACTCGCGCACGTGGGAGCACGCCGGGCTCCCGTTCGGCTGGCACGCGCGCGCGTCCCTGGCCGACGAGCTCGACCGCGACTTCGACGAGCTGCGCGCGACCACCGAGGCGTGCTTCGACCACTACCACCGGCTCTTCGCCGAGCCGATGCCCTTCGACTCCTACGACCAGGCGTTCGTGCCCGGGCAGAACTGGGGTGCGCTCGAGACACCCGGGTGCGTGACCTACCGCGACGAGTACCTCCCGCGCGGCCGGCTCACCGGGCGGCTGCAGGCCTCGCGCGCGACGACCATCGCCCACGAGATGGCGCACATGTGGTTCGGCGACCTGGTGACGATGACGTGGTGGGAGGACACCTGGCTCCAGGAGTCCTTCGCCGACTACATGGGCTACCGCGTGGCCGAGGAGGCGGCCGGCTACCCGGACCTCCTCGCGAGCTTCGAGACGACGCGCAAGGCCACCGCCTACGTCGCCGACGCCCGACGCTCGACCCACCCGGTCGCCCCGCTCCCGGAGGACGTCCCCGACGTCGACTCGGCCTCCACCAACTTCGACATGATCAGCTATGCCAAGGGCAACTCCTGCCTGCGCCAGCTGGTGACGTGGCTGGGTGACGAGGAGTTCCTCGCCGGCGTCAACCGCTACCTCTCCACCCACCGCCTCGGCAACGCCACCCTCGACGACTTCGTCGCGGCCCTCGACGCGGTGTCCGAGCGCGACGTCGTCGGCTGGGCGCGGCTCTGGCTGCGCACGACCGGCTTCGACACCATCCGGGTCGAGCGCGACCCCGACGGGACCCCCGTGCTGGTGCGCGACGGCTCCCGGCCCCACCGCCTCTCGGTGGCGTCGTACGACGTCGTGGACGGGGCGGTGCGCGAGACCGGGCGGCGGCTGGTCGACGTGGGCGCCGAGCCGGTCCGGCTCGACGGCTGGGAGGGGCGCCTCGTGGTGCCCAACGCCGGCAGCGAGACCTACGCCCGCATCGACCTCGACGACACGTCGCGCGAGGCCCTGCTCCCTGTCCTCTCCCGTCTGGAGGACCCGCTCGCCCGCGCGGTCCTGTGGGGGTGGCTCCTCGACCGGGTCGACACCGGCGCCCTCGCGCCCCTGGACTACCTCGCCGTCGTCGCCGACCAGGTGCCCACGGAACCCGACCCCATGATCGTCACCGCCGTCCTGGGCCGCACTCGCGATCGCGTCCTCCCGATGCGCGTCGCAGCGCCACGGATCCGTGAGGCCCTCGCCCTCCTGGCTGCGACCTGCCGCCGGGCCCTGTCCTCGGCCGAGGACACCGAGCTGCGCCAGGCCCTGGCCGAGACGCTGAGCAGCACCACCAGCGACGTCGACGAGCTGTCGGGCTGGCTGGCGGAGGCGAGCGTGCCCGGCGGTCCGACGCTCGACCCCGCGCTCCGGTGGCGCGTCGTCGCCCGGCTGGCCACCCTCGGCGCCCTCGACGACGCCGCCATCGAGGCGGAGCGACTGCGCGACGGCACGATCGACGGCGAGCTCGGCGCAGCCACGGCGCGCGCCTCTCGGCCGACCGCACAGGCCAAGGCCCACGCGTGGGGTGAGGCCACCGGCCCCGAGGTCTCCAACCGTCTCTACACGGCCCTGATGACGGGATTGTGGTCGGCCGAGCAGGGTGACCTGCTCGCGCCCTACGTCACGGCGTACCTCGCCGAGGGACCGCAGCTCGCCGCACGCCGCGGGCAGGCCTTCAGCCAGGTCGTCGGACGGAGCTTCCCGGCGCTGCCGTTGACGCCGGCGCAGGTCACCGAGCTGCGCGAGGCGCTGACCGGCGACGTGCCGACGGTGCTGCGTCGCGCGTGGGAGGACCGGCTCGACGACCTGGTGCGCACCGAGCGCCCCGACCGGGACGCGTCCCTGCCCTCGCCGTGAGCCCCGGGGCACCGACTCCGTCCCCACCACGGCCGCGCAGCCACGCGGCCCTGCTCCTCGTGCCCGGCGCCGTCACGCTGGCGGTGACCGTGGCCCACGTCGCTCTCGAGCTGACCGGCGCCCTCCCCCGCGGTGGTGTCGAGCGCGGACGTCACCGATGCCGCGCTGCACTCGTTCGCCCAGCGCTACCACCTCGACGCCATCGCGGTCGTCACCACCGTCGTCGCCACCGCGGCGGCTCTGGTCGTGCCGGTGTTCGTGTGGTCGTGGCGCGACGAGGTGGCGGCCCAGCCGCGCAACAGCACCCTGGTCGCGGTGTCACTCGCGTTGCTCTCCGCGGTCGCCGACCTCCCGTCGGTCAGCCTCGTCTGCGTGACCTCGATCCTCGCCGTCCTGGTCCTGAAGCGGCAGCGCCCGAGCGGCTGACCGAGTCGGAGCCAGGACCACGACCGGGACAGCTCAGCTGCCGGCGCCGTCGATGGTGACCGTGTCCTTGCCGTCGATGGCGTTGCCGACCACGGCCCTGATGGCGCACTTGCGGGCACGCTGGACCGCGCTCACCTGGAGCTGCTCGGTGACACGGACCGCCGAGCAGCCCTTGAGGTCGATCCCGTCGTAGCCCC
This sequence comes from uncultured Actinomycetota bacterium, assembly GCA_963822915.1. GTDB lineage: Bacteria > Actinomycetota > Actinomycetes > Propionibacteriales > Nocardioidaceae > Nocardioides. The sequence goes on from CAWGJR010000025.1 coordinate 87,676, forward strand.
CGGCCAGCGTCTTCAGGAACACCGACGCCGGGCCGGTCGTCTCGAAGCTGTCGAAGAACGCCGGGCCCTCCTGGCCGTCGACGAAGACGGGCCCGACCTCCACGCGGACCTCGTCGTCGATCCTGACGGTGTACGGGCTGGCCAACACCCAGATCACCCGCGGTGCGCTGCACCGGGAACTGGTCGTCCTTCACGCCCGACTCGGCGAGCGCGTCGGTGGTCGCCGCGGACACGTCGTCGAGCCACGTCTGGAGCGCGTCGGGGTCGGTCTCGAAGTCGAGCTCGAGCCCGGACACGACGACGTCGACCTGCTCGCGCCCCCGCACGTCGAGCGCCGGCACGTCCACGACGTAGGCCGGGCAGTCGGGGCGGATGCCGGTCGCGCTGGTCGAGGTGGGTCGCTGCTCGCCACCGACCCAGGCCGCCAGCGGACACCGACCTCCCTCGGCGGCGGCCGGAAGGACCTCGAGGAACGGCCCCTCGAGCGGAGCGCCCGAGGCGGTGTAGGTGATCGTCAGGTCGACGTTGCCCGACGCGGGGTCGTACGTCGCCACGCGGGCCACGGTGAGGCCGATCGGCAGCGGCACGTCGGCCGACTGGGCCGAGACCGCCTGGGTGCCGCGCGGGATCGGACCATCGGAGGGTTCCGCGGAGGCCGGGGCACCGTCGCGGGACACCGCCCAGGCGATCGAGCCCGCGACCAGGAGGACCGCCGCGGCGCCCACGCCCCAGGGCAGCCAGGTGCGCCGTCGGTGACGCGTCGGGGTGCTGGTGGCCACGGGCTCCGGAGGCGGAGGCGGAGGCCTGTGCCCGACGCCGCTGCTCGACCAGGACGCGTCGGAGCCGGTGCCGAGACCAGAACCGGAGCCGAGACCGTAGCCCGACCCGAAGCTGGAGCCCGGGCCGAACCCGGAACCCGACCCCGACTCGAACCCGGAGCTCGCCCGGGACCCGCGGACCTCGGTGTGGAGGGGCGGCGGTGGGAGGGACGGGCCACGCACGACCGTCTGCTCGGCGCTCACCCAGTGATCGGGCTCGGTCTGGACCGGGAGCGGCGTGGCACCCAGGGCCTCCGGGGCCAGGCCGCGGAGCTGAGCAGCCGTCGCCGCCGCTCGGAGCCTGGCCCGCGGGTCCTTGGCCAGCATCCGCTCCAGGACCTCCCAGAGCGCGTCGGAGACCGGGAGCCGCGGAGGAAGGATGCTGACGTGCCGGTTGCCGATGGTGTGCGCCGTGCCCGACCCGGCGAAGGGCGTGCGTCCACCGAGGAGCTCGTAGAGCATCACGCCGGTGGCGTAGACGTCGGAGGCCGCGCTGAACTGGCCGTCGCGGAACAGCTCGGGAGGCATGTACCCGGGCGTGCCCAGCAGCCCGGTCGACTGCACCGTGGACTCCTGCGCCAGCCGGGCGATGCTGAAGTCGGAGAGGCGGGCGTCGGCGGGTCTCGTCACGTCGCCCTCGACCAGCAGGACGTTGTCGGGCTTGACGTCGCGGTGCAGGCAGCCCGACTCGTGGGCCGAGGCCAGGGCGTCCAGCACGACGCACGCCAGCGGTACGGCGTGGTCGGGGGCCACCGGTCCGCGCTCGCGGAGGTGCCGTCGCAGGTCGCCGCCCTCGACGAGGTCCATCACGATGGCCAGCCGCTCGCCCTCGACCACCAGGTCGCGCACCCGCACGATGTTGGGGTGCGTCAGGCCCAGGAGGATCGAGCGCTCCTGGATGAAGCGGGTCACGATGTCGGCGTCGCGGGCGAACTCAGCGCGCAGCACCTTGGCCGCCAGGTGCTGCCCGGTGTGCCGGTCGAGGGCGCGCCAGACCTCGCCCATCGCGCCGACGCCGAGGCGCTCCTCGAGCTCGTAGCGGCTACCGAGCGCCTGCGTGGGTCGAGAACCCTCCATGGGCCACCCCCTCCCCGCTCAGCCGGACGAGGCGTCGAGCGCGAACCAGAAGAGCCTCGCACCGCCGCCTGCGGAGCCCGACGGGCGGACTCCGGGATCCTGCACCGTGGCGACCAACGGTACGACGTCCTGCGCCGCGGTGGCATCGGAGGTCGAGAAGTCCAGCGCCGGTCCGGCCAGGCCCTGCTCGGAGGTCACCGTGAGCCCGCTGAGCGCGGCCAGCACGTCGGCCGGGGCGACCGACCCCGCCGACGCCGCGGCCGCGGCCAGGGCGATGACCGCGTCGTGGCTCGCGGTGTCGGCGTCGACGGCGACGTCGGCGAAGGGGGTGTCGCCGAACAGGTCGGACGTCTCGGGGTCCCCGGCCGCGAGGCGCATCGCCGCGAAGTAGGCCGCGACCGAGTCGGCGGCGGCGGGTGTTCGACATGGTCGCGGTGTCGGAGGCGTCCACGCCGGCGCTCGAGAACCGGGAGGCGATGGTGCCGGCATCGGTGTCGAGACCCGTGCTGAAGGTCGGGGTCTGCGCCTCGGGAGTCAGCAGGACCGGGAGGTCCTCCAGCTGTCCGCGCAGGCCCGTGCTGATCTCGGCCTGGGTCGCGGCGGCTGCGGCGATCACGACCGAGTCGATCGCGCCGTCGGCGCGGGCGATGGTGATGCGCCGGGCCAGCTTGTCGAGGTTGCGACCGCGATACTCCAGGGCGTCGGCCGAGCCGACACCCGCGGCGGACAGGCCGTCGGCGGTCAGGACGAACGGCTTGCTCAGGCCCTGCTTGTCCAGCCCGGCGAGCAGCGCCTCGTCGACCGCCGCCTGCGTGGGGGCGGTGCGGAAGGCATTGGCGGGCAGGGCGACCGGGTCGCGGTAGTAGGGCAGGAGGATCGGCGTCTGCGCTGCCGCCGACGACTCGAGAGCCCCGCCCACGTGGTCCCCACTCGTGGCCATGACGATGCCCGCGACCCCGGACTCGACCAGCTGCTCCACCGCCGTGGTCGCGCCGTTGGCCGTGCCGGAGTCGTCGACGACCTCGAGCTCGACGGTGCCGCCACCGCTGTCGAGGCGGTACTCGGCGACCCGAGCGCCCTGGGCGCCCTCGAGCCAGTCCTGTCCCTCACCGAGGGGCGACGTGAGCGAGACGACGACCCCGATGCGGAGGGGCTCGTCGCTGCTGCCGGCGTTGGCCACGTCGACGGCCTGCGGTGCCAGGGCAGCACCCGGCGACGCGGTGGGCTCGGACTCGTCGTCGGAGGACCCGGAGCAACCGGTCGCTGCGAGGGCGAGCACCGCGAGAGCGGCAAGAGCGTGCTTGCTCATCCTCAGCTCTGACCGGTGTGGAAGGAGAACACGCTGACGAAGCGGCTCCCGGCCGGCAGGGTGAGCCCGAACACGGGCAGCTCCTGCTGGAGCTGCAGCGAGCGGTCGAGCTGAGCCTGCTGGAGGTAGATGTCCTCCAGCGCTGCCGATCGCAGGTTGCGGAAGGCGCTCGCGGTGTTGCTGACCCGGACGATCGACTGGTTGGAGAGCCTGGTGTCGCTCGCCCCGTCGGCCAGGGCACCGAGCAGGCCGGAGCCGTCGCGGTCGCCGCTCCCGATGTCGGTCAGGACCCGCGCCAGGTCGCCGACGAGTCGCTGCTGCGACTCGTCGAGGTCGCCGTTGGCGGTGCGGACGCGCGAGTCGATCAGCTTGACGGCACTGGTGATGCTCGAGTCGAGCAGCCGCGTCACGGTGCCGACCTCGGTGTCGAGGCGGCGGCGCTGGGCCGCGATCTCGCGCGCTCCGCGCGTGCGCAGGGCGTCGCCGGCGCGGTCGAGCCGGTTGCTCAGCTTGGTGGTGGTGTCGTTGACGGCGTCGCGGGCAGCGACGCGGGCGTCGTCAGCGCTCTCCTGACCACCCGCCAGGTCACCCTGGACGTCGTCGAGGACCTGGCCGGCGTCACCGAACTGGCTCTCGATGAAGCTGTCCAGGCCGATCTGCTTGCAGTTGATGAGGCGGAAGCTGCGGTTGAGAGCGGTCAGGTCGTCCTCGGGGCTGGTCGCCTCGGTGGGGCAGGAGTCGAGGGAGTCGCCCGGTGCCAGCGTGCCGATGCCGGAGCCGAGTGCATCCAGCTCGTCGGCCAGCTCACGCACCAGACCGCGGATGACCGAGGAGCTGGAGTTGAGCGCGCCCAGCACGAGGCCCAGGAGGCCGCTGATGGAGCCGCGGAAGTCCTCCAGCTGCTGGGCAACGGGGTTGTTCGGGTCGTCGAGGTCGGAGAGTCCGGCGATCGCGGTGGACGACTCCAGCGCCGTGTCGGCGCGCTCGACGACCGAGCGGCCGCCGTACGGTCCGGGAACCTCGGCGGAGGCGCCCGAGCAGGTCGTGCCGGTCAGCAGGACGCTCACCGCGTCGCGACCGTCGGTGGTCGGGACGGGCTCCTCGTCGGTGCGTGGCGCGACGATCGGGGCGAGGGCACACGCGGCGGCGGCCGCCGCCTGGGCCTGCTGGCTCACGGTGGCCGAGCCGTTGGCACTGCCCAGGGCCCCGACGGCGATCTGCGCGCGGTCGTGGATGGCGTCGATCGTGGCCGGGATGCCGTTGCTGGACGTCACCTGCAGGGAGTCCTGCAGCGCTGTCAGCAGGTCGAAGATGGTCTGCAGCCTGACGATGAGCGGCTCGACCGAGTCGTCGCCCTCGGCGAGGCCGCTGGCGATGTCGGTCAGCTCGTCGACGGTGCTGTTGACGTCGCCGACGGCGGTGGCCAGCTCGCTGAGCCGGTCGGACTCGAAGCGGCCCGCGACGATGGTCCCGACCGTGGACAGGTCGACGGCCTTCTGGGTGATGGAGTCGCGGGTCTCGCCGAGGGCGCAGATGAGCGCCTCGGACCCCGGCTCGCAGACATAACCGGCATCGGTCGAGCCGATGGCACTGCGAAGCTCCTCGGCGAGGGCGGTGGAGCACTTGCGCGAGGCGTCACCGATCGCGCCGAGCTGGGCGCGCACCTGGAGGAGCTGGGCGAAGACGGTGGACGAGCCGTCGAGGATCTTGCCGGTGAAGTCGAAGGAGCACCCCGTGACCTTGATCGGCGCGGGGAGCGCGGTGTTGTCGGGGTCGCCGAGACTGTCCTTGATCGCCTTCGACCGTGGTGGACAGCTGCGAGAGCGTGGCGGACTGCGTCGACGCGAGCTGGCGGTCGATGTCGCTGTTGAGCCCGTCGAGGTCGCCGGCGAGACCGCGCAGCTCGTTGGTGATGCTGTCGGAGCTGGCCGTCAGGTCGCCGATCGTGCGCTGGCCGATGGTCGTGGCGGAGGTGTCGAGCAGGCGCTCGACGTCGGACAGGCCGCTGGAGGCGACCTCGAGTGCGCCGGTGACCTCACCGACGAGGCCGATGGTGCGACTCTCCAGCTGCAGCGTGCTGCCGGCGTCCTCGGAGAACGCGGACTCGAGCAGGTTCTCGATCGAGGTGTCGGTGACCAGACCGGGCTGGACGTTGATGTCGAAGCTGGGGACCTCGAAGTCCTCGGTGTCCTGCACGAGGCGCAGCGTCACGCTGGGGCTCAGGCGCGGAGGTGCGAGGAGGCTCGCCCACTGGACCTGGATGTCGTCGTCCTCGGTGCGGCTCAGGACGCCGTTGGTCACCGCCTCGGCGGCACCGCCGCCGTCGCCGTCGGTGACCACCCGCGTCAGGCCGGCGGCGCCGAGGTCGGCGGTGGCGACCACGGTCAGCGGGGCACCGACCAGGGCGTACTGGCTGCGCGGCGTCGACCCCACGTCGTAGTCGAGCTTCTGCGGGCTGACGGTGGTGTTCTGGACGACGACCTCCACCACGACGCGACCGCTCTCGCCGGCGATCTCGCTCAGGTCGGTGCCCGAGCGGTCACCGAGGCGGTACGACGTCAGGATCCGCACGGGCAGGTCGCCGGCGACGGTGGCGGGGTCGAAGGACTCCTCGTCGGAGGCGAGGGCCGAGTCGGCGGTCTTGCTGATGCTGGTGCTGTCGATGTCGGTGATCGTGCCGTCGGGTCCGACCCCGACCGACACCGACTGCAGGACCCGCTGCGGGTCGTCGTCGGCGGAGAAGAGGCCGATCCCCCCGTCGCGGACGCCCACGGTCGCAGCGGCCGAGCCGTTGACGGACGCGGCGGCGACGAGGCTCAGGGCGAGCAGCGCCACTCCTCCGCGTGCGCGCCAGCCTCGGCGGGTGGAAGTGATGTTCTTGTGTCGACTGGTCGACCCCATGTGCGATGTCCGATTCGTCCGTGGAGGGTTGATGGCGCGAGCGTGAGGCATCACTACCCCGCTCGCGCGAAGACTAACCCACCGGTCTGGACCACCACGAACGGCCGCAGGTCACGCGTGCCCGTCGAACATCGACGTGACCGAGCCGTCCTCGAACACCTCGCGGATCGCTCGCGCCACGAGCGGCGCGATCGACAGCGTGGTGAGCTTGTCGAAGTCCTTCTCCGGCGCGAGCGGGCAGGGTGTTGGTGATGACGATCTCGGTGGCCGGGGAGTTCTTGAGCCGGTCGACGGCCGGGTCGGACAAGCAGCGCGTGGGTCGCGGCGATGATCACACCGGCGGCCCCCTCCTCCATGAGCGCGTCGGCTGCCTTCACGATCGTGCCGCCGGTGTCGATCATGTCGTCGACCAGGACGCACATGCGGCCCTTGACGTCACCCACGACCCGGTTGGCGACGGTCTCGTTGGGACGGTCGACCCGCCGCGACTTGTGGATGAAGGCCAGGGGCGCACCCCCGAGCCTGGCCGACCAGCGCTCGGCGACCTTGATCCGGCCGGCGTCGGGGGACACGACGGCCAGCGCCTGGCCGCCGTACTTGCCCCTGACGTAGTCGGCGAGCACGGGCAGCGCCATCAGGTGGTCGACCGGGCCGTCGAAGAAGCCCTGGATCTGGTCGGCGTGCAGGTCGACGCAGATGAGCCGGTCGGCCCCGGCGGTCTTGAAGAGGTCGGCGATCAGGCGCGCCGAGATGGGCTCGCGTCCGCGGTGCTTCTTGTCCTGGCGGGCGTAGCCGTAGAACGGCATGACGACCGTGATCCGCTTGGCAGAGGCCCGCTTGAGGGCGTCGACCATGATCAGGTGCTCCATGATCCACTCGTTGATCGGCGCCGTGTGGCTCTGGAGCACGAACGCGTCACAGCCGCGCACCGACTCCTCGTAGCGCACGTAGATCTCGGAGTTGGCGAAGTCGTAGGCCGACGTCGGCACCAGCGGCGTGCCGAGCAGGTCGCTCACCTCGGTGGCCAGGGTGGGATGAGCCCGCCCGGTGAAGACCATCAGGTTCTTCTCGGTGGTCTTCTGGATGCCCGTCACGCGCTGCTCCTCGGAGGTCACTGCGATCGCTGTCGACACTGCGTTCGCTGGGGTGAACGGCGTCAGTCTCGCGCATCCGGGGAGTCCGGCGGCACCCCGGGGTCCGCGCCGGCGGCTTCGGCCGCGCCGGCCTGCGCGGTGCCCGGGCGGCGTCGGAGCGCCCAGCCCAGGATCGTGCGCTGCGGGCCGGCGCTGACGGCCAGCGCACCGGCCGGCACGTCCCGCCGTACGACGGTGCCGGCGCCGGTGGCGGCGCCGTCGCCGACCTCGACCGGAGCGACGAAGGTGTTGTTGGAGGCGGTCTTGGCGTGCTTGCCGATGACCGTGCGGTGCTTGGCCACGCCGTCGTAGTTGGCGAAGATCGTGCCCGCACCGATGTTGGCGCCCTCCCCGATCTCGGCGTCACCGACGTAGGAGAGGTGCGGGACCTTGGCACCGTCACCGAGGGTGGAGTTCTTGGTCTCGACGAACGCGCCGACCTTGGCGCCGACGCCGAGACGGCTGCCGGGACGCAGGTAGGAGTAGGGCCCGACGTTGGCGCGGGCTCCGATCACGGCGAGCTCGGCGTGCGCGCGGACCACCCGGGCGCCCTCACCGACCTCGCAGTCCTTGAGGGTCGTGTCGGGACCGACCACCGCGTCCTCCGCGACGACCGTGGCTCCGAGGAGCTGGGTGCCGGGGAGGATCGTGACGTCAGGGGCGAGGACGACGTCGGAGTCGATCCAGGTCGTGGCCGGGTCCATGACCGTGACGCCCTCGCGCATCCACCGGGTCACGATCCGGTCGTTGAGCTCGCGCCCGAGCGCCGCGAGCTGCACGCGGTCGTTGGCGCCCTCGGTCTGCTTGACGTCGTCGATCGGGTAGGCGCCGACGGTGAGACCGGCGTCGCGGGCGAGCTGGACGGTGTCGGTGAGGTAGTACTCGCCCTTGGCGTTGTCGTTGCCGATGCGGGGCAGCGCCTCGAGGAGGAACCCGGCATCGAAGGCGAGGATGCCGGAGTTGATCTCGTCGATCTCGCGCTGGTCGGCGGTGGCGTCCTTCTCCTCGACGATCGCGAGCACCTCGCCGTCCTCGTCGCGCACGACCCGGCCGTAGCCGAACGGCTGGGCGAGGATGCCGCTGAGGATGCTCACCGCGCACTGGGCGGCCTCGTGCTCGGCGGCGAAGGCGCGCAGCGACTCGCCGGTCAGCAGCGGGGTGTCGCCGTACGCCACGACGACGGTGCCCTGCATGGTCGCGGCACCTCCGCTCCGCTCGAGCGCCTCGACAGCGACCCGTACGGCGTGACCGGTGCCCTGCTGGTCGTCCTGGACGGCGAGCACGGCGTCGGGCATCAGCCCGGTGATGTGCGGGCCGACCTGCTCACGCTGGTGGCCGACCACGGCCACGACGCAGTCCGGCTGCATCGCCTGCACGGCGGTGAGGACGTGCCCGATCATGCTGCGCCCACCGATGGGGTGCAGCACCTTCATCGTCTTGGAGCGCATGCGGGTCCCGCCACCGGCGGCGAGGACGATGACGGTCAGGTTGCTGCTCACACGTGCTCCTGTGGCTGGGGAGGGAGTCGAGCGGCTCCCGATAGCGTGACCTGCCTCAGGCCACCGTCGGGCATGGCCAGTGACGCACCCCCGAGAACGCACACCCTACCCACGCTCGGCGATCGTGCCAGTGTCCGCGAGCGTTCTGCTCGCGCCGGTCAGGCTCCGGAGGTGGCGATCCCGACCGGGCTGCCGATGGGGGTGGCGGTCACCACGACGTTGCTGAGGTAGACCGAGCCGTCGAAGTCCTCGCAGGTGATGACGACCAACCGGCCCGGGACGGTCTGGCTGAACAGCTCGGGGGCGTCGGCGGCGACGGTGCCCTTGCTGAACACCTTGACCGACTGCACGCGGTAGTCGATGTCGCCGTTGACGGTGCGCACCGACATCCGGTCTCCGCGCTCGAGCGTCTCGAGGTCCTGGAGGGCCGCTCCCCCGCGACTCAGCGTGTGACCGGTGACCAGCGCACTGCCCTGCTCGGCGCCGGGTTCGGCCCCTGCCGACCACCACCCGACCTGCTGGGCGTCGCCGGGAGGGGTCAGCGTGCCGCCGGGGGCCGTGATCGGCACGATGTCGCTGTCGACGTCGAGGGACGGGATGACCAGGCGTCGCGGCGAGCCGGACTCGTAGACGGGCGGGGGCTCGGCCGACGGCTTGGTCGGTTGCTCGCGGGTCAGGTCGACCGGCGGGATGAACGTCGAGCCGGTGACGTAGATCGGCTCCGGCGTCGCCGAGGGCGCGGTCGAGTCCGGCGCGACGACGACGTAGGTCGTGGCAGCGGCGATGATGCCGACCGCGCCGAGCGCGAGGGGACGGGTGCGTCGGGGGAGGCGCATGCGACCAGTATGCGGGTCAGCCGGCAAGGTGGCCGTGGTCGACCACCTGGACGGTGCCGTGGATCGCCCGCGCGTCGTCGGAGGCGAGGAAGGCGATCGTGGCGGCGACCTCGTCGGCCGCCATGAAGCCGCGGGTCGCCGAGACCCGCATGATCAGGTCGAAGTCGGCCCCCTCGGGCACGTCGATGGTGTGCACCTGCGGGGTGTCCATGCCGCCGGGGCAGACGCAGTTGACCCGAAGCGGTTGGCGCAGGTGCTCCACGGCCAGCGCCTTCGTCAGGCCGACGACGCCGTGCTTGGCGGCGGTGTAGGCCGCCGAGTAGGCCTCCCCCACCACGCCGGCGACCGAGGAGACGTTGACGATGTTGCCGCCCCCGCCGGGGGCGGCGAGGAGGTGCGGGATCGCCGCCTGGCTGCAGAAGAAGACCCCGCTCAGGTTGACCGCGAGGTCGCGCGCCCACTGCTCCTCGGTGACGTCGGCGGTGAGGCGGAAGTCGTGGCGACCGGCGTTGTTGACCAGCACGTCGAGCTGCCCGAACGCCTCGACGGCGGCTGCGACCGCCGCCCGGCACGACGCCGGGTCGGCGACGTCGAGGCGGCCGGTCCTGACCTCGCCCGGGAGGTCGGCGCACGAGGCTGCGACCTCGGCGAGGCGCTCCTGGTCGCGCGCGGCGGCGTACACCTGGCCGCCGCCCGCGGCGATCCGACGTACGGTCGCGGCGCCGAGCCCTGAGGACGCCCCGGTGACGAGGGCGGCCTTGCCGGTGAAGGGACCTGATGAGGGCATGCCCGCACCCTAGAGAATTCTGGGGTGCGCACGCTCGGAGGCGCGCGACCTCGGACGGACGAGGACGTCGTGCAACCGGATCGACCGTCCGATCCGTTAGAGGGGCATGAGCAACAACCGCGACCAGGAGTTCGAGGAGTTCGTCCGACGCCGTCGGAGCGCTCTCCTGCGCACGGCGACCGTCATGACCGGCGACGCCCACCTGGCCGAGGACCTGGTGCAGACCGCCCTCGTGCGGCTGTACCTGGCCTGGGGCAAGGCGCGCCGCACGCAGGTCGACGCCTACGCCCGCCGCACCCTGGTCAACTGCCTGATCGACGAGACCCGCAGACCCCACCGGCGCGAGAGGATCGGGGCAGCGATCCCGGACCGGGCCGGACAGGTCGACACCGGCTCGGCCGGCTCCGTGATCGGTCCTGACGACGACCTCCTCGCGGCCCTGACCGCACTGCCGATCGGCATGCGGACTGCGGTCGTGCTGCGCCATGTCGAGGGTCTCGACGTGACCGAGACCGCCGCAGCCATGGGCTGCACCCCCGGAAACGTGAAGAGCCAGACCGCGCGTGGCCTCGAGCGCCTGCGCGACCACCTCAACCACCCCCGCACCGAAGGAGCAGCCCGATGAGCAACCTCGAGGACCGCCTGAGAGCCCTGTCAGCAACCGGCACCCAGGACACCGAGACCGACCGTTCCACCGTCGCCGCGGACCTGGACCGGGCCCAGGGGGCCTGGCGCCACCGCCGCACCCGCCGGGCCCAGGCGCTGAGCCTCGGCACCCTGGCAACCTTCGGGGTCGTCGCCGCCGTGGCCGTCGGCGTCGATGCTCGCAACGACTCCGAGCCGGCGGCGGCACCCCCGGCCACCACCACCTCCACCCCGCCCGGTTCGGCCACCCCGACCACCCCGGCCACTACCGCCCCGACGCGCCCCGCCACGCCGTTGGGCACCGAGCCCGCCCGCGGTGGCGACGACATCCGGCTGGTCAGCTACAGCGGTCCGCAGACCGCCGGCTTCGACGTCACCTCGATTCCGGACGGGTTCGTGCTCCAGGGCGCCGACAACGTCAGCCTGGCGTTGGCGAGACCTGACAACCGCACCCCGATCTTCGACTTCAAGCACAAGATCGTCGTCACCGTGGAGCTGGTGGCGACGCACGGCCCCCTGGACCCGCAGCTCAACCCGATCGAGGTCCAGGGCAAGCCGGGCACCATCGTGACCAAGCGCGACGGCACCATCACCCTCTACTACCAGCTGGACGACGAGCGGCTGGCCTACGTGCAGGCGTGGAACGACGTCGGCATCAGCGAGGAGCGGCTGGTGGAGTTCGCGGAGAGCCTGACCATCGCCGACGACGTCGAGACCGTCAGCTGAAGCGGCGTTCCCCGGCTCGCGCTCGTCCGCGCAGCTGGGTCAGCGGCCAGAGGTGACGGTCCCACCCGGCGTCGCGCCCCGACTCCGTGATGCGTCGGGCTCGGCACCGGTGACCACGCGGTCGAGCCGCAGGAAGTCGACGGTGCTCAGGGCGTCCCCCTGGGCGCTGTAGATGACGACGGTGGACGAAGCCGAGTTGCAGGTGAGGGAGAACTCCCCGCTGCCGGGGACCGTGACGACGGTCGAGGACGTCGCGCTCGCGGCGCCGAGGCCGCCGGCAGTGGCAAAGGTGAGTCCGGTGTTGGGGAGGTCCGTGGTGAAGCAGGCGAACGGGTCGCCGGTCAGCACGAAGGCATAGGACATCAGGTAGTTGCCCGGAGGGAGCTGGAAGGTCACCTCCGTCGAATTGGCCGGGGTCGTCGTCGGCACCACGAAGTGGGTGAGCTGGTTCTGCAGGGCCGCACCGTCGAGGCCGTCGACCCGGTCGGCGTTGAGCTTCGACACCTTGACCGCCGAGCTGACCGACAACGAAGGAGCGTTCGGCTTGGACGTCAGCTTCAGTGCCGGACCCTTGCCCTTGTTGACCACGGCGGTCGGCTTCGACTCGCGGTTGGTCTTGCCGGAGAGCAGCGGCGCGCCGTTGGTGGCGTACGCGCCGAGGTTGGCCGCCCCGACCAGGGCGGCGGTGGCGAGCAGGACTGGCAGGACTCGCTGACGCGACTTCGACATGACGGCTCCGTGGCGGGGTGCGGACAGGGACACTTGTGTCTACCTCGCGGCCGGCGCGTCCACCACTGCCCAGACGGGTCATTGACATCTAGGGACAGCGCGCACGTCGACGGTCCTGACTGGCGGCTCCCCGGGATGGAGTCGAACCATCGTCGCTAGTCCTGATTCAAAGTCAGGCGGGCCCTGCCGGCAGACCAACCGGGGATAGAGCCATCACTTTAGTGGTCGCGATGCGACGGCCGTTCTCCGCGGGTGCGGGCGAGCGGCGCTTCCTCCACAGGCAGTTCGAACACGCTAGCGATTGTCGGTGGCCGGTCCTAGAATCAGGGCATGCGCCGAGACCACCACCCCGACCGCGATCGACGCGGTCCTCGACGCGAAGACCGCCCGTGCTGCGGCCGAGGTCGTCGAGCTGCAGGCGGTGGTCGCGTGGGCCGTCGAGCACCGTGTCGAGCTCGGTGTGGTGACCGAGAAGTCCTTCGGTGAGAACGGTGTGCTGCTCGGTGGGGTCGGGTGCCCGCTGGTCAGTGAGTTCGATGTCTACGACCTCGCCGCGACGCTGGGGATGTCGTCGGAGGCCGGGTGCGGCTTCGTCGGCAAGACCCTCGAGCTGCGCTACCGCCTGCGCCGCACCTGGGAACGGGTGGTCGCGCTCGAGGTGCCGAAGTACAAGGCTTTCCGGGTCGCCGAGCTGACGATGAACCTCACCTGGGAGGCAGCCTCCTACATCGACCGGATGCTCGCACCGGTCCTGCACTCGTGCACCTGGGCGCAGATCGACCGGACCGTCGCGATGGGCATCGACCTCCACGATCCCGACGAAGCAGAACGGCGCCGGGTCAAGGCCTGCGACGACCGGTCCTTTGACATCCACCTCGGCGGTGCCTCGACCGACGGCACCGTCGCCGTCGAGGGGACCCTGGCTCTCGAGGATGCGTTGGACCTCGAGCAGGCCGTGAAGGACGGCGCCAAGGTGCTCGGGGACCTCGGGTGCGAGGAGTCCCTCGACGCACGCAGGGCGATGGCGGTCGGTGAGATGGCCCGCAACCAGCTCGCCCTCGACCTTCAGACCGACGGCGAGGACCTCGCAGGCCGGCTCCGGTCGTGGGGTCACGATCTACGCCCACCTGGACCCCGACACCCTCCACGCCACCCTCGACAACCCCGGTTGCAGCGACGTCCTGGTCGAGCAGATCAAGGCCTGGTGCCAAGCCGTCGGCAACGTCGTCAACGTGCGCCCCGTGATCGACCTGAACACCGACATCTCGACCAACGCCTACGTCCCGACCGAGAAGCTGGCCGAGCAGGTCCGTCTGCGCGACCAGTGCTGTGTGTTCCCCAACTGCACCAGACGAGCCCGCTACTGCGACCTCGACCACCGCGTCCCCTTCGACCACAAGGACCCGGCTGCGGGTGGGAAGACCACGACCCGGAACCTGGCGTTGCTGTGCCGACGGCACCACCGCACCAAGACCTTCTCCCCCTGGCGCTACGAGATCACCCGAGCCCGGTGTCTATGACTGGACCAGCCCCTCCGGCAACAGGTTCCGCGTCGTCCGCGGGCGGCGGCACGGACGGATGCCCATCACCACGCCGCTTCCACCAGATTCCGAGCCCTGAACACCCAGCCTCCACACCCCGCCCCTACCGGCGGGGCCATCGGCACGTCCAATGGTTGCTGCTCGGCTCACCGGGCTTCGTCGACGCTCGCTGGCGCTCGCTGCTCAGCCTCCGGTGCGTGCCTGCAGAGGCTGAGCAGGCCGAGCCCCGGCGAGGCCGTCCGGTGCGTGCCTGCGGAGGCTGAGCAGGCCGAGCCCCCGGCGAGGCCGTCGACGAAGCCCAGTGAGCGCAGCGCAGACCGCCACCACGATCACCCGGCTTCATCGACGCTCGCCGGCGCTCGCTGCTCAGCCTCCAGCGGCTTCGTGAACGCTCAGCCTCTGGCGAGCCGACAGCTCTGGCTCGCGTAGGTTGGGCCCTGTGGACCTGCCCGTGATGCCACCCGTACGCCCGATGCTCGCCAAGGCGGTCAAGGGCGTGCCCGACCCGGCGAAGACGGTGGTGAGCGAGATCGCCGGGCTGAGCTTCGAGCCCAAGTGGGACGGCTTCCGCTGCCTGGTCTTCAAGGACGGCGACGAGGTCGAGCTCACCAGCCGCAACACCAAGCCGCTGACCCGCTACTTCCCCGAGCTCGTCGACGCTGCTCGCGCCCAGCTGCCGGCACGGTGCGTGCTCGACGGCGAGATCTTCGTCGCGATCGGGTCGCGGCTGCAGTTCGAGGTGCTCCAGGAGCGGATCCACCCGGCCGAGTCGCGGATCACGATGCTCTCCGAGAAGACCCCGGCGAGCTTCGTCGCCTTCGACCTGCTCGCGCTGGGCGACACGTCGTACGTCGACCGACCCTTCGTCGAGCGACGGGCGGCGCTCGAGGAGGCCCTCGGCGACCTGGACGGCCCCTGCTACCTCACCCGGACGACGGAGGACCCCGCGCTCGCGGAGGAGTGGTTCACCCAGTTCGAGGGCGCCGGGCTCGACGGGGTGATCGCCAAGCCGCTTGGAGCGACGTACGTCGAGAACGGCCGCACCATGATGAAGATCAAGCACGAGCGCACCGCCGACGTCGTCGTCGCCGGCTACCGCGAGCACAAGACCAGCACCCCCGAGCGACCGCTGCTCGGCAGCCTCCTGCTCGGTCTGTACGCCGACGGCGAGCTGCAGCACGTCGGCGTCAGCGCCAGCTTCACCGCCGCGCGCCGTGCCGAGCTCATCGACGAGCTCCAGGAGCTCGTGTGCCCGATCGCCGAGCACCCCTGGGGCAAGTGGCAGGAATGGGCCATCGCCAACCCCGACCGAGCGCCGGGCACCCAGAGCCGCTGGAGCGCCGGCAAGGACCTGTCGTTCACGCCGCTGCGCCCCGAGCGCGTGCTCGAGGTGAAGTACGACGCGATGGAGGGTCGACGCTTCCGCCACACCGCCCACTTCAAGCGCTGGCGACCCGATCGCGAGCCCGACACGTGCGGCTACGACCAGTTGGAGCAACCGGTCAGCTACGACCTCGCTACTGTCCTCTCTGGAGGAGAGTGACCCATGCCTGAAGAACCCCTGACCCCAGACGCCCCCGACACCCCCGACGCCCCGGCAACCCCGGAGGCAGCCGCCGCCAACTACGTGGTGGTCCTGCTCGTGGAGCAGGCCCTCAACGACCTCGATGCAGGGCAGGTGCGCTCGCTGCACGAGAGCGTCGTGGAGCCCGTGCGCTACCACGTCCTGCTGCCGCTCGACGACGCCGCCGCCCGCGTCGAGGCGTCCCTCGGCTCGCTGTCGGGCGGCGAGCTGCTCGCCTCGCCTGCGATGCCGATGAGCGAGCTCGACCTCGAGGCGATCGAGGACCATGCCCACCACCGCTCCGAGCAGGAGCTGGCCAGCACCGTCACCGCTCTCGAGCGCGCCGGCGCCATGGTGGCCGACGCCACCCTGGTCAACGGCCCGCCCGCCGACGAGCTGGCGGCCAAGGTCGCCGCCGTGGGTGCGCGGGAGGCGATCGTGCTGACCCGACCGCACCTCGTCGCGGAGTTCTTCCGTCTCGACTGGTCCTCGCAGGCGCGCCGCAAGCTGGGCGTCCCCGTGCTGCACCTCCTCGAGCACCAGAGCTTCGACGAGCAGGCCGAGGGTCTCTGAGGTCGTGACCAGGTGGAGTCTGCGTCGCGGCGACTCCGCCCGGGAGCCCGACGGCTCACGTGAGGTGCGGGCCGACTTCGCCGGCGTGCTCGACGGGAGGTCCCTCTGGATCGCCGTGCCCGTCCAGCTCGGTCGCCTGGCGCTGCGCACCGCCGGCACCGACGACCTGCTGGACCTGCCGAGCGAGCAGGTCACCGACCAGCCCGACCACCTCGCCGTACGCCTCGACCTGAGCGTGCTCGACGGCACCGAGGGGCGCTACGACGTCGTGCTCGTGCCGCCGAAGGGCGTGCCGGTCGTCGTCGGCAGCGACCCCCTCCCGCCGACCACCACGCGTCCGGGACTCGACGGCCGCACCCAGCACCTCCTCGTCACCACCCCCGAGGAGGCCCTGCAGATCCGCACCACCGTGCTCCCGGCGGCGGCCGGGCTGCTGGCCGTGCGCAAGCTGGACGGCGCGATCGAGCTCACGCTCCTCGACGCCGGCCCCGAGCTGGCGATCCTGGCCGAGGATCCCGACGGCGCCGACGACCAGGTGCTCGCGTCGTGGCCGGTCGACGACGCCGGTGTCGTCTCGATCACCCGCGAGAGCGTCGAGCACCTCGGCCCGCTCACCCGGCCGGCCATGACCGGGCGGCCGGGCGCCTGGCTGCCCGTACGACGGCGCGCCAACGACCTCGTCGATCCGCGGATCGCCGCGCCGCTGCCCCAGGTCGACGCGGCCGACGGCGACCGGCCGCGCCTGCGGATCCCGTGGTCGCGCGAGGCACTGCTGCTCGTGCGCGTCTTCGCGGACGACCTCGCGGACGACCAGGCGGGCGACCAGGCGGGCGAGCCATGAGGATCGGCTTCCTCGTCTTCAACCTCGACGGGATGGGCGGCACGAGCCGGTCGGTCATCACCCAGGCCAACGCCCTCGCCGCCCACCCGGGCGGGCACGACGTACAGGTCATCAGCGTCACGCGCAGCGCGGCGACGCCCCACTACGACATCGACCCGCGGATCGACGTCGAGCACCTCGTCGACCTGCGCGACCCCGACCACCCGGCGCTCGAGGGCCTCGCCGACGACCGGGCCGCCGCCGCCCACGCGCGGGAGTCGTCCCTCGTGCCGCGCCGCTGGGACGCCCAGTTCACCGGCCTGTGCGACATCGCCCTCGAGCGGCGTCTGCCGCGGCTGGTCGGCGAGTCGGCCCTCGACGTGCTGGTGACCGTCACGCCGGGCCTGCTCGCCTGCGGCGTCGGTCTCGCGCCGTCCTCGGTCGTCGTGGTCCACCAGGAGCACCGCTCGTCCAGCGACCGTACGTCGGGCCTGGAGCCGTTGCTCGCCTTCGCCCCGCGCGCCGACGTCGTCGCCCTCCTCACGCCGACCATCGACGACTGGCTGCGCGAGCGGCTCGGCGGCCTCACACCGACGACCGTCGTGATGCCCAACCCGCTCCCCCTCGGCTTCACGCCACGCTCCGACCTCGAGTCACCGCTGATCATGGCGGCCGGACGCCTGGTCGCCGAGAAGCAGCTCGTCAAGCTGGTCGAGGCCTTCGCCCAGATCGCGGGCGACCTCCCCCAGTGGCGCCTGCGCCTCTGCGGCGACGGCCCCCAGCGCGGCGACCTCCTGCGCCAGATCCGCAAGCGCGACCTCTGGGACCGCGTCGAGCTGCCCGGAAGCCTGCCCGACCTCGCCTCCGAGTGGCCCAAGGCGTCGATCGCGGCGCTGTCCTCCCGCGCGGAGGGCTTTCCGCTCGTGCTCCAGGAGGCGATGGCGGCGGGGGTCCCGGCTGTCAGCTTCGACTGCCCGTCGGGCCCCCGCGAGATCATCGACCACGAGGTCAACGGGCTCCTGGTCAGTCCGCAGTCGGTCTCCGGCCTGGCCGCGGCGCTCCGCCGCGTCGCCACCGACCACGACCTGCGCCACCGGCTCGGAGCCGGTGCGCTGGCGACCTCGCGCTCGTGGGAGGCCGGCGCCCTGGCCCGCCGCTGGCTGCGGATCTTCGACGACGCCCTCGCCCAGCGCGCCGGTCGAGGACGCCTCGAGGCGAGCGCCGTCTCCACCGCGACGTCCCTCCCACCCGATCCCGCCGAGGACCCCGCCGTGCTCACCGCCCAGCAGGGCGTCACCCCTGCCGACGCGCGCCGGCGTGCGCTGGAGGTCTGTGTCGCGGCGGCGCGAGCGGCCGTGCCGCCCACCGCCGACGACCCGCACCCGTGGTGGGTGATCCCCGCCCACGAGCACCCCGGCCCGACCGTGGTCGTGCCGATGACCCGACGCGCGGAGCTCCTCGACGCACTCGCGGCCGCTCCAGGTCCGGCGTACCTCTCCCTGCGCGACCCGGCCCTCCACGGCTGGCACGAGCGGCGCGGCGCCATCACCGCCCTCGCCACCGACCTGCGTCGAGGCCGCACCACCAGCGTGTACGTCGAGCCGTGGCCGCAGGTGGCGGGTCGGGCGAGCCTCCTCGGTGAGGGGTGCAGTGTCGAGGTGCAGTTCTGGGAGGCGAGCCACACCGGCGACCTCGTGGCGCCGCGCCCCAACCCCTACGCCACCATCGTCAGCCGACCGGCACGGGCGGCGATCGTCGAGGCCGATGTCGGCGGCGTCGACGCACCGGTCCTCCCGCTGACGACGGCGCCCACGATCACCGAGTGCCGCTTCCCGATCGACGTCGTCTACACCTGGGTCGACGGTGGTGACCCCGACTGGGACGACGCCCGCCGCGCACGCCTCGCCGGGCTCGAGGGCGCCTCGCCCGACCGCGCCGCCGGCGGGAGCGCGCGCTACCGCGACCGGGGCGAGCTGCGCTACTCCCTGCGCAGCCTCGACCTGTTCGCACCCTGGGTGCGGCGCATCCACCTCGTGACCGCCGGCCAGGTGCCCGAGTGGCTCGACGTCGACCACCCGCGGATCCACCTCGTCGACCACCGCGAGATCCTGCCGCCCGAGGCGCTGCCGACGTTCAACTCCCACGCGATCGAGACCGGTCTGCACCGCATCGACGGCTTGGCGGAGCACTTCGTCTACGTCAACGACGACGTCATGCTGGGCCGGCCGCTGCGGCCCGAGACGTTCTTCACCCCCGGGGGCCTCAACACCGTGGCCCTGTCCCCCCTCAGCGTCGGCCTGGGCGACGACGATGCGGCTCCGCCGTACCTCAAGGCGGCGTGGAACAACCGAGCGCTGCTGCGGGACGCGTTCGGTGCGATGCTGCGCGCCACCACGCCGCACACCCCCCAGGCCCACCGCGTCTCGGTGATGGAGGCGATCGAGGCGCGCTTCCCCGAGGCCGTCGGCGCGACCCGCTCGGCGCCCTTCCGCAGCGACACCGACATCTCGCTGACCTCGTCGCTCGCCCAGCACTACGGCCTGCTCACCGGCACCGCCGTCGAGACGCCGGTCGACCACGTCTTCGTCGACATCAGCAACGCCGATCTCGAGCGCCGCCTGCGCGCCCTGCGGTCGCGCGAGCACGACTTCATCTGCCTGGGCGACCACCACGACCACGCCCTGCGGCAGGACCGTCTGCAGAAGGTCCTGCACGACTTCTTCGAGGACTACTTCCCGGTGGCCGCGCCGTGGGAGCTGGTCAGCGTCCCAGCACGCCGCGCAGCCGGGACCTGACGGTGGGCGCGCTGCCTGCGCTGCCCCCCAGCTGCGCCTCGAGCTCCTCGATCCGAGCGCGCTGCTTCTCGACGCGCTTGTTCCTGTCGCGCAGCCGACCCTCGAAGTCGCGCTTGGTGCGGACGACGTGCATCGCGGTCTCGTCGTTGGCGATCGCGACAGCCACGGCGTAGTAGGACGCGTACGCCGCCGCCAGCCGGTCGAGCTCGGCCATCGCCGCCTCGTCGTACGGCCTCTCGGCCAGCGTCGCCGCCGCCGCCCAGGTCGCCTCGGCCTGGTCGCGCAGGTCGCTCGGCACGTCGAGACCGTCCCAGGCGTCCGAGGACCGGTTGAGCGAGGTGGTGATGAAGTCGTCGACCTCGTGCGGCGCCGTCAGGTCGCCCGGCTCGATGCCCAGCTGGCCGCAGGCGCGTGTCATCGCCGCACGCCAGTCGCCGATCAGGTCGTAGTAGGGCACGAACGCGCGGGGGTTGTCGCGGGTGGCCCGCTCGGTGACGAAGATCGAGTTCATCCAGGCCGCGACGTTGGCGATCTCGCGCGCTCGGCGCACCTCGTCGCTCTTGTCGGCGAGGTAGGCGGAGTCGCGCGAGCGCACGACCTGCGTGGGGTGGCGCAGCATCGTCAGGCTGGACAGGTCGGCCCCGGTCGCGGCCGCGACCCGCTGCCACAGCGGGTAGACCCAGTAGGCGCGGGTCTCCTTGACCACCACGACCGCCTCGTCGCCGGCTCCGCCGGCGTACGGCGCCAGCTCGGCGGCCAGCCACGAGCGCAGCTCCTCCTCGCGCTCGGGGGTCACCGAGGCCATCGCGACGTCGCCGGCGTGGGGGCGGGTGTCGATCGTGCGCACCGGGAGCGCGTTGAGCCAGTACTTGTGGAAGTCGGCCACCCACAGCGGCTCGTAGTAGCCGCGCGGGTTGTTGTCGTCGGCCTCGACCTCGGGCTGCGGGATGTGGAACCCGAGGCGCTTGAGGGTGCCCGCGACGCTGCTGGTGCCGCTGCGGCCGGAGCCGGTGACGATGAGGAGCTTGACCACGACCGCGAGGCTATCCGACGCCGCGCCGGAGGCTACTCCGACCCGGTTGCCGTCGTCGTCCCAGTGCTCGGCGACCTTCTTGCTCGGCTGCACCCGCGGCGGCTCGCCCGGCATCTTCGGGTGGTCGGGCGGGAAGTTGAGCTCGCCGTGGCCGTCGGCCACCTGGGCGTCCCAGAGGTCGAGCAGCGGCTCGAGGGAGTGGGCCGTCTCGTCGATGCCGGCCCACGGGTCGCCGTCGGCGAGCCGGTCGGGCACCGAGAAGAGGTGGAACTCCCCCGGGTCGGTGACGTCGGCCAGCTCGGCCCAGGTCATCGGGGTGGAGACCGGGGCGCCGGCGATCGGCCGCAGGGAGTACGCCGAGGCGATGGTGCGGTCGCGGCAGTTCTGGTTGAAGTCGACGAAGATCCGCTCCCCGCGCTCCTCCTTCCACCAGGCCGTGGTGACCTGGTCGTCGCGCTTCTCCAGCTCGCGGCCGAAGCCGATCGCGGCGTGCCGGACCTCGGCGAACTCCCACTCGGGCCGGATCCGCACGTAGACGTGCACCCCGCGGTTGCCGGAGGTCTTCACGAAGCCGACCAGTCCCAGCTCGCGCAGCAGCTCGTCGGCCACGCCGGCCACGCGCACGGCGTCGGTGAACGACGTGCCGGGCTGGGGGTCGAGGTCGATGCGCAGCTCGTCGGGGTGGTCGACGTCGTCGCGGCGCACCGGCCACGGGTGGAAGGTGAGGGTGCCCATGTGGGCGCACCACACCGGCACCGCGATCTCGGTCGGGCAGATCTCGTCGGCGGTGCGGCCGCTGGGGAAGGTGATGCGCACCGACTCGAGGTAGTCGGGAGCGCCCTTCGGCACCCGCTTCTGGTAGAACGCGTCGGCGTCCTTGTCCTGCGGGCCGGTGGCCAGCTTCATGCCCGGCCGCACCCCCGACGTCCAGCGCTCCAGGGCAGTCGGGCGGTCGCGCAGCGCCCGCATCAGCCCGTCGTCGACCGAGGCGAAGTACTGCGCCACCATCAGCTTGGTGACCTCGGGCGTGCGCTCGGTGGCCTCGTAGATCACCCGGTCGGGGCTCGAGACCCGCACCTCGCGCTCGCCCGCCTGCACCTGCGCCGCCGCGGTCTTCGCCATGGGGTGAAGATATCCGCACGCGCCGACGACCGGGGCGACCCTAGGGTCGGGCTGTGGACGCCCCCGACCTGATCTTCCGCACCCTCGACGCCGCCGACGCCGACGGCGAGCACGCCGACCTGCTGCGCGGGTGGTCCGAGGCCCTGCTGCGCGGCTTCCACGAGAGCCGCTCCGACGACGAGCGCCAGCAGCAGTGGCTCGCCGTGGCGCAGGTCGACGGCATGCGGATGACCGGCGCCTGGCCGGCCACCACCGCCGTCGGCGCCGACACCGTGCCGGTGGCGACCTTCAGCTCGTGGACCGGCGGCGGCCTCAACGTGGGCGGCGGCCGCCAGCTGCCGCTGCACATGATCACCGACGTCACCGTCAGCCCGACCCACCGCCGACGCGGCCTGCTGCGCCGGATGATGACCGAGGACCTCAGCGAGGCAGCCGACCGCGGACTCGCCCTCGCCGCGCTGACCGTGACCGAGGGCTCGATCTACGGGCGCTTCGGCTTCGGCCCCGCCACCCGACTGCGCAGCGTCGAGGTCGACGTCACCGGCCGCTTCGCGCTGCGCCCGTACGACGACCCCGGCAGCCTCGAGCTCGTCGAGCCGGCCGAGGCCTGGGAGGCCATGAGCTCGGTCTTCGCGCGGCACTGCGCGACCACGCGCGGAGCGCTGGCCTGGCCGGCGTTCTACGAGCCCATCCTGACCGGACGCTACGACTTCAACACCGGGAGCCCGAACAAGAAGGCGCGCGTCGTCCTGCACCTCGACGCCGCCGGCGCGCCCGACGGCTTCGCCACCTACGAGCCGCCGGTGACCAGGACGGGCGCGCGACCCTCGACACCCGGGGTGTCATCGCCCTCACCGACGCCGGCTACCTGCGGCTGTGGCAGTTCCTCGCCGACGTCGACCTGACCGAGCGGGTGCGCTTCCGGCGCGCGCGCGAGGTCGACCCGCTCGAGTGGGCGCTGGTGGATCCCCGCGTCGTCAAGCCGACCGAGCGTGCTACGACATGCTCTGGCTGCGGGTGCTCGACGTGGTCGCGGCCCTCGAGGCCCGACCCTGGTACGCCGACGGGGTGGTCGCCCTACGCGTCGAGGACCCCCTCGGGCTGACCGACGGCTGCTGGCGCGTGGAGGTCGTCGGCAGGACAGGCGCAGGTCAGCCGCACCGACGACGCCGCCGACGTGCACCCTCGCCGCCGAGACCCTCGGCGCGCTCTACCTCGGCGGGGTCGACACCGCGACCCTGGCCGCGGCGGGCCGGCTCACCGGGAGCCCGAGGCCCTGCTGCGGTGCGGCTCGATGGTCGACGGCGGCCCGGCGCCGTACTGCACGACGGGCTTCTGAGGCCTCCTAGAGTCCGGAGGCCGCATCAGGTCAGAGCAGCGAGTTGGGCTCGAACCGCGGCCGGCGGTCGACGTCGTCCTTGGCGGGGCGGACGAACTCGAAGCCGGCGGTCAGCACCGACGTCCACGTCGGGTCGAGCGCTGCGCCGCACGCGTCGGCGCACGCGGCGTGCAGCGGCGGCGCGTGGAACGCGTTGCGCCCGACCTCCTCGGCGGAGCCGACGAAGGCGATCGGACGCCCCAGCGACCGACCGCACACCGCCGCAGACGCGCGAGAGGGCGCACTGGGTCACCTTGCGGCTGATCCAGCTCACCCGTCCGCCCAGGCGAACAGGTACGTCACCTGCGCAGCTCACGACGCCGAGCGCGACCAGCCGCCGAGCTCGAGCCGGCGGTGCTGGCGCTCTCGTCGGCGCGGCGACGACCGTGCTCGACGGTGATGTCCTTGCCCGTCGGCGGCTTGTCGTCCTTGGTGCATCTTGTTGGGCAGCGACAGCTTGGTGATCGTTGCGCAGCACCTGGCCGTACTGCCGGTGCAGCGGGCCGGTCGTGTAGGGGATGTCGTACTTGTCGCACAGCGCCCGCACCCGGCCGGAGATCTCGGCGTACCGGTTGCTCGGCAGGTCGGGGAAGAGGTGGTGCTCGATCTGGTAGCCGAGGTTGCCGCTCATCACGTGCAGCAGCTTGCCGCCCTCGAAGTTGGCGGTGCCGAGGATCTGGCGCAGGTACCACTCGGACGCGGGTCTCGTCCTCGAGCTCGTCCTCGGTGAAGTGCAGGGCGCCGTCGGGGAAGTGACCGCAGAAGATGATCAGGTAGGACCACACGTTGCGCATCAGGTTGGCGCTGCGCGTTGGCCTTCATCGTCGACTTCCACTGCTTGCCCGAGAGCGCCGGGTAGAGCACGTAGTCCTTGAGGATCTGGTTGCGGCCCTTCTTGGCGATCTGCTTGAGCTGCCGCTTCATCTCCTTCGGGTCCTTCTTGCCCTTGCGGATGGCCTCGATGTCGAGGTCGTGCAGCGACGACGCCCCACTGGAAGAGGCTGGCGAGCAGCGCGTTGTAGACGGGCTGGCCCAGGTTGACCGGGTGCCACTTCTGCTCGCGCGCCATCCGCAGGACGCCGTAGCCGATGTCGTTGTCGTAGCCGAGCACGTTGGTGAACTGGTGGTGGATGTAGTTGTGGCTGTGCTTCCACTGCTCGGCCGGCTGCCCGGTGTCCCACTCCCAGGTCGAGGAGTGGATCTCCGGGTCGTTCATCCAGTCCCACTGGCCGTGCATGACGTTGTGGCCGATCTCCATGTTCTCCAGGATCTTGGCCAGACCCAGCGAGATGGCGCTCGCCGCGAGCACCGGTCGGCGCACCTCTTGTCCAGCGGCGAGCTGGCGATCATCCCGATCCGGCCGGCCGCGGCCATCCAGCGCTGGATGCGTGATGACGCGGTTGATGTAGGCGGCGTCCTTGGCTCCGCGCGAGTCCTCGATCTCGACGCGGATCGCGTCGAGCTCGGCACCGATCTGCTCCACCTCCTCAGGCGTGAGGTGGCAGTACTCCTTGACGTCGGCGATGGCCATCGTCATCCGTCTCCGGTCGTAGATGTTCAGGACGCAGGGGCCGACCGGGACGGTCACGCACGTCTGCACCTGCTCGTTGGGCTGGTCGAACTCCGCGCCGTTGCGGAGGTCGCGGACGGTGCCGCTGATCTTGGTGACGGTGCAGGTGTGGCAGATGCCCACGCGACAGCCGTAGGGCATGCCCGACGCCGGCGGACTCGCCGGCCTCGAGCACGGTGGTGGCGCCGTCGACCTCGATGCTGCTTGTTCGAGTTCTGGAAGGTGAGGCTGCCGCCCTCGCCGCCGTCGCCGTCGAACTTGATCGAGAACCGCTCGAGGTGCAGCTGGTCGTCGAGGCCGGCCGCCTCCCAGTGCTCCTCGACGGCGTCGAGCATCGGCCCCGGACCGCAGGCCCAGGTCTCGCGCTCGCGCCAGTCGGGGCAGACCTCGTCGAGGTCGGCGGCGAGCTCGAAGATGCCGTCGGTGTCGGTGTGCCGCTCGATGCACCGTGAGGCTGGGGTGCTTGTCGTGCAGCGCCAGCAGCTCGTCGCGGAAGATCATCCGCTCCGGCGTGGTCGAGGAGTAGTGCAGGACGACGTCGGTCATCGAGTCGCGTCGGTCGAGGGTGCGCAGCATCGACATCACCGGCGTGATGCCCGAGCCGCCCACCAGGAACAGCGTGCGAGCGGGCGGCGGGTCGGGCAGCACGAAGTCGCCGTTGGGCGTCGCCAGCCGCACGATGGTGCCGGGCGCGAGGCCCTTGACCAGGTGCTCGGACAGCTTGCCCTCGGGCATCGCCCGCACGGTGATCGACAGGGTGCGGCCCGACCGCACGGGCGCCGAGCTGACCGAGTAGGAGCGCCACTGGAACTTGCCCGCCGACCTGCACCCCGATGCCGACGTACTGCCCGGGCCGGTGCTCGTAGTGCCAGCCCCAGCCGGGGCGGATGACGAGCGTGGCGGCGTCCTCGGTCTCGGGGATCGACTTTCTCCACCCGGCCGCGCAGCTCGCGCGAGCTCCACAGCGGGTTGAGCAGCGTGAGGTAGTCGTCGGGCAGCAGCGGGGTGGTGAGCTTGTCCGCGGCCTTGCGCACGCGCTCCCACGACAGAGTGGCGCTGGTCATGGGCCGAGTGAACAGCTTGTTGACTGAACAGCGTCAACCACCAGATGCGGGTGAGCCTCAGTACGCTCCGAGTCATGCTGTCTGTGTCACTCGTTCCGTAAGCGCTCGCGACCCCAGGCCCGCTGCGGCCGCCCGTAGGCTTGACGGCATGGCTTACAACGTGGAGAAGACCGACGAGGAGTGGCGCGCAGGAGCTCTCGCGCGGAGGAGTACCAGGTGCTGCGCAAGGCCGGCACCGAGCGCGCCTTCGTCGGCGAGTACACCGACACCGAGACCACGGGCGTCTACCGCTGCAAGGCCTGCCAGGCGAAGCTCTTCGAGTCCGACACCAAGTTCCACTCCGGCTGCGGCTGGCCGAGCTTCTACCAGCCGGTCACGCGACACGATCGAGTACATCGACGACACGCACGATGGGCATGAAGCGCATCGAGGTGCGCTGCGCCAACTGCGGCTCCCACCTCGGCCACGTCTTCCCCGACGGCTACGGCACGCCCACCGGCGACCGCTACTGCATCAACTCGGTCAGCCTGACCCTCGAGCCGGCCGACGGCTCGGGGCCCGTCGCCGGCTGACCGCTCCCAGCACCGCCGGGCGCGCTACTCGGCGTCGACGAGCGCGGTGTCGAGCACGACCACGCCGGCGCCGTACTCGCGGTCGAGCCAGGCCGCGATGGTTCCGTCGTCGTAGATGACGCTCACCTGAGCCACGCCGAGGCTGGTGCCGCTGCCCAGCCACCCCGGCAGCTCCTGGGTCTCGCGCTGGATCGGGCGCAGCTCCTTCTGGCTGGTCTCGGCGGTCCCGACACACAGCCCCCCACCCCACACCTCGCGGAGCGCGGCCTCGGCCGCGGCAGGGTCCTCGGTCACGTAGACGTTGACGATGTCGGTCGAGACCTCGGTCGGGAGGGTGCCATCCGCTCCGGCGGCCGCGTCCTCGTCCTGCTGCTCGGGGCTGCGTGGGTCCAGCGAGGTGTCGACGTAGGAGTAGCCGAGGTCGTCGAGCCGGTTGGCCACGCGGAAGGCGGCCGTCCGATCCTTCTCCGTGGCGAGCGACGCATCGACGATCCAGCCGCCGTCGGGTTCGCTGCACCGAGTGGTGAACGGGTTCGGCTCCTCGTCGCGGGCGGGCGCCTCGAACTGATCGGCCGGCGTCACCGCCGTCGGCGTGAGGTCGGTGCCGTCGAACGTCCCGGTGACGGCGAACTCGCCCCATCGCGTGCCCGACACGTCCTCGAAGTCACCCTCGTGGTCGGCCCAGTCCCACCCGAGCAGCCGCGGGCCACCGCACTGCGGCGGCAGCGAGTCGAGGGTGCCGCCCAGGCACAGCTCCGCGCCCTCGCCGTCGTCGAGCACCGTGGCGGCGTACGTCGTCGTCACCTCGCCGGGAGGGAGGGGGACGGCTGTCGGCACGGACGTGGGCGTGACCACCGCGGGAGCCGGGGCCGCCTCGACAGCCCCCGGAGCGGTCTCCTGCCCGCATGACGCCAGCACGAGCGCTGCGCCGAGGAGCGCGGGGGCCAGTACGACGGTCGGCACGGTGAGTGACCTCATGGTCGATCCGACGCGACGCCGGGACCGATGGTTCCCGACTGAGCCGACTGAGCCGACGAGCCGACTGGGCGAGGCTGCGGGGTTTCGTTTTCCACCGATCGGGGAGGGTCCCCGTTCCGTGACGTTCTACGAACCAGGTGCCGCATGTCCACAGCCCGACGCCCTTCGCCCCGCGGACCCGCCCGCTCCCCGCCCTGCTCGCCGCGCTGATGACCGCTGCCCTTGTCGTCGTCGCGCCCGGCCTCGGCCCCACGGCTGCCGCAGCCGCGGAGACCCTGTGCCTGGGCGAACCCGCCACGATCGTCGGAGAGCCCGGCACGAAGGTGACCGGCACCGAGGGTGACGACGTCATCGTGGCCGACGGTCCGGTCCGGGCGCTCGGCGGCGACGACGTCGTCTGCGGCACCGACGAGATCGACGCAGGCGACGGCAACGACCGGGTCCTGCTGACCAGTGACGACCCCTACGTCACGGGGGCGGGTGGCTACGGTGACGACGAGCTCCGCGTGATCAGCACGCCGCTCGGTCCCGACAACGACGCCTTCCGCGGACCCGCGCTCGACGGAGGGCCGGGCCGGGACAGCCTGACCAGTGCGGACGGGTGGGACCGGCTGTTCGGCGGTCCGGGTGACGACGTGCTGACCGGTGGGGACGGCAACGACTACCTCGACGGGTCCACCGGCGCCGACGTCCTGGACGGCGGGCCCGGGAAGGACCTGGCGCAGGGCGGCCCGGACCGCGACCGTTGCAGCGCCGAGGAGATGCCCGACTGCGAGGCGCCCCTGCGGTGGCGCACCTTCACCACCTGTTTCGGGGAGCAGCCGACCATCGTCGCCGAGGGTGGCGACGTGCAGGGCACCGACGGCGACGACGTCATCGTGACCGAGGGCGGCCACGTCGACGCGGGGAAGGGCGACGACCTCGTGTGCGGCGCCGCCATGGTGGAAGGCGGGCAGGGGGACGACCGGATCCTCGCGGTCTGGGGCAGCCGTCGCTTCAACCTCCCACGCCGAGCACCGGTGACCGGCGGCGGTGGGGACGACCACCTCTCGCTCACGGCCTCGGCCGACGGATCCTTCCAGCCGGCCTTCCTCCTCGGGGGCCCCGGGGACGACGTCGTGCTGGGGACGGCCAAGGGCGACAACCTCGACGGCAAGCGGGGCGACGACCGCCTGGTCGGTCGGGGCGGCCACGACGACCTCGGCTCGGGACCGGGGGCCGACGTGCTCCTCGGAGGCGACGGCCGCGACCTCCTCTACGCCGGCACCGGCGACGACCTCCTCGTCGGGGGCACGGGTCGCGACTACCTCTACGGGTGGCGCGGCATCGACAGAGGTCTCGGCGGAGGCGGCCGGGACGAGTGCGCCGACGTCGAACGACGCCGCTCGTGCCTGGTCGAGCGGTGAGCGCCGGACCAGGTCACTCCAGGTCGACCAGTGCGCCGTTGACCACCACCACGCCGTCGCCGTAGGCCTCGTCGGCATAGGCCTGGAGGCTTCCGTCGTCGTAGGTCACGTCGACCAGCAGGTGGCCGTCCTCGTCGGCGTACGAGCCCTGGTAGCCGGGGAGGTCGTCGGCGAGCTCCTGGCCGATGCCCTCGAGCTGATCGCCGTCGTAGCGCACGCTCGGGTCGGGCAGGACCACCGGCTCGGGCATGGCCGGGTCGTAGAGCGCACCGGTCAGTGCGTCGGAGACCGTGAAGGCCGTGCCGTCCCACGTGCCGGTGACGGCGTAGGTGCCCCAGCGGACGTCGTCCTGCTGGTCGTAGGTGCCGTCGTAGGTCGCCCAGTCCCAGTTGGTGATCGCCGGCCCGCCGCACTGCGGCGGGTAGGACTCCGCGATCGCACCGAGGCAGAGCTCGGCGCCGCCTCCGGTGTCCATCACCGTGGGGAGGTTCGCCGAGCGCACCGTGCCCGGCGCCGCCGGCGCCGAGCTCGGGGGCTCGGGGGCCGCAGCAGGTGCGCCGGGACCGGCCGGACCGGCGGGGTCCGAGGCGGACGTCGAGCCGTCGTCGCCGGTGCAGGCCGTCACGAGCAGCGCGAGCGCCAGCACCGCCGGCGGGAGGACGAGTGACTTCATGGTCGATCCGACGACGTGCGGGGCCCGACGGTTCCCCGTCCGTGGGACTGGTCTAGTCGCCGTGGGTTTCGCCTCTCGCCCAGCGGGGAGGGTGGCGCTAGGTTCGGCGGTTCCGCCGCATCTCTCCCGAACGAAGTCAGGTGTCTCATGTCCAGCTCCACCACCCCCACCCTCCGCCGCCGCGCGGGCCTCGTGCTCGCCGGCCTCGCCGTGTCGACCGTGGGCGCCACCGCGCTGCACACCGACGTCGCTGCCGCCGCCGGCAAGGCCAAGGTCACCTCCACGATCTCGCTCGCCAAGGACTCCTCCAAGCTGGCCGGCAAGCTCAAGTCGTCCAAGAAGGCCTGCAAGGCCAAGAAGGACGTCAACCTGTTCTGGCTCGAGCCCGGCAAGAAGAAGTACGTCCAGGTCGCCCAGGACCAGTCGAGCAACAAGGGCGCCTGGCAGGTGCCCGCCCCCGGCTCCACCATCCCGGCGGGCAAGTACTACGTGAAGATCGCCGGCAGCAAGCAGTGCAAGCCGGAGAAGTCGAAGACCATCGGCGTGCGCTGAGGCCCGGCCCCGTGACCACGCGGATCGCCATGTGGTCGGGGCCCCGCAACCTGTCGACGGCGCTGATGCGCAGCTTCGAGAACCGCAGCGACACCAGCGTCGTCGACGAGCCGCTGTACGCCGCCTACCTGGTCGGCAGCGGGATCGACCACCCCGATCGTGAGGGAGTGATCGCCTCCCAGCCGACCGGGTGGGGCGACCTCGTCGAGCAGCTGACCGCGGCGCCGGTGGCCACGGCGGTGCAGTACCAGAAGCACATGACCCACCACGTGCTGCCGGGCATGGCGCCCGACGACCTCGCCGGCCTGCGGCACGCCTTCCTCGTCCGCGACCCCGAGCGGGTGCTGACGTCCTACGCCAAGGTGCGGGCGGAGCCGACGCTGGAGGACCTCGGGCTGCCGCAGCAGGTAGCCCTCTTCGAGCGGTTCGGCGGCCCGGTCGTCGACGCCGCCGACGTCCTGCGCGACCCGCGCACCACGCTCGGGCTGCTGTGCGAGGCCCTCGACCTCGCCTTCGACGACGCGATGCTGTCCTGGCCCGCCGGACCGCGCGACAGCGACGGCGTCTGGGCGCCCCACTGGTACGCCGGCGTGTGGGCCTCCACCGGCTTCGCCACCGACTCCCCCGGCGGCGGCGACCCGCTGCCCGACCGGCTCCGGCCGCTCCTCGACCGCTGCCGACCGTTCTACGATGCCCTCGCCCCCCATCGGATCTCGGACGGACTGACGTGCAGCAGAGCTACGACCCGCGCAACGACGGGCTGATCGTCAACGTCGGCGGTGTCCTCAGCCGAGCCGACGAGGCCCGGATCAGTCCGTTCGACTCCGTCGTGCAGGGCGGTGACGCCGTGTGGGAGGGCCTGCGCCTGCACGACGGGCGGATCTTCAAGCTGGCCGAGCACCTCGCCCGGCTGCGTCGCTCGGCCCAGGCGCTGGCCTTCGAGGACGCTCCCGGGCGACGAGGAGATCATCGAGCAGCTCCGGCGCGACGCTGGCCGCCAACGAGATGCGCGACGACGTGCACATCCGGCTCACCCTGACCCGCGGCGTCAAGGTCACCAGCGGCATGGACCCCCGCCTCAACACGACCGGGCCGACGCTCATCGTCCTGGCCGAGTTCAAGTCACCGGTCTACGACGCCGCCGGCATCACCCTGGTCACCTCGTCGGTGCGCCGCCACCGCGCCGACTCGCTGGACCCGAAGATCCACCACAACAACCTGCTGACCTCGATCCTGGCCAAGATCGAGGCCAACGTCGCCGGCGCCGACGACGCGGTCATGCTCGACGACGCCGGGTTCGTGGCGGAGACCAACGCGACCCACCTCTTCCACGTCACCGACGGCGTCGTCCGCACGCCCACCACGCGGGCCTGCCCCGAGGGCATCACCCGCGAGACCTTGCTGGCGCTGTGCCCCGAGCTCGGGCTCACCGCCGAGGTCGGCGACTACTCCCTCACCCAGCACTACACCGCCGACGAGGTCTTCTGCACCGGCACCATGGGTGGCCTCGCCCCGGTCGTGGCGATCGACGGGCGCACGATCGGCACCGGCTCGCCGGGCCCGGTCACGACCCGGCTGACGGCGGCGTACGCCGAGCTGACCGCACGGTCCGGCACGCTCGTCGTCTGAGCCCGGGCCGCAGCGGCTCAGGGCAGGCGGTCGACCAGGTCGGCGATCGGCGCGAGCGAGCCGGTGTAGAACGGGATCTCCTCGCGCACGTGTCGCCGCGCCCCGGAGGCGCGCAGGTCGCGCATCAGGTCGACGATGCGGTGCAGGTCGTCGGCCTCGAAGGCCAGGATCCACTCGTAGTCGCCGAGCCCGAACGACGCCACGGTGTTGGCCCGCACGTCGGGGTAGGGCCGGGCCTGCATGCCGTGCTCCTTGAGCATGCCGCGGCGCTCCTCGTCGGGCAGGAGGTACCACTCGTAGGAGCGGACGAACGGGTAGACGCACACGTGACCACGGGCGGGCTCCCCGTCGAGGAAGGCCGGCACGTGGCTCTTGTTGAACTCGGCCGGGCGGTGCAGCGCCATCTGCGACCAGACCGGCGCCAGCCGCGAGCCGAACGCCGTACGACGGAAGCGGTGGTAGGCGGCCTGCAGGTCCTCCGAGCGAGCGGCGTGCCACCACACCATCACGTCGGCGTCGGCGCGCAGGCCGCTGACGTCGTAGACACCGCGGACGACGACCTCCGGGTCGTCGCCGGCGAGCTCGGCGAACAGCTTCTCGACCTCCGCGCCCTCCGCGGTGCGGTCGGCGTCGGGCCCGAGCACGTCGGCGAGCCGGAAGACCGACCACATCGTGTAGCGGATGGAGTCGTTGATCTCGCGCAGGCGGGCGGCGTTGGTCTGGCTGTCACTCATGGGGCCATTGTGCCGTGATGACCCAGGTCACGGCTCCCCGCTCCGGATCGAGCCGTAACCTCGACGTCCGGTGCCGCGTTGAAGAACCGTGCGCAGACGTCGACCGACCACCCCGGGCATCGCTCGTGCCGTCACGCTGAGCCTCGTCGTCGGCCTCCTCCTCACCCTCCTCGGTCTCGCGACCGGCGGATCGGCGGGGGCCACCTACGAGGCCGACAACTACCAGGACCCGCCCAGCGCGGCTCCGGTGCTGCCGCAGAGGTGCCTGCGCGGCGGCGACACGCTGCCGATCCGCCCCGGCGCCTGCCGCATCACGTCGTACGGCGCCAAGCGTCCGACCCTCGTCGTGTGGGGCGACTCCCACGCCTGGCAGCAGCTGCCGGCGATCAAGCAGCAGGCCCGCCACACGCGCACCAACCTCGTCGTCTTCGTGATGGGCGCCTGCCCGCCGATGAAGCTGAGCCCGAAGGAAGCCCCCCGGGCCTGCGTCACGCAGAACAAGGAGGCCCTGGCGCTGATCACCCGCAAGGTGAGGCGTGGCGAGAACGTCAAGGTGCTCCTCGGAGCGTTCTGGGAGCTCTACCGCAGACCTGCACGCCCGCACCCGGGCCGGCGAGACGCCGAGCGCCGACCTCGCCTACCTCTCCGCCCAGGCCGAGCTCTTCGCCCAGGGGACCCCGCGACTCTTCCGCCTCCTCGGCCGACGCGACGTGCCGACGGCGGCGATCGGGCAGATGCCGTGGGTGCCGGACGACGCCCCGGCGTGCGCGGCCGGCACGGCGCCCTACGCCTGCGACATGCCGCGCGAGACCGCGATCACCGACGAGGCCGTCACCGCCCGGTGGGTCGCCCGCCAGCTCGACGCCATCCCGAGGTCGGGCTACGTCGACACCACGCCGTTCCTCTGCGACGCGACGCGGTGCCGCGCGAAGCTCTACGGCGCCCAGGTCTACCTCGACGACCTGCACCTCAACCCAGCGGTCACCGGCACCTTCGCACCGGCCTACCGCGACCTGTTCCGCTGACCCGGGCTCGTCGCAGCAGCAGCCGCGGCGGCCCGACCCGAGGCGATGCACGGCGCCAGGCCCACCCCGTCGTACGCCGCTCCGCACACCGCGAGACCCGGCACCGCGGCCACCGCCGCCCGGACCCGTGCGACGCGGTCGAGGTGGCCGACGGCGTACTGCGGCAGCCCGCCGCCCCAGCGCTGCACGTGCGCGTCGATCGGCGTGGCGTGGAGCCCGACCGCCTCGCGCAGGTCGGCCAGTGACGCGGCCACGAGCTCCTCGTCGGTGCGCTGGAGGGCGATCTCGTCGCCCAGGCGCCCGAGGGAGGTGCGGAGCAGGAGCACGTCGTCTCCTCCGCCGCGGCGCTCCGACCCGCCTCGCGCACCCAGCCCCACTTGGTGAAGGAGAACGTCGCGGCCTTGATCGTGCGTCCGTCGACCGGCGGCACGAGGAACCCCGAGGCGGTGGTCGCGGCCAGGTGCGGCGCGTCCGCGGCCCGGATCGCCAGGGTGACCACCGCGACCGACGCGTAGGCGATGCCGGCCAGCTCGGAGGCCGCGACCGGGGCGAGGTCGGCGAGCAGCCGGGCCGACGGCGTCGCCGGCACGGCGAGGACGAGCAGGTCCGCCGTCTCGACCAGGGGCGCCGTGGTGGGTCCGGTGACGACCCGAAAGCCCGTCGAGGTGCGCTCGATCGCCCGCACCGTGGTGCCCGTGCGCACGTCGAGGCCGACCGCGAGCGACTCCGCGAGGCCGGTCATGCCGCCGGCCAGCCCGGCGAAGACGGGCACGCCCGAGATCGGCAGCGCCGCGCCCTGCTCGATGATCGAGCCGCGCTCGGCCAGGGCGACCAGCTGCGGCACGGCCGCGCGGGCGGAGAGTCCGCGCGCGTGGCCGCCGTACACCCCGCCGAGGAGGGGCTCGACCATGCGGTCGACCACCTCGTCGCCGAAGTGACCGGCCACCAGGTCGCCGACCGAGATGTCCTCACCGGGCTGCACGTGACCGAGGTACTCGTGCCGGGCCCGGACCATGCCCTCGGGGCTGAGCACCCCGGACGACTCCAGGTCGTCGAGGTCCAGCGGAGCGCCCATCAGCGACCGGGGCAGCCGCCGCAGGTCCCCGCGCGTCCAGATCCGCGAGGAGGCCGTGGTGGGGTGGACGACGTCCAGGCCCAGCTCGGCGGCCAGGGCGATGCCCTCGGGCCGACGGTTGAGCATGGCCTCGGCGCCGACGTCGACGCTCACCCCCCCGACCTCCGCGCGGCGCAGCTTGCCGCCCGGACGGTCGGCCGCCTCGAGGACGACGACGTCGTGACCGGCGGCGACGAGCTCGCGCGCGGCGGTGAGACCGGAGATCCCGGCACCGACGACGACCGCGCGCTTCCTCCGCTCGCCCGCCCCCTGGCTACCAGCGCTCCCCTCGCCCACGTCTCCAGACTAGGCGGAGGCCTCCATCCGCCCGAAGGCGCTGCGGTGGAAGACCAGCGGCGAGCTGGTGTCGGCCTGCTCGACGGCGTGCAGCGCCAGCAGCACGATCGTGTGGTCACCGGCCTCCACCTCGCGGTAGATCGTGCAGTCGAAGCGGGCCAGGCCGTCGTCGAGGGTCACCGCCCCGGTCTCGCCGACGATCGTCGACACCCCGTCGAAGCGCTCGGCCACGGGGCCGGCCAGCCGGCGGCAGACCTCGCCGTGGTGGTCGGCCAGGATCGTCACCCCGACGTGGTCGGCCCGGCGCAGGTCTGGCCAGGTCTTGGAGGTCGTCGCGATCGAGAACGACACCAGCGGCGGGTCGAGGCTGACCGACGTGAACGACGAGGCGGCGAGGCCCACCGGCACCCCGTCGACCTCGGCGGCGACCGCCACCACGCCGCTGGGGAAGATCCCGAACGCCTGGCGCAGCGCCACGGGGTCGAGGTCCTGGTTGGTGCCGAGGTCGACGGAGTGGGTCACGACGCCGCCCGCCGATCGCCGGCGACCGCGAAGGGGACGGCCGTCGTACGACGCCCCTGTCGCTGCGGAGCCGGCTCCGCGGGCGGCTCCCAGCGGCCCCGCTCCCGCAGGATCGGCAGCACTCCCTCGCCGAAGGCGTACGCGCCCTCGAGGTGGGGGTAGGCCGACAGGATGAACTCGTCGATGCCGAGGTCGGCGTACTCCTCGATCCGGTCGGCCACCTCCTCGTGGCTCCCGACCAGGGCGGTCCCCGCTCCCCCACGCACCAGGCCGACCCCGGCCCACACGTTGGGGTAGATCTCCAGGTCGGTCGTGGTGCCGGCGTTGAGGTCGAGCATCCGCCGCTGGCTCTCGGACTCACTGCGCTGCAGACCGTTCTGCACGGCTGCGAGGGTGTCGGGATCGATGCCGGCCAGGAGCCGGTCGGCCTCGGCCCACGCCTCGGCGCTCGTGTCACGCGTGATCGTGTGCATCCGGATGCCGAACCGGATCGGGCGGCTCGCCTCGCGCCCCTGCGCCGCCGCGAGCTCACGGATCCAGGCGATCTTCTCGGCCACCGCGGCCGGTGGTTCGCCCCACGTCAGGTAGACGTCTGCGTGGCGCGCGGCGACCCGTCCGGCAGCCGGCGACGACCCGCCGAAGTAGAGCTCGGGCTGCGGGTCGGGCAGCTGGTCGAGCCGGGCGCCCTCGACCCGCAGGTGCTCGCCCTCGAAGTCGACGGTCTCACCGGTCCAGAGCCGCCGGACGACCTCGAGGAACTCGTCGCACCGTGCGTAGCGGGCGTCCTTGTCGAGGAAGTCGCCGTACATCCGCTGCTCGTGGCTCTCGCCGCCGGTCACGACGTTGAGCAGCAGCCGACCGCCGCTGAGCTGCTGGAAGGTGCCGGCCATCTGCGCGGCGAGGTAGGGCGACGTGGCGCCCGGGCGGAAGGCCACGAGGAACTTCAGCCGCTCCGAGACCTGGCTGAGCATCGCGGTCGAGAGCCAGGCGTCCTCGCACCAGGCGCCGGTCGGGGTGAGGGCACCGACGAAGCCGTTGTCCTCGGCGGCCCTCGCGACCTGCCCCAGGTAGGAGACGTCGGCGGGTCGTCCGGCGGCACCCGCGGCGAGGCCGTGACCGCCACCGACGATCTGGCGGCCGTCACCGCCGTTGGTGGGCAGGAACCAGTGAAACGTGAGCATGCGCGTCCTTCTGTTGTCGGGATCGATGACAGCGTCGGGCGCCATCAGAGCTGGCCGTGGTTGGGCGGGAGGGTGCCGTCGACGGCGAAGCGCCCGAGGTGCTGGACCTTCCACGACGCCGGGTCGTGCAAGGTGTGGGTGCGGGCGTTGCGCCAGTGGCGGTTGAGGTTGAGCGAGTCGAGGGCCGAGCGCGTGCCGGCCACCTCGAAGAGCCGGCTGGAGACGGTCACCGAGGCCTCGGTGGTCGAGGCGCGTGCGGCCGCCACGGCGAGGGAGGCCTCACCTGCGGTCGTCGCGTCGAGGGAGGCGATCGCCCGGTCGACCGCACGGGCACCCTCGGCGAGCAGTGCCTCGCACGCGCGGACACTCACCTCCATCTGACCGAAGGCCGCGACGACCAGCGGGTCGTCGCCCGCCCGCTCCACCCCGGCGTCGGGGTACGGCCGACTCGCAGTCCGTACGACGTGCGCCGCATCGCCCAGCGCGGCCCGGGCGATGCCGGCGTCGATCGCGGCGTGCAGCACCTGCGCGAACGCGCCGTAGACCTGCGGGCCGTCGAAGGTCAGGTGGTAGGCCATGACGGCGTCGGGCGAGACCGCGACGTCGTCGAGCCGGACGGTGCCCGAGGCGGTGGTGCGCTGACCCATGCCGTCCCAGTCGTCGACCACGTGCACCCCGCGAGCGGTGCGCTCCACCCACGCGACGTGCATCGGGCCATCGACGTCGAGGTGCGCGAGCACGGGGATCCAGTCGGCGAAGAGGGCTCCGGTGCTGTAGCCCTTGACCCCCCGCAGCCGCCAGTGACCGGGGCGGTCCGGGTCGGGGTGGAGCGTGGTGGCGTGGTCGCGCACGTGCTTGCTGCGCACCTCCGACTGGGCGTTGCCGATGCGCCGTCCGCGCAGCACCTCGCCGAACAGCCGCGCCTGCTGCGCCGGCGTACCCCGGTGGCGCAGCGCGTTGACGTAGACGAAGTGGCTGTGCGGGATCTGCGCGAGGCTCGGGTCACCGGCAGCGAGGAGCCGGAACACCTCGGTGACCGTCTCGGTCGACAGGTCGGCGCCGCCGTGCTCGCGCGGCACCGTGATGGCCAGCAGGCCCGAGGCCGACAGCTCCTCGACCTCCTGGGCGGGCAGGTCGCGGTGGGCGTCGCGCTGCGCGGCGTCGAGCGCGAAGAGCTCACCCAGCCGGGTCGCCTCCGCCACGGCCGCCTCGGCGTCGAGGACCGGCACCCGGGTCGGGGTCTCCTGCACGAGCGCCGCCATCACACGCGCTCCAGCTCGCGGGCCTCGAGCTCGCGCACGATCGGGAGCACCTCGCGACCGAAGTACTGCACGTCCTCCTGGAAGTGCAGGAAGCCGAGCAGGAAGAGGTCGACCCCCAGCCTCTTGTAGTCGAGCATCCGGTGGGCGATCTGCTCGGGCGTGCCGATGAGTCCGGTCCGGAAGCCGTCGTTGTACTGCACGAGGTCCTTGAAGTCCGAGTCCTGCCACATGCCCTTCTTGTCCCCGGTCGACTGCCCGGCCTGCGTGACCGCGGAGCCGAAGCCCTCGACGGCCTCCACGTCGGCCTTCGCGACGATCTCGTCGAGCACGGCGTGGGCCTCGGCCTCGGTCTCGCGGCCGATGAGGAAGCCGTTGACCCCGAACCGCACGTGGCCTGGCCGGCCGTTGACCGACGCGACGTCGCTGACGTCCCGGACCTGCTCGGAGATGCCCTCGGGCGAGTTGCCGTTCATGAAGTACCAGTCGGTCACCCGCCCGCCCATCCCGCGGGCGTCGGTGGAGTTGCCGCCCATGAAGATCTCCGGGTGCGGCCGGCCGGGCACGTCGTACGGCTTCGGCTTGAGGTCGAAGTCGTGGAGCCGGTAGAAGTCACCGCTGAGCTCGGCGTGCTCGCTGGTCCAGATCTCGCGCAGGTAGCGGATGAACTCCTCGGCGCGGCGGTAGCGCTCTCCGTGCTCGAGCCACGGCTCGCCCATCTTGGTGAACTCGTCCTTGAACCAGCCGCTGACGACGTTCACGCAGAAGCGGCCCTTCGTGTACTGGTCGGCGCTCGCGACGAGCTTGGCGAGCACGCCCGGCTGCCACAGCCCGGGGTGGACGGCCGCGATGACCTTGAGCCGCTCGGTGGCCAGGGCGATCGCGAGGCTGATCGAGGTCGACTCGTGCTGGTAGGCCGCGCCGTACCCGGCCATGTAGCGCACCTGCGACAACGCGTAGTCGAAGCCGTTGGCCTCGGCCAGACGGGCGAGCTCGATGTTGTAGTCGAGGCTCCAGTCGGTGCGCTGCTCGATCGTGCTGACGACGAGTCCGCCGCTGACGTTGGGCACCCAGTAGGCGAACTGGAGCGGCTGGGGAGGGTGCTGCGCCGCGTGGTCGGTGGTCATGTCTGCTCCTTGGTGGTGCGGTTGCTGGTCAGGGACGGGGCCAGGACTGGTCACGGGTGGTCGCGCCGATCGCCCAGGCGTACGGCGGCGGCGCCCCGTTGACGACGTGGTCGCCGACGACGCGGGCCTTGAGGATCCGCGGGTTGTGCGAGGCGACCGTGCGCGCGTTGCGCCAGTGCCGGTCGAGGCCGGTGGTGCGGGCGGTCGCCGAGGCGCCGAGGGTGTCGAAGAGGTCCGAGGTCGCCTTCAGGACCAGGTCGGTCACCACCACCTGCGCGGCCGACGACTCGACCTCGGCGACCTCGTTGGCGAGCGCTGCGGCCGCGGGGTCCGCGACGAGGTCGGCGACCTCCTGCAGCGCGGTCGCCACCCGGATGGTGGTCGCCTCCGCGGCGTAGACCGCTGCGGCGATCTCCCCGACGCGCGCCAGCACCTGGGCGTCGTCGCGGACCCGCGGGGCGTTGGCGTGGGAGTAGGTGCGGGTGCGACGCCGCACCAGCTGGGCCGTCTCGCGCAGCGCCGCACGGCCGATCCCGACGAGGGTGGCGAGCAGGTTGAGCTGGTAGAGCGCCGTCTGGTGCGGGAACCGGTCACCGAAGGCGAGCACGTGCTCGCTCGGCACGTGCACGTCGACGAACGTCGTCGTACCGCTGCCGGTGCCGCGCTGCCCGAAGCCGTCCCAGTCGTCGATCACGCTGACGCCCGGGTCGCTGGTCTCGACCAGGGCGATGACGAACGTGTCGTCAGCCCCCGGCACCACGAGGCGCGCGTAGACGTCGGCCCACTCGGCGTAGATGGTGCCGGTCGTGTAGAACTTCTGGCCGTCGAGCCGGTAGCCGCCGGCCGGGTCCGAGGGGTCCAGGGTGAGCACGGTCTGCTGGGTGTCGATGGCGGTGGAGCCGACCTCCGACCAGGCGTTGCCGGCGATCTCGCCGGCGACGAAACGGTCGAACCACGCGCGCTGGTCGTGACCGCGGCCGTGCTGCCACAGGCGGTCCTCGGCCAGCGCGAAGTGCCCGCGCAGCGCCTGCGGCAGGTGGGCGTCGGCGGAGGCGAGGTCGATCCACAGCTGGGTGAGCTCCGGCAGCGAGGCTCCCCGACCACCGTGCTCGACCGGCACCCGCACGGCGCCGAACCCGGCGCGCTTGAGCGCCTCGACCTGCTCGGTGGGCAGCTCGTCGTCGAGCTCGCGCTGCAGCGCTCCCGCGGCGATGTCGGCCAGCAACGGGGCGTACGTCGCCCGCAGGTCCTCGAGCAGGGGCGTGCGCAGCAGGGGCCGGTCGAACGTGTTCGGCGCCGCCTCGTCGACGCGCGACGGGTGCGCGGACGTCTGGGTGCTCATCACGTGTACCAGGTCGGCTCGGGCAGCTCGCCGAGCAGCGCGTAGCGGCCGACCTCGGCGCGCTTGTGGGCGATCGGGTCGTGGAGGCTGTGCGTGCGCAGGTTGCGCCACGCCAGGTCGAGGCCGACCGAGCTGGCCGTCGCGCGCGCCCCGGTGACCTCGTAGACGCGGGTGCCGACATCGAGGCCGACGTCGATCGCGACCTGCTTGGCCGCGGCGATCAGCACCGCCGCCTCGCCACGCTCGGTCTCGGTGACCTCGTCGGCGTGGGCGTTGATCGCCTCGATGGCGACCGCGGCACGTTCGGCCAGGGCCTCGGCCGCCCACAGCCGTGAGCGCAGGTCGCCGTACGTCTCGAGGACGTGGAACTCCTCGCGGGCGCTCGCCTTCACGTCCGGGGTGTAGGGCCACGGGCGCGTGCGGTCGCGGGTGTACGTCGCCGCGGTCGCCAGCGCGCCCTCGGCGATCCCGACGTACATGTTGACGAAGATCAGCTGGATCAGCGGCACGTTGAGGGTGTTGTAGACCCGGGGCACGAACTCGTACCCGCTCTCGGTGGCGACGTAGCCCGCGG
Organism: uncultured Actinomycetota bacterium; assembly: GCA_963822915.1. Taxonomy (GTDB): domain Bacteria; phylum Actinomycetota; class Actinomycetes; order Propionibacteriales; family Nocardioidaceae; genus Nocardioides. Next base: position 128,581 of record CAWGJR010000025.1, read on the forward strand.
CAGCCGCCCACGGCACCCGCACCTGGTCGACGACGACGCTTCCCGACTCGGTGAGCCGCTGGCCGAGGCTGTCCCAGTCACCGGCGAAGCGCAGCCCGGGCTGCTGGGTCGGGACGATCGCGAAGACGTGCTTCTCCGTGCCGGCGATGACGCCCTCGAGGACAGTGACGTCGCTGACCCGGCCACCCGTCGAGAAGGACTTGGCTCCGGAGAAGACCAGCTCGTCGCCGTCCTCGGTGATGAGCAGGTCACCGTCGCGCGGGTTGACCGCGCCGCCGAAGAACCAACGCTCCTCGGTCGCCTGCTGCTCGACGGCGACGATCTGCTCCGGGGTCGCGACCAGGCGCGGCGCCCAGAACCACAGGTAGTGGTAGCCCAGGAGCTGGCCGATCGAGCCGTCGCCGGCCGAGACCGCACGCACCACGCGCAGGGCGGTCGTCCAGTCCTGGCCCGCGCCGCCGTGCTCGACGGGGCCCAGCAAGGTCACCAGGCCCGACTCCTTGAGCAGTGCCACCTCGTCGTACGGCGCCCGGTTGGCGCGGTCGCGCTCCAGCGCGTCGACGGCGAGCGTGGTCGCGACCTGGGTCGCGCGCTCCACCCACTCCTCCGACGTGCGCGGGATCGCGCTCCAGCGCGGGACGTCGTCCCTCGCGACGTCGGCACCGTTCGTGTCGTGCTGCACGGTCATGCGGATCTCCTGTCGTATGCTCTGCTTTGTCTAGTAACTTACTGGGCTTTGAGTCCGAGGCAAGCACCACCCTGATCGGTGTTGCCGATCACCCCCTGCCGCCATCACCAGGACCCGGTGCGGCCTGACGAGACCGGAGGTCCGCGTGCGGATCGAACAGCTCGAGTACCTGGCCGTCGTGAGCCGGCACGGGTCGCTCCGACGTGCGGCCTCGGAGCTGCACGTCTCGCAACCCGCCCTGAGCGAGGCGATCGACAAGCTCGAGCGCGAGCTCGGGGCGACACTGCTGCACCGCGACCACTCCGGCACCCGGATGACGACGCACGGCCGCGAGCTGCTGGAGCCGATCTCCGCGGTGCTCGACGCCGTCGACCGGCTGCGCCGCGCAGCCGGAGGGAACTGATCGGGACGTCGCCACGTCGCATGGGCATGACTACTCCCGCCGCGGACGTCTCCCGTCCCCGCACCACCCGCACCCCGCGGCCTCGCCGCGTCCTCGCGGCGAGCGCCGCCCTCGCCCTGCTGGCCCTCGCCGGCGCCTGCTCGGCCGGGTCCGACGACGAGACGTCGTCCGGCACCACGGCCGACGTGTCCGTGCCTGCCCCCGCCTCCGAGGACGCACCGGGGCTGGCGCCCCAGGCAGAACGCGCGGCACCCGCCCCCGACTCCTCGGTGGCCTACGCCGACTCGCTCGACTCCGGGGCCGGCGGCGATCTCGCCACCAACCAGGGCTCGTCGGGGGCCGCGCCGGCCGACACCGCCCAGAACGCAGCCGACGCACCGGGAGACCCCCGCTCGCTGATCAAGAAGGGCAACGTCGCCCTGCGCTCCGACGACGTCCCGACCGCCCGCTTCGACGTCGGCAAGGTGGTGGCCGCCCACGGCGGCGAGATCGCCGAGGAGAGCACCCAGGCCGACGAGGACGGCGATGCCGAGCGGGTGCAGCTGACCCTGCGCGTGCCGGTCGACGAGTTCGACGCCACGATGACCGGCCTCAAGGGCGTCGCCGACCTCATCGACGTCACCACCGACACCGAGGACGTCAGCACCGAGGTCATCGACACCGACGTCCGCGTCGAGCTCCAGCGCCGCAGCATCGACCGGATCAGCATCCTGCTCGACAACGCCGCCGACCTGCGCGACATCGTGAGCATCGAGCGCGAGCTCTCGCGCCGTGAGGCCGACCTCGGCTCGTTGGAGAAGCGTCAGAAGTTCCTCGCCGACCAGACCGCCCTGGCCACCATCACCCTCTCGATCGAGCCCCCGCGCGAGGAGAAGAAGCAGGACGAGGTCGTCGAGGAGGACGAGGACGGCTTCCTCGCCGGCCTCGACGGCGGGTGGACCGCACTGAAGGACGTCACCACCGGGCTGCTGACGGTCGGCGGCGCCGTCCTCCCCTTCGCCCTGGTCGTGCTGGTCCTGGCCGTCCCCGGTCGTCTGCTCGTACGCCGGTTCGCGCCCCGCCCCCAGGGCTCGACCCCCGCAGCAGCCGGACCGCCGCCCGCGACCGCCTGAGCGAACGCGGCCCGTTCGTTCGAGGATCGGTGCCACCAGGTGACACCGATCCTCGACCAATCGGCCGGCCGGACACCCTGTCCACAGGCCGAGCGCACCGCGGTGGCGCGCGGTGGCTGCCCGGCGCACCATCGCCGGATGGCCACCTTCGACCTGCGGTCCGTCGCCCACCACCTGCAGTGGCAGGACGGCGTGGTCTCACGCCGCCAGCTGCTCGCCGCCGGCGCGCTCCCCCACGACATCCGTCGACTGCTGCGCCGCCGCGACCTCACCGTGGCGCATCCGGGCACCTACGTCGATCACACCGGTCCCCTGACCTGGGACCAACGCGCGTGGGCCGCGGTGCTCCACCACGCACCGGCCGCGCTCTGCGACGAGTCGGCTCTGCCGAACCCCCCTCCGCGCGCGCCGATCACGGTCGCGGTGGCCGTCGACCGCTCGCTCACCCAGGTCGACGGCGTCGACGCGCGCCGAATGGCCCACCTCGCCGAGCGCCTGCACCCCAGCGCCCTGCCACCACGCATCAGGATCGAGCACGCCGCCATCGACGTCGCACTGAAGCACACCGACGTCGCACGCGTCTTCCAGGTGTTGGCCGACGCATGCCAGACGCGACAGACCACGGCGGCCCGCATCCGCGCCGCGGCCGCCACGCGCCCGCACCTCCCGCGTCGCGCCCTCCTCGGCGACCTGCTCGACGACCTCACCACGGGCGCCTGCTCGGTGCTGGAGCGCGAGTACCTGCGACTCGAGCGTGCTCCACGGTCTTCCGCACGCGCGGCGACAGCGGCGCGACTCCCTGCGCGGGCGCGCCTACTACCGTGACGTCCCCTACGAGGAGTACGACCTCGACGTCGAGCTCGACGGGCGCGCGTTCCACGACGGCGCAGGGTCCCGGGACCGTGACCTCGAGCGGGACCTCGACACGGTGGTCGACGCCGAGTGCCTCACGGTCCGCATCGGCTACGGCCAGGTGTTCACCCGGGGCTGCAGCACCCTCGCGAAGATCGGCCTCCTCCTCCAGCGGCGCGGCTGGACCGGCACGTGCCTGAGGTGTCCGGACTGTCCGTGAGGCGGCGGTTGGCGGACCACCTGACTTCGCTCGAGGATCAGTGCCAACCAGTGGCACCGATCCTCGACCGAGCCCCGTTGCCCCCCGCTACGAGAGCGGGTAGGTCTGCACGAACTCCGTCAGCCGGGCGAGCTGGCCGGGGTCGGTCGAGGGGATGACGCCGTGGCCCAGGTTGAAGATGTGGCCGCGGGCGGCGCGTCCGGCCTCGATGATCTCGGCGGCCCGCGCCGTCATCACGTCGGTGGGGGCGAAGACGAGGGTCGGGTCGAGGTTGCCCTGCACGACGCGGTCGCCGACGAGCGGGATCGCGGTCGACAGCGGCGTACGCCAGTCGACCCCGACGACGTCGGCCCCGGCCTCGCCCATCAGGCCGAGGAGGTTGGTGGTGCCGACCCCGAAGTGGATGCGCGGTACGCCGAGCGAGCCGACGCGGGCGAGCACGCCGGCGCAGTGCGGCATGACGTGCTCGGCGTAGTCGGCCGGGGTCAGCGCGCCGGCCCAGGAGTCGAAGAGCTGGACGGCCGAGGCACCGGCGGCGACCTGGACCTCGAGGTAGGCCGCGGCGATGCCGGCGATCTTGCGCATCAGGGCGTCCCAGACGTCGGGGGCGCCGAACATCATCGCCTTGGTCTTCGCGTGCTCCTTCGACGGCCCGCCCTCGACGAGGTAGGACGCCACGGTGAACGGGGCGCCCGCGAAGCCGATGAGGGGGGTGCCACCCAGGCCCGGCGACCAGACGCCGCGACGGACTCGGTGATGAAGGTGACGTGCTCGGGGGTGAGGTCGGGGATCGCCTCGACGTCGGCGAGGGTCTCGACCGGCGAGGCGACGACCGGCCCGATGCCGGGCTTGATGTCGAGGTCGACACCGACCGCCTTGAGCGGCAGCACGATGTCGGAGAAGAAGATCGCGGCGTCGACGCCGTAGCGGCGCACCGGCTGCATGGTGATCTCGACGACCAGGTCGGGCTCCATGCACGACTCGAGCATGCCGATGCCCTCGCGCAGCTTGAGGTACTCGGGCAGCGAGCGGCCGGCCTGGCGCATGAACCACACCGGCGTGTGGGGCACGGGCTCGCCGCGCGCAGCCTTCAGGAAGGCGCTCTGGTCGAGGGTCGCGATGTCGGGCACGGGCCAAGCCTCGCAGGTCGTCCGGCGTGTTCGCATGTCGGATCCGGCGCTCCGACCTACTGTGAGGCCATGGTGGTGCGTCACGAAGCGAGCTCTCGACCGGGCTCGATGCCCGCGGAGTTCCGCGATGCCGTGATGGCGCTGCGCGCGGCCACGCTGCGCCCGGAGGTCTTCTGCGAGGAGATGCCGGCCCCGCAGCGCATCGCCCCGTACGCCGCCGCGCTCTCCGCCGACGTCACCGTCGACGACACCGACGTGGGCACCGGGCGGATCATCCTGCTCCACGACCCGGCCGGCAACGACGCCTGGGAGGGCACCTTCCGCTGCGTGGCCTACGTCCGCTGCGAGATCGAGGTCGACCTCGTCGCCGACCCGCTGCTGCCGCACGTCGGGTGGACCTGGCTCACCGAGGCCCTCGACGCCCACGGCGCCGACCTACCTCGCCGAGTCCGGCACCGTCACCCGCGTCGCGACCGAGAGCTTCGGCGGGATGGTCGAGGAGTCCGCGCACCGCCCAGATCGAGATCCGCGCCTCCTGGACGCCCGCCACGGGCCCGCACGGCCTCGACATCGCGCCGCACGTCGAGGCGTGGGGCGAGCTGCTGTGCACCGCCGCCGGCCTCGAGCCCGTGCCCGAGGGCGTGGCCGTGATGCCGAGCCGTCGCGGTCAGCGGGGCACCGCCGGATGAGCCCGGACGAACCCACCGACAGCTCCGCACCAGGCTCGACCGACCCGAGCGAGGTCGAGGCCGGCGAGGAGGTCGAGGCGCCGCTCGCCGAGCTGCTCACCCTCGCCGACGGCCTGCCCGAGGTCACCGAGACCGAGGAGGCCCTCGCCGAGGTCTGCCGACGGCTGGCCGAGGGCACCGGTCCGGTGGCGATCGACGCCGAGCGCGCCTCCGGCTACCGCTACTCCCAACGCGCCTACCTCCTCCAGCTGCGCCGCAACGGCAGCGGCACCGCCCTGATCGACCCGATCGCGTTCGACTCCCTGGCCCCGCTGCAGGAGGTGCTGAGCGGCACCGAGTGGATCCTGCACGCCGCCACCCAGGACCTGCCCTGCCTCAACGAGATCGGCCTGCACCCCGACGCGCTCTTCGACACCGAGCTCGCCGGCCGGCTGCTCGGCTACCCCCGCGTCGGCCTGGCCACCCTGGTCGAGACCCTGCTCGGGCTTGCGGATGAAGAAGGAGCACTCGGCCGCCGACTGGTCGACGCGGCCCCTCCCCCAGGCCTGGCTCGAGTACGCCGCCCTCGACGTCGAGGTCCTCGTCGAGCTGCGCGACCGCCTGGCCGCCGAGCTCGAGGAGACCGGCAAGGCCGAGTGGGCGCGCCAGGAGTTCGAGCACCTGCGCGGCTTCGTCCCGGCGGTGCGCCACGAGGCCTGGCGTCGTACGTCGGGCGTCCACCGCGTGCGCGGGCGACGGGCCCTGGGCGCGGTGCGCGCGCTGTGGGAGACCCGCGACGACATCGCCTCGCAGCGCGACGTGACCCCCGGACGGATCATCCCCGACTCCGCGCTGGTGGCCGCTGCGGTCGCCATGCCCGAGGACCGCGGCTCGTTGCTCTGCGACCAAGGGCTTCCACGGTCGCGGCGCCGAGCGCTACACCTCACGCTGGCTCGAGGCCCTCGCCGCCGCCGCAGCCCTCGACGAGGACGACCTGCCGGCGCGCTCGCCGCGCGGCGACGGGCCGCCGGTGCCGCGCGCCTGGGCCGAGAAGGACCCGGTGGCCGGACGACGGCTGCAGCACGCCCGCGAGGCGATGGCCCAGCTCTCCGAGCAGCACCACCTGCCCCAGGAGAACCTCCTGACCCCCGACACCCTGCGCCGGGTGCTGTGGACGCCGCCGCCGACCCGCGATGCCGGCGACCTGCTCGACCAGGTCGTCGACCGGCTCGGCGACCTCGGTGCGCGCAGCTGGCAGGTCGCGCTGACCGCGCCCCTGATCACCACCGCGATCCTCGAGGCGGAGCGGGAGCCCGAGCCGGACCCCGAGCCGGACGCCGAGCCCGAGGGTCAGGGCGAGGGCGTCGAGGTCGGCAGGGACGAGTCGGAGGCGCCGGGCAGCAGCGGAGACAGTGGCGTCTCGGTCGGCGACTCCGGCACGTAGGTCGGGTCGAGGATCGGTCGCGAGACCTCGTCGATCTCTGCGGTGGCGACCGCGAGGTCGGGCGGGAGCAGGACGGTGAAGAGGTCCTCGATCAGCGGGTTGACCGCCGTCCGCAGACGACGGTTGTCGGCCTCGAGCGGGAGCAGCTCCAGGGCGTCGACGCCGGCGTTGAAGACCCCTGCGTTGGCGGGCTGCTGGCCGGGCTGGAGGAACGCCTCCGAGCGCGCCACCGACGTGTTGGCGGGCACGACGTACCCGGCCTCGGCGACCGGGGCGAAGCCCTCGGCGGAGATCAGGTGCACCAGGAAGTCGGCGGCTCGTTGCACCGAGCCGCCGCGCGAGATGCAGATGCCGGTCAGGTCGCCGGTGGTGGCCGTGCGGCCCACGCGCGGCATCGGCATCACGTCGAAGTCGAGGCCGGGGACCTCGCGCAGGACCGGGGTGATGGAGCGGTCGCCGGCGAGGATCCCGAGACGTCCGCGCTCGAACCACTCCAGCGGCGTGGCCTCTGCGCAGCTGGGTGTCGGTGAGGGTGGTCAGCGGGTTGCGCGCGAGCCGGAGCAGGGTGGCCAGGGACTCCTGGTTGCTCGTCGCTCTCGAGGTCGAGCGAGGTCGGGTCGGCGTCGTCGTCGAAGAGCGAGCCGCCGCCGGAGATAGAGGTAGGGGGCGATGCCGGCCAGCGTCGGGTCGATGGTGAGTCCGCGCGTCTTGAGCCGCGGCCGGGTGGCGAACTGCGGCGGCCGCCTCGAACTCCTCGATGTTCCAGCCCGTCGAGCTCGTCGGCAGGGCGCGGGCAGGCCGCGCAGCCGCATCACGTCGAAGTCGACGAGGTCGGTGTTGACGTAGATCACCATCGGCGAGATGCCGTAGGGCATGCACTGCAGGTCGTCGCCGCGGGAGAACGCCTCGATGGTGGCGAGCGGGTAGTTGTCGCCGGGGCTGACGTTGCGGTCCTCGAGCAGGGAGAAGAGCGGCACGTTGCGCTGCTCGTCGACGACGTCGGCGAGCTGGGCGCGCGCCACCTGGTAGAGGTCGGGCGCCTCCTCGCCCGCCGACGATCGCCTTGCGCATGGCCTCGGCTCGTGGGCCAGCTGCGCAAGGTGACCTCGACGGTGGTGGCCTGGGCGTTGTAGTCGTCGACCACGGCCTGGTAGGCCGCCACCTCGGCCTCGGAGCCGAAGACGCCGTACGACAGCTGGGCCAGGTCCGCCGGTGGCTCGGTGGGCGACACGGTGCCGCTCGCGCTCGGCGTGGCGGTCGGGATCCGGGTCACCCGGGCCGGGGTCGGAGGTGCAGGCGGCGAGAGCCACGCACAGGGCCGCCGACGCAGCCGAGCCGGAGACGGCGGGAGCGTCGCGTCATCGTCACCTCTCGAGGTCGGGGCGGGCCGGCACGGCGGACCTGCTCGGCGACCCGGCACAGCGGACCGCACGCCGGAAAGGGGTGTCCGGCAGGTCCCACCCTACCCAGCAACATGGGAGGCCGATCGACCCCGGTGGCCCCTGCCGCCGCGTCGCGGAGCGGAGGTGTCGAGCACGTCGGACCGGGAGCACCTCTCGGCGCGTGGCCGCTCGTAGCGGCTTATTGTGGGACCCGGGGCTGCCGCAGCCCGACGTGCTCGACGCTGCCGAAGTGTAGTACGCCGACGGTCACCGGCGCAGGCGTCGACGCACAGGGCTCAGGCCAGGCGGGCGTCGAGCTCGAGGTCGGCGGCGGCACCCGAGCTGCTCGGCCAGCAGCAGCATCCGGCGCACCTCGACCTCGGTGGGCTCGGCCAGGACGGCGCGGCCGGTGGCGACGACGCGGGCGAAGGCGGCGGCGCGCAGCAGGACGTCGGCGTACTCGCGGGTCGCGATGCCGCGCAGCACCTCGTCGACCATCGCGCGCAGCTCGGCGGGGCCGGGCGGGTCGGCCACCCCGGCGACGACCTCGGCGACCTGGGCGCGCGCGCGCCCGGCGTCGTACTCGCGGGCGACGCGCAGCGGGTCGGCGTAGCACCCAGGCGCGCAGCAGGTAGAGCCGCCACAGGCTCCCGGCCAGGGAGTCGGCCGGCGAGCCGGCCCAGACCTCGGCGATCGTCTCGATCCCCTCGGTGTCGGCGAGGTGGAGCAGCCGGTCGGCGACCTCGCGGTCGTCGCTGTCGCGCGCCCCGCGCACCAGCAGCACGGCCGCGCGGTCGGCGGCCTCGCTCACCAGCGCCGGGTCGGAGCCGCCCTCGAACTCGTCGAAGTAGTCGGCCCAGCGCGCGAGGGGCTTGTGGTGGGGCCGGTCGGCATCGGCAGCCTACGGGCACGCGGCAGTCCGGCGCATCCGGACCAGGCCCGTCAGCGACCGTCAGGTCGAGGGCCTTGCGGATGCGCTGGTCGCTGACCGGGCCGTCGGTGCCGAGCTGCTGGGCCCACAGCGAGACCCGGAACTCCTCGAGCATCCACCGCACCCGGCGCAGCGACTCCCCCGGCGGGCGACCGTCGGGCAGCGCGTCGACGCGGTGCAGGTAGGCCTCCTGGAGCTGGGCGACCTGGTCGTGCAGCAGGCGGTCGCGGTGCGATCGCGCCGCCGCCCTCGTCGAGCTTGGCGCGGCGCTGCTCGATCGCGCGCAGGTAGGTCGGGAAGCGGCGCAGCCGGCGCGCACCGGCCTCGCCGACGAACCCGTCGTCGACCAGGCGGGCGAGCTGGGCCTTCATGTCGGTCAGCGCGGGCAGCTGCATCATCTCGGCGCGGCCGCCCAGCGCCTTGTCGGCGGCGCGCCAGCGCTCGCAGGACGCGTCAGGACGTCGGCGAGGGTGGCGCGCACCGCGGCCTCGTGGTCGCGCGGCGGCCTCGGCGACCAGGGCGGCGAAGGCCGCCTCGTCGCGCACCTCGGGGCGGGCGTCGACGACGTCGGCGAGCACCGCGGCGCGGCAGTCGGCGAGCAGGTCGCCGCGCGGTGGCGTACGGCGAGGCGACCAGCGCGAGCTTGTCGCGCGCCGAGAGTCCGCCGTCGCGCTCGTCGCGGGCGTCGAGGCGCGGGTCGGGCACGGCGAGCAGCAGCAGGCGTCGTACGCCGAGCCGGTGGCGGGCGGCGGCCTCCTCGGCCGAGCCGAAGACCGGCAGCCCGACGGTCGCTGCCCTCGTCGGCCAGCGCCGGGTAGGCGGTGACCTCGTGGCCCGCGCGGCGCTGGGTGATCGAGGCGGGCAGGTCGCCGAAGACCCAGGTGGTCTCGCCGGTGCGGGCCAGCCCGGAGTCGTCGGCGACCTCGGCGAGCGCCTGGGCGAACTGCGGGCGCAGCGGCGCCTTGAGCGCCTCGAGGTCCTTGCCCCGCGCCTGCTCGGCGCCGGCGTCGTCGACCACGCGGTAGGTCGGGCGCAGGTGCTCGGCGACCTTGGTCCAGTCCCAGGCGTCGCGGGGGACGACGACCCCGGTCGTGGCCCGGCACCACCGCTCGAGGGCGTCGAGCAGCGGCTCCTCGCCCGGCCGGGGTCGCGCGCGAGGAAGTCGCGGGCGCGGTCGGGGGCCGGCACGAGCGCCACCCGCAGCGGCTTGGGCAGGCTGCGGATCAGGCGAGGTGACGAGCTCGTGGCGCAGGCCCGGGACGTTCCAGGAGAAGTCGTCGTCGCCGACCTGGTTGAGCGTCGCGACCGGCACGTCGATGGTCAGCCCGTCGTCGTCGGAGCCGGGCTCGAAGTGATAGCTGATCGGGAACGTCAGCCCTCCTCGCCCTCGCCGTCGGCCTGCCAGGTCGTCGGGTAGTCGTCCTCGGCCACGAGCGTCGGCGCTGTCGTGGGTGAGCATGTCGAGGTCGAAGGTGAGCAGCTCCGGGCTGCTCGTGGCGCACCTTCTTCCACCAGGTGTCGAAGTGCGCGCCGCTGACGACCTCCGCACCGACCCGGGCGTCGTAGAAGTCGAACAGCGTGTGCTCGTCGACGACGATGTCGCGGCGGCGGGCGCGGTGCTCGAGCTCGGCCGCCTCGTCGAGCAGCGCGCGGTTGGCGGTGAAGAACTTCTGCCGCGTCGACCACTCGCCGTACACCAGGGCGTGGCGGATGAAGAGCTCGCGGCTGTAGGCGCGGTCGACCTTGCCGAAGGTGACCAGCCGATCGGCGACGAGCGGTACGCCGTACAGCAGGACGCGCTCGTGGGCCATCACCGCGGCGCGCTTCTTCGACCAGTGCGGCTCGGAGTAGGTGCGCTTGACCAGGTGGGCGCCGATGCGTCTCGGCCCACTCGGGCTTGATGGCGGCGTTCTGGCGGGCGAAGAGCCGGCTGGTCTCGACGAGCTCGCCGGCCATCACGAACGCCGGCGGCTGCTTGGCCAGGCCGCTGCCGGGGAAGATCGCGAACTTGGTGCCGCGGGCGCCGAGGTACTCGCGCATCGGTCGGCGACCCCCTGGCCGCCCTTGCCGCCCGCGCGTCCTGTCTCGCGCTCCTCGAGCAGGCCGACGTGGCTGAGCAGCCCGCTCAGCAGGGCCTGGTGGATGCCGTCGGAGTCGGGGAGGTCGGCGGGCCGACCGACCTCGAGCCTCATCTCCTTGCAGACCTGGCGCAGCTGCGACTCGAAGTCCTGCCACTCGCGCACCCGCAGGTAGTTGAGGTACTCGCGCTTGCACATCCGCCGGAACGCGCTGCTGCTGAGCTCCTTCTGCTGCTCGCGCAGGTAGCGCCACAGGTTGAGCCAGGTGAGGAAGTCGGAGCTCTCGGCCTTGAAGCGGGCGTGCTGCTGGTCGGCCTGCGGCCCGCTGCTCGACCGGCCGCTCGCGCGGGTCCTGCAGCGACAGCGCCGCGGCGATCACGATCACCTCGCGCACGCACCCGAGCCGCTCGGCCTCGATGATCATCCGCGCCAGGCGCGGGTCCATCGGCAGCCGGGCGAGCCGCCGTCCGACCTTGGTGAGCTGCGGGCCGTCCTGGGCCGGCCTGCGGCCCCCCGGTCGCCCGGCCGCCCCGTCGGGATAGTCCCTGACGTAAATCAACGTTTCGGCGGCGATTTCCTTGATCTTCGTCAGGGACTATCCCGGAGGTGACGGCCCCGAGCTCCTCGAGCAGCTGGACGCCGGCCTGCACGTTGCGCTTGTCGGGCGGCTCGACGAAGGGGAAGCGGGCGATGTCGCCGAGGCTCGAGCGAGGCCATCTGCAGGATGACCGAGGCGAGGTTGGTGCGCAGGATCTCGGGGTCGGTGAACTCCGGGCGCGACTCGAAGTCCTCCTCGGAGTAGAGGCGGATCGGCGATGCCGGCCGCGACCCGCCCGCAGCGGCCCGAGCGCTGGTTGGCCGAGGCCTGGCTGATCGGCTCGATCGGCAGCCGCTGCACCTTGGTGCGCACCGAGTAGCGCGAGATGCGCGCGACGCCGGTGTCGACGACGTACCGGATGCCGGGCACGGTCAGCGAGGTCTCGGCGACGTTGGTGGCGAGCACCACCCGGCGCGAGGCGTTGCCCGCCTGCGGGGAGAAGACGCGGTGCTGCTCGGCGGCGGAGAGCCGCGAGTAGAGCGGCACGATCTCGATGCCCGCCGCGACCGCCCTGCGCCTCGGCGAGCGGGGCGAGCGCGTCGGCGGTGTCGCGGATCTCGCGCTCGCCGGGCAGGAAGACCAGCACGTCGCCCGGCCCTCGGCGGAGAGCTCGCGCACGGCCTCGACGATCGCCTCGGTCTGGTCGCGCGACGACGGTCTCGCCCTCCTCGTCGTCCTCGGCGACGTCGATGAGCGGGCGGTAGCGCACCTCGACCGGGAAGGTGCGGCCCGACACCTCGATGATCGGCGCAGGCGTGCCGCGAGGCGTCGGCGAAGTGCTCGGCGAAGCGCTGCGACGTCGATGGTCGCCGAGGTGACGATGACCTTGAGGTCGGGGCGCCGCGGCAGCAGCCGCTTGAGGTAGCCGAGCAGGAAGTCGATGTTGAGGCTGCGCTCGTGGGCCTCGTCGATGATGATCGTGTCGTACTTCGTCAGCTGCCGGTCGCGCTGCAGCTCGGCGAGCAGGATGCCGTCGGTCATCAGCTTGACCCGGCCGGCGCGCGAGGTGCGGTCGGTGAAGCGCACCTGGTAGCCGACGATGCTGTCGGGCTCGCCGATCGTCGGTGCCGAGCTCGGCGGCGATCCGCTCGGCGACCGAGCGGGCCGCGATCCGGCGGGGCTGGGTGTGCCCGATCAGCCCGCCGTCCGGGCGCCCTCGGGCCGCAGGCCGCGGCCGAGCTCGAGGCAGATCTTGGGCAGCTGGGTCGTCTTGCCCGAGCCGGTCTCGCCCGCGACGATCACGACCTGGTGGTCGCGGATCGCCGCGGCGATGTCGTCGCGGCGCTGGCTGACCGGCAGGTCGGGCGGGTAGGTGATCGTCGCAGCGGGCGTCGGCCGGACGGTCAGCGGGCACGCAACAGACATGACCGGCTCCATTCTGCCGGTCGCGTCGACACGAGGTTGTCGGGCGGGCCCGACCAGGCCTTGCGCTAGAACACGTTCTAGTTGCACGATCAGCCCGTGACTGAAGCCACGCAGCAGTACGACGTCATCGTGGTCGGCTCCGGCGGCGGCGCCCTCACCGGCGCCGCCCTGGCCGCCAAGGCCGGGCTGTCGGTGGCGGTGGTCGAGAAGACCGACCTGCTCGGCGGCACCTCGGCCTACTCCGGCGGCGCGTGCTGGCTGCCCGGCAGCCAGGTGCAGCAGCGCGCCGGCCTCCCCGACTCGACCGAGGGCGCGCGCGCCTACCTGGCCGCGATCCTCGACGACGCGCCGACCCGGCCAGCGCCAAGGTCGAGGCGTTCCTCGCCCACGCCCCCGAGCTGGTCGCCGAGCTCGAGGCCGATCCCGACCTCGACTTCGAGTGGCTGCCCTTCCCCGAGTACTACGACGCCCCGGGCCGGGTGCCGATGGGCCGCTCCATCCAGCCGGCCAACATCAAGCGCGACGACCTGCCCGCGCGTCGCCGCGCTGGTGCGACCGCCGGTCGAGCTCGACCGCGTCGGCGCGCCCGGGCGCCGCACCCTCACCGGCGGGCAGTCCCTGATCGCCCGGCTGGCCGCTGATCGTCGCTGCGCGAGGGCGGCACGTCCTCACCCGGCACGCGATGACCGAGCCTGGTCACCGACGGACGGGCGGGTCGTCGGCGTGCGCGCCGACGACTGCCGACGGGTCCGTCGTCGAGCTGCGCGCCACGCGCGGCGTGCTGGTCGCCGCCGGCGGCTTCGAGGGCAACGCCGCGCTGCGCGCCGAGCACGGCGTGCCCGGCGACGTGGCGTGGAGCATGGCGCCCCGCGGCGCCAACACCGGGCGAGCCGATCGCGGCCGCCGTGGCGCTCGGCGCGGCCACCGACTTCTCGCGCGCTCGGCTGGTTCTGCCCCGGCCTCGAGCAGCCCGACGGCGGCGGCTCGTTCACCCTCGGCTTCCGCAGCGGCGTGATGGTCGACGCGACCGGGCACCGCTACGCCAACGAGTGCCTGCCCTACGACCGGTTCGGCCGCGCGATGGCCGCAGGCGCGCCGAGCCGGCGATCCCGTCGTGGTTCGTCTTCGACTCCCGCGAGGGCGGCCGCCTGCCCGGCGATCGCGATGCCCGAGGGCGACCCGGCCGAGCACCTGGCCGCCGGCACCTGGGTGCAGGCCGACACGCTCGCCGACCTGGCGGCGGCGATCGGCGTACCGGCCGACGCGCTCGCCGCGACCGTCGAGCGCTTCAACGGCTTCTGCGCGACCGGCGTCGACGAGGACTTCGGCCGCGGCGCCGACGAGTACGACACCTTCTTCACCGGCGGCGAGGGCCCCAACAAGGCCCTGACCCCGGTCGACCAGGCGCCCTACCTACGCCGCCCGCTTCGTGCTCTCCGACCTCGGCACCAAGGGCGGCCTCGTCACCGACGCCGCCGGCCGCGTGCTGCGCGAGGACGGCTCACCGATCGCCGGGCTGTACGCCGCCAGCAACTCGACCGCGTCGATGTTCGGCGCCCGTCTACCCCGGCCCGGGCGCCCCGCTCGGCTCGGCGATGGTGTTCGCCTCGCTGGCCGTGCGGGACATGCTGCGACTCAGCTGAGGACCGTGTGGGTGATCTCCACGGTGAAGCTGTCCACGTCGTAGCGGCTGCCGTCGGTGAGCCCGGCCGCCCACAGGACGAAGGGCCGGCCCTGAGCCTCCTTGTCGTGGAGCACGAACTGCTTCACCTTCTCGGTGATGCAGTGGATTGCGGTGCCGCCCCGACCCGCCACGGTGCACCGTGCGGAACTCGTCGTTGCCGTGACGGTCACGGTTGAACACGACCAGGTAGTCGCGTCGCCCGGTCGCGCCACCGCCGTTGGTCGTCACTCGCAGGTTGTCCCAGGAGCCGTTGAACGACTTGGGCACGTAGACGCCGTTGACGGTGAGCACGGTGCTGTCCTCGGGGCGCGAGCACGAGGTCTGTGAGTAGTAGCCGAGGCCACCCCGGGGACGCTTCTTCAGCGTGGAGCAGCGCCCCACGTTGGTGTCGACCACGGTCGACGCGGCCTCGTAGGTGCGGGTGAACTTCTCCGACCGGATCTGCTTGTGGGACAGGCTGAAGGGCCGGTCGATCACCGTGGAGTTGCCGTGCTCGTCGGTGGCACTCACGCGCCAGGTGTAGTCGCCCTCGGGAAGCATCTTCCCGCCCACCTTCCCGGTGAACCTGGCCGACACGCCCGCCGGTCCCTTGGTCGTGGGACCCAGCGTCCGCCGGACCTGTTGGCCGTCGGAGTCGAGGACCTCGACGTAGAGACTCCGCAGGCGCTCGCCCGAGATGAACATGCGCAGGTCGTCCCGGTAGCCGTCCTTCACCGGATACAGCTCGGTGCGGTCGACGCGCGCGTCGAGGATGATCGCGTTGTCGACGGTGAACGCGCACCTGGTGCTCCTCCGCGCTCACGAGCGGCCCGTACGCCGCGCCCTCTCCCGAGCAGGGTGACCAGCAGTCGGTAGGTCTGGCCGTTCTCCAGCGATGCCAGGACGTCGCCGAGCGGCAGCTGGTCGCGGTCGGGGTCACGGTCGGGGTCGCGACTGACCTGCGAGGTGCCGGTGGCGACGATCGAGCCGCGGCGCTCGACCCGGTAGGTAGCGGTCAGGTCGAGGTCTCGGGGAAAGGCCAGCAGGGAGAGGAACGGCACGGCCGCCGAGACGAGGGGTTCGCCGCTCGGTCGGAACCAGTAGACGCGGGGCGCTCGCACGAGGGTCAGCTCGGGGGAGGTGGCCAGGGCGACGCACGGGCCGGACCCAGCGCACTCACCGACGACGACCTGGCCGGTCCCCGAGACCGAGTCGAGGAAGGTCATCGACGTCTGCCCGCTGCTCGCGACCGGCACCCGCTCGGAGTCCCGGACACGGTGAACCAGGCGAACAGCTCGCGGCTCGCCTCGTCGTCGACGGTGAGGACGTAGTCGTAGGCAGATGGGTTGAACGACGTCACGTCCGGCCAGGTGACCGAGAGGCTGTCGGCGGCCACCGAGGGTCCGGCGAGGGACACGGTCGCCGGTAAGGCGAGCAGCGGCAGCACGAGGGCAGCGACGAGCAGGCGGAGCTTCACGTGGGATCTTCTTCCGAGACGCGGGACCAGGGGCCGCCGCGGCGACGGCTCAGGCTAGTCGGCCGATCCCGGTCTCGTCAGACGATTCGGAACTACGTGGTCGTGCCTCCCGCGGAGTCGCCGGTGCCCGCATCGGGTACGACGTCGTCCTGCGGCACGGTGCCGGGCGGCACCTGACCTTGCGGGCCCGCGGGCGGCTGTCCCTGGAACCCTCCGAGCCGTCCGTCGCCGTCGCCGTCGTCGTCGCCGTCCCCCTGGCCGGGCAGCTGACCCGGCTGGCCGGGGAACTGGCCGCCCTGGCCGGGTGGCCGGCCCTGCTGACCCGGGACGAGCTGTCCGCCGCCGCCCGGACCGCGCCGGTCGGCGTCGGCACCGTCCGACACGGCGCCCAGGGCCGCACCGCCGACCCCGCCGAGGAGCAGCGACGCGACGGCCACCGCCAGCACCGACCGCAGGCCGAAGAGCCGGTCGCGCACCGATGGGCGTTTAGCGTCGCTCGTGGCGGCGCCGTCGGCAGCGGCGGGGACCGGGGGCGGCGGGGCACCCGGAGGGGTCATGGCCCCCGAGTCGATCGGCGCTGCCGGCTCGACGGGGGTGGGCGTGGGGTCGTCCTGCACGCCGGAGATGGGCTGGGTCTGGCTGTCGTCGTCGCTCATGTGACGAACCTGCGCGGCCGACCTGTGCGCAGCCTGTGCCCCAGACAGGTGCCGGCTAGGGCCTGCTCGGACCGCGGATCCGCACGCGCACATCCCGCGCTCGGTGTGTCCACAGCAAACGCACAGCCGGGCTCGCCACAGTGGACCCCATGACCGCCGCGCCGACTCCCCTGCTGCGCCCCGACGGCACGCCGGTGCGGGTCCTCGTCGTCGACGACGAGGTCAACATCGCCGAGCTCATCTCGATGGCGCTGCGCTACGAGGGATGGAGCGTCGAGACGGCCCACACCGGCACCAAGGCGGTGGCCGCGGCCAAGGACGCACCAGCCCGACGCCGTGGTGCTCGACATGATGCTGCCCGACTTCGACGGCATGGAGGTGCTGCGCCGGATGCGCGCGCACCGACGCCGACGTGCCCGTGCTCTTCCTGACCGCCCGCGACGCCGTCGAGGACCGGATCGCGGGTCTCACCGCCGGCGGTGACGACTACGTGACCAAGCCGTTCTCCCTCGAGGAGGTCGTGGCCCGGCTGCGCGCGCTGATGCGCCGCGTCGGGCGCCCAGCAGGCGGCTACGTCGTCGGTGCTCGACCGTCGGCGACCTCAGCCTCGACGAGGACAGCCACGAGGTCGTCCGCGCCGGCGCGGAGATCACGCTGACCGCGACCGAGTTCGAGCTGCTGCGCTTCCTGATGCGCAACCCCAGGCGGGTGCTCAGCAAGGCCCAGATCCTCGACCGCGTCTGGAACTACGACTTCGGCGGCCAGGCCAACGTCGTCGAGCTCTACATCTCCTACCTGCGCAAGAAGATCGACGCCGGACGCGAGCCGATGATCCACACGATGCGCGGCGCCGGCTACGTCCTGAAGCCGGCCGCCGTGAGTCGCGTCTGACCCGCTTCGCCTCGCTCACCTCGCGGCTGGTCCTCACCGCGGTCGCGCTGGTGCGTCGTGGTCTCGCTCGCGATCGGCGGCGGCGACCGCCCTGGCCATGCGCTCCTACCTGACCGGCCAGCTCGACGACGACGTCGCGCGCTCGCTGGAGCGGTCCAGCGCGTCGGCGCGCTGCCGCCGTTCGACTTCGACGGGCGCGCCGACGACGGCCGCCCGGCGGTCGCGGTCCTGACGGCGACGATCCCGGTCGCGGCCAGGAGGTCGGCACCCTGACGGCGATCTTCGCCGCAGTACCGCGACTACGTCGGCGAGGCGCAGCGGCGCCGTCCTGCGGCAGAGCCGCGGCGGCGCAGCGCCCGAGACCCGGGTCTCGACGCCGCCCTGGCCTCATCGACGACCTGCCCGCCGACGGGCGGGCCCGCGAGGTCGACCTGCCCGGGCTCGGCTCCTACCGCGTCGCGGTGCGACAGAGCGCGGCCGCAGCGTCAAGGTCGCCGCGGGCTGCCGACCGACGACGTCGACGGCGTGGTCGGTGACGCTGGTGTCGACCGAGGCGCTGCTCATCCTGGTCGGCGGCCTGCTCGCCGCCCTCGCCGGCCGCTCCGTCGTACGCCGTCAGCTGCGGCCGCTGCGCGAGGTCGCCGAGACCGCCCACAGCGTCGCCGAGCTGCCCGCTGGACTCCGGTGTCATCGGGGTCACCGAGCGGGTGCCGGAGCACCTGACCGACGAGCGCACCGAGGTCGGTCAGGTCGGAGCAGCCCTCAACACCCTGCTGGCCCACGTCGAGACGCTCGCTCGACGCCCGCCAGGCCAGCGAGCAGCGGGTGCGCCAGTTCGTCGCCGACGCCTCCCACGAGCTGCGCACGCCGTTGACCACGATCGCGGGCTACACCGAGCTGGCCCGACGCCGCCCCGACGACGCCGGCCGCGGGCGCGACGGCGCTGGCCAAGGTGGAGGAGGAGTCGGCGCGGATGACGACCCTGGTCGAGGACCTGCTGCTCCTCGCGCGCCTCGACTCCGGCCGGCCCCTCGAGCGCGAGGCCGTCGACCTGACGCGCCTGCTGGTCGAGGCGGTCTCCGACGCCCGGGTGCTCGCGCCCGACCACCGGTGGCGCCTCGACCTGCCCGGAGGAGGCCGTCGAGGTGCCCGGCGACGCGCTGCGTCTGCACCAGGTCGTCACCAACCTGCTGACGAACGTGCGCAAGTACACCCCTGCCGGGACCACCGTCACCGTCACCGCCCGGAGCGACGGGTTCACCGTGCACGACGACGGCCCGGGATTCGCTCCGGACCTCGTGCCCCACGCCTTCGAGCGCTTCGCCCGCGCCGACGCCGGGCGACACCGCGAGGGCGGTGTCGGGCTCGGGCTGGCCCTGGTCGAGGCGATCGTCACGGCGCACGGCGGCGCCGTGACGCTGACCAGCGTCCCCGGTGACACCAGCATCGACGTACGACTCGGGACCGGTCAGCTCTCGTAGCTGTCCTTCGGCACCGAGAGGCTGTCGCCCGCCGACGTCGTGACGGTCAGCGGTGCGAGCTGCAGCGGGTCCCACCCCTCGTCCCAGGCGCCCTGGTCGTAGAAGACCGTGTGGTCGGGGAGGACCGAGGTGCTCCGCCCGGTCACCGCTCGGGGCTCCGCGCCGGGCTCGGCGACCGAGACGTCGACGTCGCCCTCCGCCGAGCCGACGACGAGGTACCCCGGCCCGGCCACGTCCGTCGCGCCGATCTCCTCGTAGCGACCACCACCCCACAGCTCCTTGTCGCCGTCGTCCAGCGGGGTCACCGCGCACAGGAAGCGCAGGATCCGGTCGTCGACCCGCACCCCCACCGACACACAGGTGTGCGGCTCCCCGTCCTCCGAGATGCTCTCAGCGGCGTACAGGACGCGCTCGTAGCCGTCCTGGGTCCCGACCCGCTCCACCTCGCCGAGGACGGTCCCTGCCTCCCACGTGCCCACGAGGCTGCCACCGCCGGGGAGCGGTGCCTCGCCACGCTGCTGCGGGGTGACGGCCGGCGTGGTCGGGGCCTCATCGGGCGACGCGGGCGCAGTCTCGGCGGGGCTCGCGTCGACCGTGCTGCTCAGCGCCGGGTCAGCGGTCGCGCTTGTGCCGTCGTCGATCTCGCCACACCCGACGAGTCCGGGCAGGCAGAGGCCTGCAGCGAGGATCGCTGCGATGCGGATGCGCTTCATGGTGGGTGCCTTCCGAGAAGTGGTCGTGTTCACACGTGGGTGACGCGCCGTCGGCCGAGAAGGTTGCCACCCGGGCTGCGGACCGAGACGCATCGGCGCGATTGGCATCGCCGAGGATTGTCTGACAATCTGGGCGCGGCTCGCTACGGTGGGCACAGACCCGAGAGGAGCGTGATCCGCATGACCGTGACCGACGCCGTCGCGAACGCCAGCACCGCCACCAGCGACATCGAGTTCGGCAGGGCCGAGGCCCGCACCGCTCACAACTACCACCCGCTGCCGGTCGTCGTGGCCCACGCCGAGGGCGCGTGGATGACCGACGTCGACGGCAGCCGGTTCCTCGACCTGCTCGCCGGCTACTCCGCGCTGAACTTCGGGCACTCCCACCCGCGTCTGATCGCGACCGCGCACGCCCAGCTCGACAAGCTGACGCTGACCAGCCGGGCCTTCGTGCACGACCAGTTCGCCGACTTCACCGCCAAGCTCGGCGACCTGTGCGGCAAGGACCTCGTCCTGCCGATGAACACCGGCGCCGAGGCCGTCGAGACCGCGATCAAGGTCGCCCGCAAGTGGGGCTACCAGGTCAAGGGCGTCCCGGCCGACGAAGCGACGATCATCGTCGCCAGCGGCAACTTCCACGGCCGCACCACCACGATCGTCGGGTTCTCCGACGACGAGGACGCCCGCGCCGACTTCGGCCCGTTCGCACCGGGCTTCGTCACCGTGCCGTACGGCGACCTGGCCGCGCTCGAGGCCGCGATCGACGACACCACCGTGGCCGTCCTCATCGAGCCGATCCAGGGCGAGGGCGGCGTCGTCATCCCGCCCGACGGCTACCTCCGCGGCATCCGCGAGGCCTGCACCCGCAACAACGTGCTGTTCGCCGCCGACGAGATCCAGGCCGGCCTGGGCCGCACCGGCCGCACGTTCGCCTGCGACCACGAGGACGTCGTCCCCGACATCTACGTGCTCGGCAAGGCGCTGGGCGGCGGAGTCGTGCCGGTCTCGGCCATCGTGGCCGACCGCGACGTCCTCGGCGTCCTCAAGCCCGGCCAGCACGGCTCGACCTTCGGCGGCAACGCCCTGGCCTGCGCGGTCGGCAGCGAGGTCGTCGACATGCTCGCGACCGGCGACTTCCAGCAGCGCGCCACCGACCTCAGCACCCTCCTGCGCGAGCGGCTCGAGGCGATGATCGGGCACGGCGTGCTCGCCGTCCGCGTGCGCGGGCTCTGGGCCGGCGTCGACATCGACCCCGCCGTCGGCTCCGGCCGCGAGGTCTGCGAGAAGCTGATGGCCCGCGGCGTCCTGGCCAAGGACACCCACGGCTCGACCATCCGGCTGGCCCCTCCCCTCGTCATCTCCGAGGAGGACCTGTCCTGGGGCCTCGACCAGCTCGCCGCCGTCGTCTCCGGAGGCTGAGCAGGCCGAGCCCCCGGCGAGGCCGTCGACGAAGCCCCGTGAGGTAGGCACAGACCGCCACCACCCTCACCGGGCTTCGTCGACGCTCGCTTGCGCTCGCTGCTCAGCCTCCGGGGATCGCCACCGCAGCTCGCTGCCCCGCGCACACAGCAAACCGACAGGTCCACCCGAGGACCGACCCAGGCTCGGTCGGCATCGTCCGCTGCATGACGATGACCGAAGCCCGGCCCACGCCGACCACCGAGACCGACCTCCGCCCGAGCCCCATGCAGCGGTGGGCCGCGCTCGACAAGGAGCGGACGGCGTACGTCGTGCTGCTCGGCGCGAGCGCGCTGCTCTACCTGTGGGGCCTGGGCGCCTCGGGGTACGCCAACTCGTTCTACTCCGCGGCCGCCCAGGCGGGCTCGGAGTCCTGGAAGGCGTTCTTCTTCGGGGCCTCCGACGCGGCCGGGTCGATCACCGTCGACAAGCCCCCGCTGTCGATCTGGCCGATGGCGCTGTCGGTCAAGGTCTTCGGGCTGTCGTCCTGGTCGATCCTGGTGCCGCAGGCGCTGATGGGGGTCGGGACCGTCGCCCTGCTGCACGCGACTGTCCGTCGGGCGACCGGCTCCGGCTGGGCCGGCCTCATCGCGGGCGCCGCCCTGGCGACCACCCCCGTCGCGGTCCTGATGTTCCGCTTCAACAACCCCGACGCCCTGCTGGTGCTGCTGATGACCGGCGCGGCCTACGCCGTGGTGCGCGCCCTGGAGTCGCCGCGCGCGCTGCGCTGGCTGGTGCTGGGGGGCGCCCTGATCGGGCTGGCCTTCCTCACCAAGACGCTCCAGGCGTTCCTGGTGCTGCCCGCGCTGGCCCTGGCCTACGCGCTCTTCGCGACCGTGCCGTGGCGCACCCGGATCGGTCACCTGCTCGCCGCCTTCGGCGCGATGGTCGCGGCCGCCGGCTGGTGGGTGGCGGTCGTCGAGCTGTGGCCGGCCTCGTCGCGCCCCTACATCGGCGGCTCGCAGACCAACGACTTCCTCGAGCTGACCTTCGGCTACAACGGCTTCGGGAGGCTGACCGGTGACGAGGCCGGCTCGGTGGGCGGCGGCAACGGCTGGGGCTCGACCGGGCTGCTGCGGCTCTTCGGCACCGACAACGGCGGCCAGGTCGCCTGGCTGATCCCCGCCGCGCTGATCCTCGGCGCCGGCGCCCTGTGGTGTGGCTCGCGGATGGTGCGCGCGTTGACCACGCTGCTGCTCGGCTGGCTCGTCGTGACTGCGGTGACGTTCAGCCTGATGGCCGGGATCTACCACGCCTACTACACCGTCGCCCTCGCCCCGGCGATCGCCGGACTCGTCGGCCTCGGCGGCTGGGAGCTGTGGAAGCGCCGCGAGTCCCTCGTGGCGACCGCCCTGCTGGGCGGGGCGACCGCCATGACAGCCGTCTTCGCCTTCGCGCTGCTCGACCGTACGCCGGACTTCGCGCCGTGGTTGGGCTACCTCGTCCTGGTCGTGGGCCTGCTCGCGGCGTTCCTCCTCGTGTGTGCGCGTCACCTCCCTCGCCGACTGGCGTCGGTCGTCGCGATCACCGCGCTCCTCACCGGCCTGGCCGGCCCGACGGCGTACGCCCTGCAGACGGCGAGCACGCCGCACACCGGCTCGATCCCCACGGCCGGCCCGTCCTCGACGGACGGCTTCGGTGCCGGGCTGCCGGGCGGGCTCCGCGGAGGACCGCAGGGCCAGACCGGACCCGGCGCCACCGGCGGCACCACCACCGGAGGCGTCGGCGGCCTGCTCGACGGCAGCTCGTCGACGCCCGCGGTGACGTCGCTGCTGCTCGCCGACGCCGACTCCTACACCTGGGTGGCCGCGGCCGTGGGGGCCAACTCCGCCGCCGGCTACCAGCTGGCGACCGAGGAGTCGGTGATGCCGATCGGCGGCTTCAACGGCAGCGACCCCAGCCCGACGCTCGCGGAGTTCCAGGACGACGTCGCGGCCGGCGAGATCCACTACTTCATCAGCGGCGGGCGGGCTCGGTGGTGGCCAGGGCGGACCGGGTGGCAGCGAGAGCACCTCCGAGATCGAGACCTGGGTCGAGGCGACCTTCGCCTCCCAGACGGTCGACGGCGTGACGCTCTACGACCTGTCGGGGGGCTGACCGCCACCCCCATCGGGTCAGGTGGGATCCCCCGAACGGAGGATTTTCCTCAAGAAAGGCTCAAGTTTCTTGAGATTGCCCTAGGGTGAGGCCACGAGCACCCCCCGCTCGTGGTCGCGCACCACCCCGGTCCCCCCACCGGTCCCCCCACCCCCCCGCATCATCGAGGCCCATCGTGATCTGCTCCCCCGCCCCGTCGAACGGTCCCGCACAGTCCCGGGTCGGCGCCGCCCGCCTCCTCGCCCTCTCCGCTCTGGGGTCGGTGGTCGCGACCTCGCTGGTCATCGCCGGCGTCCCGGCCCAGGCGGCGCCGGCGGCACCTGCGACAGGTGCGGGGTCGTCGCCGGCCGCCTTCCAGACCGTGCCGGCGCGGACGTCGGAGTCGCTGGTCGACGGCTACGGCATCGGGATCCACGCCGCCTACTGGAACTCGCCGTACGGCGACACGGCCCGGGTGGCCTCGGCGCTCGCCGACCTCGGCGTCGAGCACGTGCGCGACGACCTCTGGAACAACACCCCCGAGTCCTACGTCGCGATCAACCAGATCGCCCACGACGCCGACGTGAAGTTCGACCTCATCATGGGCAACCCGTCGCGCGGCCAGGCGCCCGTCCAGTACGTCAACACCGTGAAGACCAAGCTGCTCGGCTCGGTCGAGGCCATCGAGGGCCCCAACGAGTGGGACAACTTCGGGCCCAGCAACTGGGTCAACCAGCTGCGCACCTTCCAGGCCGACCTGTACGCCGCCGCCAAGGCCGACCCGGCCACCGCCCACCTGCCGGTGCTGGCCCCCGCGCTGGCCTTCCGCGACAACTACGCCGCCCTCGGCACCCAGACCGGCGTCGCCGACGTCGGCAACAGCCACCTCTACCCCGGTGGCCGCAACCCCAGCGTCGACATCGACGCCGCCCAGGAGGCCAGCGAGAGCCGGACCGGCACCAGCGGCACGGTCGTGACCGAGGCCGGCTACCAGAACGCCCTCAACACCACCAGCGGCCACCACCCGGTGCCCGAGGACGTCGCCGGCATCTACCTCCCGCGCATGCTCGCCGAGCACGCCCTCGCCGGCACCGAGCGCCTCTACACCTACGAGCTCATCGACGGCGCCGTCGACCCGAGCCTGACCGACATCGAGGCGCACTTCGGGCTGCTGCGCCACGACTGGACGCCCAAGCCGGCCTACAACGCCATGAAGAACCTGCTCGCGGTGCTCGACGACTCCGACGCGCCGTTCACGCCCGGACGCGCTCACCTACTCCACCAGCGGGGGCAGCGACCTGCGCCAGCTCGTCACCCAGCGCAGCGACGGCACCTTCGTGCTGCTCATGTGGCGCGACGTCTCGATCTGGTCGACCGGCTCCAAGAGCCGCATCGCCGTGTCGCCCGAGGCGGTCACCGTGTCGTTCCCCGAGAGCCGCGTCGTCGGCGTCCAGCGCCCCGACCTCGGCGCCGACCCTCTCCTCACGGGCGTCGGCACCGACCTGACCATCCCGCTCGGTCGCAGCTGGTGGCCCTGGAGATCTCCGAGCCCGAGTCGGTCCCCGACCTGCCCGAGCTCCCCGACCTGCCCAGCCTCCCGGACGTGCTCGACGTACCCGGGCTGCCCGAGGTGCCCGTCACGCCCGTCGTCGACGCCGTCACGGCCGCCGTGTCGACCGTGCTGGCCACCCCCGGCCCCCGGTCGGCCAAGGTGAGGTGGAAGCTCGACAAGACGCCGTCGGCGCAGACCCCCACGAAGTGGCGTGTCAAGGTCTTCCGTGGCACGAAGAAGGTGCGCACGATCAGCCAGCCCGCCGATCGCCGTGCGGTCCGGGTCAGGAACCTCTCCCCCAGCACCGCTACCGGTTCAGCGTCGTCGCGAAGTCGAAGTCCGGCGTGTCCGACGCCGTCGTGAGCCGTTACGTGCGCCCGCGCCAGGGCAAGTCCGCCCGGCACCACTGACCGGGTGCGCGGCGCCTGGCCGCCTAGGCCTCCTGCGCGAGCGCCCCGACGAGCGCGGGGAGGGAGACCGTCATGATCGACAACAGCTCCTCGCGGGTGACCTCTCCCGGCTCCGCGACCCAGCCGAGCACCAGCTCCTCGGTCATCGCCGCCCAGCCTCGTACGACGAGGCGCGTCGCCGGGGTGTCGGGGATGATCTCGGCCTGTGCGCCTTCGGTGAAGATCCGGTCGGTCAGCGCCCACCGGGCCTCGTCGTAGATCGCCCGCAGCGTCTCGTTGCCGCTCGCGGCGCCCTTGACGAGCGAGAGGTAGCCCTCGTGGTTGCTCTCGACGTAGGCGAGGTAGGCCGTCATCGACACCGTCAACCGCTCGATCGGGTCGCCGGTGGTCGGCGGCGCGGTCTGGGCGATCAGGTCGTCGGCCGCGCGTCGTACGACGGCCTCGTGGAAGGCGTGCTTGTTGCCGAAGTAGTGGTAGAGCAGGCCTCGGGAGATGCCGGCCTCCTCGGCCAGCAGGTCGATCGACAGCTCGTCGACCGAGCGCGTCGCGAACAGGCGCACACCGAGGTCGAGGAGCTGGTGGCGTCGCTCGTCGGGACTCAGGCGGCTCCGCGGCGCGGGCTTGGGTGTGCTGACGGTCACGTCACGCATTCTATTGACATGTATTCAATAAGGGCAATACCGTCGGCCACATGAACCTGGGCTCCTCCGACACGATCGCCGTCGACCACCTCGTCATCGGCGCCGGCTTCGCCGGACTCTGCGCCGCGATCAAGCTCGACCAGGCCGGCGAGTCCGACTTCGTGGTGATCGAGAAGGGCAGCGACGTCGGCGGCACCTGGCGCGACAACACCTACCCCGGCGCGGCGTGCGACGTGCCGAGCCAGCTCTACTCCTTCTCCTTCGCGCCCAACCCCGACTGGTCGATGTCCTTCTCGCCGCAGCCGGAGATCCTCGCCTACATCAGGCGCGTGGCCGAGGAGTCCGGCACGCTGGACCGCTTCGTGTTCGACACCTGCGTCGAGGACGCCGCCTGGGACGACGCGACGCAGCGCTGGACCGTGCGCACCACCGGCGGCGACCTACTCGGCCGGCACCGTGATCAGCGGCGCCGGCGGGCTCTCGGCGCCCAAGCTGCCCGACATCGCGGGGATCGAGTCCTTCGCCGGCGAGGTCTTCCACTCCGCCGAGTGGGACCACGACATCGACCTGAGCGGCAAGCGCGTCGCGATCATCGGCACCGGCGCCTCCTCGATCCAGATCGTGCCCGCGATCCAGCAGCAGGTCGGCCACCTCGACGTCTACCAGCGCACGGCGCCCTACGTCATCCCGCGCAACGACCGCTCCTACGGCCGCCTCGAGCGGCTCGCCCTGGCGAAGGTGCCGGGGCTGCAGAGCCTCTACCGCACCGGCATCTACTGGGCCCGCGAGGGCTACGTGCCCGGCTTCACGCTCGCCCCCAAGCTCGCCCTCCCCGCGCAGAAGATGGCGCTGGCCAACATCCGCAAGGGCATCGAGGACCCCGAGCTGCGGGCCAAGGTGACGCCGGACTACCAGATCGGCTGCAAGCGCATCCTGATCTCCAACACCTACTACCCCGCACTGGCCGCCGACAACGTCGACCTCGTGACCGACGCGATCTCCGAGATCACGCCGACCGGGATCGTGAGCGCCGACGGCACCACGCGCGACATCGACGTGCTCGTGATCGCCACCGGCTTCCACACCACCGAGCTGCCGATCACCGAGAAGATCGTCGGCCGCTCGGGTCGACCGCTCAGCGAGAAGTGGGCCGAGCACGGCATGTCCGCCTACAAGGGCACCGCCGTCGCCGACTTCCCCAACCTCTTCTTCATCGTCGGCCCCAACACCGGGCTCGGCCACTCCAGCATGGTCTTCATGATCGAGTCGCAGATCACCTACATCGTCGATGCCCTGCGCACGATGCGCCGCGACTCCTACGGAGCGGTCGAGGTGACCGAGAGCGCCGAGCGCGCCTGGTCGGACGACCTCCAGCGCCGGATGAAGCGCACCGTGTGGAGCACCGGCGGCTGCGCGAGCTGGTACCTCGACAAGCACGGCAACAACACCACCCTGTGGCCGCGCACGACGTTCGCCTTCCGCGGCGAGACCGCGGCCTTCGACCCCGGCGCCTACACGCTGTCCGGCCCCACGCAGCACCCCGACCCCAGCAGCACCACCCACCGAGAGGCAGTCATCGCATGAAGTCCCTGAAGGACAAGGTCGTCGTCATCACCGGAGCCGGCTCCGGCATCGGTCGCGCACTCGCGCTCAACTGCGCCGCGCGCGGCTCGCAGCTGGCGCTCTCCGACGTCGACGAGGCGGGACTGGCCGAGACCGTCGCCCTGGTCACCGAGGCCGGCGTGGGCAAGGTCCGCAGCGACCGGCTCGACGTCGCCGACCGCGACGCCTTCTCGCGCTACGCCCTCAACGTCGTCCAGGACTTCGGTCGGGTCAACGTCGTCATCAACAACGCCGGCGTGGCGCTGGCCGGCGACCTGACCGACCTCGAGTACAACGACATGGACTGGATCATCGGCATCAACTTCTGGGGCGTCGTCCACGGCACCAAGGAGTTCCTCCCGCACCTGATCGCCTCCGGCGACGGTCACGTCGTCAACCTGTCCTCGCTCTTCGGCCTGGTGTCGATGCCCGGACAGTCGATGTACAACGCCTCGAAGTACGCCGTGCGCGGCATGACCGAGGCGCTGCGCGAGGAGATGCTCATCGCCGGGCACCCGGTCGGGGTCACCGCGGTCCACCCCGGTGGCATCAAGACCGCGATCGCCCGCAACGCGCGCGTCTCGGCCAAGGAGAGCAAGGACGCCACCGCCAACCTCTTCGACAAGAAGCTGGCTCGGATGACGCCGGAGAAGGCCGCCGAGGTCATCGTCAAGGGCATCTTGAAGAACCAGGCCCGCGTGCTCGTCGGCATCGACGCCCACATCATCCACAACCTCGCCAAGTTCTCCGGGTCTCGCTACCAGGACGTGATCGCCAAGGGCTCCAGCCGGTTGCTGCCCGACAAGGCCGCGGTCGTCTGACCCCGAGGCCCTGATCGGCTGCCCCGACCGGTACCGCCGGTCCCGCCGGGACCGGGGCGCGGGTCAGCGCTCGGGGAAGATGGGCAGACCGTCGGCGTCTCGCTCGAGCTCGGGGGCCAGGCCCTTGGTCGAGCATCCCGCCGAGCCGAGGACCTCGATGTCCGGCCGGTCGCGGCGCATCGCCGCGACCGTGCGGCGAACCAGCGCGGCTGGCGCAGGTCGTCGACCAGGGGCGCCCACTCCCTGCTGCCTGCCAGGGCGTCCTGCGCCTCGCTGCGAGCCGCAGCGTCACCGACGAGCCACTGGTCCACCCAGGCGCACCCGACGTCGGTGACCACGGCGGCTGCGACGTGGTAGCGCGCGTTGAAGCCGACTGCGGCGTCGACCACGGTGCCGGGTGACGCCTGGGTCGCGGCCAGCATCTCCTGCGTGACGTCGGCGGCACGCGCCGGGAGGACGGTCCCCGCCGGCAGCACAGCGCTGAAGTCCGCCTCGTCGGCGATGCGCAGGTCGGCGACCAGCGCCTCGAAGACGGCCGGCGTGGTGAAGGCGCCGTCCACCCGCAGGCCGTAGCCGTCCTGCACCGGGACGTAGGCCATCTGCTGCGCCGAGTCGTAGGTGACGTACGTCGCCTCCTCGCCCAGCACCTCGAGGCTCGAGGTGGGGCCCTCGCGCTCGGCGCTGCGGACCAGGGAGTCGAACCAGCGGGTGCGGATCCACTGCAGGGTGAACCGCTGCCCGGCGGACACGTAGGTGACCTCGACGCCGTAGCCGGCCTGGGTGTTGACCGAGTCGGGCTCGATCGTCCATCCCGCTGCGTCGAGCAGGGCGTAGCTGCTGGGGCCGACCCAGGTGGTCTCCTCGACCAGGGCCGGCGGCGGGACGGGCTGCTTCGTCGGTGGGGCGGCGGGGGTGGCACTCGCGGTGCTCGCCGGGGAGGGACTCGGGGCGGCCTGCGTGGTAGGTGTCTCGCCGGGGCCGCGCTGGGCGACGTACGCCGGCACGGCGGCGACAGCGAGCACGGACGCGGCGGCTCCCAGGATCATCGGCCAGCGCCGGCGGGTGCGGCGCTCCTCGACCTCGTCGACCGGGACCTCGCCGTCCAGTTCGGCCAGGAGCGCGGCCAAGCCGTCGTCGACCGGCAGGTCGGCCAGTCGGCGGTCGTCGAAGGGGTGCTGGGGCATGGTCATCGGGACTCCTCGGTGCTCGGGTTGCTCCGGAGATGTCCGGCAGCCTGCTGGGCGTTACGCGCGGCGGACCGCGCTCGGCTGAGTCGCACGCGCGTCGCGCCCTCGGAGATGCCCAGCACCTCGGCGATCTCGCGCGGCTCGAGGCCCTCCCAGGCGCTGAGCTCGAGCACCTCGCGCTCGGTCGAGGACAACCCGGACAACAGGCGCTCGAGGTCGGCGCGGGCGATCGCGGTCTCGGCCGGATCGGGCACCCCCGCAGCGACGAGCTGGTCACGGAGTCGGTCGCCCAGGTGGCTGCGCCGACGTCGGCCACGTCGCTGGTTGGCGATGACCCGCCGCGCGACGCCGTACAGCCACGGACCGGTGAGCGGCTCGGCCGGCACGTCCTCGAGGCGTCGTAGCGCCACGAGGAACGTCTCGGCGACCACGTCGGCGGCGTCCTGGGCGTCGTCGGTCCGGCGCAGTGCGTAGCCGAGCACGGGGCGCGCGTGCGCTCGGTAGACGTGCTCGAAGCGCTCACGGGCGCCGGGACTGGGACCGGTCATGACACCTCCGTGTCCGGGGGCACCCGCATCGTTACATGGGATAGAAAGTCCGGGTGCCGACTTCTGGGGACCCTGTGCGTGTCGTGATGACCAAGTGGGGCGACGTGCCCCACTGGGAGCACGACGCGACGTGGCTCGGCAGCGACGACCACGGCGTGTGGTGCGGCACTCCTGCCGGCACCCTCATGCAGCGGCCGGGCCACGCCTACTCGAGCACGACCGACATGGTCAGGCTGGTGCCGGCTCCGGCGAGCGGCGACCCGGGCGGGTGGGTCGCCTCCTTCTACGCGCGGGCGACGGGCGTGCGGACCTACGTCGACATGACGACCGTGCCGAAGTGGGAGGAGCGCACCGGAAGGTCGGCGCTCCGCGCGATCGACCTGGACCTGGACGTCGTCCGCACGGCGGAGGGCCACGTCTTCGTCGACGACGAGGACGAGTTCGCCGAGCACCGGGTCGCCTTCGGCTACCCCTCGGAGGTGGTCTCGCTCGCCGAGGAGTCCTGCGCGTGGGTGCTGGAGTCGGTGCTGGCCGAGCGAGCACCGTTCGACGGCGACACCTCGGACGCCTGGCTGGAGACCCTCGCGCGGTTGCGCCGGCGCTGATGTCGCGGCAGGTGCAGCGGTCCGACCAGACGGGGACCGGCCAGCCGGGACTCGACGCGGCGCGAGCGGTGGGTCAGCGGCTGGGCGAGGTACTCGCCGAGGATCACGCCCGCGGCGAGGGCCAGGGCCACCGAGGCCGCGGCGATGATCGCGACCAGGCCCTCGGAGGTGTCGCGGCGGCTGCTCTCGCCGAGCAGCGACAGGCCACGGTAGATCGAGACGCCGGGCAGCATCGGCACCACCGCCGAGACCACCAGGATCAGCGGCGGCACCCGCAGGCGGGAGGCGACGGCGTACCCGATGAGGCCGACGAAGAGCGCCGCGAACGCCACCGACCAGGTGCGGGCGATGCCGGGGGCCTCGATCGAGCGCGAGATGGCGATGGCGGTCCCCGCCATCAGGGCGACGGGCAGCAGGATCCGCTTGGGCGAGTACGACGCGAAGGCGAACGCCGCCGCGGCCACCGCCGCCCCGAGGGCCGTCAGCCAGATCCCCTGGAAGTCGGTCTGGCCCGGGTCGACGTCGGGCAGGTCGATCCCGACCGCGTTGGCCAGGCTCAGCCCGCCGCTCACCCCGGCGATGATCCCCGCAGTCGACAGCAGCGCCTCGGTGAGTCGCGCCCCGGCGGTGATGTAGAAGCCGGTCAACGCGTCCTGGAGCGCCCCCATGAACCCGATGCCGGCGAGCAGCATCACGATGTTGGCGGTCACGACGAGCGAGACGTCGAGGTCGAGGTCGAGGGCGGCTGCGCCGACGGCCACGAGCGTGGCGACACCGCCGCCGGCGACCTGCTCGTAGAACGTGGGGATGCGTCGCCGGGCGATGCGCAGCTGGAGCCGGTCGATGATCGCCGCGGACAGGAAGGCCAGCAGGCCGACCAGCCAGTCGCCGCCGAGCTGGACGCCGATGCCGGCCGACATCAGGCCCCAGCCGACCGTCACCGCCCAGCGCGGTCGGTCGTGGCCGGTCGACACGATGCGGCGCAGCTCCGCGCGCCCCGCTGCGAGGTCGAGGTCGCCTCGACCGACGTCGCGCACGAGGTGGTCGACGCGGGTGAGGTCCTGGTAGTCGATGACCCGACGGCCGACCTGGCGGGTCGCGATCAGGGGCACCTCGTCCGGGCTGCTCTGGTAGCTCATCGTCAACGAGGTGAACGTGATGTCGACGTCCGCGTCGCGCGCGTCGAGGCTGCGCGCGAGCGAGAGCATCGTGGCCGTCACGTCGGCGGCGCCGGCGCCCGAGGACAGCAGCAGCTCGCCGACCCGGAGACAGAAGTCCAGGATCAGCGTCAGCTCGCTCGTCGGTCGGTGTTGTCGGGCCACCTGGCGATGGTGGCGCACTTGGGGGCGCGACCCCAACCGAGGACGGGGCGATCCTCGTCACCCCGCCCGTGGGAACGATGTGGAACGCTCAGCGCGTGCGCATCGACTTCCACGCCTCGCCCGAGCCGACCCTCGGGGTCGAGTGGGAGCTGGCGCTCGTGGACCGGCGCACGCGCGACCTGCGCAACGAGGCCGAGCACCTCTTCGCCCGCGCCAAGCCGCGGGTCCCGCACCCCGAGCGGGTGCACCAGGAGCTGCTGCGCAACACCGTGGAGATCGTCACCGGCATCTGTCGCGACGTGCCCGCAGGCGATGGCCGACCTGCGCGCCACCCTGGCCGGCGTCGTGCCGGCGTGCGACGAGCTCGACCTCGACCTGTACGGCGGCGGCACCCACCCGTTCGCCTCCTGGAGCGGGCAGCAGCTCAGCGAGGGGCACCGCTACGAGGAGCTGATCAACCGCACCCAGTGGTGGGGACGCCAGATGCTCATCTGGGGCGTGCACGTGCACGTCGGGCTGCCGGAACGGGCGCGCGTGCTTCCGGTGCTGGCCGGGCTGCTGACCTACTACCCGCACTTCCAGGCCCTCTCGGCCTCCTCCCCCATCTGGGCCGGGGTCGACACCGGCTACGCCTCCAACCGGGCCCTGATGTTCCAGCAGCTCCCGACCGCCGGCCTGCCCTTCGCCTTCGAGACGTGGGAGCAGTTCGAGCACTTCGCCTCCGACCAGCTCGTCACCGGCGTCATCGACGACCTCTCCGAGATCCGGTGGGACGTGCGTCCGGTGCCCGCGCTCGGCACCCTGGAGAACCGGGTCTGCGACGGCGTCTCGACGGTCGAGGACCTCAGCGCACTGGTCGCCCTGACCCACTGCCTCGTGGTCGACCTCGACGAGCGCGTCGCCTCCGGGGAGCCGGTTGCGGTGCTCCCGCCCTGGCACACCCAGGAGAACAAGTGGCGGGCCGCACGCTACGGCCTGGAGGCCATCGTGATCGTCGACGCCGACTCCTCCGAGCGACTGGTCACCGACGACCTGGCCGACCTCGTGGTCCGGCTGGAGCCGACCGCTGCCCGGCTGGGCTGCCTCCCCGAGCTGGCCTCCGTCGCCGACCTGGTGGCGCGCGGTGCCTCCTACCAGCGACAGCGAGCGGTGGCGGCCGCCACGGGGAGCGACCTCGTCGCCGTCGTGGACTCGGTCGTGCGCGAGCTGCGCGCGTCGCTGTGACGATCGGTCGAGGCGACGCCGGCTGGGCTCAGTAGCCGCCCTCGGGCTCGACCATCTCGAGGCGTACGCCGAGGAGCCGGACCGGGCGGTCGCGCTCGACCCGGGCGAGGAGCGCCACGGCGGCGTCGGCCAGGACGAGGGCGTCACTGGTCGGCTCGGGCAGCTTGCGGCTCCGGGTCACGGTGGCGAAGGACCGGTTGCGCACCTTGATCACGACCCTCGCCGCGGCCCGACCCTCGGCCTCGATGTCGGCGACGACCCGGTCGGTGAGCCTGCGGATCGCGGCCTCGATCTCGCGCGTCGTCGTCGAGGTCGGTCTGGAAGGTCTCCTCGCGTCCGTGGGCCCGGGCCACCCAGGGAGTCGGGTCGACGCGGGTGCTGCCGATCCCCCGGCCCAGCCTCCCGAGCCACGGACCGGTGGTCGGTCCGAACGCCGGGACGAGCACCCCGTCGTCGGCCGAGGCGAGCTGGGAGACCGTCAGGAGCCCGAGCTCGGCGAGCCGGTTCTCGGTCTTGGCACCGATCCCCCACAGCGCGCGGGTCGACCGCTCCCCCATCTCGGCGTTCCACGTGGAGTCGGTGATCCGGTAGACCCCCCGCGGCTTGCCGAAGTCGGTGGCGATCTTGGCCTGCAGGGTGTTGGAGCCGATGCCGACCGAGCACTCCAGGCCCGGTGGCGCTGCGCACGTCGTCGCGGATCTGCTCGGCGAAGGCCGCCGGGTCGCGACGCTCCTGGTCGGCACCTCGCGGGCAGGCCGACGAACGCCTCGTCCCAGCCGAGCACCTGGACGTCGACCGGGTCGCCGTCCCACCGCAGGGCGCGCAGCGTCGCCATCACCTCGGCCGACGCCTCGTCGTAGGCCGGCTTGTCGACAGGGAGGAACACCGCGTCGGGGCACCTGCGCAGAGCGACCCGCAGCGGCATGCCGGAGCCGACCCCGAACGCGCGCGCCTCGTAGGACGCCGTCGAGACCACGCCGCGCTCGGTCGGGTCGCCCCGACCACCCACCACCACCGGCAGCCCGGCGAGCTCGGGGCGACGGCGTACCTCGACCGAGGCGAGGAACTGGTCGAGGTCGACGTGGAGGACCCAGGTGGTCACCGACCCAGGGTGGCATGCCTACCCTGGCTGCTCCCGCCCCATCCGGGCCGGGCCGACGCAGGGAGTCACCGTGAGCACCAGGGCCGCCACCAGCGCGACCGACGAGATCACGACCTCCGCCGGCGACCTGCTCGACTCGCTGCTGCGCGCCCTGCCACGGGTGGGGGTGGCGCTCGTCGTGGTGGTCCTCGCCTGGGCCCTGGCACGCGGCCTGCGCGCGGTGCTGCGACGGGTCCTGGCGCGGCGGCACACCCCCAGCTTCACCGCGGTGATGAGCAAGATCGCCGGCTGGGCGGTGCTCACCCTCGGCGTCCTCGCCGGCGTCACCATCGTGTTCCCCTCGGTGAAGCCGGTCGACCTGCTCGCGGGTCTCGGGTTCTTCTCGCTGGCCGTCGGCTTCGCCTTCAAGGACATCCTGGAGAACACCCTGGCCGGCGTCCTGATGCTCTTTCGCCAGCCGTTCGCCTCCGGCGACCAGATCGAGGTGCAGGGCCACGCCGGGACCGTCCAGGCGATCACCATCCGCGAGACGCGGCTCAAGACCTTCGACGGCCAGCTGATCCTGATCCCCAACAGTGACGTCTACAAGAGCGCGATCCGGGTGCAGACCCACTTCGAGCAGCGACGGCTCTCCTTCGTGGTCGGGATCGCCTACGAGAACGACCCCGCCGAGGCCGCCGAGGTGATCACCGCAGCCCTGCGCGGGGTCTCCGGAGTCGCCGCCGACCCGGCACCCGAGGCGCTGCTCGACAACCTCGGCGTCTCCACCGTCGACCTGTCGGCGCGCTTCTGGTGCGACGCGCGCCAGCACGAGGCGCTGCTCGTGCTCCACGAGGCCATCGACGCGGTCAAGAAGGCCCTCGACACCGCCGGCATCGAGATGCCGGCCGACATCGTGGCGCTCCAGGCGACGCC
This sequence comes from uncultured Actinomycetota bacterium, assembly GCA_963822915.1. Lineage (GTDB taxonomy): Bacteria > Actinomycetota > Actinomycetes > Propionibacteriales > Nocardioidaceae > Nocardioides. The sequence continues at coordinate 163,796 of CAWGJR010000025.1, forward strand.
GTCGTTCCGGGCCGCGCTCCGGGGTGACGACGTCACTCCCGGCGGGTCGGTGGTCAGGCCACCCTCCACCTGACGCCGCTCACCGCCGGTGGCCCTCGACGTAGGCGAGGGAGCGCTGGAGGTCGCCGAGGTCGCGGTACCACGTGCGGACACCGACCCGGCAGCGCACGCGCGCGACCCGGGTGTCGTACTCGGAGCACTCCGCTCGTGCCTCGGAGTCGGTCGGCGGGAAGAGGCCGCTGCCGTCGGCGTAGGTGATCTCGAAGCCGTTCGCAGCGTCACCGCTCACCGCCACGATGACGGGGCGGTCCCGCGCGAGGGCCTGCTGAGCGCCGTGGTCGCCGCTGGCACTCGCCAGTCCGGTCAGTCCGAGGCCCAGCCCGAGGGCGGTGAGCAGGCAGCCGGTCACGAGCAAGAGGGTGTGTTTCATCGAGGTCTCCCGAGTCGGTGGTGCGCCGGGACGTCCGGACGCGAGAGCGACGCTAGGAAGATCCACCCCCACACGGGGCGTCGCCGACGGCGGGCTGTGGAGAGTGCTCGGTCGGCGGGCAGCTGGGGACGACTCGCGGCGCGCTGCCAGGTCGGCGTCAGCGGGCCAGGCTCACCGAGATCGTGGAGTTGGTGCACCCCGACGCCAGCGAGAGCATCGCCGACTTCTCGGCCGAGTCGACGCTGAGGCGCCAGCGGTGCTTCACCGCGACCCACTCGCGCAGGTAGCGGCACTGCGCCGCGGCCGGCAGCCACTCGGCGAGGTCACGATCGCCCTTCGAGCGGTTCTGCGAGGCGGTCACCGCGACCAGCGAGCGGGAGTCGCCGAGGTCGTTGGCGAAGGCCTCGCGGGTGGCAGCGCTCCACGAGCGCGCACCGGAGTCCCACGCCTCGGCGAGCGGCACCATGTGGTCGATGTCGAGCGCCGAGGCCGACGTCTGGGAGACCGCGTCGTAGTAGGAGTACCACCGCCCGCCGCTGAGCGAGCAGCCCGAGCCGACGGTGACCGGGTCGTCGGCCTCCGAGATCAGCACCTCGTTGCGCGTCGAGCAGCCATCTCCGTCGGCGTCGACCCAGTGCTTGAACTCGCTGCGCGCGTACCCGGTGCGCACCTCCCCTGCCACCTTCAGGTCCGAGATGGCGGTCCGCAGCGGCGCGGAGTACCCCGCGGCGTACGCCGGTGTGGGCGCGACGACCAGGACGGCGCTGACGCTCAGCGCGAGGCCCAGCGCGAGGATCCACAGGACGAGCAGACGGCGGTGGAGGACGACCATGCGATGACTCCCGAGAGTGGAGGATGCGTCGGCGTACGACCGAAGCCTCCTCCCCGAACACCCGTGGGGGCAAGGGCCCCCGTGGACTCCGCTTGTGGTCGCCCTCACAGCGCGCAAGGATCACGGGGACGAAAGGTGACTCCCTGTGGCTACTCCGATCGACCCGACCTCCGCGGCATTCCTGCTCACCGAGAACCGCAACATGCCGATGCACGTCGGTGGACTGCAGCTCTTCAAGAAGCCCGAGGGCGCCGGACGCACCTACACGCGCGACATGTACGAGGCCATGCGCGACGACGAAGGAGATCGCCCCGCTGTTCCTCAAGCACCCCTACCGCTCGGTGAAGACCGGTGCCCAGCTGGTGTGGAAGCCGGACGAGCAGTTCGACATCGAGCACCACCTGCGCCACAGCGCCCTGCCCCAGCCCGGCCGGGTGCGCGAGCTGCTCGAGCTGTGCTCGCGCCTGCACAGCACCCGGCTGGCGTGGGAGCGACCCCTGTGGGAGGCGCACGTCATCGAGGGCCTGCGCGACGGCCGGGTCGGGGATCTACACCAAGATCCACCACTCGCTGGTCGACGGCGTCTCGGCGATGCGGCTGATGGCCAGCACCCTGAGCACCGACCCCGACGAGCGCGGCATGCCCGCCCCGTGGGCCCCGCGCACCCCGAGCGCGAAGAAGCCGGCTCGCCGCCGAGACGAACCTGGCCGACATCCCGATGCGGCGCCATGCGCAGCGCGCTCGGCCTCACCGCCGAGGCCGCCGGCATGCCCGGCGCGCTGGTCAAGACCATCACCAAGAGCCTCAAGAACGAGACCTCGGCGCTCTCCCTGCACGCCCCGCACACGATCTTCAACCAGTCGATCACCGGCTCGCGCCGCTTCGCCGCCCAGGACTGGCCGGTCGAGCGGCTGCGCGCCATCGGCAAGGCCACCGGCACGACGATCAACGACGTCGTCCTGGCGATGTGCGCCGGCGCGATGCGCACCTACCTGCTCGAGCTCGACGCCCTGCCCGAGGCTCCGCTGGTCGCGATGGTGCCGGTCGGGCTCAACGCCAAGCAGTCCCACATCGCCTCGGCCGAGGGCGGCAACGCCGTCGGTGCGGTGATGGTGCAGCTGGCCACCGACAAGCACGACCCGGCGCACCGACTCAGCGCGATCCACCGCTCGATGAAGGACGGCAAGGAGGCGTTGTCGTCGATGACGCCGATGCAGATCCTCGCCATGAGCGCGATCGGGCAGGCCCCGGCGATCCTGACGCCGATGCTTCCGGATGCAGGGGATGGTGCGGCCGCCGTACAACCTGATCATCAGCAACGTGCCCGGTCCCCGCACGACGCAGTACTGGAACGGCGCCGAGCTCAACGGCTACTACCCGCTCTCGATCCCGATCAACGGCATGGCGCTCAACATCACCTGCATCTCCTACGACGGCAAGATGGGCTTCGGCCTCACCGGCTGCCGACGGACGGTGCCCCACCTGCAACGCCTGCTCACGCACCTCGACAACGAGGTGAAGGCCTTGGAGAAGGCTGCCGGCCTCTGAGCGGCGAGCCGTCAGCGCTACGGAGGCTGAGCAGGCCGAGCCCCCGGCGAGGCCGTCGACGAAGCCCCCGCCAGCCGAACGCCGAGCGTGGGAACGGCGGAGGGCACAGTCCAGCGTCCGGGCTTCGTCGACGCTCGCCGAGGCTCGCTGCTCAGCCTCCGTGGGCTTCGTCGACGCTCGCTGATCGGCCTCCGTGAGATCCACGAACCCACCGCCGTACGTCGCGGCGACCGCGCGCAGCCGGGCGCGGGTGATGTCGGCGACCGTGGCGTAGCGGGCGTTGGCGGCGTTGGACCCGGGCCTCGTCGGTTCACCCGAGTTGACGCTCAGGCAGGTGCGGGTGCCGCCGTCGGCGAGGTTGGCCAGCGCGACCGCGTGACCGGTCGTGCCGGAGCCGGCGAAGAAGTCGAGCACCCGAGCGTCGGGCGGCATCGTGGAGAGGATGCGGCGGACGAGGCCGGTCGGCTTCGGCGACTCGAAGAGATGACCGACCAGGGCCTTGAGCTCGGCGACGGCGGTGTCGGTCGACCCGATCTCCTCGTTGAGCCAGATGGTGCGCAGCTTCTTGCGCCGCCCCGGCTCGAGCCAGTCCTTCTGGAAGATGTCGACCCGCTCACCGCCGCGCGTCCTGACCCGTCGGCACACCAGGTCCCCGGGCCGATCGTCGACCAGGCGGCGCGCTCCACCGCCACACGGCGAGGCCGCCGTCGCCGAAGACCGGCAGCACCTCGACGCTGCCGGCGAACGGCTCGGACCGCACCTCGCCCGAGTCGGGGTCGCCGTGGAGCGGGTAGTGCATCGTCGGCGCGGTCGCCGGGTTGAACTTCTTGTTGGTGTTGCGCAGCGGCAGACGCCGGTAGCGCCGCGGCTCGCCGGGATCCTCGAGCGGGAAGTCGCGGGGGTCGACGGCATCGGGGCTCGACGGGCTCCAGCACGCAGACCGAGGCGTCGCGGGCGTAGGCGAGGAGGTACTCGTGGTTGGTCGCGAACCCCTTGCCGAGCTGGCGTCCCTTGGCGTTGAGGTTGACCACGATCTGGGCCAGCAGGTTGTCCTCGCCGAAGACGTCGTCCATCAGCAGGCGCAGGTGGGCAGCCTCGTTGTCGTCGATGCTGACGAAGATCGCCCCGGTCGTGGCCAGCACCCGGCGCGCCTCCTCCAGCCGCGGACGCATCACCGCCGTCCACGCCGCGTGCCGTCCGGCCCGACCCTCGCGCGCGGTGCCCGCGGCGCGCACGGTGTCGACGTAGACGAAGTCGTTGCCGGTGTTGTAGGGCGGGTCGATGTAGACCAGGTCGTACGACGACGACGCCAGCCGGGCGAGCACGTCGAGGTTGTCGCCCTCGACGAACGTGTTCCACACGGGTGCCTCGGCACCCTCGTCGCTCTCGGCTCCCACCACCGCGCCATCATGGACGACATGGCCCTGGCTCGCGAGCGCGAACGCACCGTCACCGTGCTGTCGATCGTGCTCACCCTCATCTTCGTCGGGGGCTACATCACCTTCGGCAACGGGGCCGTCAGCACGCAGCTGCGCTCGTTGCTCGGCGTCGAGGACCGGCTGCGGCCCCCCGTCACCGCCGACGAGGACGGCGCCTACGCGTTCCTCTCGACGCGGCCCAACGGCAGTCCCGTGGGGTTCAACCCGTGCGCGGAGATCCACTACGTCGTCAACCCCGACGGCGCCCCCGGAGGCTGGGAGTCGCTGGTCGAGACCGCGATCGGCGAGGTCAGCGACGCCACGGGCCTGGGGTTCGTCGACGACGGCACCACCGACGACCGCGCCTTCGGGGAGCGGGTCGACTCCTCCGGCGACGCCGAGCCGGTGATCATCGCCTGGGCCGACGACCGCGAGGTCGACGCGCTGGCCGACGACGTCGCCGGCGTCGGCGGGCCGACGTCGATCCGACTCGGGGTGCTGCAGACCTACGTCAGCGGCTCGGTGGTCATGGACACCGACATCACCGACCGCCTGGACCGCCAGATCGGCGGCACCAACGCCCAGCTCGGACTGCTGCTCCACGAGCTCGGCCACCTCGTCGGCCTCGACCACGTCGACGACTCCAGCGAGCTGATGTTTCCCACGGCGACCAACAAGTCGGCGTACGGCCCCGGTGACCTGCAGGGACTGTCGTTGCTCGGCGCCATCCCCTGCCGCTGACCCGCGCTCGGCGTGTGACCTCCTGCACAGTCGCTCGTTGAGGAGTCATGCCCACTCGCACCGCGCGCCTGCTCAGCGGCGTCCTGCTCGCCTCCGCCCTCACCGCCGCCTCCGGCGCGGCCACGACTCAGCGCCGACGCCGTCGCTCCGCCTGCTCTGGCACAGGTCGCCAAGCCCGGCAAGGCCGTCACGGTCACCAACGCCTGCATCAAGAGCAAGCCCGAGCCGGGATCGAAGACCAAGATCGACCTCTGCTACTCCGCCTTCAAGCCCGCCGGCGCGTCGCGCAAGCACCCGGTGCCGATGATCATGCACAGCCACGGCTGGGGCGGCTCGCGGACGACGAGCGCCGGCGGCGTTCAAGGACTTCACCGACGCCGGCTACGGCGTGCTGTCCTTCGACCAGCGCGGCTTCGGCGAGACCGGCGGGCGCGCCCACGTCGAGGCACCCGAGCCTGGAGGGCGTCGACGTCCGCAAGCTCGTCCGCCTCATCAGCAAGCTCCGCTGGGTGGAGCAGGACCGTCCCGGCGACCCGCGCCTGGGCGCGATCGGCGGCTCCTACGGGGGCGGCTACCAGTTCCTCGGCGCCTTCGAGGAGCTGCGCCTCAAGGGCAAGCCGGTCTTCGACGCCCTCGCCCCGGAGATCACCTGGCACGACCTCGAGCAGAGCCTGGCCCCCGAGGGAGTCGTGCGCACCGAGTGGGCCCTGGCGCTGAGCGCCGCCGCCCTGCCGACCGACGCGTTGCCGCCCAAGGTCTACAAGGCCCTGGTCGAGGGCGCCGTGACCGGCACCCTGCCCGACGGCTCGATGCCCGGCGGGGAGAACCTCGTCAAGTTCTTCAAGAAGAACGGCCCGAAGCACCACGTCGACCACGGCCGTCGCCTGGCGATCCCGGTGCTCTTCGGGCAGGGCACCACCGACGGGCTCTTCCCGCTCGAGCAGGGCCTGCAGAACTGGAAGAAGGCGATCACCCCGCGTGCCCGCAAGCAGAGCATCTTCGTCGGCTACAACGGCGGCCACGTGCTGCCTGCGGTCTTCCCCCAGGGCGTCATGGTCACCTCCGACCCGTGCAGCAGGCAGCTCGCCGGCGGTGACTTCGAGCAGCTCTCGATCCGCTTCTTCGACGAGCAGCTCAAGGGCAAGCGACCGCGGGCTGGGCGGCTACGGCAAGCTCCACCTCGCCACCGCCGACTCGCAGTGCGTGACCGTGAAGTCGGTCAAGGCGACCAGGAGCGTCGACCTCGGGACCGTCGTGAGCACGACCGCCGCCGGGGTGCCGCTGCCCTACGAGATCGCCTCCGGGCCGCTGACCGTCGCCGGCACGCCGTACCTCACCGGGGCGGTGTCCACCCTCGGGGTGCAGAACCGCGCGTTCTACGGGCTGGCGATCGGCACCACGCCGGCCGACGCGCACCTCGTGCAGAACAACGTGCTCCCGCTCGCCGCACCGCTCAAGCTCAACGCCGTCCAGCGTCGCGTCGACCTCCCGTCGGTGTCGGTGAAGGTGCCTGCGGGTCAGCACCTCTACCTGCTCGCCTCGCCGATCAGCGACACCTTCGTCGGCATGAGCTCACGCACGCCGGGCATCGTCACGATCGACGACACGGTGGTGCACCTCCCGGTCGTGGGCCGCTGAGGTCCTTACCCTGAGGTGGTGCGATCCTTCCCCTCGCCCATCTCTGTCGGCCTGCTCGCCTGCCTGCCCGTGCTCATCGTGCCGGCAGCGCTCGCCACACCCTCCGGGCCGCCGCGACCGGGCGCAGATCGTCTCAGCACCGACCGTCAGGTCGGCGCGACCCCGCTGGCCGAGTCGCTGCGCGCGGCGTCGGGACGCGACATCCCGCAGACCAGCGACGGCGTGCGTGGTCCGGTCGCCCGGCCGCGCTTCGTGCCCGAGCGCGGCGCGGACGACGCGTCCGTACGCCGCTACTGGCAGGTGGCGCCCGGCGTCACCGCGACGGTCTGGGACGAGCGCGACGCGCGCGGGCCGATCCGGGCCCACCTGCTGACGATCGACTACGAGCAGGCCGGGCTCAGCATCGACTACGCCAACGACGGCCGGGTGAACCGCACCGCGCCGCTCAGCACGATCCTGCGCCCGCGACGACGCCATCGCCGGCGTCAACGGTGACTTCTTCGACATCGGCGACACCGGTGCGCCGCTCGGCATCGGCCGCGACCGCCAGCGCGGGCTGCTCCACGGACGCCTCAGCGGGTGGAACTCCGGCTTCTCCATCGCCAAGGGCGGTCGTCCCGAGATCGGCCCGCTGCCGGTCACGACCACGATCAAGCAACGCCCGGGAATCGAGATCACCAACGTGAACTCCCCCTCGGTGGCGCTCGGCGGCATCGGCGTCTACACACCGGCGTGGGGCAAGACGTCGGGCTACCGGGTCACCGACGGCCAGACGAGCAACGTCCGGATGGTGCGGATCCGCAACGGGCGTGGTGATCCGCACCAGCACCAAGCTCCCCTCCAACACCACGCTCAAGGGGCGCATGCTGGTCGGTCGGGGCGCTGGAGCGGCGGCGCTCCAGAAGCTCCGCAAGGGCGCGAAGATCACCTTCGTCTCCCGGCTCGCGGGCGCTCCCGCCATGGCGATCACGGGCAACCAGTTCCTCGTCGACGACGGCGTCATCAAGGTCGTCGACGACCGCGAGCTGCACCCGCGCACGGCGATCGGGATCGACCGCGACACCCACTCGGTGCTGCTGCTCGTCATCGACGGCCGGCAGAGCTTCAGCCGCGGCTACACGATGGTCGAGCTGGCCGACCTGATGATGGACCTCGGCGCCGACGAGGCGCTCAACCTCGACGGCGGCGGGTCCTCGACGATGATCGCCAAGAAGCCCAACGGCACGGTCGGCGTCATCAACTCACCCTCCGACGGACGTCGAGCGCTCGGTCGCCAACGCGGTGGAATGACCTACACGGCGCCCTGAGGCCGTCACGGGCCGGTTGATGTCAGGCTCAGGTCAGCGGATCGCGACGAGCGCGACGGTCGTGACCGGTGCCAGGCACTCCTGGAGCGGGTCGGCGACCTTCTGCGGCGTCACGAGGTAGCCGGCCTCGCCCTCCTCGACGAACACCCCCGGCGGGACGTCACAGCCGATCGAGACGACCGCGGCCCAGAGCTCGACCGTCGTACGACGCCGTGGTGGCGTCGGTGCGGATCTCGTCGGCGAGCGAGTCGAGGCGGAACTGCGTCACGAAGGCGTCGAGCTCGTCGGGCGTGCCGACCGGGGTGAGCATCGGCGAGACGCTCGCCCCCGGCTGCGGTCTCGCTCGGCAGCGAGACGACGTCGTAGTCGACGGGCTCCGCGGCGTCGCCGTCGGTCTGGGTCGAGGTGGGCTCGTCGGGGGTCTCGGCCGGGTCCGCCGGGTCGCTGGGGCTCGGGGTGGACGAGGCGGCCGGGTCGCTGCGCCGTCGCGTCGCTCGGGGTACAGCACCTCCGCGTCCGAGCCGCACCCGACCAGCAGGGCGGAGAGCAGGGTCAGGGCGAGGGAGGTTCCGAGAGTGCGTCGCATGATGATGGGACGCTACTGCGAGCCGAGCGGTTCCGCGAGGCTCTCACCAGCGAGCCGCGAGGATGGCCTGATGACGCGCTTCACCCGGGCCGAGCTGGAGTCGTTCCGTGACGCCGAGGTGCCCGATCTCCTCCCCGGACCCGGCGACCCACCCCTGCGGCTGCTCTTCGTCGGCATCAACCCGGGTCTGTGGACGGCAGCGACGTCGACCCACTTCGCCTACCCGAGCAACCGGTTCTACCCCGCGCTGCTGCGCGCCGGGATCCTCACGACGCCGATCGACCCGGCGGCCGGGATGACCGACGCCGACCGCGACGCGGCTGCGCTCCTCGGGGCTCGGCATCACCAACGTCGTACGGCGCGCCACCGCCAAGGCCTCCGAGCTGTCCGCCGACGAGCTGCGAGCCGGCGGCGCCGAGCTCGAGGCCCTGATCGCCCGCGCGCCGCCCGGCGGTCGTCGCGATCGCCGGCATCACGGCCTACCGCAGCGCCTTCGGCCGGCCCAAGGCCGTGATGGGCCGCCAGCCGGAGCCGCTCGCCGGGGCCGAGCTCTGGGTCGTGCCCAACCCCAGCGGCCTCAACGCCCACGAGACCGTCGAGACCCTCGCCGCGGCGTACGCCGAGCCCGCCCGCGCCGCGGGCGTGCTCCTGGCTCGCGTCTGGTGCCGACCTGGTGTCGACCAGACGCACGGCAGCTCCGCCGCGTGGATCACGAGCAGTCAGCCGAAGGGCTGGTCCTTGCCGAGCACGGTCAGCCCGTCCTCGACGAGGAAGCCGCGGGCGCGGTCGGCGTCGGGGTCGACGCCGACCTCGGCGCCCGGGCGGCACCACGACGTTCTTGTCGAGGATCGCGTTGCGCACGACCGCGCCCGCGCCGACGCTGACGCCGTTCATCAGCACCGAGCCCGTCGACCGACGCGCCCTCGCCGACGTGCACGGCGGGCGAGAGCACCGAGCGGTTGACGTGGCCGCCGCTGACGACGACCCCGGGCGACAGCACCGCCTCGTCGACCGAGGCCTCGCGGCCGCCGCGAGGCGACGACCTTGGCCGGCGGCTGCGGGCCGTAGGAGGTGTAGATCGGCCAGTCGAAGTTGTAGAGGTTGAAGATCGGCAGCGGCGAGACGACGTCCATGTGGGCGGCGTAGTAGGAGCCGAGCGTCCCGACGTCGCGCCAGTAGCCCCGGTCGCGGTCGGTCGCGCCGGGCACGACGTTGTCCTGGTAGTCGTAGACGGCCGGCCTGGTCGCGACGCACGAAGGCGGGCACGATGTCGCCGCCCATGTCGTGCTTGGAGCCGTCGGTCGTCGCGTCGCGGGTGACCGCGTCGACCAGCGCGTCGGCGTCGAAGACGTAGTTGCCCATCGAGGCGAGCACCTCGCTCGGGGCTGTCGGGCAGCCCGGTCGGGTCGGTCGGCTTCTCGAGGAACTCGCGGATGCGCCGCGGGTCGTCGGGCACGACGTCGATGACGCCGAACTGGTCGGCGAGGCCGATCGGCTGACGGATCGCCGCGACCGTGCACGCGGCCCCGCTGGCGACGTGCTGGTCGACCATCTGGGAGAAGTCCATCCGGTAGACGTGGTCGGCGCCCACCACGACGACGATGTCGGGCTTCTCGTCCTTGATCAGGTTGAGCGACTGGAAGATCGCGTCGCCCGAGCCGAGGTACCAGTGCTTGCCGACGCGCTGCTGCGCCGGCACCGGCGCCACGTAGTTGCCGAGCAGCGTCGACATCCGCCAGGTCTGGGTGATGTGACGGTCGAGGCTGTGCGACTTGTACTGCGTCAGCACGACGATCTGGAGGTAGCCGGAGTTGACGACGTTGGAGAGCGCGAAGTCGATCAGGCGGTAGATGCCGGCGAACGGCACCGCGGGTTTGGCGCGGTCGGCGGTCAGCGGCATCAGCCGCTTGCCCTCTCCACCAGCAAGGACGATGGCCAGGACCTTCGGACGGGCGCTCACCTCGACCCAACGTACGCCGTTCCGGCGCCGCGTGTGCTTGGCTGGTGCGATGTCCTGCCCTCGACTTCCCGTCCGCAGCCTCCTCGCCGTCGGGGCGTTGCTCGCCCCACTGGCCCTCGCCACGCCCGCCGCGGTGGCCGATCCCGCCAACCCGACGAACGCCGCGGCCGTCTTCAAGTGGGGCAACTACGCGTGGGGCGACGAGTTCCACACGCCCGAGCCCGCGCCCGGAGTGGGAGCTCAACAACCCGGGCAAGGTCGCCAACCAGAACGGCATGCTCACCCTCGAGTCGAAGGGCCGGCGGCACCGTCACCGCGCTGGCGACCGACCAGGCGGCGAAGTACGGCCGCTGGGAGGCGCGGGTCCGCGCCCGGCGCTACACGTTCGACCACACGGCCTACCGAGCGGTCTGGGAGCTGGTGCCGACCCGGAAGTACAAGTGCGGCACCAAGAGCATCGTCCTGTCCGACTACGCGCCCGGCGACGCGAGCGCGACCGGAGCGGTCCGCACCAGGCCCGTCAACGAGTTCGCCTACGGCATCGATCTCGACCTCGGCACCGACGTCTTCCACACCTACGCCGTCGAGGTCACCAAGGACCACATCTCGTGGTTCGTCGACACCCGGGTCATCCGCACCGAGACCCGCCCCGAGGCGCTCTCGGGGGTCAAGCTCCAGCCCCGCTTCCGGTTGCAGTCCGTCAAGGGCGAGAAGATGGACCACGGTCGGATGCAGATGGACTGGGCCCGCTACTACACCCTCGCGCGGCCCAACCAGAAGTCGATCGAGGCGCCCGAGATGGACCTCGGTGTCAACGAGAGCGCCTGCGCCCAGCCGGCCGGCGAGCGCAGCGCCGTGCTGCGCTGACGCAGGTCCCGAACGCGGCGATCCACTAGTGTCCTGCGCGGGAAGTTCGGCCCGTAGGTCGTGCGCTGGGTGCGTGCATCGCAAGGCGACGATGCGCAGTCATACCAGGCGTCTCACCAGCGTCGTCAACGCCGCGAGGTGCGTGCGCAGGGTGCGAGATATGCACCGAACTTCTCGTGCGGGGCACTAGGTTCGACGCGTGCGCATCGATGTCGTGACCAAGGAGTACCCGCCGTCCGTCTACGGAGGAGCGGGGGTCCACGTGGCCGAGCTGGTGCGCGCACTGCGCTCCCTCGACGGGCTCGACACCCGCGTCCAGGCCTTCGGTGGCGCGCGCGACGAGCCCGGGACGTCGTCGTACGGCGACCTCGCCGAGCTGGCCGGCGCCAACCCCGCCCTGGCCACGCTCGGCGTCGACCTGCGCGATCGCCGATGCCTGCGGCGGGACCGACCTGGTCCACTCCCACACCTGGTACGCCAACATGGCCGGACACCTGGCGAGCCTCCTGCACGGTGTCCCCCATGTCGTGACCGCCCACTCCTTGGAGCCGCTGCGTCCCTGGAAGGCCGAGCAGCTGGGCGGCGGCTACGCCGTCTCGTCGTGGGTCGAGCGCACCGCCTACGAGGCCGCCGCGGCGGTCATCGCGGTGTCGGCCGCCATGCGCGACGACGTGCTGCGGTCCTACCCCTCGATCGACCCGACGCGGGTCCACGTGGTCCACAACGGCATCGACACCACCGACTGGGCGCCGATCCACGCCCCCGACCGGGTGCGCGAGCTGGGCGTCGACCCGGACCGTCCCTCGGTCGTCTTCGTCGGTCGGATCACCCGCCAGAAGGGGCTGCCGCTCTTCCTGCGCGCGGTCGCGCAGGTGCCGCCGGACGTCCAGATCGTGCTGTGCGCCGGGGCTCCCGACACCCCCGAGATCGAGGCCGAGGTGGTGGCCCTGGTCGAGGACCTCGCCGCCACCCGGTCCGGCGTCGTGTGGATCCGCGACATGCTGCCGCGCCCCGACGTCGTCGCGCTGCTGACCGCCGCGACCGTCTTCGCCTGTCCGTCGATCTACGAGCCGCTGGGGATCGTCAACCTCGAGGCGATGGCGTGCGAGACCGCCGTCGTCGCGACCGCCACCGGCGGCATCCCGGAGGTCGTCGTGCCGGGCGAGACCGGGCTGCTCGTGCCGATCGAGCAGGCCACCGACGGCACGGGCACCCCGCTCGACCCCGACCGCTACGTCGCCGACTTCGCCGCCGCCCTCAACGAGCTGGTCGCCGACCCGGCGCGTGCGGCGTCGTACGGCCGGGCGGGCAGGACGCGCGCGATCGAGCACCTTCGCCTGGAGCGCGATCGCCGAGCGCACCCGCGAGGTCTACCTCTCGACGCAGCGCGCCTGACCGGCGGGCCGCGGGTCCCGCCGGCTCGCGCCGCGCACGGCGTGGAACGGGATCACGACGGCGTCCTCGGGCTCGGCGACCAGGGTCCGCTCGGTGATCGCGGTTGCGGTCGGCGACGATCTCGTGGTCGGCGCCGACGACGACCGCGCCGGACATCTGGTGCCCCCCGCGCAGCCGGTGGGCGAGCGCGGCGTGCATGGCCTCGATCGAGCTCGGGGCGAGGAACTCGTGGCACAGGAAGCGCAGCCAGGCCGCGACCGCGGCGACGTCGTCGCCCACGAGGTCGACATCGAGGACCAGGCTCCGCCCGTCGTCGGCGACCCGCCACGGGCAGTGGGCGTTGGGTTGGCCGGGCCACACGCGACGGATGTCGCCGCGCGATGAGAAGCCGGAGAGGAAATCGATCTCGCTGGGTGCGAGCGGCGGATCGAGGTACATGTGCGCCGGCTGTGGGGGATGCTGCGTCACGACCCATCCGTACCCGCGCGCACGACGAATATACCCGGTGCGGTACTCCGCGGGCCACTACGGTGACGGCTGTGACCAAACGAATGCATGCCGTCTGGGGCGACGCGCCGGCGCACCGACCTGCTGGATCCCGGGCTCCACGCCGCCCTGCGCGACCTCGGGAGTGAGCAGGCTCCAGGTCAACGTCGACGACGAACCGGTCTCCGCGGCGATGCGCCTGCCGGCCGGGGACGCGCCGATCGCCGCCGTCGTGAGCACCTGGGACGGTGATCGCGACCCCGGCGCGACGCTGGCCGCCCTCGCGGACCTCGCCTCGGTGACGCGGGTCGCCGGCTGGGAGGTCGACGAGCGGCGGCCCGATCGCGCCCGAGGAGACGTGGGACGGGTCGCGGCTCGACGCCCTGGCCAACATCGCCCTGCTGCGACGGCCCGACGACCTCTCCCACGAGGAGTGGCTGCACCGGTGGCTGGTCGACCACACCCCGGTCGCGATCGCGACGCAGGGCACGTTCGGCTACGTCCAGAACGTCGTCGACCGCTCCCCTGACCCCGGACTCCCCGCCGGTCGCGGCACTGGTGGAGGAGCTCTTCCCGACCGCCGCGATCACCGACATCCACGCCTTCTACGGCAGCGGCGGCTCCGACGCCGAGCTCAGCGACCGGCTGGAGAGGATGATGGCCAGCATCGCGCGGTTCGGTGCCGACACCGGGCTCGACCTGGTGCCCTCGAGCCGCTACCTCTTCGACCTCAGAAGCTGACGACCCGGGTGACCGTGCCGTCCAGGGTCGGCCGCGACGTAGGCGCCCTCGCTGTACTCGTTGCTCGCGTAGGCCAGGATCCGGGCGTCGAGCTCGCGCCCGGAGGAGGCGCCCTCGATGATGACGTAGGTGCTCGTCGGCTCGTCGACGCGCTTGCGGGCCTTGCGCAGGAGGCCGTCGAACACCTCGGCGTCGAGGTCGGCCAGGTCGACGCGCTCGTACGACGACGTCCCGAGCCGGTCGCTGTCGCTGAGCTCGCCGTTCCAGGAGAGGCTCATCTGCCGCTTGCTGGTGGGATCGACGGGCACATCGACGGAGGCGTACTCGGGGTACAGCACCGCCCGGAACACCACGGTCGTGCCGGTGGAGGCCTCGACGGCGGCCACCAGGTCGGCGAACCCGTCGGGGCTCAGCACGTCGGGCGGAGACGGCTCCTGCGCCCGGGCGGGATCCTCGACCACCTCGTCCGAGCCCGCGGTCGCGCTGGACGTGGACGTGGACGAGCCCGCGACGAACGTCCTGACCGCGACGGCGCCCGCGCCGATGACGAGGATCGCGAGGAACGCGCTGATCAGCAGGCCCGCGCTGGGCCCGGCAGTCACCGGCGGACGGTACGGCGGCACTCGCGGCGATTCCTCGAGCGACTCCGGCGACTCCGTGGCGCCGCGCGTCGGCTCGTAGGTCGCCCAGTCCGATCCCTCGGACGGCTCGCCGTCCCCAGGCACGGCCCGAGCCTAGAGCGCGACCGGCCGGGCTGCTCGACCTATCTAGACCGCCGGCCGTAGGGCTCGACGCACGCGAACGGCACCCGCAGCACCGTGCGTCCCGGCGCGCAGGTGATAGCTCGTGCGGCCGCGCTTGACGATCTTGCCCACGCCGCCGTGGTGCTCCCCGTGAGCGGTGATCCGGGCCCGGGCGCCGACGCGGAGCACGCACGAGAGGCCGCCCGGCGCGCAGCCGGTCGAGCTCGGCCACGTAGTTGGGGTGCATCACCGCGGGCCGGCCGTGGTGGGTCCAGGCTGAAGGCAGGTGGGCGAGGTCGAAGGTCGAGCGAGCACTGCCGCACGCCATCACCCGCTCGGGACGCCGGTGCCGCCCGACGGTGTGGCCCGCCGGGCAGACCCCCAGCCACGGCGGCTCGACGCGCGGGGCGTCGTCGGAGACGCAGCGCTCGCCGCTGCAGCCGATGCGGACGCGCGATCCGCGCGCCAGGTCGCGTCGTGGCCGTGCCGCGGACCGGCCAGGGCGTGGGCGATCTCGTGCAGGACCGTGTCGCGCACCTCGGCGTCGGAGTGCAGCTGCGGTCAGCGGCGCGCTGAGCCCGATCACCCGGGGCCCGAACCGGCAGATGCCCGGCCCGACGCTTGGCGCCGTCGTAGGCCACCGTCCACGTCGGTGAGCCCGTGGTGCTCGAGGAGGTCCTCGGCCATCGCGAAGGCGTCGCGCAGGTCCACGTCGCTCACGGTAGGGGCAGCCGCCGACACCACCCGTTGGAGGAGGCGCCGGTCGGTCAGGATGGCCCGATGCCCGAAGGTCACTCGATCCACCGACTCGCGCGCCGGCACCGGCGCGCGCTGGGCGGTCACGTCGTGTCGGCCTCGAGCCCGCAGGGCCGCTTCGCCGAGGGTGCCGCCCTGATCGACGGCCAGCGGCTGGACGCCACCGACGCGTGGGGCAAGCACCTCTTCCACCGCTACGGCGACCTCTGGCTCCACGTCCACCTCGGGCTCTACGGGAAGTTCCGCGACGGGACCGGCCCGGCGCCCGAGCCGCGTCGGCGCGCTGCGGCTGCGGCTGGTGACCGACGGAGCGCTGGCTCGACCTGCGCGGGCCCGACCGCCTGCGAGCTGCTCGGCGACGCCGGAGCGGACGCCGTGCTGGCCCGGCTCGGCCCGGACCCGCTGCGCCGCGGCGCCGACCCGGCGCCGGCCGCCGCGCGGATCGCGCGCAGCCGGCGCGCCGATCGGCGGCCTGCTGATGGACCAGCCGGTGCTGGCCGGGGTCGGCAACGTCTACCGCGCCGAGATCCTGTTCCGCCACCGGGTGAGCCCGTTCCTGCCCGGGCCGCGACCTCGACCCGGCCGCTGTGGCGGGCGATGTGGGACGACCTGGTGCGTGCTGATGCGCGCCGGCGTCCGCGCCGGGACGCATCATCACCACCGAGCCGCGACGACCGCGAGCGCCCCGCGGGCGCGCCCGCGCCGCACGGACGCCCACTACGTCTACCGCCGCGCGGGGCAGCCGTGCCGGCGCTGCGGGACACCCGTCGAGGCCGCGACGATGGAGGCCCGCAACCTGTTCTGGTGCCCGGTCTGCCAAGCCTGACCGGCTGGGCCCTGGCTCAGGTCTTGCCGAGCACCTGGGAGACGAAGTCACGGGTGTGCTGCTCGTAGGCGCCCGCGTGGCGGAGCATCGCGTGCTTGCCGCCGGGCACCACGACGAGCTCGACCGTCGTACGGCGAGCCAGGCGTCGTACGACGCTCTGCGCGCTCGCCAGCGGCGCGATCCGGTCGGCGTCCCCGTGGACGACCAGCACGCGGCGCCCCTCGAGCGGCGCGTCGTCGGTCGGGTAGAGCCAGGGGTTGAGGGCGACCACGCCGACCACGGCGTCGTCGGCCGCCCCGGCGATCAGCGCCGCGCGTCCGCCGAGCGAGTGACCCACGAGCACGACGGAGATCGAGAAGGTCACATGCCCAAACCCTGTGCCTCGAGAAGGTGAACCAGCTCTTATGCGCCATTCCGTCAATACTGCACCGACCAAAGCTGTCCTCGCGAAACCGCAAGCATGCCGCGTGATATGACGAGTACGAGCATACGCCCCGCAACCGAAACACGCACCTTTCGCATTCTACTCGGCCGTGCGACTGGGGGATCCAGAGCAGCTCGCTCTCATCATGTCGACGGATCCGTACTTTATAACGCAAGATAACGGTGCCGGTGCCCCCTTGCACTTCGCCACAACCTACAGACAGCTCGACATGGTGCGTTCTTTGACGTGCGAGAAAATTTCATGGTACAGATGCATCTGACACAATGGATATGGAGTAACAAACAAGTTACCACACAATCGGATGAGCGTTCCGAGCCACGATGCCTCCAGCACGAATCACGATGCTGAAGAATGCACAGCGAAGTCTCACGATTGACCATGTTCGCGCTTGCAGATGCACAGCAACCTTTTATTAATCTCGGAGCCGAAGTGAACCAGCGCGACGAGAAAGGCATGACGCCCCTGCATCGAGCTGCGATCCTCGCCCAGTACGATGGATACATGGAGCTGTACGAGTTTCTGCTGGTGCGGAACCCTCATTGACAAATACTCCTGCAGTAGCTGAGGTAATATTTCACCTTGGCAAGTGGTCATCACTTGGTTGATAGGAGTCGGTTTGCGCAAGAGATCCATGCAAACGAAGTAGACAAGTGCCCAGCATAGAGTACAGAGACAGCACATTGCATTTCTGTTGGTACCATGTAATGAAGCATGATTCGTTTTGAAAAAGAATTCAGAATGTCACTTCGGTAGGATCTCTAGTGAGGTTGGTACACATGCTGACTGGTACAGCCCAGAGGGTGGCGGTGGGATCAATAGATATAGACTGATAGACATTGCTGACAGCTGACCACCTTGTGATGTAGAGCCGAGGAGCGGACCCCAAAATCCGCACCGAGGACTACGACGCGTACTTGAACCCTGGCCACCACCTGCCGGTTGACCTAGCCCAGGAAAATGAGGTCATCCGCGGCAAGCTGCGGGACCTGGAGATAAAGTATGCCGGGACTGCGAAGGTGAGGACTCTCTTAGCGTAGAGCGTGCCCGTACGTTGCAATTGTCAACATTATATACTTTGTGGTGTGTCTACGAGGCCAGGTTGCTAGGATGAGTGTTCGGTATAATAATCTTGCGAAGGAGGAGCTTAAGTAAGTGTGTGTGTGTTGTCCAGATCCGGGAACCGCACCCTGACATCGGCTGCTGGTGGACTCTGTACGACTACGGCATCGATAGTGTCAAGGCCTGGGACAAGGATCACAAGCACATTTACCCAGGTGGGGACCGAGATTTTGACACCAGAACCTCGTACCCTGAACCCCTGTTCTAGAGAGGCGGCCCAGCACACGCTTAAATAACCACCATGTATAAAGCTTGTCTAGACCTACTGAGCAACAAATTGGCAAAGCAACGAACCCCCTGCCGTGCAGAGGCAGTACGCCGTGAGATTGAGGAAGCTGCCCGGAAGGTGCGCAAGGCCGCCAAGCGGGCGGCCAAGGAGGCCGCCGCCAAAGAAGCTGCCGCGAAGGCGCCTCCCGTACTGCCGACCCCATCCACTGTAATCACAGAGATCACGGAGGAGATGGGTGCCGTGGGGATCAAGGGTTCGGAAGCTACAAAATCCGCCCCGTCGAACACGCCTGTCGCGTTTGTCTTTCCGGGACAAGGATCACAGGCGCTGGGCATGCTGAACGTGAGCCACTTTCCCAGCCCGCACCACCACTGTACATCCACTCATCCCTAAACCTGTGAAAGTGAATTTTCGGATTGGGAATGCTGACAAAGCTATTTGAGAGAGATGGTCATCGATTCTTCCTGTACCTGGTATGTCATTTGAACCTTCCAAATATTAACACTGCATACTTGAGTAACTGTTCAAATCAACTGGCACCGGATCTGCTTATGAATACTTCTGGAATCAGCATCGCACAACTGGTACCCAATTGCTTTCAAACCCCAAACATTATGACAGTTACAAACGGTACTATCCAGCCTTATTGCTGTATTCCTCAAGGCTGGCTTTGGATCCTGCACGCAGGCAACGAAGGACATTCCCGCTGTAAAGAATATGCTCAAGGAGGCGAACCAGGTCTTAGGCTATGACCTCCTGGACCTGTGCACCAACGGTCCAAAGGAAAAGCTGGACAACACAACCTATGCACAGGTGGGCACCTATACCCTGGTACACGCCACCGAGCTGGTAGGACTTGTCAAATTTGTCACCGTCGCGCATGTGCTTTTGTCTGCACATCCCCCACAATCAGGATTCAGCTTGCACTACAGTATAGGCTCCCGTGTGCTAGAAGAAAGGAGTTCCCCATCTTCCCCTTTGAAACCCTTTTCGCTGGCTTCAACAACCTTTTCTCGTGCACCCTGAATCCATGTCTCGGTCGCCATGCAGCCTGCTCTCTTTGTGGCCGGCCTGGCAGCTGTGGAGAAGCTGCGCGGCGAGAATCCTGGCGCCGTGGCGGCATGCTCCGCCAGCGCGGGGCTGAGCCTGGGCGAGTACACGGCGCTGGTGTTCTCAGGGGCAATGTCCTTCGCAGACGGGCTCAAGGTACGTACAGTAGACCCCAATCCTTGTATACTCCGAAACCCCGTAGAGTGAGAAATTGTACATGTTCGGTGAAGAGGCTGACCTCCTCGCATAGTACACCCCTCTGGTGGTCTAAGGCTCGCAAGGCTTTGCAATAAAGGGCTTGAGGCACGTATGTGTCACCGAAATCGAACCCCAATCACTGGTTCTGCTCCTCGATCCGGGTGGGTCTGAGCGAGTACATGGCTGTCGTGGTCTGGGGGACACCTGGCTGGGCAGACGGGCCAAGTCTCGGCCTGATTCGTGATTCCAATATGACATTTAGTCTGTTCCTCACTATCCTGAGCTATCTTGGCTCGTCATAAACTCAATCCTTAAGTCACAAGGTGGTGAAGCACTGGCAGCGGTGCTCTCTGGTGCAGCCACCACCATCGGCCTGACTGACCACAGCCTGTGCGCACCCTACCAACATTGTGCCCTGTAACCTGCACAGGTGGTGAAGGCCCGCGGCGAAAGCATGGCCGCCGCCGCATCCCAGGGATCGCCGCACGGGATGCTCTCAGTCATCGGTCTGAGTGACGAGGATCTGGGGACTATATGCGCAGATGTGCGGAAGAGCATGGGGCCCAACTGTGTGTGCCAGCTGGCAAATTACCTATTCCCACAGGTACGAACCTTTCCTAAGTCTGGACCTCTTTCTAACGCTAATCCTGCATACACAAAATTCTGTTGTTTCAGACATAGGACAACACACACTACGCTACACATGTACATTGCATATTGCATGCAAGATGGAAGTGTGTTAACTCGGGAGATCGTGTCGACAGGCGACAACTCGACGTGCGCTTTTGAGCCTAAATCCTGTCATCGACATCAACAGCTATTGATGCAGAGGGTGGATTATTGTGTCCGGTGGCAACACACAGTGTACAGGACCGCGAGTGACTGTGGCCCTGTTATACGGCATCTCCGTGCAGGGCCGTGTCGTGTCTGGTCACAAGGGAGCGTCTGGATGCCGCCCAGAGGGCCGCTGTGGCGAAGGGCGCGCTGAAGGCGGTGCCGCTCGCGGTGAGCGGCGCATTCCACACGCCACTCATGAAACCAGCACAGGATGCGCTGATCCAGGTAGGCCCCGATACGAACTCAGGCCAGGACCCATTCTCAAATCAAAACCGGGACCTTGACATCTGTGAAATTGGCGCATGTTTTTTATGATGTCCGCACCAAGAGACGGGATTCAAAATTAAAGTCCCCACTCAACATTAAACCTACTTATATCCCGTGCAGGTGCTCAAGGGCGTCACCTTCCACGAGCCCCGCATCCCCGTCTACTCCAACGTCACCGCCGCTCCGCTGGGATCCGCCGCCGATATCCCCGGGATGCTGGCGCGTCAACTGGTGGAGCCTGTACAGTGGGAATCGTCCCTCCGGGCGCTGGTAGGTGCCGGTAAGACGGAATTGTTCGAGCTCGGCCCCGGGGCACAGATCAAGGCCATGACCAAGCGGATTGACAACGCTGTGTGGCGGGCGCTAAAAAACGTTGCGTCGTGATGAGCAGGGCGCCGGTTTGGGATAAGCCGGCGGCGCATGCGTGGGAATAGAGCATGTTGTAGGTACAGGGGTGGCAGCCTGGCACGACACCACATTGTGTGTTCCTGTCCACCTCAAATATTGCTGCGTCAGAAAGGGACGTCAGGCGGGTCCAGAGAGAGACCGTGTTGATTGGTTGCCATCACTGCGGTTCTCTCTGGGATGACTCGGGATCAGACTGCCTGCTACTTCGGGAGCTGCGTGCCAGGCAGTTGATGTAAT
>CAWGJR010000026.1:0-99116 GCA_963822915.1 uncultured Actinomycetota bacterium
GTGCGCTTGTAGTCGATCCACGTCTCGATCAGGTCGGGCGTGAAGACGTTGCCGGCCGTGAGGTAGTCGTGGTCGGCCTCGAGCGCCTCGAGCACCGCGTTGAGCGAGGTCGGCACCTGGTCGATCTCGGCCATCTCGTCCGGCGGGAGCTCGTAGATGTCCTTGTCGATCGGGGCCGCGGGCTCGATCTTCTTCTGGATGCCGTCGATGCCGGCGAGCATCAGCGCCGAGAACGCGAGGTAGGGGTTCGCCGACGGGTCGGGGAACCGGGTCTCGATGCGCTTGGCCTTCGGGTTGGAGCCGGTGATCGGGATGCGGACCGACGCCGAGCGGTTGCGCGAGGAGTAGACGAGCGAGATCGGGGCCTCGAAGCCCGGCACCAGGCGGTGGTAGGAGTTCACCGTCGGGTTGGTGAACGCCAGCAGCGACGGCGCGTGCTTGAGGATGCCGCCGATGTACCAGCGCGCCATGTCGGACAGCCCGCCGTAGCCGGTCTCGTCGTAGAACAGCGGTACGCCGTCGTCCCACAGCGACTGGTGGACGTGCATGCCGGAGCCGTTGTCACCGAAGACGGGCTTGGGCATGAAGGTGACCGACTTGCCCTGCTCCCAGGCGGTGTTCTTGATGAGGTACTTGAACTTCATCACGTCGTCGGCGGCCTTGAGCAGGGTGTCGAAGCGGTAGTTGATCTCCGCCTGGCCGGCCGTGCCGACCTCGTGGTGGGCGCGCTCGACGGTCAGCCCGCACTTCTCGAGGTTCTTGACCATGTCGGCGCGCAGGTCGCTGTAGTGGTCGTAGGGCTCGACGGGGAAGTAACCGCCCTTGAGGCGGGTCTTGTAGCCGAGGTTGTCCTCGCCCTCCTTGCCGGAGTTCCACCAGCCCTCCACCGAGTCGATGTGGTAGAAGCCGTGGTTGACATCGGTGGAGTAGCGCACGCTGTCGAAGATGTAGAACTCCGCCTCGGGCGCGAAGAACGCGGTGTCGGCGATGCCGGTGGTCGACAGGTAGGCGAGCGCCTTGCGGGCGATGTTGCGCGGGTCGCGCGAGTAGGGCTCGCCGGTGATCGGGTCGTGGATGAAGAAGTTGACGTTGAGCGTCTTCGACTTCCGGAAGGGGTCGATGTAGGCGGTGGTCACGTCCGGGAAGAGCGACATGTCCGACTCGTTGATGGCCTGGAAGCCACGGATCGAGGAACCGTCGAAGCCCAGGCCGTCCTCGAACACGCTCTCGTCGAACGACGACACGGGCACGGTGAAGTGCTGCATGATGCCGGGCAGGTCGCAGAAGCGGACGTCGACCATCTCGACGCCCTCATCCTTGATGTAGGCGAGCAACTCCTCGCTGGTGCTGAACATTCGTCCTCCTTGGCCGGCCCCCGGCGGGTGCGCAGCCGTCGCGTTCGCGGGTGTGGTGCCCCGACGCGACGTTGCGCCAGGTAGCCCGAAAGTACGAACGGGCCGTTTCTCGACCGTATCGTTTATGTGTCCCCCGTGTAACGGGTAGTCCGTACCTGGACCTGTGGAGAGACCTTCTAGGCTGGGCGACGTGAACACCCTGCAGGAGAACGCCTTCGACACCGCCTCCTGGGGTCGGCGGGTCGTCGCGCTGCTGGTCGACTGGCTGGTGTGCACGCTGGTCGTGGTGGCGGTCATCGGCACCGATCAGTACGGCGAGCGTGGCGGCCTGAGCGGGTTCCTCGTCCTGGGGGTCTACGTCCTCGAGTCGGCGATCTTCACCTGGCTGCTGGCCGGCTCCTTCGGCAAGCTCGCCACCGGCCTGCGCGTCGTACCGGCGAGCGGGTCGTGGCAGCCGATCAACCCCCTCAAGATGCTCGGGCGGCAGGTGCTCGTGGCGCTGGTCATCCCGCCGTTGGTCTTCAGGCCGGACGGCCGCGGCCTGCACGACCTGATGGCGGGCACCGCGACCGTCACCAAGGACACCTACGCCTCGTTGATGCCGTCGTGACCCGCGCTCGCAGCCTGACCGCCCTCGTCGCCGTCACCGCGGTGTCGGGGCTCCTCCTCACCGGGTGCGGTGGTGACGACTCCGCCGAGCCGCCGCAGTCGGTCGTCGTCACCGACCTGGGCGGGGAGACACCGGCTCCCAACGGCGTGGTCATCCCCGACTCCACTCCGACGAGCACGCCGTCGCCCAGCGCTCCCACCCGCACCCCGACGGCGAAGCCGACCAAGACTCCCGGCGCCGAGCCGACGAAGGAGCCGAAGGGGCCCATCACCAAGGGTGAGCTGATCAGTCGGGTCGGCGCAGCCGTGGGTGCGGTGGACTCGGTCCGAGTGACGATCGGTGACGACGAGCGTCCCGAGGCACTGGTGGTCGACCTCGCCTACCAGGCGGCCGCGCTCTCGCTCACGTTGACGCCGGCGACTCCCGGCGACCCGACCTTGCAGATCCGGCGGATCAACGGCCAGCTCTACGTCAACGTCGACGACGGCCAGGGTTGGGCGCGGGTCTCGCCCGACGACCCGCGCTTGGCTGCCAACGGGAGCGGCATCCTCTCGAAGGTCTTGGCCTTCGACCTGTTGACCGACCTGCGGGCGACCTTCGTCGACGGCGCCGACTTCTCGGTGGTGGGCAAGGGCGACCTCGGCGGCACGACCGTGGGCCTCTACGCACTCTCCCTGGACGTCGCCAGCCTCATCGCGCCGTCCCTGATCCTGCAGGACGACACGGTCGGCGTCGTCGACGTGGCCGTCGCCATCGGCTCCGATGACCTGCCGGTGCGCATGGACTTCGGCTCGACCCCGGCGACGACGTCCACCCTGCGGTTCTCCGGGTGGGGCGAAGCCATCAGCATCGCGGTCCCGCCACTCGGCTGAGACCACCGCGCCGGCGTCTCCGGGTCGAACGGGCTGGGCGTGGGTCAGCGGCCGCGCATGTTGCCGCGCATGCCCTTCATGCTCGTCGGCACCGGCCCGCGCGGGAGCGGCACCTTGGGACGCTGGGCGTCGAGGGCCTTGAGCCGGTTGAGGACGTCGGTGATCTCGGCCGGCTTGACCTGACGGCCGAGCTTCTGGACGTGCTTCATCAGCTTGGGCAGCGCGACCTGACCGTCCTCGTTCCCGACGACCACCTCGTGGATCGGGGTGTCGGCCGCCACCCGCTCGTGCTTGCGGCGCTCGGAGGACATCAGGGCCTTGAGCCGGTTGGGGTTGCCCTCGCCGACCAGCACGATGCCGGGAGGCCCGACGACGCGGTGCACCATGTCCTGCTGCTTGGTGAAGCCGACGACCTCGTCGACCTTCCAGCCGCGGCGCAGCATCGACAGCGCTCGGGCGCCGCCGCCGGGCTGACCCTCGAGTCGCTTGAACGCTGCGCGCTGGGCGCGCCTGCTGAAGGTGATCATCATCGCCAGGAACCCGATGAGCAGACCACCGATGATGGCGAAGACCAGCTTGACGGTGCCGTCGCCGGGGAGGATGTAGAAGAGCCCGAAGCCCAATGCCCCGAAGAGGACGAACGCACCGAGCATCCACAGCCCGATGCGCGGGTCGCCCTGCTTGGACATCTTGTAGGTCTCGACGATCTGGCGACGTCGGCTCATCTTGAGCGGGTCGGTCTCGGCCTTCTTGGCCGCGCGCTTGTCTGCTCGGGAGATCTTCGGCTCGGTCGCCATCGTCGTGCTGCTGCCTATCTGGTGGTCCGGCGGGCTGGGGTGCTGCGGTCAGACGGGTGCGCCCTCGCGCGCCGCCATCGCCTGACCGTACAACCGACCGGCTCGGTACGACGAACGGACCAGCGGACCCGACAGTGCGCCGGAGAAGCCGATCTCGTCGGCCTCGTCCTTGAGCTCGACGAACTCCTCCGGCTTGACCCAGCGCTCGACCGGGTGGTGGCGCAGGGAGGGACGGAGGTACTGGGTGATGGTGATGATCTCGCAGCCGGCGTCGTGGAGGTCCTGGAGCGCCTGGGAGACCTCGGCGCGGGTCTCGCCCATCCCGAGGATCAGGTTGGACTTGGTGACCAGGCCGAAGTCACGCGCCTGCGGTGATCACGTCGAGCGAGCGGTCGTAGCGGAAGGCCGGGCGGATCCGCTTGAAGATCCGCGGCACCGTCTCGACGTTGTGCGCCAGGACCTCGGGCCGCGACTCGAAGACCTCGCGCAGCAGGTCGGGCTTGCCGTTGAAGTCGGGGATGAGGTTCTCGACGCCGGTGCCGGGGTTGAGGTCGTGGATGGCGCGCACGGTCTCGGCGTACAGCCAGGCGCCGCCGTCCTCGAGGTCGTCGCGGGCGACGCCGGTGATCGTGGCGTAGCGCAGCTTCATCTTCTGCACCGACTCAGCGACCCGGCGCGGCTCGTCGCGGTCGAGCGGCTGCGGCTTGCCGGTGTCGATCTGGCAGAAGTCGCAGCGGCGCGTGCACTGGTCGCCGCCGATGAGGAACGTCGCCTCGCGGTCCTCCCAGCACTCGAAGATGTTGGGGCAACCGGCCTCCTGGCAGACCGTGTGCAGGCCCTCGCTCTTCACGAGCTTCATCAGCTCGTTGTACTCCGGACCCATCTTCGCGCGGGTCTTGATCCACTCGGGCTTGCGCTCGATCGGCGTCTCGGCGTTGCGGACCTCGAGCCGGAGCAGCTTGCGGCCCTCGGGGGCGGTGGGAGTCGTCGTCACTGAGTCAACAGTACGCCGCGCGACATCGCGCTCCAACCGGGCTCAGGGCACGTCGCGACGGCGGAACGAACCCGCCGAGGCGACGCGACCGCCCCGAGCAGGATCGCCGTAGTAGGTGAGGCCCTGCTCGAGGGACCGCGTGCGCTGCTGCTGGCACTCCGGCGTCGGTCTCGTCGAAGCCGTTGGGCCCGTTGAAGCAGCTGTCGGGCACGTCCACGTAGTAGGTCGTGCCGTCGGAGATCACGGCCAGGGCGTTGATCGTCGGGTCGAGCCAGCCGGGGTCGTCGGGCCCGATGCTGGCCAGGAGCAGCCCGCCTGCGACCGAGACGCCGAAGAGCACCCCGAGCGCGAAGACGGTGCTGCGGAAGAGGTTGGTCAGCGCGTAGCCGCCCAGGGCGGCCGCCGCCGCGACCCCGGCGCCGCGCCACCCGTGCTGGAGGCAGTCGAGCAGGGCGCCGTCGCGCAGGTCGATGTCGCGCGACTGCACGACGGCGAAGAGTCCCAGCCAGTACGCCGTGAGGGTGACCAGGCCGAGGGCGAGGGCCGCCGACATCACCGCCAGTGCCTTGGCGCCCCAGATCAGCAGCCGTCGCGACTCGAACAGCAGCTGGTTGCTCATCGAACCGGTGCTCCAGTCGTGGCCCACGAACGTGGCCCCGGCCAGGAACATCAAGCGTGCCGAGGATCGCCACGACGGCGACCCCGGAGCCGTTCTCGCGCTCGTCGTCGAGGTCGAGCGGGGAGTAGTAGAGGTAGTCCTCCACCGTCAGGCCGGTGAACTGCTCGCAGGTCGCAGCGCAGCCGTTCCGGGTCGGCCCGGTCGGCGGGGGAGACGCCGTAGCGCCCGGGCCGGTCGATGCAGCGATCGAGCTCCTTCTTGAAGAAGGGGTCCTCGCAGCTGGGCGGCCACCTCGCGCTCGGCAGCGGCGACGTCCGCCTCGGAGGGTGGGCGGGTGTCGAGGACCCTCGCGATCCCGATGACGATCGGGAGCACGACGGCTGCCGCGACGAGGAGCAGGATCGCGCGGCGCAGGCGCAGGCGGGTCAGCTCGACGCGGACCAGGCGCAGCAGGCGGCTCATGACGCCACCGAGCCGGTGCCGGGATCGCCCGGTGTGTCGCCCAGCGTCTCGCCGGCGGTGAGCTCGAGGAAGACCGACTCGAGGTCGCGTCGTACGGCGGTGAGCGACGTCAGCCAGATGCCGGCCTCGCCCAGGGTGCGGGTGATCGCGCCGGGGTCGACGGTCTCGACGTGCGACCGTGGTGCTCGTCGACGCGGCGCGCGACGAGGTCGGCGCCGAGCAGGGTGCCGAGCGCGAGGTCGGCGTCGGGCACCTCGACGGCGTGCACGTCGGCTGCCGGAGTCGAGGAGGTCGGCGACCTGGCCCGAGGCGAGCAGTCGACCGTTGCCGATGATGGTCGCCGAGGTGCAGACCGCCTGCACCTCGGCCAGGATGTGCGAGCTGAGCAGGACGGTGACGCCCTGCTCGCCGAGCGTGCGGATGGTGTCGCGGATCTCGCGGATGCCGGCCGGGTCGAGGCCGTTGGTCGGCTCGTCGAGGATGAGCAGCTGGGGCGACTTGAGCAGGGTCGCGGCGATGGCGAGGCGCTGCTTCATGCCGAGCGAGTAGCGACTTGAACCGGTCGCGTCTCGCGCCCGCGGAGGCCGACGGTCTCGATCGCCTCGTCGACGCGGCTGCTCGGCACGCCGATCGAGGCGGCGAGGAGCTGCAGGTTGCGTCGGCCGGTGAAGTTGGGGGAGAACTTCGGCGACTCCACGACCGCCCCCACCCGGTCGATGACGGCCGGCAGCCGCGACGGCACCGGCTCGCCGAAGAGGCGCATCTGGCCGCTGGTCGCGCGGGCCAGCCCGAGCAGCATCCGGATGGTGGTGGTCTTGCCCGACCCGTTGGGTCCGAGGAAGCCGTGGACACCACCCGCGGGGACGGCGAGGTGGAGGTCGTCGACGGCCACGCGACGACCGCCGCGGCGTCCGTGGAACTCCTTGCGCAGTGCGGTGGTCTCGATGATCAGGCCACCGGGGGCACTACCCGAGAGATCGCTCACCGGGGTAGTGGATCACGGCCTCACGAGGTCGATGCGTGGGACACGCCCGGACTGCGAGGTCGGCTCGGGGCGCGCCTCGTAGTCGGGCGTCGGGTCGTACGACGTCCACGCGAGGTAGTGGCGCAGGTGACGCTCGACGACCGGGATCACCTCGGTGACGCCGACCCGTCGCCCGAGCTCGGCGCTCAGCGTCGTCACCCCGGCATCCGCGATCCCGCAGGGCACGAACCGGTCGTACCAGCCGAGGTCGACGTCGCAGTTGAGGGAGAAGCCGTGCATCGTGACGCCCCGGCTCACCCGGATCCCGATGGCCGCGACCTTCCGCTCGGGCCGGCCCGCTGCTGGATCTGCCAGCAGCCAGACGCCGCTGCGCCCAGGGATCCGAGCGGTCGTGACGCCCAGCTCGGCACACGCCCGGATCAGCGCCTCCTCGACGCGGCGCACGTAGTCGACGACCTTCACGTGGTCGGGCAGCGCCACGATCGGGTAGCCGACCAGCTGGCCGGGGCCGTGGAAGGTGATCTTCCCGCCGCGGTCGACGTCGATCACGGCCGCGCCGCCGGGGTCGGCGGGTCGCTCGTGCGGGTCGGTGCGCTTGCCGGCGGTGTAGACCGGCGGGTGCTCGAGCAACAGCACGGTCGGGGGTCGGTCGCCCGCCACCACGGCGGCGTGCACCTCGCGCTGGTGGTCCCACGCGGCGAGGTAGTCGACGGCGTCGCCGCCGAGCCCGACGACCTCGACCTCCAGGCCCACCGCCGGCGACCGGGGGGAGAGGGACTCCTGCTGACCTGCGCTCACCCGTCGAGACTACCCGCGACCCAGCCGCGCGCCGAGGAAGGCGAGCTGGGCCGGCAGCACCCGCTGGGTGAAGTCGATGTCGTGGCCGCCCTCGCCGAACTCCGCGACCACCGCGCCGTCGCCGAAGCCGTCCACGTAGGTGCGGGTCGCCTCGTAGAACGGATCGGTGGTGCCGATGTCGATGCGGAGAGGGATGCCGCTCAGGGCGGCCTGGTCGTCCATCACCGAGAAGCGTTCGTACTCCGCGGCGTCCACGAAGCCGTTGGGGTGCGCGAGGGCGGGGTCGTCGTAGAGACCAGGGCTGCTGGCCACGACAGCGGCGACCTTGTGGGGTCCCAGCACCGCGGCCAGTCGGAGCACCCCGTAGCCGCCCATCGACCAGCCGAGCATCCCGATCGGCCCCGACGCGACGTCGGGCCGCGCCAGCACCATCGGGAGGAGCTCGTCGAGGACCATCGCGCCGGCGTCCTCGCCCCACGGCCGCTCGTGCCAGAACGACGTACCACCGCTGACGGTGGCGATGGCGAACGGCGCGACACCCTCGTCGACCACCGCGCGTGCCAGGGCGGCGGGCAGGTCCCACGGCGCCTGGAGCAGGGCCTCGCTCGACCCCCGTGACCGTGGAGCGCCACGACGACGGGCAGCGCGCCGCTGACCCCCGGCGGTCGGACCAACGACCACGCCGTCGGGACGCCCCGCACCCGGTCGTCACGCGCGCGGTCGCGCGACCGGAACGTGCCGCGCACGATCGGACCAGGGGCGATCGGGTCCTGGCGGTCCGCCGTCGGACCGTCCGCCGCCGGGTCGTCGAGGTGGGCCTCGAGAGGGACGCCGATGCCCACCCCCAGCGCGATCCCGGCCGCGCCGACGACACCGCCACGCAGCGCCGTGCGTCGACTCACGCGGATGCTCCCCATGGCTCCAGGATCGCACCCTGTGGAGGAGCGGAGCGGCAGATCGCCGAACTGAGGTAGGCATGGGTCATGGCCCGAGCAGACCGCGCCGCGCGCACGCCACGAGGTGTCGTCGCGCTGCTGGGCGTGCTGCTGGTGCTCGGGGTGGCCTCCGCGGCGGTGGGGGCACTTGCCGTGCGCGACGGGATGCGTGGCGCACCGGACCCGACCGTGCGGCCCGCGCCCGGCTCGACCGAGGTCCTCCCCGGTGTCGCGTCCGACGAGGCCGCCGCCACGTCGCGCGCACGGGAGGTGCTGCGCGAGTGGGACCGTCGTCGGGAGGCCGCCTGGATCGCGGCCGACGCCGAGGCCCTGCGGGGCCTCTACCTCCCGCGACTCCGTCGCCGGACGGCGCGACACCGCTCACCTGCGGCGCTGGACCCGACGCGGCGTGACGATCTCCAGCCTGCAGACCCAGGTGCTCGACGTGCGGGTCGTCCGGGAGGCGCCGCGTCGGCTCGTCGTCGAGGTGACCGACCGGCTCGGTGTCGTGGAGGCGCAGGTCGCCGGGGCCGGAGGAGAACCGCTGAGGCTGCCACGCGACCAGCCGACGACCCGACGGATCGACCTGCGCCGCGGGAGGCTGGTCACCTCGCGCTGGCGGGTGGCCGCGGTGAGCGAGCAGTGACCGCCCGCTCGTGACCGGGGCGGTCAGTGGTCCTGCAGGGCCGTCCGCAGCATCGTCTCGAGGTCGGCGTCGAGGAAGGTGTAGCCGACGTCCAGCAACGCTGCCGGGCGCACGTTGAGCGAGCCGAGCAGCTCCGGGCCCATCTCGCCGGCCGCGACCTTGAGGATCGGCGCCGGCACCGGGAGGAACGCCTTGCGTCCGACCGCGGACGCCAGGGCCCGGGTGAACTCCGCGTTGGTGGGGGCCTCGGGCAGGCAGATGTTGAACGGTCCCGAGGCGGTCGCGTGCTCGGCGAGGTGGATCACCGAGCCGACCCAGTCGCGCAACGACGACATCGGCATGTACTGCGAGCCGTCGCCGATCCTGCCGCCCAGGCCGGCCTTGAACTGCAGGCGCTGCTGCTTGAGCGGCGCCGCGCGGCGGTCCATCACGGGCGAGGTGCGCAGGATGCAGACCCGTGAGCCTGCCCGCTCGGCGGGGAGGGTGGCCGCCTGCCACTCGCGCGTGACGTCGGTCAGCAGCGCGTGGCCGCGGGTGTCGGAGACCTCGGTCAGGACGGCGGCGCCGTGGTCGCCGTAGTAGGAGATCCCGTTGCCCGCGAGGTACGCCGGCGGGGTCGGTGCGGCCGCGATCGCCTCGGCCAGCACGCGCGTGGTCGTGACCCGGCTCTCGCGCAGCTCGCGCGCCCACTTCTTCGAGTGCGGGTTGCCCAGCGTCGGAGAGCCGGCCAGGTTGACGACCACGTCGGCCTCGTTGACCACCGACCGGGGCAGCTGAGCGGCGTAGGGGTCCCACGTGACCTCCGAGGCACCCTGCCCGGGGCGGCGCACCAGCGTCGTGACGGAGTGACCCCGATCGGTGAGCGCGCGGTGCAGGTGGGACCCGAGGAAGCCGGATCCGCCGGCCAGGACGATGGAGAGCGACATGACGTCAGCCTCGCAGACTCCGGGACGTCACCTGACCACCCCTACGGGAGGGGGTGGATCAGGGACCGGTGGGCGAGGCGCCGGCGGCCTCGGCCACGGCGGCGTACGCCGGCTTGGGGGTTCCGTCGGCTCGAAGGAGCCCGAAGTTGTCCTCGGGGTCGGCGGGGTCGGTGCCCGCGTCGCGCAGCGAGTAGACGTAGAGCGGCCCGGTGTAGCAGCGCTGCCGGGCCTCCTCGATCCCGGTCGTGAGCTGCTCGGCCTGGTCCTGCTCGCTCACCGACACCTCGGAGGTGCCGGTGGGGGCGCCGAACTCGGTGAGCCAGATCGGTGACCCCCCGTCGCCGTGACGCGCCATGATCCGGTGCAGCTCCTCGAGCCGGTGGAAGGTGTTCCAGCTCTGGCTGCCCGACGCGGAGGCCGGGTAGGTGTAGGGGTGGACCGAGAGGGCGTCGAACGTGTCGGGGTCGAGGGTGTCGTAGAGCCCGGTGACGAAGGTGGCCGGCGCGAGGGCGTCGGCGCCGTCGTCGGCGGGGGAGAGCGCGCCGACGAGGATCGTCGCCCCCGGAGCGGCCGCCCGGATGAGCGGCGAGGCCGCGGCCACGACCTCGGCGTAGGCGACCGGGTCGGGCCCGGTGGGCCAGAAGCGCGAGATGTTGGGCTCGTTCCAGATCTCCCAGGCTCCGACCTCCTCGGCGTAGCGGTCGGCGGCCAGGCCGGCGAAGGCTGCGAAGGCCTGCGGGTCGACGGGCAGCGCCGTGCCGTCGGCTGTCGTGCGTCGCGCCCAGTCGGGCTCGTAGCCCAGGACACCCAGCACGTCGATGCCGCGCGCTCGCGCCTCACCCATCACCCGGTCCGTGCTGGACCAGTCGAAGCGGTCGGACCCGGGTTGCAGGACGGCCCAGGACACGTCGACCCGGAGCCGGGTGACCCCGAGCGTCACCAGCGCGTCGAGGTCGTCGCGCAGCTGGTCGACGGGCTCCTCCAGGATCGAGAAGCCGGGGCTGACGCCGAGCTCGACGCGGTCCTCGCCCGCAGCCTGGAGGGCGCCCGAGGACGGCGGGGCGCAGAAGCTCTCCAGACGGTTGTAGGTCGGGACGAGGACGTACGCCGCCACCACCACTGCGGTGGTGGCGGCGACGTAGGCGAGGCGTGAGCCGGTCAGGCGTCTCATCCCGTGTCGTCCGCGTGGTGACCGCTGTCCCTGCCGTCGGTGGGTACCTCACCGGGTCTCGGCACGCCGGTCACGCCTTCGCAGGCTCGGCGTGCGGCTTGCTCGACCACCGATGAAGTCCGCCGACTCGCTGCGCTCGTCGTCAGACTTCAAAGCTCCCTGCCTCGAGGCGCTGCTTGATCTCCTGGAGGAAGCGGCCCGCGTCGGCGCCGTCGACCAGGCGGTGGTCGTAGGTCAGCGCGAGGTAGACCATGTGGCGCACGGCGATCGTCTCGCCCAGGTTGGGGTCGTCGATCACGACCGGACGCTTGACGACGGCACCGGGCCCGAGGATCGCGACCTGCGGCTTGTTGATGATCGGGGTGTCCCAGAGGGCTCCGACGCTGCCGAGGTTGGTGATCGTGAACGTGCCGCCCCCGAGGTCGTCGGGACCGATCTTGTTGGTGCGGGTGCGCTCGGCGACGTCGGCGATCTTCTTGGCCAGACCGGCGATGGACAGGTCACCCGCGTCCTTGACGACCGGGGTGATGAGGCCCTTCTCGGTGTCGACCGCGAAGGCGAGGTTCTCCACGTCGTAGTAGGTGACCTCACCGGCGTCGGTGTCGATCGTCGCGTTGAGCTTGGGGTGCTGCTTGAGGGCGTCGACCGCTGCCTTGGCGAAGAACGGCAGGTAGGACAGCTTGACCCCCTCGCGCGCCAGGAAGTCGGCCTTCGACGCCTCGCGGAGCCGCGCCACGTTGGTGACGTCGACCTCCACGACCTGGGTCAGCTGGGCGCTGGTCTGCAGCGAGTCGACCATCCGCTCGGCGATGATCTTGCGCAGCCGGCTGATCTTCTCGGTGGTCCCGCGCAGCGGGGACGGCGTGACGCTCGGTGCCGGCGCGGGCGCACCGGCGGCAGGCTTGCCGGACGCCGCAGCGGGTGCGGCAGCCGGAGCGGCGGGCTTCTCCTGCGCCTTGGCGGCGTCGAGCACGTCCTGCTTGCGGACCCGCCCACCGACGCCCGACCCGGAGACCGAGGCGAGGTCGACGTTGTGCTGCGCGGCGAGCTTGCGCACCAGCGGGGTGACGTAGCTGCTGGATCCGCTGCTGCTCCCCGAGTCCCGGTCCTGCTTGGGTTCCTTGGTCGGCTCGGGCACCTGCTCCTGCGCACGCTGGGGCTCGTCGTTGTCCTCCGGTGCGGACTTCTCCTCCACCGGCTCCTTCTCGTTCTCCGGCTCGGGCTCCTCCTCGGGCTCCTTCTCGGGCTCGGGCTCGGGCTCCGGCTCTCGGCTCGGGCTCCTTCTCGGGCTCCGGCTCCGGGTCCTTCGCGGCCGGTGACGCGGCGGCGTCGCCGATCACGGCCAGCTCGGCACCGACCTCGACGGTCTCGTCCTCCTCGGCCTTGATCTCGAGCAGGGTGCCGGCCACGGGGGAGGGGATCTCGGTGTCGACCTTGTCGGTGGAGACCTCGAGCAGCGGCTCGTCGACGGCGACCTCGTCGCCGACCGCCTTCAGCCACCGGGTGACGGTGCCCTCGGTGACCGACTCGCCCAGCGCGGGCAGCGTGACCGACGTACTGCTGCCGCCGCCGGAGGCGGCCGGCTTCTCCTCGGCCGGCTCGTCCTCGGCGCTCTCGTCGTCGGACTTGTCCTTCTCGGGCGTCTCGTCGCCGGGCGGCAGGTCGCCGGTCTCCTCGACGATCTCCTCCTCCTGCTCGGCCTTCTTCTCCGACTCGGCCTCGTCCTTCGGCTCCGCCTCGGGCTCGGCGGTGTCGTCGGCGTCCGCGGACGACTCGCCCTCGGCGCCGATCACGGCCAGCACCGCGCCCACCTCGACGGTGTCGTCCTCCTGCGCCTTGATCTCGAGCAGGGTGCCGGCGATGGGGGAGGGGATCTCGGTGTCGACCTTGTCGGTGGAGACCTCGAGCAGCGGCTCGTCGACCGCGACCGAGTCACCGACCTGCTTGAGCCAGCGGGTGACGGTGCCCTCGGTGACGGACTCGCCGAGCGCCGGGAGGGTGACTTCTTCTGCCATGGGTCTGATGGTTCCTTCGTCTCGTGTGGCTGGCTGGGGCTCGGTCAGGAGTGCGCGTGCAGTGCTTTGCCGGCGAGAGCGAGATGGGCCTCGCCGAGCGCCTCGTTCTGGGTGGGGTGGGCGTGCACCAGGGGCGCGACGTCCTCGGCGTGGGCCTCCCAGTTGTAGATGAGCTGTGCCTCGCCGATGAGCTCGCCGACGCGGTCGCCGACGAGGTGGACGCCGACGACCGGTCCGTCGACGCGGCGGATGAGCTTGACGAACCCCTGGGTCTTGAGGATCTGGCTCTTGCCGTTGCCGCCCAGGTCGTAGGTCAGGGTCTCGATGCCGTCGGCGCCGTAGGCCTCGGTCGCCGCGGCCTCGTCCAGTCCGACCGAGGCGATCTCGGGCTGGGAGTAGGTGACGCGGGGGATGCCGGTCTCGTCGATCGGCACCGGGTCGAGCCCGGCGATGTCCTCGGCCACGAAGATGCCCTGCTGGAACCCCCGGTGGGCGAGCTGGAGACCCGGCACGATGTCGCCGACGGCATAGACGCCCTCGACGTTGGTCCGGCAGCGCTCGTCGGCCAGGACGAACCCACGCTCCATCGCGACGCCGAGGTCCTCGTAGCCGAGGTCGGCGGTCGACGGACCGCGACCGACGGCCACGAGGAGCAGCTCGGCCTCGAGCACGTCGCCGCCCTCGAGCGTGACGGCGACCCCGTCGTCGGTGGTCGTGACGCTCTTGAAGGGGCTGCCGGTGCGGAAGGCGATCTTGCGCTTGCGGAAGGCCCGCTCGAGCGCCTTCGACGATGCTTCGTCCTCGGCCGCCACGAGCCGGGGGAGCGCCTCGACGATCGTCACCTCGGCGCCGAAGCTGCGCCAGACGCTGGCGAACTCGCAGCCGATGACGCCGCCGCCGAGCACGATGACCGAGGCCGGGACGTGCTCGAGCCGCAGGGCGTGCTCGGAGGTCATGACGCGGTGCCCGTCGACCTCGAGGCCGGGCAACGACTTGGCGTAGGAGCCGGAGGCCAGGACCAGGTGCCGACCGGTGTACGTCGTCTCGCCCACGGTCACCGCCCGGTCGCCGGTGACGCGTCCGGCGCCCTCGATCACGGTGATGCCGCGACCCTTGATGAGTCCGGCGAGGCCCTTGAAGAGCCGCGCGACGACGCCGTCCTTGTAGCTGTTGACGCCGCTCATGTCGATGCCCTCGAAGGTCGCGAGCACGCCGAACTGCTCGGACTCCCGCGCGTTGTCGGCGACCTCGGCCGCGTGCAGCAGGGCCTTGGTCGGGATGCAGCCGACGTGCAGGCACGTGCCGCCGAGCTTGCCCTTCTCGACGAGTCCGACGCTGAGCCCGAGCTGCGCTGCCCGCAGGGCGCACGCATATCCTCCCGAGCCCGCACCGAGGATGAGGACGTCGAAGTCGGTGTCGGTCACGCTGGTCCTTCCACGCTGGTCCGTGTGAGTGGACGACCCATCTTTGCACTACCCGGGGCCGCACCGACAAGCACCGGTCCAGGACGCCTCACCGGGGGTAATGACGACACCGTGCTCGGGTACGGGGCAGACTAGGGGCATGGGTTTCCTCGACCGCTTCCGCCGCGGGTCACGTCAGAAGATGAGTGGGCCTGCCCGCGACGGCCAGCGCACCGGCTCGACGCGGGTGCGCGCCTCCGACAAGGTCGACGAGCAGCACCTGCTCGAGTTCGTCGAGTCCAAGCGCGGCGTCGAGGGTTTCGTCGAGCCGCGCACCGCGGTCAGCGAGGTGACCCTGCTCCTGGTCGCCTTCGACGGTGAGTGGACCCGGCGGCGGGTCCCGTCGATCAACTGGGCGCACGACTTCTGCAACAAGCACCGCGTCCCGTCCTACGACGCGGGGCTCGTCGGCATCCCGCAGCGGATGCGCGAGTACAACTCGCGCATCAAGCAGCAGCGCCGCCAGCAGGGCCTTCAGTAGCGAGCGCCCGGCTTCCGCTGCGGGCGGGCGTCACCCCTCGGCGAACGCCCGCGCGAACTCCACCAGGGTCGCCACGGCGACACCCGTGCCTCCGCTGCTGACGTGACCCGAGGGACCGCCGGAGTTGAACGACGGCCCGGCGATGTCGAGGTGGGCCCACGGCAGGCCGGCGGTGAACTCGCGCAGGAACGCCGCGGCGAAGAGGCCGCCGCCCCAGCGGATCCAGTCGTGCTGCGAGAGGTCGGCGATCGTGGTGGTGTGGATGCGCTCGACCATGTGCTCGGGGATCGGCATCGGCCAGAAGTCCTCGCCGCCGGCGGTGGCCGCGGCCAGGACGTCGGCGACGACGTCGTCGCTGCCCATCACGCCCGAGACCTTGTCGCCCAGGGCCACGACCATCGCGCCGGTGAGCGTCGCGACGTCGAGGATCGCGTCGGGCTTCTGCTCGGTGGCCATGACCAGCGCGTCGGCGAGCACCAGGCGGCCCTCGGCGTCGGTGTTGAGGACCTCGACGGTGGTGCCGCCGTGGATGGTGATCACGTCGCCGGGACGCATCGCCGACGCCGCCCAGCATGTTCTCGGCCAGGGCGGCGTACGTCGTGACCTTGACGGGCAGTCCGAGGTCGGCGATCGCGAAGGTCGCGTTGATGACCGCAGCCGCGCCGGCCATGTCGGACTTCATCTCGTGCATGCCCGCGGCCGGCTTGATGCTCAGGCCGCCGGAGTCGAAGGTGATGCCCTTGCCCACCAGGGCGAGGTGGCGGGTCGCGCCCTTGGGCGCGTAGGTGAGCGTGACCAGGCGCGGGCGGAGCGTCCGAGGCCGAGCCGACGCCGAGGAGCCCGCCGCAGCCGAGCTCGGCGAGCTGGGCCTCGTCGAGGACCTCGATCTTCACCTTGCCGCCGCGGCCGCGGTCCTTGACCGTGGCGGCGACGGCGTCGGCGAAGCCCGGCGGGACGCAGGTCGTTGGGCGGCGTGTTGACCAGGTCGCGGGTGCGGGCGACCGCCGTCGGCGATGACCTGGGCCTCCTCGAAGGCGGCGACGACGTCCTTCTTGCGCGCCTGGGCGCTGAGCACCACGATCTCGCCGGGGACCTTGCTCGGTCCCGAGGCCTTGTAGGTCGTGAAGGTGTAGGCCGCCGAGGACGAAGCCCTCGGTGGCCGCGCGGACCAGCGCCGGGGTGGTCGGCCGGGAGGGCGACCGCGACCGAGGCGGCGTTGGTGACGGCGCGCGCCGCGGCGCCGGCGCCACGACGTACGGCCTTCTCGTCGGCGTCGTCGCCGAGGCCGACGAGGACCAGCAGCGGGGAGGAGATCGCGCCCGAGGTGGGGACCTTGACGACCTCGCCGGCCTTGCCGGTCACGCCGAGCGCGGAGAGCAGCGGCGCGAGCTTGCGCCCGTAGGCCTTGGCGACGTCCTCACCGCCGGCGGCGATCGTCGGCTCCCGACGAGGCGCTCACCACCCCGACCACGACGGCATCGGCACGGGACTTGGCGGGGCTGGCGCTGCGCAGCGCGTAGGTCGTCACCCGGGCAGGATAGGCCAGCGCCGCACACGTCCCACGACCGCCGAGGGGTGAGTGCGCTGCGGTAGGTTTCGCGCCATGTCTCTCGAGCCCGCGCTGCTGCGCTCGCCCCTGCACGAGCGTCACGAGGCGCTCGGCGCCAAGTTCGCCGAGTTCGGTGGCTGGACGATGCCGCTGGAGTACGCCGGTGAGCGGGGCGGCGTGGTCAAGGAGCACACCGCGGTGCGCACGGCCGTCGGTATCTTCGACGTCAGCCACCTCGGCAAGGCGACGGTCAGCGGGCCCGGTGCGGCGGCCTACGTCAACGCCACGCTCAGCAACGACCTCGGCCAAGATCGGTCCCGGCCGGGCGCAGTACACGCTGTGCTGCGACGACGAGACCGGCGGCATCGTCGACGACCTGATCGCCTACTACCAGGACGACGACCACGTGCTGCTCGTGCCCAACGCGGCCAACACCGCCGAGGTCGTGCGCCGCCTGCGAGGCCGGTGCCCCCGACGGGGTCGCGGTCGAGCGACCAGCACCGCGACTACGCCGTGCTGGCGCTGCAGGGCACGCTCGTCCGACGAGGTGCTCACCGCCGTCGGCCTGCCCGCCGGCCACGACTACATGACCTTCGTCGAGGGCGGCTTCAGCGGCGCCGAGGGCGTCGGCGTCGTCGTGTGCCGCACCGGCTACACCGGCGAGCGCGGCTACGAGCTGATCGTCGAGAACGCCGCCGCCCCCGCGCTCTGGGACGCCCTGATGGCCGCCGGCGAGCAGTACGGGATCGCCGCCTGCGGCCTCGGCGCCCGCGACACGCTGCGCACCGAGATGGGCTACCCGCTGCACGGCCAGGACATCTCGCTCGACGTCACCCCCAACGAGGCGCGCCTCGGCTGGGCCGTCGGCTGGGGCAAGGACGCCTTCTGGGGCCGCGACGTGCTGCTGGCGGAGAAGGCGCCAGGGTCCGCGGCGCCGGCTGGTCGCGCCTGCGCGCCACCGGTCGCGCCATCCCGCGCCCGCACATGGGCGGTCAGCCTGACCCCCGACGTGCGCGTCGGCGAGGTCACCTCCGGCACGTTCTCCCCGACCCTCAAGCAGGGCATCGCGCTGGCGCTGGTGCGCTCGGGCGTCAACCCCGACGCCGAGCTCGGCGTCGACGTGCGCGGTCGGCCGAGATGTTCGCCCAGGTCAAGCTGCCCTTCGTCGACACCTCGGTGCGCGAGAAGTGAGGACCCCATGAGCAGCCCCAACGTCCCCGACCAGCCGCCCACGTTCCGGCGCCCGACCGCCGCCGAGCGGCCCTGGGTGTGGCG
Source organism: uncultured Actinomycetota bacterium (assembly GCA_963822915.1). Taxonomy (GTDB): domain Bacteria; phylum Actinomycetota; class Actinomycetes; order Propionibacteriales; family Nocardioidaceae; genus Nocardioides. The sequence goes on from CAWGJR010000026.1 coordinate 17,954, forward strand.
GCTGGAGACCGTCGACGGCGTCGGAGGTCACGGTCACCGGTGACCTCGCCGACCAGCGGTTCTCCAACCAGGCCGACGCGGAGTCCTGGGTCGGTGAGATCTGGGCCGACCTCGCGGCCGAGGGCGTCGACGCCGTGGTGCTCTTCGAGCACGACCGCCGGGTCTACGGGCCCGATGTCCCTGCACCCGTGAGCCCGGGCTGAGCGAGCCTCCTCGGCAGTGTCCGCGGGGCCCTTGCGGGCTCGGTCATGATGGGCGGGTGCCCGACACGCGCCTGCGCAGTGACCTCTCGCAGCACGCCGTCGCGCGGTGGGACACGCTGGTGCGGACGACGGTGCTGCTGGGGGTGCGCCCGTCGGAGGCGCCTCGCCTCGCTGCCCGGGCGGTCGCGGCTGCGAGCGGGTCGGCTGCGACCGACGGATGGGCGGTGGACCCCGACGTCTCGCTCTTCGCCGCGCTGCTCGACGCCCACCGTGACGACCGCCGCCGCTGGTGGAGCGAGCCGTCGTCGGCCGAGGACCTGGAGACCCGGGTGGCGCTCACGGCCGTCGAGCGCGAGCTCGACCTGCTCGCGCCGGGCCCGCGGGCGCGAGTCGTGCTGGGGGCCGTGGCCCTGCTCCCCGACGAGCAGCTCGACCAGATCGTGCTCGAGGGGAGCCGGCACCTCCCGGGCTCCCCGCCCGGACGGCCTCGGCCGCTGCCGCCGTGCCGGTCCCGACGTACGACCCCGGGCTGGCGCGAGCAGCCGTCGGGCGTCGCAGCGGTCGCGGGTGGGTCTCCGTCGTGGCCGTGGTCGTGGCCCTCGCCCTCGCCGGGCTCGTGACGCTCTCGGCGGTGCGCCAGGGCGGGTCGGTCCAGCAGCTGACGATCGGGGAGCTGCCCGGGACGCCGCCCGTCGAGGAGGAGGACCCGCTCCTCTCGGGCACCTTCCAGATCTCGCTCTCCGCCGGCGGTGTGGCGATGCCGTGGTACGCCGGTGGGGTGGTCCACGTCGGGTCCGTCGACGTACCGGTCGCCTCCGTGGTGGCCCTCGACCAGATCCCCGGCGGCGCCGTGGCGACCACGTCGCGCGGGCGGTCGTCGAGATCGACGCGCTCGGCGGGGTCACCCGGCTGGCTCGGGTGGCCCCCGGCAGCGAGGTCGCCTCGTCGGCCGACGGCGGGATCGTCGCCTGGATCGACGTCCGGCTCCCGCGGGAGCTCACGGTCTACGAGGTGGCGCGCGGCCAGGTGCTGGCGCGGGTGCCGGTCGACGAGCAGGCCGCCGTGGTGGCCGTCGACGACCTGACCGTCTACGTCAACGACAGCGACGGTCACTTCGCGAGCTTCGTGGGCGGGGCGTCGCGGCGCACCAACGGGGTCACGGTGCTCGACGCCGCCGGTGGGGTCCTCGCCGTCGCGGCGGGTCCGGGCGAGATCGAGCTGGTCCGCGACGGCGAGGTGGTGCAGCGGACCACCGGGGACACCGTCGACCTCTCGCCGAGCGGGCGGTTCGCGGTGATCCGCGAGGAGGGTGCGCTCCCGGCCGTGCGGGCCGTCGACGTCGCCACCGGCGCGGTGCTGGGCATCGAGCCGGCCGAGGACGGCGAGGCCGTCACGGATGCCGCCTTCGACGGCGACGCCCAGGTCTCCTACGTCGTCCGTGGTCCCAACGCCGCTCCCAGCCGCGGTCGCGACGACCCCGACCTGACCCCGCGCCGCAGCGACTTCGTCACCTGCTCGCTCGAGTCGGGCCCGTGCGTCCGCACCCTGCGCATCGGGGCGGCCTCGGCCGGTCCGATCCTGGCGCACTGACCCGCGGGGTGGATGCACCCGCGGTGACGAGCACGTCCCTACGATCAGCGCATGCTGCCGTTCCGTCAGGTCGACGTGTTCTCCCACCTGCCCCTGCTCGGCAATCCCGTCGCGGTCGTGCACACGCCGACCGGGTGGACGAGGAGCAGATGGCGGCCTTCGCCCGCTGGACCAACCTGTCGGAGACGACCTTCCTGCTCGCGCCGCACTCCCCGTCGGCCGACTACCGGCTGCGGATCTTCACACCCGGCGGAGAGCTGCCGTTCGCCGGCCATCCCACCCTCGGTGCGGCCCACGCCTGGCTCGAGGCCGGCGGGGTGCCGGCGGTCGCGGGCGGCGTGGTGCAGGAGTGCGGCGCCGGGGACGTCGTCGTACGGACCGGGGAGCGGTTGGCGTTCGCCGCACCGCCGCTGCTGCGCGACGGCCCGCTCGACGACGCCGACCCTCGAGGTGGCGGCCCGGGCCCTGCGGGGTGGTGCCCGGCGAGGTCGTCGACGCGGCTGGATCGACAACGGGCCCGGGCTGGCTCGGACTGCTCCTGCGCGACCCGGGTGCGGTGCGTGACTGCCGACCTCGACCCGGCCGCGGCGGGCGACCTGATGATCGGGGTCGTGGGCATCGGGCCGGATCCCGAGGAGGCGGCCGAGGCGGGACCGGAGGTCGAGGTGCGGGCGTTCTGCCCGAGCATCGGCGTGCCCGAGGACCCGGTGACCGGCAGCCTCAACGCCGGCATCGCCGCCTGGCTCGGCGGCACCCGCCTGCCCACGTCGTACGTCGCCTCCCAGGGCGCCGCGCTCGGCCGCCAGGGTCGGGTGCACGTCGACCTCGAGGACAGCGAGCCGGGACCGTCGTCTGGGTGGGGGGCGACACGCTCACGACCGTCGTCGGCGAGGTCGCGCTGGGATAGCCTCGGGGGCGTGCAGCAGTATCACGACCTCCTCCAGCGCATCCTCGACGACGGCGCCGAGAAGAGCGATCGCACCGGCACCGGGACCCGCTCGGTCTTCGGCCACCAGATGCGCTTCGACCTGACGGCGGGCTTCCCGCTGGTGACCACCAAGAAGGTCCACACGCGCTCGGTCTTCGCCGAGCTGCTGTGGTTCCTGCGCGGCGACACCAACGTGAAGTGGCTCCAGGACCGGGGCGTGTCGATCTGGGACGAGTGGGCCGACGCCGACGGCGACCTCGGCCCGGTCTACGGCTACCAGTGGCGCTCGTGGCCGACCCCCGACGGTCACCACGTCGACCAGGTCACGCAGGTCGTCGAGCAGATCCGCAGCAACCCCGACTCGCGCCGCCACATCGTCTCGGCGTGGAACGTCGCCGACATCCCGCAGATGGCGCTCGCGCCGTGCCACACGATGTTCCAGTTCTACGTCGCGCAGGGGCCGGCTCTCCTGCCAGCTCTACCAGCGCTCGGCCGACGTGTTCCTCGGCGTGCCGTTCAACATCGCCTCCTACGCGCTGCTGACCCACATGGTCGCCCAGGTGACCGGCCTCGAGGTCGGCGACTTCGTGCACACCCTGGGCGACGCCCACCTCTACGCCAACCACCTCGACCAGGCGCGGCTGCAGCTGACCCGCGACGAGCGGCCGCTGCCCACCCTCGTGCTCGACCCGTCCGTCACCGAGCTCGACGCCTTCGACCTCGAGCACATCACGGTCACCGGCTACGACCCGCACCCGGGCATCAAGGCCCCCATCGCCGTATGACGCCCGGCGGCACACGATGAGGGTCGTCGCCATCGCCGCGGTCGCCCGCAACGGCGTCATCGGCGCCGACGGGTCGATCCCCTGGCACCTGCCGGCGGACTTCGCCCACTTCAGGGCCACGACGCTGGGGCACACCCTGCTCATGGGGCGCGCGACGTACGACTCGATCGGACGGCCGCTGCCCGGCCGCACCACCATCGTGCTGACGCGCGACCCCGACTGGGTGGGCGCGGAGGGGGTGCTGGTCGCCCACGACGTCGACGAGGCGTTGGCGCTCGCCGCCGACCTGCACGCGACGGCGGCGCCGACCTGTACGTCGCCGGGGGAGCGGCGGTCTACGAGGCGCTGCTGCCCCACCTCGACGAGCAGCTCGTCAGCGAGGTGCACCTCGAGCCCGAGGGCGACACCCGCTACCCCGACATCGACGACGCCTGGCAGGTCACCAGCCGCGAGGCCCACGACGGCTTCGACGTGGTGCGCTACGAACGCACTGCTCCGCCCGGCTGACCTGTCATCTCGGCACAATTGTCCGACTTTCGACAGGTTTTCGGCTCAGAACCTTCCACCACTCCACAATTGTGGCGTTTCGACACCCCCGGGCAGCCCGAGGCCACGCCGCCTTCCCATCCCCCGCGTGGCAGGCTGGGGACCATGGAGCTGCGCATCTTCACCGAACCCCAGCAGGGCGCGACCTACGACGACCTGCTGGCGGTCGCCCTGAGGGCCGAGGCCCTCGGGTTCGGGGCGTTCTTCCGCTCCGACCACTACCTCGCGATGGGCACCGACGGGCTGCCCGGGCCGAGTGACGCCTGGATCACGCTGGCCGGCCTGGCCCGCGACACGAGCACGATCCGGCTCGGCACGATGATGACCAGTGCGACCTTCCGCCACCCCGGGCCGCTGGCGATCAGCGTGGCGAACGTCGATGCGATGAGCGGCGGGCGCGTCGAGCTCGGCATCGGTGCCGGGTGGTACGAGGCCGAGCACACGAAGTACGGCATCCCGTTCCCGAGCACGGGGGAGCGCTTCGACCGCTTCGAGGACAACCTCGCGATCATCACCGGGCTGTGGGCCGCCGACGGGGCGTTCACCTACGAGGGCAGGCACTACTCGGTGGTCGACAGCCCGGCGCTGCCGAAACCGACGCAGCCCAAGCCGCCGATCCTCATCGGCGGTCTCGGCAAGAAGCGGACCCCGGCGCTGACGGCGCGCTACGCCGACGAGTTCAACCTGCCCTTCGTCGACGAGGCCACGACGAAGGCGCAGTTCGCCCGGGTGCACGCCGCGTGCGAGGCCGTCGAGCGCGACCCGGCCGACCTCGTGCTCTCCAACGCGCTGGTCCTGTGCGTGGGCGAGGACGAGTCCGAGCTCGACCGACGGGCGGCGGTCATCGGCCGTGACAAGGCCGAGCTGCGCGAGAACGGTCTGGCCGGCACCCCGCAGGAGGTCGTCGACAAGCTCGCAGCGCTACCGCGACCTCGGCGCCACCCGCGCCTACCTCCAGGTCCTCGACCTCGCCGACCTCGAGCACCTCGACCTCGTGGCGGCCGAGGTCGCTGCCCCACCTGGCCCGATAGACTGAGCCTCATGACTGCAGGGCTGACTCCGTCCCGACCGTTCGGTCGTCTGCTCACCGCGATGGCCACGGCGTTCCACGACGACGGGTCGGTCGACCTCGACGGCACCGCCCGCATCGCCGCCCACCTGGTCGACACCGGCAACGACGGGGTCGTCGTCAGCGGCACGACGGGCGAGAGCCCGACCACCACGGTCGAGGAGGACGCCGAGATCCTGCGGGCGGTCAAGGACGCCGTCGGCGACCGGGCGACGATCGTCGCGGGCGTCGGCACCAACGCCACCGCTCACTCGGTCGAGCTGAGCCGCCGGGCGGAGAAGGTCGGCGTCGACGCCCTGCTGCTGGTGACGCCCTACTACAACAAGCCCGGGCCGGCCGGCATGATCCACCACTTCACCGAGGTCGCGCGCGCGGCCGACCTGCCCGTGATGCTCTACGACGTGCCCGGCCGCACGGGCCAGGCCATCCCCCCGAGCGTCTACGAGCACCTCGCCACCCACGAGGCGTTCACCAGCGTCAAGCACGCCACCGGCGACCCGACCGCGACGCTGGCCCTGCGTCAGCTGGGCTACGCGGTCTACTCCGGGGACGACGCCCTCGTCCTGGGCTACCTCGCCCACGGCGCCGGGGGGCTCGTCTCGGTCGTGGGCCACGTCGCCGGCGGTCCTCTGGGCCGCGTCATCGACACCTTCCCCACCGACCCGGCCGCCGCACTCGCCGAGTTCACCACGCTCGTCCCGGCGATCCAGGCCGTGATGGGAGTGACCCACTACGGCGCGACCACGGCCAAGGCCGCCCTCGAGCTGCTCGGCGTCCTCGACAACCGCAACGTCCGCGGCCCCCTGGTGCCGCTCGACGACGACGAGGTGGCCGACCTGCGCGCGGGCCTCGCCGCCTCCCAGCTTCTCTGAGCTCCGCCGACCCTCTCTCGAACAGGAACGCACCTTGAGCCACCCGCATCCCGAGCTCACCGCACCACCGGAGCTGCCGGAGGGAGGCCTGCGGGTCATCCCGCTCGGCGGCCTGGGCGAGGTCGGGCGCAACATGACCGTCTTCGAGTACGACGGTCGCCTGCTGATCGTCGACTGCGGCGTGCTGTTCCCCGAGGACCACCACCCGGGCGTCGACCTGATCCTGCCCGACTTCGCCGCGATCCGGGATCGCCTCGACGACGTCGAGGCGCTGGTGCTGACCCACGGGCACGAGGACCACATCGGCGCCACGCCGTACCTCCTGCGCGAGCGCAGCGACATCCCGCTCGTCGGGTCCAAGCTGACCCTGGCGCTGCTCGACTGCAAGCTGCGCGAGCACCGCCTGCGCGAGACGGTGCACCACCAGGTCACGGAGGGCGACACGCTCACCCTCGGCCCGTTCGAGCTCGAGTTCGTCGCGGTCAACCACTCGATCCCCGACGCGCTGGCGATCGCGATCCGCACCGGTGCCGGCCTGGTGCTGCACACCGGCGACTTCAAGATGGACCAGCTGCCGCTCGACGGCCGGATCACCGACCTGCGCTCCTTCGCCCGGCTCGGCGAGCAGGGCGTCGACCTGTTCCTGACCGACTCGACCAACGCCGAGACGCCCGGCTTCACGCCGACCGAGAAGTCGATCACCCCGGTGATCAACGAGGTCTTCCGCGAGTCGAAGCAGCGCATCATCGTGGCCTGCTTCGCCTCCCACATCCACCGCGTCCAGCAGGTCCTCGACGCCGCGGTCGCCCACGACCGCAAGGTCGCCTACGTCGGGCGCTCGATGGTGCGCAACATGGCCATCGCCCGCGACCTCGGCTACCTCACCGTGCCGCCCGGGGTGATGGTCGAGGCCAAGGAGCTCGCCACCCTGCCGCCGGAGCGCCAGGTGCTGGTGTCGACCGGGTCGCAGGGCGAGCCGATGAGCGCGCTGAGCCGCATCGCCCAGCGCAACCACAACTTCGTCCACATCGAGGAGGGCGACACCGTCCTGCTCGCCTCCAGCCTGATCCCGGGCAACGAGAACGCCGTCTACCGCGTGATCAACGGGCTGTCGCGCTGGGGCGCCAACGTCGTCCACAAGGGCAACGCCCACGTGCACGTCAGCGGCCACGCCAGCGCCGGCGAGCTGCTCTACTGCTACAACATCGTCCAGCCGCGCAACGTCCTGCCCGTGCACGGCGAGATCCGGCACATGCTGGCCAACGCCGCCCTGGCCCGCCAGGTCGGCATCGAGAACGTCGTGGTCGCCGAGGACGGTGTCGTCGTCGACCTCGTCGACGGCGTCGCCTCGATCGTCGGCAAGGTCGAGTGCGGCTACGTCTTCGTCGACGGCTCCTCGGTCGGCGACATCACCGAGTCCGACCTCAAGGACCGCCGGATCCTCGGCGAGGAGGGCTTCATCTCGATCATCGTCGTCGTCGACTCCGTCACCGGCAAGGTCTCGGCCGGCCCCGAGATCCACGCCCGCGGCAACGCCCTGGAGGGCGAGAGCTTCGAGGACGTCAAGGAGATGGTCGTCAAGGCCCTCGACCAGACGATCGCCGAGGGCAACACCGACTCCTACCAGCTGCAGCAGACCGTGCGCCGCACGGTCGGGCGCTGGGTCAGCAACACCCACCGCCGCCGCCCGATGATCATCCCGGTCGTCGTCGAGGCTAGGCGTGAGCGTCGCGCACGAGCGCTACGTCTCGATGGTGGTTGAGCAAGCCGCGCGGATGAGCCTGCGAATCCGCGGCCGGCGTGTCGAAACCCGGTGACGTGGGCGCCGACCGTCAGCCCGGACACCACCACCGGACAGCCAAGGCCCCCACCGAGGAGCTCGGTGGGGGCCCTCGTCGTGCGGGATCGTCAGAGTACTAGTCTCTCGACGACCTTGAGCGTGAACGTCCTTCTCGCCGCTGCGAAGTTCTCGGCACCGACGTAGCTGGCCACCAGGTTGAACTTCTTGGCGTTCTTGAAGCGCCTTCAGCTGACTTCGCCATGCCGTTCTGTCAGACGTGCCTGGCCGAGCGTCTTGACCCTTGACGATCGCGACCTTGCCGTCGGTGGACGAGCCGGGTGCCGTGACCTTGACCTTGACCTGTGGCCGCCGTGCCCTGCCTTGGTCTTCCTCGGCGCCTTGGCCGTGGTCGCGGTCGCGGCCTTGGCCACGGTGACAGGTCAGCTCGACCGACGCCGGGCGTGCGAGTCGTCACCCTCGTAGTGACCGACGGCGTCGTACGGCCGGCGTTGAGGCCGTGCGGAGAGGGACGGCGGCCTTGCCGCTCTGTCAGCTCGCCGCGTGCCGAGCTCGATGTCGCCCACGGTCGACGGTCACCGTGCCGGTGGCCGCCTCGTCGGCGACCGTGGCGACGATCGTGCTGGCCTGGCCGTACGTCGAGGGCTCCGGGTTGTGGACGGCGGTGAGGTCGCTGTCGCTACGACGCAGTCGACGATCGTGATGTTGTCGACGCAGCCACGCCGAGAGTCCGCGATGCCGCCACAGCCGTCGCGACCGATGTCGATCCGCAGCTGGACAGTGTCGCCGGGCGGCGACGCCGAGCGCCGAGCCAGGTCGACCTGCGACGTCGCCCCAGCTGCCGGTGACCTTGCCGCCGTCGGTGCCGGTGAAGCCGGGCTCGCCGGCGAGCGGGTTGGTGTTGCTGGCCGGCCGCGTCGTCAGCGTCTTCGGCGCGTTGAAGATGTAGGCCGCGGCCGGGATCGAGCTCGAAGTCGCCGCCGTTGACGCTGATCTTCACGTTGCCGCCGTCGAAGCCGGCCTCGGTCGCCACGTAGTGCTCGAAGGTCAGCCGCGGCGCGATGCCGCCTGCCGGCATCGTGATGATCGGGGCTGATGATGGAGTCACGGCTGGAGAAGTCGTTGACGCCGTCGCCCGAGCAGTCGCCGAGGTCGGGGCCGGGCCGCGGCGACGCGTGCCGTCGTGGTCGCCGGGCACGTCGTCGGTGGCCTTCCAGGGGGCGCCGAAGCCGCCGACGTAGTCGAACTGCGGCAGGCTCGGCGAGCTCCTGCTCGGGGGTCCAGCCGTCGAGGCCGTCCTCGAAGTCCTCGGAGAAGACGTCTTGGTCGGCGAAGCCGGGCCACACAGCGACGGGCGGCCTGCTGAGCAGCGGCTGGAAGTTGCATGCACCGGGTCGACGCGCATCTCGACGGCCGTCATCGCCTTGGCGACCTGGGTGCAGTCGGCAGCGGTGATCGGCGTCGCCGGGGTCGGCCCGCCGTTGGTCGCGGTGGAGACCTTGTTGATCGGCTGCCCGACCAGGTCGGTGCAGGACTGCTCGAGGCCGTCGGCGGCGCGCGGTGAAGTCCGAGCTCGGCGTCAGGTAGGCCGTCTGCGCGCGCCACCAGATGTTGGCCGCCTTGTCGAGGCCGATGCCGGAGATGGTCTGACCGTTGTAGGTGCCACCGTCGACGATCAGCGCGTAGGCGTGGTTCGGCACGCCGGAGTTGCCGTGGACGCCGCCGGAGTCGGTGAAGTTCGGGTCGCAGTTGTACTCGGCGTCGGTGACCTTGCCCGGGTCGCCGTAGCAGGTGGGGGTCCACATGTCGCGGATCGCGCCGCCGAACGCCTCGGACTTCTCGCCGATCAGCCAGCGGGTCGAGTCGGTGCGGGTCGAGATGTCCTCGGCCTTGATCGTGATGGTCGAGGTGCCGGCGGCCTTGAAGCGGACGCCGTCGGCCTGGCTGACCATGATCCCGGAGATCGTGGCGGTGCCGGCGACCGCGAACGGCACGCCCGGCGACGGTTGTTGCCGATGACGATGCCGGTGGCGCCGGCGGCCTGGGCGTTGTTGACCTTGACTGGAAGGTGCAGGTGCCGCGGTCGACGTAGGCGTACTTGCCGGCGACTGCAGCTGCGTTGGTGAAGGCGGTGCAGCCGTCGGTGGTGCTGGCGCCGGTGGCGTCGGCGGCGTCGGTGGCGACGACGACGTCGGTGGTCACCGGTCGTGGTGGTGTAGCCGGGGCCGAAGGAGGCGGCAGCCGCCTTGCAGGGGCCGGCCACGGCGGCGGGCGCGGTGATGGTGACCTGGAGCGTCGGCGGGCGCGGTCGGGTCGCACTCGCCGTCGGGACGCTTGGTGTCGAAGGTCTCGCCCTCGTCCTCGCGACCGTTGATCAGGTCGAGGGTCTCGCCCCAGACGTCGGAGTAGGACTCGTTGAGCGCACCGGACTGGTACTGGTAGATCAGCCCGGAGGTGTACTCGGTGTAGGCGTGGCCCCACTCGTGGGAGACGACGTCGTCGGAGGTGACGCCGTCGCAGTAGTTGGTGGTGACGCCGTTCCAGTTGGCGTTGGGGCAGTTGATGCGGGGGTCGTTGTTGACCGTCTTCATCACCGCGCCGAGGCCGTCGTAGGAGTCGCGACCGAAGGTGTTGGCGTAGAACCAGTAGGACTCGCCGGCGGAGTTGACGAGGTTCTGCTGGTCCTCGTTGAGGTCGCCCGGGAAGGCGTCGCCCTCGGACCAGACCGGTCGTCGGGGTCGGGCGAGGTCTCGTAGAGCTCGCGCTCGAGCGCGTCGTTGACCGTCGACCAGCGGTTGACCGGCTTGCGGGTGTTGGCGTCGATGACGACCATGTCGCGCACGCTGGGGCCGGTGACCTCGACGAGGTAGGCCAGGACGTTCTTGCCGGTGTCGTCGCCGCGCAGGGCGCCGGTGCGGTAGACGACGAGCTCGCTGCGTCGACGGCCTCGACGTCGGAGCGCGTCGGCGGCCGGCGCCGTCCTCGCGCGGTCGGCCGGGCTCGGCCTTGACGAAGCCGACGGCGCGCGCTCGGCCGCGTCGGCGGCGCTGAAGCGCGGCGTCGACCGACAGGTCGAGGTCGGGCACGGCGAAGCCGGTGACCGCGGTCAGGTCGCCGTCCTTGTCGACGTTGGCCTTGAGGCGCGAGCCGAAGACCTCGACACCGTCGTACTTCTGGACGTAGGAGACCGTCCAGCCGTAGCGGTTGGGCGTCACTCCGGTGCGCACCAGCTCGTCGGTGCCGGCACCGAAGGCGGCGCCGAACTCGTCGAGGTAGGCGTCGGTCTTGGCCGTCGCCTTGGCGGTGCTGTTGCCCGCCAGCGACGGGTACAGGTCGGCCTCGGCGCCGCGGGCGGCGATGAAGCCGACCTTGCCGGTGGCGCTCTCCTTGGTGACGCGTGACGTCTCCGTCGGCGGCCTGGCGCATGGCCTGGACGCCGGTGGGGTCGGCGGCCGCCTGCGACGAGCCGACTGCGACTGATGGCGACGCCGGGCACGGACGCAAGGCCCGCCCCGAGAAGCGCCAGGCTCAGCCCGGTCTTGAGGAATTTCACTATGTTTCCCTCCGAGTGGTGAAATTTGCGGTGGCTCTGGGTGTGAGCCACCAGACACGCACCCTAGGAACAAATTGCCCGAACGGTCTACCCTCCCTGGTTACTTCGGGGTCACGATTGCGAGGGTCGCCGTTCGATCTGGGCCGCGACCGACACGCACTCGTGTGGTGCAAGTGACGGATGTGGCGATCGCCTAGGTTGGTGGCATGGCGACCCGTACGTCTTCCCCGACGGGTTCGCGGAGCAACGAGCACGTCTGGATCGGGCTCGTCCCGGACCAGCGGCTCGAGCACCCGATCCCCGAGCGCCAGGAAGCAGACCTCCCGAGCCAACCCGTCCCCCACCTCGACGACGAGCGCACGCTCGACGGCGAAGAAGCCGGCCGCGCGAGGAAGCCGGTCGCCACGAAGACGGCCGCCAAGCGACCGACCGGCGGCAGCAAGGTCGCCACCCGCCGGCCGGCGGCCCGTCCGGCGCCGCGAGCCGTCCGCACCGGCACCGGGCCCGTCGCCGGCTTCTTCCTGCTGATCTTCCGCGGTCTCGCCGCGGTCTGGCTGGCGCTGGCGCACGCCATCGGGGCCGGAGCCCGCGGTCTGGGACGGACCGCCCGCGAGCTCGAGCCGGAGCACCGGCGCGACGGGGCCGGCCTCTTCCTCCTCGGGGGAGCGGTGGTCGTCGCGGCCGCGGTGTGGTTCGAGGCCACCGGCGGCGTCATGGAGTTCGCCCGCGCCGCGGTGGTCGGCACCGTCGGCAAGGTCGGGTGGCTGGTTCCCCTCGCGCTCGTCTGGTCGGCCTGGCGCCTGCTGCGCGACCCCGTGGGCAACGGCCCCGCCGGACGCCAGGCCATCGGATGGGTGGCCTTCACCCTGGGCCTCCTCGGCGTCGTCCACCTGGCCGCCGGCAACCCGGAGCCGGTCTCCGGCGACACCACGCCGCTGCGCGACGGCGGCGGCGCGGTCGGCTACGTCGTCTCCTCCCTGCTGCTCGACCTGCTGCGCTCGACGGGCGTCGTGATCCCGGTGCTGCTGCTGATCGCCGTGTTCGGGGTCCTGGTCATCACCGCGACCCCGCTCTACCGGGTGCCCGACAAGCTCGCCGCCCTGCGCGACGCCGCTCTCGGGCGTCCCGACGACGCGTCCGCGACGCGCTCGGCCGACTCCGACGACTGGGACATCGACCCCGACCTGGGCGACCCGGCCTACGACTCCCCGGTCCTGGAGGACACCGCGACCAGGAAGCGCCGCAGTCGCGCCGCGCGTCGTCGACGCCGGCGACGACACCGAGGCGATGGCGGCGATCGAGCCGATGCGACGCGTGACGCGCTCGACGTGGCCCTGGCCCACGACGAGGAGGCCGAGGAGGATGCCGGGGTCGACGTCGACCTCGACGCGCCGTTCGCCCCGCCGCCACGCGGCCGCCCCGACGTCGCCCGCGACGCCGCAGCGAGGGACTCGAGCCCCCGCCGCACACGCCGCTCGAGCCGCGCATGGAGCAGCTCGCGCTCTCCGGCGACATCGTCTACTCGCTGCCGGCCAACGAGGTGCTCAAGCCCGGCTCGGTCCACAAGGCCCGCTCGAAGGCCAGCGACGAGGTGGTCGACCGGCTGACCGAGGTGCTGGAGCAGTTCAACATCGACGCCCAGGTCACCGGCTACACCCGCGGCCCGACCGTCACCCGCTACGAGGTCGAGCTCGGCCCCGCGGTCAAGGTGGAGAAGGTCACCGCCCTGTCGAAGAACATCTCCTACGCCGTCGCGTCGGCCGACGTGCGGATCCTCAGCCCGATCCCCGGCAAGTCGGCGATCGGGATCGAGATCCCCAACGTCGACAAGGAGAAGGTCACCCTCGGCGACGTGCTCAGGTCGAGCACCGCCCGCAGCGACCACCACCCGATGATCGTCGGGCTCGGCAAGGACGTCGAGGGCGGCTTCGTGGTCGCCAACATGGCCAAGATGCCGCACCTCCTCGTCGCCGGTGCGACCGGCTCGGGCAAGTCGAGCTTCATCAACTCGATGATCACCTCGGTCCTGATGCGCTCCACGCCCGACGAGGTGCGGATGATCCTGATCGACCCCAAGCGGGTCGAGCTCAACATCTACGAGGGCATCCCGCACCTGATCACGCCGATCATCACCAACCCCAAGAAGGCCTCGGAGGCCCTCGCCTGGGTGGTGCGCGAGATGGACCTGCGCTACGACGACCTGGCCAACTTCGGCTTCCGCCACGTCGACGACTTCAACAAGGCGGTCCGCGCCGGCAAGGTCGAGCTGCCCGCCGGCAGCGAGCGCGTCCTGGCGCCGTACCCCTACCTCCTGGTGGTCGTCGACGAGCTCGCCGACCTGATGATGGTCGCGCCCCGCGACGTGGAGGACGCCGTCGTGCGGATCACCCAGCTGGCGCGCGCGGCGGGGATCCACCTGGTGCTCGCGACCCAGCGTCCCTCGGTCGACGTCGTGACCGGGCTGATCAAGGCCAACGTCCCGTCGCGGCTCGCGTTCGCCACCTCCTCCCTCGCCGACAGCCGCGTGATCCTCGACCAGCCCGGCGCCGAGAAGCTCGTCGGCCAGGGGGACGGCCTCTTCCTGCCGATGGGAGCCTCCAAGGCCGTGCGCGTGCAGGGGTCCTGGGTGACCGAGGCCGAGATCGCCCACGTGGTCAAGCACTGCAAGACCCAGCTCGAGCCGACCTACCGCGAGGACGTCACCGCGCCCGCCGCCAGCAACCGGGTGCTCGACGACGACATCGGCGACGACATGGACCTCGTCGTCCAGGCCGTCGAGCTGGTCGTGTCCACCCAGTTCGGGTCGACATCGATGCTCCAGCGCAAGCTGCGCGTCGGGTTCGCCAAGGCCGGTCGGCTGATGGACATCCTCGAGAGCCGCGGCGTGGTCGGGCCCAGCGAGGGCTCGAAGGCCCGAGACGTCCTCGTCAAGCCCGACGAGGTCGACGCCGTCATCATCACCATCCAGGGGGAGCAATGAGCACGATCGCCGAGCCCGTGACCGAGGCGGACAGCGCCGACCACGGTGCCACCGACCCGGAGCCCTGGAGCCTGGTGCCCTGGAGGTGCACCGCGACGCGCCCCTGTCGCTCGTCGTCGGGGCAGCGTCAGGCGGGCTCGCCGTGGCCTTCCTGCTGCGCAGCGTCGGCACCGGCGCCCCGCTCGACTGGGTGCTCTGCCTGGTGACGGGCGCGATCGCGGTCATGCACCTCGCCGCGCTGGTCGACGCCCGGGCGCCGCTGCTCGTCATCGACCGCACCGGCGTCCGGGTACGCCGCGGAGCGGTGTGGCAGGGCGTGGCCTGGCCGGAGGTGGACCGGGTCGAGCACCGAGCGCGCACCAGCACCCTGCGCGACGGTGTCCTCACCGTGGTGACCGCCGACGGGCGCCACCTCGGCGTACGGCTGTCGCTCTCGACCCGGCTCATCGGTGCCGACTGGCACGAGGTGGACGAAGCGTTGAGCGAGCTCAGCGACGGCACCGCGACGATCGTCGGGCTCGACGCCGTCGCCGAGGAGCCGGCGAGCCCGGTGGGGGAGCCGTTCGACGTCCCCGACGTCCCCGACGTCCCCGACGTCCCCGAGGAGGCGTACGTCGTCACCGAGGCGTTCCCGGTCGAGGAACGGCCTGAGCCGGCCGTGGCGCAGCGTGCGAGCCGGCCGGTCGCCCGGGCCGAGATCCTGCTCGACCAGCCGCCGGCCGACCAGACCTCCGACGCCCTGCACGAAGATCCCGACGGCGAGGAGAGCGAGCTCCCGGTCGCGGCCGAGTCGGACACGATCGTCATCGGCGAGGTGACCGACCTGGTGGCCGACCCGCCGGAGTCAGCGCAGGTGCGGGTCGACCCGGTCGTCGGACCCCACCTGAGCGCAGCGCGCCTCCGGATCGGGATCTCGGTCGAGTCCCTCGCCGAGCGCACCAGGATCCGCCCGCACGTCATCGAGGCCATCGAGGTCGACGACTTCGAGTCGTGCGGCGGCGACTTCTACGCGCGCGGGCACCTGCGCACGCTCGCCCGCGTGCTCGGGATCGACGCGGCGCAGCTGATCTCCCTCTACGACGAGCACTACGCCCACGCCCCGATCGACGCTCGGCGCGTCTTCGAGGCCGAGCTGGCGAGCGGGAGCCGCAGTGCCGCCGGTGCACGCAGAGGCCCCAACTGGTCGGTCCTGGTGGCGGCAGTCATGGCCGTGGTCCTGGTGTGGTCGGTGGCCCGCCTGGTGATGGACGGTCCCGTGCCGATGTCCGACCAGCCGGTGCTCAACGGCTCGCCGGGAGGCAAGGCGACGCTCTCCGGGGCCACCACCAAGGTGCCGGTCACCCTGACCGCGGCCACCGGTGGGGCGCGCGTGATCGTGCGCGACGGCCGCCAGCAGGTGGTGTTCGACGCCCAGCTCGCGTTCATGCAGACCGCCGAGCTCAGCGTCGCCCCGCCGGTGCGCATCAGCACGACGGACGGCGGGCTCCTCGTGAGCATCGACGGGGTCGACGAGGGCGCGATCGGCGCCACCGGCCAGGACGCCCAGCGCACCTACGTGCCGTGAGTCACGCCCGCGGGGCCGTCCTGCGGTTGGGAGTTCGCCGCCGGGGGACGGCATAGTGGTCAGGACATGACCACGCCGCTCACCACGCCGCCCGAGACCACCACCGACGCCGAACCGCTGTCGGTGGCGATGCTGACCCTGGGCTGTGCCCGCAACGAGGTCGACTCCGAGGAGCTCGCCGGCCGGCTCGCGGCCGACGGGTTCCGGCTCGTCCAGGACCCCGCGGACGCCGACACGGTCGTCGTCAACACCTGCGGGTTCGTCGAGGCCGCCAAGAAGGACTCGGTCGACGCACTGCTGGAGGCCTCCGACCTCAAGGTGTCGGGTCGCACGAAGGCCGTGGTGGCTGTCGGGTGCCTGGCCGAGCGCTACGGCAAGGACCTCGCCGAGACGCTGCCCGAGGCCGACGCCGTGCTGGGCTTCGACGACTACCCCGACATCGCCGGTCGGCTGCGCTCGATCCTGGCGGGGGAGACCCACCACCCCCACACGCCCCAGGACCGCCGGCTGCTGCTGCCGATCAGCCCGGTGGACCGCACCGCGCCCGAGGTGGCTCCGCGGCAACGCCTCGAGTCCGGACCGCTGGCTCCGTTGAAGCTGGCCAGCGGCTGCGACCGGCGCTGCACGTTCTGCGCGATCCCGACCTTCCGCGGCTCCTTCGTCAGCCGGCGACCCTCCGACGTGCTGACCGAGGCGCACTGGTTGGCCGGGCAGGGGGTGCGCGAGCTCTTCCTCGTCTCGGAGAACTCCACCTCCTACGGCAAGGACCTCGGTGACCTGCGGCTGCTCGAGACGCTGCTGCCCGAGCTGAGCGCCATCGACGGGGTCGAGCGGGTCCGGGTGTCCTACCTCCAGCCCGCGGAGACCCGGCCCGGCCTGATCGAGGCGATCGCGACCACGCCCGGCGTGGTGCCCTACTTCGACCTCTCCTTCCAGCACGCCAGCGCGACGGTCCTGCGCCGGATGCGCCGCTTCGGTGACCCCGAGAGCTTCCTCGGCCTGCTCGAGCGGGTGCGCTCCTACGCGCCGCTCGGCCGGGGTGCGGTCCAACGTCATCGTCGGCTTCCCCGGCGAGACCGAGGAGGACCTGCAGACGCTGTGCGACTTCCTCGTCGCAGCCCGGATGGACGTCACCGGCGTCTTCGGCTACTCCGACGAGGACGGCACCGAGGCCGAGTCGTTCACCGACAAGCTCGACGAGGACGAGGTCTGGGCCCGCGCCCAGCACGTGACGGCTCTCGTCGAGGAGCTCAACGCCCAGCGGGCCGAGGAGCGCCTCGGCGAGGAGGTCGTGGTGCTGGTGGAGAGCGTCGACGACGACGGAGTCGCCGAGGGGCGTGCCGCGCACCAGGGCCCCGAGGTCGACGGCACCACCCGCTTCGACGCCCCGCTCGCCGTCCGGTACGCCGTTGCGCGTGGGCGACCTCGTTCCGGCGCGGGTCACCGCGACCGAGGGCGTCGACCTCGTGGCGGTGGCGACAGGGGCCGCGACGATGACCGAGGCCACCGGCTCCGACGACGAGCAACTACAACCTGCCCAACGCGCTGACGACGCTGCGGATCCTGCTGGTCCCGGTCTTCGGCTGGGCGCTGCTCGGCCCACGACTACGACTCGATCGGCTGGCGCTGCACGGCCTACGTCATCTTCGCGGTGGCCGCGATCACCGACAAGATCGACGGCGACATCGCCCGGGCGCGGGGGATCGAGACCGACTTCGGCCGGATCGCCGACCCGATCGCCGACAAGGCGCTGACCGGGATGGCCTTCATCGCGCTCTCGATCATCGGTGACATCTGGTGGGCCGTGACGATCGTCGTGCTCACCCGCGAGTGGGCGGTGACGTTCCTGCGCCTGTCGGTCGCCAAGAACGTCGTGATCGCCGCGGCCCGCAGCGGCAAGATCAAGACGATGCTCCAAGCGCTCGCCCTGGGCGGGCTGACGCTCCCGGGCAAGCAGCTCACCGGCTGGGCCGACGTGCCCGGCGACGTGCTGTTCGTCGTCTCGCAGGGTCTGCTGGCCGCTGCGGTGGCGATGACGTTGTGGTCGGGATACGAGTTCTTCCGCGAGTTCGCCCGCCAGCGACGTAACAGTTCTGCAACGTAGCGGGCTCGCACCAGACGTTCTCCCGAAGTTTTACCTGTTCCCGTGGACGCAGTGTCGGTATGCAGGGTTAGGGTTGCGACCTTCCCCACGATGTCGATGCCGATCGACCCCGTTTGTCCGACCCCTCGAAGGGCTACATTTCTGTGTTCACGCACGCCTCACGGCGCCGCGGCGTCATCGCCGCAGCCACTCTCGGCCTCATAGCCACTCCGCTCGCGGTCCTCGCCACGGCGACGCCGGCGCAGGCCGCGCCGTCCACCGGCCTGGTCATCAGCGAGGTCTACGGCGGCGGCGGCAACGCCGGCGCCACCTTCAACAACGACTTCGTCGAGCTGCTACAACCCGACCGGCGCGCGCCATCCCGTCGCCGGCATGTCGGTCCAGTACCGCTCGCGCCGCCGGCGACGCCGCGCACGGTGACGCAACCTGACCGGGTCGGTCCCGGCGAACGGCTACTACCTCGTCGCAGGAGGCCGCCGGCGACCACCGGCAGCCGCGCTGCCGACGCCCGACGCCGACCGGCATCGCCGCCATGTCCGGCACGCAACGGCGGTCGGTCATCCTCGCGTCCAACGACGACCGCGGTCACCGCGTCGGGCAACCTCGCCGGACGGCGACCGGCCAACGTCGATCGACACGGTCGGCTACGGCACGAGCGCCACCACCTTCGAGACGGCCAACACCGCGACGGCGCTCGACCAACAGCGACCTCGGCTCAGCGCGCCGCGACCGGCGCCGACACCGACGCCAACAACCGCCGACTTCACGCGAGCTCGACCCCGACGCCGACCAACCGAGCGACGGCGTCCTCGCCGCGCCTCGCTGCGACCAACCCCGGCAACAAGACCGCGACGACGAACCAGGCGATCACCGCCGTTCACCCTCGCCGCGACCGGCGGCACCTCGCCCTACACCTGGAACGCACCGGCCTGCCCGACCGGCCTGACCGTCACCAACGCCGGCGTCATCAGCGGCACCCCGACCGCCGCCGGCACCTACAACGTGACCGCCACGGTGACCGACTCGGCCACGCCCACGCCGGCGACCGCCCACGACGTCCTTCACCATCACCGTCACCGACCCGGGCGCGCCGCTGACCGATCGCCGAGATCCAGGGCACCGGCGACGACCTCGCCGTTCGCCAACCAGGCGGTCACCACGACCGGTGTGGTCACCGCGGCCTTCCCGACCGGCGGCCTCAACGGCTTCTACCTCCAGACCGGCGGCGCCGACACCACGCCCGAACGCCTCCGACGGCATCTTCGTCTACGCCGGCCCAGCATCGCTGCCGCGTGCCTACCCGGCCGTCGGCACCACGGTCACCGTGACCGGCACCGCCAAGGAGTTCGCCATCGGCGGCACCACGCTGACCGAGATCGACGTCGCCAACGCCGGCCGTCGGTCACCACCGCCGCGACCGCGCAGCCGGCCGTCGTCGCCAAGACCGTCGTCCCCGGCACCGACTGCGCCGAGGGCTCCTGCCCGCACCGCCGCGGCGCTCGACGACCGCCCGCGAGAAGGTCGAGGGCGAGCTCTTCGCCCCGACCGGCAACTACACCGTCACCGACGTCTACGACGGCTCGCCGTTCCCGAGCACCTCGTCGGCCAACTTCGGCGAGATCGGCCTGGCGGCCGAGAGCACCAAGGCGCTCGTCCAGCCGACCGAGCTCTACGACGCCCAGACCCAGGCCGCGCAGATCGCCGCCCGCACGGCCTACAACGACGCGCACCGGATCATCCTCGACGACGGCTCGAGCCTCAACTACACGCTGGCCGCCAACACCGGCACGCCGATCCCGTGGTTCACCGCCGACCCACTACGTGCGCAACGGCGCCGCGGTGACGTTCCCGCAGCCGGTCGTCCTGACCGTCGGCTTCGACGGCTGCGACCTTCCTGCCCTCGGGCGGCCAGGTCGTCGGCGACCCGACCGGCAAGGTCAACTTCGCCCAGAACCGTCCCGCCGCCCCCGGCCCGGTCGGCGGCGACATCAAGCTCGCCACGTTCAACGTGCTCAACTACTTCCCGACCACGGGCGAGGAGTTCGTCAGCCCGCGGCCTGCGGCACCTGCACCTACTACACCGACCGTGCGGGCAACCCGGATCACCAACAACACCTGCAACCCCAACGGTCCCGCGCGGTGCGGCCAACGCGGCCAACCTGCAGCGCCAGCAGGACAAGATCGTCCACGCGATCAACAGCCTCGGCGCGAGCATCGTCTCGCTCGAGGAGATCGAGAACTCGGCCAAGTTCGGCAAGGACCGCGACTTCGCGCTCACCACCCTGGTCGACGGCGCTCAACGCCGACGCCGGTGCCGGCACCTGGGCCTTCGCGCCCTCGCCGTCGGCCGCCGACCTGCCGCCGCTGGCCGCAGCAGGACGTCATCCGCACGGCCTTCATCTACAAGCCGGCCCAGGTCTCCCTCGTCGGCGCCTCGCAAGGTGCTGACCACCAGAGTCGGCACCGGTCGGCGCCTTCGCCAACGCCCGCGAGCCGCTGGCCCAGGGCTTCAAGGGCGTCGGCCAGCCCGACGCGCAAGGCCTTCGCGGTCATCGTCAACCACTTCAAGTCCAAGGGCTCGGGCACCGACGACGGCACCGGCCAGGGCAACGCCAACCCCGACCGCGTCCCCAGGCCAACGCGCTGAAGACCTTCGCCACCAGCTTCTCAGCACAGCCTCGGCGGCACCGGCGCGGTCTTCCTCACCGGCGACTTCAACGCCTACAGCCAGGAGGACCCGGTCCAGAAGTCCTGACGGAGAACGGCGACTACACCGAGCTCGAGTCGACCACGACCCCCGGCGAGGAGAGCTACAACTTCGCCGGCCTCGACGGCTCGCTCGACCACGTCTTCGCCAACGCCGCCGCCAACGCGATGGTCACCGGCGTCGACATCTGGAACATCAACGCCGACGAGTCGGTCTACCAGCGAGTACAGCCGCTTCAACTACAACGTCACCAACCTCTACGACACGACGCCGTTCCGCGCCTCCGACCACAACCCGGAGATCGTCGGTCTCGACCTCGACGCCACCGGCGGAGCCGGTGTCGACATCCAGATCCTGGCGACCAACGACTTCCACGGTCGCATCGCCAACGACACCGGCGTCGGCTCCGCCGGTGCCGCCGTGCTGGCCGGTGCGGTCAAGCAGCTGCGCGCGCGCCAACCCGAACACGACGTTCGCGGCCGCCGGTGACCTGATCGGTGCCTCGACGTTCGAGTCGTTCATCGCGAAGGACAAGCCGACGATCGACGCGCTCAACGAGGCCGGTCTCGAGGTCTCCGCGGTGGGCAACCACGAGTTCGACCAGGGCTACAACGACCTGGTCAACCGCGTGATCGCTCCCTACAACGCCACCACGAACCCCTACGGTGGCGCGCAGTGGAAGTACCTCGGCGCCAACGTGAAGTTCAAGGACTCCAACAACCCGGCCCTCGACCGCACCTGGATCAAGACCAGGGCGGCGTCCAGGTCGGCTACATCGGTGCGGTCACCGAGCACCTGCCCGAGCTGGTCTCGCCCGGTGGGATCTCGCAACATCAAGGTCACCGACATCGTCGACCGCGGCCAACGCCGCGGCCGACGACCTCAAGGCCGCCGGCGCCGACGTGATCGTGCTGCTGGTCCACGAGGGTGCTCCGACCACGAGCTGCACCGACATCGCGGCCCTCGGCGCCACCACCGACTTCGGCAAGATCGTCACGGGCGTCAACGACAACATCGACGCGATCGTCTCGGGTCACACGCACCTGATCTACAACTGCTCGCAGCCCGGTCCCGGGCTGGGCGAACCGTCCGGTCACCGAGCGCCCGGTCGTCTCGGCCGGTCAGTACGGCTCCAACCTCAACCAGTCTGGTGTTCAACGTCGACCCCGCCACCGGCGTCGTGCAGGCGAAGACCCAGGCGGTCCTGCCGCTGAAGGCCGGCCAACGGCGGGCCCTTCAACTACCCGGTCGACCAGCCAACACGCAGGACGATCGTCGACGCCGCCGTGGCGCAACGCCGAACGTGCTCGGTGCGCAGCCGCTGGGCAAGATCGCCGGCGCCGTTCAACCGGGCCAAGCTGGCCGACGGCACCACCGAGAACCGTGGTGGCGAGTCGACGCTGGGCAACCTGGTCGCCGAGATCCAGCAGGACGCCACGGAGGACCCGACCTTCGGCTGCCGCGCAGATCGCGTTCATGAACCCCGGTGGTCTGCGGGCCGACCTCGACGGCACGGCACCGGCGCGTTCCCGCGCACGGTGACCTTCAAGGACGCCGCCAACGTGCAGCCGTTCGCCAACACCCTGGTCAACGAGGACCTCACCGGTGCTCAGATCAAGGCTGCTCTCGAGCAGCAGTGGCAGCCGGCCGGCGCCTCGCGTCCGTTCCTGAAGCTGGGCATCAGCAAGGGCTTCACCTACACCTACGACCCGACCGCTGCGCAGGGCTCGCGGATCAAGGCGATGTACCTCAACGGCACGCCGATCGACCTGGCCGCGACGTACTCGGTGACGGTCAACTCGTTCCTGGCCACCGGTGGCGACAACTTCACCGCCCTCAACGGCACGGCTCGCAAGCAGGACACCGGTCGTACCGACCTGCAGGCGCAGGTGGACTACTTCGCCGCAGTTCGCTCAGGGCGCGACCGGTCTGCCGGTCGACTTCAGCCAGCGTGCTGTCGGTGTCGACCTGCCTGCCGCGCCGGCGACGTACGCCGCCGGCGACACGGTCGCCTTCGGCCTGTCGTCGCTGTCGATGACCGGTCCCGGTGACGTCACCGACGCCACCGTGACGGTCAGCCTCGACGGCACCTCGCTCGGGACCTTCCCGGTCACGACGACGATCCAGACAGCGCTGCCCGGGCTTCGACGAGGCCGGTACCGCCACGGTCTCGGTGACCCTCCCGGCAGGCACGACGGCCGGGGCCAAGCGCCTGGTGGTCACGGGCAGCACGACCGGCACCGAGGCGATCGTCCCGATCACGGTCACCGACGGAACGGGCCCGACGCCGACCCCGACGCCGACCCCGACGCCGACGCCGACTCCCACGCCGACGCCGACGCCGACCCCGACGCCGACGCCGACCCCGACGCCGACGCCGACCCCCACGCCGACGCCGACCCCCACGCCGACGCCGACCCCGACGCCGACGCCGACCCCCACGCCGACGCCGACCCCGGTGCTCGATTCGACCGTGACGGCCACTGCCGTGGCGGCGAAGATCGTGGTCCTCACGGGCAGCGCGGTCTCGGTCTCGGTCAAGGCCGACGGGGTGACCCCGAGCGGAGACGTCGAGATCCGCGACGGCAGCACGCTCCTCAACACGGGCACGCTGAACAGCATCGGCACCGCGGTGATCCAGACAGGTCGCTTCAACAAGACCGGGATCTACACCCTCGACGTCAACTACCTGGGTGACGACGCCGTCGCGCCCAGCACGACGACGGTGACGGTGAAGGTCGTCAAGCAGAAGCCGAACTTGATCCTCCAGGCGCCCAAGAAGGTCAACAAGGGTGCCCGGCCGACGATCAAGGCCACGGTGAAGGGCATCAACGCCACACCCACGGGGAAGATCGTCTTCAAGTACGGCAAGAAGAAGATCAGCACGACCCTGAAGAACGGCAAGGCGTCCGCCAAGCTGGCCAAGCTCAAGAAGAACACCTCGGTGAAGGTGGTCTACAAGGGCGACGGCAAGCTCTTCGCGAAGGTCGTGAAGAAGACCGGTATCAAGGTCGGCAAGTAGTAGCACCCAGCACACGCCCTCTGCCGGAGCAGGTCCTCGACCTGCTCCGGCAGAGTGCTGCCACGGTGAGCACCGCCGAGTCCTTGACCGGCGGACTGCTGGCCGCGAGCCTCACTGCCGTGCCGGGGGCCTCGGCCTCCTACCTCGGCGGCGTCGTCGCCTACGCCACCGAGGTGAAGGTGGCCGTCCTCGGGGTGCCGGCGAGCGTCGTGGAGCGCCACGGGGTGGTGTCGGCCGAGTGCGTGCGCGCGATGGCCGGCGGGGTTCGCGACCTCATCGGGGCGACGTACGGCGTCGCGACCTCGGGCGTCGCCGGGCCGACCGTGCAGGAGGACAAGGCCGTGGGCACCGTCTACGTCGGCCTGTGCGGCCCCTCGGGGACGACCCACCTGGCCCTGCGGCTGACGGGTGATCGCCGGTCGATCGTGGCCGAGACCGTCGACCGCGCCTGGGACGCGCTGCTGACCCAGGTCAGGATCGACCACTCCGATGGCCGCCCTGATCGTGGGACGCCCTGACAGTGTCCGCGGCGTCTGAGATGATCGATCACCGGCGCGCGGAGATCTGGAAGAAACGTCGCTCCGGTAGCGTTGAGGCCACAACACGTCACGCCAACAGGAGAGGGACCCGCATGGTGCTGTTCCGTCGGTTGCTAGGTGACGTGCTCCGCGAACGTCGCGTCGAGCTCGGCCTGACCTTGCGCGAGGTCTCGGCCGAGGCGCGGGTCAGCCTCGGCTACATCTCCGAGATCGAGCGCGGACAGAAGGAAGCATCCTCCGAGCTCCTGGCATCGTTGTGCGGTGCCCTCGACACCCCGCTGTCCGACGTGCTGCGCGGCGTCTCCGACGCGGTCGCCCTCGAGGAGTCCGCGGCTGCGCTCGCCACAGCGATCCCGGTGGTCCACGCCCGGCCAGACGTGGTCGCGTCCGCCGCCTGATCCAACCGAGCGAGCCACGCCCGGGCGCTCAGGACCGCGCTCGGTCGGGTTGGCAGTGGGGACACCAGTACGACGTGCGCTCACGGCCGATCGGGCCGCGCGGCGCCGTGCGGATCGGCGTTCGGCACCGCTTGCAGGGCGACCCGTCGCGGCCGTAGACCCACAACGGGTCGCGCGGGTTGCCGGTGGTGGTGCGGGTGGTGCGGTCCTTGTTGGCCTCGAGCATCTGCCGGGCGCGATGCACCACCCGACCGAGCGCGTCGACGTCGCCGACCGGGGTGGCCGGGTGCAGCCCGGAGACGAAGAGCAGCTCGGCGGCGAAGACATTGCCGATGCCGGCGAGGTTGCGCTGCTCGAGGACGGCTTCGTAGACGCTCTTCTCGGGGGTCGCCAGCAGCCGTCGCCTCGCCTCGTCGGGGTCCCAGTCGGGGCCGAGGAGGTCGGGCCCGAGGTGACCGACGGCAGCGGCCTCGTCGGCGGTGTGGAGGAGGCGGACGAAGCCGAGGGAGAAGCCCACCGCCTCGGCACCTGCGACCGCCAGGACTGCTCGCGCCTGGTGAGCGGGACGGTTCCACCGGCGACCGTCGGTGAAGACGCGCCACGCCCCCTCCATCTTCAGGTGCGTGTGCAGGGTCCAGCGCTCGTCGTCGCGCCGCAGACGGGTCAGCAGGTGCTTGCCGCGCGGGACGGTCCGGATGACCTCGGCGCCGACGAGGTCGGCGGTGGCGTGCTGCGGGACCCGGAGCTCGGCACGCAGGAGCCGGTGACCGCTGAGGTGCTCGTCGAGCAGCCTGGCCGCGCGGTAGACGGTGTCACCCTCGGGCACGGATCCGCAGTCCTTGGGGGGTGACGACGAAGCCGGCGACCGAGAGTGCCTCGCGCAGCGGGGTGCTGCCCGAGCCGAGCAGAGCGGTGCCGTCGGCCTTCTCGACCGTCAGGCGCCCCAGCGCACCGCGGCGCACGGTCTCGGCGAGGGCGTGCGCGGCCGGGGTCGAGCAGGTCGGACTCGTCGGTGGTGCCGGGCCAGGTGAGCAGGGTGCGGCCACCGCGCTCGACGTAGAGCACGAGCGCGCCGTCGACGAGGACCACGATGGCCCCCGCCTTGCGGCCCGGCCGGTGACCGCTCTCCGACGACGGCCAGGGGAGCGCGGCGCCGTAGGGGTTGGCCGGGTCGGTGGCGGCCAGGGCCAGGGCCTCGCGCTTGGGGGGCTCGGAGTCGATCGGGCCACCGACCCCCGACCTGGCGAAGGTGCGGAGCCGGTCGATCGCGCCGGAGGTGCCGAACTGGGCAGCGCCGAGGCCCTCGACGAAGTAGCCGCGCCGACAGCGACCGGAGTCCTCGAAGGCGGAGAGGACCTTGTAGGCGGCCGCGAACCCGCCGGGACTGCGCTCGCTGACCACCGCCCCCCGGATCACCACCCCGTGACGGTCGAGGAGCCGCTCGGCGCTGGCGTGGGCCCGCCGGGTCGGGTCGGTGTCGAGCGAGGGCAGCAGCGCCCATCGGCCGGCGGTCTCGGGCGGTCCGGTGCGTGCGGCGCGGCCCGGGCGCGGCGGCGGCCGCCGCGTGCGGTGGGTGGTGGACCCGGAGCGGGTCAGGGCTCGCAGGGGAGTCAGGGTGTCGTTGCTGATGCGACCGGACCACACGAGGTCCCACAGGGCCGCACTCAGTGCCTGGTCGGTCAGGGAGAGCTGTCCGAGGCTCGCACGCACGGTGTCGGCGAGCTGCCGGAAGAACCAGGCCCCGCCAGGCTCCAGGGCCGCCAGGACGGCGTCCTGGACCTCGGCCGCCTCCAGAGCGGCGCGATCGGGGAGCGTGAGGTGGGCCTGGTCGGCGAGGTGGAGGCTGACCCACCCGTCGGAGCCCGGGAGGCTGCCGTGGCCGGCCCAGATCACCTCGCCGGCGGCTGTGAGCTCGTCGAGGTAGGCAGGCTCGTAGTCGCGCACCCGGGACGCCAGCACGAGTGGCTCGAGGGCCGAGGCCGGCACCGGGCACCCCGAGAGCTGGTCGACGACCGAGACCACGCCGTCGACGCCGCGCAGGCCGCCGCCGAGGTGCTGCCAGGCGCCGAGGAAACGGGCCAGGGCGGTGGGCTCGACGGGCTCGACCTCCTTGCGCAGGCGGGCCAGCGAACGCCGCCGCAGGCTGCGCAGGACCTCGGCGTCGCACCACTCGTCACCCACGCCGGCCGGGCGGAACTCGCCGTCGAGGATGCGGCCCTGTCCCGCGAGACGCTGCAGCGTGTGGCGTGCGACGGCGACGCCGAGCCCCAGTCGGTCGGCGACCTGGTCGGTCGTGAACGGGCCGTGGCAGCGGGCGTAGCGGGCGACGAGGTCGGCGAGGGGGTCCTCGACCGGCTCGCCGAACACCTCCGGGGTGCCGGGTGGCACGGGCACGCCGAGTCCGTCGCGCAGTCGTCCGACGTCCTCGACCACCGCCCAGCGCTCCGCTCCGGCGACCCGCACCTGGACCAGCCGTCGCGCCGCCGCCAGCTCGGCGAGCGCCGCCGGCGTGTCGACCTCGTCGAGCGTGCGCTCGCGCACCTCGTCGGCGGAGAGGGGGCCGATGAGGCGCACCAGGTCGACGACACCCTCGGCGTTGCGCGCGCGACGTCGGGGTGCGAGGCGCTGGAGCTCGTCCTCGACCTCGGCGAGGACCTCGGGGTCGAGCAGCTCGCGCAGCTCGGCGCGTCCGAGCAGCTCGGCGAGCAGTCCCTGGTCGAGGGACAGCGCAGCGGCGCGCCGCTCGGCGATGGGTGAGTCGCCCTCGTAGACGAAGGCCGCGACGTAGCCGAAGAGGAGGCTGCGGGCGTACGGCGAGGGGGAGGAGGTGGCGATGTCGGTGACCTGGACCTCGCGGCGCTCGATCGCGCGCATCAGCTCGGTCAGGGCCGGCAGGTCGTAGACGTCCTGGAGGCACTCGCGCACGGCCTCGAGCACGATGGGGAAGCTGGGGTACTTGGAGGCGACCTCGAGCAGGGCTGCGGCTCGCTGGCGCTGCTGCCACAGCGGCGAGCGCTTCCCGGGATCGCGGCGGGGCAGGAGCAGCGCCCGCGCGGCGCACTCACGGAAGCGGGCGGCGAAGAGGGACGAGCCGCCGACCTCGGCGGTGACGACCTGGTCGAGCTCGTCGGCGTCGAAGACGATCAGGTCGCCGGTCGGTGGCTCGGCGTCGGTGTCGGGGATCCGGATGACGATGCCGTCGTCGGAGGCCATGGCCTGACCGTCCACGCCGTAGCGCTCCCGGAGACGAGCGTTGATCGCCAGCGCCCAGGGCGCGTGGACCGGGGTGCCGTAGGGGGAGTGGACGATCAGGCGCCAGTCTCCGAGCTCGTCGCGGAACCGCTCGACCAGCAGGGTCGAGTCGCTGGGGAGGACCTGGGTGGCCTCGAGCTGCTCGTGGAGGTAGGAGACCAGGTTGCCGGCCGCCCACTCGTCGAGCCCGCCCTCGCGGGCGCGCTTCTCGGCCTTGGCCCGCGGGAGGGCGCCGAGCTCGCGCGTGAACGCCCCGATGGCCGCGCCGAGCTCGGCGGGGCGACCCAGGCTGTCGCCCTTCCAGAAGGGGAGTCGCCCGGGGACCCCGGGGGCCGGGGTGACGAGGACCCGGTCGTGGGTGATGTCCTCGATGCGCCAGCTGGTGGCTCCCAGGGCGAAGACGTCGCCCACGCGGGACTCGTAGACCATCTCCTCGTCGAGCTCGCCGACCCGCTTGCCGGGGCCCTTCTCGCTGCCGCCGACGAGGAAGACCCCGAAGAGCCCGCGGTCGGGGATGGTGCCGCCGCTGGTGACCGCGAGGCGCTGGGCCCCGGGCCGCCCGGTGAGGGTGCCGGTGACGCGGTCCCAGACGATGCGGGGTCGCAGCTCGGCGAACTCGTCGCTGGGGTAGCGGCCGCTGAGGAGGTCGAGGGTGGCGTCGTAGGCGCTGCGGGGGAGCTGGGCGAAGGGGGCGGTGCGGCGGACGAGGGCGTAGAACTCGTCGACGTCCACGGTGTCGAGCGCGCTCGCGGCGACGACGTGCTGGGCCAGGACGTCGAGCGGGTTGGCGGGGATCCGCATCGCCTCGATCCCGCCGCTGCGCATCCGCTCGACCGCCACGGCGGTCTGGGCCAGGTCGCCGCGGTGCTTGGGGTAGAGCACGCCGCGCGACACCTCGCCGACCTGGTGGCCGGCGCGGCCGACGCGCTGGAGGGCGCTGGCCACGCTGGGCGGCGACTCGATCTGGACGACGAGGTCGACCGCGCCCATGTCGATGCCGAGCTCGAGGCTGCTGGTGGCCACGACCGCGGGCAGGCGACCGCGCTTGAGGTCGTCCTCGATGAGCGCGCGCTGCTCCTTGCTCACCGAGCCGTGGTGGGCCTTGGCGATCACCGTCTCGGCGCCCTCGGTCGCGCCGGACTGGGCCATCACCTCGGCCGGCGGGCCGCCGACCAGCTGCGGCACAGCCGGGACGCCCGCGGCAGCAAGGGCTCGCCCGGTGGCGATCTCGTTGAAGCGAGCCGTCAGGCGCTCGGCGAGTCGGCGTGAGTTGGCGAAGACGATCGTGGAGGTGTGGGCCTCGATCAGGTCGACCACGCTCTCCTCGACGTGCGGCCAGAGGCTGGTCTGGGTGGGCTCGCCGTCGCCGCCGTCGAAGCGCGGTGGGCTCTGCGGGCTCTCGGGCTCGCCCGCCGGTCCTGCGGGCTTGGCGAGGGGCCCCGGTGAGGTCATGTCCTCGACCGGGACGACCACGGTGAGGTCCCAGCGCTTCTCCGCAGGTGGGGCGACGATCTCCACGGGGGCCGATCCGCCCAGGAACCGCGCGACCTGCTCGAGGGGGCGCACCGTCGCCGAGAGGCCGATGCGCTGGGCCGGGCGCTCGAGCAAGGCGTCGAGACGCTCGAGACTCACCGCGAGATGGGCGCCGCGCTTGCTGCCCGCCACGGCGTGGACCTCGTCGAGGATCACCGTCTCGATGCCGCGCAGCGACTCGCGCGCCTGGCTGGTGAGCATCAGGAACAGCGACTCGGGCGTGGTGATCAGGATGTCGGGCGGTGCCGTCGCCAGCTTGCGGCGATCTCCCGGCGACGTGTCTCCCGAGCGCACGCCGACGCGCACGTCGGGCAGGGTGACGCCGAGGCGGTCGGCGGTGTGGCCGATGCCGGTGAGCGGGGCGCGCAGGTTGCGCTCGACGTCGACCCCGAGCGCCTTGAGCGGACTGAGGTAGAGCACCCGGGTGCGGTGCCGCTTGTCCTTCGGGGGCTCGGAGGTCAGCAGGCGGTCGATCGAGGCGAGGAACGCGCTGAGGGTCTTGCCCGACCCGGTCGGGGCGACCACGAGCGCGTTCTTGCCGGCCCCGATCGCCGCCCACGCGCCGGCCTGGGCCGGCGTGGGCGCGGCGAAGGCGGCCGCGAACCACGTGCGGGTGGGCTCGCTGAAGGCGGCGAGCGGGTCGGGCGCGGTCACGGGGACAGTCTGCCCGCTGCCACCGACACCGGTCGTCACCCGCTGGTGCGGGGGACGCTCGCCTGCGGCCGAGCCCCACGGAGGTTGAGCAGGCCGAGCCGCGGAGGTTGAGCAAGGCCGAGCCCTCGGCGAGGCCACAGGCGTTGCCCCGTGAGCCGGGTACAGACCGCAACCACGGTCACCGGGCTTCGTCGACGCTCGCTGGCGCTCGCTGCTCAGCCTCCGGTGCGTCCCCGCGGAGGCTGAGCAGGGCGAGCCCCGGCGAGGCCACGGCGTTGCCCCGCGAGCCGGGCACAGACCGCAACCACCCTCACCGGGCTTCGTCGACGCTCGCTTGCGCTCGCTGCTCAGCCTCCGGCGGTGGCGCTCGCTGCTCAGCCTCCGGCGGTGGGGCTCGATGCTCAGCCTCCGGTGCCGCCGCGGAGCATCGGGGGCGAGATCACGGCCGCCGCTCCACGGCGGTAGAGCAGCGCGCGTCGGCCGCCGGCCTCCGAGGGCGTGCCGTGGCCGTCGGTCGGGACCACGAAGTCGTCGGTGCCGAGCACCTTGCGGCGGAAGTTGCCCAGGTCGGGGGCACTGCCCCAGACCGCGGCGTAGACCCGGCGCAGCTCGGGGAGGGTGAACGGCTCGGCCACGAACTCGAGGGCGAGCGTCGTGTACTCGAGCTTGCCGCGGATGCGCTCGACCGCGTCGCGCAGGATCTGCGCGTGGTCGAAGGCCAGCCGCGGCACCTCGTCGGCCTCCTCGCCACGTGTCGATGCCAGCAGGTCGTCGACCGCCCACCACCGCGCGCCGCTGGCGTCCGAGCCCGCGGAGGGCTCGGGCAGGCTCGGTGCGAAGGCGACGTGGGCGACCGACACGACCCGCATCCGGGGGTCGCGGTCGGGGGCGGAGTAGGTGCGCAGCTGCTCGAGGTGACCTCCGTGCTCGCCGAAGCGCTCCACGCCCGTCTCCTCGTGCAGCTCGCGCCACGCCGCGGCCTCGGCGTCCTCGTCGGGCTCGACGAACCCGCCGGGGAGCGCCCAGGATCCGGCGTACGGCTCGACGCCACGCTCGACGAGCAGCACGCAGAAGATGCCGTCGCGAATCGTGAAGACGGCCAGGTCGACCGTCACGGCGAAGGCGGGGTGCTCGGTGTCCGCCGGACGGTGCGACGGCGTGCTCATGCGACCACGGCTCCGGCGGCGTCCATCTGCGTCAGTGCGGCCTTGCTCGTGGCGGGGTCGACGCCGGCGTGCAGGCCGGGCAGCAGGGTGACGGCGAGCCCGGCGGCGCGCGCGTCGAGGACGGTGGCGCGCACGCAGTAGTCGGTGGCGATCCCGACCACGTCGACCTCGGTGACGTCGAGGTCGTGCAGGATCGCGGCGAGGGTGGCACCGTCGTCGGCCACGCCCTCGAAGGCGCTGTAGGCCGGCGCCCCCATGCCCTTGCGGACGTGGTGGGTCACCCGCGACAGGTCCAGCCCGGGGGCGTAGTCCGAGCCGTGCTGCGAGGAGACGCAGTGGACCGGCCACGTGGTGGCGTAGTCGGGGGCCTCGCCCGGGGCGTGGAAGTGGCCGCCGTTGGTGCTGTCGGCGTCGTGCCAGTCACGCGAGGCGACCACCGCGACGTAGGCGTCGGCGTGGCTCTCGAGGTGCTGGGTGATGGCCTCGGCGACGTCCCGTCCGCCGGACACACCGAGGGAGCCGCCCTCCACGAAGTCGTTCTGTACGTCGACGATGACCAGGGCGCGGTTCATGCGGGTGCTCCTTCGGTGAGGGTGCTGGTGGTGGGAGTGGTGGGGGTGGCGCTCACGTCGACGTCGCGCGGCCCGACGGTGAGGTACGGCGTGCCGGCGGCCACCGAGCGGGCCGGGGCGGGCAGGGTGCCGAGGACGGCGGCGCAATGGGCGCGGACCTCGTCGAGACCGGGGGAGTGCACGACCTGCCCGCCTCGGACCACGGTCACCTGCACGGGCGTCGCCTCCGGCGGCGCCGGTCCGGCGTCCGGCCCGGTGTCGAACCACTCCTCGACCAGCATGCCGTCGTCGTGGCGGCGCCAGGCCGTCTTGCGACCGCCGATCGATGCCTTGTCCCGGGACTTCTTGGCGACCGGGCGTAGCACGCCGCCGGGCTCGTCGGCCACCGCCACGAGCTTGTAGACCATGCTCGCGGTCGGGTGGCCCGAGCCGGTCGCGACGCGGGTGCCGACGCCGTACCCGTCGATCGGCGCGTCGCCGAGGGCGGTCAGGACGTACTCGTCGATGTCGCTGGTCGCGATGATGCGGGTCGTGGTCGCGCCGAGCTCGTCGAGGAGCGCGCGTGCTCGTGCCGACTCGTCGGCGAGGTCGCCGGAGTCGATGCGGATCGCGCCGAGGGCGGGGCCGGCGACCTCCACCGCGGTGCGGATGCCCTGCGCGGTGTCGTAGGTGTCGACGAGGAGCGTCGTGCCGACGCCCTGGGCCGCGACCTGGCTGGCGAATGCCTCCGCCTCGGTGGGGTAGGCGAGGGTGAAGGCGTGCGCGGCCGTGCCGACCGTGGGCACGCCGTGCTCGATGCCGGCGGCGAGGTTGCTGGTGGTCGCGAAGCCGGCGACGTAGGCCGCGCGGGCGACGGCGACCGCGGCCTGCTCGTGGGTGCGCCGGCTCCCCATCTCCACCAGTGGTCGGCCGCCGGCCTCGGGCGCGCCGCCCGCGGCGAGCACCATCCGGGCCGCTGCGCTGGCGATCGCGCTGTCGTGGTTGAGGACGCTGAGGACGAGGGTCTCGAGCACGACGCACTCACCGAGGGTGCCGCGGACGGTGAGGACCGGGCTGTTGGGGAAGTAGAGGTCGCCCTCGCGGTACGCCTCCACGTCGCCGGTGAAGCGGAAGTCGCGCAGGTAGTCGGCCGTCACCTCGTTGACGACGCCGGCGTCCAGCAGCCAGGCGACCTCGTCGTCGTCGAAGCCGAAGTCGGCGATGAGGGGGAGAAGTCGTCCGAGACCTCCCAGGACGCCGTAGCGCCGTCCTTCAGGCAGCCGTCGGGCGAACGCCTCGAAGACGGCCGGGTGGGCCGCGCGTCCGTCGGTCACGAGTGCGCTCAGCATGGTGAGCTCGTAGCGATCGGTCAGCAGGCCGGGCGACGTGGCCATCGGGCACCTCCGGGTGTTGTAGTCATACTGACTGTAACACGTGGGTGGGTGGCGAAGCGCAACGGCAGTTTCTCCGCTCAAGCGGAGAAACTGCCGCTTCTGTCACGAAGCTTCGCGCCAGAAGCGGCAGTTTCGTCGCCCCGGTCCAGGATCTCGACCCCTAGGCTCCCTTCGTGCCCGACCTCGTCCGTAGCGTCCTCGCGACGCAGGAACGGCTCGGGTCCTCTGCTGCCGCATGGGAGGCCGTCCTGGCGACAGTGGCGGCGGCTCACGGACGGTGCGACGAATCGATCGACCTCGACGGCTCCGACGACCTCGTCCCATGGCGGGCGCCCGGCGCGATCGATGCGCTGGGGGCGACGTACGAAGCCGTGGTCGCCGATCGTCAGGCGGGTGGGGTCTTCTACACCCCGTCCGCGCTGGTCGAGCGGATGCTCGACCGGGTCCTCGTGCCCGCGAGTCGCCCGTCGGTGCTGGACCCGTCCTGCGGGGCGGGGCACTTCCTCGTCGCGGCCGCGCGCCGTCTCGTCGCCGACGGCGCCACCCCGGCCGAGGCGGTCGCCGCCGTGCACGGCGTCGACCGGACCCGGTCGCGATCGCCATCGCGCGGCTGCGGCTGCAGGTCCTCGCCCCGGGCTCCGAGCCCGACGTCCGGGTCGGTGACGGCCTCGGCGAGCACCCGGGTGCGCCGTACGACGTCGTGGTCGGCAACCCGCCCTTCCACGGCCGACTGCGCAGCCGCCTGCGAGCGGTGGATCGGCGCGCAGCACCGCCGCCACCGCAGCCGCCGGGCTCGGCGCCTACACCGACACCAGCGCGGTCTTCCTCCACCGCGCGCTCGACCTGGTGGGTCCTGGCGGGCGCGTCGCGCTGGTGCAGCCGCTGTCGCTGCTGGCCGCGCGCGACGCGGCGCGGGTGCGGGCGGCCGTCACGGCGACGTGTGCGATCACCGACTTCTGGTCAGCCTGCGAGCCGGTGTTCGCCGGGCACGTCGGTGCTCACCTGCGTGCCGGTGCTCGCCGTGGGCGCGACCCAGGGACCGATCGTGTCCTGGCACGGGCCGCACTTCGACGCCGGCGCCGCCGATCGCGCTGCCCGCCGCCGAGTGGGGACCGCTCGCCGCTCCCGCGGCCGGCATCCCCACCGTCGTGCCGCGCGGTCGCGGCACCGTCGCCGACCTCGCCCGCTGCACCGCCGACTTCCGCGACCAGTACTACGGCCTCGTGCCCTTCGTCCGCGAGGCCGCGGGCGCCGGCTGCGACGCCGCTGATCACCTCCGGGCTGATCGACCCGGCGCACCTGCCGCTGGGGCGGGATCGCCGACCCGCTTCGCCAAGACGTCGTACGACGCCCCGACGGTCGACCTCGAGGCGCTGCGCGCCGACGGCTCCCTCAGCCGCCTGGGCCGGGGCGCGGCTCGTGCCCAAGGTCCTCGTCGCGACCCAGGGGCGGGTCATCGAGGCCGTCGTCGACGCCCGACGGGACGATGGCTGCCGTCGGTCCCGGTGCTCAGCCTCGCAGCCGAGCCCGACGACCTCTGGCACCTCCTCGCCGTGCTGCTCGCGCCGCCGGTCGCTGCGGTGGCCGCGGCTCGCTACCTCGGCACCGCCCTGGCGCCGGGCGCGATCAAGCTCAGCGCCGCCCAGGTCGCGGCGCTGCCTCTCCCGGCCGATCGTGGGGCGTGGGACCGCGGGGCCGACCTGGCACGCGCCGCCCAGCTCGGCGACCCGTCCGAACGACGCAGCCGGCTGCTCGCGTGCGGTGCGACGATGTGCGAGGCGTACGCCGACGACGCGGCCCTCGCCTGGTGGTCGGCCAACCTCCCTCGGCGCAGCCCTCCTGCGTGAACGCTGGGTTACCGCCGCACGACAACGCGGAAATTGCGTGCGGCGGGCGACCTCGCTGGCTTACCGTAGGAACGTCATGCGCCAGCACACCCTGCTCGTCACGAGCCCGGACGTCGCCGCCAGTGCCCTCGAAGGTCGCCGCGGCGGGTTCCGCCTGCCCGAGCAGATACCGAGCGAGTGACGTCAGATGAGCCTCTGCACGCGACCGCCCGGGACTGCCCTGTGGCGGTCGTGTGCATTTCGCACGGCTGCCGAGCGACCGCACCGCGCGACCACCCGACCCCCGACCACCCGAGACCTGACCGACCAGCACAGGAGGCGCGATGACCACCCTCACCGGCACCGTGCTGCTCTACAACGCCTCCTTCGAGCCGCTGGGCCGCGTCAGCTTCCAGCACGCGGTCAAGATGCTGGTGCGCGAGGTCGCGGTCGTCCACGAGGCGCACGGCGAGCGGATGATCGGGCCCTACCAGTGGCCGCGCGCGCTGCGCCTGGTGCGCTACGTCGCCACCAAGTGGCTCTACCACCCGGCGGGCTACACCCGGCGCGGCGTGCTCGCGCGCGAGCGCCACCGCTGCGCCTACTGCGGCCGCCGCGCCCACACCATCGACCACCTCGCTGCCGCGCTCGCGCGGCGGCGGCTGGACGTGGCTCAACACCGTCGCCGCCTGCGGTCCGTGCAACGAGCGCAAGGGCAACAAGACGCCGGCCGAGGCCGGCATGCGGCTGCGGATCGAGCCCTGGCACCCCACCCGCGCCCAGGTCGCGGCCTGGGAGCTGACCGGCCGCCGGGCCGTCGGCCCGGTGAGCGGTGCGGTGGCCACCGTCGACCTCGCAGGCGGATGGTGGCTGGGGCACCGCCCGGCGGCCGCGACACGGTCAGGGAGCCGAGAGCTGCCCGGAGAGCCGGTCGTGCATCGCCGCCAGGCGGCGTTGAGGCCAAGGATGTCGACGACGACGCCGCGCGCGCGTACTTGGTCGTGACGGCGTCGAGCGCAGCGACCGACGAGGCGTCCCAGACGTGGCTGTTGCTCAGGTCGATGACGACCCGGTCCGGGTCGTCGGCGTAGTCGAACTGCGTCGACGAGGTCGTTGCTGGAGGCGAAGAAGAGCTCGCCGTGCACGAAGTAGATGACCGTCGGTGCCGTCGCGGGTCTCGGCGACCGACGGTGACCGAGACGAGGTGGGCGACCCGGCGGGCGAAGAGCATCATCGCGGTCAGCGACGCCGGCGATGACGCCGATGGCGAGGTTCTCGGTCGCGACCACGACCACGACCGTCACGAGCATCACCGACGTCTCGCTACTTCGGCATCCGCCGCAGGGTCGAGGGCTGCGACGCTGTGCCAGTCGAAGGTGCCGACGGCGACCACGATCATCACGGCGACCAGCGCGGCCATCGGGATGACGCTGACCAGCGGGCCGAGGGCGACGACCAGCACCAG
Source organism: uncultured Actinomycetota bacterium (assembly GCA_963822915.1). GTDB lineage: Bacteria > Actinomycetota > Actinomycetes > Propionibacteriales > Nocardioidaceae > Nocardioides. The sequence continues at coordinate 54,453 of CAWGJR010000026.1, forward strand.
CAGGAAGACCCGGCGAGGAACGTCGAGAGCCGGGTGCGCGCCCCAGAGGTCTTCACGTTGATCATCGTCTGGCCGATCATCGCGCAGCCGCCCATGCCGCCGAAGAAGCCGGTGACGACGTTCGCGACGCCCTGGCCCCAGGACTCGCGGGTCTTGTCGGAGTGGGTGTCGGTGATGTCGTCGACCAGCCGCGCGGTCATCAGCGACTCCATCAGGCCGACCAACGCCATGCGCGAGCGCGTACGGCGCGATGATCGTGAGGGTCTCGAGGCTGTACGGCACGTCGGGCAGCCCGAAGCGCGGCAGGCAGTCGGGCAGCGCGCCCTCGTCGCCGACGTCGGGACCGAGATCGCGCGTGACCGTGATCGCGCCGTGAGCACGACGATCGCGACCAGCGGTGACGGCAACGGCGCTGGTCACCCGCGGGAGCAGGACGATGAGCAGCGACGCCGAGCGCCGACCAGCGGGTAGACGAGCCACGGCACGTCGACCAGCTGCGGCAGCTGGGCCAGAAGATCAGGATCGCCAGCGCGTTGACGAAGCCCACCATGACCGAGCGCGGGCACGAAGCGCATGAGGTTGGCGACGCCGAGCAGGCCGAGCGCGACCTGGAGCAGCCCGCCGAGGACGACCGCCGCGACGAGGTAGTCGAGCGCCGTAGTCGCTTCACCAGCGGCGCGATCGACGAGGGCGACCGCGCCGGTCGCGGCCGAGATCATGGCCGGCCGGCCGCCGATGAACGAGATCGTCACCGCCATCGTGAACGACGCGAAAAGACCGACCCGCGGGTCGACCCCGGCGATGATCGAGAACGAGATCGCCTCGGGGATCAGCGCGAGCGCGACGACGAGCCCGGCGAGGGTCTCGGTGCGCAGCAGGCGCGGTGATCGCAGGGCGGCGCGGACGGTGGGGGCATGGTGCACAGGCGGGTTCCTTCGTGCTCGCGACGAGCGGGTGGCAGATCGCGCGCGGCGATGGGCGCGACAGGAGGAAGTGAGGCCCCATCCTAGGTCGAGGGCGTCCTCCCGACCGCATCCACGACGGCATCCCCGACCGGATGCCCGACCGTGTCCAGGACGACGGCGTACGGTCCTCGGGCCGCGCAGCCCGGGCTCAGGGCACGATCGCGTCGAGCTCGACCTCGTACTTCCACCGCGGGTCGAGCAGGCCCGCGACGACCACCATCGTCGAGGCCGGGCGGACCGTCCCGAACACCTCGCCGTGCACCGCGCCGACCGGATCGGCGTCGCCGGGCGAGACGACGTACTGGCGCGTCCTGATCACGTGCTCGGCGCCGCCGCCGAGCTCGGCGAGGGCCGCGAGGGCGATCTCGAGGCACCGCCGGGCCTGGACTGCCGGGTCGGGGTCGACCGACCCGTCGGGCCAGACGGGAGCGGTGCCGCTGACCGCGACCAGGTCACCGACCCGGACGGCGCGGCTGAAGCCGATGCTCTGCTCGTACGGCGAGCCCGACGACGCGTGCTGACGGTCCATGGACCCGACGCTAGCGCCGTCGTCGGCGGTCGGTGGCCTCGTTTAGAGTTCTGGCTCGTGAGCGAGTCGATGATCCGGGCCACCGGGCTGACCAAGACCTTCGGTGACTTCGAGGCGGTCAAGGGCATCGACATCGACGTCCGGCGCGGCGAGGCGTTCGGGTTCCTCGGCCCCAACGGCGCCGGCAAGTCCTCCACGATGCGGATGATCGCCGCGGTCTCCCCGATCAGCGGGGGTGAGCTGCGGATCCTCGGGATGGACCCGGCCGTCGACGGACCGGCGATCCGTGGCCGCCTCGGTGTGTGTCCGCAGGAGGACACACTCGACAACGAGCTCAACGTGCGCGACAACCTCTACATCTACGGCCGTTACTTCGGCATCGCCAAGGGCGAGGTCAGTGCCCGGGTCGACGAGCTGCTGGAGTTCGTCAACCTCACCGACAAGGCGAGGAGCAAGGTCGAGGACCTCTCGGGGGGCATGAAGCGTCGCCTGACGATCGCGCGGAGCCTGGTCAACCGTCCCGACCTGCTGCTCCTCGACGAGCCGACCACCGGACTGGACCCGCAGGCGCGCCACGTCCTGTGGGACCAGCTCTTCCGGCTCAAGCAGCAGGGCGTCACCCTGGTCATCACCACCCACTACATGGACGAGGCCGAGCAGCTCTGCGACCGCCTGGTCGTCATGGACAAGGGTGTCATCGCGGCCGAGGGGTCGCCCCTCGCCCTGATCGCCGAGCACTCCACCCGGGAGGTCGCCGAGCTGCGCTTCGGCGTCGCTGCCGAGGGAGCCACCCACGAGGTGCTGGCCGAGAAGGTCGCCGACCTGGGGGAGCGGGTCGAGGTGCTGCCCGACCGGCTCCTGGTCTACACCGCCGACGGCGACGAGGTGATCGCGAAGGTCCACGAGCGTGGTCTCCAGCCGGTCGCGACCCTGGTGCGCCGCTCGACGCTGGAGGACGTGTTCCTCCGCCTCACCGGCCGCACGCTGGTGGAGTGAGGAGCCCGACGATGAGCAACCTCAGCATGGCGACCGGCGTCGCCCGGCAGTACGACTACTGGGCCACGGTCACCAAGCGCACGTGGAAGGCCTCGGTCTTCTCGAGCTTTCTCGCGCCGCTGTTCTACGTCCTGGCGATGGGGGTGCTGCTCGGCGGGTTCATCGAGGGCGACCCCGCCCGCCTCGAGGGCGCGACGTCCTACCTCGACTTCATCGTGCCCGGGTTGATCGCCGCCCACGCGATGCAGACGGCGGTCAGCGAGACGACGTACCCGGTGATGGGCAACTTCAAGTGGAACAAGGTCTACGACTCCATGTTGGCGACCCCGCTGACGATCCCGCACGTCGCCGCCGCCCACCTGGCTTCGTCGCGGCGCGCCTGGCGATCACGCTGGCGGTCTACGACGTGGTGGTCGCCCCGTTCGGCGTCTACGGGTCGTGGTGGGGACCCTTCGCGGCCTTCGGCTGCCAGCTGCTGACCGGGATGGCCTTCGCGACGCTCGTCTACGGCTTCTCGTGCCGGATCACCTCCGAGGCGGCGTTCGGCGTGCTCTTCCGGTTGGGGGTCTTCCCGCTCTTCCTCTTCAGCGGGGCGTTCTTCCCGATCACCAACCTCGGCGACGTCGGCGCCTGGATCGCCCGCCTCACCCCGCTGTGGCACGGCGTCAACCTGTCGCGGATGTTCTCCCTCGACACCGTCGACTGGAGCACGGCCGCGATCAACGTGACCGTGCTCGGGGTCCTGTGCGTGGTCGGCTGGTTCTGGGCGGTCTCCGGGCTGACGAAGAGGTTGTCGTCATGAGCGGCTCCCTCGTCTCGCCGCTGTCGTCGTGGCAGGCGACCCGGCTGCTGGTCGAGCGCAACTACATCGTCTACCGCCAGGCGTGGAAGCTGTTCCTCACCGGCTTCCTCGAGCCGGTCTTCTACCTCCTCTCGATCGGCATCGGCGTCGGTGCGCTCATCGACACCTTCGAGTTCAACGGTCAGCCGATCCCCTACGCCGAGTTCGTCGCGCCGGGGATGCTGGCGGCCTCGGCCTTCAACGGTGCCCTGCTCGACTCGACGTTCAACGTCTTCTTCAAGCTCAAGTACGAGAAGCTCTACGACCAGATGCTCGCCACGCCGCTGCGCACCGTCGACATCGCGCGCGGCGAGATCCTGTGGGGCCAGCTGCGTGGCGGGTCCTACTCGGCGGCCTTCCTCGTGGTGATGGCGGCGCTGGGCTACCTCCACACCTGGACGGCGCTGCTCGCCCTCCCGGCGGCGCTGCTCATCGGGTTCGCGTTCAGCTCGGTCTTCATGGCTGTGACGACCTGGATGACGTCGTGGCAGGACTTCGACAAGGTCACCCTGGTGCAGGTGCCGATGTTCCTCTTCTCGGCGACCTTCTTCCCGATCACCACCTTCGACGGCTGGATCCGCTGGGTCGTCGAGGTCACGCCGCTCTACCGCGGTGTGGTGCTGTGCCGCGAGCTCACCACCGGCTCGATCACGTGGGCCTCCGGCGTGTCGGTGCTCTACCTGGTCGTCATGGGCGTCATCGGTCTGCTCGTCGTACGACGACGGCTCGACACCCTGCTGCTGACCTGATCTCGACGCAGATTGGCAGCAGTCCGCGCGCCCGTGACACGGCGAGGCTGCCACGATGCGGGCATGACCGCGACGCCGCCGCCCGACATCAAGGACTGGACCTGGGTCCTGGAGCAGCGCTGCGACGACTGCGGCTACGACGCCGACCGGATCGACCTCCCCGACGTGGGTCCGGCGATCCGCGACAACGCACGAGCCTGGCGCGTCGCGCTCGGCGGACCACGACGCGCAGCGCCGGCGGAGCGCCGACGTGTGGTCGGTGACCGAGTACGCCGCCCACGTGCGCGACGTGCACGAGGTCTTCGCCCAGCGCCTCGACCTGATGCTCGGCGCCGCCGAGGACCGGCCGCCCGAGTTCGCCAACTGGGACCAGGACGCCGCCGCGCTCGAGGGGCGCTACGACCTGGCGCAGCCGGCCGCGGTCGCCGCGGTCCTCTCCGAGCGAGCCGACGCGGTCGCTGCGGCCTACGACGCCGTCGAGCCGGCGGCGTACGACCGCGTCGGGCACCGGAGCAACGGCAGCACGTTCACGGTGCTGACCCTGGCCCGCTACCACCTGCACGACCTCGTGCACCACCTGTGGGACGTACGCCGCGAGCTCACCGTCGCCGCCTACGACGCCCGCACCGACGCCTACGCGGTCGCCTCGGCGGCGATGGCGCCAGCGGGTGCTGGCCGCACTGGACGAGCTTCGCCGCCCAGCTGGACGTCGGCGCACGCGTGCTCGAGATCGGCAGCGGCGGTGGGCGTGACGCGGCCGCCCTGGAGGAGCGCGGGGTGGTGGTGCGTCGCACGGACGTGACCCCGGGTTTCGTCGACCTGCTCCGCGCCGCCGGCCACCGGGCCGACGTGCTCGACCCCCTCACCGACGACCTCCTCGACCCGGACGACCCCCGGCCCTACGACGGCGTGTGGGCCAACGCGTGCCTGCTCCACGTCGCCCGCGCGGACCTGCCCGACCGTCCTGGCGCGACTGGCCGCGGCGACCCGGCCCGGCGGGGTGCTGCGGCTGTCGGTGAAGGAGGGCGACGGCGAGGGCTGGTCGACGCATGGCAGCATCGACACCCCGAGGATGTTCACCTACTGGCGACTCGACGACCTCGAGCCGCGGCCCTCAGCGGTGCCGGCTGGCAGGTCGAGAGCAGCACGCCAGGAGGACGGGCTGCGACGGGAGACCTGGCTGGGCGTGACCGCCCGGCGCTGAGACGGCCGACGGGAGGCACACGGTGCGGCACACGGAGTTCTGGGAGCGCATGGAGCGCGCGCTCGGCCGCGGCTACATGCGGGTGTGGGCCGAGCCGTTCGTGATCGCCGACCTCGGGCGGCGCACGGCCCAGGAGGCGCTGGACGCCGGGGTCGCGCCCAAGGAGGTCTGGCGGGCGGTCTGGGCGGTGCTCGAGCTGCCCGAGACCGAGAACGCTGACCGGCACCGCCGCTGACCCCAGCTCGCGAGACCGGATCGAGGCCAGACCGAGTCGAGCCGAGCCGTCCGAGTGCCAGCGCGTGCGCCGTGGGTCCGGCGTCGTTGCTTCCCGTCGCCGCTCTGCTCGGTCCTGACGAGCGGCTGCGGAGGTGACGACGACGTCGACGGAGCCGGCGAGCGACGACCTCGAGCGCGCCGGGCGGCAGCGCGGACGCCGACGCCCCCGAGATCGAGGTCGACGTCGAGGGCCCGGTCACGCCGCGACCGGAACCCGGACGGTCGTGCGCCCGAGCCACCGGACTTTCCTGCGCCAGGGCGACGCGATCTGCGCTGCCGGGAGTGCCCGACTCGCCGCCATCGGCGCCGAGGTGCCACCCGCGGACGACGCCGGCGCTGCTCGCGGTGATCGCCGAGCAGGTCGGTGCCCGAGATCCGTGACCAGGTCGACGACCTGCGCGCGCTCGGCTACCCGGCCGGCGACCGCGCGGAGCTGCGCGCCATCCTGGACGACACCGACGACGTGCTCGACCGGTGGCAGGCCGACCCGGCCCTCGCCTTCACCGACACGTCCATGGCCACGATCAACGACCGACTCGACGACTACGGCCTGAGCAGTTGCGGAGACTCCTGAGATGACTGAGCACAACCCGCACCCCTGACCAGCCCGAGCCGTCGCCGAGATCGCCGTGATCGGCGGCACCGGCTTCTACTCCTTCCTCGACGACCCGGTCGAGCACGCCGTCACCACGCCGTACGGCGAGCCCTCGGCCCCGGTCGCGGTCGGCACCGTCGCGGGACGCCGCGTGGCGTTCCTGCCCGCGCCACGGCGCCCACCACGACTTCCCGCCGCACGCCATCCCCTACCGCGCCAACCTGTGGGCGCTGCGCTCGCTCGGGGTGCGCCAGATGCTCGCGCCCGTGCGCCGTCGGCGGCCTGAGCGACGCGGTGGCGCCCGGCGACGTCGTGGTGCCCGACCAGCTCGTCGACCGCACGCACCGTCGCATCGGCTCCTTCGTCGAGCGCGGTGCCTGCCACCTGCCGTTCGCCGACCCCTACTGCGCGACGCCTCGGCGGAGCCCTGACCGGCGCCGACCCGAGCATCAAGGCCGGCGGCACCATGGTCGTCGTCGAGGGGCCGCGCTTCTCCACCCGCGCCGAGTCGCGCTCCTACGCCGCGGAGGGCTGGAGCCTGATCAACATGACCGGCAGCCCCGAGGCGGCGCTGGCCCGCGAGATGCAGCAGTGCTACGCCGCGATCGCCCTGGTCACCGACATGGACGCCGGCGCCGAGTCCGGCGACGGCGTCGGGCAGGAGGAGGTCTTCGCGCTCTTCCGCGCCAACCTCGAGCGGCTCACCGGCGTGCTGTCCGACACGATCGCCGCGCTCGGCGACCTGCCCGACCCGGCGACCTGCTCCTGCTCGACGTGGGTCGAGGGCGTCGAGGTCACCTACGACATCCCGGGCTGACACCCGGCAGCGGGGGACCCGATCGACCGGTACCGACCTGGTGCCAAACCCTGTACGGCACCCTCGGCCCGGGTCTAGCGTCTGGCCATGCGCCCCCGCCTCTCACCGTCCTTCGTCGTCGCCGTCCTCGCCCTCGTGCTCGCCGCAGGAGGGGTGGGCTACGCGGCCGGCAAGATCGGCTCGGCCCAGATCAAGGACAACTCGGTCCAGAGCCGCGACATCAAGAACGGCACCCTGACGTCGAAGGACGTGAAGAAGAAGTCGATCAAGCGGGCATCCTCGAACACGTCCTGCGGCGGCGGGCGGGTGGCGATCTTCGGTGGGTGCGTCACGTCGGTGGTCGACCGGTCCGTCGTCCTACCAGGCCGCCATCGACGACTGCATCAGGTCGCGGCGGGCGCTGCCTGACGCTGAGCGAGCTCACGTGGGTCGCCTTCCACCCCGACGACTTCGGCTGGGCGAACGGCGACCCGACGCAGTACGAGTTCTCCAGTGACACCGACGCGGCGACCGGCAACACCCCGCGCTCGACCGCGCCGGCAACCGGTTCGGCAACGCGAGCGCGCAGTCCTTCTGGCACCACTGCCTGACCTACTGACCTCACGGGTGCGGACGGTCCGTACCCGGCGCCCTATCGTGGCGGCGTGAAGATCCTCCTCACCGGCTCGGCCGGTTTCATCGGTACTGCGATCGCCTCCGCCCTGGAGGCCGACGGTGACGAGGTGGTGCGCGTCGACCTGATGCTGCCCCAGGCCCACGGGTCCTCGGCGGCCCCCGACGGCACCCACCAGCTCGACGTGCGCGAGTCGGCGAGCGATGCCGACGGGGCGTGGGCACGGCTGCTCGACGGCGTCGACGCGGTGTGTCACCAGGCCGCGGTGGTGGGTGCCGGCGTCACCGTCGGCCGACCTGCCGGCCTACGCCTCCCACAACGACCTCGGCACCGCCGCTCCTGCTCGCCGCGATGCACGACGCCGACGTGCGACCGGCTGGTCGTGGCCTCCTCGATGGTCGTCTACGGCGAGGGTCGCTACACGTGCGAGACCCACGGCGACCAGGTGCCGGGGCCGCGGGCGGTCGACGCGCTCGACGCCGGTGACTTCGAGAACCACTGCCCGCACTGCGGCGCCACCCTCGGCTGGTCCCTGGTCGACGAGACCGCCCGGCTCGACCCGCGCAGCTCCTACGCCGCCAGCAAGCTCGCCCAGGAGCACTACACCTCGGCGTGGGTGCGCCAGGCCGACGCGGCTGCGGTCGCGCTGCGCTACCACAACGTCTACGGCCCCGGCATGCCGCGCGACACGCCGTACTCCGGTGTGGCGGCGATGTTCCGCTCCTCGCTGGAGCGCGGCGAGGCGCCGCGGGTCTACGAGGACGGCGCCCAGATGCGCGACTTCGTCCACGTCGCCGACGTGGCCCGGGCCAACGTGCTCGCGCTGCGCGCGGTGGTGGGGGAGGCGCCCGGCCACTACGCCGCCTACAACGTCGCCTCCGGCCACCCGGTCTCGATCCTCGACGTCGCCCAGCGCGTCGCCCAGGGCACCGGGTCGGGCGCCGACCTCGCACCCGAGGTCACCGGCGGCTACCGGCTCGGCGACGTGCGCCACATCGTGGCCTCGCCCGAGCGGGCCCGCGAGGCGCTCGGGTTCAGCGCCGAGATCCTTCCCGAGGAGGGCCTGCCGGCCTTCGCGACGGTCCCGCTGCGCGCCTGATCGAGGGATCCACCGGAGCGTGCGTCACAGCTCCTTGCGGAAGTGGACGTCGGCCTCGCCGGCGGTCGGCACGCCGTCCCAGCGGAAGATCTCCCGGTAGCCGTGGCGCTCGTAGAAGCCCGGAGCCTGGAAGGTGAACGACGTGACGAAGACGTGCGCGCAGCCACGGGAGCGGGCCTCGGCCTCGAAGGTCTCCAGCAGGCGGGTTCCCAGCCCGTCGCGACGCGACTCCTCGCGCACCCACGTGAGCGCGATGCCACCCGCGACGCCCCAGGTCCAGCCGCTGAGGCCGGCGGCGAGCTCACCGGCGGCGTCGAGGAGCTGCACCGTCAGCTCGCGGGCTGCGGGGATGCCGGGGGTCGCTGCGGCGTTGAACCGGTCGAGCTCGGCCGAGAGCCGCTCGTCGAGCTCGGGCGAGCCGTCGGCGAGCACGGTGCGGTAGGCGGATTCCATCGGCCCAGCCTGCCATCCTCAAGTCGCGCTGGCGCGGCCGCGGTCAGCGGTGCGTCAGCCGCCGACTCTCCAGCCCGGACGGTGGCCACAGCACCGCCCCACGGGGCTCACCAGGAGTGGTAGAAGAGGTGCTCCAGCAACAGCGCCGAGACGATCGGTACGGCGAGGCCCACCCGACGCCAGCGCTCGGGGAGCAGCGCGAGCGACACGGTCACCCACGGGATGAAGGGCAGCCAGATCCGCTCCACCTCGGCGCGACTCATCTGCGAGGACGTGGCGATGAGGATGATCAGCACGCCGGCCGCGGCCAGGAGGAGCACCGCGCGGTCCGGGTCGTCGGCGGTGGCCACGCCGTCACGCGCCGCCTGACGCTGCTGGCGCAGGCGCCAGACGAGGACCGCGATGCCGGCGCCGAGGAGCACGCCGCCGGAGAACAGCAGCAGGGCCAGGTCGCCCCACGTCCAGTAGAGACCCGGTCGGCGCTGGGCGAGGCCGTCCCAGTAGCGCTCGGTGAGCACCGGGTAGGCCTCCCACCAGCGGAAGCCGAACGGCACGAACGCCAGCACCGGCACCAGGGCGGCGCCGGCGGCCGGGAGGAGCGGGCGCCAGCTGCGGGCCGCGAGCAGCACCGCCAGGGCGAGCACGCCGAGCAGCGGGAGGCCGTAGGACAGCATCATGCACCAGCCGAGCAGCAGCCCGCTGAGGACGCTGAGGGCCACCAGGCGGCGCGTGGTGGTCGCCGTCGCGGCGAGGGCGAGGGCGGCCAGGCCCCAGGCAGCGGTCGCCGCGAACATCGCATCGCCCGAGACCCCCATCCAGATCGCGGCCGGCGTGAGCACGAGGAACGGGGCGACGCGACGAGCGCCCGCCTCGGCACCGAGCGCGCGCAGGGTGACGAGCACCGCCGCGGCGGTCGATGCCGCGATCAGGATGACGATGCTCCCGGCGACGAAGCCGCCGGCCAGGCCCACGCGGTCGAGCACGATGAAGAACAACGTCGCCCCCGGCGGGTGCCCGGCGACGTGGGTGGGCCAGTTGTCGCTCACCCCGGCGGCGTCGACGGAGTCGATGGGGATGCGGGAGACGAACTCGCTCAGGAACGCCGGTACGTCGTCGATGGTCCGCGCCGTCGCGAGGTACTCGTAGGAGTGGTTGAGCTTGTCGCCGATACCGCCCCAGCCCGAGACCAGCGCGAGGGAGGCCACCCAGCCCAGGCTGACGACGTACGACGCCCCCAGCAGGCGCCGCCAGGGGAGGCGCTCCGCGACGCCGACGGCGTAGCGGAACCCGAGGTAGCCGATCAGCAGGGCGGGCAGGGTGCCGATCCCGAAGAGCTTCGGCTCCCAGATGGAGTGCAGCGGGGTGACCGACCCCGGTGTGCCGGCCGGATCGGAGCGTGAGTAGACCGTCCACCCGATCAGGGTCGGCAGGAACGAGGCGACCACGACGAGCGCGACCGCGACGCCGAGCCCGATCCAGGGCACGCGCGAGGGTGGGTCCGGTGGCGCGGGGGCCCTCACCCCGCCGGGGGAGGTGCCGTGGGCGGGGGCGGTCGACATGGCCTCAGCCTAGGCAGTCAGGGCCAGAAACCGCAGGTCAGCGTGGTGCGACGTCACACGTTCGTAAGCGTTCGGATGATGCTCGGACGTGGTCGCGCCCTCTAGGTTGATCCTCGTGCCGCATTGCGATCTCATCCTCCCCTGCCGCGACGAGGGCCCTGCCCTGGTCGCGCTGCTGCCTCGAGTCTCGGAGGTCTTCCACGTGATCGTCGTCGACAACGGCTCGACGGACGACACCGCTGCCGTCGCCGCGCGTCTCGGGGCGGAGGTGGTGACCGAGTCGGTGCCGGGCTACGGCTCGGCGATCCACGCCGGGCTGATGGCCGCCACCCACCCCTACGTCGCCTTCATGGACGGCGACGGATCCTTCGACCCCGACGAGCTGCTGGCCCTGCTCGCCGACGTCGAGTCGGGTGCCGCGGACCTCGCCGTGGGACGTCGCCGCCCGGTCGGGCGCGGCGTCTGGCCGTGGCACGCCCGCGCCGGCAACGCCCTGATCGTGGCCTGGTTGCGCCGGCGCATCGACCTCGACGCCCACGACATCGCCCCGATGCGGGTCTGCGACCGCGCCGCGCTGATCGCGCTCGACGTGCGTGACCGACGCTTCGGCTACCCGGTCGAGCTCCTGCAGAAGGCGACCCTGGCGGGGTGGCGGTTCAAGGAGCGCGACGTCACCTACCACCCGCGCGCCGAGGGCACACGCTCGAAGGTCTCGGGGTCGGTCAAGGGGACCGCCAGGACGGCCAAGGACTTCTGGAAGGTGCTCGTATGACGAACGACCTGCGGGTGATGGTGATGGCCAAGGCGCCGGTGGCCGGGCTGAGCAAGACCCGCCTCGCGGCGACCATCGGCGACGACGCTGCCGCCGACGTCGCCGCTGCCTCGCTGCTCGACACCCTCGACGCGGCCACGGCCGCGGTGGGCGCCGACCGCTGCGTGCTCGCCCTGGCCGGCGACCTCTCCTCCGGAGCCCGCGCGAGCGAGATCCGGGCGGCGCTCGCCGGCTGGCAGGTCATCGACCAGCGCGGCGACGGCTTCGACGAGCGCCTCGCCCTCGCGCACCGCGACGCCGGTCCGGGGCCGCTGCTCCAGATCGGGATGGACACCCCGCAGGTCACGCCCGCGCTGCTGCACGACGCCGCTGCCGGGCTGGCCGACCACACGACCGTCCTCGGCGCCGCCGACGACGGCGGCTGGTGGGTGCTGGGGCGGCGTCGACCCTGCCGCGACCGACGCCCTGCGCGGTGTGGAGATGTCGACCCCCACGACGTACGACGACACCCGCGCGGCGCTGCTCGCCGGCGGGTTCTCGGTGGCGTCGACGGCGACGCTGCGCGACATCGACGAGCACGACGATGCCGTCGCCGTCGCGCTGCTCGCACCGCAGACCCGCATGGCAGCCGCCTGGACGGCCGCCGGCTCCGCCCGCACCGTGACGGGGGGAGTGCGCCGATGACCGCCGACGAGACCTTCTCCGACGACCGGACGATGACCTCCGACGTCTCCTTCTCGACCGTCTTCGCCCAGGCGCTGCTGGGCGAGCCGACCGCCGTGGTGGGGCTCGACGAGCACCCCCGCGTGCTGCCCGATGTCGGAGTGGACCCGCGAGGCCGACGCCGACGACCACGCCCTGCTCGACCTGTGCCGCGGGCGCGACCCTCGACATCGGGTGCGGGCCCGGGCCGGCTCACCGCCGCGCTGGCCCGTCGGCGCCAGGTGGCGCTCGGCATCGACGTGGTGGCCGAGGCCGTCGGGCAGACCCGCGAGCGCGGCGGTTCGGCGCTGCACCGCGACGTCTACGACACCGTCCCGGGGGAGGGCCGCTGGCACACCGCGCTGCTCGCCGACGGCAACGTCGGCATCGGTGGCGACCCCGTCGGCCCTGCTGCGCCGGGTGCGCGAGGTCATCGACCCGCGCGGCCGGGTGGTCGTCGAGGTGGCCGGACCCGGGGTCGAGAACAAGACCGTCTGGGCGACCCTGCGAGGCCGCCGGCGCCCGCAGTCGGCCCTTCCGCTGGTCGGTGCTCGGCGCTCGACGACATCCCCGACGTCGCCCAGGAGGCCGGCCTGGCCGTCACCCGGACCGTTCCCATCGGCGCCCGCTGGGCCGTCGTCCTCGAGGAGATGCGATGAAGACCGACGCCCTGCCCGCCATCCCGTCCGAAGCCGACTTCCCCAGCCGGCTGCGCTCCCCCGCGGTCGCGGCCCGGATCGGGCTGTGGCTCGGCATCGCCTTCGGCATCTGCTTCCTGACCGGGCTGATCAGCCACTACGCCCAGAACGGCGACCAGCCGATCCCGTTCCCCGCCGCGCCGTTCTGGGGCTACCGCGTCACCCAGGGCCTGCACGTCATCAGCGGCACCGCGGCGATCCCGCTGCTGCTGGTGAAGCTCTGGGCGGTCTACCCCAAGCTGTTCGAGCGAGGTGCCGCTGGGCAACGTGCGCGTGATGGTCGTGACCGCGCTCGAGCGGATCTCGATCGCCGTGCTCGTCGCCGGCGGCGTCTTCATGCTCGTCAGCGGGCTCCTCAACACCGCCCAGTGGTACCCCTGGAGCTTCTCCTTCCGCCCGACCCACTACGCCGTGGCCTGGGTCACGATCGGCGCGCTGGTCGTGCACATCGCGGTCAAGCTGCCGATCATCCGCGACGCGCTCACCGGCGACGTCGAGGACACCACGCACGACCGCGACACCGCCGTGCAGCCAGGCGTGCTGAGCCGCCGCGGCCTGCTGCGCACGACGTGGGCGGCCGCCGGGGTCGCGGTGCTCGCCACCGCCGGCAGCACCGTGCCGTTCCTGCGCAACGTGTCGGTCCTCGCCGTGCGCACCGGCGACGGACCGCAGGGCGTCCCGATCAACCGGTCGGCCGCGGCCGCCCAGGTCACGCTGGAGGAGGGCGGCGCGTCCTGGACCCTCGACGTCGTCAACGCCGACGGGGCGACGATGAGCTGGTCGCGCGCCGACCTCGAGCAGCTCCCCCAGCGCACCGAGACCCTGCCGATCGCCTGCGTGGAGGGCTGGAGCGCCAGCGCCGAGTGGACCGGCGTACGACTGCGCGACCTGCTCGACGCCGCCGGCGTGCCGTGCCGGCACCGACCTCCGGATGGTCTCGCTGCAGAAGCGCTACGCCTTCGGGGTCACCGAGCTGCAGAGCAACTTCGCCGACGCCGACAAGACCCTCGTCGCCCTCAAGCTCAACGGCGAGGACCTCTCGCTCGACCACGGCTACCCGGCCCGGCTGATCGCCCCCAACCGGCCCGGCGTCCTGCAGACCAAGTGGCTGACCAGCGTGGAGGTCATCTGATGAGCGCCACTCCGCAACGCCCTCGGCGCGCTCGGCGTCCTCGTCGGCCTCTACGGCGCCTACCTGCTGCTGAGCCGGCAGGACTTCGACCAGCTCGTCAGCGCCGCGATCTGGCTGGGCGGCGGCGTCATCGCCCACGACGGCCTGATCGCCCTGCTGGGTCTCGGCCTGGTGGCTGTCGGCGCGCGCTTGCTGCCCGCGGTCGCGCGTCCGTCGGCGGCGGTCGGCATGGTCGTGCTCGGGTCGCTGACGATCCTGGCGATCCCGATGCTGGGCCGCTTCGGCGCGAAGGCCGACAACCCGACGCTGCTCGACCGCAACTACTGGCTCGGCTGGTCGCTGATCGCGGTCCTGGTGGTGGCCGGCGTGGTCGTCGCCTCGGTGCTGCGGGCACGCCAGGACGTCGCGGGCCCCGGGTGCCGAGCCGTCCGGCGCGGGCGAGGGAGCGACGCGGGCTGATGGCCCGGGTCCTGGTCGTCGACGACGACACCACCGTGCGTGAGGTGGTGGTGTCCTACCTGCGGGCGGCCGGGCACGACGTCGACGAGGCCGGCGACGGGGAGGCGGCGCTCGACGCGATGCGCGAGCAGGCCGGCCGACCTGGTCGTGCTCGACCTGATGATGCCCGGCATCGACGGCCTCGAGGTGTGTCGCCGGCTGCGCGCGAGCAGCGACGTCCCGATCATCATGCTCACCGCCCTGGGCACCGAGCAGGACCGCGTCGCCGGGCTCGAGATCGGCGCCGACGACTACGTCACCAAGCCGTTCAGCCCGCGCGAGCTGGTGCTGCGCGTCGACTCGATCCTGCGCCGCGCGCCCGGCGGCGCCCCCGGGCTGCCCCCCGTGGTCGAGGACGGCGACCTGGTGGTCGACCACGCCCGGCGCGAGGCCCGCCTCGCGTCGGTGCCCCTGGCGCTGACCGCCCGCGAGTTCGACCTGCTCCACTTCCTCGTCGCCCACCCGGGCGTCGCCTACTCGCGCGACGACCTCCTGCAGCAGGTCTGGGGCTGGTCGATCGGCGACCAGTCCACGGTCACCGTCCACGTGCGCCGCCTGCGCGAGAAGGTCGAGTCCGACCCCACCCACCCGACCCGGCTGCTGACGGTCTGGGGCGTCGGCTACCGCTGGGAGGTCGCCAGCAGAGCGGCGAGCTCCTGATGTACGTCGAGCTGCTCGTCTACGCCGGCCTGGCCTCCTCCGGCGTCGGTCTGGTCGGCATGGCGACCGGCTACCTGCTGCGCCACCGCTCGATCCGCTGGCAGCTGGGCCTGGTCGCGGTCGTGGCGGTGCTCTCGGTGCTCGCCGGGGTGCTCGCGCTGGCCAACCGGATGCTCATCTCCGACCGCGACCTCAAGGCCATCACGCTCGTCGTCGGCGTCTCGGCCCTGACCGCGACGATCGTCGCGGCGCTGCTCGGTGCGGCCCTGGTGCGGTGGTCGGAGGCGCTCCAGGCCGGCGTGCGCAGCCTCGGCCGGGGCGAGCACCTACGTCGCGCCAGCGTCGCGCGGGCCGCGGGAGTTCCAGGCCCTGTCCTCCGAGCTGGCGACCACCCAGGCGCGCCTGGAGGAGTCGCGCGAGCGCGAGCGCCGTCTCGAGGAGGCGCGACGCGAGCTCGTGTCGTGGGTCTCCCACGACCTGCGCACGCCGCTGGCCGGGACTGCGCGCGATGACCGAGGCCCTCGAGGACGGCATCGCCGCCGACCCGGCGCGCTACCGCCACCAGATCCGGGCCGACGTCGACCGGATGACCCGCATGGTCGACGACCTCTTCGAGCTCTCGCGCATCCACGCCGGGGTGCTCGAGCTGGCCTCGGAGCTGCTCCCGCTCGGTGACCTGGTCAGCGAGGCCCTGGCCAGCGCCGAGCCGGTGGCCCGGGCGCGCGGCGTACGGCTGGGCGGCAACGTCGAGCCCGGCGTGCTGGTCCTCGCCGACCCCGGCGGACTGTCGCGGGTGCTGGCCAACCTGCTCAGCAACGCCGTCCGCCACACGCCCGGCCGGGGGCGCGGTCGAGATCCTCGGCCGCGGCCTCGACGACGGCAGTCGAGCTGAGCGTCACCGACGGCTGCGGCGGCATCGACGACGACGACCTGGCGCGGGTCTTCGACCTCGCGTGGACCGGCGCGCCTGCGCGCACCCCGGGACTGCCGGGTGCCGGGCGCCGAGGCGCCACGGCCGGCGCGGTGCAGGCAGCCAGGCCGGGCTGGGGCTGGCGATCGTCAAGGGCATCGTGGAGGCCCACGGGGGCGAGGTCCGCGTCGACAACCTGGGCGGTCCCGGCGACGGGTGCAGACGGCGTGGGGTGCCGCTTCGTCGTCCGGCTGCCCGCAGACACGACCTGGCCGTCCTGCCCTGACTCCGACGATCGTCCCGCGTGTCGCGCTTCGATCGAACACGTGTTCGGGCTACGTTTGGTCCACAGGTACGACGCGGGGCGAGGTTGTCCACAGCCGCAGACGGCGCTGATCAGGCACTGTCGGTGGCTCGCTCTAGCGTCGCCGACGTACCTGCACCCGACGACACGCAAAGGACACACACATCATGGCTGGTGGAGACCGCGACAAGGCCCTGGACGCAGCACTGCTCAACATCGAGAAGCAGTTCGGCAAGGGCTCGGTGATGCGCCTGGGCGACGAGACCCGCGCACCCCTCGAGATCATCCCGACGGGCTCCATCGCCCTCGACGTCGCGCTCGGCCTCGGTGGCCTCCCGCGCGGTCGGGTCGTGGAGATCTACGGTCCGGAGTCCTCCGGAAAGACCACGGTGGCCCTGCACGCGGTGGCCAACGCCCAGGCGCGCGGCGGCATCGTGGCCTTCATCGACGCCGAGCACGCGCTCGACCCCGACTACGCCAAGGCTCTCGGTGTCGACACCGACGCGCTGCTGGTCTCCCAGCCCGACTCCGGAGAGCAGGCGCTCGAGATCGCCGACATGCTCGTCCGCTCGGGTGCCCTCGACCTGATCGTCATCGACTCGGTCGCAGCGCTCGTGCCGCGTGCCGAGATCGAGGGCGAGATGGGCGACAGCCACGTCGGTCTGCAGGCGCGGCTGATGAGCCAGGCGCTGCGCAAGATGACCGGTGCCCTCAACAACTCCAACACCACGATGATCTTCATCAACCAGCTGCGCGAGAAGATCGGCGTGATGTTCGGCTCGCCCGAGACCACCACCGGTGGTCGGGCGCTGAAGTTCTACTCCTCGGTGCGTCTCGACGTGCGCCGCATCGAGACCCTCAAGGACGGCACCGACATGGTCGGCAACCGCACCCGGGTCAAGGTCGTCAAGAACAAGGTCGCCCCGCCGTTCAAGCAGGCCGAGTTCGACATCATGTACGGCAAGGGCATCAGCCGTGAGGGCGGTCTCATCGACGTCGGGGTCGAGGCGGGCCTGGTCCGCAAGGCCGGCGCTTGGTACACCTACGAGGGCGACCAGCTCGGCCAGGGCAAGGAGAACGCGCGCACGTTCCTGAAGGACAACCCCGACCTGGCCAACGAGCTGGAGAAGCGGATCCTCGAGACGCTCGGCGTGATCCCGACCGAGACCGCTCCCGACGACATCTCGGACCTCTCCGACATCCCGGGGGTCTCCGAGCTCTCCGACAAGCCCATCGGGATCGATGACTTCTAGCAAGGACGCGCCAGCGGACTTGCTGATGGTGGTTGAGCAAGCGGCACGGCTGAGCGTGCGAAGCCGTGACCCGCGTGTCGAAACCGCGGTTCGAGAGCGGAGAAGAGGACGTCATGAAGAAGGACGCGCCAGCGGCGCGACCCGTGGGCCGGCGACGTCCACGACGGCGTCGAGGCCTGGACCAGGAACGCATCCCGGTCCGGGCCCCGCGCGGCCCAGCCGCCACCCGACCGGGTGGCGGCCGGGCCCGAGGCCGACCCCGAGGCGGTGGCCCGCAAGATCCTGCTCGACGCGCTGACCGGGCAGGCGCGCATCCGCAAGGAGCTCGCCGACAAGCTCGCCAAGAAGCTGGTGCCCGACCGAGGTCGCCGAGCGGCTGCTCGACCGGTTCGAGGAGGTCGGGCTGGTCGACGACGAGGCGTTCGCCCGGCTCTGGGTCTCCCACCGCCAACCGGGCAAGGGCCTGGCCCGGCGGGCGCTGGCCCAGGAGCTGCGCCGCAAGGGGATCGACGACGAGGTGGCTCGCGAGGTGCTCGACGAGGTCGACCCGGCCGACGAGGAGACGGCAGCGCGAGGGCTGGTCCGCAAGAAGCTGCGCACCCTGACGCGGGTCGACGACACCGTGGCCACCCGCCGGCTGGTCGCCATGCTGGCCCGCAAGGGCTACGGCCCGGGCATGTCGTACGCGATCGTGCGCGACGAGCTCGAGCAGGCGCGGGCGTAACCGGTCCGAGCGCCACTCGTTGGGTGCTACGGCTCCATCGGAGCCGCAGCGCTCACCCCGGCCGACGGCCACGATCCCGGAGGACCCATGTCCGACCACACCTCGCCCACGCCCGACCACACCGGAGCCGCCGCGGTCACCGTCTCCCCGGCGACCGAGCGGGTGGCCCTGGGCCTGCTCGCCGCGCTGGTCGCCGTCGTCCTCGGCGTCGCCCTGACCGTGGCGATCTGGCGTGCCGGCTATGTCGCCGCGATCACCAGCCTGGCGATCTCCTTCGGCGCCGCCTGGCTCTACACCAAGGCTGCCGGCGCTCCGGCGCGCAAGGGGCTCGCGCCGCTGATCGCCCTGATCCTGGCCGGAGTGGCGCTGTCGTTCTTCGGGGTCGTCGCCAGTGACCTCTACGACGCCTACGACCTCTTCGACCTCGGCGCGAGTGGCCTGTCACGCACCGAGTTCATCCGCGACAACCTCTTCCGCGGCGACGTGCTGAGCGAGTACGGCAAGGACTTCGCACTGTTCGCGGTCTTCGCGGTGCTCGGGATCTTCGGCACGATCCGTCAGCTCCTCTCCCAACGCTGAGCCGAGCCGAGTCCCGGATGCTCGGGGCCCACTAGGCTCCGGGGCATGACGACGATCGCCGACGCGCTGCGGCTCGCTCCGGGCCCGGTCGACCTCAGTGCCCTCGACACCGACGCCTCGCCGGGCTTCGACGGCGGCAAGGACGAGGGCACCGAGGCACTGCTGGAGATGGGCGAGGAGCTGGCCGACCTCCAGGAGCGGCTCTTCGCCGAGGGCAGGAGCGGCGGCGCTCGCAACGTGCTGCTGGTGCTGCAGGGCATGGACACCTCGGGCAAGGGCGGCACCCTGCGCCACACGGTCGGGCTGATCGACCCCCAGGGCGTGCGGATCACGTCGTTCAAGGCCCCCACCGAGGAGGAGCGCAGCCACGACTTCCTGTGGCGCATCGAGCGCGCCCTCCCGGAGGCCGGGGTGATCGGGGTCTTCGACCGCTCCCACTACGAGGACGTGCTGATCGTCAAGGTGCGTGAGCTCGCCGCGCCGGAGGAGGTGGAACGGCGCTACGGGGCGATCAACGACTTCGAGCAGCGGCTCACCGATTCCGGCACGACCATCGTCAAGTGCATGCTGCACGTCTCGGCGGAGGAGCAGAAGGCCCGCCTGCTGGCTCGTCTCGACGACGCGGGCAAGCACTGGAAGTTCAACCCCGGTGACATCGACGAGCGCTCGCTCTGGCCCGCCTACGAGGAGGCCTACGAGATCGCGCTCGAGCGCACGTCCACGGCGACGGCGCCCTGGTACGTCGTGCCGGCCGACAAGAAGTGGTACCGCAACCTCGCGGTCGGCACCCTGCTGCGCGATGCCCTGCGGGGGCTGGACCCCCAGTGGCCGCAGGCCGACTTCGACGTCGAGGAGCAGCGTCAGCGCCTCACCAGCGAGGCCCCGGTCACGTGACCCCCGACCCGGAGCCAGCCGACCTCGCGACGGTGGTGGTCACTCGCTACGTGACGCCGCTGCGCGAGGGCGGCAGCCTGCCGGGTCTCGTCGAGGGCGACGACCTCGGCACGTACGTCTGCAAGTTCCGTCGGGCCGGGCAGGGGCCTCGGGTCCTGGCCGCCGAGGTGGTGGTCGGCGAGCTGGCGCGCCGGATCGGCTTGGAGACCCCGCGCCAGGTGGTGCTCGACCTCGGCTCCGACATCGCCCGCTACGAGGCCGACGAGGAGGTCCAGGACCTCCTCACCGCGAGCATCGGGCTCAACCTCGGGAGCGACTTCCTGCCCGGCTCGTTCGGCTACGACGGGCAGCACGGTTCGGACCCCACGACCGCCTCGACGGTGGTGTGGCTGGACGCGTTCTGCGCCAACGTCGATCGCTCGTGGCGCAACCCCAACCTGCTCTGGTGGGGCGATGCGCTCTGGGTCATCGACCACGGAGCCTCCCTCTACTTCCACCACGGCTGGAGCAACGGGGTCACCGACCCCCAGCGCTTCGCCGAGCAGCCCTGGAACGCCTCCGACCACGTCCTGCTCGAGCGCGCCACGGACCTGCAGGGAGTCGACGAGCGGCTGAGCGCGCTGGTCACCACCGACCTGCTGGCCGAGGTGGTCGGGCTGGTGCCCGACGTCTGGCTCGAGCCGGTGCCGGGGGCGGAGAGCGCTGACGCGCTCCGGACGTCGTACGTCGAGTTCCTCACCGCGCGACTCGGCACGCGGCAGTGGCTGCCGGATCCGGGGCCACGCTCGTGACCGCACCCTCCGCGTCGGGTCTGCCGCCCGCAGATGCCTGCGTCACGCCTTCCAGTACGTCACCCTGCGCTGCGTCCCGCGCGCGGACCGCGAGGAGTTCGTCAACGTCGGGGTGGTGCTCTACTGCCACGGCACCGACTACCTCCAGTGCGGCTGGCAGGTCGATCCGGCCCGCCTGGGCGCGCTCGACGCCCTGGTCGACCCCGACCAGCTCCGCTCGGCCCTTGCCTTCGTCGACGCCGTCTGCGACGGCTCGCGCCGCCGCCGGACCGGCCGGGGCGGCGACCACGAGCCAGCGCTTCGGCTTCCTCAAGGCGCCCCGCAGCACCGTCCTGCAGCCCGGGCCCGTGCACGGCGGGATCAGCAGCGACCCCGCCCGTCAGCTCGGGCACCTGCTGCACCGACTGGTGGGGTGACGCCGGACCTCCGCGATTGGACGGGTGCCCCACCGGGTAGGACCCCGGCATGGATCCTCGACCCCCGCTCGGTCCGCCGCCCAGCTGGCGCCCACCCCCGCCGCCCCCGCCCACTCCGGCCCCGCCGGGTGGACCGAACGGCGGACGACGCGGTCTGTACGTCGTGATCGCCGTGGCTCTCGTCGTCGCCCTCGTCTCGGCGGGGGTCGTGGTGGCGGTGGTGCTGGGGGGTGACGACGGTCGTGCGCCGTCGGCGAGGGAGTCCGACGGCTCCACCGCAGGTCGCGCCCGGCACGGCCGAGGCCTCCGACGGCGAGGTGACGACCGTGACCCCGGACCCGGCACTGGAACCTGAGGAGTCGGAGTCGCCTGTCTTCCGCGACTGGCTGGCGCCGACGCAGACCCTCACGGTCGGCAAGGAGCGCTACGTCAGTCCGTGCCAGGCGCTGTCCCTCGCCGACGTCCGGGAGATCTACGGCGAGCCGCCGAGCGGCACGTCGACCTTCGAGACCTTCCTCGACTTCTCGGTGCGCGACTACAGCTTCATCGCCACCGGTTACGGGACCGACTGCACCTACGACGGCGTGGTGCGGCTGTCGGCCGAGCAGGACAGCAAGGTCAGCGACCTGCGCCTCGGGGGACTCGGATCGGCCCTGACGTCGTACGGCGACCAGGACCTTCCGCTGAAGATCCGGCGCTTCCGCGCGGCTGCGGCCGAGTCCGACGACCCCGAGCTGGCCGCGTTCATCGACGGGATCGTCGATGTCTCCGAGCGCTACCTGCGCTACCTGAAGGACTTCGACGACAAGGCGCTCCGCGGGCTCACGTTCGACACGGTGGTCCAACCCACGGGGCAGAGCGCCTACGCGTTCTACTTCTTCGTCGGCAACGTCACCTACACGCTCGTCCAGGAGGAGCCCGAGGGCTCCTCGGGGCTCAAGAAGGCGGGCGACTCCTACGTGCTCGACCAGCTGTCGCGAGCGCAGCGAGCCATCGCGCGCATCCGCGAGCACGCGACCGACCCGGAGCTCTCGCAGTCGCCGGCGCCGACGATCGCGGCCACCGACGACTCCTTCGGTCGGACCCGGCTGCTCGAGCCGTGCGCCGTGGTGTCACGCGAGGTCTTCGCCGACGTGACCGGGCGCGCGGACAACCAGCCGGTGGAACGCCGGAGCCTGCCGATCCAGCCGACGCAGCTGCCGCCGTCGTGGGAGGGCCCCAACGGCCTGACCTCCAACGAGTGCGAACGCATCGACATCCTCGAGCGCAAGGACGGATCGAGCACCACGACCCGCCTGGGAGTCCTGATCGAGTACTTCCCATCGGCCAAGCGTGCCCTGAGGTCGATACCGCGAGGCGGATCCTCGCTGCTCGACACCGACGCCGACCTGGCTCTCGAGACGATCGACGAGGGCTTCGGTGTCACGCTCTACCGGTTCGTGGTGGGGCCCTACCGGGTCACGCTCAACTACTCCCGGCTGGAGTCGTCAGGATTCCTGGGAGACCTCGATGGCAGCAAGGCACCCCGTGCGGAGCAGGTGCGGGCGATCAACACGCTGGTGCGATCCTTGCAGCGGCACCTGAAGGCCGCCGAGCGCACCGACGGCCGCTAGTCACACGGGCACGAGCTCGACGGCACCCACGGCGTAGCGCGCGAGCACCATCCGCGCGACCTCCGGGTGGGCGCCGAGCGGCTCGGAGACCGCGATCGCGCCGGCTTCGAGGGCCATCTCGGTCGAGCGGTCGGTCAGGGGACCGGGGCAGAGGAAGAGCGAGGCGACCGCGATGTGCCGGCGGCCCTCGGCCCGGAAGGCCCGCACGGCCTCGCCGGTCGCCGGGGGGGCGCTGGCGGCGTAGGCCGCGCTGACGGGGAGCTTGTGGTGGGTGCCCCACAGCCGGGCCAGCCGCGCCACGGACTGGTTGGCCAAGGCGTCGGTGGAGCCGGCCGCGGCCAGCACCAGGGCGTCGAGCTCGCGCACACGCGAGGAGCGCAGGGCCTCGCGCAGGCGCTCGTCGAGCACCTCGAGGAAGCAGGCCTCGAGACCCAGGGAGGCGCTGACCCGGATCTGCAGCCGCGGGTGTCGCTCGGCGATGCTGCCCAGGGCGGCGTGGACCAGCTGCACGTCGGTCTCGACGTCGCAGAGCGTCAGCGGCACCACGACGATCTCGTCGTGCCCGGCCTTGACGAGCCGGTCGACGACCGCCTGGAAGGCAGGCTTCCCCGCTCGGGCCGGCAGTGAGGGGTCCTCGAGGAAGGCTCGCTCGACCTTGAGGTCGGGACGTTGGGACTTCACCTCGGCCACGAGGGCGGTGACGGTGGTCGCTGTCCGGGGGTCGCGGTTGGGCTGGGCCAGGGCGATGAGGGCGGGAGCTGCCATCAGTGCTGATTCCTCTCGGGGACGTGCTGGACGATCTGAGCGGTGTGGTGGACGGTGGTGGTGCCGTGGGTGAGCCTCAGGTGTGGATGCCGCACTCGGTCTTGCTCGTGCCTGCCCAACGCCCGCTGCGCGGGTCGTCACCGGGCGCGACGCGACGGGTGCAGGGTGCGCACCCGATGGAGGGGTAGCCGTCGTAGACGAGCGGGTTGACCAGGACGCCGTGGTCGGCGATGTAGCGCTCGACCTGCTCGTCGCTCCAGCGCGCCAGCGGCGAGACCTTGACCTTGCCCTTCTTCGCGTCCCACCCGATGACCGGCGCGATGACGCGGTTGTGGGTCTCGGCCCGACGCAGACCGGTCGCCCAGGCGTCGTACCCGGCGAGGGTGTCGGCCAACGGCTTGACCTTGCGCAGCGCGCAGCACAGGTCGGGGTCGGTCTTGTAGAGGTCCTTGCCGTACTCCGCGTCCTGCTCGGCGACGCTCTGCTTCGGGGTGATCGAGAGCAGCGTGACGTCCATCGTCGCCTCGACCGCGTCGCGGGTGCCGATGGTCTCGACGAAGTGGTAGCCGGTGTCGAGGAAGACGACGTCGATGCCGGGCACGACCTTCTGGGCGACGTGTGCGAGGACGGCGTCACCCATCGAGGACGTGATGGCGAACCGGTCGCCGAACGTGGCCGCGGCCCACTCGATGATGGTCTCGGCCGGGGCGAGCTCGAGCTCGGCACCCCAGTGGGAGACCAGGTCGCGCAGCTCCTCGGGGGAGCGGCCGGAGGTCTCGATGCCGCGAGTCTCACGCGCCGACTGCGTCGTCGCGGTGCTCATCGCGGTCCTCCGGAAGCCTGACGGCGCAGCAGCCCGAGCAGCTTGAGGGAGAAGGCCCGCTGGCAACCGCGGCACTCCCACGATCCGTGCGGCGAGGTCGTCTCGCCGTCGGCACCGCCCTCGACCGCAACCTCGTGGGGCCAGAGGTCCTGCTCGCCGCAGTAGGGGCAGTGGAAGGGGATCGCCCGCTCGCTCATGACGACGTCACCTTCTCGCCGCGCAGCAGCTCCTCGTCGGCGCGTGCGACCCAGGTCGCGAAGCTCTCGTCCGCACCGCGATCGTCGAGGAAGTGCGTCACCACCGTGGTGACGTAGTCGTCGAGCCCGGCGCTGGTGACCTTGTGGGCGCGCAGCTTGCGGCCGAAGTTGGCCTGCAGACCGGTCGCTCCGCCGAGGTGCACCTGGAAGCCCTCGACCTGCTCACCGTCGTGCATGACGAGCTGGCCCTTCAGACCGATGTCGGCGATCTGGGTGCGGGCGCAGGCGTTGGGGCACCCGTTGAGGTTGACCGTGATCGGGGTGTCGAGGTCGGGGAAGCGCTTCTCGAGCTCGGTGACCAGGTCGCGGGCGCGGTTCTTGGTGTCGACGATGGCGAGCTTGCAGAACTCGATGCCGGTGCACGCCATCGTGTTGCGCCGCCACTGCGACGGGCGGGCCGACAGCCCGATCTCGTCGAGGCGGGCGACGAGGTCCTCGACCCGGTCGGCGTCGACGCCGATCAGCACGATCTTCTGGTACGGCGTGAAGCGGGCGCCGGCGACGCCGTGCTCCTCGATCGCGTCGGCGAGCCGGACCAGCAGGCTGCCCGAGACGCGACCTGCCATCGGCGCGACGCCGACGTAGAACTTGCCGTCGCTCTGCTCGTGCACGCCGATGTGGTCGCGGTGGCCGGTCGGTGACGGTGGGGAGTCGCAGGAGACCAGCGCGCGGCCGAGGTACTCCTTCTCGACGACCTCGCGGAACTTCTCCACGCCCCAGTCGGCGACGAGGAACTTCAGCCGGGCGCGCGAGCGCAACCGGCGGTAGCCGTAGTCGCGGAAGACCGACGCGACCGCCTCCCAGACGTCGGCGACCTCGTCGAGCGGGATCCAGACGCCCATCTTCTGGGCCAGCATCGGGTTGGTGGACAGGCCGCCACCGACCCAGCAGTCGAAACCGGGACCGTGCTCGGGGTGGACGGTGCCGACGAAGGAGACGTCGTTGGTCTCGGGGGAGACGTCGTGGCTGGGGTGCCCCGTGAGGGCGGTCTTGAACTTGCGCGGGAAGTTGGAGAAGTCGGGGCTGCCGATGAAGCGCTCGAAGATCTCCTCCAGCGCCGAGGTGCCGTCGATGATCTCGTCCTTGGCGACGCCCGCGACCGGCGAGCCGAGGAACGGCCGCGGCGAGTCCCCGCACGCCTCGAGGCTGCTGAGGCCGGCGGCGTCGAGGCGCTCCCAGATCTCCGGCACGTCCTCGATCCGGATCCAGTGGTACTGGATGTTCTCGCGGTCGGTGACGTCGGCGGTGTCACGGGCGAAGTCGACGCCGATGGTGCCGAGCGCCCGCACGGCATCGTGGGAGAGGAGTCGGCCGTCGGAGCGCACGCGGAGCATGAAGTACTCGTCGTCGAGCTCCTCCTCGTCGAGCATCGCGGTCTTGCCGCCGTCGAAGCCGGGAGCGCGCTGGGTGTAGAGGCCCATCCAGCGGAAGCGGCCGCGCAGGTCGGCCGGGTCGATCGAGGCGAAGCCGCGCTTGGAGTAGGTGTAGAGGATCCGGTCGCGCACGTTGAGCGCGTCGTCGTCCTTCTTCGACTGCTCGTTCTTGTTCAGCGGCTCGGTGTAGCCCAGCGACCACTGGCCCTCGGCGCGCTTGGGGCGCGGGATCTCGGTGTGGGCGGGCGGCTGGGAGGAGAAGCGCAAGTCGGGCATGGTGTTCCTTCGCTGAGGTGGCGCCGCACGGGTCGTGGTGCCCGGGGAGCGGCGCGGGGGAGCAGGCGGTCGAGGTGGCTCAGCGGGGCCGACACAGGCTGCTGCGGGTGCGCCCGAGGTCCACGTGGCGGCGTACCACGAGATGGGCGGAGGTGACAGCAGTGACCATGCATCGGAGTCTCACCGTTCGGACGGCGGACCCACAATGACTAATCTCGTGATGTGAGACGAGTGGTTCACGATGTGGGACAGTTCGGGGCTTTCCCGAGGGACACGTGGCGTATGTCACGTCCGCGGCTGCCGGCGGGGGTCGGACGAATCCCGAGTAGGGGGCGCTCGTGGATAGGCTGCAGAGCATGGCCGACCTGAACTCCCTCGCCTCCAGCGCCTACTCCCAAGCCCTCGAGGTCATCGCCTCGGTGGAGCCCCGCATCGCCGAGGCGACGCGCAAGGAGCTCGCCGACCAGCGCACCTCGCTGAAGCTCATCGCCAGCGAGAACTACGCCTCCCCGGCGGTGCTGCTGACGATGGGCACCTGGTTCAGCGACAAGTACGCCGAGGGCACGGTCGGTCACCGGTTCTATGCCGGCTGCCAGAACGTCGACACCGTCGAGACGCTGGCCGCCGAGCACGCGCGCGAGCTCTTCGGCGCGGAGTACGCCTACGTGCAGCCGCACTCGGGCATCGACGCCAACCTGGTCGCGTTCTGGTCGATCCTGGCCCACCGCATCGAGTCGCCCTGGCTCGAGAAGGAGGGCATGAAGAACGTCAACGAGCTCACCGACGACGACTGGGAGAAGCTCCGCAAGGAGCTCGGCAACCAGCGGCTGCTCGGGATGAGCCTGGATGCCGGTGGTCACCTGACCCACGGCTTCCGTCCCAACATCAGCGGCAAGATGTTCCACCAGCAGCAGTACGGCACCGACCCCGAGACCGGCCTCCTCGACTACGACAAGGTCGCCGCGAAGGCACGCGAGTTCAAGCCGCTGGTCCTGGTCGCCGGCTACTCCGCCTACCCGCGTCGGGTGAACTTCGCGAAGATGCGCGAGATCGCCGACGAGGTCGGCGCGACCCTGATGGTCGACATGGCCCACTTCGCCGGCCTGGTCGCCGGCAAGGTCTTCACCGGTGACGAGGACCCGGTCCCGCACGCCCACATCGTCACCTCGACCACCCACAAGTCGCTGCGCGGCCCGCGCGGCGGCATCGTGCTGGCCACCGAGGAGTACGCCCCGTCCGTCGACCGTGGCTGCCCGATGGTCCTCGGCGGTCCGCTCTCGCACGTGATGGCCGCCAAGGCCGTCGCGTTCGCCGAGGCGCGTCAGCCGTCGTTCCAGACCTACGCCCAGCAGGTCGCCGACAACGCCCAGTCGCTCGCCGAGGGGTTCCTCACCCGCGGCGCCGACCTGGTCACCGGCGGCACCGACAACCACCTCGTGCTGCTCGACGTCTCGTCCTTCGGCCTGACCGGTCGCCAGGCCGAGTCGGCCCTGCTCGACGCCGGCGTCGTGACCAATCGCAACTCCGTGCCGGGCGACACCAACGGTGCGTGGTACACCTCCGGGATCCGGCTCGGCACCCCTGCCCTGACCACCCGTGGCTTCGGGCACGACGAGTTCGACTCGGTCGCGGAGCTGATCGTGCACGTGCTGTCCAACACCCAGCCCGGCACGACCAAGGCCGGTGGCCCCTCGAAGGCGTCCTACACGCTCGCCGAGGGTGTCGCCGACAAGGTCAAGGGCTCCTCGGCCGACATGCTCGACAAGCACCCGCTCTACCCCGGCCTCGAGCTGACCTGACGTTCCGGGGGCTGAGCAGGGCGAGCCCTCGGAGGCTGAGCAGGGCGAGCCCTCGGCGAGCCCGTCGACGAAGCCCCGTGAGCCGGGTGCAGACCGTAGCCACGGTCACCGGGCTTCGTCGACGCTCGCTGGCGCTCGCTGCTCAGCCTCCGGTCTCGGCGCTCGCTGCTCAGCCTCCCCAGGGACCTCAGCGCCAGCGGTACTCCACCTCGGGGCGACCGCCGCCGTAGCGCGGGTGTCGCTCCAGGGTGCCGGCGTCGGCGAGGTGCTCGAGGTAGCGGCGGGCGGTGACCCGCGAGGCGCCGATCAGCCGGCCGACCTCGCTGGCCGATCGTCCGGCGCCGGCGTCGCGCACGGCCGCGGTGACGTCGCGCAGGGTCTCGGCACTCATCCCCTTGGGCGCCGCGGTGCTGCCGGAGGTGCGCAGGGTGCCGAGCAGGCGGTCG
This sequence comes from uncultured Actinomycetota bacterium, assembly GCA_963822915.1. Lineage (GTDB taxonomy): Bacteria > Actinomycetota > Actinomycetes > Propionibacteriales > Nocardioidaceae > Nocardioides. The sequence goes on from CAWGJR010000026.1 coordinate 82,834, forward strand.
ACCTCGTCCTGCACGATCTCGCCCGGGGCGTCGGCGAGGCTCGCGCGGTAGGCGGCGTACTGCTCGAGCTTGGCGCGGAAGGTCGCGAAGGTGAAGGGCTTCAGGAGGTACTGCACGACCCCTTGGGACACCGCGTGACGCACGACGTCGGCGTCGCGCGCCGAGGTGACCGCGATGACGTCACACAGGTGGCCCGCGGCCCTGAGCCTCTGCAGCAGCCCGAGGCCGTGGCCGTCGGGGAGGTGCATGTCGAGCAGGATCAGGTCGATCGTGGGGTCGGCCTGCACCAAGCGGGCGGCGTCGCCCGCCGAGCGCGCGACGCCGGCGACCTCGAACCCCGGCATCCGCTCGACGTACGACGCGTGGGCCTGGGCCGCGACCTCCTCGTCCTCGACGACGAGGACCCGCACGGTCATCGAGTCACCCCGGCCTCGGCAGCCACCAGGTGGACCGAGAGCTCGGCGCCGCCCAGGTCGGAGTGGCCGACGACCAGGCCTACCGCCGTGCGACCGGGTGACCTGGCCGACGAGCGCGAGCCCCACGCCGCGGCTGCCGGTGCCCCCGGCGGCCTTGGTCGACCAGCCGCGCTGCAGCGCGAGTCGGGCCTCGTCCTCGCTCAGACCTGGACCGCTGTCGCCGACCCGGACGGTCAGCAGCCCCGACCCGTCACCGCCGAGGGCGACCTCGACGCGCCGCGGTGAGCCGTCCGGCGGCAGGTCGGCGACGGCGTCGAAGGCGTTGTCGACGAGGTTGCCGAGCACCGTCACCAGGTCGCGCGCCGGCACCAGCGGGTGGTCCGGGAGGATCCCGGTGATCGTCAGCTCGATCCCGCGCTCGGCGGCCTCGGCGGTCTTGCCGAGCAGCAGCGCGGCCACGACCGGGTCGTCGACGGCCGCGACGACCCGGTCCGCCAGCAGCTGGGCGACCTGCAGCTCCTCGGTGGCGAACGCGACCGCGTCGTCGGGGCGGCCCATCTCGATCAGCGACACGACGGTGTGCAGCCGGTTGGCGGCCTCGTGGGTCTGTGAGCGCAGCGACTCGGTGAGGCCGCGTACGACGTCCAGCTCACCGGTCACCTGCCGCAGCTCGGTGTGGTCGCGCAGCGTCACGACCGCACCCACCTCGCGCCCGTCCCACGAGGCGGGCGCCGAGCTGACGACGAGCGTGCGGTCGCCGGCGAGGTAGAGGTCGTCGGACTCGGCTGTTCGGCCGAGGGCGGCCGCGACCAGGCCGGGGGCCAGCCCCAGGTCGTGCAGCGACCGTCCGATCAGCTCGTCGTCGGGCGGCAGCGAGAGCAGCCGGCGGGCCTCGTCGTTGACCAGCTGCACGCGCGCGTCGGCGTCGACGAGCACCAGGCCCTCGCGCACGGCGTGCAGCACCGCCGAGTAGTACTCGTACATCCGGGTCATCTCGCGCTCGCCCATCCCGTGGGTCTGGCGCCGCAGGCGCCGGGCGACCAGGGCCGCCCCCAGCAGTCCGACCAGCAGGACGGCCGCCGCCGCTCCGCCGATCAGCAGGAAGTCCCCGCGCAGCGCACGATCGATGGACGAGACGGTGATCCCGACCGCGACCAGCGCGACCACGCTCCCGTCGTCACCGAAGATCGGCACGACGGCGCGCATGGACGGGCCCAGCGTGCCGGTGTACTGCTGGGTGAACACCACCCCGTCCGGAGCGGTGCCGAGGTCGCCGACGAACTTCTTCCCGATCTGGGACGGGTCGGGGTGCGTGTAGCGGGTGCGGTCGAGGTCCATCACGGTCACGAAGTCGACGCCGGCATCGAGGAGCACCTGCTCGGCGTACGGCTGGAGCACCGGGGTCGGGTCGTCGCTGACCACGCCGTCACGCACCGTGGGGGAGTCGGCCATCGCCTCGGCGACCGCGACGGCGTGGTCGGTGGCCGACGTCCGGGCGTCGCGGCGGGCGTCGTAGGTCGCGAGCAGGAGCGGAGGTCACCACGAGCACCACCACGACACCGACCTGGAGCAGCAGGACCTGGCGCGCGACCGACACGTCGTTGCCCCTCGTGAGCCCGCGCCGCATGCGGGCATTGTGCCCCACCGGCGGCGGAACGCCGGGCTGTGAACTCAACGACCACAAGAGTGACCCGGCTCACAGGACGCGTGATCGTGGTCACGCCCCGGGAGGACCCGGGCACCAGGACCGGAGGAACCACGATGAGCGATCCGACCACCCGCAGCTGGACAGGGACGGCGCCGGCACAGCCGCGCCGCGACCGCACGCACTACCTCTACCTCGCGGTGATCGCGGCGGTCGTCGCCGGCATCGTCGTCGGCCTCGTCGTGCCGGACTTCGCCGTCGAGCTCAAGCCCCTCGGCACCGCGTTCGTCGCCCTCATCAAGATGATGATCCAGCCGGTCATCTTCTGCACGATCGTGATCGGCGTCGGCTCCGTGGCCAGCGCCGCCCGCGTGGGCAAGGTCGGCGGCCTGGCCCTGGGCTACTTCGTCACCATGTCGACCGTCGCCCTCGCGATCGGCCTCGTGGTGGGCAACATCCTGCACCCCGGCTCGGGTCTCCAGCTCGACCGACGAGCTCGCCGGCGCGGGCCAGGAGCAGGCCGCGACCGGTCACGGCAGCACCACCGAGTTCCTCCTCGGCATCATCCCGACCTCGATGCTGTCGTCGCTGACCTCCGGCGAGGTGCTGCAGACCCTGCTGGTCGCGCTGCTCATCGGCTTCGCGCTGCAGCGCATGGGCAAGGCGGGCAAGCCGATCCTGCAGGGCATCACGACCATCCAGCGGCTCGTCTTCCGCGTGCTCGCGATGATCATGTGGGCCGCCCCGGTGGGTGCCTTCGGCGCCATCGCCGCCGTGGTCGGCGCGACCGGTGTCGACGCCCTCAAGAGCCTCGCGGTGCTCATGCTCGGCTTCTACGTGACCTGCGCGCTCTTCGTGTTCGTCGTCCTCGGCACGATCCTGCGCCTGGCCACCGGCGTCAACGTCTTCAAGCTGCTGCGCTACCTGGGCCGCGAGTTCCTGCTGATCGTCTCCACGTCGTCGTCCGAGTCGGCCCTGCCGCGCCTGATCGCGAAGATGGAGCACGCCGGCGTCGACAAGCCCACCGTGGGCGTCGTCGTGCCGACCGGCTACTCCTTCAACCTCGACGGCACCGCGATCTACCTGACGATGGCCTCGCTCTTCATCGCCTCGGCGATGGGCAACCCACTCAGCATCGGCGAGCAGGTCTCGCTGCTGGTCTTCATGATGATCGCCTCGAAGGGCGCCGCCGGTGTCACCGGAGCGGGTATGGCGACCCTGGCCGGCGGCCTGAGCTCGCACCGTCCCGACCTGGTCGACGGCGTCGGCCTGATCGTCGGCATCGACCGGTTCATGTCCGAGGCCCGCGCGGTGACCAACTTCGCCGGCAACGCCATCGCCACCGTGCTCGTCGGGCACTGGACCGGCAGCATCGACCGCGCCAAGCTCGACCGGGTGCTCGCGGGTGAGGAGCCCTTCGACGAGTCGACCATGGTCGACGACCACGGCTCCGGCGAGCCCGAGGTCGACGAGGAGTCGGTCGAGCGCCCCACGCCCGTCCCGGTCGGAGGCTGAGCGGGTCGAGCCCCGGGGCGAGGTCGTTGACGAAGCCCGGTGACCCAGGCGCAGGCCGAGCCGACGTCACCGGGCTTCGTGGACGCTCGCCGGCGCTCGCTGCTCTGCGTCCAGCGCGTGGTTCGGCTCACGGCGTCGCGTCCCCGATCCAGGCGCCCCGGTGTCTAGCGTGGAGCCATGACCGCGGAGACCTCGGAGCCGGCAGCACGTGCGCGCCCCGGCGCCGTGGTCGGTGAGCGGGTCGCCGTACGCGCCCGGTCCGCTGCCCACACCGTCTGGCGACTGGTCGTGACCACCGTCGGGTCGTGCCTGCGCTACCGCGTCACCGGGCTGGCGGCCGAGGGGGCGTTCTTCGCGGTGCTGTCGGTGCCGCCGCTGATCTTCGCCCTGGCAGGCGCGGTCGGCTACGTGTCCGAGCGGTTCAGCGACACCCAGGTCGAGAGCATCCGGCAGGCGATCATCGACCTGTCCTCGACGTTCCTGACCGACACGGCCGTGGGCGACGTGATCGTGCCGACGATGAACGACGTGCTCGACGGCGGACGACTCGACGTGATCTCGCTCGGCTTCATCCTCGCGCTGTGGTCGGGCTCGCGCGCGCTCAACGTCTTCATCGACACGATCACGATCATGCACGGGCTCGGTGGGCACCGCGGGATCATCAAGACCCGGGCGCTCGCCTTCGGGCTCTACCTCCTCGCCGTCGTCACCGGCGCCATCTCGCTGCCGCTGCTCGTGGCCGGACCCGGCCTCGTGCGCGACGTGCTCCCGAGCGAGCTCACCTTCCTCGGCGGCTTCTACTGGCCGATCGTGGTCGTGCTCTGCATCTGCTTCCTGGCCACGCTCTACCACGTGTCGGTGCCGGTGCGGACCAACTGGAGCTTCAACCTGCCCGGCGCCACCTTCTCCCTGATCGCCTGGATCCTGGGCTCCTACGTGCTGCGGTGGGTGCTCACCGTGACCGCCGACGGCTCGCGGTCGATCTACGGCCCGCTCGCCGCCCCGATCGCCGTCCTGCTCTGGCTCTACGTCGTCGCGCTCGCCGTCCTGATCGGGGCCGCGGTCAACGCCGCCTTCGACTCCGTCTTCCCCCAGCTCGGGACCACCCGCGCCCGCGTGGAGCTGATGGCGCGGCTGCGCAGTGCTCGGACCGCACGAACCGCGGCCGTCGCGGAGCGCGCCGCGACCGAGGCCTCCGGGCCCGTGGACTAGATTCGCCACGTGTCCGACGACCTGCGCGAAACGCCGGGCAGCCAGTCCGCCTTCAAGGTCTCGCTGCCCGAGGGTGACAGCTCACCGTGGAGCGCGCTGGGCAAGCGGGTCCTCGCAGCGGTGCTGATCCTGGTCGGCACCGTGGTGATCGTCTACGTCGACCGCAGAGGGTATTCCGACGTCGCCGACGGGACGGTGTCGTTCACCGACGCCATCTACTACACGACCGTGACCCTGAGCACCACCGGCTACGGCGACATCGCACCGAAGTCCGACCAGGCGAGGATGATCAACGCGTTCGTCATCACGCCGGCGCGCATCGCGTTCCTGGTGCTGTTGATCGGCACGACGCTGGAGGTCCTGGCCAGCCAGGGCCGTGAGGCGATCCGGATCGCCCGATGGAGGAGAAAGATGGGACACCACGTCGTCGTGGTCGGCTACGGCACCAAGGGCCGCTCGGCGGTCAAGACGCTGCTCAGCAACGGTCTCGACAAGGAGGGCATCGTCATCGTCGACAACAGCACCATCGCGCTGGCCGATGCCCACGAGGACGGCCTGGCGGTCGTCACCGGCGACGCCACGCGCAAGGAGGTGCTGCTGCGCGCCGGTGTCGAGGAGGCCGACCAGGTCATCATCACGACCAACCGTGACGACTCCAACGTGCTGACCACCCTGACCGCGCGCCAGGCCAACCCGGACGCCTGGATCATCGCGGCGGTGCGCGAGCAGGAGAACGCCTCGCTGATGAAGCAGTCGGGTGCCGACTCGGTCATCACCTCCTCCGACGCCGTCGGGCGCCTGCTCGGGCTCTCGTCGCTGTCGCCGACCCTGGGCCAGGTGATGGAGGACCTGCTGAGCTATGGCCAGGGACTCGAGGTCGCCGAGCGCGAGCTGCTGGTCAACGAGGTCGGGATGCAGCCGCAGGGGCTGCCGGACCAGGTGATCTCGGTGGTGCGCGACGAGAAGGTCTACAGCTACTTCGACCCGGTCGTGACGCGACTGGCCCGCGGCGACCGGCTCATCGTCGTACGCTCGGCCAAGGAGCTGCCCTGGGCGCCTCGCCCCGGCACGCACGACGAGGACTTCGCCGACGACGAGGACTGATCCACACGAGTCGAACACCTGTTCGACTCGTGTGAGACCATGGCGGCATGGCAGGCGGCTGGGGCAAGCAGGGGAGCGGTGTCCCCCTGGCCGAGCGCGTGCGCGCCGGATCGGCTCCGTCGGCTACTGCCCCTGCGCCCGCCGTCGGTGAGGTCTGTCCGGCTCGGCACTGCTGGGTCGCCGACGCCGCCGACGGTCTCGGGGTCAAGCGGCCGGGACTGCTGGTCGAGTGGCGTCAGGGTCGTCCGCCCGACCCCGCCTGGGAGGGCCGGGTCGTGTACGCCGCGCGGGTGCGGGCCGATGCGTGGTCGCTGGTCGAGGAGTGGCTACCGGCGGCGCTGCTCACGCCGCTGTGAGTCCCGCCCGAAAAGAGTCAAGCCGTCGGAGTCTCGGGTCTCCAACGGCTTGACGTGGACGACACTACTACGCGCACGCACGTGCGGCAGGCAATAGTCCGAACAGCCGGTCAGGTCAGTACTCCGGCCAGCTCACGGCGGCTGGTGATGCCGAGCTTGACGTAGGCGCGGCCGAGGTGGTTCTCGACGGTCTTGGGGGAGACGAACAGCTCCTGGGCGATGTCGCGGTTGGTGCGTCCGGCCACCGCCAGGCTCGCCACCCGCCGCTCGCTCGAGGTCAGCGAGTCCGGTCCGGGGGCGTGACGGCGCAGTGGTCGATCGCCGAGCGACTCCAGGGCCGTCGACAGTCGGGTCAGGACGGCGCGCGACGCACACGCGTCGGCCTGGTCGGCGACCTCGGTCAGGAGGGCACGAGCCTCGGAGCGCCGGCCCAGGGTGCGCCAGGTCTCGGCGAGGTCGATGACGGCCTTGGTGTGCTCCAGCCGGTCGTGGGAGCGCTCCAGGACGCTGACCGCCTCGGCCAGTCGCTCGGTGCGGACGTCGGGTCTCTCCTCGAACCGCGCAGCGACCCGGAGGGCCTCGCCGACCTTGTCCGGGGCACCCCACCTCGTGGCGAGCCCGACGTGCTCGCTCGCGAGGTCGCGCGCCTCGTCCCACCGGCCGATCCGCGAGTGGGCGATGGCAGCCGGGAGTCGCCAGGCGAGCCCGGCGGGATCCAGGTCGGCGGCTCCGGCCTCGTCGCGCAGCCTCTGCAGGTGACGCAGGGCTGTGTGGGGGTCGTCGCCGGCGAGGCTGACTCGCGAACGCAGCTCGAGCAGCCAGATGGCCGGGACGACGTGCACCGCCCCGCACGCGGCGTCGTAGTCGCGGAGCAGCAGGCGCGCGCCCTCGAGGTCTCGTCGCTCCAGGGCCGCGAACCCCAGGAAGTGCGTGGCGGTGGCGCGCAGGGACACGACCTCCGGGCTCATCGACTCCTGCTCGATCGCGGCCAGGGCGGACTCGCCCTCGGCCTCGGTGCCGGCGACGTCGCCGGAGTGCCAGGCCGCCACCATCGCCGTGCTGGCGACCATGGCGAAGTCGGTGGGGGCGCCGCCTCGCCGGACGCGGCGCCGGGCACGATCGATCTCGATCCGGGCCTCCTGGACGGCGTGGGCCGAGATCAGGGAGATGGTGGCCGTCATCCAGGCGAGCAACGTCTCGCCTCGTGCGGCGTCGTCGAAGAGGGCGCCGGAGCCGAGGGCACGCCGAGCGACGTCGGCCACCCGGTCGTGCGGCTCGATCCGGAAGTGGCCTCGCTGGGCCAGCAGGGCGAGCAGTGCCCGTTCCTCGGGCGTGGCGCCGGCGAGGTCGGAGAACTGGTGCAGGTGCTGGTCGGCACGACGGCGCTGCTCGGGCAGGAAGGATCGCCAGGTCGCCAGCCGGGCCTCGAGGATGAGGCGGGCAGGTTCCTGGGCTGCGGGAGGCCACGTCTCCAGGCTGTCGACGATCTCGTCGAGGGCGGCCTCGGGACCGTGGAGCAGTCGCGTCGCCTGGCTGGCGGCTGCCGACAGCTCGGCCTTCTCCCGCAACGTCGTGGCCGAGGCCGCCGCGGCCAGCAGGCCCGGTCGGGCGGCCGCCGGCTGACCTGCGCGCAGCTGGGCCAGCGCGAGACGTCGTGCCAGGTCCGGGTCCGCGGGTCGTTCGTCAGCGGCTCGGGTCAGGTAGTCGCGGGCGGTGGTGTGGTCGCCGGCAGCCGAGGAGATGTCGGCGGCCGCGGCCAGGAGGTCGGGTGAACCGGCCAGGGTCCCGAGCGGGGCCCGGAGGAGGTGGACCGCGATCTGCTCTGCGGGGGCCTGACGCTCGTGCAGTGCCGGCGCGGCCCGTGCGTGCATGCCCGAGATGACGAGCGTGCCCAACGCCGCCACGGTCGCCTCCCTGATGACCGGGTGCACGAAGGCGAGGCCGTCGACCCCACCGACGACGACGTTGGAGCGGACCAGCTCGTCGACAGCGGGTCCGAGGTCGTCGCCCTCGACGCGTGCGACCTGGGCAGCGAGCGCTGGGCTCGCGGCCAGCCCGAGGACCGCGGCCGCTCCGGCGAGACGCTGCGCTGCGGCGGAGAGCCGGCTCAGCATGGCCCGCGAGACGGTGACCGGTCCGAGCCCGGCGATCGCGTTCGCCGTCGTCGCCTGCGCGACGTCGTACCCGCCGCTGACCAGCTCGTCGAGCAGGGCGCCGGTGAGGAACGGGTTGCCGCCGCAGGCTTCGTAGACGGCGGCCGCGACCTCGGGGCTCGGCAGGGTGCCGGTGGGGGTGTGGAACTCGGCGACGGCTGCCGCGGAGAGGGTGTCGGGCAGCAGCCGCTCGACCTCGGGGGAGACCGTGAGGTCGGCCAGCGCGCCACTGTCCATCGCCGGCGGCCGGGTCGCCACGACGAGAGCGATCGGGAGGTCGGCGATGCGGCGCGCGAGGTAACCGAGGAAGCGCAGCGACGGCTGGTCTGCCCAGTGGGCGTCGTCGACGGTGATCAGGAGGGGACGGTCGGCGGAGAGCTCGACGGCGACCCACCACAGGGCGTGCAGCGTGCGCACGACCTCGGCGTCGCCGGCTCGGGCAGCGCCGGACGTCGAGGCCGCGTCCAACGCGCGGAGGGCGGTGCCGGCCGGACCCTCGAGGATGGTCCGGCGCACGTCGCCGCCGTAGCGTGACACCGAGCGCTCGACCATCTGGCGCACGACCCCCCACGGCATCGTGGTCTCGGTCTGGTCGCCGGTGGCCTGGAGACGACCGAAGCCGCGCTGCTTGGCCAGCTCGCGGCTCTCGAGGACCAAGCGCGTCTTGCCGATGCCGGCGATGCCCTCGACCACGATCACCCGGCCTCGACCCGCCGCAGCGCTGTCGAGTGCTGCGTGGATCCGATCGCGCTCCGAGTCGCGCTCGAGCATCTGGGAGGCCGAGCTCATCGCTCGCTCCCGAGATCGCGGTGCAGTCCGCTGGACACGGAGGCATAGTAGGACGCGCGCGAGGAACGTGCGGGCGCCACTCGGTCCCGCCGCCACCGGCTTCCTGGTGGCAGCGGGACCGTGCGGCCCGGAGGGGGTCAGCTGGGATCGGCGCAGATCACGTAGATGGTGACGTCGTGGTCCTGCGGAGACGTGCTGCGCACGCTGGCCCGCCAGGCGTTGGCGAGATCGGAGTCGGGCACGTCGAAGATCTCGGTGCCGACATTCAGCACCGGCGAGTCGTCCTGGTGGAGGTCTGGGCGTCGAAGGGGTCCCACCGCGTGCCGCCTCCGACGCGACCTTGCCGTCGGTGCACGCGGCGTAGACCGTGTCGTGCGTGCTGGAGAACACGGTCTCGGTGGCGCTGACGACTTCGTAGCCGGGCAGCGTCGGGCTTGTTGAGCTTGCCCCTGGTGGCAGCATCCAGGTCCTTCGTGGCCAGTGAACCGTTCTTGATGTCCTTGCCGGTGACCGAGTTGTTCTTGATGTCGGCGCCGGTGATCATCTTCGCCGCCACGGCGGAGCCGGCGCCGGCGGTGAGGGCGACCGCGGTGAGGAGTCCCACGACGGGGACGATCTTGCGAGTCGAGGTGCGGGTGGTCGAGGTGCTCATCTGGGTGTCCTCCGGGACGTGGGCGGCCGCACCGTGCGGCCTGGTGAGAGGACTCTCGCCCGCGGGCGCCGCCCGTCGCATGAGGGATGGACCCCCAAGTTGTCCGACGGCGGAGGTGGGGGTGCCGGGACGAGCGGTCGAGGTGACAGAACTTTCCCGCCACTCGCATACGCGTGGGGGCTTTCCCGGGCCCGCGGCGAGTGTCATCATGCCGTCAGGCCGCGACGCCCACTCGGGGGATCGTCGACCATGACCTCGGGGGAGATCATGCACAGTTCACCAGCGGAGCAGCTCACGATCGATGCGCTCATCGACGGTGTGTGGGTCGAGGCCCACGTGCGGATGCAGGTCGGCACCGACCATCCGATGACCTTGGTCCACCTGCTCGACGGGCGGGACGGGATGGGCCTGGAGGTCGTGACCTCCGACCACCTGCGGCCGCACCGCGACATCGCCTGACCCTCTCGCGACGAGGGCGCCCTACGACGAGCGCGTCACCCTCGCCCAGGACGGGCCACGTGCATGACGGTCCGGTCATGGATCTCACGAGACTGACCCTCCCGCAACGCATCTCGCTCGGCGCCGCCGGCGTGGTCGCGATCTCGGCGTTCCTGCCGTGGGTCTCGATCTTCGGCATCGGCGTGAGCGGCATCGAGGGCGACGGCGTCATCACGCTCGTCCTCGCACTCGCCGGCGCTGCTCTGCTGGTGTTCGTCTCGACCGCGGAGGAGGGTGCCGGGAAGATCCCACCCAAGGTCGCTGACATCGCGTTGATCGTGATCGGTGGGTTGATCGCACTGATCGGCCTCATCGACCTCAACGAGTTCGGTGCGATCGGCCTCTACCTCACGCTCCTCGGCGGACTGGTGTGGGCCGGGTGCGCGGTCTGGCAGCTCGTGGCGAAGCCTGCGGCCGCGGGGGCCGAGACGGGTGCGTAGTCGCCTGCAACCCCACCGGGACGTATCGGCCTTGGCTCTGGAGATGGTTAAGGGGCGGGCGCCGGATTCGTCGAGACAGTGCTCACCTCGGCAACGAATGAACCTCGGGAGAATTTCCAAGCGCAACGCGCAAGGGTATCGCCCCCGCGCTGCATGTGCACCTGAGGCATGACTGTGCAATGTGCCACCCGTGGGAGCGGGGAGCGCGTGTCGGTTGTCTCAGTCGGGCTCGAGGACTCGGCTCCTGGTTGTGTTTTTAGCGTTTACACAGCAGAATTGGACCATGACCACTGAGCCCTGACCTGCTGAGCACCGGTGACGTCGCCAGTCGCCTGGGTGTGTCGCGCCAGCAGGTTGTGAACATGTGCGGCCGCGGCGAGATCGAGCACGTCATGGTCGGCAAGCACCGTCGCATACTTATGCGCGAGGTCGAACCGCATTCTCAGTCCCTCGCTGACGCGGGAGCAGGAGAAGTCGTTGTGGCTGCATCGCGCGTTGATGACGCCCCTGCTGGTGGCCCCCGAAGAGGTCATTGGTCGCGCGTTCGAGAACATCGTCTGCTGGAAGAGCGAGCACCGGTCGGATGGCATGACGATGCGTTACCTCAGCGACTGGGAGCGGATCCTGAGTCAGGGCCTTGACGCAGTCATGGAGACCATCGTCTCGCCGAGCCCGGAGGCGTGCGAACTGCGACAAACACGCCGTTCGCCGGAGTCCTCGACGACACGACTCGGGTGCAGGTGCTGCGGACGTTCAAGGAGCACTGGAACCGCGAGCACCAGTTCGTGTGAATCGTCAACAACTCGCGCACATTCTGCGGGCGGCCTGTAAGTGAGTTGAAACTTCAGAGGTGCTCGTCCTCGGATCCCAATCGATCCTGGGCGCTTTCGACGAGGACGACCTGCCGCCGGAGGCAACTGCCTCGATGGAAGCCGACATCGCGTTCCTCGACGACCCCGACCGATCCAAGGCAGACCTTGTCGAGGGAGCCATCGGGGAGATGTCGGCCTTCCACGCCATGAACGGCGTGTACGCCGAAGGCATCTCGATCGAAACCGCGATCCTTCCCAGAGGGTGGCGCGACCGGCTATATACGTGGGGGCTGGCCTCCTCTGAGCCTGCTCGGCCGCTGTTCTTGGAGCCGCACGACCTGGCGATTGCCAAGTTGGCACGCCTTGAGCCGAAGGACCGCGATTTCGTTGACGCGCTCATCCGGGCGGCCATGCTCGATGTGGTCACGTTGCAGGAACGAGCCGACGGCATCGCCGAGGACCAAAGGCCCGTGCGCCTGGACCGGATCCACGGATTCCTCGACCTCTACGACCACGGTGCAGGCCGCCTCGGTCGCGGCTAACTCAGCACGGCGGTCCGGCTCGGACCAACCTGAGTCGGGCACCGTCATCCACTCGGATGAGCTACGGCGGACCTGCTGCGACCCGCGGACCACGGGAACTTTGCCTACTGAGCAGGCCTTCGAGGCTCGGGCGACCGGTTCCGCTGGGCGTTGGCCTCATATTGGACACGCCCGACGGTGACGATGGCCTTGATCTGCGTTTCCGCAGGTCAGAGGCCCTATTTCGTTCGTTCTGGTGGGCGATACTGGGTTTGAACCAGTTCACGCGGTCATCCGCGGAAACTGGGTGTCACCTGCGAATGTGGCCTCTGAACTGCAGTAGATGCGATCCAGTGTCGCGTGACACTGGTGGACTCGAGTGGACACGGATTACCCTCTCATTGGACACGTATTGGCCACGAAAGGCGGGATCCGAGTGCCAGAGAAGCGGTCGTTCGGACAGATCACGAAGCTCCCCAGCGGCCGGATCCGGGCCCGCTACCTCGGCCCCGACGGCGACCGACACTCAGCCCCGTACACGTTCGACGACCAAGGGCGACGCCGAGGCGTGGCTGGTCGATGAGCGGCGACTGATGACGACCGGCGACCTGGCCGCCGCCCAAGGTCCGCGCGCAAGGCAAGGCACGGACAAGGTCACCTTCGAGCTGTACGCCGAGGCCTGGCTGCGCGACCGCGACCTGAAGCCACGCACCCGTCAGCACTACCGATCCCTGCTCGACCGCCAGCTCCTCCCGACGTTCGGGCACCTCGGGCTGAGCGAGATCACCCCGGACTCCGTGCGGATCTGGCACGCCCTCGTCGGAACCGCGACCCGACGCTGCGTGCCCACGCCTACGGGCTGATGCGCACCATCCTGGGCACCGCCGAGAAGGACGAGCTCATCACCAGGAACCCCTGCTACATCCGCGGCGCCGGCAACTCCGTGCGCGTCCACAAGGTCAAGCCGCTGACCCTCGAGGAGCTCGAGGTCGTCGTTGCGGCGATGCCCGAGCAGCGCCAGGTCATGACGCTGCTCGCAGCGTGGTGCGCGATGCGGTTCGGCGAGCTCACCGAGCTCCGCCGCCGCGACATCAACCTGACGACCGGGATGATCCACGTGCGCCGCGCCGTCGTGCGCGTCGAGGGCGAGACGATCGTCGGGACGCCGAAGTCCGACGCCGGCACCCGCGACATCGCGATCCCGCCCCACCTGATGCCGCTGATCAAGGAGCACCTGAAAGAGCACGTGGGGCCGGGCAAGGACGCGCTGCTGTTCCCAGGCGCTGACGGGGGACACCTCAGCCCCTCGACCCTCTACGGACGCAAACCCACCAAGACCAATCCCGGCTACGGCTTCTACGGCGCCCGCGCCGCGCCGAGCGGCCCAGACCTGCGCTGGCACGACCTACGCCACACCGGCGCCGTCCTCGCAGCCTCCACCGGCGCGACGCTCGCCGAACTCATGGGCCGGCTCGGCCACTCCACACCCGGCGCCGCACTCCGATACCAGCACGCCGCACAAGGGAGAGACATGGAGATCGCGAAACGACTCTCAGCACTCGTAGGGGAGTAGAGCGCTCGATTGAATCCAGCTGGCGAGGACGACCGATAGCGCCGTCGGCTGGTCAGCGGGACAGGAACCGTCCCGTTGGGACTCCGCAGCAGAAGCCATCGATAGCCTCGTCGCGATCACGGTGTCTCAGCGCTCGGCGCGGTTGCGGTCTAACCGCTCGACGCGGCGTCATCTGAAGACACACCCGCTTGTCACGCCGAGACGGCGGAAGACGATCACGGCGAGGCAGAACTCGGTGACGCTCGATCGCAGCAGGTTGAACGCGACGACGGCAGTAAGCAGAAGTCACCACCGGGAGACGGGGCCGCGGGCAGGCGATGATTGCGTCGTGGTGCCAGCAACGAGGAGGACGGTGCGCTTGTCGTAACGGCCGTCCTCCAAGGAGCCGTCCGAGGAAGCCGGAGCCAGGTTCGCGGGGGTGGCCGGGGCAACGGTCGGGCGCGGCACGCCTGCCAGGACTTGGTCGACGTGCTGGCCGCAGCCGGCCCAGCTCGCCTTGCCGCACTTCTTGCATGTGACTGTCGCGACACATGGTGATGTTCCGTTCGTTCGGTGGTGAGGCAGGCAGGGAGGGTCAGCTCGTGCGAGAAAGTGATGGTGGGAGACGCGGCGCAACCAGGCGGGTGACCACCAGGCCGGCTGTGCCGGTGAGGCGCAGGATGACGGGCAGCAGGACGAGCCTCACCAGGAAGGCGTCGAGCAGGACGGCGACGCCGAGGATGATGCCCATCTCCTTGGGCGGCAGCGGGCCGGAGAGCGCGAAGGTGAAGAACACGGCGACCATGACGGCGCCGGCGGCGAAGATGACGCGGCCGGAGTGGGCCAGGCCGCCGACCTGGCGTCCTTGGGGTCGCCCGAGTTCTCGTAGTGCTCCTTGGCCGAGGCGAGCAGGAACACGGTGTAGTCCATGGCGATGGCGAAGATCATCGCGAAGAAGAACACCGGCGCCCAGGCGTCGAGGAAGCCCTGGGGCTCGAAGCCGAGCAGTCCCGCGCCGTGTCCGTCCTGGAAGATCAGCCGCGCGACGCCGAACGCTGCGGCGGTCGACAGCAGGCTGGCGAGCGTGCCGAGCAGCGCGATGAGCGGTGCCTGGAGCGCGACGAGGAGCAGCAGGAAGCCGAGCACGAGGACGATCCCGATAACCAGCGGGCGTGGAGTCGTCGAGCTGGGCCTGGAGGTCGAGGTTCTCCGCCGCAGCGCCGCCGACGAGGCGCGGGCGGGCAGGTCGGCGCGGAGCGGTCGATGGTCGTGCCGAGCGCGGGGTCGGAGGGGTCGACGGTCGGGACGGCTGGATAGGACCAGGCCTGTCGTCGCGGCCGGATGGGCGGGAGGGCGGCGGCGATACCGGCGTCGGAGGCAGCACGCGCCGCGGCGGTCAGCCGTCGGAGGCGTCAGGACGATCTGCAGCGTGCCGGGTGCGCCGTCACCGAAGGTCCTGAACGAGGTCGTAACCCGAGCGGGCGCTGGGCATCGTCGGGAACGACAGCGATCGACGGCATTGCGACCTTCAGTCCGATGACGGCACGGCCAGGGCGAGCAGCACGATGCCGACCGAGACCCGCGAGGCATGGGCGCTTCAAGCCGTTCGCCCCACGCGGCGAACCGCGGGGATCGGTGCTCGTGGCCTTTCGCGTACGGCAGGGAAGCTGTTGACTTGGGGCCGAGTGCGCCCAGCACGGGCCGGAAGAAGTGTCATGGTGGCGACCAGAACGAAGATGACGGCGAGCATGATGCCGACGGCCATCGTGCGAACGGCCGGTGCGGGCACGAGCAGCACTGCCGACGAGGGAGATCAGGACGGTAAGTCCGGACAGGAGCACGGCTTTGCCTGCGGTGTCCATCGTCTCGGCAACGGCTGCTCGTGGATCGGCCGTACGGAGGGCGTCGCGGAAGCGGGCAACGATGAACAAGGCGTAGTCGATGCCGAGCGCGAGGGCGAACATCATCGCGAAATTCATCGCCCATACCGAGATCGGTATGACCTCGTTGAGAGACCAAAGCGCCGGCGGAGGCGACGAGTCCGGCCATGTGAGCAACAGCGGAAGCCCGGCGGCGACGAGGGAGCCGAATGCGAGCACCATGATCGCCAAAGTGACTGGCCAAGAGAATAATTCGGCCTTAATCATCGCATCGTGGTTGGCCTTGTTGAAGTCGGACCACAGCGCGGAGGAGCCGGTGGGATAGACCTGCGATGCCGTCGCCGGAGAGGTCCGGCAGCTCGTCCTTGAGGTCGTCGACGGCACCATGTCGTCCGTGTCGGCGCGGCGCCGGCGATGAGGATCCCGGTGTGGCCGTCGGGGCTGATGGTCATACCAGGCTGTGGGGCGATGACGTCGGCGATACGGGGCTCGGCCACGAGGATGGCGGTGACGCGGGCCAAGACCTTGGCTGCCGGCGCCCTCGGTGACCGGGGGCCGCCGGTGGAGTGCACCACGACCTGGATCGCCGAGGAGGCGTTACCGCCGAAAGCTCTCCTGGGCCAGCCAGGGCCGCCACCAATTCCAGCCGTCGGCCTGCCAGCCCGCGCCGGAGAGGTTCTGCTCGACCTGAGGGGCGAAAGCACCCAGTCCGATGATCAGCAGCAGCCACACACCGGT
>CAWGJR010000027.1:0-262397 GCA_963822915.1 uncultured Actinomycetota bacterium
CTTCGTGAAGGCCGGCGAGGTGGTCGAGGACATCTCGGCACCGAGCCCTTCAACAAGGGCTTCCTGACCACCAAGGCGCAGGAGGGTGCGACCTCCGCGTCGGGCCTGCTCGCCACCGGCAAGGTCGCGATGGAGCTGCAGGGCCACTGGGAGCCCGGCGTGATGCAGGGGCTCACCGATGACGGCAAGGGCCTGGGCGACAAGACCGGCTGGTTCCCCTTCCCGGCGGTCGAGGACGGTGCCGGGCGACCCGACCGACGCCCTCGGCGGCGGCGACGCCTGGGCGGTCTCCGAGGAGGCGCCCGACGAGGCGGTCGACTTCGTGAAGTACCTGCTCTCCGACGAGGTCCAGAAGGGCTTCGCCGAGAACGACATGGGCCTGCCGACCAACCCGGCCGCGAACGGCTCGGTCAAGGACCCGGCGCTCGCCGAGCTGCTCGAGGCGCGTGACGCCGCGCCGTACGTCCAGCTCTACTTCGACACGGCGTTCGGCGCGTCGGTCGGTGGCGCGATGAACGACGAGATCGCGCTGCTGTTCGCCGGCGAGGCGTCGCCGCAGGACGTCGTCGACGCCACGCAGCAGGCCGCGGACGCCAGGGAGCAGGCGCCGTGAGCCTGCACGCGTCCGACGCGACCGCGAGCGACCGGTCCCGGCGTGCGCCGGCACCCCGACGGCGACCCGCTCGGGGGCCACCCGGCGCGACGCAGCGCCGGGTGGCCCCCCGGCCCGGTCGGCGCGGCGGCTGGCGACAGCGCCTGGAGATCCTGCTCTTCGTCACGCCGGCGCTGGCGCTGATGGCGGTCTTCGTCGTCTGGCCGGTCGTCTCGGCGGTCCGGATGTCGTTCTACCGCTGGAAGGGCTTCGGCCCGATGGACGACTTCATCGGGCTCGACAACTACCGCACGTGCTGACCGACGACGTCTTCACCGGCGCGGTGACGCACAACTTCATCATCGTCGTGCTCGTCGATCCTGATCCAGCTGCCGCTCGGGCTGGCCGTCGCGCTGCTGCTCAACCGCCGGATCCGGGGCCGGGGGCTGCTGCGCACGATCGTCTTCGTCCCGTACGTGGTGGCCGAGGTGATCGCCGGCGTCGTCTGGTACCAGCTGCTGCAGCCGGAGTCCGGCGTCATCGACGGCCTGATCGGGCCGTCGGGCTACCCCGCCCGAGCAGGGCTTCCTCGGCACGCCGGACCTCGCGCTGCGACGGTCTTCGTGGTGCTCACCTGGAAGTACCTCGGCCTGGCGATCCTGCTCTTCCTCGCCGGCCTGCAGGGCGTGCCCGAGGACCTCTACGAGGCCGCCCAGCTCGACGGGGCAGCTGGTGGCAGGTCCAGCGCCGGATCGCGATCCCGCTGCTCGGGCCCGACCATCCGGACCTGGTGCTTCCTGTCGATGATCGGCTCGCTGCAGCTCTTCGACATGGTCTGGATCCTGACCGGCGGCGGCCCGGCCAACGCGACGACCACGATGGCGACGTACCTGATCAACCAGGGCACCGGGCGCCACAACTACGGCATCGCCGGCGCGGCCTCGGTGATCCTGTTCGTGATCGGCTTCGTGATGGCGCTGGTCTACCAGGTGTTCGTGCTGCGGCGCGACACGCAGGTGGAGCGGTGAGCGACAGAGGGTGCAAGCGGCGAGACCGAGCGCGGCCGATCGCGGCACGACGCGACGAGCCGAAGCCCTTCGGCTCGGCGGCCCGCTGGTCTACCTGCTCGCCCTGGTCGCCGTCGTGATCACCTCGGTCCGGTCGTGTACGGCGCGCTCGGCGGCTTCCGCAGCAACGAGCAGCTGGCCCGGGACCCGTCCGGGCTGCCGGACCCGTGGGTCTTCTCCAACTACAGCGGCGTCGTTGACCAACGAGGCGTTCTGGCGCTACGCGCTGAACTCGACGATCATCGCCGCTGGTCACCACGGCGTCGCCGTGCTGTTCGGCGTGATGGCGGCGTACCCGCTGGCCCGCTACCAGTTCAGGGGCCGCGAGCCGCTCTTCATGGTCTTCGTGCTCGGCCTGCTCTTCCCGGCGGCGGTCGCGATCATCCCGCTCTTCATCCTGGTCACCCGCGACCTGCACCTGGCCAACACCTGGTGGGGCGTGGCGCTGCCGCAGGCGGCCTTCGCGCTGCCGATCACCGTGGTGATCCTGCGGCCGTTCCTGATGGCGATCCCGCGGGAGCTCGAGGAGGCGGCGCTGATCGACGGCGCGTCGCGGGTCGGGATCTTCTGGCGGCTGGTGCTGCCGCTGTCGGTGCCGGCGCTGGTCACCGTCGGGGTGCTGGCGTTCGTCGCCTCGTGGAACGCCTACCTGCTGCCCCTGCTGCTGCTGCAGGACGACATGCGTACGCTCCCGCTCGGCGTCGCCGACTACTCGAGCGAGCACTCGTCGGACACCGCGGGCGTGCTGGCGTTCACGACGCTCGCGATGATCCCGGCCCTGATCCTGTTCCTGGCGATGCAGCGCCGCATCGTCAGCGGTCTCCAGGGCGCGGTGAAGGGCTGACGGGCATGAGGACGAGGACTGCCGATGGTCGAGCACGAGCCCACCGAGGCGCGCCGCGCCGGGTGACGATGCAGCAGGTCGCGCGCCGAGGCCGGCGTCTCGGTCTCGACGGTCTCCAAGGTCATCAACGGCCGGTACGGCGTCTCCAGCGAGACGTCGACCACGTCACCGAGGTGATCAACCGCCTCGGCTACGAGACCAGCCTGGTCGCCCGGAGCCTGCGCAACCACCGGACCAACGTCATCGGCGTGCTGGTCGCCGACTTCGAGCCGTTCAGCACCGAGGTGCTCAAGGGCGCCGCCGACGCGATCCGCGGCACCGGGTTCGAGCTGGTCGCCTACTCCGCCGGCGGTCGGGTCGACGAGCACGTCGGCTGGGAGCGCCGCTACCTCTCGCGCGTGATGGGCACCCTCGTCGACGGCGCCGTCCTGGTGACGCCGACCGTGACCGACGTCGCAGTACGACGGCCCGGTCGTGGCGGTCGACCCGCACACCGGGCAGTCCAGCCTGCCGACCGTCACGGCCGACAACCTGCAGGGCGCCCGGCTGGGCGTGCGACCACCTGCTGAGCCTGGGCCACCGCCGCATCGGCATGGTCACCGGCCGTGCCGACCTGGTCTCGGCCCAGCTGCG
This sequence comes from uncultured Actinomycetota bacterium, assembly GCA_963822915.1. GTDB lineage: Bacteria > Actinomycetota > Actinomycetes > Propionibacteriales > Nocardioidaceae > Nocardioides. The sequence continues at coordinate 3,137 of CAWGJR010000027.1, forward strand.
CGAGCAGCGGCTACCGCGAGGCGCACGCCGCGGCCGGCGTCGCCGTCGACGAGTCGCTGCTCGCGCCACGGTGCCTTCGACCCCGAGCAGGCGCGCGAGGCCGCCCGGGCGCTGCTCGACCTGCCCGACCGACCGACCGCGATCTTCGCGGCCAACGACCTGTCGGCCCTGGCGACCCTCGAGGTCGCCGCCGAGCTCGGCGTCGACGTCCCGGGCGAGCTGTCGGTCGTCGGCTTCGACAACATCCCCGAGTCGGCGCTGGCCGACCCGCCGCTGACCACCGTCCAGCAGCCGATCCGCGAGATGGGCCACGACGCCATCGACCATGCTCATCGCCCTGATCGCGGGCGCGAGCCGGACGACGCGCACGTGACCCTCGAGACCGACGCTGGTGCTGCGCCGGTCGACCGCGGCCCCCGGAGGACCCGCGTGACCGACCGATGCCCGCGACCGAGCACCGTGGCAGCGACCCCGATCTGGTCGACCCGACGTCGAGGTCGACGCGCGGTCGCCGACCTGGTCGGCGCGGATGACGCTGCGCGAGAAGGTCGCCCAGCTCTCCGGCATCTGGTGGCTCGACCCCGACGCCGGCGGCATGGCGCCGATGCTGCGCGAGGCCGTCGGGCCGTGCCGCCTGGGAGGAGGCCATCGCGGACGGCCTCGGCCAGCTCACCCGCACCTTCGGCACCGCGCCGGTCGAGCCGAGCAGGGGCTGCGCGCGCTGGCCGAGCGCCAGCGCGAGGTGCTCGCCGCCAACCGGTTCGGCATCCCGGCCCAGGTGCACGAGGAGTGCCTGACCGGGCTCAACGCCTGGCGGGCCACGATCTATCCCGTCGCCGCTGTGCTGGGCGGCGACCTTCGACCCCGCGCTCGTCGAGCGGATGGGCGCCAGATCGGCGCCACGATGCGCGCGCCTCGGCATCCACCAGGGCCTGGCCCCGGTGCTCGACGTGGTCGCGCGACCTGCGGTGGGGCCGGGTCGAGGAGACGCTCGGCGAGGACCCGTTCCTCGTCGGCTCGATGGCAGCGCCTACGTGCGCGGCCTGCGAGTCCGCCGGGGTGGTGGCGACCCTCAAGCACTTCCTGGGCTACTCCGCCTCGCGCGGCGGCCGCAACCTCGCCCCGGTCGTCGATGGGACCGCGCGAGCTGGCCGACGTGCATGCTGCCGCCGTTCGAGATGGCCCTGCGCGCCGGCGCCCGGTCGGTGATGAACTCCTACACCGACATCGACGGCGATCCCGTCGGCCGCCGACGCCGCACCTGCTCACGACGCTGCTGCGCGACACGCTCGGCTTCGACGGGCACCGTCGCGGCCGACTACTTCTCGGTCGCGTTCCTCCACACGCTCCACCGCGATCGCCGCCGACCTCGGCGAGGCCGCGCGGCTGGCCCTCGAGGCCGGCATCGACGTCGAGCTGCCGACCGTCGACGCCTACGGCGAGCCGCTGCTCGAGGCACTCACCGCCGGACGCGTCGACGAGAAGCTGGTCGACCGGGCCGTCGACGCGTGCTGCGCCAGAAGTGCGAGCTCGGCCTGCTCGACCCGGGCTGGGCTCCGGTCGCCGCGGAGCCGAGTCGACCTCGACCCGCCCGAGGCACGCGCCCTGGCTCTCGAGCTGGCCCGCCGCTCGGTGGTGCTGCTGGCCAACGACGCCGGCGCCCTCCCCCTGCCCGAGGGCGGCACGGTCGCGCTCGTCGGTCCCAACGCCGACACCAGCGAGGCGATGCTGGGCTGCTACTCGTTCCCGATGCACGTGCTCGCCCACCACCCCGACACCCAGCTCGGCGTCGAGATCCCGACGCTGCTCGAGGCGCTCGTCGACGAGCCGTCAGGTCGTGCACGAGCGCGGGTGCGGCGTCGGTGTGACCGCTCACCCCGACGAGCCGGCCGACCCCGAGGCCGCGATGGACGCCGCCGTGGCGGCGGCGACCGCGCGCCGACGTGTGCGTCGCGGTGCTCGGCGACCGCGCCGGGCTCTTCGGCAACGGCACGTCCGGCGAGGGCTGCGACGCCGCCGACCTGCACCTCCCGGCCGCCAGGAGGAGCTGTTCGAGCGCCTGCTCGCCACCGGCACGCCCGTCGTCGCCGTCCTGCTGGTCGGGCGGCCCTACGACCTGAGCCGGTACGCCGACCGCCTGGCCGCCATCGTGTGCGGGTTCTTCCTCGGCGAGGAGGGGGCGACCGGCCGTCGCCGAGGTGCTGACCGGGCGGGTCAACCCGTCGGGACGGCTGCCGGTCAGCTTCCCGGCGGCCGGGTCGGCGCAGCCCGCGACCTACCTCGGCTCTGCCCTGGCCCACCGCACGGAGGTGACCACCCAGGACCCGACGCCGCTCTTCCCGTTCGGCCACGGGCTCGCCTACGCGTCGGCGACCTGGGGCACCGTCGAGCTCTGCTCGGGGCCGACCTGGGCCACCGACGGCGTCGCCGACGTGAGCGTCACGATCGCCAACGACACCGACCGCGACGTGTCCGAGGTGGTGCAGGTCTACCTCCACGACCGCGCGGCGTCCGTCGTACGACCCGTCCAGCGGCTCATCGCCGCCGTGCGCGTCGACCTCGCCCCGGGCGAGCGTCGCCGGGTCCATCTCGGCCTGCACGCCGACCTGACGTCGTTCACCGGCCGCGACTACGGCCGGATCGTCGAGCCGGGAGCGGTCGAGCTCCGGGTCGGTCGCTCCAGCGCCGACTACGAGGCCGTGCTCGACCTGACCCTCGTCGGGTCCGAGCGGTGCGTCGGACCCGATCGGGAGCTCGAGCCGCTCGTGCTCGTCGAGCCCGCGACCTGACCGACACCCCTTCCACCCGTCCCACCCTTGTCCGCACCACCACTCCCCGCACCACACCGTCACGCGCAGACGCGTCTGTCTGCCGACCCCTCTGGAGGCACCACATGAGCCACATCCCCACGCCCCGACCCGAGGACAAGTTCTCCTTCGGCCTCTGGACGGTCGGCTGGCGGGGCGTCGACGTGTTCGGCCCCGCCTCCCGGGCGCCGCTGGACCCCGTGGAGTCGGTGCGCCGGCTCGCCGAGCTCGGCGCCGCCGCGGTGACCTTCCACGACGACGACCTCGTGCCCGACGACGCCACCCGCCAGCCGACGCTGGACCGCTTCACCAAGGCGCTGGCCGAGACCGGGATGCGGGTCGAGATGGTGACGACCGACCTCTTCGGCCACCCGGTGTTCAAGGAGGGCGCGCTGACCGCCAACAACCGGGAGGTACGCCGCTACGCCGTGCAGAAGGTGCTGCGCAACCTCGACCTCGCCGCCGAGGTCGGCGCCGAGACGTTCGTGATGTGGGGTGGGCGCGAGGGCTCCGAGCACGGCGCGAGCAAGGACGTCGGGGCCGCCCTCGACCGGCTCAAGGAGGGTCTCGACCTCTTCTGCGGCTACATCCGCGAGCAGGGCTACCCGATGCGCATCGCCCTGGAGCCCAAGCCCAACGAGCCGCGCGGCGACATCCTGCTGCCCACCATCGGTCACGCCCTGGCGTTCATCGACGAGCTCGACCACCCCGAGATGGTCGGCCTCAACCCGGAGGTGGGTCACGAGGAGATGGCCGGGCTCAACTTCGCCCACGGCATCACGCAGGCGCTGTGGCACGACAAGCTGTTCCACGTCGACCTCAACGGCCAGCACGGACCGCGCTTCGACCAGGACCTCCGCTTCGGCGCCGGCAACCTGCGAGGCGCGTTCTGGACCGTCGACGCCCTGCTCGGGGCCGGCACCACCCAGGCCTACGACGGCTACGTGCACTTCGACTTCAAGCCCCCGCGGGCCGAGGCCATGGACGGGGTGTGGGCCTCGGCCGAGGGGTGCATGCGCAACTACCTCGCGCTGCGCGAGAAGGTGCGTGCCTTCCGGTCCGACCCCGAGGTCGCCGCCGCGCTCGAGGCGGCGGGCGTCGCCGACCTCGCCGAGCCGACGCTGGGCGACGGTGAGTCGCTCTCGGCCATCCGGGAGGCGTCGTACGACATCGAGTCCCTCGGTGCGCGCAGCGTCGCCCTGGAGTCGCTCGACCAGCTGGCGATGGAGCACCTGCTCGGCGTGCGGTGACGCCGCACGGAGCTGCCGGGCCCGCCTTCGCAACTTTTCGAAAGCAGTTCCTATTGCTTTCCGAGGTGACGACGACGCAAGGTGAGTGGAAATCGATTTCGATGACCCTCGTCACATCCTGCTCTCGGAGGCACCCATGTCTGTGGCTCGTCGATTCGCCCCTCGCTCCGCGTTGCTCGTCGCTCTCGCCCTGGCCCTGGTGGTCGCCGTCGTCGGACCGCCGGGCATGACCCCCCGGGCAGCGGCGGACGAACCGGTGTCGCAGGTGGACTTCGACGACGGCACCACCGGGGCGTGGACGCAGAGCGGGAGCCCCGAGCTCGGCTTCGTCGACGACGGCCAGGGCGGGCTCGCCCTGGCCGTCGGCAACCGCACCCAGGACTTCGACGGCATCTCGAGCCCGACCGGCCTGCTGACCCCCGGCGAGACCTACCGGTTCTCGATGCGGGTCCGCCTGGCCGAGGCCGTCACCGGCCCGGCCCAGCTGCGCTTCGTCGTGGCGCCGTTCTACACCTGGGTCGCCAACACCTCGGTGCCCGCCGGCGCCTGGACCACCGTGAGCGGCACCTACACGGTCCCGGCGGACGCGGACGCCGGCGCGCTCAGCGTCTACCTCGGCAGCGACGAGGGGGCCGCGGGCGGCTACCTGGTCGACGACCTGTCACTCACCCGCCTCACCGAGGCCGGACCGTGGGTGCCGACCCCCGACCCCGACTTCGTGCCCGGCGGCGCGATCGACCCGACCACGACCCCTGTGCAGGCCGCACGCGGCACCGGCCAGGTCGCGGCCCTCACCTTCGACGACGGCCCCAACCCCGGGGAGACCGACCGGCTGCTCGACGTCCTCGCCGACCAGGGCGTCACCGCCACCTTCTGCGTCATCGGGCAGAACATCCAGGCTCCCGGCGGTGCCGAGGTCCTGCGCCGGATCGTCGCCGAGGGACACACGCTGTGCAACCACTCGGTCGACTACGCCGACCTCGGCTCGGCGAGCGAGGGTGAGATCGAGAGCACCCTGAAGGAGAACCTGCGCATCATCCGTGCTGCCCTCGGCGACCCCGAGGCCGAGGTGCCCTACTTCCGTGCACCCAACGGCAGCTTCGGTCGCACCGGGGTCGTGGCCGCTGCCCTCGGCATGCAGCCGCTCGGGCTCGGCAACGTGATCTACGACTGGGACGGCAACCCCGACCGCAGCGTCGAGACCCTGTCGGCCAACCTGCGCGGCGCCATCGCTCCCGGCGCCATCGCGCTGGCCCACGACGGCGGAGGTGACCGCGAGAACACCGTCTCCGCGGTCGCGGCCGTCGTGCCCGAGAAGCTCGCGGACGGCTTCACCTTCACGCTGCCGCGCGGCGGCGCCGAGCAGCCGGCCTCCGGACCGGTGCTCGAGAGCGACTTCGAGGACGGTCTCGACGGCTGGGAGGCGCGGGCCGACGCCGGCTCTCCGGTCGTGGCGACCACGACGGACGTCGCCCACGGCGGGTCAGCCTCGGCGTCCGTCACCGAGCGCACCAGCCAGGGCGACGGGATCGCCCACGACCTCACCGGTCTCGTCCGAGCCGGACGCACCTACGACATCTCGCTCTGGGTGCGGTTCCTTCCCGGCGAGCCGACCGACGACGTGTGGTTGAGCATGCAGCGCACCACCGCCGGCACCGACTCGTTCGACACCCTCGAGCAGCTCACCGGGGTGCGCAACGACGGCTGGACCGAGCTGCGGGTGAGCTACCAGGTGCCGGAGTCCGACTCCTACCGGCTCTACGTGGAGACCCCCTACCCCGACGGCGGCGCGGGCAGCTTCGCGATCGACGACGTCGTGATCACCGAGGCCGAGGCGCCGGTCATCCAGGACCTGGTGCCGTTGCAGGAGACGATGGGCGACGTCTCGGTGGGGGTCGCGATCGACCAGCGGGAGACGACCGGGGCGGCCGCCGAGCTGCTCACCCGCCACTTCGGCCAGTTCACGCCGGAGAACCACATGAAGCCCGAGGCCTGGTACGACGACGAGGGCACCTTCCGACCGCACCCCCAGGTCGCCCCGATGATGACCTTCGCCCAGGACGAGGACCTCGACGTCTACGGTCACACCCTGGTGTGGCACAGCCAGACGCCGGCCTTCTTCTTCCAGTCCGACGACGGCACGCCACTGACCGCCAGCGCCGCCGACCAGCAGGTCCTGCGTGACCGGATGCGCGAGCACATCGACAACGTCGCCGAGAGCCTCGCCACGACGTACGGGCTGTTCGGCAGCGAGGAGAACCCGCTGGTGGCCTTCGACGTCGTCAACGAGGTGATCGCCGACTCCAGCCAGTACGCCGACGGCATGCGGCGCAGCGAGTGGTACCGCATCCTCGGTGAGGAGTTCGTCGACGACGCCTTCACCTATGCCGACGCGGCGTTCAACGACCGCTGGGCCGCGCCCGGAGCCGACCACCCGGTGACGCTGTTCATCAACGACTACAACACCGAGCAGGCCGGCAAGGGCGCGCGACTGCACGACCTCGTCTCGCGACTGCTCTCCCGCGGGGTCCCGGTCGACGGCGTGGGTCACCAGTTCCACGTCAGCCTGTCGTTCCCCGTGGCCAACCTCGGCGGGGCGCTCGACCGGTTCGAGGACCTGCCGGTGCAGCAGGCGGTCACCGAGCTCGACGTGACGACCGGCACGCCCGTCACCGAGGCGCTCGTGATCGACCAGGGCTACTACTACCGCGACGCGTTCGCTGCCTTCCGCGAGCACGCCGACGACCTGTTCTCGGTCACCGTGTGGGGCCTGACCGACGGGCGCAGCTGGCGGGCCTCCTCCGGCGACCCGCTGCTCTTCGACGACGGGCTGCAGGCCAAGCCCGCCTACTACGGCGCGGCCGGGGCCGAGCTGCCGCCGCGGCAGCGCGCGGCGTTCGTCTTCCGCGCCGACCTCCCGGTCGAGGAGACCCCGAGGGCATCAGCCCAGTGGGTGCTCCTGCCGCCCCAGCTGTTGGACGACGGCTCGGAGCTCTCGTTGCGGTGGTCCGACGACGGCCTGCTCGCCCGGGTCGCGGTCGACGACCCGGAGGCCTCGTCGGACGACGCCGTCGTCCTGACGCTCGGCGACGACTCCGTCACGGTCCCGCGCTCGGGCGGGACCGCTGGCGGTGTCGAGTCGGCGGTCCGCGACGTCGACGGCGGGTACGTCGTGACGGCCCGGCTGCCGTGGGACGAGACGCCCGACGCCGGCGACCTCGTGGCGTTCGACGTCGACGTGGTCGACGACGACGCGACGACCAGCTGGGCGGGCGAGGGCACCGGCACGCTCACCCTGGTCGAGCCGCTGTCGCGCACCGAGACCCTGCGGGCCCCCGAGGGTGGCGAGCCCTCGGTCGACGGTCGCATCGACCCGGTCTGGGCCGACGCGGAGCGGTTCACGACCGACAAGCAGGTCTCCGGTGACGGAGGGGCGAGTGCCGAGGTGCGCACCCTGTGGCGCGACGGGACGCTCTACCTGCTCGCCGAGGTGACCGACCCGACGCTCGACGACACCGGCTCCGACCCCTGGACCCAGGACTCGGTGGAGGTCTTCCTCGACACCGGGAACGCCAAGGCCGGGCCCTACCGCTACGACGACATGCAGGTGCGCATCTCCTACGCCGACGTCGTGTCGTTCGGTGCCGGTGACGAGGGCTTCCAGCAGGCCCGCGTGGACAGCGCGACCGCCGTCACGTCGGACGGCTACGTCGTCGAGGTCGCGCTGGGGCTGCTCGAGGCCGGCGGTCCGGGCACGTTCCAGGGGCTCGACGTCCAGGTCAACGACGGCACGGCCGGGCAGCGGACGGCGATCCGCGGGTGGGCCGACCCGACGGGTCTCGGCTACCAGAGCACCTCTCGCTGGGGCGTCGCGCGACTGTCGTCGACCACCGTGGGCGGGCCGTCCGGGCCGTCCCGAGCGAAGGTGAAGGCCACCCTCGGGGGTCCGAAGGTCGGGCGCGCGGGGCGGCGGATCCGACTGCACGGGCTGGTGCGACCGCGGCGGGTGGTGCCCACCGGCACGCCGGTCGTGGTCCAGCAGCGTCGCGCGGGCAAGGGCCACCAGTGGCACCGCTCGTTCGTGGTCGAGCTGCCGCGCTCCGGCTCGTGGAGCCACCGGACGAAGCTGCCGCGGCGGGCCGGGAAGCTCGTGTTCCGCGTGCAGGTGCCGCGCACGAGCGTCACGAAGGCGGCGACCAGCCACCGGCACGTCGTACGGGTCCGGAAGCGGTAGTCGCGCGTCGGCCGAGCCGTCGGCCCCGTGGTGCAGGTGATGCGCCACGGGGCCGCGGTCGTCCCGGCCAGTCGGTGAGGCCAGGCGGTCAGGTCAGGCGGCCAGGTCAGGCGTCGATGACGATCGGGATGATCAACGGCGTACGACGGAACGCCCGCTGCGACCAGCGGGCCACGTCGCGACCGATCATCTGCTCGAGGCGGTAGGAGTCGCCGATGCCGTCGGCAGCCGCGCGCGCCAGGGTCTTCTCGACGACCTCGACGGCCGGGTCGAAGGCGCCGGGCTCGTGCTCGAAGCCACGGACGAGGAAGTCGGGCGGGTCGGCCAGGGCGCCGGTGTCGGCGTCGACGATCGCGAGCACCGTGACGACGCCCTCCTCGGCCAGCGTGCGCCGGTCCTTCAGGGTGGCCTCGGTGACGCCGCCGACGACCTGGCCGTCGACGTAGACGTTGCCGGCGCTCACCTTGCCGGTGATCTTCGCCTGACCCTTGACGAGGTCGACCACGACACCGTCCTCGGCCAGGATGACCCGCGCGGGGTCGATCCCGGTGCTGATCGCCAGGTCGGCGTTGGCGCGCAGGTGGCGGTACTCGCCGTGCACCGGCATGACGTTGCGTGGCGTCATCAGGTTGTAGCAGTAGACGAGCTCGCCGGCGCTGGCGTGACCGGAGACGTGCACCTTGGCGTTGCCCTTGTGGACGACGTTGGCGCCCCAGCGGGTCAGGCCGTTGATGACGTTGGAGATCGCGTTCTCGTTGCCGGGGATGACCGAGCTGGCCATCAGGATCGTGTCGCCCTCGCCGACCCGGATCTTGTGGTCGCGGCTCGCCATGCGGGAGAGGGCGGCCATCGGCTCGCCCTGTGACCCGGTGCAGATCAAGGTGGCCTTGTTGGCCGGCAGCTTCTCGAGCTGGGCCAGCGGGACGATGAGCCCCTGGGGGACGTCGAGGTAGCCGAGGTCCTCGGCGACGCCCATGTTGCGGACCATCGAGCGCCCGACGAAGGCGACCTTGCGGCCGTGGGCGTGGCTCTGGTTGAGCACCTGCTGGATCCGGTGGACGTGGCTGGCGAAGCTCGAGACGATCACCCGCCGCGGAGCCGTGCGGAAGACCTGCTCGATCGCCGGGGTGAGCTCGCGCTCGGAGGTGGTGAAGCCGGGCACCTCGGCGTTGGTCGAGTCGGCGAGCAGCAGGTCGATGCCCTCGTCGGCCAGCCGGGCGAAGCCGCGCAGGTCGGTGATCCGCTTGTCGAGCGGGAACTGGTCCATCTTGAAGTCGCCGGTGTGCAGGACCATGCCCGCCCTGGTGCGGATCGCCACCGCGAGCCCGTCGGGGATCGAGTGGTTGACCGCGATGAACTCCAGGTCGAAGGGCCCGTACTTGTCCCGCTCCCGGTCGCCCTCCTTGACCTCGTGGAGCTTGGGCACGATCCGGTGCTCCTTGAGCTTCTCCTTGATCAGCGCCAGCGTCAGCCGCGAGCCGATGACGGGGATGTCGGCCCGCTCGCGCAGGAGGTAGGGCACACCACCGATGTGGTCCTCGTGGCCGTGGGTCAGGACGATGCCGACGATCTTGTCGAGGCGGTCCCGGATCCAGCTGAAGTCGGGCAGGATCACGTCGACGCCGGGCTGGTGCTCCTCGGGGAAGAGCACGCCGCAGTCGACGATCAGCAGCTTGCCGGACTGCTCGAAGACCGTCATGTTGCGCCCGATCTCACCGAGCCCACCGAGAGCGACGACGCGCAGGCCGTCCCGGGGTAGCGAGGGCGGCTTCTGGAGCTCGGGATGAGGATGGCTCACGGGGTTCCGTTCTGGCCGGCGATGTGGGGGCCCGCCGGGCTTCTGTGGTCGATCGCGGAGAGGGCGACCGTCGGGTCGCTCCCTGCAAGGTTCTCAGACCGCCGTACGGCGGGTGGTGCCGACCGTCGGGTCCACGTCAGTGCGAGCCGCTGGAGGTGACCAGGGCCGCCCCCAGCCCGACCATCATCACGCCGCCCGCGGCGCCGAGGCCGTCGAGCCGGCTGGGCTTGCTGGCGAACCACGTGCGGGCCCGGGCCGCCGCCAACGCCCAGATCGAGTCGGAGGCGCAGGCGAGCACGGCGAACATCGACCCGAGCAGGAGGATCTGCGGAGCCGCCGGCGACCCGACGACCACGAACTGGGGCAGGAACGCCACGAAGAACACGATCGTCTTCGGGTTGGTCAGGCCGACGACCACGCCGGTCCGCACCGCCGCCAGCGACGAGGTCGGAGGCGCGGCCTCCGGCGACTCCAGGGCCAGTCGAGCATCCCCACGGTGGCGCACGGCCTGGACGCCGAGGTAGACGACGTACGCCGCGCCGGCCACCTTGAGCACCAGGAACGCCTCGGCCGAGGAGGCGATGAGCGGACCGAGGCCGATGGCGACGGCGCCGATCTGCGCCGTCAGCCCGAGGGCGTTGCCGATGACGCTGAGCAGCGCCTCGCGACGGCCGACCGTCAGCGCCCGCCCGATGGTGAAGAGCAGGCTGGGACCCGGCACCTGGATGAAGAGGATCGAGGCCAGCACGAAGGCGGCGAGGTGTCCGGTCGTGGGCATGGCCCAGCGTGACGGTCGGGCGGGTCCGAGGGCAAGAGAATTGCGGGAACCGCTGGGCGGCCTGCCGCGTCTGTTCCTACATGTCACCGCACCGCACGTCTCCGACCCTGTCCTGCCTCGCCGTGCTCACCCTCGCCGTGGGCCTCGCCGGGTGCACCGGCGATCCCGGTCGGGTCGATCCGCGCACCTCGACCAGAGCGGACGGTGCACCCCAGGACTCCTCGTTGCTCTCCGGGTACGACGAGCCGTTGCCGACAGGGCCGGGCGACGGCGACGCAGACTTCTCGTCCGGGTCCGGCGCCCCGCTGGCCGATGCGCCGGAGGCGCCCGCCGAGGCCTACGGCTCGGACGCGACGACCCGGTCGGGTGCGGGCGAGGGGCCCGGAGATCCCGGGTTCACCGACGGTGTCGGGCAGGGGCCGCTGCGCGCCGGCTATGTCGACGACAACGCCGACTTCGCTGCCTACGAGCGCTATGTCGAGGACTACCGCGGCCCGGCTCGCGACCTGTCGCTGAGCGGGCGACACCTGGTCACGGTCACCGACGACGACGGGATGCCGCTGCTGGGCGCGCGGGTCACGGTCGGCGACGTCACGGTGCCGACGCACGTCGACGGACGCGCGCTCTTCTTCGACGTCGACCCCGGCGACCGGGTCGAGGTGGCCTACGGCGAGGCGCAGGCGTCGGCCGACCTCGACGCGAAGGGCGCGTCGGTGGTCGCCCTCGACACGCAGCGGGTCGCGCCCGGCGACCTGGTGCTCGACCTCGACCTCGTGCTCGACACCACCGGGTCGATGGGCGACGAGATCGCGCGGCTCAACACGTCGCTCGACGCGATCGCGACACGGCTCGACGAGCTGCCGTCACGCCCGGAGGTGCGCTACGCCCTCACCGTCTACCGCGACCAGGGCGACGCCTACGTCTTCCGCGCCCACGACTTCACCGACCTCGAGACGTTCGCGAAGGAGCTCGCGCGCACGGCGGCCGACGGCGGCGGCGACACCCCCGAGGCGCTCGACGAGGCCTTCCACGCCGCCGTCAACGGACCCGCCTGGGGGCAGGACACCGCCAGCGTCGAGCTGATGCTCCTGGTCTCGGACGCCCCCAGCCACCTGGGCGACGACGACGCGGCTCCGGCGTACGCCGCCGACGTGCAGGCGGCGCGCGAGCGCGGCATCGAGGTGGTTCCGCTCGCGGCCTCCGGCAGCGACGACTCGGCGGAGTTCCAGTTCCGCCAGCTCGCCCAGCAGACGCTCGGCACGTTCTTCTTCCTCACCTACGGCGCCGACGGCTCGCCGGGCGACGAGACCACCCACCACGTCGAGGACTACTCCACCGGCAGCCTCGAGGACCAGGTGGTCGACCACGTGAGCGCCCGGCTGGCGACGTACACGGTCGCGGTCGGGTCGCAGCCCGACGCCTCACCCACCGACGCGCCGACCGGTGAGCCCACGGACCAGTCCACCGAGCAGGCGCCCACCCCGCCGCGGTAGTCGCCACTAGGCTCCTGGCATGAGCGAGCAGACGATGGCGGGCCGCACGGTCCTGGTGACCGGTGCGAGCGACGGGATCGGGGCCGAGGCCGCCAAGGTCCTGGCCGGCAAGGGCGCCACGGTGCTCGTCACCGGGCGCTCGGCCGACAAGCTGCGCCCGGTCGCCGAGGCGGTGGGCACCGAGCCGCTGGTCGCCGACTTCTCGCGTCTCGACGACGTACGCCGCCTGGCCGCCGAGGTCGCCGAGCGCGTCCCGACGATCGACGTGCTGATGAACAACGCCGGCGGCACCTTCTCTCCCAAGAAGACGACCCCGGACGGCCACGAGCCCAACTTCCAGGTCAACCACCTGGCGCCGTTCCTGCTGACCAACCTGCTGCGCCCGGAGCTGGTCGCGGCCGGGAGCTCGCTGGTCGTCAACACCTCCAGCATCGGCAACCTGATGGGCAAGGTCGTGCTCGACGACCTCGACTACGAGCACCGCCGGGCGCTGGAGTTCCCGGCCTACGGCACCGGCAAGCTGATGAACATCGTCTTCACGCGTGGGATCTCGCAGCGGTGGGGCGGCGACGGCGTGAAGTCGGTCGCCGTGCACCCGGGTCCCGTGGGCAGCTCGTTCGGGCGCGACTCGTGGTTCATCGGCCTGCTCTACCGCACGCCGCTCAAGCGGCTCGGCACCATCAGCGTCCCCGACGGGGCCGCTCCGCTGGTGATGCTGGCCGAGCGCGGGCCCGACCCCGAGATCGACGGGCGCTACTTCAGCCGCTTCTCGATCGACGGCAGGGAGAACAAGCAGGCCAAGGACCAGGCGATCATCGACGGCCTGTGGGAGCGGTCGGCGGCGTTGGTCGGGATCGCGTAGGAGTCCTCCGAGCCCGGGTCAGTCGTCACCGTCGGCCTGCTGCCGCAGGCCCGCGAGCAGCAGGTCGAGGCCCGAGCGGAACACCTCGGCGTCGTCGTGGCGGCTGAACTCGTCGGCGATCTGGTGGGCGAACGGGTAGAGCTCGGGGTCGAGCGCGCGCCACCGCTCGGCGTACATCGCGAGGAACTCGGCCGGCTCCAGGCCGCTGTCGAGGAACTCCTGCGGCGGCGGCTGGGCCATGTCGATGGCGACGCCGACGACATAGCTGACGAGCGACGACACCGCGTGGAAGCGCTGCTTGGGGGTGAGGTCGAGGCGCATCAGCTGCTGCCCGAGGCGGTCGAAGACCAGCATCGAGTTGGGCTGCAGGCCGGTGTTGCGCAGCATGTAGGTGCCGAACCACGGCCGGCGCACCATCTCGTCGAACAGCACCAGCGAGATCGCGCGCAGGTTGGCGATCGGGTCGGGCCCTCGACGAGCTCGGTCGGTCTCGGCGAGCACCCGGCCCATCACCTCGTCGGTCGCCCGGTCGAGCAGCTCGTCCTTGCTGGCGACGTACCAGTAGATGCTGCCGACGCCGCGTGCCCAGGCGGGCGGCGAGGGCGCGGAAGGTCAGCGCCGACTCGCCGGCCTCGTCGAGCAGGGCGATCGCCTCGGCGAGCACCGCCTCCAGCGAGTGCGAGGCGCGCTGGCGCTGCGCCGCGGGCGTCTCGGCGTCGGTCGCGTGCGGGGTCATGGCCGCATTCCATCACGGTCTTGCGCTTCATCGAACATCGTTCTATCTTATCGAACGTCGTTCGATAGTCGAACGACGTTCTATGCTTCCCGGAGGTGCGCCATGAGCTCCACCACCGCACATCACCACCGTCACGCGCCGCGCCGACCTACCCGTCGCTGCGCGCGGCCGCCCTCCCCCTCTCCGCCCTGTGTCTCGCCTTCTTCGTCGAGATGGTCGACAACACCCTGCTGACCATCGCGCTGCCGACCATCGGCCGCGACCTGCGGCAGCGGCACCACCGCCCTGCAGTGGGTCACCGGCGCCTACTCGCTCACCTTCGGCGGCCTGCTGCTCACCGCCGGCGCGGCCGCCGACCGGCTCGGGCGCCGCCGCGTCCTGCTCACCGGGCTCGCCGCCTTCGGCGCGATCAGCCTGACCGTCGTCCTGGTCTCCTCGGCCGGCGAGCTGATCGCGCTGCGCGCCGCGCTCGGGCTCGCCGCCGCGATGATGGCGCCGGTCACGATGTCGCTGATCTTCCGGCTCTTCGACGACGAGAAGCTGCGGATGCGCTCGATCACCGTCGTGATGATCGTCGGCATGTCGGGCTTCGTGCTCGGCCCGCTCCTCGGCGGCACCGCGCTCGCCCACGTGAGCTGGGAGTGGCTGCTGGTCGTCAACGCGCCGATCGCGCTGATCGCCTGGATCGGCGTGCGCCTCGGCGTGCCGGCCGACCGCGCCGAGGACCTCACCACCGACCCGCTCGACCTGCCCGGCACGCGTCCTCACCGTCGACCGGCATCGGCCTCGGCTGCTACACGCTCACCAGCGGGGTCGAGAACGGCTGGCTCTCGCTCGTCACCCTCGCCTCGGCGCTGGGCGCGGTCGCGGCCGTCGTCGCCTTCGTGCGCCACGAGCGCGGCACCGCGTTCCCGATGCTCGACCTCGGCGCTCTTCTCCAGCGGCCCCGCCCGCGGCGCCGCGATCACCCAGATGGGCGCCTCGATCACCATGGCCAGCGTGATGTTCGGCCTGATCCTGCACTTCCAGTACGCCTACGGCTGGAGCCCGGTGCGCGCCGGCCTGGCCAACCTGCCGCTGATCGTCACGATGATCGCCGCGACGCCGGTCTCGGAGTGGCTCGCCGCCCGCTTCGGCCACCGCGTCGCCTGCCTGGTCGGCACCGGCCTGCTGGTCACCTCACTGCTCGGCATGGCCTGGAGCGTGGAGCACGGCTACCTCGCCATCGCGGTCGTCGATGGTCGTGCTGACCGTCGGGCCTGCGCACGATCATGACGATCTGCGCCGTCGCGCTGGTCGAGGCGATGCCGGAGAACCGCACCACCATCGGCGCCGCCCTCAACGACACCGCCCAGGAGGTCGGCACCAGCATCGGCACCGCCGTCGTCGGCACGATGATCGCCGCGCTGGTCACCTCCGACCTGCCGGTCGGCGTGTGGAGCTCGACGCTCGTGCAGTCGTTCTTCCACGGCGAGCAGATCACCTACCTCGTGCTCGCCGCGATCGTGGGCCTGGTGGCGACGTACGGCTCGCTGTCGCTGACCGACTCGCACGCGACCGACGAGCACTGACCGACGTCAGGTCAGCTTGTGCACCGCACTGCGGGCGACCGATCCGGCCTCGTGCGCGACGGCCTTGGCCGCGGCGACGCGGCGCGCACGCCGCTTGTCGAGGTGGAGCGCGACGAGGTTGAGGGTGCCCCAGCCCATCGTGGTGGTCAGGATCTTGGCGCGGGTCGCGTCGTCGTCGGCACGACGGGCCAGGACGATGCCGTCGCCGACGTCGCAGAAGATGCGCACCCACATGGCCGTCCGCACGGTGCGGTCGGACCGGCCGAGGATGCCGAAGGTGCTGATCGCCAGGTCGCGCACGCCGAAGACCTCGGCGAGCCGGTCGTAGCCGGCCTGCTCGTGCTTGTCGGCGCCGAGCGCCTCGCCGAGGTGCTCGGGACGTGCGAAGCAGTAGCCGGCGTACGACGCGGTGGCGGTGCTCATCAATCGGCTCATGGCATAGCTCATGACACGAGGCTAGGGCCCGCGGGTCTCGTACGCCGCCCCCGCACGGGTGGGCGTGAGGCGTCAGCACGTCACTCCAGGTCGCCGACCTCCCACCCGGCCGGGATCTCGGTGTCGACGCTGATGCACTCGGTGACCTTGCCGGCCCCACGGCCCTCGGTCTTGACCAAGAGGCGGTAGCCGTCCTTGTCGCAGTTGTAGGACATCGGGCGGTTGCCGAGCGGGTCGGCCTCGACGCCCTGGGGGAGAGCGTCCGGCTGGTAGCAGTCGTTGCCCTCGCCCGGACCGACGGGCGCTCGGCCGCCGGGCACCTCACCCTCGGAGCAGACGTACTCGTCGCCCACGGGGTTGAAGCCCTTGAGCAGGACGTAGCCGGCGCCGGCGAACAGACCGGCGGTGAGGAGCACGGCCAGGCCCACGGCGAGGGCGATCGTACGGCGGGACGGCTGACGGGTGGCGTTCATGGCGGGGCCTCTCGGTCGAGCCGCTGGCGCACGGCTGGCTGGATGTCGTCACCCTCGCGTCGACCACCCTGCGGCGCGTGAGCGCGGGTACTCAAGGCTGCGTCATCCTCCGCAGTGTGCGCCAACATAGGCTCCGCGCCAGGGGCTCGGAGGACGGTGCCCGATCCGAGGCCTGGTGGGCCGCATCCCGCCTGGCGAGCGCACTGACCCGGCGATCACCACGCCTATGCTCGGAGCATGACCATCCGACAGCCCGACGACCTCACCCATGCTGCGATGCTCGGGCTGGGCGTCTACCGACCCGAGCGGATCGTCGACAACGACGAGATCTGCGAGGTGCTCGACTCCACCGACGAGTGGATCCAGAGCCGCTCGGGCATCAAGACGCGGCGGTTCGCCGGGCCCGGCGAGAGCCTCATCGACATGGCGACCGCCGCGGCCGAGCGCGCTCTCGCGGCGTCCGGGGTGAGTGCCGACCAGCTCGGCTGCGTCATCGTGGCCACCTCGACCCACCCCGAGCACACCCCCGCGTCGGCGCCCCAGGTCGCCGACCGCCTCGGGTCGACCACGGCGGCGTTCGACGTGTCAGCGGGGTGCGCGGGCTTCTGCCACGCCCTCAACCTGGCGTCGGCGCTGGTGCGCTCCGGCGCCGAGACCCACGTGCTGGTCATCGGCGTGGAGCAGCTGAGCCGGTTCATGGACCCCACCGACCGCGGCACCGCGTTCATCTTCGCCGACGGCGCCGGGGCCGTCGTGGTCGGACCCGCGCCGGCGACGGGCATCGGGCCGACCGCATGGGGCTCGGACGGCTCGAAGGCCCACGTCATCAACCAGACGCCCAGCTGCCTCGGCACCGGTCACGTCGACCACCCGGTCGTGCAGATGGAGGGTACGGCGGTCTTCCGCTGGGCGCCGTTCGCGATGGCCGAGGTCGCCCACGAGGCCCTGGCCGCCGCCGGGGTCTCGGTCGACGACCTCGACGCCTTCATCCCCCACCAGGCCAACCTGCGCATCACCCAGACGCTGTGCCGCAACATCAAGCTGCCCGAGTCGGTCGCGGTCGCCACCGACATCATCGAGTCCGGCAACACGTCCGCCGCCTCGGTGCCCCTGGCGATGGAGGCCATGCTCCGCGGTGGCGAGGCGAAGGCCGGCGACCTGGCCCTGCTGATCGCCTTCGGCGCCGGCCTCAGCTATGCCGGCCAGGTCGTGACCCTGCCGCCGCACGAGTGAGGTCGGCGGCTCCCGTCGCCGACCGCTACGGGCGCTCGCCCGTGCCGCGCAGCAGCTCCTTCGCGACGTGGGTGATCTGCACCTCGTTGCTGCCGGCGTAGATCATCAGCGACTTGGCGTCGCGGGCGAGCTGCTCGACGCGGTACTCGGCCATGTAGCCGTTGCCACCGAAGAGCTGGACCGCCTCCATCGCGACCTCGGTGGCCGCCTCCGAGGAGTACCACTTCATCGCCGACGCCTCGCCGAGCGTCGGCGTCCTGCCGGCACGGGCGAGCTCGAGGTTGGAGAACACCATGTTCTGCACGTTGATCCGGGCGACCTCCATCTTGGCCAGCTTCAGCTGGATCAGCTGGAGGTCGCCGATCGGCTTGTCCCAGAGCGTGCGCGTGCGCGCGTAGTCCAGGCAGAGCCGCAGGCACTCGTTGATGATGCCGAGCGAGAGGACCGCGATGCCGACCCGCTCGGCGACGAAGTTCGACCGGGCGCTCGCCCGACCGTCGCCCGAGCTGGTGTCCTCGGTCTCGCCGAGCAGGTGCTCGCGGGTCAGGCGTACGCCGTCGAAGGTCAGCTCGCCGGTCGGCGAGGACATCATCCCCATCTTGTGGAACGGCTTGGACTGGATCAGCCCGGGCATGCCCTTCTCGAGCACGAAGGTGAGCACCTTGCGGTCGCGCACCGGCGTTCCGTCGTCCTCGTCGAGCTTGGCGTAGACCACGATCACGTCGGCGTCGGGGCCGTTGGTGATGAAGGTCTTGTGTCCCTTGAGGACGTAGCCGTCGCCGTCACGACGTACGGACGTGGTCATCCCGCCGAAGGCGTCCGAGCCGGCTGTGG
The DNA here is from genome assembly GCA_963822915.1 of uncultured Actinomycetota bacterium. GTDB lineage: Bacteria > Actinomycetota > Actinomycetes > Propionibacteriales > Nocardioidaceae > Nocardioides. The sequence goes on from CAWGJR010000027.1 coordinate 21,641, forward strand.
GCTCGGTGATCGCCCAGGCGGCCACCTGCTCGAAGGTCACCAGCGAGGGCAGCCAGCGCTCCTTCTGCCGCAGCGTGCCCTTCGCCGCGATGGTCCCGACCCCCAGACCGAGGGACACGCTGACGGCCGCGACGACGCCGAGACTGACCCCGGCGATCTCGCTGATCGCGACCGCGGCCATCGACTGCAGTCCGTCCGCGTCGCCGCTCGACTCGCTGGACTCACCCGGGTCGGTCCTCGCGCCCGCCTCCCGCTCGCGCGCGAGCTGCTTCTCGAGGCGCTCGGTCGCCATCGCGTCCAGCCCGAAGGCCGCGAACAGCTTGCGCACGATGTCGTACGGCGCCATGGCACCGGTCTCGAGGAGGTCGACGTGGGGTCGGACCTCCTTGTCGATGAAGTCGCGCACGGCGTCGCGCACCGCCAGGTCTTGCTCGGACCACTCGATCATCGGCTCGTCCTCGTCCCTCAGCGCTCGGCCGACTGCGGTGCGACCTCAGGCACTGCACCACAGAGCACCTCACCGGTCAATGCGCGATGTCGGGGATGACGACCGGGGCGTCGCAGACGGAACGTCACCCGACGCGGCCCCGCCGTCCTCCCACGACCAGCTCGTCCTCGACGACGTCGTGCCCGACGGCGCAGCGCGCGACGACCTCGACCGGCTCGTCGCAGTCGAGGTGGGTGAACGTCGGCCCGCCACCGGGCAGGTGGGTCGTGCCCCACTGGGCGAGGGCGACGAGCGCCGGGAGCAGGTCGTGGCCGGACTCGGTCAGGACGTACTCGTGGCGCGTGCGCTGGCCCGGCTCGCGGTAGGGCTGCTTCTCGAGGATCCCCTCGGCGACGAGCTCCTTGAGCCGTTGCGCGGCCACCGCCTCGGTGACGCCGACGCGGGCGACGAGGGAGTCGAAGCGGGTGGCGCCGTAGAACGCCTCGCGCAGCAGCAGCATCGACGTGCGGTTGCCGACGACCTGCATCGCCCGGTCGATCGGGCAGCGGTCGCCGAGGGGGACCTCGCGGGTCGCCAGCCGGCCGGTCAGGTGGACGCTCATGGCGACCACCTTACGACTCTGACTTGTCTTTTCCATAGTCAGAGCCCTAGGTTCTGGCTATGCCAACCACAAGTCAGGTGTCGCCGCGCACCCACACGGGTGCCGTGACCGCCGTCCTCACCGGGTCGGCGTTCCTCGCCGGCATCGACCTGTTCATCGTCAACGTCGCCTTCGACGAGATCGGGCGCGACCTCGGCACCGACTCTCTCGGGAGCCTCAGCTGGGTGCTCAACGCCTACACCGTGGTCTTCGCGGCACTCCTCATCCCGATGGGCCGGCTCACCGACCGCTACGGCCGCAAGCAGGGCTTCGTGGCCGGGCTGGTCGTGTTCACGCTGGCGAGCCTGGCCTGTGCCCTGTCGGGCAGCATCGGTTGGCTGATCGCCTTCCGCGCGCTCCAGGCGGTGGGCGCGGCCACCATGACACCGGCCTCGCTCGGCCTCCTGCTCGCCGCCCTCCCTCCCGAGCGACGCGCCCCCGCGGCGCGGCTCTGGGCGATGACCGGGGCCCTCGCTGCCGCCTTCGGACCCGCCGTCGGCGGTGGGCTCGTGCAGATCTCCTGGCAGTGGGCCTTCCTGATCAACATCCCGATCGGTGCCTTCCTCGTGGTGGCGGCGCTGCGGCTCGTGCCCGACGTGCGCCACAACGACCACGCGCCGCATCCCGACCTGTTCGGCGCACTGGTGCTCGCGGTCGCGATCGGCGCCCTCGTGCTCGGTCTCGTCGAGGGCGACACGTGGGGCTGGACCTCGGCCGGCGTGCTGGGCTCGTTCGCCGTCTCGGCCGCCACGCTCGCGCTCTTCACCTGGACGATCACGCACCACCCGGCGCCCGTCGTCGATCCCGCCCTGCTGCGCGTCCCCAGCTTCACCTGGGCCAACATCGCCACCATCGTCTTCAACGTCGGCTTCGCGATCGCGCTGCTCAGCCGGATCCTCTGGATGCAGCAGCAGTGGGGCTACTCCGCCCTCCAGACCGGGCTCCTCGTCGCCCTCGGACCGCTGATGGTCCCGATCACGGCGATCCTCGCCGCCCGACGCTTCCCCCGCACGCCCCCCGGCCACCTCATCGCCGTCGGCTCGGTGCTCTTCGCTGTCTCCGCGGTGTGGCAGACCGTCGTGATCAGCGAGACGCCGGCGTACTGGTCGACGATGTTCGGCCCGTGGATGCTCGGCGGCATCGCCGTGGGGCTCGCCCTGCCCAACCTCGTCGCCGCCGCCACCTCGGACCTACCCCCCGCGCAGGCCTCGACCGGGTCGGGCATCGTCAACATGGCTCGCCAGCTGGGTCTGGCGCTCGGCGTCGCCGTGATGATCAGCATCGTCGGCGACGGCGCCCCGAGCAGCGAGCGCTACCAGGCCGTCTGGCTCGTGCTCGCCGCCACCTCGGTGCTGGCCGCACTGGCGGCGATCACGATGGAGTCCGTACGTCGTCCCGCCGTGGAGACGGTCGTCGTCGCCGCGTGACCCGTCGTCAGGTCGCAGTCCGACTCGGAGGCACGGTCGCGACCGAGAACACCGGCCAGCCGATCTCGGTGCGCCACCGCGACCGGTCGTCGGTGTCGCGCGGCCCGACGAGGTAGGTCTCGCGGACCGGTCCGGCGACGCCGAGCGAGTTGGCGACGACCCAGGCGCCGACCTCGCCGTAGGTGACGTCGATGTCGTCGTGGTCGCCGACGTGGGTCGCGACCGCCAGCTCCACGGCCGGCAGGACGCACCGGGTGCACCCGCCCCTTGCTCGGCGGGTCCTCGGAGGGCCGGTGGACCAGGACGCGGCCGCGCCCGACCTCGAACAGCGCGTTGTCGTAGACGCCTCCCGGCGGGCCCGTCGGGCTCGGCCAGGGTCGCGTCGAGCTCGGCCATGGCGCCGGCGTACCAGCCCAGGACGTCGTCGAGCTCGACCACGTCGTCGACGGCGGCCACGGTCGCCGCCGCCACGGTCCGGACCTCGACGTGGACCGGCGCGGGGTCCGGCGCCAGCAGCCGACGCAGCGACCGTACGGCGGCCCGCGTGCGGTCGAGCTCGGACTCGAGGCGGTGCAGGTGCTCGGCGACGAGCTCGGACCGCGCTCGGGGGTCGCCGGTCGTCGAGGATGCCGCGGATGGTGGCGAGCGGGACGTCGAGGTCGCGCAGCCGGTGGATGACCTGCGCCGTGGGGATCTGGTCGGCGGCGTAGTAGCGGTAGCCGGTCGACTCGTCGACGCGGGCGGGCACCAGGAGGTCCGCGTCGTGGTAGCGGCGCAGCGTGCGGACGCTCAGGTGGGTGAGGTGGGAGAACTCCCCGATGCTCAGGCCGGATCGCACCCCCGCAGTCTGCACTCTCTCCCCGGGGGAGGGTCCAGCGCTTGACCCTCCGTCCGGTGGAGGCGGGAGGTTCGTGCCATGACCACCGACACCCACGCCAGAGACCACCATCGATCCCGACGCAGCTCCCGGCCACGATCCGCGCGTTCCTGCAGCCCACGCGGCTCGCGAGGCGCACGTCGCCGTGCGCCTCTTCACCCCCGACGCCGTCGTGGTCGACCAGGACGAGACATTCGTCGGGACCGACCGGGTGCTCGACTTCCTACAGAGTGCCGGGAGCGAGTTCACCTTCACGACCGAGCTGATCGCCGCGCGACGCCTCGACGGCCGTCGCTGGACGGCCGTGAACCGGATCGAGGGCGACTTCCCCGGGGGCGTCGCCGACCTCGACTACCGGTTCACCCTGGCCGGCGACCTCATCCGCGAGCTGACCATCGGCTGACGGGGCCCGTCAGGCCTGAGCGTCTCGGGTCGCCGTGTCACCTGCGCGGGTCTAGCCAGGGCCGGGCTCCGCAGGTGGACTCGTGTCATGGCTATGGACCAGTACCACTTCACCGACCCTCGCACCCGCTACCCCGTCATCAGCCCACCGGTGCAGCAGCAGGACGAGCCGGGCCTGCAGAGCCGGATGGATCCCGTCCCGGACCTCGGCGAGGACACCTACCGCGGCACCGGTCGCCTGGCCGGGCGCAAGGCGCTGATCACCGGCGCCGACTCCGGGATCGGGGCAGCGGTGGCCATCGCCTTCGCCCGGGAGGGGGCCGACCTGGTCCTGACCTACCTGCCCGAGGAGGAGGACGACGCCCGCCACGTCGTCGAGCAGGTGGAGGCCGCGGGGCGCGCGGTCACCACCGTGCCCGGCGACCTCACCGACCCGGCGTTCTGCCGTGAGCTGGTCGCGACCGCGGTCGATGCCCTCGGCGGTCTCGACGCCCTGGTCAACGTCGCCGGCAAGCAGGTGTGGGTGGAGAAGCTCGAGGACCTCGACGACGAGCAGTTCGAGACGACCTTCCGCACCAACGTCTTCGCCGCGTTCCACCTGATCAAGGCCGCCGTGCCGCACCTGCCGCCCGGCTCGACGATCGTCAACACCGCCTCGGCCGAGGCCTACACGCCCGCACCCGACCGCCTCGACTACGCCAGCACCAAGGGCGCGATCAACAACCTGTCCAAGGGCCTCGCCCAACAGCTCATCGAGCGCGGCATCCGGGTCAACGTGGTCGCGCCCGGACCCACGTGGACCGTGCTGCAGGTGACCGGAGGGGTCGACCCGGAGTCCCTGCCGGAGTTCGGCGCCAGCGAGGCACCCATCGGCCGAGCCGCGCAGCCGGTCGAGCAGGCGCCGGCGTACGTCTTCCTGACCTCGGCGGAGTCGAGCTTCGTCGTCGGCGCGACCCTCAACGTCAACGGAGGGATGCCGACGCCGTGAGGAGGCCATGGACCGCGCCGTGACGACGCCGTGACGGGGCCGGGTCAGGCGCGCATGAGGGCGCCCGGATGCGGGCGGCTGCCGGCGATCGAGGAGTCCGTCACCCCCAGAGGCGACGCGAGGCTCCACCGTCGTGCCTCAGGCTCGGGCAGGACAGTCGACGAGAGACGGGATCGCCCATGCGCAGGTCGCTCTGGCAGGAACGGCACAGCATCGTCACGGCGCCCGCCGGGCGCCGCGCGGCACCGACGACGACCGGTGACGTCGAGGGACGGTGGGACGTCGTCGTGGTCGGCGCCGGCATCACCGGACTCACCACCGCCGTGCTGCTCGGCCGCGCCGGCCTGTCGGTGCTCGTGGTCGAGGCACGCACCGTCGGGTGCGGCACCACGGGCGGCAGCACGGCGAAGCTGTCGTTGCTCCAGGGCACCCAGCTGTCCACGATCGCGCGACACCACCCGGCCTCGGTCCTGCGTGACTACGTCGCGGCCAACCGGGACGCACAGGCCTGGCTCACCGCCTTCTGCTCCGACCACGAGGTGGAGGTGCAGCGGCGCACCGCCTACACCTACGCGACCACCGCGTCCGGCGAGCACGCGGCTCGGCGCGAGCTCGAGCACGCCCGCAGCGCCGGGCTCGAGGCGTCGTGGGTGGACGACGTCCCGCTCCCGTTCGCGACGCGTGGCGCGCTCGCGCTGCCGGACCAGTGCCAGCTGGACCCGGTCGAGCTGCTCCTCGCGCTGCGTGACGAGCTCCTCGGCCTGGGCGGCCGGCTCGTCGAGGGTGCTCGCGTGACCCGCGTGCGTGGCCGCTCGCCGATCACGGTCGTCACCGAGCGCGGGACCGCGACGGCAGGCACCGTCGTGGTCGCCACCAACACCCCCGTGCTCGACCGGGGTGGATTCTTCGCCCGGTTGACCGCCGCCCGCTCCTACAGCCTGGCCTTCCGCACGACACCCGCGACGCCCAGCTCGCTGGGCATGTTCCTGTCCACCGACCAGCCGTCGCGCTCGTTGCGCGACGCCACCGGGGCTGCCGGCGAGCAGCTGCTGCTGGTCGGCGGCAACGGCCACGTCACCGGTCGCGCGCGCTCGCCCCTGGAGCGCCTCGACGAGATCCGGAGCTGGACGCACGACTACTTCGGTCCGCTCGACGAGGTCGCCGCCTGGTCGGCGCAGGACTACCAGCCCCACCACGGCCTGCCCTATGCCGGCCCGCTGCTGCCGGGGCGTCGTGACCTGCTCGTCGGCGGGGGCTACTCGAAGTGGGGCATGACCAACGGGGTGGCGGCCGCTCACGTGCTCGCGGCGAGCGTCACCGACGCGACGACGCCCCACGCGGCGACGTTCGCCACGTGGTCACCGCGCGAGCTCACCGGGCTGCCGGCTGCTGGAAAGGCCAACGCCGAGGTCGGCCTGGCCCTCACCACCGGGTGGCTGCGGCCGATCGGCCACCTGGGCCGGCGCCGTCCGCCGGCGGAGGGTGCCGGCGAGGTCGCCGTCGACCGGGCCGCGACCCCCACGGCGGCGTCCACGGTCGACGGGGTGGCGCGTCGCGTCTCCGCCGTGTGCACCCACCTCGGTGGGATCGTGGCCTGGAACGACGCCGAGCGCAGCTGGGACTGCCCGCTGCACGGCTCCCGCTTCGATGCCGACGGCAGCGTCCTGGAGGGCGTCGCCACGTGCGGCCTCGCGCCGCGCAGGAGCCGCGGGTCGCCCGATGGGTGAGGCGCGCCTCATCGCGAGCCACGTGCCCTCCGAGCCGCGCGGCGTCGTCCTCGTGCTGCACGGCGGTGGGTCGCGCCGTGGCTCGATGATGGTGAGCCCGGCCCAGCTCTCGGTGCTCAGGATGGTGCCGGTCGCGTGGCGGGTCGCCCGCGAGGCACGGCGTCACCTCGCGGTCTACCGGCTGCTCAACTCCCACCGCGGGTGGGACACCGCGCACACCCCCGTCACCGATGTCCGCTGGGCCCTCGACGAGCTGCGGACCGACCTTCCGGTCGGGCTGGTCGGTCACTCGCTCGGCGGACGCGCCGCGCTGCTCGCCGGCGGCCTGGACGCCGTGCGGAGCGTGGTCGCCCTCAACCCCTACGTCCTGGCACAGGACCGACCCGATCTCCGTCGCGCCCGCACCCTGGTCGTGCACGGCGACCAGGACCGGATCGCGAGCCCCGCGCGGTCGGCGGCGCTCGTCGACCGGCTGCCCGCGGCCGCGCCGGCGACGTTCGTGACGGTGCCGGAGGCGCGCCACGCCATGCTGCGCCGCGGCCGGACCTTCGAGGCTCTGGCCGCCCGGTTCACCGCAGCCGTGCTCCTCGGGCGCGATCCGTCGGAGCTGGCCGACCCGACCGTGCGCTCCGCCCTGGCTGGGGCACGCCGGGTCACGGTGCCCTGACGCTCGGGCGCCCACCCCCTAGGGGTGGTCCAACTCGGGGTGGGCCGACCCGGGGTCTTGGCTCGTAGCGTCGTGGTCATGAGCAGATACATGATCGCCGGGGCCGTCCTCGTGCTCCTCGTCGTGGTGGGAGGCATCTTCCTCCTCATCGGTGCCACCCAGACCGACGGCGACACCGACGGGACCCTGGGCAGCACCGCGAGCAGCACCGTCGTCCTGCGGACCTGATCCGCAGCACCGGGGGCGTCGGCCCCGTCACCACCGGTGACGGGGCCGTCGTGCCTCACCCGGCGATCGTCGGACCGCTGCGGGCCGGTGCGATCACCGCTCCCAGACCCGGTGGGCACCCAGCAGAGCGTGGACGCCGTCGACGACCGCGCCTGCTTCGCTCGCCGTGTCGGCGGTGACGATCCCGGGACCGTCCGTCGGGATGTCAGCGGCGAGGAGCGCCGCCACACCGTCGCCCCACGCTCCGATGGCCTTGCCGTGGCGCCAGCACTCGTCGAGGATCAGCGCGACGCGAGGGTCGAGCGGACTCGCGCCCGTGCCGGCCTTGGCGTCACGACGAGGTCGGGCGTCCGGTCCCGGCGCGGGACAGCCGGCCAGGAGCACGGCGTCGTACTCCACGGATCGTGTCGCGGCGAACGAGCGGTGCACGCTCGTCGCCGCGCCGTCGCCGAGCTCGAGCGTGCCGCCGTGCGCGGCCACCACGAAGCCCACCATGTCGGCGGCCCGCACGGCCTCCAGGGCGGAGGCGACGCCTTCGAGGTCGCCGTCCGCGTCGACGACGATGCCCACGATCCGACCGGCGGCCGGCCAGGTGCCACCGACCTGGGAGAGCGCGGGACTCGGCTGCGCCGGCTCCACCGGTGGTGTCGCCGCCTGCGGGGCCTTCAGGCCGAGCCCGGTCGCCACCTGCGCGCACAGGTCGGCGTCGATGGCCGCGAGCGCCTGCAGCTGGCGCACCTTGATGTTCTCCTCGAACACCTTCGACAGCTCGAAGGTGTAGGCCGCCACGATGTGCTCCTGCTCGACCGGGGTCATCGACAGCCAGAAGAGCCGGGCCTGGCTGTAGTGGTCGTCGAAGGACGCGGAGTGGGCCCGCACCTTGGTCGACTCCGCGACCCGGACGGGCAGGTCGACGAACGCAGCGTCCTTCGCTCCGCCGGCCAGGAACGGGCAGCCGGCGTCGAGGGAGTTGGGGTGGTAGGGGGCGACGCCACCGTGCACCGCGCTCTGGTGGAACCCGTCGCGCAGCATGTCGTTGACCTCGGCGTGCGGACGGTTGATGGGCAGCTGGTTCCAGTTGGGGCCTCCCAGCCGGGTCAGCTGGGTGTCGACGTAGGAGAACAGGCGAGCCTGGAGGAGCGGGTCGTTGGTGACGTCGATGCCGGGCGGCAGGTTGGCGACGCTGTAGGCGACCTGCTCGGTCTCGGCGAAGTAGTTGGTCGGGTTGTGGGTGAGGGTGAGCAACCCGATCGGCTGCACCGGGACGAGCTCCTCGGGCACGAGCTTGGTCGGGTCGAGGAGGTCGATCCCCTCGAAGGTCTCGTCGGGCGTGTCCGGCATGACCTGCACGCCGAGCTCCCACTGCGGGTGCGCACCGGCCTCGATGGCGTCGGCGAGGTCGCGGCGGTGGAAGTCGGGGTCGTTGCCGGCGATCAGCTGCGCCTCCTCCCAGACGAGGCTGTGCACGCCGAGCTTCGGCTTCCAGTGGAACTTCACCAGCGTGGTCTCGCCGTCGGCGTTGACGCACCGGAACGTGTGCACCCCGAACCCCTCCATGGTGCGGTAGGACCGAGGGATCCCGCGGTCCGACATGTTCCAGATGGTGTGGTGCTGGGCCTCGGTGTGGAGCGAGACGAAGTCCCAGAACGTGTCATGGGCGGACTGCGCCTGCGGGATCTCGCGGTCGGGGTGCGGCTTGCCGGCGTGGATGACGTCAGGGAACTTGATGCCGTCCTGGATGAAGAAGACCGGGATGTTGTTGCCGACGAGGTCCCACGTGCCCTCCGAGGTGTAGAACTTCGTCGCGAACCCTCGGGTGTCGCGGACGGTGTCGGCCGAACCGCGGGAGCCGAGCACCGTCGAGAACCGGACGAACACCTCGGTCTCGACGCCCTTGCCGAACAGGGCTGCTCGCGTGATCGGCTTGGCGTTGCCGTAGCCGACGAACACACCGTGCGCCCCGGCGCCGCGTGCGTGCACGACCCGCTCGGGGATCCGCTCGTGGTCGAAGTGGGAGACCTTCTCCCGCAGGTGGTGGTCCTGCAGCAGGGTCGGTCCCCGCTCTCCCGCCTTCAACGAGTGGTCGGTCTCCCGCAGCCGCACGCCGTGGGCGGTGGTGAGGAAGGATCCCTGCTGCGCGACGTCGGTCGCGGCCACGTCGGTGGGCGCGCCGGTCGCCGTACGACGTGCCGGTCCGGCCTGGTCGGGCTTCGGAGGCAGGGGGCCGCGGGGCTTGGTCGGCTCCTTGAGGCTCGGCGGCTCGACTCCCGGCGCGCCGGGCGTCTCGGGTGGCTCGCCGGTCAGACGGGCACGAGCCAGGTCTGCGGCCTGCTCGACCGACTTGCGCACCGCTTTGCGGACAGTGCGGACGACGTCGGCCGGGGTGGATGAGGACGAGTCAGGCATGAGGACTCCGAGGTGTCTGGGGGTGATGGGTCGACCCGGGCGAGGGTGGCGACGTCCGGGAAGATCTCCTCACCGTGTCAGGCGCCTGATCGCCCGACCATCACCCGCGAAGGTGTCTGGTGCACGCGACTCCTCCCGGAGGGGTGAGGGCCAGACGACGCGGCTCGCCACCGGGCGAGACGAGGGAGGTGGCCGGTCACCCCTTGGGGGAACCTAGAGTCGGGAGTCGATCACCGAACCTCACCGAGAGCCAGGAGACCAGATCATGAAGCTCGACATCACCGACCGCACGGCGGTCATCTCAGGCGCCGCGGGCGAGATCGCCTACGAGACCGCCAAGATCCTGCTCGACGAGGGGTGCCGGCTCATCCTGACCGACATCGACGAGGAAGAGCTCGCCGAGGCGGTCTCGCGACTCGACGGCGGCGACCGCGTGCGCTCCGTGGTGGCCGACCTGTCCAGCGCCGAGGGCGCGGCGAAGGTCGAGACGGACGGCGTGCGCGGCGACGCCGACTGGCAGCCCGGCATCATGCTGCACGCCGCCGGCGTCACGGGCGCCAAGGGCGACCCGCTCGACGACATCACCGAGGACGACTGGCACGAGGCGTGGAACCTCGACTTCATGACCGGCGTCCGGATGGCCAAGACCTTCATCCCGGCCATGCGCAAGGCGGGGTGGGGACGCGTGGTCTTCGTCATCTCCGAGAACGTTGCGCAGCCCTACCCGGAGGAGGCCGTCTACAACTCCTCCAAGGCCGCGACCCTGACCTTCGCGAAGTCGATGAGCCAGGTCTACGCCCAGGACGGCGTCCTGGTGAACTGCGTGGCCCCGGCCTTCATCCACACCGACATGACCGACGGCATGATGGAGAAGCGGGCCGAGGAGCGCGGCACCGACAAGGACGAGGCGATCGAGAGCTTCCTCGAGGAGGAGCGTCCGCACCTCGCGCTCAAGCGGCGCGGTCGTCCCGAGGAGGTCGCCTTCATCACCGCCTGCCTGCTGTCGGACCGCGCGTCGTTCGTGAACGGCGCGAACTTCCGCATCGACGGTGGCGCGGTCCAGACGATCAACGTCTGAGGTGGCCCAGCCTCCTGCCGGGCCGTTCGCGGGTCCGGTCGACCGGGCCGGCGTCGTCGCCCGCATCGAGAGCCATCCGATCGAGGGCGAACCGGAGGAGATGCGCGACGCTTTCGCTCGGCTCACGTCGGGGGACGACGCCGCAGACGTGCCGCGCGAACCGGTGGGCTTCGCGGGCGGGGGCGGCACGGTCGTCTACCTGCACGGTGGCGGCTACGTCTTCGGGTCGCCGCAGACCCATCGGCGCATCGGGCAGGCTCTTGCCGAGCTGACCGGCTTGGCCGTCACCCTGCCCGCCTACCCGCTCGCGCCCGAGCACCCGTGGCCGGCCCAGCTGGACGCCGCTCTGGCCGCGGTCGCCGACGCGTCGGGGCCGGTGGTCCTCGCCGGCGACTCGGCCGGAGCCCACCTCGCCCTGGTGACCGCCCTCGAGGCGCGGCGGGTCGGTCTCGACGTGGTCGGGCTCGTCCTGTTCTCCCCCAACACCGACCGGACGCGGCCTCTCGACCACCCGGCGACGCAACGAGCCGACCGACCCGATGGTCGACGACGAGGGAGACCGGGAGCTGGCGCGCCAGTGCTTCGGCGACCTGCCGGACGATGATCCTCAGGTGTCCCCGCTCCTCGGAGAGCTGGGGTTGCTCCCGCCGCTCCACATCGAGGTGGGCGACGGAGAGGTGCTGCTCGACGACAGCCTGCTGCTGGCCGCCGCGGCGCGGGACGCCGGCGTACCGACGACCGTGCACGTCGAGCCGGACGGGCTGCACATGATGCAGCTCTGGACGCCGTGGTGGAAGGCGGCGACGGACTCGCTGGAGCGGGCAGCTGCCTTCGCGCTCGAGGTCGCGGCACCAGCCGGACCCGTGGGGTGACCTGCGACCGCCCTGGGGGGGGTCAGCCGCCCGCCTTGATCGCTGCGGCGAGTGCGATCGCCTCGTCCTCGGTGAAGTCGCCGCTGATCTGGGCCTGCCCACCGGTGATCGGGCCGAAGAACGTCGGGGCCGACAGGACCGCGCCATCGACCACCATGGCGAACTGGTCGACGTCGTAGGTCCACGTGCGGGAGATCTCGGTGAAGACCTTCTTGCTGCGACCACCCAGCTGCAGCGAGATCGCCCACCTCGTCTGACCCTGGGGGATCCCCGCGCTCGCGTCCACGACGCCCCCGACGATCAGCGCAGGTGACAGCAGGTACTTGACCGCGGGCTTGAACCGGTCGGAGTCGGGTGTGCCGACGGGGCCCTCGCAGAGCACGACCGACTCGTCGACCGCGACCGAGGGCGGCGCGGGTGCCGGGCAGGAGGCGGCGGCGAAGTCGCGGCACTCGCGCGGCGTCGGTCGCGGCCGCGTCCCGTCGTCCCGCGCCCCGGACCGACCCGTGCGCGGCGCCACGGAAGGCACGTCCGAGGAATCGCCGTCACCGCACGGCGTGTAGTCGCTCGCCATGACGTAGCGGAACTGGATCGGCTCGGCGGCCGGAGCCTCCGGAGTGCTGGCCGTCGTCGGCTCGGCGGACACCGACGGGGTCGACGTGACCGTCGCCGTCGCCGCCTCTGTCGCGGTCGGGGCGTCGTCGCTGCCGCCACACCCGGTCAACCCGATCAGGGACAGACCCAGGACCACCAGGCAGCTCAGACGTCGGGTGCGCACGGCGACACGATACGACGCTCGGCTCTCTCAGCTCGTCCAGACCGGGTCGGTGATGATCTCGATGACCTGGTCCATGGTCAGGGCCGGTACGTCGGCGGGGTCGTGCACCGTGCTCGGCCGATCGGCGCGGGTGCCCTCGGCGACGTAGAGCTCGACGTGGCCGCCGCCGGGAGCGGCGATCGTGGCCTCGAGGTAGGACTTGTCGGTGGGCTGCGCCTGTCCGTCGACGTAGGTCTGCTCGAGCTTCTCGGAGACGACGCCGACGAGGTCGCCGCTCTCGGTGCGGATCTCCTCGCAGGCCACCGCACCCTTCACGTCGTCGCAGGGCTTCACCGGTTGCATGGGCTCGTTGGCTCCACCGCCGCAGGGACCGAGACGGCTCACCTCCTCCAGGGTCCTCCACGGGCCGAGCACGCCCGGGCGCGGCAGCAGCGTGATGCTGGCGAAGTCTTCGTCGTCGCCGGCGATCAGGTTGCCGTCCCACAGGCCGACCGCCTCGTCGTCCGTCTCGCCGGTCTCGACTCCTGCGGGAAGGAGGGCGGACAGGTCGTCCTCGATCTCGGCCGCGGGCTTGCTCCACCATCCGGTCTCCACCCCGTCACAGACCTCGTTCGCAGGTCCGTCCGTGCTGGGTGGTGTCGCGGTGGGCGTGGACGTCGGGCTCGCGGGAGCCGGGGCAGCCGGGGCAGCCGGATCGGCGGCTACCGGGGATCCGGACGGACCCTGGTCGCGACCCGGCCAGCCCGTGGCGACGGCAGGCACGGTGAGCACGAGGGCGGTCGCCGCAGCGATGCCGCCGGCGCCGTAGGCGATCCGTCGACGGGTGCGCTGGCGACGTCCGCTCGCCAGCGCCTGGGGGAGGACGTCGGGGGCGCGCAGCCCTCCGACAGCGCGATCCATGCGCTCGCCGAGGTGGTGGTCGCGTCCGTCGAAGGGGTCGATGTCGTTCATGAGGTGCTCCTGGGGAGGTCGAGGTCGTCGGCGAGCAGGTCACGCAGCCGGAGCAGGGCCCGGCCCGTGCGGTTCTTGACTGCCGACTCGGTGAGGTCGAGGTCGGCGGCGGTGGTGGCGATGCTGAGGTCGTGCCAGTAGCGCAGCACGACCACGGCCCGGTCCATCGGGGCGAGCTCGGCGAGAGCCGCCATCAGCGTGACCCGATCGGCGAGGTCCGTCGATGGTGTGGCGGTGGCCGGCGGCGTGGTGCTCGGGCAGGTCTCCGACCGGCAGCTCGCTGCTGCGACGCAGTCGCCGTTCGGAGAGGAAGGCGTTGATCAGGATGCGGTGGCAGTAGGCCACCGGATCATCGGTCGCACGGAGCCGCCGCCAGCCGGCGAAGGCCTTGGCGAGCGTGACCTGCAACAGGTCCTCCGCGGCGTGGGGTGCGGTGGTCAGCAGGTAGGCGCTCCGGTAGAGCCGGTCGGAGTGCTGAGCCACGAACTCGGTGAACTCGGCGTCGTCTCGCCTGCTCCCGTGCACGGCGCCTCCTCTCGATCGGTTCGTGGGCGGGTACGTCGAGAAGACGCGCCGGGCCCCCAGGTAAGTCTCATACGACTTTCCTCATCACGGCTGTGGGCGACGCGGCCTGGGGGATGGGCCCTCATGCGGTGGCGTGTCGGCTCGACGAGAGTTCACAGCACCCGGCCGCAGCGCGCGGCCCCGCAGGTCCTGGAGGGCCGAGACATGAACACACAGCACGATCCGTACGCGTCGACCTCGTGGCGCAGGGCCGCTCTGGCGGTCCTCGTCGTCCTCGTGGCCACGGCGGCGGTGTTCGGCCTCGCCCTGGCGCTCGGTCTCGAGCTCAAGTTCTGAGCCAGGCCCGACCTCCACGCGGGGGGCCGCTCAGTAGGAGCACGAACGGGATGAGCAGCGCGTTGACGACGAAGCCGGCGCGGTCCTGGCAGTCGATCGCCTGCTTCCCGAGCCGGCCCTCGACGAAGGTGCGCGCCTGTTCGGTCACCTCGGGTGCGGTGAGCAACGAGGGCACGAGCTCGACGAGCCCGAGGACCGGCACCGGGTTGAAGAAGTGGATCCCGATCACCTTCTCCGGCCTGCCCGTGACCACCCCGAGCTTCATGATCGGGATCGAGGACGTGTTGGACGCCAGGATCGCGTCCGGACTGCTGACGACCGTGTCGAGGGTGGCGAACAGGTCGGTCTTGGCCTTCTCGTCCTCGACGATGGCCTCCACGACGAGGTCGCGGTCGGCCAGCGCCTCGAGGGACGTCTCGACCCGGATCCGAGCCAGGACCTCGGAGGCCGAGGCGATCTTGCCCTTGCTCTCGGCTCGCGCCAGGGACTTCTCCAGGCGCGCCTCGCCCGCGTGTGCGGCGGCCCGGTCGGACTCGACCACCACCACGTCGAGACCCGCGCGCGCATGCCTCTCACCCCTGGGGTCCGCCGGGTTGCGCGGTGGTCTCGGCCAGACATGGAACGACCCCCGGCAACTGTCAGGTCGGCGGGGGCGGATCGGTGCGCCTGTAGGGATTCGAACCCCAAACCTTCTCATCCGTAGTGAGATGCTCTATCCGTTGAGCTACAGGCGCAGGCCCCGCACGAGTGCTGCGAGGACTGGTCGAGGATAGCCGAGGACACCGGGGATGGGTAAATCGGGTTTCCGGTGGAGGCGGTCGGCGGTGAGGTTCCGGGGTTTCGTCGACGGCTCGTGCCTCGCCTGCTCAACCTCCGGAGCGGGGGGTTACGGGGTTTCGTCGACGGCTCGTGCCTCGCCTGCTCAACCTCCGGACGCGGCGTGCTGACCCCGGTGTGGCCTGGGTCACGGATGGTGGATCGATCCAATAGGTGGGTCTCCGAAAGCGCGGTTACGCTCCCCGAGCGCCTGCAACGACGCCGCGCGATCCATCATCACGCTCCACGACGCACGCCCGTCGCGAGACAAAGGACCACGGCATGACCGCCACGCAGGACCGCTCCACCCAGACCGATCCGTCGGACTTCCCCACGACCCACCAGGGCATCATCGACTTCGTCACCGAGGTCGCCGCGATGACCCAGCCGGACGCCATCCACTGGTGCACCGGCTCCGACGAGGAGTGGGAGCAGCTGACCGCGGCTCTCGAGGCGACGGGCACGTTCACCCGCCTCAACCCCGCGATCAAGCCCAACTCGTTCTACGCCGCCAGCGACCCGATCGACGTCGCGCGGGTGGAGGACCGCACCTACATCTGCTCGGTCGACGAGAAGGACTGCGGGCCCACCAACAACTGGATGGACCCGTCGGAGATGAAGGCCAAGATGCGCGGGCTGTACGCCGGCTGCATGAAGGGCCGCACGATGTATGTCGTCCCGTTCGTGATGGGTCACCTCGAGGCCGAGTCGCCGATGTTCGGCATCGAGCTCACCGACTCCGCCTACGTCACCGCCTCCATGCGCGTCATGGCCCGCATGGGCAGCCACGTGCTCGACAAGCTCACCGAGCTCGACGCCCCCTTCGTGCAGGCCGTCCACTCGGTCGGCATGCCGCTCGCCGAGGGCCAGGCCGACGTCGCGTGGCCGTGCAACGACACGAAGTACATCGTGCAGTTCCCCGAGGAGCGCACGATCTGGTCCTACGGCTCCGGCTACGGCGGCAACGCCCTGCTCGGCAAGAAGTGCTACGCCCTGCGCATCGCCTCGGTGATGGCCCGCGACGAGGGCTGGCTCGCCGAGCACATGCTCATCCTCAAGCTCACCAACCCCGCCGGCGTGACGAAGTACGTCGCCGCCGCCTTCCCGAGCGCGTGCGGCAAGACCAACCTCGCCATGCTCGAGCCGACCATCCCGGGCTGGAAGGTCGAGGCCATCGGCGACGACATCGCCTGGATGCGCATCGGTGACGACGGCCGACTGTGGGCCGTCAACCCGGAGTACGGCTTCTTCGGCGTCGCGCCCGGCACCAACGAGCACACCAACCCCAACGCGATGAAGACCATCAACAAGGGCAACTCGGTCTTCACCAACGTCGCGCTCACCCCCGACGGCGACGTCTGGTGGGAGGGCCTGGAGAACCCGCCGGCCACCGCCACGTCCTGGAAGGGCGAGGAGTGGACGCCGCAGATCGCCGAGGAGACGGGACTGCTGTCCAGCCACCCCAACTCGCGCTACTGCACGCCCATCAAGCAGTGCGACATCCTCGCGCCCGAGTTCGACGACCCGCGCGGCGTCCCGATCGACGCGATCATCTTCGGCGGTCGCCGCAAGACGACCGTCCCGCTCGTCTTCGAGTCGCGCGACTGGACCCACGGCACCTTCCTCGGCGCCACGCTGTCGAGCGAGACGACCGCGGCCGCGACCGGCGCGGTCGGCGTCGTCCGTCGTGACCCGATGGCGATGCTGCCCTTCATCGGCTACAACGCCGGCGACTACTTCGGCCACTGGATCAACATCGGCAAGGACAACGACGCCGCCAAGCTGCCGAAGATCTTCTACGTCAACTGGTTCCGCAGGGACGACGAGGGCGGGTTCCTGTGGCCCGGCTTCGGCGAGAACTCCCGCGTGCTCAAGTGGATCGTCGAGCGCATCGACGGCCAGGCCGCCGCGGTCGAGACCTCCATCGGCCACGTGCCCGCGCCGGGCTCGCTCGACGTCGACGGCCTCGACCTGACGCCCGAGGCCCTCGAGGCCGCCCTCGCGGTCGACGACGAGGAGTGGAAGGCCGAGCTGCCGCAGATCCAGGAGTGGTTCGAGAAGTTCGGCGACGACCTGCCGGCCGTGCTCTGGACCGAGCTCGACGGCCTGCGCGCCCGCCTCGGCGAGTAGTCCTCCCGGGCTACCACCCGGCTGACCCCAGGCGTCAGGCCCCGTCGTCGAAGATCCCCCAGAACCTGTCGCGCAGCTCGAAGCGGACGGCGTCGTTGAGGTCGTAGACCCCCAGCGCGTCGGACAGGTCGAGCAGCAGCGCCTTGTCGATCTCGCGCGGGATGGAGGGCCGGCCGCGCACCAGCGCGGCCAGGTCCTCCTCGGTCGCGCTCTTGCGCAGTGACGCCAGCACGTTGCTGACGACGTCGCGGATCTCGGCGTCGTAGTCGTGCGGCCCGACGTAGTCACCCATCACGTGCGAGGGCCCCCCGGTCACACCCGAGTAGGCCAGGACGGCGGCCGGGGCAGCGGGAACGGGAGCGGGAGCCGGTCGCTTGCCCGCCAGGTCGAGCGGGCTCGGCGCGTGCGGGGCAGGCGCCGCCGGGGCGGCCGGCGCCGCGGCGGCATCCACGACGGCCGCTCCCGGTGGCGGGGCCGGCACCGGTACGACGAGCGGCCGCTCGATCTTGGTGACCGTCTGGTCGATCGTCGCCTCGGTGACCGTCGTCAGCTCGTCGGCCGCGCGCACGAGGTGGCGGCTCACACCGTGCGGCCGACCGGCCGCGTTGGGCACTCCGAGCACCACGACCTGGACGCCGTGCGCCTGCGCCTCCTCGACGGCCTCGGTCAGGTCGTCGTCGCCGGAGACCAGCAGGAACACGTCGGCCGCGTTGTTGCGCGCGTGAGTGACCAGGTCCAGGCCGATGCGGAGGTCGACGCCCTTCTGCTGCCCGTCGACGCCGAAGCGTCCCAGGCGCAGCTTGACCTTGGCGAGCTCGCCGATGCGCCCCTGCTGGGCGTCCGGCACGCCCTCCTTGGCCGAGTCGTACCAGTGCACGCGCAGCAGCGGCAGGCCCGAGATCGCCTCGGCCTGGCGGATCAACGCCTCGACCAGCGGGCGGTACTCCACGTGCACCCCGTTGCGCAGCGACGTCCCGGTGACCCGGGTCGCGGCGGAGGCGAGGAGGTAGCCGGCATCGACGTACAACGAGCAGTTGGACCGCATGCCCCCACCATGCCAGCGACCACGGGCGCTGTCCTCGGTAACGCCCACCCACCCCCCAGGTCTGTGAAACGATGACCGCATGCCCTACGGTCCCGACGATCGTGCGCTCTTCGAGTCCGGCGCCACGCAGCTGTACGACGAGATCGTCGCCGCCGAGGGGTTGGCCGCCGCCGACCCGCGGATCGCCGAGGACGGCACCGATCGCGCTGCGTTCGACCTCCTCGTCGCCCTCGGCCTCCTCCAGCTCGACGAGGAGAGCGACACCTGGTTGCCCGAGGACCCCGCCGGCGTCCAGGCGCGGGTGGTCTCACCCCTGAGCCAGGAGGCCGGCAAGCTGCTGGAGGAGTCCTCGCAGTGGGCGCGGGCGTTCCAGGGGATCAGCCAGTCGTGGCGACGCTCCTCGCTGTCGCAGGGCCAGGGCCGCGGGCCCTTCACCTACCTGCGCGACGAGGCCATCGGGACCTACCTCGGCACGCTCATCGCCGAGGCGGAGGTCGAGCTGCTCACCGCCCAGCCCCAGAGCGGGCGGGAGGCCCAGACGATCGCGACCGCCGTGCTGCGCGACGCGGCCGCGCTCGAGCGCGGCGTCAAGATGCGCACGCTCTACCAGCACAGCGCGCGGCGCAGCACCTTCACCCACAACTACGTCGCCGAGGTCGGCAAGCTGGGCGCCGAGGTGCGCACCCTCGACGAGTTCTTCAACCGGGTCATCATCGTCGACCGGCGGGTCGCGGTGATCCCGGCGAGCGAGGACAACCGCAGCGCGGTCGCGGTCAGCGAGCCGTCGGTCGTGGCGTTCCTCGTCGACATGTTCGAGCGCAGCTGGGAGCGCGCGCGCCCGTTCGCCAGCCGCGACACCTCGATGCTCAAGAGCATCGCGGTCGAGCAGCGGGCGATGACGATCCGGATGCTGGTCGAGGGCCACTCCGACCCGGTCAGCGCGAAGCGTCTGGGCGTCAGCCCCCGCACCTACGCGGGCTACATCGCCGACCTCAAGACGGAGTACGAGGCCGACACCCGCTTCCAGCTCGGGTACGTGATGGGCGAGGGCGGGGTGACCGGCCAGTCGGACTCCGAGGGGTCCGACGATGCCGACGGCTCAGCCGACGCCACCGGCTAGCGAGCCGGTCAGGGCTGCGTGGGCCCGCCCTTGCACCAGCCGCCACAGCTCCAGCTGCTGTCCACGGCCGAGGCGGGCGTCAGGACGCCGATCGCGCTGATGGACAGCACCGCGGCGGCGGTGGCGAGAGCACACTTGCGTACGAGCTTCATCTGGTCCTACCAACTTTCTCGGGGTTCAGGCGCGACCCACATGTCGAACGTCGCACCGCTGGGACCATGAGCACCCATGTCAGCCCAGCCATTGGAGTAGTGCAAGCACGTGCAGGACCCGAGGCGGCGCACGACTCGATCTGTACCCGGGGGAGTAACGGGACAAACCTAGGGTGCGTCACGAACGCCCTCCTGGCAACCCCCACGGCGCGGACTTGCTCGAATCCAGAGGCTGGTCGACCGGTCGGACCGAGGGCAGCCGCGGGGCTGCTGCACCCAGGACCGGGACCCACAAACGGGTCCGCCCCCAGCCTGGACTGGAGGCGGACACGAGGGCGGAGGTGGCGAGATTTGAACTCGCGAGAGGGTTGTAGCCCTCAACCCGCTTAGCAGGCGGGCGCCATAGACCGGACTAGGCGACACCTCCATGCCACCCACCGAGGCAGGCAGCGCAGCCTAGGCTACAAGGCCGGTCGCCGGGCGTGCCAATCGGTTGCCTCAGCCCCGCGCACGAGACAGCCGGGTGCCGACGTCGCGGGCGAACTCGTCGCGGTCGCCCGCGATCATCGCGACCGGGATCGAGGTGGTCGTGCCGTCGGTGCGCTTGAGCACCAGGCAGGCGATGTCGCGCGGGTGGGCGGCCACGACCTCGCTGACCTCGGTCCACCGCCCCTGCTTGACGCCGGCCCCCCGCACCAGGCGCACGACGTAGCCCTCGTCGTCGAGGCGTACGACGTAGGCGCGCGAGCGCAGCCACGCGGCCGCACCGAAGACGGCCACCAGCTCGACCACGAGCACCAGGACGATCAGGTCGGGCGGGCCTCCGGTGGACAGGATCACCGCAGTCGCCACGAACGTGGTCACCGCCAG
The DNA here is from genome assembly GCA_963822915.1 of uncultured Actinomycetota bacterium. Taxonomy (GTDB): domain Bacteria; phylum Actinomycetota; class Actinomycetes; order Propionibacteriales; family Nocardioidaceae; genus Nocardioides. Next base: position 42,124 of record CAWGJR010000027.1, read on the forward strand.
GACCAGGAAGGCCAGACCGACCAGCCGCGCCGCCACCGCGGGCGCGAGGCGGTAGAGGGTCGGCTCCGCGTCGGGGCGTTCGGGGACGTCACTCACCGGACCAGTCTCCCGCGTGCCTTGCCCCGACGGCCCAGGCGGGTCATGCTCGATCTCGACAGCGGAGTCGGCGCCGCCGACTCCGTCAGCGACGAGGAGCCCCACCATCAGCCCCAGCAACGCCAGCAACGCCATGTCGGAGGCCCTGACCGGCCTCGAGGCCGCCTCGCGGGTGCCCCTGCGCGACGGAGCCCCCAGCACCAGCTGGCGCTGGTCGGTGCGCCAACGCATGGTCGTGGTGCGCGATGCGTTGGTGCTGGAGGGCACCGGCACCGAGGACGGGTGGCTCGCCGCCCGGGGAGGCGCCGCCTTCCGCGACCGCAACGCCCTGCTCGCGCGCCTCGGCGAGCTCGGCTCGCGGGCGCTGGAGGATCCCGACACCGACACCGTCCGCGACGACGTGCTGCGCCTGGTGGCCGACGTCGCCCACCACCTCCAGAAGGTGCGCGACCTCGCCTACGACGAGGTGGAGCTGGAGCTCGGCGGCTCGGAATGAGTCGCTCGCCTGCTCGGAGCCGCTGCTGAGGGCCGGCAGAGGGGGCGGGATTCGAACCCGCGGTAGGTCTCCCTACGACCGCTTTCAAGGCGGTTCCGATCGGCCGCTCCGGCACCCCTCCTGGCCGCGACCGGGGCCGCGACACGCGCAGGAGTCTAGCGTCAGACGCGCTCGGTCAGGCCGACAGGACCAGCAGCACGTCGCCCTCCTGGACGACGTCTCCGGCGGTGACCTTGACCGCCACCACCGTGCCCGGGGTCTCGGCGATGACGGGGATCTCCATCTTCATCGACTCCAGCAGCGCCACCTCGTCGCCGACGGCGACCCGGGCCCCGGCCTCGACGCTCACGGCGAGCACGCCGGCCACCATCTCCGCCACGATCTCGATCACCTGCTCACGGGCCATGACTCGCACGCTAGCCGTTACCGCCGAGTACCCCCGCACCCCGGCGTTCGCCGTCGGCGTCGCGTCAGTAGAGCGCCTGGGTGCGGCCGGGCTCCGGGCGCACGGCGCCCGCCTGCTCCTCGTCGACGCGCCGCCGACCGCCGGTGCGCGCCCCACCGCTCGAGCCGGTGAGGAAGAGGTCGAGGCGGATCACCGCCGCACCGACCAGCAGTCCGACCACGAGCCCGTAGAGCACCGACAGCCCGGCCTCGGTGAGCGTGACGGCCGGGTTGGCCAGGGCGCTCGCGGTCGAGGCGGTGGCGGCGACCCCGAAGGCGCAGACCCACCAGCCCTGCCGCCGGCGGGCTCGCATGTGGACGCCGTACACGAGCGCGGGGATGCCCAGCACGGCCTCGATCGGGCGGGGGAACGCGCCGAGGTGCTCCCGGCTCCAGCGCACGACGTCGAGGGACGACTCGACCAGGGACGGGGTGCCGTAGCGGCGCAGCAGCTCGGCGTACAGGACGGTGACGGCGACGAGGACCCCGCCGACCACCACGATCACCGCGCCGCGTCGTCCGAGGCCGTGCAGGCCCGCGCCGAGGCGGTAGACCACGACGAAGGCGCCGGCCAGCGCGAGCCCGAAGGTGACGTACTCGAAGTCCTGGACCGAGATGGCCGGCTCGAAGCCCACCGTGGCCAGGGCACCGACGGCGGCGAGCGCCAGCGCGATCAGGCACTCCCGCGCGGCCCGGGTCACGGTCACGGCCGGCACGGTGACCATCACCGCGAGCACCGCGCTGACCACGCAGGTCATCACCGAGGCGCCGGTGGCGAGGTCGTCGCGTCCCGTCAGCAGCACGCCGACACCGAGCACGGCTGCGAGGGTGCCGAAGACGACGGGCCGACCGCCGGTGCGCCCGGCGAGCGCCCACGAGTAGGCGCTGACGACGGCCACCGAGCCGGCGCCGCCCAGCCAGGACGGGCCCACCGGGACCATGGCCGCGATCATGGCTCCCAGGGCCGCGGCGACCAGGACGAGCCACGCCCGGAACGGCCACGGGGAGTCACCGAACGCCTCGAGCCGGTCGGCCACCGTGCGCCGCGACCCGGGGTCGGGGGTGTCGGTCGCGGGTTCCGTGGTGGACCCCGTGGTGGGCGTGGTGGGCCCAGCCGGGGCGTCCGGCGTGACATCCGGCGCGTCGTGGAGTCCCGAGAGGTCGTCGGGGACCGCTGACGCGCGTCGACCCACGATCCTGGACATGGCATCCGAGGTTACAGACGCCGGTTGAGCAGCGACGGGTTGGTACGGCGTGCCGCCTGCAGCGTGGCGCGGGTCACCTCGGCCCGCAGCACCGCGGGCTCCTCGCCCGCCTCGGCCAGCACGTCGCCCAGCGGGTCGACGACCAGCGAGTGGCCGGTGTAGCGCGGCCCGGGCTGGCCCGCGGCGACGACGTAGACGGTGTTCTCGATCGCCCGCGCCCGCACCAGCGTGCGCCAGTGGTCGACCTTGCGCGGGCCGGCGACCCAGGCCGCCGGCAGCACGAGCACCTCGGCACCGGCGTCGACGAGCAGGCGGGCCAGCTCGGGGAAGCGCAGGTCGTAGCAGGTCATCAGCCCGACCTCCAGCCGGCGACCTCGACCAGCGTGGGCGTCGACGTCCCCGGCGAGCAGGCGGTCGGACTCGCGGTAGCCGAAGGAGTCGTAGAGGTGGATCTTGCGGTAGTCGGCGCGAGCCGCGCCGCGCGCGAGCAGGGTGTTGAAGGGCCGGTCGGGATCGGTGCTGGCCTCGAACATCCCGGCCACCACCGTCGTCGGCGTGGGCGACCGCAGATGCCTCCAGAGCGGTGGCGAAGGGGCCGTCGAGCGCCTCGGCGTAGGCGCTGACGTCGGAGCCGGCCTCGCCGAAGTCGCGGGCGAAAGCCTCCGGGAGCACGACCAGGTCGGTGCCGTCGGGCACCAGGGCGGCCAGCCGCTCGCGGTTGCCGGCGGGGTCGAGGCCCGAGGCCTCCTGCACGAGCGCCAGGCGCAGCACCGCGTGCTCGGAGGCGCCCTCGCCGGACTGCGTCTCGTGAGCATCGGTGGTCACCCCCACAGCCTGCCACCCGCCGGTGGTTCCTGGGAGGATGCGCCCATGGGGGACAGCAGCAGGGACAGCAGCGGCGACCTGGACAGCTACGGCGCCGTCGTGCTCGCCGGCGGGCGGGCGGCGCGGCTGGGCGGGTTCGACAAGGCCTCGGTCGAGATCGGCGGGCGCACCCTGCTCGAGCGGGCGCTCGACGCGGTCGTCGACGCGGCCGAGGTGGTCGTGGTCGGCGAGCAGGTGCCGACCGAGCGGCCGGTGACCTTCGTGCTGGAGAGCCCGCGCTGGGGCGGGCCGGTCGCCGCGCTGCTGACCGGGCGTCGACCTGCTGCTGCGGCGACCACCGGCTCGTCGTGGTGATCGCGGTCGACATGCCGCGACTGACCCACGTGACCATCCGCCGGCTGTGCGCGGCGGCCGAGGGCCACGACGGGGCCGTGCTCGTCGGCCCCGACGGACGGCGCCAGCTCGCGCTCGCGCTGCGCCGCGACCGGCTGCGCGCCGTACGCCCCGACCTGGAGGGCCAGCACGGCATGGCGGTGCGCGCGCTGCTCGCCGACCTCGACCTCGCCGAGGTCGCCGCGGTCGACGACGAGCACCGCGACGTCGACACCTGGGCCGACCTGCGCGACCTGCGCGACGACTGAGCCTCGGCCGTTGGCCGGTCGTTCGCCCGTCCCGGGCTTGCGCGCGGGCTCTCGGCTGGCAAGGCTGATCCCCGTGAACCTCCACGACTGGATCGACGAGCTCTGCGACGCCCTCGAGCTCGAGACCGAGGTCGACGAGGGCCTCGTCGCCGACCTCGCCGAGCTGGCCCACGACAACGTCGACGCCGCCGCCGGCCCGATCACCTCCTACCTGCTCGGGTACGCCGCCGGGGCGGCCGCCGCCGGGCCGGCCGCCGTCGAGCAGCTGGCCGCCCGTGCCCAGGAGCTCGCCGAGCGGTGGGACAAGCCGGTGCTCGCCGACCCCGACGACGCCGAGCGAGGACGAGGTCGAGCTCGGCTTCGACGTCAACGCCGACGACGACGAGGACGAGGCCGACGAGGACGACGACAGCGAGGAGGAGGAATGAGAGCCGTTCATCGCCGACGGCACCGGCGGGCCCGAGGTCCTCTCGGTGCGCGAGGTGCCCGACGTCCAGCCCGGGCGCGGTGAGGTCGCCATCGAGGTGGTCGCGACCGCCGTCAACCGGGCCGACACCCTCCAGCGCCAGGGCTCCTACCCGCCGCCGCCCGGGGCCAGCGACATCATCGGCCTCGAGTGCAGCGGCCGGGTCGCCGCGCTCGGTGAGGGGGTGGACGGGACGACCCCTGGTCGGTCGGCGACGAGGTCTGCGCGCTGCTGGCCGGCGGCGGCTACGCCTCGCGGGTCGTCGTACCGGCCGGTCAGGTGATGCCGGTGCCGTCCGGGGTCGACCTGGTCACCGCCGCCGCGCTGCCGGAGGTCGCCTGCACCGTCTGGTCCAACGTCTTCATGGTCGCCGGGCTGCGCCCCGACGAGAGCTTCCTGGTGCACGGCGGGGCCGGCGGCATCGGCACCTTCGCGATCCAGATCGCCTCCGCGCTCGGCTCGCGCGTGCTGACCACGGGCGGTACGCCGGAGAAGCGCGCGTTCTGCGCGGAGCTCGGCGCCGACGTCACGATCGACTACCACGAGGAGGACTTCGTGGAGATCGCCCGCCGCGAGGGGGCCGACGCCGACGGGAACGGCGGTGGGGTCGACGTGATCCTCGACAACATGGGCGCCTCCTACCTCGGACGCAACGTGGACGCCCTGGCCACCGAGGGACGTCTGGTCGTCATCGGGATGCAGGGCGGGGTCAAGGGCGAGCTCAACCTCGCGACCCTGCTCAACAAGCGCGCGGCGGTGATCGCCACCTCGTTGCGTGGACGCCCGGAAGCCGGCAAGGCGGCGATCTGCGCGGCTGTCGTCGAGCACGTGTGGCCGCTGGTGGCCGACGGGTCGGTGCGACCCGTCATCGACCGCACCCTGCCGCTCGAGGAGGTCGCCGAGGCGCACCGCATCATGGGCGACGGCTCCCACACCGGCAAGATCGTGCTGACGCTGTAGTCACTCACCGGGGGGAGGGCCCGCCGGACCGCGCCGGATACGGTGGCCTGCATGAGCGAGGAGCAGACCGCCCAGACCCCCCAGGCGGACCCCCAGAACACGCCCGCAGCGACCGGTGAGCAGCAGATCATGATCATCGGCCCCGACGGACAGCCGATCGGCACCGTCTCCGCCTCGGCGCTCGCCGCCCAGGGGGCCGGCGCCGACTCGGACCCCGACGGCGAGGACGGCGACGACGACGGGGCTCGTGGGCTCAGCGACCTCGTCGAGCAGCCCGCCAAGGTGATGCGGATCGGCAGCATGATCCGTCAGCTGCTCGAGGAGGTGAAGGCGGCGCCGCTCGACGAGGCCAGCCGCGCTGCGCCTCAAGGAGATCCACAGCTCCTCCATCAAGGAGCTCGAGCAGGGCCTCGCGCCCGAGCTGGTCGAGGAGCTGCAGCGGCTCTCGCTGCCCTTCGCCGACGACACGACGCCGTCGGAGAGCGAGCTGCGCATCGCCCAGGCCCAGCTCGTCGGCTGGCTCGAGGGGCTCTTCCACGGCATCCAGACCGCGATCTACGCCCAGCAGATGGCCGCGCGCGCCCAGTTCGAGCAGATCCGACGGGCACTCCCGGCCGGCACCCCGATGCCGCCCGGCATGGGCGGCCCCGGCCAGGGCGGTGCGGGACAGCCCGGCCAGTCCGGACAGTCGGGCGGCGACGACCACCCCGGCACCGGCGGGATGTACCTCTAGCCTCGACCGGGTCCTGCGGCCGGCTCGGGCGCGCTCAGGCGCGGCGCGAGCGACCGAGTCGCAGCACGACGAACCAGCCCAGGACGCCCAGCAGGACGAGCGCCAGGCCGGGGGCCGCGGCGCGGTCGAAGGACTGCGGCAGGGCGATCTCGTCGCAGGTGGTCTCGGCCTCGGCGACGTCGGTGACGGACGCTGAGGTGTCGGGGCAGACGTAGCTCACGTCCGGGAACTCCACCTGGGGCTCGGCGGGGAGGTGTCGATCGGCGAGCGCGGCTCGCCGTAGGTGTCGAGCAGGTCGGCGAGCCGGGTGTCGGTGGCCCGCAGCACGTCGCGGCAGCCGTCGGCCAGCAGGCGGGTGCGCTGGCGGGTGAGCTTCCAGAGGTAGACGTCGGCGCCCTTGGACTCCGGGCGCGGTCGCGCACTCGCCGAAGCTGGCTGGTCTGCACGCGGACCCGCGCCGTGGCGATGTCGCTCTCGCCGAAGACCTCCTGCACCTGCACGGTGTAGGTGTAGCGGGCCGGTCGATCCACCGCCCCGGGGTCGCGCTCGATGCGTTCGATGCTGGCGGTGAAGACGTCGTCGGGATCGGCGTTGCCGCCCGGCGGCCGCGCCTGGGCCGGGGCGGCGAGCAGGACCAGGGATCCCAGGAGACCAGCCAGCAGCCGGCCAGCAGGCCGAGGACGCCGGCGCGCGCGGCCCACGAGGGGCCGTACGACGAGGGCGCGGGTGCGGGCGTCACGGGTTCATTGCACCAGATCGTCGGTGAGGCCCACCAGTCGAGCCATCGCGCGCGCCACGCCGTCGTCGTCGTTGGCCCGGCGGTGCGGTCGGCGGCCGCGAGCACGCGGGGTGCGCGTTGGCGACGGCGTACGACGTGCCGGCCCACGCCCAGCATCGCCAGGTCGTTGGGCATGTCGCCGAACGCGACGACGTCGGCGGCGGCGATCGCCGAGGTCGCCGCACAGCCGGGCGAGGGCTGCGGCCTTGGTGACGCCGGGGGCGCTGATCTCGACCAGGCCCGGCCATCGACCAGGTCGCCACGCCGTCCTCACCGACCGCGGCGGCGACGGCGCGCGTGCAGCTCGTCGGCGTCGGGCGCCGCCGTGCCGCACGAGCAGCTTGACCGCGGGCTCGTCCCAGATCTCGTCGAGCGGGCCCGACCGGGCTGCCCTCCGGCACGCGGTGCGGGTCGTGGAAGCCGGGCTCGGTGCCGGATGCCGTCGAGGCACTCGACGGCGAACAGCACGTCGGGCACCGCCGTCACGCAGTCGCGCGACCAGCGCAGGCCCGGGGGCGGGCTCGAGACCGTCGACGCGGCGTACGGCGCCGCTCGGCGACGTCGTAGAGCACCGCACCGTTGGAGACGATCGCGACGCCGTGGGCGCCGACGACCTCCCACAGCGACTCCATCCAGCGCACCGGGCGGCCGGTGACGAAGACGACCGGCACCCCGGCGTCCTCGACCGCGGCGAGCACCCGACGGGTGGCGTCGGAGAGCGAGCCGTCGGTGCGCAGCAGGGTGCCGTCGAGGTCGGTGGCGATGAGGGCCAGCGCGGGTCGCGGCGCGCAGGGTCGGTCCGGGCGGGCACCGGCCGGGCCATGACGAGCAGGCCGTCCTCGTTGCTGCCGCGCAGGTCGGTGAAGCCGGCGCTTGGCGAGCACCCGGACGCTGGCGCGGTTGGCCGGCTCGACCGGGCCCGCACCCGTACGCCGAGCCGGTCGGTCTCGGCGAGCAGCGCGGCGAGCGCCTCGGTGGCCAGGCCGTGCCCGCGGGCGCGCCTCGACCAGGCCGTAGCCGACCTCGACCTCGCCGTCGACCGGCGGGCCGAAGAAGCCGATCGCCGCCGACCGCCAGCTGCTCCCAGACGACGTGGCGCGGGCCCCAGGTGTCGGCGGACCCGTCGGCGGGCCCGCACCAGGGTCGCGGCATCGACGTCGTCGCGGCGCGGGTAGTCGGGGTGCCAGCGCGACTGGCGTCGCCCGGCGAGCATGTCGGCGGCGTCGTCGGCCGAGACCAGGATCAGCCGCAGCCGCGCGGTGGCCATCGCGACCGGGCAGCGCGAGGCGCCCGCGGCCTCGGTCACCGTCCGAACCAGCGCTCGATCTCGACGGCGGCGCCGTCGGCGTCGACGCCGTCGGTGACGCGTCGGCGGCGTCGCAGCACCGACTGCACCGACTGGCCCATGGCGACCCCGCGACCGGCCCACCGGAGCATCTCGATGTCGTTGCGCCCGTCGCCGATCGCCAGCACGTCGGCGGACGTCAGGCCGAGGTCGGCGCAGACCTGCTCCAGGCCGGAGGCCTTGGAGACGCCGACCGGGGTGAGGTCGAGCCAGGCGGTCCAGCCGACGACGTAGTCGGTGCCGTGCAGGCCGAGGCGCGGCGCCGAGGGCGACGAAGTCGTCGGCGGTCGCATCGGGGTCGCGGATGATCACCCGGCTGACCGGGCGCGAGACGAGGTCCGTCGATCTCGGTGACGGTCATCCGGCCGGAGAGCTCCCCGTCGGGGAAGGGGGTCGAGACGCGGTAGCCGCTGCCCCGGTCCTCGATCGCGACCCGGGCCGTGGGGTGGGCCTCCAGGATCGCGCGGACAGCGGGGCCGGCGTCGAAGGTGTCCTCGTGGACCACGTCGATCTCGCCGCCCGGCAGGTAGCGCAGGACGACGGCGCCGTTGCTGGCCACGATCCACAGCGGCTCGTCGGCGTGGCCCTGCAGTCGCGAGCAGGTCGGCGATCGGGGTCATCCCGTGCGGCGAGCGGCCCGAGGACAGCACGATGTGGGCGCCGGCGTCGTGGGCGCGCCAGATCGCGTCGTGCACGCGCGGCGCGATCTCCTCGTGGGTCATCCCCGCACCCTCGACCCACTTGAGCAGGGTGCCGTCGATGTCGAGGGCGACCAGCTCGGGACGCCAGCCCTCGACGCCCGCAGCGCCCACAGGGCCCGCAGCCGCGGAGTCGCCGCTCACGCCGGATCGATCGGCTTGATGATCTCCAGGCCGCCCAGGTAGGGCTGGAGCGCCTTCGGCACCCGCACCGACCCATCAGCCTGCTGGTGGGTCTCCAGGAGCGCGATGATCGGCCGGTTGGTCGAGCACAGGGTGCCGTTGAGCGTGGCGACGGGCTTGATCTCGCCATCGACGCGCTGGCGCGTGTCGAGCCGGCGGGTCTGGAACTCGGTGCAGTTGGACGCCGAGGTGAGCTCGCGGAAGCGGCCCTGCGAGGCGATCCACGCCTCGCAGTCGAACTTGCGCTGGGCCGACAGCCCCAGGTCGCCGGCCGCGACGTCGATCACGCGGTAGCAGAGCTCGAGCTTGTCGAGGAACTCCTTCTCCCAGTCGAGCAGGCGCTGGTGCTCGGCCTCGGCGTCCTCGGGATGGGTGTAGACGAACATCTCGACCTTGTCGAACCAGTGCACCCGGAAGATGCCGCGGGTGTCCTTGCCGTGCGAGCCGGCTTCCTTGCGGTAGCACGGGCTGAAGGCGGCGTAGCGCAGCGGCAGGGCGCCGCCGTCGAGGATCTCGTCGGAGTGGAAGGCCGCCATCGGCACCTCCGAGGTGCCGACGAGGTAGAGGTCCTGGCCCTCGATCCGGTAGACGTCGTCGGCGGCCTGGCCGAGGAACCCGGTGCCCTCCATCGCGCGCGGCTTGACCAGCGACGGGGCGACGGCCTCGATGAAGCCGTGGCCGCCGCAGCCTGGTCGAGGGCCATGTTGATCAGCGCGCGGTGCAGGCGCGCGCCGATGCCGGTGAGGAAGTAGAACCGTGATCCCGACACCTTGGCGCCGCGCTCGAGGTCGATGGCGCCGAGCATCCGGCCCAGCTCGACGTGGTCGCGCGGCTCGAAGTCGAAGACCGGCGGCGTGCCGACGGTCTCGAGCACCACGAAGTCGTCCTCGCCACCGGCGGGGGTCTCGTCGGCGGCCAGGTTGGGGATCGACAGCAGCGCGTCGTTCCACTCCGCCTCGGCGACGGTCTGCGCGGCCTCGGCCTCCTTGACCTCGGCGGCGAGGGTCTTGGTCTGCGCGAGCAGCGCCTGCTTCTCGTCGCCCTGGGCCTGGGGGATCAGCTTGCCGAGCTGCTTCTGCTCGGCCCGCTTCGACTCGTAGGCCGTGATCGCCGCGCGGCGGGCGGTGTCCGACGAGAGCGCGCGGTCGACGACGTCGCTGGAGAGACCACGCTTGGCCTGGGCGGCACGCACGCGGTCGGGGTCGTCTCGGAGCACTCGTGGATCGATCACAGAGCCGAGGCTAGCGGGCGACCGCGGGCTCCTTCACCCGAGTTGCACCCACCTGGGGATGACGGCGGCGTGCGCGGTGGCGGGTCGCTGCCGGGCAGCGGTGCCGCAGCCACCGATTCACAGCCCCCAACCGTGGCCACCGCACCGCTCCACGGGCGGCACCCGGCGAGACCGCCCTGCGGATGAGGACCGCGCGGGCCGGGTTCGCCATACTGATCGGCGACCTTCTCGCCTGCCTGACCGGCCACCCACCAGGACGGAGCCCCGACCGTGCTCGACCGCTCGCGCGCCACCCAGCTCGGCACTGCTGCCGTGCTGCTCGTGCTGCTGGGGCTGCTCGCGCTGGCCGTCGGGCAGGACTGGGTGTGGCTGGCCGACCTCGACGACCGTGGGCGAGACGCCGCTGTGCGGTTCGAGGCCGACGCCGGGATCCAGAGCGTCCTGCTCGCGATCGAGGACTTCTTCGGCACCATCGCGATGACGGTCTACACCGCGGTCCTGGCGGCGGCGATGTTCGCCAAGGGCCACCGTCGCGCGGCCGGCTTCGTCGTCGGCGTGATGCTGGCGACCTCGCTGGCCACGACCGGGCTGAAGGTCCTCGTCGACCGGTCCCGTCCCGACTGGCAGTCGCTCGACGAGTTCCTCGACAACGGGGCCTTCCCGTCGGGGCACGCCTCGGCGATCGCCGCCTTCACCGGCGTCGTGATCGTGCTCGTCACGATGCTCGTACGTCGTCAGGCCATCCGCCGCCTGCTCAGCGGGGCGATGGTCCTCGTCGCGATCGTCGTGGGCCTCGACCGGATCCTGCTCGGACGCCACTTCCCCTCCGACGTCGTGGGCGGGGCACTGCTCGGCGCGGCGTTCGTGCTCCTCGGTCTCGTCCTCTACAGCCCGCTGCCCCGCAGCCACGCCCTGAAGATCGAGCCGCTCCCGGAGGCGATCCCCTCGGCGAAGCGGCTCTCGGTCGTGCTCAACCCGATCAAGGTCGAGGACGTCGAGGTCTTCCAGGCGACCGTGACCTCGATGGCGCGCGAGGCAGGCTGGCGCGAACCCACCTGGCACCTGACCACCCCCGAGGACTCCGGCACCGGCCAGGCCGAGCTCGCCTCGGTCGAGGGGGCCGACCTGGTGATCGTCTGCGGCGGCGACGGCACGGTGCGCGAGGTCTGCGCCGAGCTGGCCGGCACCGGCATCCCGGTCGGGATCATCCCGGCCGGCACCGGCAACCTGCTCGCCCGCAACCTCGACATCCCGCTCTACATCCGTGCCGCGATCGACGTCGCCCTGACCGGCCAGGACCGCGCGATCGACATGGTCAAGGTGACCGGCGACGTCGCGGGCGAATACACCCCCGAGGACCCCGATTCCCCCGGACCTGTCGGCTTCGAGAGCAACTTCATGGTGATGGCGGGCATGGGCTTCGACGCCGCGATCATGGAGGGCGTCAACGAGGAGATCAAGCGCAAGGTCGGCTGGCTGGCCTACGTCCTCTCGGCGCTGAAGTCGCTGATGTTCCCCGTGACGAAGGTCGAGCTCTCGGTCGACGGCGGTGAGTGGACCAAGCACCGCGCCCGGATGGTGATGGTCGGCAACGTCGGCTATCTGCAGGCCGGGATGCCGCTGCTTCCCGATGCGGCGATCGACGACGGCCAGCTGGACGTCGTCCTGCTCAACCCCCGCAGGTTCCTCTCGTGGATCCCGCTCGCCGTGCGGGTGCTGGCCAAGCGCTCGCGCACCGACGACACGATCAACCGGATGACGGGGCGCACGGTGTCGATCCGCGCTCACGCCGACACGCCCCGCCAGCTCGACGGCGACTCGATCGGCCCCGGCCGTGAGCTGCACATGGAGTGCATCCACGGCCGGCTGCTGGTGCGCGTGCCCCGCTGACGCCGACGGCGCAGCGCCGAGCGGGAGCCGTTGACGACCGCCGTGCGCAGGTAGGCGACGGCGGCGTGCGGGTCGCGCAGGCGTTGGGGCTTGGCGGCGAGGGCGGCGAACGCGTCCTGGACGACGTCCTCCGCGGAGGCGAGGTCGTCCACCAGCAGGATCGCGATCCGGACGAGGTGGAGCCGGTGCGCGGCATACACCTCGCCCAGGTCGACGGCGGAGGTCATCGCACTCCTGCCTCTCACGGCCCGAGCCGCTTCGGTGTGTGTGGTCATGCTTGGTAGACGTCTGGGTCGGCGTCGGGTTGCTTCGCTGCTGCGATGTCGTTCGGCCGGATGCAACCACACGTGGCTCCCAGGCGTCTCCCCTCGACAGCACCCACGACGAGAGGACACCAGATGCAGACCCAGCGGACCACCTGCACGATCGCAGCAGCGTTCGTCACCACCGCGGCCCTGCTCGCGGCACCGATCCAGTCGAACCCCGCCGCGGCCAGCGTCGGCAGCGCCACCCCGACCACGGTCAGCAACAAGATCCCGCGGGGCTTCGACCTCGACGACGGACTGGTCGACTACGGCAGCGACGGCACTCGCAGGGGACCCTCGAAGCGGATCCGCGGGCTCGAGCTCAGTCCGTGCTTCGCGCTGTCCTGGAAGCCGGAGCGGTGGAAGCAGCGGATGGCGGTGGTCAACAGCGGCCCCGAGACCCAGCAGGTGCGCGAGCTGCTGACGTTCGGCAGCGCCCAGCGGGCGGCGAAGGTCGTGGCCGGCATCCGAGCGGACCTGGAGAGCTGTCCCCCGGACACCGTCGACTCGGTCGGGCAGCCTTCGAAGGTCACGGTCTACGACGTCACCACCGGCTACGACGACGTCATCTGGAGCGTGACCGCCAAGCGGGCCGCCCAGACCGGTCGCCTCGGCGGCTCCTTCGCCCAGGTCATGCGCGTCGGCAAGGCCGTGGTGCTCAACTACGACGCCGGCGAGTACGGCGGCCCGTCGCGCGCCGCTGCGAGGTCGCTCAACCGCGACAGCCAGGAGCTCGCACCGCTGATGTGTCGCTGGACCGCCGCCGGCTGCTGACCGGGCCCTGGCGTCGGCGGGGGCTGCTCCGCCGGGGCGAGTGCTTGACTGGCCGCATGACCCGACCCGCCCCCGTCGAGGCCTGGCACCGGATCGCGGCGAACCGCGACGCCGCCGGGCTCGACCTGCTGCTCGCCGACGACGTCGTCTTCCGCTCCCCCGCCGTGCACACGCCGCAGGAGGGCAAGGCGATCACGACCGCCTACCTCACCGCCGCCATGCACGTGCTCGGGCCGACGCTGCGCTACCTCCACGAGTGGCAGGACGAGGCGGCCGACGGCAGCGGCAGCGCGGTGCTGGAGTTCGAGTCGGTGGTCGGCGACAAGACCGTCCACGGGGTCGACATGCTGCGGTGGGGCGCCGACGGCAGGCTCACGTCGTTCACCGTGATGGCGCGTCCGTTCAAGGGTCTCGAGGCCCTCATCGGCGCCATGGCGGCCGAGCTGTCCCGGGCCGCCGGAGGTGAATCGTGAGGTACCGGCGCCTCGGCGGCTCCGGCCTGGAGATCTCGGCGCTCAGCCTCGGCTGCATGAGCTGGGGCGACCCCGCGCGCGGCGGCCACCCCTGGGTGATCGACGAGGACGCCGCCCGCCCGATCATCCGCGCCGCGCTCGAGGCCGGGGTGACCGTCTTCGACACCGCCAACGTCTACTCCGGCGGCAGCAGCGAGGAGATCACCGGCCGGCTGCTCAAGGAGATGGCCCGTCGCGACGAGGTCGTCATCGCGACCAAGGTGCACGGCCGGATGCGCCCCGGGCCCAACGGCGCCGGGCTGTCGCGCGTGGCGATCATGCGCGAGATCGACGAGAGCCTGCGCCGCCTCGGCGTCGACCACGTCGATCTCTACCAGATCCACCGGTGGGACGACGCGACCCCGATCGAGGAGACGATGGAGGCGCTGCACGACGTCGTCCGGGCCGGCAAGGCGCGCTACCTCGGCGCCTCCTCGATGTATGCCTGGCAGTTCGCCAAGGCCCAGCACACCGCCGACCTCGGCGGCTGGACCCGCTTCGTGTCGATGCAGGACCACTACAACCTCCTCTACCGCGAGGAGGAGCGCGAGATGCTGCCGCTCTGCGCCGACCAGGGCGTCGGCGTCCTGCCGTGGAGCCCGCTGGCGCGCGGTCGGCTCACCCGTGACTGGGACGCCGAGACGGCCCGCACCGAGACCGACGAGTTCGGCGCGACGCTGTACGCCGCCTCCGACCGCGCCGTCGTCGAGACCGTCGCCCGGGTCGCCGAGCGGCGCGGCGTCGCGCGCGCCCAGGTCGCGCTGGCCTGGCTGCTCGCCCAGCCGGTCGTGACCTCACCGATCATCGGCGTCACCAAGCCGCACCACCTCGACGACGCCCTGGCCGCCGTCGAGCTGGAGCTGACGCCCGACGAGGTCGACGAGCTGGGCGCCGACTACGAGCCGCACCCGATCGCCGGGCACCGCTGAGCCCTGCCGTCACGAGCGGTCGAACTGGTCGGTGAGGTCCGGTCCCGGACCGGCTAGGGTCACGCCGTCCCCGTCCCTCCCGCTCCGGAGCACGCCCATGCGCGAGATCGTCGTCTTCAGCGGCAACGCCCACCCGGCGCTGGCGCGCGCGATCTGCGAGGACCTCAGCCTCGAGCTGAGCCCGGTCGAGCTGACCCGCTTCAGCAACGACTGCCTGCAGGCCCAGCTGCAGACCAACTGCCGCCAGCGCGACGTCTACATCGTGCAGCCGCTGGTGCCGCCGACGCAGGAGCACCTGATGGAGCTGCTGCTGATGGTCGACGCCGCGCGCGGCGCCTCGGCGGCGTCGATCACCGCGGTCATCCCCTACTACGCCTACGCGCGCTCGGACAAGAAGGACGCCTCGCGGCTCTCGATCGGCGGCCGGCTGGTCGCCGACCTGCTCGCGGCCTCCGGGGTCGACCGGGTGGTCACGATGACCCTGCACGCCCCGCAGGTGCACGCCTTCTTCTCGGTGCCGGTCGACCACCTGACCGCGCTCGGCGTGCTCGCCCACCACTACCAGGAGAGCGACCTGTCCGACTCGGTCGTGGTGTCCCCCGACTTCGGCAACGCCAAGACCGCCAGCCAGTTCGCCCGGCTGCTGGGGCTGCCGGTGGCGGCCGGCAGCAAGAAGCGGCTCTCCGACGACAAGGTCGTGATCGAGGCGATCGTCGGTGACGTCGTGGGCAAGCGGGCGATCGTGCTGGACGACGAGATCGCCACCGGCGGATCGATCGTCGAGCTGCTCGACAAGCTGGCCGAGCAGGGCTGCACCGAGGCGTCGGTGGCCTGCACCCACGGGTTGTTCGTCGGCAAGGCCGTCGAGCGGCTGCGCGGCCACCCGATGATCACCGAGGTGGTCACCACCGACACCGTGCCGCCTCCGCCCGACTGGGAGCAGTCCTGGCCGGAGCTGAAGGTGCGCACGGTCGCGGGTCTCTTCGCGACCGCGATCGAGCGGATCCATGCCGGTGAGTCGGTCAGCGACCTCTTCGACGGCGTCGACCCGGTGCTCGGACCGCCGCAGCCGCGGTTGTTCGACTGACGTCGAGCCGTACGGCGCCCCGCCTCACGGCAGGTGCTTGCCGGGCTCCTCGGTCCGCACGTGCGCTCCGGTCGCACCCGCCGCCACCGGCTCGGCGGCGGCGGCGCTCGCCTCGCCGGACTCGTCGACCGGACCATCGGTCGCTGCCTCCGCGGGTCGCTCGCCGGACCCCTCGCCGGACCCCTCGCGGCCCCCGCCACCCGCCGGCGGACCGCCGTACACGACGAAGTCCTTCTGGCGGATGAGCAGCAGGGTGAGGATCCCGGTGGCGAAGGCGAGGACCATCGCGATCAGGATGATGTGGTTGAGGGAGTCGACGAAGGCGCTGGTGGCGACCTCGGCGATCCGGTCCTGGGCGCCGGCCGGGGCTGCGTCGACCGCGCGCTGCACCTGACCGCCGGTGATGGCGGCGGCGATCTGGTCGGCGTTGTCGGCGGCGGGGGTGCCCGTCAGCCCGTCGGTGACCTCGCGGCCGACCTGGTTGGCGAAGAGGGAGCCGAGGGTCGCGATGCCGGTGGCGATGCCGACCTGGCGGAACGTCGAGTTGGCGCCGGACGCCATGCCGGCCCGGTCGGGGGTGACGACGCCGACGGCGGTGGAGGCCAGCGGCGGGTTGATGAGGCCGATCGCGACGCCGCAGACGAGGAGGCCGGGGATCAGGTGGTGCCACGAGTCGGGGTCGGAGGAGGTGGGGATGCCGTGGAGGAGGAAGAGCCCGACGCCGAGGATCGAGGAAGCCGGGGCCGATGAGCAGCTTGGTCGGCACCTTCTCGGTGAGGCGGCCGGCGAGGGCGGCGAAGACGAACGCCATCGCCGAGAGCAGCACCAGCCGGAAGCCCGACTGCACGGCGGAGAAGCCGAGGACGCCCTGGATGTAGAGCACGAGGTAGGCGAGCAGCGAGAAGATCGACGCCGAGACGCCGAACGCCGCGATCAGGCCGCCGTTGAAGGTCGGCTTGCGCAGCAGCGACAGGTCGAACATCGGGTGCTTGGCGCCCTGCTGCACGAGCAGGAAGACCGCGAAGAGGAACGCCGAGCCGACGAGGCAGGCGAGGACCACGTCGTCGCCGAAGCCCTCCTCGCCCGAGCGGATCAGGCCGTAGACGAGCGGCGCCGAGAGACGCCGCTGAAGCGTGAGGAACCCGGCCCAGTCGGGTGCGCCGGCGCGCGGGTCGTGCGACTCCTGCACCCGGGTGGTCGCGATGGCGATGGCGACCAGGCAGATCGGGATGTTGACGAAGAAGATCCAGCGCCAGCTCAGGCCGCTGGTCAGCACGCCGCCGAGCACCGGGCCGACGGCGACGGCGACGCCGGTCGTGGCGCCGAAGGCTCCGAAGGCGATGCCGCGGTCGCGGCCGCTGAAGGCCGTGGCGAGCAGGGCCAGGGCGGTGGCGAACATCGCCGCGCCGCCGATGCCCTGGAAGGCGCGGGCGATCGAGAGGAAGAGCACGTCCTGGGCGAGTCCGCACGCGACCGAGCCGAGCGGTGAAGAGCACCAGGCCGATGACGAAGACGCAGGCGCGCGGCCGTAGAGGTCGGCGAGCGAGCCCGCGGTGAGCAGCAGCGCGGCGAGGCTCAGCGCGTAGGCGTCGATGACCCACTGCAGGTCGGACAGCGAGGCGTCGAGGTCGGTCTGGATGTCGGGCAGCGCGACGTTGACGATGGTGATGTCGAGCAGCAGCATGAAGACGCCGGTGCAGACCGCGGCGAGGGTCCACCACTTCGGGTCGCGCCCCGCCGGCGCGGGCTGACCGGGCTGACCGGAGGAGGCCGGCGGAGTGGCCGAGTCGGTCGACGTGCTCATTGCGATCTCCTGATCGTCACGAGGTAAATGATTATGTTCGGTACGATACGCCGCATCGGTCGATCGTCAAGCCGACGACGGGTGAGAGGAGGACCACGTGAGCCCACCCGGTCAGCCGCTGCACCCCGCCCTCGTCCACCCCGGGCACCTGCTCTGGCGCGCACACGCCCGGGTGACCGCGGCCACGGAGGAGGAGCAGCGCGCCGGCGTCGACCCGCACGCCGTCGCGGTGCTGCAGGCCCTCACCGAGACGCACGCGCCTCCCAGCAGGAGCTCGCCGACAGCGTGGGCATCAGCCGCACGACGATGACCCGGGTCGCCACGGCGCTGGCCGCGCAGGGCCTGGTGGAGCGGGTCCGCAACCCCGAGGACCGGCGCTCCTACGCCCTGACCTGCACCGAGGCCGGCGCGCACGCCGTGCGGTCCTGGCAGCAGCGGGCCGAGGCGGCGCAGGAGTCGCTGGCGGCGGGCTTCACGCCGGACGAGCGGGGGGACCTGGTCTCGCTGCTGGTGCGGATCGCCGGACCCGAGGTCGCCGACGACACGCCGGCGCCGCTGCGCGAGCACCTCGGCTTCCTCATCGGCCGCGTGCACAGCCGGATGCACCGCGACTTCCTCGCCGCCCTGGCTCCCCTCGACCTCGAGCCGCGGCTCTTCGGCACCCTGAGCCTGCTCGCGATGACCGGCCCGATCGCCCAGTCCGAGCTGGCCCGCCTGCTCGGGCTCAGCGGCGCGAGCGTGGTGCAGATCGCCGACGACCTCGAGCAGCCGCGGGCTCCTCGAGCGACGACGCGACCCGGCTGATCGGCGTACCCAGCAGCTGCACCTGCGCCCCGGCGCCGACGCGACCATCGCGGATGCTCGCGACGTGGCGGCATCCTGCATCGGCGGGCAGCTCGCGGACCTGTCGGAGGTGGAGGTGGCGCGGCTGGTCGACCTGCTGCACCGGTTCGTCACGGCGCCCGCGGCTCCCACCCCGGGCTCGCCGGGCTCCTGACGAGTCGGTGGGTCAGGATCGCGCGTGCGCGATCGCCTCGTCCTCCTCGGGCGAGAGCTGGCTGTCGCAGCCCAGGCGGTGATGTTCTTGGCGTAGGTGCGCGCGTCGCTGCGGCCGTGGATCGAGCTCAGCACGATGCCGTCGCCGGCGTCGTCGAGCAGCGCGAGGGTCCACGAGAGGTGACCGCCCATGTCGCCGAAGGCGTCGTAGCGCACGACGGCGAGGTGGCGCAGCCCGGCGTCGCCTCGGCGCGCAGCGCGGCGACCTCCTGGCGCAGGCCGAGCACGTCGGTGGGCAGGTCGGTGCCGTCGGCGCGCGGCGTCGTACGGCGTACGGCGACGACGGCCAGGGCCAGTGCGGCCACGGCCAGCGAGAAGCGCCACCACGGCGAGGAGCACGAGCATGGCGCCACCGTAATCTCGCTCGCGTCCGACGCAGCCGCGGCGCACCGCCGCGCCGGCCGTCAATCACGTCGGCGAGAATCACGCGCATGGATCTCGCCGCCCTCGTGCTCACCTTCGGCGCCA
Organism: uncultured Actinomycetota bacterium; assembly: GCA_963822915.1. Taxonomy (GTDB): domain Bacteria; phylum Actinomycetota; class Actinomycetes; order Propionibacteriales; family Nocardioidaceae; genus Nocardioides. The sequence continues at coordinate 61,050 of CAWGJR010000027.1, forward strand.
TCTTCGTCGTCGAGCTGCCCGACAAGACGTTCCTCGCGACGCTGGTGCTGGCGACGAAGTACCGCCCCCTGCTCGTCTGGATCGGCGTCGGCCTCGCCTTCACCGTGCAGACCACGATCGCGGTCGGCGCTCGGCCAGGTGGCGACCCTGTTGCCGCAGGACCTCGTGCGCGGGGTGGCCGCGGCGCTGTTCCTCGTCGGCGCCGTGGTGCTGGTGCGGGAGGGACGGCGCCATGCTGCGGTCGGCCGGCGCGGACGAGGAGTACGACGTCGACGCGGCGCCCGCGGTCGGCTGGCGGGCCGTGCTGGCGTCGTTCCTGGTGCTCTTCGCGGCCGAGTGGGGCGACCTGTCGCAGCTGCTGACGCTGTCGTTGGTGGCGAGGTACGAGGCGCCGTTCTGCGTCTTCGTCGGTGCGCTGGCGGCGCTGCTGACCGTCAGCGCCCTGGCCGTGGTCGTCGGTCGGAGCCTGCTGCGGTTCGTCGCGCTGCACGTGCTGCACTTCGTGGGCGCCGGCGTGTGCGTGCTGCTGGCGGGGCTGACGGTCGTGGAGCTGGTGCGGTGAGGAACCCCGGCGTGCTGCGCGTGGTGGCCCTCGTCGCCCGGACATCGGAGGATCGCCGGCTCCGGGCGCCGGAGATCGTCCGGCGTCGACCCACACCCGTGGGGCCGGGGTTTCCGGAGGGGACGGGGCCGCCCGCCACTAGGGTTCACCCATGACCGACGCGCCGACGCCCATCACTCCCACCGGCCCCGCCCACGGTGCCGACAGCGAGGTCGGCCGGCTGCGTACGGTCATGCTGCACCGCCCCGGCCACGAGCTGTCGCGCCTGACACCGCGCAACAACGACCAGCTGCTCTTCGACGGGATCCCGTGGGTGGCGCGGGCCCAGGAGGAGCACGACGCCTTCGCCCAGGCGCTGCGCGATCGCGACGTCGAGGTGCTCTACCTGACCGACCTGCTCACCGAGACCCTGGCGGTCGAGGAGGCACGGGTCGCCGCGATCGAGACCGCGCTGGCCGACCTCGACCTCGGCGACACGATGCGGCACTACCTCGACGGCCTGCTCGGCGACGCCGATCCGGCCCACCTGACGACGCTGCTGACGGCCGGCATCCGCAACGACGAGGTGCGCGGCGGCTTCGGTCTGGTCACCTCGCTGCTGCCGCACGACGCGTTCCTCATCGATCCGCTGCCCAACCTGCTCTTCACCCGCGACTCGTCGGTGTGGGTGCGCGACCGGGTCGCGATCACGTCGCTGGCGATGCCGGCGCGCAAGCGCGAGACCCAGCTGACCGAGCTGATCTACACGCTCCACCCGCGGTTCGTGGGCACCCCGCGCATCCACGGCCACCACTACGAGCACGTCGAGGGTGGCGACGTGCTGCTGCTGGCCCCCGGCGTCATCGCCGTCGGTGTCGGGGAGCGGACGACGCCGGCGGGCGTGGAGCGACTGGCCCGACAGGTCTTCACCGACGAGCTCGCGCACACGGTGCTCGCCGTACCGATCGCGCAGGAGCGCGCGACCATGCACCTCGACACGATCTGCACGATGGTCGACGTCGACAAGATGGTCGTCTACGAGAACGTCGCCGACTCGCTCATGGCCTACGCCGTGACGCGCGACGGCCAGGAGGACGACGGCACCCTGCACCTCGTCGGTGGCCGAGCCGCAGCCGTTCCTGGTCGCCGCGGCGCACGGCGATGGGCATCGACGAGCTGCACCGCATCGACACCGGCCTCGACCCGGTCACCGCCGAGCGCGAGCAGTGGGACGACGGCAACAACACCCTCGCCCTCGCGCCGCGGGTCGCGGTGGCCTACGAGCGCAACGACGCCACCAACGCCCGCCTCGAGGAGGCCGGCATCGAGGTCGTCGCGATCGCCGGGTCCGAGCTGGGCTCCGGCCGCGGCGGTCCGCGCTGCATGAGCTGCCCGATCACGCGCGACCCGCTGGTCTGAGCAGCACCGCCACGCTGGACACGTCCGTGCGGACCAGCGAAGATCCGTATGGTTTGGCAGCACCGGTGCTCCCGACGAAAGGCCCCCGATGGCAACGTTCTTCGACTCCTTCACCCCCCGCGAGGTCGCGCAGATCAGCTCGCACGGGCCGCCGCGTCAACCTGCCGCAGGGCTGGTCGCCGATCTGGGAGAACACCCCGGCCGACAAGGCCTACATCCTCCTCGACGGCACCGTCTCCGTACGCCGTGACGGCGCCGAGATCGCCGTCCTCGGCCCCGGCGACATCGTCGGCGAGGCCGCGATCGTCGGCCACTCGCTGCGCACGGCGTCGATCGTCGCCACCAGCCCGCTGCAGGCGATCCACTTCACCGACGAGCGACGTCCGCGACCCTGATCGAGGAGATGCCGGCGTTCGCCGACAAGATCGCCGAGGTCGCGCAGTCGCGGGTGGGGTCCGGCTGAGCATGGACGAGGGCGGCGACCGGGAGGACGAGGCGGCCGCGGCCCTGCAGCCCGACCTCGCCGGCGCCTTCGACGTCGCCGAGGCGATGCTCCTCGGCGAGGAGCCGAGCCTGACCCGGGTCCAGGTCAGCGAGCAGGCCGGGGTCGACATCGAGGTGGCCACCGGCCTGTGGCACCTCATGGGCTTCGCCCACACCGACGACGACGAGGTCGCCTTCACCCCCGCCGACGTCGAGGCCCTCCGCAACGCCCAGGACCTCGTCGACCTCGGCATCCTCGGCCCCGAGCGCCAGGCGGCGCTCGTGCGCACCTGGGGCCGCAGCTTCGCCCGGCTCGCCGAGTGGCAGACCAGCCTGCTGACGTCGGTGGCCCTCGAGACCCCCGGCGGCACCGACGACCCGGCCGCGACCCTCACCGCCCTCACCGAGCAGGTGCTGCCCCGTGTCGAGGCGCTGCAGAGCTATGTCTGGCGCCGCCACCTCGTCAGCGCGGGCGGTCGGATGCTCGCCGTCGGCGACCCGGCCGCCCCGACCCACCCGACCGCGGTCGTCTTCGTCGACATCGTCGGCTACACCTCGCGCAGCAAGTCGCTCACCGACGGCGAGCTGGTGACGTGGATCGAGCAGTTCGAGAGCGCCACCACCGACCTGGTCACCGAGGTCGGCGGCCGGATCATCAAGAACATCGGCGACGAGGTGCTCTTCGTCGTCGACGACCCCGAGGCCGCGGTGCGCGTCGCGCTCGCGATGGCCGCGCGCGGGAGCGACGAGGCCGACAGCTATCCCGAGGTCCGCGCCGGACTCGCCTACGGCGAGGTGGTGCTGCGCCTCGGCGACGTCTTCGGCCCGACGGTCAACATCGCCGCCCGCCTGACCTCGATCGCCCGGCCCGGGACGGTGCTGATCGACCGGGGCGCCCACGAGGCGCTGACCGGACCGCCGAGTCGGCCGCGGACGACGTCGCCGTACGGCTTCCGGCGGCTGCGGCACGTGTCGGTCAAGGGGTACTCGCGCCTGGCGGCGTGGGCGGTGCGGGAGCGCGGCTGATCCGGCCGGCGGGTCTGGTGACGGGCCAGCGTGGTGTCCTGATTCCACAATTGTGGAGTTGTGGCAGGTCGAGGGCCCCGAAACATGTCCAAACGGCACAATTGTGCGATGTAGACAGGTCGGCGGCACCGTACCCGCAGGCGGGTCAGCCCCAGGTCAGCGGATGGTGACCTGACGGTTCGCCAGGCCCGAGCGGGCCGAGCGCTGGGCGGTGGTGAGGTCGGAGGTGTCGGCCAGGGCCTGGTCGAGGGCGGTCTTGAAGGCGGCGGCGGGCTCCTCGAGCACCTCGGCGCCGGTGCCGACGGGAGGTCCCAGACCGGCACGAGCAGGCCGTGGGCGCGGAACATCCCGACCAGGCGCGCGTCGGGCACGATCACGTCGGCGCCGTCGACGTGCAGGCGGGCGAGGGCGTCGAGCAGGTCGGCCTCGGGCTCGGGCATGACCCAGCGCAGGTGCTCCTTGGGGCCGACGTTGGTCCAGTACGCCGCCTCGACCGAGCGTCAGTCGCGCGGTCGGGGAGGCGGCCTCGTTGGCCTGGGCGAGGGCGTCCTCGAGGCCGTCGGTGACGAGCAGGTCGCTGGTCCAGAACTCGAAGCCCTCGTGGACGGTCACGTCGAGGCTGGTGTTGGACACCAGGTCCTGCAGGCGCGGACCCTCGCCGGGCGCGGACGTCAGTCCGACGATGTCGGGCTCGGCGTCGAGCGCGAGCTGGAGGACGGCGCCGAGGTCGCGCGACGGGTCGCCGAACCCGTGCTGCACCTGGAGCCCCAGCCACACCTCGCCGCTCTCGCGCGACATCGCGGGCGCTGCCATCGGCAGCAGCGTGCAGAGCCGTACGACGCGGTCCTCGGCGCCGATGACCGTCAGCGGGGCGGTCGCGGCCGGGACGAGCTCGCGCAGGGCGATCAGGTCGCACTCGCCGGCCAGGCCCTCGAAGGGACGCGCGACGAAGACGTCGGCGGCGCCGCCGGCCGAGCCGTGGCAGGCCTTGTAGCGCTTGCCCGAGCCGCACGGGCAGGGCTGGCGCGGGCCGACCGCACCGGCCGCCCCGTCGGTCGCGGGGGCGGAGGTGGCCGGACGGTTCTTGGTGCGTGAGCTCTTTCCCATCCCGCGAACCTACCGGCCGAGCGCCTCCAGGACGTAGGCCGGGCGGTCGGTGATGACGGCCTTGACCCCCAGCTCCTGGCACAGGCGCAGGTCGCTGGCGGTGTTGACGGTCCACACGTGCATCTCGTGCCCGGCGCGGGAGATGCGCGTGCCGAGGCGCGGGTGCTCGCGCAACAGGTCGATCCCGGGGCCCATGATCCAGTCGTCACCGATGATGCGGCGCAGCATCGGCCAGTACTGCGGCTTGTCGACCAGCTGCACCAGCCGGACCTCCGGGGCCATCCGCTCGACCCGCTGGAGGGCGGTGAACGAGAAGCTCATCACCCGCACCGGCGACCCGGCGACGTCCCACCCGAAGTCGCGCAGCATCTCCACCAGCCGCTTCTCGACCAGCCCGCCGAACCGCGTGGGGTGCTTGGTCTCGATCGCCACCTCGACGCGCCGGTCGTAGTCGGCGGTGGTCTCGAGCAGCTTGCGCAGCGTCAGCACGCGGTCGAGGGACTCGTCGCGCTCGGGCGCCTCGTCGTCGAGGTCGGACCAGGGGTTCTTCCAGGAGGCGAAGTCGAGCTCGTTGAGCTCGGCGAGGTCGGAGGTCGAGACCAGGCCGTTGGTGCTCGCCACCCGGCGCAGGGTGCGGTCGTGCACGCACACCAGGTGCCCGTCGGCGGTCAGGCGTACGTCGCACTCCAGGCCGTCGGCGCCCGCCTCCAGCGCCGCGACGTAGGCGCCGAGGGTGTGCTCGGCGACCTCGTGGCTGGCGCCGCGGTGCGCGACGACCTGGGGTGAGGGAAGGTCACCGGTCGGGGCTGCCATGGCGTCATGCTCTCAGGACTTGGCGCGTCCGCGAAGGGCATCGGTCACACCGCTCGTCGCGTCGTCGACGACCTCGCTGGTGTCACGCCGTGCGGTCGACGGGGTCCTCGCGCCGCGACCGGTGGTCGCGGAAGGAGATGTCGAGACCCTCGCGCAGCAGGGCGATCAGGTCGGGCACCTCGTCGATGTCGAGCCGGAACGACGCCGCGCACACGTTGTCGCGCCACAGCGAGAGGACCACGACGTCCGCCTCCTGGTGCCAGGAGACGTTGAGCGCGCGGCCCTGACCGCGGGAGTCGAGGAACAGGGCTCCCAGCTCGGCCGGCACGCGTCGCGTCGTCATCACCCCATCATGCGCCGACTCCGCGCGCTTGTCAGCGGTCTGCTCCGGATTAGACTGCCCGGGTGCCCGAGCTCCCCGAGGTGGAAGCGCTGGCCCTCGACCTCAAGGGCCGGCTCGACGGCCGCGCGATCACCACGGTCCACGTGGCCGCGTTCAGCGCCCTGAAGACCTACGACCCGCCACTGTCGGCCCTGAGCGGCACCCTGGTCGACGACGTGACGCGCCACGGCAAGTTCCTCGACATCGAGACCTCCGGGCTCCACGTGATCCTCCACCTCGCCCGCGCCGGCTGGGTGCGCTGGCGCGACGAGGTGCCGAAGCTGCCGCCCAAGCCCAGCAACAAGAACCCGCTCGCCGTGCGCATCGTGCTCGACGACGACTCCGGCCTCGACGTCACCGAGGCCGGCACCAAGAAGAGCCTCGCGATGTACGTCGTGCGCAGCCCCGCCGACGTGCCCGGCATCGTCTCCCTCGGTCCCGACCCGCTCTCCGAGGACTTCACGATCGACGCGCTGGCCGCGATCCTCGCGCGTCAGGGCGGCAAGCAGATCAAGGGCGTGCTGCGCCACCAGGGCACCATCGCCGGCATCGGCAACGCCTACTCCGACGAGATCCTGCACGCCGCGCGGATGTCGCCGTTCAAGCCGACCTCGAGCCTGGAGCAGGCCGACCTCGAGACGCTGTACGCCGCGATCCGCGACACCCTCGGCGCCGCGGTCGACCGCTCGCGCGGCCTGGCGGCCAGCGAGCTCAAGGGCGAGAAGAAGTCGAACCTCGCCGTCCACGCCCAGACCGGCAAGCCGTGCCCGGTCTGCGGTGACATCGTGCGGGAGGTGTCGTTCGCCGACTCCAGCCTGCAGTACTGCGCCGACCTGCCAGACCGGTGGCAAGCCGCTGGCGGACCGGCGGATGAGCAAGCTGCTGAAGTAGCTCCACCCATCTGCTGTGATGGAGCCATGAGCATCCCCACCGTCTCGATGTCCGGAGTGCCCGACCCGCTGCCCGACGGCCTGGTCGTGCTCGACGTGCGCGAGCAGGTCGAGTGGGACGCCGGGCACATCGAGGGCGCGGTGCACGTGCCGCTGATGGACCTGCCCGACCGCGTCGGCGAGCTGTCGCACGAGCAGACGCTGGTGGTGTGCAAGGTCGGCGGGCGCTCGGCGCAGGCCACCGGCTGGCTGGCCCAGCAGGGCTACGACGTCGTCAACCTCGACGGCGGCATGCTCGAGTGGGAGGCCGCCGGGCGCCCGATGGTCAGCGAGAACGGTCAGCCGCCGCAGGTCGTCTGAGGGCTGCGGCCTGCAAACGACGAGGCGGCCCCTCCCGATCACCGGGAGGGGCCACGTCGTCGGTTCTGGTGCGTCAGCTCGGCAGGTCGCTCGGCTCGAGGTCGGGCAGCTCGCTCTCGAGGTCGCCGAACGGGTCCTCGGACCCACCGTCGCCGGTGCCGCCGAGGTCGTCACCGAGCTCGTCGGAGAGGCCGCCGATGCAGGACTGGACGGCAGCGGTCGTGAACGCCTCGACCTTGGCGGCGTCGTCCTCGTCGAAGATGTCGCTCGCGTCCTCGCTGTCGGCGAAGTCCTCGATGTCGCCCTCGTCGAGGTCGTCGATGGCCTCGACGAAGAGCTCGAAGCCCTCCCGGGCCTCGTCGCTGAAGTCGGCCGGCGTGCCGACCTCGGTCAGGCTGTCGGCGAGGTCCTGGGCGGCCTCGAGCTGCTTGCCGGAGTCGTCGCTGTTGCCCAGGTCGTCGCTCTGGTCGAGGAAGATCGCGCAGAAGTCCTCGCTCGACGCGTCGTCGGGAGCACCCGAGGCGTCGCTGCCACCGCCACAGGCGGTGAGGGAGAGGGCGAGGAGCAGCGGTGCGGAGACGGCCGCGACGCGGCGCCGCAGGGGCTTGATGGTCGTCATGGGGGTTCCTTTCGGCGAGCACGCGGGGAGTCGCGTGCAGGAGGCCGCCGCTTGCGGTGCGTCGGCCGAGAGGACTGTTCCCCCGCGGGGCGGCTCAATCCTCGCGGAGGAAAACGGTCGGCATCGGTACGGCGAGCAGGTCGCCGAGGCGTGCCAGGTAGTCCTCCCGCGGCGAGCTCGCTGACGCCGAGCGACTCCAGGTGCGGCGTCTGCCACTGCACGTCGACCAGCCGCTCGCCGGCGTGCTCGTCGCGCAGCGCCTCGACGAGCCCGACCAGGGCCACCTTGGAGGCGTCGCGGGCGCGGTGGAACATCGACTCCCCGGCGAACAGCCCGCCCGATCGCGAGACCGTAGAGCCCGCCCTCGAGCCGGTCGTCGCGCCACGCCTCGACCGAGTGCGCCCAACCGAGTGCGTGCAGGCGCACGTAGGCCTCGCGCACCCGCCGGTCGATCCACCCGTGCGGGCGCCGCGGGTCGGCGCAGGCGTCGATGACCTCGGCGAAGGCGGTGTCGATGCGGATCTCGAACTGCCGCATCGAGCGGCGCAGCGAGCGCGAGACCACCAGGTCGTCGAGCTCGAGCACCCCGCGGTCGCACCGGCGACCACCACCCCATCGGCTCCTTGGCGCTGCGCCCCGAGCCGAACGGCATCGGGAACAGCCCACGTCGGTAGCCGCCCAGGATCGTGCCCGGCTCGAGGTCGGCGCCGATCGCGACGAGGTCCTCCTCCGCGTCGGCCTCGTCGATGTCGCCGAAGACCCACCGCGTTGCGGGCGGCTCGACCGGCCACGGTGCCCTGGGGGTGGTCGCGTCAGCCGGCCGGTCCATGCGGGTGACGTTAGGGCACGGCCCCGGACCCCCCGCCCCGTAGGATCGACGTCATGGGAGTCACCCGCAGCATCGGCCGCCAGCTGGCGCCACGCGTCGTCCCCCGCGTCACCCAGCTCGCCCCCGGGCTCAGCGCCTCCTTCGTGCGCGAGGCGCTGCACCGCGCGATCGACGGCGCGGGGCCGTTCGCGCCCGCGGCGAAGGCTGGCCGACAAGCTGCTGCGCAGCCACGACGGCGACGTCGAGGCCGCCGTGAGCGCCGTCGTCGACCACCACATCCGCTACGCCGGCGTGCAGGGCTTCGCCACGAACCTCGGCGGGCTGGTCACGATGACCGTCGCCGTCCCCGCCAACATCACCGGCCTGGCGGTGCTGCAGAACCGGATGGTCGCCGGCGTGGCGCACCTGCGCGGCTACGACCTGACCGACCCGCGCGTGCACAACGCGATCCTGGTGACCACGATCGGCGAGGACGACGTCAACGCGCTGGTCAGCAAGGGCACCATCCCGGCGCCGCCGATGGCCCTGGCCACCGCCCCGGTGCACGACCCGTCGATCGACGCCGTCGTGTCGGCCGAGGTGGCCAACGACCTGGTCACCCGCGTCGCCGGCAAGCGCCTGGCGACCACGATGGGCCGGCGGGTCCCCGGCATCGGCGGGCTCGTGGGCATGGGCACCGACGGGTGGGCGACCTACAAGATCGGCCACTACGCCGAGGGCGAGCTCCTCCCGCGCAGGGCGCGATAGCCCCGGTGCAGCAGCCGTCCCGGACCCGAGGTGTCCAGGAGGTGCACGATCTTCTCGCGCAGGCGGTACGACGGACGCAGGTAGGACAGCTCCAGGGCGTGGCGCGCCTCGGCGAGCTCCTCGTGGAGACGGTGCTCCTCGCCGCGCAGGCGGGCGGCCTCCAGGGCGAGCGCCGCGATGGCGTCGACCGCGGCGTCGGCGACCTCCTGGGCGCGGGGTGCGTCGGGGTCCGCCCACGGGACGACGCCGCCGGGGTCGACGACCCGTCGGTCGCCGCCTCGCCACGTGGCGGGGCCGGGCGCGCCGAGCAGCTCGGTGACGTCGCCGATCACGTCGTACCCCTGCTCGCTCGATCGCGTCGACCCACGTCTGCTCGAGGTCGACGAACCACGAGTGCAGGTCGGGTGGGAGGCCCAGGCGCGGTGAGTCCCGGCGCTGCGACAGCGTCTGGTGGGCGAGCAGCTCGCGGATGAGGGGGCGGTAGTCGGGCGGGGCGAGGCGCGAGTTGGCGCTGCGGTTGATCCGGCGGATCAGCGCCGTCTCCGGGACCCCGAGCGAGGGGTTGGCGCGGGTGGCGGTGAGGTCGAGGTCGAGGCCGTCGAGGTGCAGCGCCTGGCTGAAACGCTTCCACAGCACGTCCGGCGCCGTGCCCGACGGCGGAACGGTGACCACGTGGACGCGCTCGGGCGGCAGGTCGTGCGCCCACCGGTCGAGGATGTCCGGGATCTCCTGCACCCCCCAGAACCAGCTCGACACCCGCGAGCGCCGCTCGGGGTCGCGGATCTGGTCGAGGAACTGCGCGTAGGACAGGGTGCTGCGGTGCTTGACGTTCTCCTGCCACTCCGCGGGCACCTGGCGCACGAGGTCGCGCACCGACAGCACCACGTGGACCTCGGTCTCCTGCTCGCCGGGCGCGGCGTCCCAGCGGTGACCGAGCGAGGCGAGGGCGCGTCCGGCCTGGGTGCGGGTGGCGCGGGCGAGGATCTCGTGGCTGATGATCGCGGTGCCCTCGTGGGCGCGCACCTGGTCGGCCAGCCGGTCCCAGGCGCCGATCGCGTCGGTCTCGAGGCCACCCCACGGCAGGCTCATGAGGTCCAGCGCGGCCAGGAAGTGCTCGTCGAAGCGCTCGGCCGGGTAGAGGATGCCGGACTCGGTGAGGACCTCGCGGTTGCGGAACAGCACGTCCTGCACGTAGGACGTGCCGGTCTTGGGGGTGCCGACGTGGAGCAGGACCCGACGAGTCATCTGCGGTTCTCCTTCTCCTGCGTGCGGGTGGCCGACGGCGACCCCAGCAGCAGTCGGATCGCCAGCGCGAGCACACCGGCGTCGACCGGTCCGGCGCCGGAGGCGTCGCGATCACCCGCGGACGGGACCAGCCCCTGCAGGTCGCCGACCACAGGGTAGCCAGCGGCGAGCAGGTCGTCGCGCATCCGCTCGGCGCGCTCCACGAGCCACGGCAGGTGTGCGGCGGGCACGGCGAGCCCGGGGGCGCCGCTGCTGACGTCGTCGGCCAGCACCATCGGGAGCAGGACCTGGCGCAGGAGTCGTCGTCGCTCGGGCGGGGCCACCAGCAACCCCAGGGCCGGGGCCACGCCGCGCGCGAGGTCGACGGCGTCGGCCGACGGGCGCACCGGGGTCGTGCGCGCCAGGGCTCGCGCGGACAGGCCCAGGGCGCGGGGCACCAGGGCCGGGTCGGGTACGACGACCACGTGGGCGGCGCCGACCTCGTCGACCCACCGCCGGGTCACCGCCGCGAGGTCGGCGCGGCGGGGGAGCGCGCCGCCCGACACGCCTGCCACGAAACGGTCCCAGGGAGCGACCCCGGCGTCGAAGGCGCGGGCGGTGTAGGCGTCGACGAGCATCGTCGCGACGTCGGCGCCGACCACCACGGTGGTGCTCCTCGGGCCACCCAGGGGGCGGCCGCGGCGCAGCATCTCCTCGCGAGCGGCGGCCACCAGCCAGGGGTCACCGACCAGGCGGTGTCCGCGGCGTCGGCTCCGGAGCCGGCGCCGGGCCCCGCGCGGGAACCGCTGCGCGAGCGCCAGAGGTGATCGGCGCCCGGCGGCGAGCAGGTCGGCGGCGAGGACGTCCTCGGCGACCAGGGCGGCGGCGATGCGCAGCAGGTCGGCGTCGGGCAGGGACTCGGGGTCGACCGGGCGCGGTCCCCAGGCCGGCTGCTCGCGCGCGCCGACGAGGTCGAGGTCGGTGGTGCCGCGGCCGGTGGCGCTCGCGGCGAGGATCCGCTCGGTCAGGACCCGCTCGCCGGCCGTGGTCGCGCCGGCCGCGCCGACGGAGCGGCCCGCACCGGTGGAGCGGGCGAGGTTGACCCGGCGCAGGAGCTCGAGCTGCTGGGCGCCCGGCAGGTCGCGGGCGGTGGGCACGCCGGTGGTCGGGCCGGGTCGGGCCGTGGTCGGGCCCGCCGTCGGACCGGCCGACCCGGCGGTCGCGTCCGGCCAGCGCGACCACGGCGTCGTACCGCCCTCGCGCAGGGAGGCGACCCAGCCCCACGCGCGGGCGGCGCCGCCCGCACGAGCAGGGTCGGCGAGGCGGGCGGACATCAGTCGTCCCGCAGGCCGCGCACCCGGTTGCGGACCTTGGCGGACAGGGTGTCGGTGGGGTCGTCGCGGCGACTCGCCTCGACGGTCATCGCCGCGAGCGCCTCGATGGCGGCCTTGAGCTGCGGCTTGGCGCCGACGTTGTCGGGGTTGACCCAGGAGGCGTCGGGGTCGCGCGGCAGCGGTCGGAGGTCGTCGAGGTCACCGGCCACGTGGATGCCAGAACCGGAGATCCAGTCGATCCACTCCTCGGCCTGCGCCTGGGCCCACGCGTCGACGTCGGGCGGGAGCAGGAGCGGCTTGGAGCTGCGCTTGACGAGCGTCTCCTCGGCGAGCAGGCGGCGTACGAGCCCGTCGTAGCGGCCGTCCTGGCGCGGCGCACGCTCCATCGCCTCGTTGAGGCGGCGCAGCATCGCGGTCTCCGGGACGCCGAGGGAGGCGTTGCGGGCGTCGGAGTCGCGCGGGACCCACGCGGCGTCGATGCCGAAGACGTCGCAGTAGCGCTGCCACAGCTGGGGACCGCGCGTCTGCGGCACGGTCACGACGTGGACCTGCTCGGGGGCCAGCCCCTCGCTCCACGCGGTGAGCACCTCGGGCAGGTCGAAGGCGCGGGAGAACCAGGTGCGCTTCTTGACGATGCGCTTGGTGAACTGGCCGTAGCCCCACGTGCGGCCCTGCTTGACGCTCTCCTGCCACGCGGCCGGGATCTGGCGCGCCAGGTCGCGGGCGGAGTAGACGACGTGCAGCTCCGCCCCGGCGCGCGCCAGGGAGGCCTTCGCGCGAGCGATCTTGGTGGTGGCGGCCGGCGCGAGGATCTCGTGGCTGACGACGATGTTGCCCTCCAGGCGCCGGACCCGGCGCATCAGCGCGTCCCAGTTGCCGTCGGCGTGCCCGGCGTCGCCGCCCCAGTCCTGGCCGAGCAGGTCGAGTGCGGCGCGGAAGTGGAACAGCGGCGCGTCGACCGCGAGGTTGCGGCTCGGGAAGTGGACGTCGTGGGCGGCGAGGGTGCGGGCGTTGAGGCGCAGCCGGTCCTGGAGGTAGGTCGTGCCGGTCTTGGGTGCGCCGATGTGGAGGTACACGCGGCGGGTCACCTGCCGATCCTACAGATCCGGATCGGTGGCCGGCCGGGGCTCCGGTCGGTGCGGCCGCGAGTGCTTGTAACTCACCGTTGTGACGTCCAGGAGGCCGTTCGACGGGTGTGGTGGTCGTTCCAACGGTGAGTTACAAGCCTCGGCCGAGCGCGCGCACGACCGCCGACGGGCTCGGGCGGCCGAGGTGGCCGGCCATCCACGTGCTCGTCTCGACGAGGGAGGACAGGTCGACGCCGTGCTCGATGCCGAGGCCCGTCAGCAGCCAGACGAGGTCCTCGGTGGCGAGGTTGCCGGTGGCGCTCTCGGCGTAGGGGCAGCCGCCCAGCCCGCCGGCGCTGGCGTCGTACGTCGTGATGCCGGCGCGCAAGCCCGCCTGGACGTTGCTCAACGCCTGGCCGTAGGTGTCGTGGAAGTGCAGGGCGAGCCGGTCGACCCCGACCCCTGCCTCGACGAACGCCTCGACCAGGGCCGTGACGTGACCGGCGGTGCCGACACCGATCGTGTCGCCGAGGCTGAGCTGGGAGGCACCGAGGTCGAGCAGGCGCCGTGCCGACCGAGACCACCTGGTCGATCGGCACCGCGCCCTCCCACGGGTCGCCGAAGCACATCGAGACGTAGGCGCGCACGTCCATCCCGGCGGCGCGGGCGCGCTCCACGGTCGGGGCGAACATGGCGAGCTGCTCGTCGAGGGTGCGGTTGAGGTTCTTGCTCGCGAACGTCTCGGTGGCCGAGCCGAAGATCGCGATGTGGCGCAGGCCGAGCTCGAGGGCCCGGTCGAGACCTCGCTCGTTGGGCACCAGCACGGGCAGGTCGCGACCGGCCTCCCCCAGCTCGCCCATCAGGTCGGCGGCGTCGGCGAGCTGTGGCACCCACCGCGGGTGCACGAAGGACGTGGCCTCGACGACCGGCATCCCGGCAGCGAGCAGACGTCGTACGAACTCGGCCTTGACGGCGGTGGGGATCAGCGCCTTCTCGTTCTGCAGGCCGTCGCGGGCGCCGACCTCGTAGATCGTCACCCGCTCGGGCAGGTCGGGTGCGGGCACGGTCATCGGCAGCGTGCTCACGGGGCGGCCTCCTCGACGACGAACAGCGTGGCGCCGAGCACGACGGTGGCCCCGACCGGCGCGCCGACCTCGGTGACGGTGCCGTCGAAGGGCGCCTTCAGGGCGTGCTCCATCTTCATCGCCTCCATCACGCCGAGCACGTCGCCGGCGCTCACGGTGTCGCCGACCGCGACCCGGACGTCGAGCAGCGTGCCGGGCATCGGGGAGGTGATCGCCCCGCCGCCCACCGCCGCCGCGCCGGCGAGGCGGTCGGGCGGGGTGAAGACGTGACGCTGTCCGTGGTGGGAGGCCTCGAAGGTGCCCGGCGTGACACCGCGGCCGGGCTGCACGTTGACGACCACACGGACCGGCTCGCCGTCGACGTCCGCGGTGAGCACGTGGTCGGCGGCCGAGAGCTGCACGAAGGCGACCCCGTCGACGGTGCCCGCGGCCCGGTCGACGACGACGTCCTGGTCGAGCTCGACCAGGGTCGGCGCCGGCGCCGAGCCCATCCGGAAGCCGTCGGAGGCGAACGCGCCCTGCCCGCCGTGGGCGGTGAGCATCGCGGCGATCCACGCGGTCGCCGCGCGGGCGGTGGTCGCGTCGGGAGCCGGCACCTCGGCGGTGTCGAGCCAGGCGGTGTCGATCGTCGCGTCGCGGAAGTCGTCGCCCGCGACCAGCGCGCGCAGGAAGCCGGCGTTGGTGGTGAGCCCGAGGATCGCGGTGTCGTCGAGCGCCTCGACGAGGGCGTGCCGCGCGGCCTCGCGATCGGGACCGTGGGCGATGACCTTGCCGAGCATCGGGTCGTACGACGTGGAGACGACCTGGTCGGGCTCGAGGGCGTGGTCGACCCGGATCCCCGGCACACCCGTCGGCCACCGCACGATCGACGCCGTACCGGCCTGCGGCAGGAAGCCACCGAAGGAGTCCTCGGCGTAGACGCGCGCCTCGATCGCGTGACCACTGAGCCGTACGTCGTCCTGCGTCAGGCCGAGGGGCTCACCGGCCGCGACGCGCAGCTGCAGCTCGACGAGGTCGATGCCGGTGATCGCCTCCGTCACCGGGTGCTCGACCTGGAGGCGGGTGTTCATCTCCAGGAAGTAGAACTCGCCGGTGTCGTTGTCGAGGAGGAACTCCACCGTGCCGGCGCCCGTGTAGCCGACGTGGGCGCTCAGGTCGACCGCCGCCTGCCGCACCCGTTGGCGGGTCGCCTCGTCGAGGGTCGGGGCGGGCGCCTCCTCCAGCACCTTCTGGTGGCGGCGCTGGGTGGAGCAGTCGCGCTCGAAGAAGTGCAGCACCGTGCCGTGGGTGTCGCCGACGACCTGGACCTCGATGTGGCGACCACTCTCGACGTACTTCTCGACGAGCATCGTGTCGTCGCCGAACGCCGCCAGCGACTCGCGCCTCGCGGCGGCCAGCGCCTCGGCCATCTCCGACTCGGACCGCACGATGCGCATGCCCTTGCCGCCACCGCCGGCCGCGGCCTTGACGAGCACGGGATAGGGCGCGTCCTGACCGGTCGGCACCACCGGCACCCCGGCGGCGAGCGCGATCTCGCGGGCCGCGTCCTTGCGACCCATCTGCTCCATCACCGCCGCGGACGGGCCGACCAGGACGATGCCGGCGTCCTCGAGGGCTGCGGCGAACGCCGACCGCTCGGAGAGGAACCCGTAGCCGGGGTGCACGGCCCAGCACCCGAACCGACGAGCGGTCCGCACGACCTCGTCGACGTCGAGGTAGGAGGAGACCTGCGCCGCCTCGTCGCACGCCCGCACGTGCGGCGCGTCGGCATCGAGGTCGGTGTGGATCGCGACCGTCGGGAGCCCGAGCCGGGCGCAGGTCCGCGCGACCCGGATCGCGATCTCGCCGCGGTTGGCGATCAGGACACGCATCGAGGAGTCCATGTCCGTCACATCCTGAAGATTCCGTAGCGGGGCTCGGGCACCGGCGCGCACGCGGCAGCCGCCAGGCCCATGCCGAGCACGCGGCGGGTGTCGACGGGGTCGATGACGCCGTCGTCCCAGAGGCGTGCGGTGGAGTAGTAGGCCGAGCCCTGGGTCTCGTACTGCTCGCGGATCGGGGCCTTGAAGTCCTCGATCTCCTGCTCGGTCGTCCCGGGGGTCGAGAGCTTCGGGTTGACCGTGGCGAGCACCGACGCGGCCTGCTCGCCGCCCATCACCGAGATCCGTGCGTTGGGCCACATCCACAGGAAGCGCGGGTCGTAGGCGCGACCGCACATGCCGTAGTTGCCGGCCCCGAAGGAGCCGCCGATCACGACGGTGAACTTCGGCACCACCGAGCAGGCCACCGCGGTGACGAGCTTGGCGCCGTCGCGGGCGATGCCGTTGTTCTCGTACTCGCGCCCGACCATGAAGCCGGAGATGTTCTGCAGGAAGACCAGCGGGATGCCGCGCTGGTTGCACAGCTCGATGAAGTGCGCGCCCTTGCGCGCCGACTCCCCGAAGAGGATGCCGTTGTTGGCCACGATCCCGACCGGGTGACCCCAGACGTGCGCGAAGCCGGTGACGAGCGTCTCGGCGTAGAGCGCCTTGAACTCCTGGAACCGGGAGCCGTCGACGATCCGCTTGATCACCTCGCGCACGTCGTACGGCGTGCGGGTGTCGGTCGGCACGACGTCGTAGAGCGTCTCGGGGTCGAGGAGCGGCTCCTCGACCTCACGCACCTCCCACGGTGCCGCCGGCACCGGCGGCAGGGTGTCGACGATGGCCCGCACGATCGCCAGGGCGTGGGCGTCGTCGTCGGCGAGGTGGTCGACCACGCCGGAGGTACGGGCGTGCACGTCGCCGCCGCCGAGGTCCTCGGCGGTGACGACCTCGCCGGTCGCCGCCTTCACCAGCGGCGGGCCGCCGAGGAAGATCGTGCCCTGCTCCTTGACGATCACGGTCTCGTCGCTCATCGCCGGCACGTAGGCGCCCCCGGCGGTGCAGGAGCCCATCACCGAGGCGATCTGCGGGATCCGCGCGGCCGAGAGGTTGGCCTGGTTGAAGAAGATCCGCCCGAAGTGCTCGCGGTCGGGGAAGACGTCGTCCTGCATCGGCAGGAACGCGCCGCCGGAGTCGACGAGGTAGACGCACGGCAGCCGGTTGTCGGCCGCGACCGCCTGGGCTCGCAGGTGCTTCTTGACCGTGAGCGGGTAGTAGGTGCCGCCCTTGACGGTCGCGTCGTTGGCGACCACCACGCAGGGTCGGCCGTGGATCATCCCGATGCCGGTCACCACCCCGGCCGACGGCACCGGCGACTCTCCCGGGCCGCCGTACATCCCCGTGGCGGCGAGCGCGCTCAGCTCGAGGAAGGGGCTGCCCGGGTCGAGCAGCCGGTCGACCCGGTCGCGCACCAACAGCTTGCCGCGGTCGGTGTGCTTGGTGCGGGCTGCCTCGCTGCCGCCCTGCCGGGCCGCCGCCAGGCGCTCGCGCAGGTCGGAGACGAGCTCTCGTAGGTCGCTCACCCGGCTCAGGTTAGCGATCGTTAACCTGCGCGTCCATGCCGACGACCCGGCGGGGGACCGTTCTCAGCCCTAGGTGCGATGCGCGACGACGCCGAGGGGTCCAGGCTGGGGTCATGGACACCGAGAGCACCCAGGACGGCCGCGACGAGCAGCACCGGCGACCCGACGGCGTCTCGGACGCCACCGTCGAGGCGCTCGGCAAGCTCTCCGCCGCGCTGGACCACGTGGAGGACGCCCGTGGCCACCTCTACGCCTTCCACCGCCTGTGCGGCAGCGCCGAGACGACCCTGGAGACGGCGACCGCGATGCTGCGCGAGGCCGGCCACACCTCGCTGGCCGACGACCTCGACCACGACGTGCTGGGCCGCAACCCCCTGCCGGGCATGTGGTCCTTCCAGATGGTCGAGGCGTACGACGACGGCTACTACGCCGCAGCGAAGGGGCTGGAGGCGCGGGCCCTCGACGAGCTGGTCGACGGACGCCGCCACCTCTTCGAGGCCGAGATGAAGGAGCTGCGACGCACGCGTGGCCGAGCAGGGCACGAGTCGACCCCGACGGACGTCTCGTCGTGAGCGTCAACCGCCGCGTCGTCCGGGCCACCGCCGACGAGGTCTGGGCCGTCCTGGCCGACGGCTGGCTCTACCCGAGCTGGGTCGTCGGTGCCTCCCGCATGCGCGAGGTCTCCGAGAACTGGCCCGCGGAGGGAGCGCGACTGCACCACTCGGTCGGCTCGTGGCCACTGCTGCTCGATGACCACACCGAGGTGCTGGCCTGCCGGCCACGCTCCGAGCTCACCCTGCGTGCGCACGCCTGGCCGAGCGGCGCCGCCGAGGTCACCCTGCGCCTGCGCGAGAGCGGGCGCGAGACCGAGGTCGTCATCGAGGAGCGCGCGGTGCAGGGCCCGGGTGCGCTGGTCCCCGGCTTCGTGCAGGACCCGCTGCTCGGCTGGCGCAACGTCGAGACCCTGCGCCGGCTCGCCCACCTCGCCGAGCGGCGTACCGGAGCCGAGTGAGCGGTCCGGTGTCCGACCCGGGCTGAGCCCGGATCCGGGCTGAGACACTGACCCGGTGACCTCGGGAACGCACACGGCCGGCGGCGATCCGCCGTTCCCGGGCCCCGGTTTCACCCGGTTCTGGGCCGGCGAGACCGTCTCGGCGTTCGGCTCCTACGTCACCCTGCTCGCCCTGCAGACCCTCGTGGTGCTGACCCTCGACGGCGACGCGCAGGACGTGGGCTGGCTCAACGCGACGCGCTGGCTGCCCTACCTCGTGCTCGGCCTGGTCATCGGCGCCCTGGTCGACCGCTGGCCCCGACGTCCGGCGATGGTCGCCACCGACCTGGCCCGCGCCGGCCTGCTGGCGCTGATCCCGGTGGCCTGGGGGCTGGACGTGCTGACCCTGCCGCTGCTGCTGGTCGTGGTGCTGGCCTTCGGCACCGTGTCGCTGGTCAACGACGCCGCCTCGCAGTCGTTCATGCCGCGCCTCGTCCCCGGTGTCCACCTCCAGCGCGCGCACGCCCGCATCGACGGTGCCGACGCGGTCGCGCAGTCCGCCGGCCCGGCGGTCGCCGGTCTCCTCGTCAAGCTCGTCGGCGCTCCCCTGGCCGTCCTGGTCGACGCGGTGACCTACCTCTTCTCGGCGGCCGTCGTGGCCACGCTGCCGGTCGAGGAGCCCGCGCGCGCCTCACGACACGACGGCGCCGACCGCCCGACACCGCACCTGCGTCGCGAGATCGTCGAAGGGGTGCGCTGGGCCTACGGCGCCTCCGGGCTCGCCCGCCTGGCCGTCTCGACCCACGTGTGGTTCGCCGCCCAGGCGATCCTCGGGGTCGTCGTGGCTCCCTACGCGCTCCTGGTGCTCGACCTCTCGCCGTTCCAGCTCGGGGTGGCCTCCGCGGGCGCCGGCGTGGGGGCCGTGGCAGGGGCCACCGGCTCGGGTGCGCTCGGGCGCCTCCTCGGCACCGGCGGCACGATCATCGGCGCCCGCCTCCTGGCCGTCGTCGCGGCCGTGGTGATGGCGTTCGCCGGACTCGGCACGTCCGGGTGGGCGGCCACCGCCGTGCTCGGCGCCGGGCAGCTGATCCACGGCATCGGCATGGGCGCGAGCAACTCCCACGAGATGAGCTACCGCCAGCGCGCCAGCCCCGACCACCTCCAGGCCCGCACCAACACCACGTTGCGCTCGCTCAACCGCGCCGTGGTGGTCGTCGGCGCCCCGTTGGCCGGGCTGCTCACCGTCGTGGCCGGCAGTCGGCCGGCGCTGCTGGTCGCAGCCGCTGTCTTCGCCGCCTCGGCCGTCCTGCTGCTGCTCTCGCCGTTCCGCAGCGTCAGGAGCGAGCCACGAGCAGGTCACCCGGGGTGACCGACGAGCCGGTGGTCGCGGCATAGCTGCGGTCGATCGTCTCGAGCACCTGCTCCAGCGCCGCCTCCCGTACGTCGGTCAGCTCGCTGCTGAGCGGTCCGTCGAGATGGAGCACCGCGAAGCCGTGCATCGCCGACCAGCACGTGATCTCGGCCCCGGGACGCTCGTCGGGGTGCAGGAACCCGACCGCGACCAGGTCGTCGAGGGCGGCGTTGAGGAGGCCGAAGGGGTCGACCCCGGGCAGGATCTCCGCCTTCAGCTCGGGCGCGTCCGGGTAGGAGCTGAACGCCACGCGGAAGAGCCCGGGCTCCCCGAGCGCGAACTCGACGTACCCCCTGCCGGTCTGGGCCAGGCGCTGGCGCGCCCGCCGCACCGGGTCGCTGACCGTCACGGCGTCCAGCCGGGCCTGCATCGCCGACACGAGACCGAGCATCGCGCGCAGCGCGACCTCGGCGACGAGGGCGTCGCGGTCGGCGAAGTGGCGGTAGGCGGCGTTGTGGGACACACCGACCCGGCGGGCGAGGTCGCGCAGCGCCAGCCCCTCGGGCCCGTGCTCGCGCGCGGCGTCGATCGCCGCCTCGACGAGCGACTCCCGCAGGTTGCCGTGGTGGTAGGTGGCAGCGGGCATGACCCCGACGATAGCCGATTCGCACCTACATGTTGACACCGCCCACTTCGCCCGGCATGCTCATGTTGACGCCGCCCACATCGGCCCAACCTCACCCGCCAGGAGTCCTCCCGTGAGCTCATCGACGCGCACCACCGTCAACAAGCCGCTGATCCTCGTCACCGTCTGCCTCGCGGCGCTGACCATCAACCTCGACACCACGATCGTCAACATCGCGCTGCCGAGCCTGGCGCGCGAGCTCGACGCCGACACCCGCGACCTGCTGTGGATCGTCGACGGCTACAACCTCGCCTTCGCCGCGCTGGTGCTGGCGATGGGCAGCCTCTCGGACAAGTTCGGTCGCCGCCCGGCGCTCCTCGTCGGCCTGAGCGGCTTCGCGATCAGCACCGGCGTGGCCGCGCTGGTCGGCTCCAGCGAGGCCCTCATCGCGCTGCGCTTCGTGATGGGCTTCTTCGCCGCGCTGATCTTCCCCACGACCCTGTCGATCATCTCCAACGCCTTCACCGAGCGCCGAGAACGCGCCGCGGCCCTGGGCGCCTGGGGTGCCGCGGTCGGCATGGGCGTCGCCCTCGGACCCGTCACCGGCGGTGCGCTGCTGGAGCACTTCTCCTGGCACAGCGTGTTCTGGGCGCTGGTGCCCGTGGCCGTGCTCGCCATCGTGATGACGCTGCGCTTCGTGCCCGAGTCGCGCGACCCCGGCGTCCCCCGCCTCGACCTGCCGGGTCTCGGGGTGTCGATCGCCGCGCTCGGCACGCTGACCTACACCATCATCGAGGCGCCCGGGCACGGCTGGACCAGCGGCCGCACGATCACCGGGTTCGTCGCCGCGGCGGTGCTCATCGCCGTCTTCGTCAGCATCGAGCGGGCCGCCGAGCACCCGATGCTCGACGTCACCCTCTTCCTCGACCGCCGCTTCAGCGCCGCGAGCGGCGCGGTGACGATCGCGTTCTTCGCCCTCTTCGGCTTCATCTTCCTGATCACCCAGTTCTTCCAGTTCGTGCGCGACTACTCCGCGCTCGGCACCGGCGCGCGGATCCTGCCGGTCGCGCTCAGCATCGCGCTCGCCTCGATCATCGGGGGACAGATCGCGCCGAGGCTGGGGAGCAAGGCCGTGGTCGCGGTCGGGCTCGCGATGCTCGGCTCGTCGTTCCTCTGGATCTCCGACATCGAGGTCGCGTCGTCGTACCCGCAGACGATCGTGCCCCAGATGATCCTGATGGGACTCGGCCTCGGGCTGGTCTCCACCACCGCCACCGAGTCCATCCTGCAGGTGCTCCCCCCCGCACGCGCCGGGGTCGGGTCGGCCGTCAACGACGCCACGCGCGAGCTCGGCGGCACCCTGGGTGTCGCGGTGATCGGGTCGCTGTTCGCCTCCCTGTACGGCGACTCGCTGGCGTCCCTCCTCGACGGTCGGCTCGACCCCGGCCGGCTCGCCGCGGCCCAGGAGTCGGTCGGGGTGGCCGACGCCCTGGGGGCGAGCGTGCCCGGCGTCACCGAGGCGATGCAGACCGCCTTCCTCGACGGGACGTCCGTGGGGTGCCTGGTGATCGGGTCGCTGTGCCTGTTCGGGTCGCTCGCCGCGCTGATCGCCCTGCCGGGCAATCGCTACCAGCCGGTGGGTGCGCCGGTCGAGACGGCCACGGCCGACGCGGTCTGACCTCGGCGGGCCCACGGCAGGTTCTCGTCGATCCCGGCCTACACTTCGGCGCATGACCACCCCTCTCGGGACCCGGGCCGTGGTGGCCCGCCGCCTGCTTCCCGCCGCCGTCGCCCTCGGCCTCGTCCTGCCCCTCACGGCCTCCCCCGGCCAGGCCGTGCAGGCGGCGACCGAGTCGGCGGTCGGCGCCGGCAGCACGCTCTTCGGCAGCGCCGACTCCACCGGAGCGACGTGCTCGGAGACCGGGCAGGGCGGCTTGCAGACCACCACCGTCAACCCCGACGGCAGCCTCTACCGCAGCCGCGACCGGATGACGCGCACGATCTTCCCCGCGGGCAGACCCTCCGACTCCGCCTCCTTCGACATGCGCGCCTCGGCCACGGCCGCGGTCGCCCTGTCCGGCGGCGCCCTGAAGGACTTCTCCTTCACCGGCGACGTCGCCGTCATCGGCACCGTCCCGAGCGGGCACGACTGCGACTTCTTCGCCAGCAGCCTGGCCTACCAGAGCATCGACACGACGCTGCGGCGCGGCTTCCTGCGCCTGCAGGCCTCGGCCACCCGGTCGGCCGATGCGACCGCCGTCCTCACCGGCCCGGACGGCAACGTCGTCCAGGTCTTCCTGGGCACCCCCGGCCCCCTCGACTACCAGCTCTACGTCGACGGCGGCGACTACAGCATCGACTTCGACGTGGTCGTCGACCTGCGCCGACCCGAGGCAGCGGGCGACCCGACCCAGACCGCCGGCGGCCTGCGCGCCTCGGGCACGTTCATCGTCCTCGGCGGCGCCCTCGACCGGGCGACGGGCAAGGCCAAGTCCCTCGCCAAGCTGCCGGGCAAGCGGTCCTGCGCGAGCAACTCGCTGAAGGTCAAGCTCACGAAGAAGGCGAGGAAGAGCGCCAAGCGCGTCGTGGTCACCGTCGACGGCAAGCGCAAGGCCGCGACCGGCAAGCCGAGGAAGAACCGCACCCTCGTCCTGAAGAAGATCGGCGACACCCGCAGCGTCGAGGTGGAGGCCACGGTGACCACCAAGAAGGGCACGTCGAGCGTCGACCGCTCCTACGTGCCGTGCTCGCCCGACGCGAGCTGAGCCGCGCCGGGCCCGCAGCAGTCCGGTGAGCACGCTCCCCGGTGGTGAACGATCGCTAACCTGAGGCGATGAAGGCACCCGAGGCCGTGGCGGCGACGCGCCGTGAGCAGATCCTCGCCACTGCCGCCACGTTGTTCGCCCGGCGTGGCTTCCACGGGGTCTCGGTCGTCGACATCGGCTCGGCGTGCGGGGTCTCCGGACCGGCGCTCTACAAGCACTTCGCGTCGAAGGACGCGATCCTGGCCGAGATGCTGGTCTCGATCAGCGAGCGTCTGCTCGAGGTGGGTCGCGAGCGGGTCGCCGCCGCGGCGGCTCCCGACGACGCCGTACGACGCCTCGTCGACTGGCACGTCGACTTCGCGCTGCACCACCAGGCCCTGATCGTGGTCCAGGACCGCGACTGGTCGAGCCTGCCCGAGGCTGCTCGCGAGCGCGTGCGGACCCTGCAGCGCGCCTACATCGACCTGTGGGCAGCCCAGCTCCGCGCCGTCGACACGCACCTGACGACCGAGGCGGCGCACGCCCGCGCCCACGCGACGTTCGGGCTGCTCAACTCCACCCCGCACAGCGGGTTGCTGCCCGAGCAGGAGATGCGCGTCGAGCTGACCCGGATGGCCACGCTCGCGCTGGGCGTCTCGCCGGCCTAGTGCCCCGCACGAGTCCCTCATCAGGGCTCGTCGGCGGCGGTCGCGCTCTCGCCCCGGTCCTCCTCGTCGAGGCGGCGCAGCAGCTCGGCCGCCTCCATCGCCGCGGCCTCGGCCGCGTCGAGCGCGGCCGCCTCCACCTCCTCCGAGGAGAGCCGGCGGGTCAGCGGGACGCGGGCGTGCAGGCGGGCGACGAGGTCCTCGCGCGGCAGACCGCGCAGGTGGAAGAGCAGCAGCGGGGCGCCGTCGAGGAGCCACGCGGCCTGGTAGAGCACCGCGAGGGCGTGCGGGCACGGATCGACCCAGGCCTGGCAGGTGCACGCCGCCTCCAGCTCGCCTCCGAAGGGCAACAGCTCCACCCCGACCTCGTCGGCGTGCTCGACGAGCCCGTGGGGGAGGTCGCCGCCGAGCAGCGCCGCGATCCGCCCGCTCTCGGCCGCGACCACCTCGACGAGGGCCTCGGTCGCCTCCCCGTCGAACGTCGGCAGGTGCACGTCGACGGTCCACAACCCGTGGCTGTCGGCCACGGCGGCCACGAGCCGACCTCGCCCGAGCGAGATGCCCCCGACCGCGGCCTGCCGCGACAGCGCCCGCCCGGCGCGCAGCTCGCCCTCGGCGTAGGCCGACTCCTCGACCGCGCGCACCCACGCCTTGCCCCACCACGTCGTGGCCCGGGCCGCGCCGCGGCGCGCGGGGACAGGCGGGTGGGAGAGCACCTCCGACCTCGGCGCGGCGCTCATCGTCGACCGCCCGGGTCGGGTCGCAGGGTGACCAGGTCGCGCAGCTCGTCGTTGCTCAGCTCGGTCAGGGCCGCCTCGCCCCGGCCGAGCACGGCGTCGGCCAGGGCGCGCTTGCGGGCCAGCAGCTCGCCGACCTTCTCCTCGACGGTGCCGCGCATCATCATCCGGTGCACCTGCACCGGGCGCGTCTGGCCGATCCGGTAGGCGCGGTCGGTGGCCTGCTCCTCGACGGCGGGGTTCCACCAGCGGTCGACGTGCACGACGTGGTCGGCCCGGGTCAGGTTGAGACCGGTGCCGCCGGCCTTGAGGGAGAGCAGGAAGACCGGCGTGACCCCGTCGGTTCCCTCGGCCCCGGAGGCCTGGAACCGCGCCACCATCGCCTCGCGCTCGCGGACGGGGGTGGCGCCGTGGAGGAACTGGTGCGGGATCCCGGCCCGGCCCAGGTGGGCCTCGAGGAGGCGGCCCATCGCGACGTACTGCGTGAACACCAGCGCCGCCCCGCCCTCGGACACGACGGTCGAGAGGATCTCGTCGAGCAGGTCGAGCTTGTCGGAGCGGCCGCCCAGCCGGGTGGCCCCGGACTGCTTGAGGAACTGCGCCGGGTGGTTGCAGATCTGCTTCAGGCCGGTGAGCAGCGCCAGGACGAGTCCGCGGCGGGCGTCGGGGTCGGAGCGCTCGATGCGCTCCATCGTCTCGCGCACGAAGGCCTCGTAGAGGACGGTCTGCTCGCGGGTGAGGCTGAGCGGGTGGTCGGTCTCGGTCTTGGCCGGCAGCTCGGGAGCGATGCCGGGGTCGGACTTGCGCCGCCGCAGGAGGAACGGCTCGATGAGGTCGGCGAACGCGCGGGCCTTCGTCGGCTCGAGCCCCGACTCGATGGGCCCGGCCCACACCTTGCGGAAGGCGTTGCGACTGCCGAGCAACCCCGGGATCGCCCAGTCGAGGATCGCCCACAGCTCGGTCAGGTTGTTCTCCACCGGCGTGCCGGTCAGCGCGACGCGGGCCGTGCTCCGGATCGTGCGCAGGGCGCGGGCGGTCGACGACGCCGGGTTCTTCACGTGCTGGGCCTCGTCGGCCACGACGAGGTCCCAGGGGACGCGCCCCAGGGTCTCCTTGTCGACGCGCATCGTGCCGTAGGTGGTCAGCACGAAGCCCCGGTCACCGGTGAGGTCGCCCATCAGGTCGGCAGCCAGGGCGCCACTGAGGCCGTCGAGGTCGCGGCTGCTCCCGTGGAAGCGGCGTACGGCGACACCGGGCGCGAACCGCTGGATCTCGGCCTCCCAGTTGCCCAGGAGGCTCGCCGGGCACACGACGAGCGTCGGGCCCACGTCGGCGGACGCGGTGGACGACCGGGCCGCGACCTCGCGACGGTGCAGGTGCAGGGCGATCACCGTCACGGTCTTGCCGAGACCCATGTCGTCGGCCAGGCAGGCGCCGAGACCCAGGGCCGGTCAGGTCGGCCAGCCAGGTCAGGCCGTGGCGCTGGTAGTCGCGCAGGTGGGCGTGCAGGCCCGCGGGCGACTCGATCGGCGCCCGGCTCGCCGCGGTGAGGAGACGCTCGCGCACCCGCAGCAGCGAGGCGCCGACGACGACGGGGTGGTCCGTCGCGGCATCGTCGCCGGGGGCGGCCAGCTCGACGGCGCCGGTGAGGGCCGCCGCGAGGGCCTGGGCCGGCTTGACGGTGCGGATCAGCCGCTTCTTGGCGCGCCTGGCCGTCGCCGGGTCGACGACGGTCCAGCTGCCGCGCAGCTTGAGGATCGGGGACGCAGCGCGGGCAAGGAGGTCCATCTCCTCCGCGGTCAGGTCGTCGCCGTGCAGCGCCACCTGCCAGCGGAAGCTGAAGAGGGCCTCGGTGCCGAGCAGTGGGTCCTGGAGCGGCTCCTCGCGCGGCGCCGTGGAGGCGGTGCCCCCCGATCGCTGCCTGTCGAGGACGGCCGTGCTCGTCAGGTCGCGGCCCAGGCTCTTGGGCCAGAGCACCTCGACCCCGATCTCCTCCAGGGCGCCGACGCCGGTCTCGAGCAGGCTGACCAGCTCGTCGGTGTCGAGGGTGATCTCGTCGGGCACGCGCAGCGCCAGCAGGCGGTCGAGCACCGGCCACGCGTCGGCGGCGGCGCGCAGGGCGATGCTGGCGTGGGTCGCGGCCCGGGCGCCGAAGCCGTGGGTGACGGCACCGGACGTCGGCGTAGAGCGCGGCCGCGTCGCAGACGTGGAGCGGGTCGCGCTCGTCGTGCGCCTGGAGCACCAGGCGCACGGCCCCGGCGACGAGCTCCTCCTCGTCGGCCTCGACCCGCAGCGAGAGCCGCACCAGCTGGGGGAGGTCGGCGCTCGGGCGCGTCCAGCTCGGCCCGACGTGCGCGCGAGGCGGGCCTGGAGCCGGTCGGCGAACCGGTCGGCGGACGCGTCGCCGCCGGACGCCTCGGCCTCGGCAGGTCGCTGCGTCGCGGGTCGTGCCGGCGCCGGCCGAGGCGCCGAGCGGTGCGCTGCGCGGCATCGTGTCGGCCACGGCGTCGAGCACCTGGCGCGCACGACCTGCTCGGCCGCGGCGGCGTCGAGCCCGTCGTAGGCGCGGGAGCCGGCCAGCAGCACGACCCGCTCGTCGTCGGCCGCGTCGAGCGGCGCGACCCGCCAGCTCTCCTGCCCTCGGCCGGCTCGAACTTGCCGGCCGCGACCAGGCGCATGCCGAGCATCACCGCGCCCGACAGCAGCCCGACGCTGGGGTGGACGTCGTCGCGACCGCGGGCCTTGGTCAGCACCGGCAGCGCGGCCCTCATCGGCAGCGCGACCGTGCGCCGCTCGTCGCTGAACTCCACCACGCTGTCGCGCGGCGGATCGGCCGGGCGCAGCGTCGCGGTGCCGGTGACCGGCACGAAGCTCATCGGCCGACCCTCCCGCATGCGGCGACGCTAGCCGCGCCCCCGACAGCCCGCCGACCCACCGCCGACCCACGGCCGACACCGCCGCTGGCAGGGACCGGTGGTCGTGCGCGGTCAGTCGCTCCCGGGTCGGGGTAGGCCTCCCGATGACCGCGGCGAGGGCGGCCACGGCCGCCTCGGCGACGCCGGGGTGCGGCACGGCGGGGTCGACCCAGGTCGCGTCGGGTCGACCGGCGCGGCGCGCAGGTCGTCGAGGTCGCCGACGACGTCGATGCCGCTCGAGGTCAGCCCAGGCGATCCGCGCTCGACCTCCTCGCCGCAGCCACGCGGCGTCGCGCGGGAGGCACCTCGACCCGGGTGCTGGTCGCGGCCCGACGGGCCCGGGCGACGACGGTGCGCCGCACGAGCTTGCTGGTGCGGGCCGCCACGCTTGTTGCGTGCCGCCGAGCTCGCGGTTGAGAGCCAGCAGGGGCTGCGCCTCGGGGATCCCGACCGACGTCGTTCGTGCGCTTCGGCTCGCCCGGGCACCCACGCGTCGTCGATGCCGAGCAGGTCGGCGAAGCGGCGCCAGAGCAGGGACCGGTCACCGCCGGGCGGCGGCACGGTCACGAGGTGGACCCGCTCGGGCGGGAGGTGCTCCAGCCAGCGGCCGAGCACGGCCGGCACGTCGAAGGCGGCGCGCAGGCGGCAGCTCGCCGGTGCGGGCCGGCGCGAGGTGGGTCGTCGAGGTCGTCGTGGCGCCCGTTCTTGAGACCCTCCACCCAGCCCGAGACCAGCTGGCGGCCGAGGTCGCGGGCGGTGTAGACCACGTCGAGCTCGGCCCCGCCCGCGAGCTCGGAGAGGACCCGCGCCACCGCGGCCTCGTCGCAGCGCACGAAGGCCTCGTGACTGACCACGGCGGTGCCGTCGTGGGCGGTGACCTGCGCCGACCAGGCGCTGCCACGAGCCGGCGATGGCGGCCGGGTCCTGGCCGAGCGCCTTGCCGGTCAGGTCGAGCGCGGCGCGCAGGACCAGCCCCGCCGGTCGCCGCTCACCGCGCGCACCCATCGGCACCAGGACGCCGTGCTCGAGCAGGGTCGCGGCGTTGCGGTGCAGCCGCGTCTGGAGCGCCGTGGTCCCGGTCTTGGGCGCGCCGATGTGGAGGAACACCCGGCTCGCCATGGGGCCCATCCTGTCAGCCCGCACCCGAGCGCACCCCGAGCGCTCCCTGGGCCGTCCCGGTCGCCGAGGGGCCCGCGGCACGCCTCGGCCGGTCCAGACCAGGGTCGACCGAGAGCCCGGGCGGTCCTAGGTTGCCGTTGTTCGCCCACCGCCCACCCCCAGAGGAACCGACATGGCATCGCATCCCCGCCCGCGCAGCACCGCCCGCACCAGGGCCCGCACCCGCACCGGTCTGATCGTCACCACCCTCATCGCCCTCGTCGGGGGCCTGCTCGTCGCGGCGCCGGTGGCGTCCGGGGCGCAGGTCACCACCGACACGCTGACCATCGACAGCTCCGCCACCCAGCTCGGGCGGGTGACGCGCGACGGCGGCACGCACACGTGCGAGGAGGGCCCGCGGGAGTACCCCGGGCTCTTCAACGCGGGGACGACGTACGGCTACGACACGCTCACCTACGTCGCACCGTCCAGCGGCTGCCTGACCATCACCCGCACCAGCTCCGTGTGCCTCGAGGACGCCGCGAACCCCGACTCCGTCAACACCCACCTGAGCCTCTATGCCGGTGCCTACGACCCCGCCGACCAGGCGACCGGCTTCCTGAGCGACCAGGGGTCCTCGTCCAACGCGTCACCGTTCTCGTTCGAGGTCGTCAAGGGCCAGACCTACGTGCTGGTGGCCAGCAACACCTCGGCGGTGACCGCCTGCACGGCCGGCGTGGAGCTGTCCCTCCCGCCGGACACCACCATCCTCACCGGCGCCGACAACGGCTTCAGCCCGGCCGCGGTGACCTTCACCTTCGAGGGGACACCGGACGCCACGTCCTTCGAGAGCTCCCTCGACGCCGCGCCGTTCGCGGCCTGCACGAGCCCGAAGACGATCACCGGCCTCGCCGCGGGTCCGCACGCGTTCGCGGTGCGGGCTCTCGACGGCACGAGCACTCCTGACGCGTCGCCGGCCACGCGCGAGTTCGTGACCGACCTGGTCGGCCCGGACACCGCGATCACCGCCCCGGCGCCCGGCAGCCACGTCACGAAGCCGGCCGTCACCGCGGAGTTCGCCAGCCCGGACGCCGACGTCGACGGCTTCCTGTGCCAGCTCGACGGGGGCGACACCGACGCGTGCACCTCCCCCGCGACCTTCTCCGGCCTCTCGGACGGTCCGCACACCCTGGTCGTCACCGCCTTCGACAAGGCCACGAACAACGACCCGACGCCGGCCACGGTCGACTTCAGCTCCTGCAACCTCGCCCCGAAGACCGCCGCGGTCATGAAGGCCGCCAAGGCCGTCAAGTCGGCCAAGAAGGCGCTGAAGAAGGCGAAGAAGAAGGGCACCAAGAAGGACGTCAAGAAGGCGAAGAAGAAGCTCAAGAAGGCCCAGCAGAAGCTGAAGAAGGCCAAGCAGGCCAAGGCGGCCTGCAGCAAGCCCTGACCGCAGCGGTCAGGACCAGACGCGTCCGGTGATCGGCGGGAGGTCGGCCAAGGTGGCGACCCCCGCCGGCGCCGCGACGACGTACGGCACCGCGTTGGTCACGGGCATCGCGGTGTAGATCATGCCCAGGCCCATGAAGCCCTCCTCGGTCCAGTCGGCTGGCGGCAGGCAGTGCAGGACCGTGCGCATGTTGGGCAGGCCGAAGACCTGGATCACGTGACCGTGCTGGAGCGGCTTGGGCGGGGTGACGTGCTGACCCATCGTCCAGTTGAACCCGACGCTGACGACGTTGCGGTCCCCGACCCAGCCTCGGTGGTAGCCCATCACGCCGCCGACGGTGCCGGCCGGGATGGTCATGAACCCGAGGTCGGAGTCGCCGGTGGCGGCGGTGAAGGTCACGTCGAAGCTGAGCCGGTCCAGTCGTACGCCGAGGGCGTCGGCCATCATCGCCGCGGACTCCGCGAAGACCTCGCTCTCGCGACGGACCGACTCCGCGAGGCCCGGGGTGTCGGGGTCCTGGGAGAAGCCCATCGCGATCTGGGTCGCAGCCGACTCGTAGGTCGAGCAGTCGACCGACTCGGTGATCCGGATCTCGTCGACCCGCTCGCAGGAGCCGCTCAGCACCATCGCGACCGTGTTGGTCATCCCCGGGTGCGCCCCGGAGCCGAACATCGTCGACCCGCCGCGCTCACAGGCCTCCCTGATCCGCTCCTGGTCGGCCGGGGACTGCTTGCCCCCGGTGATCCAGGCGGCGCTCGAGCAGACGTTGATGCCGGCCTCGAGCAGACGCACCAGGTGGTCGAGGTCGGGCCAGAGCGGGTTGTAGCAGCACGCGTCGGGCGCCAGCGCGATGAGCGCGTCGACGTCGTCGGTGGCCAGCACCCCGGTGGGCTCCGGGGGTACGTCGAGGCCGCACAGGTCGGCGGCATCGCGGCCGACCTTCTCCGCACCATGGGCGAAGACCCCGACCAGCTCGAGGTCGGGCCGCTCGATGAGGGCGTGCAGCGAGCGGCGCCCGATGTTGCCGGTGGTCCACTGGATGACGCGCAGCGGCGCGGTGTCGGTCATGCCGACACCCTAGCCTCGACTAGAACGTGTTCTAGTCAGCTGCTCCTGCCGGTCGTGGCCCGCACGCCCACGCATGACCTGAAGCCCGGTGCCGCTCGGCGACACCGGGCTTCGTCGTGCGTGGGGCGGGCTGGGTCAGCCGACCGGCGGCGGGGGCGGGGGCGAGCTCGGCGGCGGGAACGCGGGGGCAGCCGGCGGCGCGGAGGTCGGCGCGCCGGGACCACGAGTGCCGCCGGTGCTGCGGACGACGACCAGGGAGAGCACGGCGAGGCCGATGATCGCGGTCGCGAGCCCCCACCAGCCCGGGTGCTCCAGGGCGAGCGCCACCGTGGCGGCCGGGACCACCGTGGCGATCATGGCGACGATGAGGACCTTGAAGCCCGGGCTGTGGGTGAGGTAGGCGGCCACGACCCAGACCCCGACGAGCAGCGCTGCGAAGAAGAGCGTGACGTAGACGTCGTTGGTGTAGGTGTCGGTCTCGGTGAAGAAGTCGTCGGAGAACGGGTCGTCCTCGGCGAGCGACGGCGAGCTGAGGGCGCCGGTGAAGGCACGGGTGAACGCGATCGAGGCCATGATCGAGAGGTAGGAGGTGACCGCGAAGGTACCGACCACCACCCCGGTGAGCGCCCGGGTGTCGGGCAGCAGCCAGCCGAGGCCGGTGATCGTCGCGGTGAACAGGAAGACGACCACGCCGGCGACGATGAACCCGGAGTCGAAGTCGTCGACGTTGACGAGGTCGTCGACGAGCTTGGCGTAGAGCACGAGGAGGCCGACGAGCCCGCTGATCGCCAGCGCGCCGCCCGGGGCGAGGACGTAGGCGCCGGCGCTGAGCCCGATGACCACCAGCGCTGCCAGGTAGATCGAGAGGTCGCTGGCGTCGAAGCCCACTGCGATCATCAGGCCTGCACCGAGGGCGCCGAACGCAGCCGGCCACACGATCAGGTTGGCGCGACCGGCCTCGTCCCGCACCGCCGTCCACGCGAGGCCCGCGGCACCGAGCAGGCCGGCGGTGGCCAGGAGCCCGACGGCGAAGTTGGACAGGTCGAGGTCGCCCTCGGGGCGTGAGTTCACCGCCGACACCACGATCGCGGCAGCCAGGAAGGCGACACCGAGCGCGACGACGGCCGAGTCACGCCTCAGCGAGGCCGGAAACGGGTGGGAGGGGAGCACGGGGGAATCGGGAGACATGCCGCGCAGCCTGCCCCGCCAGCTCGTGCGTAACCCTGGCTTCGGCGACTCGTTGATCCCCTCGAGACCGACACCCGATCCGGGGTGGATCTCCTCCGACCTGTCATGGGGGCAGGCCGGCCGAGGACCGCGAGGGTGTGGTGTCGGACCGGTCGAGGATCGGTGCCACGTGCCGGCACCGATCCTCGACCGATCAGCGCAGTCCGGGCATCACGTCACGCGCGACCGTCTCGAGCACGTCGACCGAGGCGGCGTACGGCTCCTCGGTTCGCGGCCAGTGGGTCACGACGTCGGTGAAGCCGAGCTCACCCGCACGGCCGACCACCTCGGTGAAGAAGTCGACGCTCGACAGCGAGACCCGGCCCGCTCCCTCGACGTGCGGTGCCGCGTCGAGCAGGAGGTAGCGCGGCAGGTCCTCCTCGCCGCGGCCGCAGCCCGCGAGGGCCTCCTCGTAGACCTCGCTCGACTCGGCGAGCTCGTCGAACCACGCGTCGAGCCCGTCGGCCCTGGTGCCCGTCGTGACCCAGCCGTCGCCCACCCGGGCGGCGTAGCGCAGCGAACGGGGTCCGTTGGCCGCGACGAGGTACGGCGTGCGCCGCAGCGTCGGCAGGGTTCGAGCGCCGGCGGTCGAGAACCACCGCCCCGCGGCGTCGACCCGGTCCTCGGCGCGCAGGCGGAGCAGCAGGTCGACGAACTCCTGGAAGCGGTCGACCCGCTCGCGCACGGTGAGGGTCGGGGTCGCCAGCACCTCGGAGTCGAGGTTGCCGCCGGTGCCGAGACCGAGCAGGAAGCGGCCGTCACTGAGGTCCTCCAGCGCCTGGGCGTCGCGGAAGAGCAGGTAGGGGTGGCGGAAGTTGGGCGAGGCGACGAGGGTCCCGAGCCCGATCGTGCGGGTGACCGAGGCCGCGGCCCCGAGCACCGGCGTCGCGGTGGTCCACGGGGCGTCGGGAAGCCCGCCCCACACCAGGTGGTCGTAGGTCCACGCGTGGTCGAAGCCCATCTCCTCGGCCGCCTCCCACCGAGGGCGGGCCTCGGACCACGGGAGGTCGGTGAGGATCGTGATACCGAAGCGCATGGCTCCAGGTTAGGCCGGAGCTGAGCAGGCCGAGCCCCCCGGTCTCACCCACGGAGGCTGAGCAGGGCGAGCCCCTGGGCGAGCCCGTCGACGAAGCCCCCGAAAGCCGACCAGGGACCGCAACCGCGGTCACCGGGCTTCGTCGACGCTCGCTGACGCTCGCTGCTCAGCCTCCGCTGGCCGCTAGGTCTGGGTCGCGAGTGCCAGGGGGAGCACGGCGGAGGCACCGGCCTCGCGCAGGGCCGCGGCGGCGCGGGTCATGGTCCAGCCGGTGACGACCTGGTCGTCGACGAGCAGCACCGTCGCACCGGCGACCTCGCCGTCGAGGCTCAGCGAGCAGCGTCGACCCACGGCCGCGACCCGCTGGGCGGAGTTCATCGCCCCCTGACCCGGGGCGACGTCGGGGTCGACGATCGCGTAGCGCCCGATGACCGGCTTCTTCAGGTAGCGCGACAGCCCGTCGGCGAAGTCGGCGGTCAGGGCCGCGCGCCGCTGGGACTCGACGACCACGATCGCGTCGACCTGGGGGCGCCAGTCGCCGAGGACCTCCACGACGGCGCGCGCCAGCCCGGTCGGCACCGGGCCGTCGGGCGTGGTCTCGCGGAACAGCTCACGCAGGGCCTGGCCGTGACCGAGGTCGGTGAGGCGGGCCACCGCTCGCCCCTCGCTCGCGCCGGACGTGATCTTGCCGCTCAGCGAGATGCCCAGCGAGGACAGCCCGCTGGGCCACATCTTGCGCGGCTCGACGACGACGCCCGGGCGACCGAGGCGCTCCTCGGCCTCCGAGACCGCCGCCTCCGAGACCGAGCTGTCGAGGCTCAGGCCACCGCAGTTGTCGCAGCGTCCGCAGTCGCTGGCGTCGGGGTCGTCGAGCTGCTCGCGCAGGTAGCGCATCCGGCACCGGTCGGTGGTGAGGTAGTCGAGCATCGCCTGCTGCTCGCGCTCGCGCGCCTCGCGCACCCGTCGGTAGCGCTCCTCGTCATAGCTCCAGGGCTGACCGGTGGACTCCCACCCGCCACGGACGCGACGTACGGCGCCGTCGACGTCGAGCACCTTGAGCATCTGCTCGAGACGGGTGCGACTCAGCTCGACGTGGGTCTCGAGGGCGGCGGTGCTCAGCGAGCGACCCTCGGTCTCGAGGACCTCGAGCGTCTGACGGACCTGCGCCTCCGGCGGGAAGGAGAGCGAGCCGAAGTAGGCCCAGATGTCGCGGTCCTCGACCGCGGGCAGCAGCACCACCGTCGCTCCGGGATCGGGGTCGACGCCGCGGCCGGCACGACCGACCTGCTGGTAGTAGGACACCGGTGAGCCCGGCGCCCCGAGGTTGACGACGAAGCCGAGGGTGGCGTCGAAGCCCATCCCGAGAGCGCTGGTGGCGACCAGCGCCTTGACCTCGCCCCGGATCAGCGCGCCCTCGAGCGCCTGCCGCTCGGTCGTCTCGGTCTGGCCGGAGTAGGCCTCGACCTGGTGCCCGCGCGAGCGGAGGTAGTCGGCGACCTCGCGCGTCGCGGCGACCGTGAGGCAGTAGATGATCCCCGATCCGGGTTGCTCGGCGAGGTGGTCGGCGAGCCAGGCCAGGCGTTGCTGGGCGGTCTTCAGACGTACGACGCCGAGCCGGAGCGACTCGCGGTCGAGCGTGCCCCGCAGCACGAGGGTGTCCTGGCCCATCTGCTCGGAGACGTCGGTCGTGACGCGGGTGTTGGCGGTCGCGGTGGTGGCCAGGACGGGGATGCCGTCGGGCAGCTCGCCGAGCAGGGTGCGGATGCGTCGGTAGTCGGGGCGGAAGTCGTGGCCCCAGTCGCTGATGCAGTGGGCCTCGTCGACGACGAGCAGCCCGCAGGTGGCGGCGAGGCGGGGGAGCACCTCGTCGCGGAAGCCGGGGTTGTTGAGCCGCTCGGGGCTGACCAGCAGGACGTCGACCTCGCCGTCGGTGATCGCCCGGTGGGTGTCCTCCCACTGCTCGAGGTTGGTGGAGTTGATCGTGACCGCGCGGATGCCGGCACGCTGGGCGGCCTCGATCTGGTTGCGCATCAGGGCCAGCAGCGGCGAGACGATCACGGTGGGCCCGGCGCCCTGCTCGCGCAGCAGGAGCGTGGCCACGAAGTAGACCGCCGACTTGCCCCACCCGGTGCGCTGCACGACCAGGGCGCGGCGGCGTCCGACGGCCAGGGCCTCGATCGCGGTCCACTGGTCCTCGCGCAACGTCGCGTCGTCGCGGCCGACCAGGGCTCGCAGGTGTGACTCGGCGCGCTCACGAGCGCCGGCAGCGATGCTCGTCTGGGTCATGACGCCTGTCTATCAGGGCCCGCCGACGACCGGGACGCCCCTCCACAGGGGTGCGGTACGTTCGCAGGGTTTCGGGGCACCTCGCCCCTCACCGAGGAGGTCGGCATGGCGCGTGACGCAAAGCTCGAGCTGCTGGCAGGGGTGCCGTTGTTCTCCGGCTGCTCGGTCAAGGAGCTCCAGCACATCAGCAGCCTGGTCGACCAGGCCGAGATCGCCGCGGGTGACACGCTGATCACCGCCGGCGGGACCGGTCGTGAGGCCTTCGTCGTCATGGACGGTGAGGCCAGCGTCACCCTCGACGGCAACGTCGTCGGCAACGCCGGGCCCGGCACCGTCATCGGCGAGATGTCCCTGCTCGACGCCACCCTGCGACGCAGCGCCACCGTCACCGCCACCTCCGCCATGAGAGTGCTGGTGATCGGACCTCGCGAGTTCGACGCCCTCATCACCGAGCACCCGGCGGTGCTGCGCGGGATCGCCGCCGAGCTCGCCCGGCGCCTCCACAGTGCCGACACCCGCTTGCTGGGCTGACCGACGCGGACCGCTGCGACGCGGACCACCCTAGTGCGATCTAGTCACAACGGGTCATGGTGTGACCGAGGCGGGCCACTCAAGGTAAGGGCATGAAAACTCGCTCACGCTCGCTACCCGCCATCATCGTCATCGCCCTCGCGCTGCTCTTCGCAGCCTCAGGAGGTGCCGTCGCCGCCAAGATGATCACCGGCAAGGACATCAAGAACAACTCGGTCACCGGCAAGGACATCAAGAACAAGAGCCTGTCCCTCAAGGACCTCGCCCCCCAGAGCGTGACCGCGCTCCAGGGTGCCGACGGCACCGACGGCGCCGACGGCGCCGACGGGGCCGATGGCGCCCCGGGCGCTGCTGGTCCTGCCGGCCCCGCGGGCCCGGCCGGACCTGCCGGAGCCGACGGCACCGGGCGGAGTCGACCGACTACGCCTACAACGAGGTCACGACCTCGAACGTCCGCCGGCCAACACCAGGGATGGCTTCATCGCCGAGGGCGACTGCCCCGCGGGCCAGAGAAGTCGATCAGTGCCTGCGCCTTCTGGGGCGTCAAGCAACGCCGCCCTGCAGGTCTACAACTCGGCTACGACGCCGAGACCAACGATGGGCTCGATCAGGTCTACAGCAACGGGGTGCCGGTCGAGGACAGCCGTCATCGCTGCAGTACAGCTGCGCCACGGTGACCTTCGCCGCTCCCGGCCAAGGCCGAGCGCAGCATGCTCGACACGAAGAACTGATCTGACGCACGCAGCCCCGGTGGTCACGACCGACCAGCTAGACCCAGCCAGACCCTAGGTCGTACGGCGCTCGCGCACCCGGTGCGCGAGCGCCGTACGACTGGGTAGGTCCCACCGCTGCAGGATGTCGCCCACGTGGCGCTCGACGGTGCGGACGCTCAGCCCGAGCAGCTCGCCGATCTCGCGGTTGGACCGACCGTCGGCGACCAGTCCGGCCACCTCCTCCTGGCGCCCGGTCAGTGTCGGGTAGGTCGGGCACGACGCCGCGGTGAGGGGCTGCGCACCGGCTCGATCGCGCTCCCCCATGGCGGCCGGGAGGCCCGAGCGGGTGGCCACGCCGAACGCGGCCAGCACCCGCGACACATGGGCCCGCACCGTGTGCTCGGAGACGTGCAGCCTGCTTGCGACCTGCCGGTTGGTGGCGCCCTCGACCACCCAGCCGGCGACCTCGGCCTCGCGCGCGCTCAACCCGGCCCATCCCGAGCCCGACAGCGGGCGCAGCCTGAGCCCGAGCGGACGCAGCTCGCGCGCGGCCGCCCGCCGGGTGGACCGGTGACCGAGCGCCTCGGCCCGACCGACCATCTCGCGCAGACCTGCAACCGCCTGCTGCCGGTCGCCAGGGCCTCGCTTGGCCAGGCGCGCCCGGTTGAGGAGGATCCGAGCCTCGGCTGCCTCGATCCCGCGGGCGTTGGCCTCGGCCCGCACGACCGCGCGCTCGGCCCAGACGACGGCCTCGTCAGGGTGTCCCTCGAGCAGCCGCACGCGGGCGTGGGCCCGCGCGATGGTCGAGTCGGCGATCGGCGAGGCGAGCAGCGGCGCGGCCCGGTGCAGCCAGGCCTGCGCGGCATCGAGGTCCTCCTCGGCGACGGCCAGCGCGACGAGGAGCTCGAGCCCCAGGGCGCGGTCGATGACGTTGCAGCCACCCAGGTCGGCGTCGAGCCCGACGGCGAGCACGCTGCGCGCGGCCGCGGCGACGTCCCCGACGGCGACCAGTCCGAAGGCGAGGAGCAGGTGCGCCCCGGCGGTGAGGTGGTCGCGCGGTTCCCCCGCCAGCGATCCCACGACCTCTGCCAGTCGGCGTACCTCGCCCGGCTCGGCCTCGTTGCCGCGCACCAGGCTGCCGGTCGCCGAGCACACCGCCTGCACCGTCGGGTGCGCGGAGTCCGCGAGTCCGCGGTAGACGACGTCGGCTGCGCCCACCTCGCCGCGGAAGGCGAGCAGGCGTGCTCGGCAGGCGCCCATGACCGGTGTGAACGGGTGCTCGCGACCGGCGAGCACCAGCGGCTCCCAGAGGGCGTCGCCCCATCGTTCGGCCAGCTGCTGGGCCAGGTCGAGGCGGGCGTGGGCGAGGGCGCCCTCGACACCGAGGTAGGCGGCGAAGCGCGCCAGCGGCCCGTGGGCCGGGTCCGGTACGTCGTCGAGCAGCGCGGTCAGGGAGTCCGACGCGCCGGGCGAGGGGTCACCGGACGACGCCCACGCCCACGCACCGCTGCGCAACCAGCGGGCGATGGGGTCGTCCGCCTCGGGAACGGGTGCCTCCACAGCCAAGGTCCGGGCGACATCCCACTCCCGGGACAGGGCGGTCGCGAACAGCCGCAGGGCTCCCGCCCAGCACGGGTCAGTCTCGGCCGGCGCAGCCTCGCCCCCGCCGTGTCGCGCCCACCACTCGTCGATCTCGGAGTCCACGACGGCGTCGAGCAGCAGCACCAGCGCGCTCTCGCGCTCGGCGTCGCGCTCGAGGATCGTCACCTGACGATGATGGCGCACACCGGCACGGAATGATCCGAATCACGCACGACAGCGGGTCCGGATCGACCTACGTTTCGCCCATGCCCCTTCACCTGTCCCGCTACCGCCCCTCCCTCCCGGCGGCGCTCCTGCTCAGCGGCGCCCTGTTCGTCTCGGCCGCCGGCGGCGCGGTGGCCGGGTCCCAGATCACCGGAGCCCAGATCAAGAACGGCACCGTCACGGCCAAGGACCTGTCCGGCCCGACCAAGAAGTCGCTGCGGGGCCTGACGTCCTTCTCCACGGTCACGAAGGTCAGCAGCAGCGTGCCCGACGGCGACTTCCAGTTCGTCACTGCCACCTGTCCGTCCGGAGCCAGCGTGCTCGGCTCGATCGCGTTCTGGAACAACCAGCACACGGTCGTCGAGAGCTACAGCCTGAGCGACGACGCCGTCACGGCGTACGGCGAGAACAACGACGGTGCCGCCGACTACTTCACGCTGCGCATCACCTGCGCCAGGACGGACTGACTCGCCCGACCAGGCGGGCAGGCGGTCAGGCGCATCCGGCGGTCAGGCGGTCGGGCCCTGGCCGCGCACGTCGGCGACCGACTCCATCGCCGCCCGCAGGTCGGCCAACCAGTCGCCCTCGTGCTGACCCACGAGGCGCACGCACCACCCCAGCGCGTCGGAGCGCGACTTGGCGACGCCCGCCGCGACGAGCGTGTCGAGGACCAACCGCTGCTCCTGCCGCAGGCGGGTCATCACCGGCGCCGAGACATGGGTCCACAGCTCCTCGTGCCGCTGCTCGTCGGAGCCGATCCGGACGCCCCACGACACCGTGCGCTCGAAGCGGTGCTCGGCCTCCCTGGCGATGGCCATCCGCTGCTCACGGGTGTCCTCGCGGAATCCCTTGGCCCGCCCGGCTCGCGCCTCGGCCCGCTCGACCTCGGACTCCGTCTGCGCCACGTCACCGACGGTCAGCACCACGGTGATCTCCTCCCGATCGGCGGCGACCTGTGCCGGCGCGACCTGCCACTCCTGCGGGAGCCGGCCGTTGAACCAGCCGCGCACCCGTTCCGTCATCTCATTTGTAATCATGATTACATCATTACACGTGGGCGCAAACGCGTGGTGTCGTCCCGTCCGCGGACCCGCGACCCGGCGCGACGCAGCACCGCCCGCCGGGCCCAGGTCTCGGGTCCGGCGGGCGGTGTCGTGGGTCGGGGTGCTACCAGATCCGGACCCGCTCGGACGGGTCGAGCCACAACGCGTCTCCCTCGACGGTGCCGAAGACCTCGTGGAACTCGTCGAGGTTGCGCACGATGTTGGCGCGGAACTCCGGCGGGCTGTGCGGGTCGATCGTGAGGAACTGCTGCTCCTGCTCGGTGCGCCGCTTGGTGCGCCACACGAACGCCCAGTTGAGGAACAGCTTCTCGCGGTCCTCGATGCTGGCCTGACCGTCCTGGCTGATCACGAACGCCTTGTGCCCGATCGTGAGGCCCCCGAGGTCGCCGATGTTCTCGCCGACCGTCAGGGAGCCGTTGACGCGCTCGCCGGGAAGCGCCCGCGGCGAGAACCCGTCGTACTGCTCGACGAGGGTCTTCGACTTGACCTCGAAGGCGGCCTTGTCGTCGGCGGTCCACCAGTCGTTGAGGTTGCCCTGACCGTCGTACTGCGCTCCCTGGTCGTCGAAGCCGTGACCGATCTCGTGGCCGATGACCGCGCCGATGCCGCCGTAGTTCTCGGCCGGCTCGGCGTCGGGGCTGAAGAACGGCGGCTGGAGGATGCCGGCGGGGAAGCAGATCTCGTTGGTGCCGGGGTTGTAGTAGGCGTTGACGGTCTGCGGCAGCATGAACCACTCGTCGCGGTCGACCGGCGCCCCGATCTTGGCGAGCTCGCGGTCGGTGGCGAAGGCGGAGGCGGCGTGCACGTTGCCGACCAGGTCGTC
The DNA here is from genome assembly GCA_963822915.1 of uncultured Actinomycetota bacterium. GTDB lineage: Bacteria > Actinomycetota > Actinomycetes > Propionibacteriales > Nocardioidaceae > Nocardioides. The sequence goes on from CAWGJR010000027.1 coordinate 101,551, forward strand.
GGCGGTCACCGTGAGCTTGGAGTAGTCGCGGAACTTCTCGGGGTAGCCGATCTTGGGACGGAAGGTGTCGAGCTTCTCGTAGGCCCGCTGCTTGGTCTCCTCGGTCATCCAGTCGAGCGCCTCGATCGAGACCCGGTAGGCCGCGAGCAGGTTGGCGACCAGGTCGTCCATGAGCGCCTTGGACGTCGGCGGGAAGTGGCGCGCGACGTACTCCTTGCCGACCGCCTCGCCGACCGAGCCCTCGACGAAGGAGACGGCGCGCTTCCACCGGGCCCGCAGCTCGGGCGTGCCGTTGAGCGTGCGGCCGTAGAAGTCGAAGTTGGTCTCGACGAAGTCGTCGGTGAGGTAGGCGGCGTTGGCCCGCAGGATGTGGCTGAGCAGCCAGGCCTTCAGGTCGGCCAGCGGCACCTCGTCGAGGACCGTCGACAGGTGCTCGAAGAACGACGGCTGGCCGACGATGACCTCGGCGATGACGGCATCGGCGGTGACGTCGGGCCCGGCGAGGTTGGTGGCGTAGGCGTCCCAGTCGAAGCTCGGGCACAGCGCGACGAGCTCGTCGTGGGTCAGCAGGTTGTAGGTCTTCTGCACGTCGCGGGTGTCGGCGCGCTCCCAGTGGCCGGCCGCGATCCTGGTGTCGATCCCGAGGATGGTCGCGCGGCGGCGGCAGCATCCTCGTGACGCCCCAGGGTGAGGAGGTCGGTGAGGTAGGCGACGTACTTCTCGCGCTGCTCGGCGAACTTGTCGTCGCGGTAGTAGGACTCGTCGGGCAGCCCGAGGCCGCCCTGGGAGAGGTGCAGGAGGTAGCGGTCGGAGTTGCGGGCGTCGGTGTCGACGTAGGAGCCGAAGATGCCGTGGCCGCCGATCCGCTCGAACTCGCCGAGGAACGCCGCCAGGTCGCGCACGTCGCGCAGCGCGGCGACGGCGTCGACCAGCGGCCGCAGCGGCTCGGCGCCCTTGGCCGCGATCGCGTCGGTGTCCATGAAGGAGGCGTAGAGGTCGCCGATCTTGCGGGCGTCCTCGGCGTCGGCGGTGCCGGCCGCGTCGTCGAGGGAGTCGCCGGCGGCGACCTTCTCGGCCGAGCTCGGTGATGATCTCCTTGACGTGCTGCTCGGCGGCGTCGGCCAGCTGCACGAACGGTCCCCAGCTCGACCGGTCCGCGGGGATCTCCACCTCGTCGAGCCAGCGGCCGTTGACGTGGCCGAAGAGGTCGTCCTGCGGGCGGATGTCGGGGTTCATGCCCTCGCGGGCGTCATCGAGGATGCTCACACGCGCGAGCCTAACCGTCTCCCCCCACACCCCGGCGGGGGCTAGGGTCAGCCCATGAGTGAAGAGAGCGCAACGCTGCGCGTCATCGCGACCATCCCGATCGACCCCGAGCGCGCGGCCGAGGCCGCGCCTGCCCTCGCCGAGCTGGCCGCAGCCTCCCGCGGCGACGCCGGCTGCCTGGCCTACGAGGTCTTCGAGTCGGCCGCCGCCCCGGGCGTCTTCGTGACCGTCGAGGAGTGGGCCGGCCAGGCCGACCTCGACGCGCACATGTCGCAGCCCCACGTGGCCAAGGCCTTCGAGGTCGCCGGACCCCTGCTCGCCGGCGAGGTGGCCATCCACCCGCTCAAGCCTCTCTGACCCCACCCGTCCCCGTGGTCGCCGAGTCGGCGCGTCTTGGCGCCGACTCGGCGCACGGAAACAGCTCGAGTCGGCGCCTGTAGGCGCCGACTCGGCGCGGATCTCGGGGTGAGTCGGCGCCTGTAGGCGCCGACTCGGCGTCAGACGGGTTCGAACTCGTCGGCGAAGACGATCGACGTTGGACTGGTACTCCGCGCCGTCCCAGTCGGTGCAGGTCACGAGGACCAGGCGACCCTTGCGACGGTCCTGGCCGAAGAGCGCCTCGGCCTTCTCGGCCACCTGCGCCTTCGACAAGGTGACGACCTTGCGCACGCGGTAGTCGACCAGGACGCCGTCGAAGCGGATCTGGAGCGGGTCGCCGTCGGCCACGTCGGCCAGACGGTTCATCACACCACCGCCGGTGTGCACGGTGTGCCCGGTGACCACGGTCTGTCCCGAGCGGGTCCCGGGCGCCGCACTGCGCTCCCAGTAGCCGACCTCGGTGTAGTCGGACGGCGGCGTCAGCACGCCGTCGGGGTCGAGGGCGATGTCGATCATCGAGGCGTCGAGCCCGATCGTCGGCACGATGAGGGCGTCGGCGCCGCCGCGCGTCGCAGCACCCTCGGAGGACGACGCGGAGGCCGCCGACTCACCGCCCCCCGTGGATGACGGCAGGGCCCGGGTCTCCGGACCATCGAGGATGGCCAGCGCGAGCGCCGCGAGGAGGATCACCATGACGGTGGTGATCCCCCAGCGCGCACGATCGGCGTCGAAGAGACCCAGGCCCGTGCCTGTGCTCATGTGGAGCTCATCGGCGCAGCAGGCGCCGTCCTGCGACACACCGGCACCGCTGGCCAGCGCGACGGCGGCGAAGCCCCAGAGCAGCGGGCTGCCCGGGCCGTCGGAGCCGTTGACCGGGCCGTAGGCACCGGCGTCGACCACGGTCGGGACCTCAGGACCCGGCGTCGGGTTCGGGGTCGGGTTCGGGGTCGGAGTGGGGTCCGGGTCGTTGGTGGCCACCCGACCGCTGGGTCCGCAGGTGACGCTGGCGATCTGGGCGCCGACCAGGGAGTCGAAGCCGAACGCCGAGGCCGCGGGAAGCAGCTTGAGGTCGATGGCGGTGACCAGGATCGACTTGCCGCCGTTGGACTTCGTCTGCTTGTTGAGCGTCACGTCGAGGACGTTCTCCTCGAGCGGGGCAGCTGCGGCGCGATCTGGCCGATCAACGGCGTCGACGACCTGGTCCTGGATCGGGTCGATCACCAGCAGCAGCGGCGCGCCGAGACCGTCGAGCGTGTCGTTGAGGTCGGTCTCGAGGGCGTCGAGGATCGTGTCGAGAACGACGTCGAGGTCGGTGAGGACCTTGGTGTTGGGCGGCGGGTTGGCCGGGAACTCCACCAGGTCGATGCTCGTGCCGCCGATGCTCGGCACCCGAGGGTGGTGTCGGCGATGTTGGCAGTGCCGTCGGCGCTGGTGCGGTCGGCCGTGCAGCGAGACTCCACCGCACCGAGCGAGCCGCCGAGCGACAGCGGCCCGAGGGCACCCTCGAGGGCGTCGCTCAGCGGGGCGGTCACCTGGCCGAGGATCGCTGCGAGCGGCGCGTTGAGCGCAGCGAGCGGTCCGAGGGCCGAAGCAGGATCGATGACGACGACGCCGGTGAGATCCAGGTTGGCCGAGCGAGATGCCGACCGGGTCGCCGGGGGTGATGCAGTTGGAGTCACCGACGGCGCCGACGCCGGCGCCGTTGCCGACCCACACCCGAGCAGGCCTCGGACGAGCCGTTGCGGTTGGTGAGGTCGGTGTCGGCGTCCTGGACGAGGGCGCCGACGTTGAGCAGGCCCTGGTTGCCGAGCACGCCGATGGGCGGCTGGGTGTCACCGGTCTTGTTCTGACCGTCCTTGTCGCGGACGACCGTGACGCTGCCCGTGGAGAACGGGTTGCCCCCGATCGACAGCGTCAGCGCGTTGGCGCCGGCCCGGGCGACCACGGGCCCGGCGGATTGGGCCGCGGTGGGCAGGAGCAGGAGTCCGGCGGCAGCCAGGACGGCGCCGGATCGGACGAGGGGGCTTCTCATGTCAGTTCCTTCCGACACTCGGTCAGCGAGGGGGCAGGGAGCAGGGGTCAGGTGCATCGACGGGTGACGATGTGCCGACCGAGTGGGGCCGAGGTTACTTCACGGCGCACCCGGTGTGCCATGGGTTCCAGCAAGTGAGCAGGAAAATCACCGAAAGGTCATCCCTGACACGTCAGGGATGTGCTAAGCGACAGAGAGCGGCGGCGTCAGGTCCGGACCTGCACGACGGACTTGCCCAGCGTGCGTCGTTCGTCCATGTCGATGAGCGCCTGACCGAACTCCTCGAGGTCGTAGACCTTGCCGATCGGCGGCTTGACCGAGCCGGCGGCCATCATCGGCACCAGCCGCGCCCACTGCTCCTGCATGTAGCCGGGACGGAGCATCGCGAAGGCGCCCCAAGCCGACCCCGCGCACGTCGACGTTGTTGAGCAGCAGGCGGTTGACCTTGACCTCGGGGATGCCCGTCACCCGAGGCGAAGCCCAGCACCAGCAGGCGGCCCTGGGTGGCGAGGACCCGAAGCGAGTCGATGAACGCCGCCCCGCCCACGATGTCGGCGACGACGTCGACGCCGAGACCACCGGTGAGCTCCTTGACCTGGTCCTTGAAGCCGTCGAGCAGGACGGTCTCGTCGGCACCGGCGGCGCGAGCGACGTCGGCCTTCGCCTCGGTGCTGACGACGCCGATCACCCGCGCGCCCATGCCCTTGGCCACCTGGATCGTGGCGGTGCCGAGCCCACCGGCGGCGCCGTGGACCAGCACCGTCTCGCCGGCCCGCAGCCCGCCGCGCTCGTGGAGCGCGAACTCGGCGGTGAGGTAGTTCATCGGCAGGGCGGCGCCCTCGTCGAAGGTGACGTGGTCGGGGAGGCCGAAGGTGAACATCGCCGGGACGACGGCGCGCTCGGCGGCACCGCCGTACCCGCCGACCCCGGCGACCCGCTGACCGGGAGTGAATCCGGGCCCGCTGACCACGGTGCCCGCGACGTCGACGCCCGGCGCGAAGGGAAGGTCGGGCTTGATCTGGTACTCGCCGCGAGCACAGCAGGAGGTCCGGGAACGACACGCCGACGCGGTGCACGTCGATCAGCACGTCCTCGGCGCCGGGCGTGGGCTCGGGCACGTCGGCCACGGTGATGTCGGCGGGTCCGGTGAGCGTGGTGATCTGGGCTGCGCGCATGAGGGTCAATCTAGAGCAGCACGCGCGGGAAGGGGCGCGCGGCACAGCCGCGCCAGGGCGGGCTGTGCCGCGGCGAGAGCCGCGGTGGTCCCCGCCAGCGTCAGCCACAGACCCGCTGCCCCGGCGTGGTCGAGGAGGGTGGTGCCCAGGAGCGGGGCGACCACGGCCGCGGCTCCCCAGGACAGCCCGTACGCCGCGAGGTAGGCGCCGCGGGCCCCGACCGGTGCGAGCCGGGACACGATGGTCATCGCGTGGCCCATCAGCAGCAGGTCGCCGATGCTCCACACGACGGCCGCGGCACACAGCGCGGTGAGCGAGGTCGCCAGCGCCGCGAGACCGAGCCCGGCCGCCAGCACGACGTACCCGACGGTCATGGCGCGGAAGCCGTCACCGTCGAGCACTCCCCAGCGCAGCACGGGTTGCCCCACCACCACCGTCACCGCACAGAGCGGTGAGCACCAGGCCGACGTGCTCGGGGGCGATTCCACGGGCCGAGGCCGCGAGGGGGAGCGTGACCACGATCGTGAGGTAGACGATCGCGAAGCCGGTGCCGGCGAGGAGGAGCGCGAGCAGGCGCCGGTCGCGCCAGGGTGACGACGAGGCGTGGGCGGGTGACCGGGCAGGCGGCGCCGGGGTCGTGGACGACGAGCGCGACGATCGCTGCCGTGGCCAGGCACGTCACCGCGTCGGCGACCAGCAGCAGGCGGAGGTCGACCGCTCCGAGCAGCACCGCCAGGAGGCCGGCCCCCGCGCCCGCGGCCGCCAGCGCGGCCGAGAGCAGTCCGTAGGCGATCGGTCGCTGCTCGTCGGTGGTCAGGTCGGCGACGAGCGCCTGGCTCGGTGGCTCGTAGAGCTCGAAGGCCAGCCCGAGCGCCACGACGCCGACGAACGCCGATGCCGCCGTGGGACTCGCGGCGATCCACAGCTGCGCGACCGCACAGCCGATCAGGCCGAGGCAGATGGTGCGGACCCGACCGATCCGATCGGCGAGCCGCCCGCCGGCCAGTCGTGACGGGACGTGGCCAGCCCGAACGCCGCCATCATCGCGCCGGCGACGCCGACGGATGCGCCCAGGTCGTCGACGAGCACGACGGTCGAGGAAGGTCAGGCTGAAACCGCCCAGTCGGTTGACCGTGCGCGCCAGGACCAGCGCCCACACCGGGCGCGGCAGGTCGCGCCGGCGCCGGGTGGACCGTAGGGTGTCACTGTCATCCTGTCTTTCAGCAGTCATTCGATGACACTAGATCCGAAGGAGTCACTGGTCAAGTGCGTTTCGACAGTCACTTGGAGACCTTGCTCGCTGCCGCGGTCGGGTTGGTCAACGCCGTCACCCCGGGTCACGACGGCGCGACGGTCCAGAGCGTGCCCCGGGGCGCGGAGCGGGCGGCGGCGGTCTCGGGCGTCCTGGTCTCCCGGGGTCGCCCCGCCCGCGTCACGGTCGCCGAGGCCGACGAGCTGACGGCGTACGCCGCCACGGTGCGCGAGGTCTTCACCGCGCGCGCGGGCGGCGACCTCGACCGGGCCGCCGACCTGGTCAACGACCTGCTCCTGCGCACCGGCGCCCGACCCCAGCTCGACCGCGGGCCGGACGGCTGGGGGCTGCACTTCCACGGTGCCGACGACGACGTCGTCGTCGGCTGGGCCGCCGGCATCGCCTCGGCGCTGGCGATCTGCGCCGGGAGCGACCTGGCCGGCATCCTCGGGGTCTGCGCCGCCGAGCCGTGCGACCGGGTCTTCGTCGACGGCTCCAAGAACGGCACGAGGCGGTTCTGCTCGACCCGCTGCCAGAACCGCGTCAAGGCGGCCGCGCACCGGCGCCGGCGCTAGGGCGCACCCCGACCATCTGCTGACCGGCGCGCTCCGAAGACACCCCGTGAGGCTCAGCGACCGGATCAGCGCGATGTCCATGCACGCCACGCCCGGTTCTCGGTGCGCTACGGCGAGGACCTGCGTTTCGCCGGCAGCGACCTCCCCGCGCCGGTGAAGCGTCGGGTGCCGACCCGGCACGGCCGCGTCGAGATCCACGAGTACGCCGCGCCCGGCGCGAGCAAGCGGCAGCGGAGCAGCCCGACGGGCCGGCGTACGTCCACTTCCACGGCGGGGCCTGGCTGATGCGCTACCCGCAGATGGACGACTGGTGGTGCCGCTACGTCGCGGCGACCGCCGGCGTGCGGGTGGTCAACGTCGACTTCCGCACCGGCCCGTACGTCGCCTACCCGGTCGCCCAGCACCAGTGCCACGACGTGTCCGCAGCGATCGCGGCCGAGGCACCGGTGGTGGTGGGCGGCTTCTCGAGCGGGGGCGGGCTCGCGGCGTCGGTGTGCCTCCAGGCCCGCGACGCCGCCTCGTTCACCCCGCGCCTGCAGGTGCTCGGCGTGCCGGCTCTCGACCTGGCCTCGGACCTGCCGACCGGCGCCGGGATGATCTCGCCGTCGCTGCGGGCGCTCGTGCGGCGCGTCTACTTCCCCGACCCGGCGACCCGGTCGGAGCCCTACGCCTCACCGGTGCTCGCCGACGACCTGTCGGGCCTGCCGCCGGCGATCGTGCTGACCGCCGAGCGCGACACCCTGCGCCGCGACGGCGACACCTACGCGCGCCGCCTGCGCGAGGCCGGTGTCGAGGTCACCCACGACGTCACGCCGCGCGCCGACCACTACTTCCTCACCGAGGACCCGGTGCGGGCGCGGACCACGATGGCGATGGTGGCCGAGAAGGTGCGCGAGACGCTCGCCTCGTGACCATCGCGGCGGCTCAGCCGGGCCGCTTGATCTGGTTGAGCTCGAAGTGCATCGGGTCGGTGTAGCGCCAGTCGCCGCCCCAGCCGAAGCCCCAGTACTTGAAGATCGCCACCACGTCGCGGTCCATCTCGCCGACGGTGCCGCGCTGGTTGCCGGGCACGTTGAGGTCGAGCGCGAGGCCGAAGGAGTGGTTGGACAGCGTCGTGGAGCCGGCGATGAAGCGCGGGTAGTAGCACCCGGCGTACTCGCCCGGCGTGGATCTCGGACTCGAGGCCCTGGGCGACGACCTCGGCGAGCGCCGCCTTGAGCTGCGGGAAGATCGCCTTGTTGCAGGTCACCCGGCCGAGGATGGGCACCGCGTCGGTGGTGATGTGGGCGGCGGTCCAGGCCGGGTCGGGGGCGATCCGGCCGCCGCCGATCGGGGTGTAGTTGAAGACGCCGACGGCGTCGGCGAAGGCGCCGACCACCACGGCGGTGTTGAACGCGTCGGGGTCGAGGCCCAGCCGGGAGACGACGTCGAGGTTCTGCACCGAGATCTCGGCGCCCACGACCTCGCCCAGCGGCTCGCGCAGCGCCTGCGGGCGCCGCGGTCGCCGGAGGACAGCACCAGGGCGTTGCCCGGTCGGCATGCCGAGCGCCTCACCGACCTTGGCGTTGACCACCAGGTCGATGCCCTCGACCTGCGGCGCCCACGCTCCGACGTGCAGGCGCGGTACGTGCGGGGTTCATGCCGAGCTCCAGGAAACCCGTCGTCGTCGACGTGCAGCTGCTTGCGCAGGTCGTCGACTGACCGCGACCTCGCCGGCCGGCGACGCGGTCCCACTGCTCCTGCAGGTCGGCGCTGGTGATCTCGGTGTAGCGGCGGTACTGCGCCGGGGTCGACCGCGGCGATCGTGTAGATCTTGTTCTCCAGGACCACCTGGCTGACCGACGAGCTGCAGCGCCGCCTCGACCCCGTCGAGGTCGCGCACGGCCCCGACGACCTCGTCGCTGAGCGGCGTCGGTGTCCTGGACCAGGATGTCGGCCGGCACGATCGCGACCCGGTGCGCTGGCCGGGGGGCGACATGGCGTACGCCGGGTCGATGGCGGCGCTCGGAAGCGGCCACGGCGGCGTCGGGCCCGTCGGTCGACCGACCGTCGGCGCCGTCGGACGGCGCGGCCGGGTCGGTCACCGACTCGGGGTCGGTGCCCTGGGCTGCGCCGTCGGCACGGTCGGTGTCGGGCGCGCAGGCGGTCGCGAGCAGCACCGCGGCGCTCGCCAGCACGGCCGCCATCCGCGCACGCCTCATCGCGTCCCCCTCGCTCACGCTCCCCGGCACCGCGCCGGGCCCACGGGCGTCAGCCTAGAGGGCTGCGCCAACGCCCGTCGGCGAACCGAGCTGCGACGCGGGGTCAGCGCAGGACGCGCGACGGCGATCCAGGCGAGGGACTCGGCGGTCTCGCTGCGGCGTCGCCGGTCGGGCTGCATCACGTGGCTGAGCACGACGCGGACGACGACGTCGATCGCGGCCTCGAGCTCGTCGGCGCTGACCGTCAGCCCGTAGGGCGCGAGCCGGTCGGCGATCACGCCCTTGGCCGCCACGAGCAGCGACTCCGCGTGCGTGGTCAGCAGCGGGAGCAGCTCGGTGTCGGCGCCGTGGGTCGCCGAGACGACGGCGTGCAGCAGCGGGTTGTCCTGGGCGTGCTCCAGCACCGTGCGCGTGGCGTCGCGGATCGCGGCGACCAGGTCGGTCGGGGTGGGCGTCGAAGGCCACCGAGACGACGGCGAGGAAGCGGTCGAGCTCGCGCAGGATCATCGCCTCGGCCAAGCCGCGGCTTCGTGCCGATCTCGTTGTAGACCGTCTGGCGGCTGACCCCGACCTCGTCGGCGAGCTTGCCCATCGTGACCTGGGCCCACCCCACGCTCCCGGTCAGGCCGACGGCGGCCTCGACGATCCGGTCGCGGGTCGACGGGCCGCACCGTCACGACGTGCGGGCCCCGTCTCGATCGCAGCCTCGGTCATGGCCACGAGCGTAGGCGACACCGTTCAGCCCGACAGGGTGAGTGCGAGCACGGGGCACGCCTGGACCGCCGCATGCACGTGGGCGCGGTCGGACTCGGGCGGCGCGTCGTCGAGGATCTGCATCTCGTCGTCGTCGTCGAGCTCGAAGTAGTCGCTGGCCATGGCCTCGCACATGCCCAGTCCTTCGCAGACGTCGCGGTCGACGGTGATCTTCACCTCAGGCCTCCTGCTTCGCCGACGGATCGAGGGCGACGAAGTCGACCTTCTCGCGCACCCCGCAGTCGGGGCAGCACCAGTCGTCGGGGATGTCGGCCCACGCGGTGCCGGCGGCGAACCCCTCGAGCTCGTTGCCGACCTCGACCTCGTAGGTGTAGCCGCACCCGGGGCAGCGGGCGGCCAGCACCTCGGCGGCAGCTGCGGCGGCGGTCTCGGCGGCGAGCGCCGCGGCCTCGTCGGAGGCGGCCTGCTTCTCGGCGGCGACGACGTGCTCGGGTCGCGGGTAGCGGGCGAGGTACTTCTCGCGCTTGCCGGGCTGGATGTTGGCCAGGCTCAGGTCGCCCCCGAAGTGGTCGACCACGCGCTGGTCCATGATCCGGCGGTAGATCGGCGGGAAGAGCGAGACCACGATCATCCCGGCGTAGCCGGTGGGCAGCACCGGGGACTCCTCGAAGTCACGCAGCGTCTGGTAGCGACGCGTGGGGTTGGCGTGGTGGTCGCTGTGGCGCTGCAGGTGGTAGAGCAGCACGTTGGTCGCGATGTTGTTGGAGTTCCACGAGTGGGAGGGGTCGACGCGCTCGTAGCGCTGCTTGGTGCCGTTGCCGACGCGCTGGCGCAACATGCCGTAGTGCTCCATGTAGTTGACGACCTCGAGCAGCGTGAAGCCGATGACGGCCTGGAGGACCAGGAACGGCACGACCTCGAGGCCGAGCCAGGCGATCAGCCCGCCGAAGAGGACCGCGGACATCACCCAGGCGTTGAGGACGTCGTTGCCGAGACGGAAGGGGTGCTGCTGCTTGCGGGCGTAGCGCTTCTTCTCCACGCGCCAGGCGCTCGTGAGCGAACCCCCGACGGTGCGGGGCCAGAAGGCGTAGAAGCTCTCGCCCAGGCGCGAGCTCGCCGGGTCCTCCGGTGTCGCCACGCGCACGTGGTGGCCGCGGTTGTGCTCGATGTAGAAGTGGCCGTAGAAGCTCTGGGCCAGGGCGATCTTGGAGAGCCAGCGCTCGTTGGCCTCGCGCTTGTGGCCGAGCTCGTGGGCGGTGTTGATGCCGATGCCGCCGATGACGCCGATCGTCAGGGCCAGGCCGATCTTGTCCGCGACACCCAGCTCACCCAGGCCGAAGGGGGCGCCCTCGGCGATGACGTACATGGCGGCGACGAAGCCGACGTACTGGATCGGCAGGAAGAGGTAGGTGATCCAGCGGTAGTACCGGTCGTTCTCGAGCGCCTCGATGGCGTCGTCGGGCGGGTTGGCGCGGTCGAGGCCGACCACCAGGTCGACCAGGGGCACGACGCCGAGCACGATGATCGGCCCGATCCAGAACCAGACGCCCCACCCGGTGGCGGCCCACAGGCCGAAGGCGACGAAGGCCAGGGACGGGACCACGAGCCCGATCAGCCACAGGTAGCGCTTGGAGTCCTTCCAGGCGTCGCTGGATCCCTCGGGGATCGTGCTGTTCGGGATCGTCTCGGGGGTGCTGCCGGATGCTGGGGTGGTCGCCATCGACTTCCTGCCTCTCGTCTGGGTTTACAAGACCGTAGGGGATGTAAAGGTCTTTGACAAGGGGTAGGGGTTTGTAAAGTCGACGGGCCGGGCTGCGGACGGCGGGGGCGCTCAGCGCCGCGATCGCCCGGGCAGGTTCTTCGCCTCCTCGGCCAGCGCGGCGATCTCCGTGGCCAGGGTCGCTGCCCCGAACGTCCTGACGTGGGTGAGGTGGTGGGTGGTGCGCAGGCCCATCACCCGGGAGAAGCGGCCACCGGCGACCTCCATCTGCTGCAGGTCGCGCAGCTTGAGGTCCATCATCGCCATGCCACGCCCGGCCCGGCTGGGGATGAAGTTGACGTGGAGACGGGTGACCGTCAGCCGGCCCGGGACCCATGCGGCGCCCCAGATGCTCTGGAACCGGTCGAGGGCCAGGTCGCTCACCGATCCGCCTTCCCCGGGTGTCGTCTCGACCATCACCTTGGCCGATCGCGAGACGATCACTCCGTAGGACATGGCGCCAAGTTTGCCCGGTGAGACGAAATGAGCACGCTGCCGCTCCCCAGCAGTGACAATGGCCCCGCCCCGTTCGACCAAGGAAAGCACCTCCATGACCGAGCCCGACCGCGACCGCCGCGGCTTCTGGTCCACCCTTCTCCGACTCCGAGCGCCGATCGTGCTGATCCCTCTCGTCATCGGACTGGGGGTCAGCGGCGGCCATGGGCGCGCAGATGCTCTGGGCGGACATCGGACCGCGCGACCTGCCGCCCCCGGTGGTCACGTGCTGGGACGGGACCGAGGCCGCCGCCGACGACTGCCCGGCACTCGAGGGGCTCGCCGCCCTGCGGTGGGTCTTCCCGTCCTTCCGTCCCGACGCCGACGGGTGCGAGCCGGTCGCCTACCAGGACATCGGGACGCCGCGTCCGCTCGAGTACGCCTGCCCGGTCCGGGTCGGCGGGAGGAGGGCCAGCGTCAACTACAGCGAGCGTTCCGACCTCGCGCGCGGGCTGAGCTACTTCGACAACCGCTACACGCTGCCCCCGGAGAAGGTCGCCCGCGGCACGCGACTGGTCTACCGCGACGCCGAGCCCCGCAAGGACGGCACCTACGAGGTGACGGTGGCCCTGACGAAGTACCCGTTCGCCGTGACCGTCAGCGCGACCAACGAGCGCCTGCGCGACCAGGCACTGGACACCTACGTGCGCTTCCGCCCCTCCGGCACCCTGCTCGTCCGGAAGCCAGCGCCGGCCGACACCTCCGACACCGCGGACACGCTCCGACACCGCCGGCTGAGGAGCGCGCCGTCGATCAGCCCTGGCGGATGGCTGCCGCCACCGCTCCGGGCACGTCGGGGTGGAAGACGCTCGGGATGATGAAGGAGGAGTTGAGCTCCTCGTCCTTGACGACGTGGGCGATCGCGGCTGCGGCCCGGAGCAGCATGTCGATGCTGACCTCGCGCGCACGGGCGTCGAGCAGCCCCCGGAAGACACCGGGGAAGGCGAGCACGTTGTTGATCTGGTTGGGGTAGTCGGAGCGGCCGCTGGCGACGACGGCCGCGTAGCGGCCGGCCTCCCCGGGGTCGACCTCCGGATCGGGGTTGGCCAGGGCGAAGACGACCGCGCCGTCGGCCATGTCCTCGATCCACTGCGGCTGCAGGATCCCGGGCGCACTGACCCCGATGAAGACGTCGGCACCGCTGAGGCCCGCGCGCAGGTCGCCGGTCACCCCGCGAGGGTTGGTCGTTGCGGCCAGCTGCGCCTTGGCCGGCGACAGGTCCGTCATCGTGCTCGCCAGGCAGCCCTCGCGGTCCCAGACGACGACGTCGGTCACGCCGGCGGCGACCAGGAGCGTCACGATCGCCGATCCCGCGGCCCCGGCGCCGGCGACGACGACGCGGGTCGTCGCGAGGTCCTTGCCCACCACCCGCAGCGCGTTGGTCAGCGCGGCGAGGACCACGATCGCCGTACCGTGCTGGTCGTCGTGGAAGACCGGGATGTCGAGGCTGGCGCGCAGCCGGCGCTCGATCTCGAAGCACCGCGGCGCCGCGATGTCCTCGAGGTTGATCCCGCCGAACCCGGGCGCGATCATCTCCACGGCCCGCACGATCTCGTCGGTGTCCTGCGAGGCGAGGCAGATCGGCCACGCGTCGATGTCGGCGAACCGCTTGAAGAGGGCGGCCTTGCCCTCCATCACCGGCAGCGCCGCGCCGGGTCCGATGTTGCCGAGGCCGAGGACCGCCGAGCCGTCGGTGACCACCGCCACCGAGTTGCCCTTGATCGTCAGGCGGGCGATGTCCTCGGGGTGGTCGTAGAGCGCCTGGCTGACCCGGCCGACCCCGGGGGTGTAGGCCATCGAGAGGTCGTCACGGTTCTTCAGCGGCACCTTCGACGTCACCGAGATCTTGCCGCCGATGTGCAGCAGGAAGGTCCGGTCACTGACCTTGTAGACCTCGACGCCCTCGATGGCGTCGGCCGCGGCCACGAGCTCCTCGGAGTGCGCGGCATCGCCGGCCGAGCACGTGACGTCGAGGACGAGGCGCACGTTGCTCGACTCGGCGACGTCGATCGCGGTGACGATCCCGCCGGCGCCGGCGATCGCGGTGGCCACCGCCCCCACCACGGCGTGGTCGGGCGCGGTGTGCAGGCGCATGGTGATCGAGTACGACGAGGGCGTTGCGGTCCGGGACACCCGACCACCATCGACCCAGGACGTGGCTACGAGCAAGTAACCCTGCGCTGGGAGACCGTTCGGGGCGGGGCCTAGCCGTGGCCGGGCCGCGGGTGGCCTATCGGCGTGGGCGCCGTCGACCTGCTCAAACGCCACAATTGTGGAGATATGGCAGGTCGCGGCATCCGAAACCTGCCACAACTCCACAATTGTGGAGTTATGGCATCGCCCAGGCGCGCAGCACCACCGCCGGCGCCCGCCTCAGCCGACGCCGAGGTGGGCGAGGAGGTTCTTGGAGAACCGGTCGCCCATCTGCGCCATGACGCCCTTCATGGTCGAGCGCACCGCTCCACCGGACAGCTTGGGCAGCGGCAGGTCGACGCAGATCTCCAGGCTCGTCTCGAGCAGCACGCCGCCCTCGGGGCCGGGGTGGTCGCTCAGGGCGTACCACCCGTGCACCCCCGCCCGCTCCTTGGTCCCGCGGGGCGGGTCGTGGGTGAACTCGATGCGCTTGCCCTCCTCGAGGGTCATCCTCTCGGTGAACGTCGCCCCGAACCCCTTGCCGGCGACCTTGAGGCCGGAGAGGGTCCAGATCCAGTGCTCCCCGTCGTCGACGATCGAGGTGACGAAGGGCGTGAAGCGGGCGACGAGGTCGGGGTCGACCAACGCCTCCCACACGCGGGCCCGCTCGACGGGCACGACGGCCTCGGCGGTGGTGGAGGCCGAGAAGGTCGTCACCGGGACAACGCCTCCTCCACGTCGGCGCCGAGCGCCGACGGCTCGGTGGTGGGCTCGTAGCGACGCAGGACCTGCCCGTCGCGGCCGACGAGGAACTTCGCGAAGTTCCAGGCGATGTCGGGACCGGGCGTGCCGTCGGGCTCCGAGCGGAGCCAGGTGAAGACGGGGTGGGCGCCCTCGCCGTTGACCTCGACCTTGCTCATCATCGGGAACGTCACGCCGTAGCTCTGCTCGCAGAACGCGCCGATCTCGGCCGCGTCACCGGGCTCCTGGTGTCCGAACTGGTCGCACGGGAAGCCGAGGACCGTGAGCCCCTGGTCGGCGTACTGCTCGTGGAGGGCCTGGAGGCCGGCGTACTGCGGGGTCAGCCCGCACTGCGAGGCGGTGTTGACGACCAGCACCACCGAGCCGGCGTAGTCGGACAGGGGCACCTCCCGGCCGTCGAGGCTGGTGGCGCTGAAGTCCTGGAGAATCGTCATGGGCCCAGTCTCTCAGGCGTGCCCGGTCCACGGCTCGCCCCACCGGGCCCCGAAGGCGAGCTGCGCCAGCGGCTTGCGATCGCGACCGCGCGCCTCGCGCTCGACGTCGCCGGCGTCGATGCCGTCGTCGGCACCGGGCTGGTCGAGGTGGACGCCGATCGCGATGCCGGCCATCAGGGCCACGTGGTCGGGCACGCCCAGCGCCGCTGCCACGCCCGCGTGGTCGAACCCGGCGAACTGGTGCGCGTGCAGCCCCATCGCCCGCGCCTGCAGGGTGATGTGGGCCGAGGCCTGGCCGAGGTCGTGCCGGGCGTAGTCGGCGCTCTTGGGCCCGGTGCCGTCGGGGCCGGGCGCCACCTGCGTGCAGGCGAGCAGGACCAGCGAGGCGCGCGGCACCCACCCGCCGTTGCCGCGGCTCAGGTGTGCCACCAGCACGTCGTGGGCCGCGCTGCCGCGCGGGGCGACGACGTAGGACCAGGGCTGGCTGTTGCCGGCGCTCGGCGCCCACTGGGCCGCGTGGAGCAGGGTCTCGATGTCGTCGGCGTCGAGCACGTGGCGGGGGTCGAAGACGCTGGGGCTCCACCGCGAGCGCAGCGGCTCGGCGAGGGTGGCGGCCTCCGGCATCGGTGCGTGGACCGTCGGCCCGCCCTGCTGCCGCGACCGGTCTGGCTGCTCGGGCACCTCAGCCGACCCAGACGGTGCCGGTGGCGCCGGCGACGTAGTCGAGGAAGGCCTGCTGGTCGTCCGGGTCCTGCCGGCGCTGGAAGGGGTACGTCGTCGGACGGGTCGCGCGGTCGTGCCAGAAGTGATGCGTGCCGCTCGAGTCGGGCCTCGTCGCGACCAGCCAGACCGCGGTGTCCCCGCCCGAGGCGGGGTCGCGCAGCAGTGGCCCCATCACCTTGTCGAAGCCGGGCAGGCTGTCGGTCACCCCGGGCGTCGCCGCCCAGCCGGGGTGGCAGCTCTCGACGGCGACCCGGCCGCCGCGCAGGCGATGGCTCCAGGCATCGGCCAGGACCACCTGCATCCGCTTGGTGCGGGCATAGCCGCGCACGGCGTCGTACTCCCCGTCGCGGTACTCGATCTCGTCGGGCGCCGACCTCAGCCCCGCGGAGTACATCCCGCCCGACGACATGATCACGACCGTCCCGCCGCCACCGGCACCGAGCACGGGCAGCAGGCGCTCGGTCATCAGGTGCGGCCCCAGGACGTGCACGGCCAGGGCCATCTCGTGGCCCTGCGGGCTCTCGGTGCGCTCGGGCAGCATCACCCCGGCGTTGTGGACCAGGCCGTGCAGCTCGTCGACGCGCGAGGTGAGGTCGTCGGTCCACGCGCGTACGGCGTCCAGGTCGCCGACGTCGCAGACCTCGGCCACGAGCTCGGCGCCGGGCCGCGCGGTGCGCAGAGCCGCGACCAGGCGGTCGACCTTCTCGGCGTTGCGACCCAGCACGTGCACGGTCGCCCCGAGGTCGAGGAACGAGTCGACCATCGCCTCGCCGATCCCCGAGGTGGCCCCGGTGACGACGACGCGCTTGCCGAGCAGGCTGCCCGGCTCGGCGTCGGCCGCCCACCAGTGCCGACGCAGCGCCGGCCCGATCCGGGTGTAGCCGAGCACGAGCGACCGGTCGAGGGTGGCATCGACGGTGCGGGCCAGGAGCGAGGGGCGCGACATGTCACGAGCCTAGGAGGCCGGGTCGCGCGGACCCTCACCCGGAGGGCGAGGGGGACGTGTGTGGGGAGAAGGTCGAGCTGTGGAGGGCACCGAGCCGCCCGGGGGCGAAAGTGCCGACCCCCGCTCTCCCCCCACGGTCGAGCGGGGGGCGGCGGGGCCCACCCTAGACGGTCGCGTGCCCGCTGGGGACCCCCCGACGAAGATCTGGGACGAGGCAGATACCCCCGGAGCGTCTCCGGGGGCATCGGCAGGTGACGACGGCTCGGCGAGGAGTCGCCGGTGAGCCGGGTTCAGCGCAGGACGGGGTAGGACTGCACGACGTCCATGCTGCTCCACCGGCGATCCAGGCCCCAGGTGTGCCGGCGGGAGCAGGAGCAGGACGACGAGGGTGACCGCGCCGATCAGGTGGTCGTCGATCACCGGGTCGGTCTCCGGCGGGTCACCGCACGACAAAGCCCCAGGTCGAGGACCTGGGGCTGTTGTGTGCGCGAGGGGGGATTTGAACCCCCACGCCCTTTCGGACACTGGCACCTGAAGCCAGCGCGTCTGCCGTTCCGCCACTCGCGCGAGTAACCGGGGAAGGTTATCCCAGGCGCCGATCCATCCCCAAACCGGTGACGGGCACGATCGGATCCCACGACGGTCCGGGGGGTGAGGCTGCAGGGAAGATCCACCTCGGGTGGCTACGATCGACGCTACGTCCGGTCGTCCGACCGGCGCTTGCCATGCCCCCGCGCAGTGGGGCCGTTCCGAGGGGAGGGTGACCGTGGGAGGGCTGCAACGCTTCGAGCAACGGCTCGAGTCGATGATCTCCGGCGTGTTCGCCAGGACCTTCCGCAGCGCCGTCCAGCCGGTCGAGATCGCCGCGGCCCTCGAGCGCGAGCTCGACAACAACGCCCAGATCCTCTCGCGCGACCGTCGGCTGGTGCCCAACGACTTCCACGTCGAGCTGTCCACGACCGACCTGGACCGCCTGGCGCCCTACGACTCGACGCTGGCGCGCGAGCTGTCCGACTCGCTCCAGAAGCACGCCGACGCCCAGTCCTACGTCTTCCCCGGGCCTGTCTCGATCGGCTTCGAGCAGGCCGACGACCTCACGACCGGTCGGTTCCGGATCCGCAGCCAGGCCCAGGCGAAGGTCACCGGCACCGCCACCCACACGCAGGTACGTCGTGCCCACGCGCTGCTCGAGGTCAACGGCACCCAGCACCCGCTCCAGCCTCCCGGGCTGGTCATCGGGCGCGGCACCGAGGCCGACATCCGGATCAACGACCCGGGCATCAGCCGCCGCCACGCCGAGTTCCTCATCACCCTCGGTCGCGAGGGCCAGGACCCGCTCATCGAGGTGCACGACCTCGGCTCGACCAACGGCATCCGCATCGACGACCGCAAGGTGCCGCGCGCGACCCTGCGCAACGGCTCGGTGGTCAAGGCCGGCAACACCACGCTCACCGTGCGGATCGTCGAGAGCCTCGACGACGCCGCGAGCGCCGGGTGGGCCGATGTCTGAGCTGACCCTGTTCCTCATCCGGATCGCCTTCCTCGCGATCCTGTGGATCTTCGTGCTCTCGGCGATCTCGGTGATCCGCTCCGACATGTTCGGGGCTCGCGTGCCCGAGGCGGCCCGCGCCCAGGGCGCACCCCGCCCGCCCAAGCAGCAGAAGCCCGCCAAGCGCCGCGGCTCCCCCACCCACGTCGCGGTCACCCAGGGCAGCAGCGCCGGCGCGACGGCCGCGCTCGACGCAGCACCGATCCTGATCGGTCGCGGCAGCGACGCCGCCATCCGCCTCGACGACGACTACGCCTCCACCCGCCACGCCCGCATCGCGGCCTCGGGCGACCAGTGGTTCGTCGAGGACCTCGGCTCCACCAACGGCACCTACATCGGCAGCGTGCGCATCACCCAGCCGACCACCATCGCGATCGGCACCCAGGTGCGCATCGGCAAGACGATCCTGGAGCTCAAGAAGTGACCGGCCCCGACGTCCCTGACGACGTGCCCGACGTGCCCGACCCGGCACCGGACGATCTGGCAACGGACGACCTGGCGCCGGACGAGCGGGCCCCGGACACCGTGGAGACCTTCGCCGCGGCCCCCACCGAGCCACCGCTGCTGCTGCACTACTCCGCCATCTCCGACGTCGGCCGGGTCCGCAAGGACAACCAGGACTCCGGGTACGCCGGGCCGTGGCTGCTCACCGTGTGCGACGGTGTCGGCGGCGCGGCGCGCGGCGACATCGCCTCCAGCACGGCGGTCTCCGAGCTGCGCTCGCTCGACGCACCGCCGCCGCCGGCCGACAGCCCCCCGCTGCTCGACCGGGTGACCGAGGCGCTCCACGACGCCCACGCCCAGATCGGGCGCCTCGTCGACGACGACCCCTCCATCAACGGCACCAGCACCACCGCCACCGTCGCCCTCTTCGACGGCCACCGCGTCGGGATCGGCCACGTCGGCGACAGCCGCGCCTACCTCTTCCGCGACGGGGAGATCTCCCAGCTCACCACCGACCACACGTTCGTGCAGAGCCTGATCGACGACGGTCGGATCACCGAGGCCGAGGCGCGCGTGCACCCCCACCGCAACCTCATCCTCAAGGCCCTCGACGGCATCCACGAGGCCGAGCCCGACCTCTTCGCCCTCCAGCTGACGCCCGGCGACCGCCTGCTGCTGTGCAGCGACGGTGCGTGCGGGGTGCTCGAGGACGGCCGGCTGGCCGACATCCTCTCGATGGGCAGCCCCGACTTCGCCGCCGTCGAGCTGGTCCGCGCCAGCCTCGAGGCGGGCAGCTCCGACAACGTCACCTGCATCGTGGCCGACGTCCTGACCGGCGACCAGGCCGCGGTCGACCCGTCGTACGACGACCTCGAGCCGCTGCTCGTGGGCGCGGCCTCCGAGCTCAAGCGCCGCCTGCCCCGCGCGCTCTTCCGCGGGCACCGCTCCGGCGACACCGGCGAGCTCGAGCCGATCGACGCCGAGATCCCCGACCACCTGCCCTTCGCCATCCCGACCGACCGGCTGGTGCCGGTCGACCCCGAGACCGCTCGTTACGCGCCGCGCCCGCCGCAGCGCTTCACCTGGGTGCGGCGCCTGCTCGGCCTCGCGGTGGTCGTCGGTGTGGTCTGGATCGGCGCCACCGCCGCGTGGTCGTGGGCCCAGACCCAGTACTACGTCGGCGAGCAGGACGGCCGGGTCGTGATCTTCCGCGGCCTCGACGCCTCGATCGCCGGCTTCGACCTGTCCGAGCCGATGGTGGTCACCGACCTGACGCTCGACCAGCTCGCGGAGTTCGACCGCGGCCAGGTGGAGGACACCATCGAGGTCGACGACCTCGCCGACGGCCGCGACAAGGTCGAGGAGATCGCCGGCAACCGGGTCGCCCCCGACCCTGCCACCGCCGACGAGGACGGCGGGTGACCGGACCGTGAGCCTGATGACGCCCGGCTCCACGCTGATGGGCTTCGTCCACCGCCGACGACGCGGGGCCGAGCTCTTCCTCCTCGTCCTCGCCCTCGCGGTCGGGGTGGGCGGCTACGCCGCCGTCGGCATCGGCGTGGAGGGCAAGGTCCCGGCCGACATCATCGGCTACGGCGGCTGGCTCGCCGCCCTCGTCTTCGCCGCGCACCTGGTGATCCGGCTGGTGGCGCCGTACGCCGACCCGGTGCTCCTCCCGCTCGTCGCGGCCCTCAACGGCCTCGGCCTCGCCGTCATCCACCGCATCGACCTCGCCTACGCCGCTCGCGGCAACGAGACCGACTTCGCCCAGCAGCAGCTGACGTGGATGACCCTCGGGGTGGTGCTCTTCATCGCCGCGCTGGTCATCCTGCGCGACCACCGGGTGCTGGCGCGGTTCACCTACACGATCGGCTTCGGCGCGATCGCCCTGCTCCTGATGCCGATGGTGCCCGGGATCGGTCGCACCATCAACGGCGCCCGCATCTGGATCAACCTCGGTCCGTTCAGCTTCCAGCCCGGCGAGGTCGCCAAGGTGATGCTGGTCGTCGCCTTCGCCGGCTACCTCGTCCTGCACCGCGACGCCCTGGCACTGGCCGGCAAGCGGGTGCTCTTCATCGACCTGCCGCGGGGGCGCGACCTCGGTCCGATCCTGGCGATGTGGCTGGTCAGCCTCGGCATCCTGGTCTTCCAGAAGGACCTCGGCTCGAGCCTGCTGTTCTTCGGACTCTTCCTGGTGATGCTCTACGTCGCCACCGAGCGTCCCGGCTGGATCATCGTCGGCACGACGATGTTCGCCGTCGGCGCCGTCGGGGCCTGGCTCACCCAGGGACACGTCCAGGACCGCGTCGACATCTGGCTGCACCCCATGCAGTACTACCGCAACCAGGTGCCGCCGTTCTCCGACCAGATCGTCGAGGCGCAGTTCGGCATGGGCTGGGGCGGCCTGATCGGGCGCGGGTTCGGCGAGGGCGACCCCACGCGGGTCACCTACGCCGAGAGCGACTTCATCATGGCCGCGATCGGCGAGGAGCTCGGTCTGACCGCGGTCATCGCCGTGCTGCTGTGCTACGGCCTGATCGTCGAGCGGGCGCTGCGCGTGGCGCTGATCTCGCGCGACTCCTTCGGCAAGCTGATGGCGACCGGACTGGCCAGCGTCTTCGCGGTGCAGGTCTTCGTCGTCATCGGCGGCGTCACCCGGCTGATCCCGCTCACCGGCCTGACCACCCCGTTCCTGTCCTACGGTGGCTCGTCGCTGGTGGCCAACTGGGTGATCATCGCCCTGCTGCTGCGCGTCTCCGACCAGGCCCGACGTCCGGTGCCCGACCTCTCGGTCGACGAGGAGTCCAGTGACGACGAGTCCACGCAGGTGATCAAGATATGAATCGGCCGATCCGCACCGTCAGTCGTCTTCTGCCTGATGCTGTTCCTGGCGCTGATGGCCAACGCCACCTACCTGCAGTTCTGGAAGGCCAGCAGCCTCGACGACGACCCGCTCAACCAGCGCGTCCAGCAGGCGTCGTACTCCAGCGAGCGCGGCGCCATCCTCGTCGGCCGCACCCCGGTCGCGCAGAGCACGCCGTCGGACGACCGCTACGAGTACCAGCGCGAGTATCCCCAGCCGCTGATGTACGCCCCGCTCACCGGTTACTTCACCTTCGGCGACTCCACCGGCATCGAGTCGGCGCAGAACGACGTCCTGTCGGGCGAGGACCCCCGCTTCTTCGTCCGCAACCTGGTCGACCTGGTCAGCAACGAGCAGCAGAGCGGCGGCAGTGTCGAGCTGACGATCAACGCCAAGGCGCAGCGAGCGGCCTACGACGGCCTCTCCGCCCTGGGCGAGGGGGTCGAGGGCTCCGTCGTCGCCCTGGAGCCGGACACCGGGAAGATCCTCGCGATGGTCTCGCTGCCGACCTTCGACCCCAACGACCTGGCCTCCCACGACTTCGACGCGGTCGCCAAGACCTACAAGAACCTCGACCAGGACCCCGGCGACCCGCTGCTCAACCGTGCCATCCAGACCCGGATCTTCCCCGGCTCGACCTTCAAGATCGTCACCGCGGCGGCCGCCCTGGAGTCCGGCAAGTACGACGCCTCGGCCGACACCCTCGTGCCGGGGGGAGCCACCTTCCAGCTGCCGCAGACCTCCGGCGACTCGGGCCTCGTCGACAACGAGGGCCGCGCCTGCGGTGGGGACGAGATCACCTTCCGCCAGGCGATGGAGCAGTCCTGCAACACCACCTTCGCCCAGCTCGCGATCGAGGTGGGCGCGGAGGGGATGCTCGAGCAGGCCGAGAAGTTCGGGTTCAACTCCGACTACCTCGAGGACCTCGGCGGTCAGGCCCGGTCGGTCTACCCGACCCAGCTCGACCCTCCGCAGCTCGGCCAGACGGGCTTCGGACAGTTCGACGTGCAGGCCACCCCGCTGCAGATGGCCATGGTCGTGGCCGCGGTCGCCAACGACGGGGTGGTGATGCGTCCCTACGTCGTCTCGGAGGTCCAGTCGCCCGACTACGACGCCGCGACCGCCGAGCCGAAGGAGCTGAGCGAGGCGGTCAGCTCGCAGACCGCCGACGTGCTCACCGACCTGCTGGTCTCCACCGTCGACAACGGCACCGCCTCGCCGGCGGCGATCCCCAACATCGCGGTCGCGGGCAAGACCGGCACCGCCCAGCGCGGCATCCCCGGCGCGCCGCCGTACGCGTGGTTCGTCTCCTTCGCCCCCGCGAGCGACGCGCAGGTGGCCGTGGCCGTCATGATCGAGGAGGCCCCGGGGCAGGAGATCGCCGGTGGACGCCTCGGCGGACCCATCGCCAAGGCCGTGATGGAGGCGATCCTCTCGTGACCAGGGCCCGAACGCATCCCAGGACCAGCAACCACGGGCTCCCCGGAGCCCCGGAGAGGAGCCGGCGATGACCCAGACCCCCACACCGAGCTTTGCCGACGACGCCCAGCGCTACCGCCTCGACTCCCGCATCGCCACCGGCGGCATGGGCGAGGTGTGGCGTGGCACCGACACGCTGCTCGGGCGCGAGGTGGCCGTCAAGCTGCTGAAGGACGACATCGCCGAGGACCCGGTCTTCCGCTCACGCTTCGAGACCGAGGCCCGCCACGCGGCCGCGCTCCACCACCCGGGCATCGCCAGCGTCTTCGACGTCGGCGAGCGGGGCGCGACCGAGCCGGGCGGCCAGCCGCGGCCCTTCCTGGTGATGGAGCTCGTCGCCGGCCAGCCGCTCTCGGCGCTGCTCACGCGCGGGCGCGACCTGGACCCGGACGCCGTGCGCGACCTGATGGCGCAGGTCGGGGACGCCCTCGGGGCCGCCCACCGCGCCGGGATCATCCACCGCGACGTCAAGCCGGCCAACCTCATCGTGACGCCCGAGGGCAAGGTGAAGGTCACCGACTTCGGGATCGCCCGCGCCGCCGACGGCGCCCAGATCACCCGCACCGGCGCGGTCATGGGCACGCCGCAGTACCTCTCCCCCGAGCAGGCCGAGGGCAAGCAGGCCACCATCGCCTCCGACGTCTACTCCCTCGGGGTCGTCGCCTTCGAGTGCCTGGCCGGTCGCCGTCCCTTCGACGCCGAGTCGCCGGTGGCGACCGCGCTGGCCCACATCCGCGAGCCGGTGCCGGCGCTGCCGTCGAGCGTCCCGGCCGACCTCGCCGCGGTGGTGCGCACCGCCCTGTCCAAGGACCCGGGCGAGCGCTACCCCGACGGTGCCGCCTTCGCCGCGGCGCTGCGCGACCCGGGCACCGCCGTGGTGCCGACCGCACCGCGCGTCGTACCGGCCGTGGCGCCCGTGCCGGTCACGCCCACCGACCCGCAGACCCAGGTGATGCCGGCCACCGCTGCCGTGCCCGAGCCCTTCGTGCCGATGGCCACCACCTCGGTGCCCCAGCAGCAGTCGAGGAGCGCGACCGGTCCGATCGTGGCCGCCGTCGTCCTGCTGGTCGCGCTCGCGATCGTCGTGACGCTGCTGCTGACGGGAGGCGACGACGACGAGACGCCGGTCGCCGACGACTCGCCGTCGGTGTCGGAGACCCCCACCGAGGAGACGCCGAGCGAGGACCCGACCAGCGAGACCCCGCCCGAGGACCCCGGCACCACGCTGGACGGCGGCGACTACGAAGGTCGACAGATCGACGACGTCGACGCGGCCCTGCGTGACCTCGGCCTGCGCGTCACCCGCTCCGAGCAGGCCAACGACGACCCGGGTCGCAACGGGCAGGTCATCTCGATCAATCCCGAGGGTGACGTCGAGCCCAACGACGTGATCACCGTGACCTTCTACGGCAACGCGCCCGAGGCGACGCCGACGCCCACGCCGACCGCGACGCCCACGCCGACGCCCACCCCGGAGCCGGCGCTCCCCGACCTCACGCCGTAGCCGGCCGCCCGGACCCACCACCCGATCCACCCAGGAAGAGCAGACACTGATGAACGACTCAGGCGCACCAGGGCCCACCCTCGTGGGGGGGCGCTACGAGCTCGGCGAGCTGTTGGGACGCGGCGGCATGGCCGAGGTCCGCAAGGGCACCGACTCCCGGCTGGGACGGATCGTGGCGGTCAAGCGGCTGCGCACCGACCTCGCCAGCGATGCGACGTTCCAGGCGCGCTTCCGCCGCGAGGCGCAGTCGTCGGCCTCGCTCAACCACCCCGCGATCGTCGCCGTCTACGACACCGGCGAGGAGCCGGCCGAGGACGGCTCGGGCGTCGCCCAGCCCTACATCGTCATGGAGTACGTCGCCGGGCGCACGCTGCGCGACATCCTGCGCGAGGGCCGCAAGATCCTGCCCGAGCGCGCCCTGGAGATCACCAGTGGCGTCCTCTCGGCGCTCGACTACAGCCACCGCGCGGGCATCATCCACCGCGACATCAAGCCCGGCAACGTGATGCTCACCCCGACCGGCGACGTGAAGGTGATGGACTTCGGCATCGCCCGCGCGATCAGCGACGCCGCCAACTCGATGACCCAGACCGCCGCGGTGGTGGGCACCGCGCAGTACCTCTCCCCCGAGCAGGCGCGCGGCGAGACCGTCGACTCCCGCTCGGACGTCTACTCGGCCGGGTGCCTGGTCTACGAGCTCCTGACCGGTCGCCCGCCGTTCGTCGGCGACAGCCCCGTCGCCGTCGCCTACCAGCACGTGCGCGAGCAGGCCGACCCTCCCTCCGAGCACGACACCGACCTTCCCCCGGCGATCGACGCGATCGTGATGAAGGCCCTGGCCAAGCGCCTCGAGGACCGCTACCAGTCCGCCGGGGCGATGCGCACCGACATCGAGCGCTACCTCGCCGGCCGTCCGGTCGAGGCGGCCGTCCCGGTGCCGGTGGCCGCGGTCGCCGACGCGCAGCCGACCGCCGTGGTGGCCCCGGTGGCCACGCCGCCGAGCCGCCCCGAGCCCGCCGTGCTGCCCTCGGTCGACGACGACCCTCCGCCTCGCACCGGTCTCTGGATCGTGCTGGGCCTGCTGGTCATCGCCCTGCTCGCCGCGGGCTACCTGCTCGTGCAGGACTCACTGTTCCCCGACTCCCCCGAGCAGGCCCAGGTGCCCTCGGTGATCGACAAGGACGAGCAGGCCGCGCGGCTGGCCATCGGCAACGCGGGACTGACCGTCGGCGAGCTCACCTTCCGCAACGACGACGAGATCGCGTCGGGCCTGGTGCTCGAGCAGGATCCGGCACCCGACGACTTCGTCGACCTCGACACGGTCGTCGACCTCGTCATCTCGACCGGCAAGCCGATGCTCACCGTGCGCTCGGTGGTGGGACTGCCGCGCAAGGAGGCCACCGCCCAGCTCGAGGCGGCGGGCTTCACCGACGTGCAGCAGACCGCGGTGGAGTCCGACGAGGACAAGAACCAGGTGCTCGAGCAGTCGCCGGCCGCCGACACCGAGGTCGCCGACGGCACCACGATCACGCTGACCTACTCGCTGGGGCCCAAGAAGGTGCCCGACGTCGTGGGCGACCCCGTCGAGGTGGCTCGCCAGAAGATCCTCGACCAGGGCTTCCAGCCGGTGCTGCGCGACGAGCCGCTCACCGAGGAGCCGGAGGGCACGGTCACCGAGCAGATCCCCGGAGCCGGCACCACCCTCGACCAGGGCTCGGAGGTGACGATCTTCGTCTCGACCTTCGTCGAGCCGACCCCGACACCTACCCCTGACCCGACGGACCCGCCGACCGGCAACCCCACCGACCCGCCAACCGGCAACCCCACCGACCCGCCGACCAACGGACCGACCGACGGGCAGAGCACGCCGCCGGGCCGTGGTGGGCGGCGCGGCCCGGGTTGACGCTGCCCGGCCGGACGGGTCCGGAGGGGCCGGACGGGACCTAGGGGCTGGGGACCGGGTCGGCGTAGGTGATGTCGAGCAGACCGGCGTAGGCCGGGGCCTCGACGGTGTCCTCGGGGTCCAGCTCCCACCCGACGCCGATGGTCGGGGTTCGCGGCGTCGGCGCGGAATCGGAGCACGTCGCTGTCGCGGTCGAGCGCGCTGGTGAGCGCGACGGGGTCGCCGACCGCCTGGATCGTGTAGGGCTGGGGGTAGGGGACGCCCCTGGAGGCGCACCGCGCTCCCGCTGCACTTGATGCCCGTGGTGGTCACGACCCGCTGACCCTGGATCGTCACCGCGGCAGCGCCGCCCGCCCAGAGGGCGTTGACGACCGCCTGCAGGTCCTGCTGGTGGACGACGAACCGGTCGAGGTCGAGGTCGGGGTCGGAGACGGCGCGGTCGAGGGTCTCGTCGGAGGCGTCGGAGAGGACCACGCTGATGCCGGTGCCGACCACGGGCTCGAGCCCGGCCAGGCCGCGCAGCTGCTCGGCCTGCTTGCGCTTGCGCCGCACCTGCTTGTCGTCGACCCCGGCAGCGAGGGCGTCGACCTGGGCGGCGAGGGTCGACGGCCCGGGCCTGGAGGTCGCTCGTAGTCGTCGGACTCCGACTGCACGAGCGAGGCGAGGTCGGTGTAGCGGCCCGGGCGCAGGTCGGTGCCCTCGGAGTTGGCGGCGCTCACGGCGAAGAGCGCCCCGCTCAGCAGCACCATGACCGGCGTACCGAAGCGCCACACGTTGCGGCGCCGGGCCGCGGCGGCGTGGTGGGGGTCGGGCCCGGTGTCGGAATCGGCGTCGGGGGACGTGTCCGGCAACCCTGGGGTCTGCGCGTGGGTTCCGGTCACACACACTAAGGTAACCCGCGGACCGGCGGCACCGAAGCCGACGCAGCCCGCGCACGACCGTAGTTCACTGCTAGCCGGCAGCGACGATCTCCAGATAGGACCGACCCGTGGCCAAGACCAAAGCCGACCAGAGCTTCGACCCCGACCGGGGTCCGGTGCTGAGCGCGCGCTTTGCCGTCGCGGTGACCCTGATGGTGCTCGGCATCGCCTGGATCGTCTACTACTACGTCGGCGTGCGCCCGGAGGGCGAGTTCAGCGACGCCGGCGAGGTGCTCGGCGCCAAGGGTCCGGGCTTCCTGCAGGACCTCGCCGACTGGAACTACCTGATCGGGTTCGGCGCCTTCTTCCTCGGCCTGATCATCTCGGCCCACCCCAGCACGCCGCTGGGTCGTGGGCGCGGCGTCGTGGTCGGGATGCTGGGCTGCTTCCTGGTCGGTCTGGCGTGGATCTGCGTCTTCTACGCCATCGCCGACGACACCTCCGGCGTCCCGATCTTCGACGACCTCGGCCAGAAGAACCTGTTCGTCGGCATCGCCTTCATGGCGGTCGGCTTCACCTTCGCCACCCGCTGGGAGTGATCGGCGGTTGTGCACAGCCCGGCGGACCCCCTCCCGCCGGGCGCTGAGTCGACTTCTCCCCCTGCCCGGTGAGGGTGGGTCCGGGTGGGTCGCGTGAGCCGTCAGGGCGCGCGATCCCCTGCCGACACTGACGAAACTCCCGCTTCTGGTGCGAAGGTTCGTGCCAGAAGCGGCAGTTTCTCCGCTGGAGCGGAGAAACTGCCCTCGGCGCAGCCGCGCGCGAGTTATCCACAGGCTTGTCCACAACTGTGGAACGAATCCCATCGGTGTAGTTCTCCACCGGTTCGTCCACAGCTGTGGACAACGCCGGGCGGCGGTGCAGGCTCAGGCAGGCCTCACGCGAGGACGGCCGAGCGCAGGACGATCGCGAGGACCGTCAGGGCGACCAGGCCGCCGATGCCCAGCCACTGCACCGTCGTACGACGTGGCCCGGCGGGGGCGTAGACGACCAGGGCCGTGATCAGCGCGCCGCCGAGGAAGCCGCCGAGGTGACCCTGCCAGGAGATGTTGGGCACCGCGAAGGTGATCAGCAGGTTGACGAGCAGCAGGCCGCCGAGGCTGCGCAGGTCGCCGCCGACCTTGAGGACGATGACGGCCAGCGCGGCGAAGAGGCCGTAGATCGCGCCGGAGGCACCCAGCGTGGTGCCGTACTCGGCGGAGAGCCAGTAGACGGTGGCCGAGCCGACCAGCCCCGAGACGAGGTAGAGCGCGAGGAAGCGGGCACGCCCGAGGGCGGCCTCGACCTGCGGCCCGAGCACGTAGAGGGCCAGCATGTTGGCCGCGATGTGCCAGACCTGCACGTGCAGGAACATGTTGGTGACCAGCTGCCAGTAGGCGCCGTCGACGACGCCGGGCACGTAGGTGCCCGAGCTCGCGTCGCAGGTGGCCCGGTCGACGCCGTAGATCAGGTTGCCCTGGACGCAGCCGCCGCGCGGGGTCAGCCCGAGCAGGTCGACGAGACGGCTGGTCGTCCACCCGGTCGCGAGCACCGCGACCCAGACCGCGGCGTTGATCGCGAGCAGGACCTTGGAGGTGAGGGTGGGATCGGCCGAGCGCGCCCCGCCGTACGTCGCCCGCCCGCTGCGGGTGGACTTGGCGCCGGCCTTGACGCACTCCGGGCACTGGAAGCCCACCGCGGCGTCGCGCATGCAGTCCGGACAGATCGGCCGGGTGCAGCGTTGGCAGCGGATGTTGGCCTCGCGACCGGGGTGGCGGTAGCAGACCACCACCCCGGACTCCGGCGACGGTTGGGCGGGCATCGACGGGGGGGTCAAGGGGTCAGCCTCAGACGCCGACGATCTCGACGGAGCTCATCACGATCGGCTCGACCGGGCGGTCGCCGGCGCCGGTCGGCGAGGTGGCGATCGCGTCGATGACGTCGCGGCTGGCCTGGTCGGCGACCTCGCCGAAGATCGTGTGCTTGCGGTTGAGCCACGGGGTGGCGCCGACGGTCACGAAGAACTGCGAGCCGTTGGTGCCGGGGCCGGCGTTGGCCATGGCGAGCAGGTAGGGCTTGTCGAAGACGAGCTCGGGGTGGATCTCGTCCTTGAACGTGTAGCCCGGGCCGCCGGTGCCGGTGCCCTGCGGGCAGCCGCCCTGGATCATGAAGCCCTCGATGACCCGGTGGAAGCCGAGGCCGTCGTAGAAGCGCTTCTTCTCGCCGTTGGCCTCCTTCTCACCGGTCGCGAGACCGACGAAGTTGGCCACCGTCTCGGGAGCGTGGTTCGGGAAGAGGGTGATCGTGATGTCGCCCTTGTTGGTCTTGAAGATGGCCTGCGGGTCCGCCATGACTGCCTTTCGAGCCCTTGCGGGCATGGTGACGTGGAAGATGGGGCCCGGCTGCTGAGCGCCGCTGCCCCAGAACGACTCCGATCCTCCCACGTGCGGGCAAAGCGCCTCGAGGGAGTCCGACCGATCCGGGTCGCCGCGGCGCCTCACCCGGCCCGGGGGTGTCGCGCCCCGGGCTCCCGTGATGGGATGAGACCAATCTGGCATCAGTATCTTGCGCCGACCGCTCGTGCACCACGGTCGCACCCGTTGCCCTCAACCCATGGAAAGGAAGGCCCCCGATGGGACTTCGCTCGAAGAAGTCGCGCCTCGACCAGGCCACCGACATCGTCGAAGGCTACGTCGACAGCGTCCGCCCCCACGTGCAGGCAGCCCTGGAGACCGCGGTGGAGAACACCCGCGACTTCGTCCAGGACACCGCCCTGCCGGCTCTCAGTGACGCCAGGGACAAGGCCGGACCCGCGCTGGCCGACGCCCGCGAGAAGGCCGCCCCCGTGGTGGCCGAGGCCCGCTCGAAGGCTGCCGCCCAGCTGGCCGACGCCCGCGAGAAGGCCGCCCCGGTCGTGGCCGAGGCCCGCTCGAAGGCTGCCGCCCAGCTGGCCGACGCCCGCGAGAAGGCCGCCCCCGCCGTCGCGGCGGGAGCAGCCGCTGCCGGCCAGCGCGCCGGCGCCGTGCGCGAGCTCGCTGACGCCAAGGTCCTCGAGCTCAAGGGCGAGAAGCCGAAGAAGAGCAAGCTCAAGCGCTTCCTGGTGCTCGGGCTGCTCGCCGGCGGGGTCGCCTTCGCCGCCAAGAAGCTCCAGGGTGGCGGGTCCTCCGACAACTGGCAGTCGTCCTACGTGCCGACGCCCGCCCCGGCGGCCACCCCGACGGCCCCAGCAGCTCCTGCGGCTGCGGAGGCCCCGGTGGAGGACGCCGGCGGCGCCTCGCCCGACGAGGCCCTGTCCGACGAGGTCGAGGCTCCGCACCCGGTCTCCACCCCGGACGAGCCGGCCGAGGTCATCGAGATCGACCCCGAGGCCGACACCAAGTAGCACCGCAGCGTCTCAGCACGAGCACCTCCGCCCCGGGCACCGTGTGTCCGGGGCGGTGGTGTGTCCGGCGTCAGTACGGCTGGGGCTCCACCAGGTCCGGCGCCTCGGCACGGACCTTCGCCACCACTTGGCGCTCGACGTAGAAGATGAGCAGCGGGATGAGACCGGCCGCGAGCGCCATCACGGTGAACCCCACCGTCCAGTCGGCGCGACGCGACAGCAGGAACGCCACCACGACGTAGATCATGAAGATCCAGCCGTGCACGACCCACATGATGCTGGCGTCCTCGCCGAAGGCCTGGAGACCGGAGCCGTCGGCGGCGAGGTACTTCGCCGGGAGGGCCACCAGGGCGCAGAAGGCGAGCAGGACACCGACGACGAGCGCCAGGTAGCGGTAGGCGTTGAACAGGGTCACGCCTCGAGCGTACTGACCGCGGGCTCATCCTCCGGGTCGGGCTCGGGCCCACCCGTGACCGCGAGGTCCTGGGCCGCCTCCTCGGTGACGAAGCGCCACCAGATGAAGAGCGCGAAGCCTCCGAAGAACCACCACTCGACGGCGTAGAGGAGGTTGCGCAGCGCGGTGAACTGACCGGGGTCCGGGAGCTGCGTGATGTCGGCGGGGACCAGACCGGCGGCGCCGGTGTTGGTGCCGGGCGAGGTCTCGGTGAGCACCGCGTAGCCACTGAAGAGGTCGTTGTCGAGGCGCTGCACCAGGTCGGCGACCCGCAGCTGGGGGAAGACGTCGTCGAGCGGGTCGTCGTCGAAGGCACCGGTGCCCTCCGAGGGTTGGAAGACCCCCTCGATCCCGGCGGTGCCGGTCGGCGCGGGCGGAGCGTCCTGCGGCCGCTCGACCCAGCCGCGCACGATCGGCAGCGCCGGCGCCGACGCGTCGCCGGTCGTGAGCGGGGTGACGACCCAGTAGCCTCGCGGCCGTCGTGCTCGCGCCCGGAGATGTAGACGGTGCCCTCCGGCACCCACGCGCCGGTCACGGTGACCGGCTGGCCGACCCGCTGGCCCGGGAAGGGGTCGTCGGGGCCCATCAGGTCGGTGAGGGCGACCGGGTCGCTCTGGCTGAGGTCGGTCGCCTCGGCGCGGCGCTGGGTCTGCCAGGCGTCGTACTGCCACACGCCGAGGCCGACTGCCGCGCCGGCACAGATCACGGCGAGCAGGTGGGCGCCGAGGATCCTCGGGGTCAGGTAGCGGCGCACCTCTCCAGGGTACGGATCAGGTGGCGCACACGGCGAACGGCAGATGCCGTTCGCGTGCGAGGCGTGCCGCGACCGCCGGGTCGCCGAGGCGATAGCCGATGCGACCGCCGCCGGGGTCGGCGACCGGATCGGCGTAGCCCAGCCCGAACTCGGGGTCGGTGCGCGGCAGGACGTCGGGCAGTCGGGCCCGGTCGAACATGTCGTCGCGGAGCGCCCCGAGACGCACCGTCACCAGCTCGGTGCCGTAGCTGACCGAGAACGGTCCGAGCTCGTCGAGTGCCGCGACGTCGGCGGCGGGCGCGGCGGCGAGGTCGGACTGCTCGCCGTCGGAGAACGCGGTGCCGTAGGGGATGCAGCTGGTGTCGACGTACGTCGAAGCCGCTGGCGCCCCGACCAGGGCGACGCGATCGGGATCGGCGGCCCAGCTGGTCGGCGGGCAGGCTCGTCGCGCCCGACGACACCAGCGAACGCGCCTCGTCGACGACGGCCCCGACCAGGGGCTCCTCCCCGGCCTGCACCGCGCTCCTCACGCCGTCGAGGTCGAGGTCGTCCCGCATGGCCAGCACCCAGCCCTCGCCCGTCGTGGTGAGGAAGCGTGCCTCCCACTCGACGTCGTCCTGGGTGAAGCCGTACTGCCGGCGCAGCCGCTTGTCGTCGGAGCGCAGCAGGCCCGGGCTGAACAGGACCGCCTCGCTCTCGGCGGCCTTCCAGAAGGCGCGCCTGTCCTTGGCCGTGGACTCACTCGTGAGCCCGGTCGCTGCCAGCGTCGCGCGGAGCTCCGCGTAGTCGGTGACGACCAGGACGCTCGCGTCCTCGGGCACCAGCGCCATCGCGGCCGCAGCAGGCACCAGCGTGGGGTCGAAGACGGGCGCAGGCAGCTCGACTGCCTCATCCGGCGTCGGGACCGGCTCCGGGTCGTCGCTGCACGCGACGAACAAAAATGAGCACGCCAGCAGCGCGCCCACGACCCCATGTCTCACCGGACCATTCTGCCAGTCGGACCGAAGTCCACGGGCTCTAACGCGTGATCCGCCCGCAGCAGGTGCCTGTGACTCACGCGCTGGTGGCGCGGGACGGGCCGGACACGAAGGTGTGGACCGGTGCGTAGCCCAGGTCGCGATAGATCGCCAGCGCCGGTGCGTTGTCGACGTAGACCCCCAGCGTCGCGAGCCCGCTCGCGCCCGTCAGGGCACGACGCGTGAGCTCGGCCGACACCGCGCGCCCCAGACCCCGGCCTCGATGGTCGGGCAGCGTCGAGACGCCACGCAGGTGGCCGGTCCCGTCGACCTGGCGGACGAGGGCACCCACGGCGCCCACCGCGTCCTCCTGCTCGCCGGTGGCGCCCAGCCAGCACTCGATGCCGGCCGTGCCGGGGCGGGCGAAGGAGTCGGGGTTGGCCACGTCCAGGACACGCTCCACCACGTCGTCGGACACCTCGGCCACCCGGACCGGGCCGCTCGCGGCGGCCGGCGCGCGCCGCGTCGCCATCCAGTGCCAGGTGGCGGGCCGGGAGGCGCGCCACGCCTCGGGGAGGGCGTCCACGCAGGCCCGCTCGACGGTGACGCGCCAGGGCGCGCCGTGGGCCGCGTGGACCTCGGCGCACAGCCGGACGAGGTCGTCGACCGGACCCAGGCAGGTGCGCACCGGGCCGGGAGGCGTGTCGGCCCAGCGCGACACCGTGCCGTCGACGACCCGGGCCCCTCCGAGGGACCAGGCGCGCTGCACCGACCTTGGGTCGAGGTGGTGGCGCAGGAACGCGATGTCGCTGCCCGCGACCAGGTCGCCGGCGCCGATCTCCTCCACGTCACGAGCCTAGGGCGTGTCTCTCAATGGCTGGTCGAGTCGGGCGTCTTCCAAGCGATGGCGACGCCGCCAGCGTGCGTCATGGGCGGCGATCCGGCCGACCATGGATTGAGAGACACGCCCTGAGGGCCCGCAGGATCTCGTGTGGAGCCTAGGGGACTCGAACCCCTAACCCCCTGCTTGCAAAGCAGGTGCGCTACCAATTGCGCCAAGGCCCCCGGATGGTGCTGGGTGGTGCTGGTGGTGCCGGTCGGATCAGCCGAGCGTCAGGACGAGGACGACGTCACGGCGTCGGTGGCCTCGGCCCAGAGTGCCTGCTCGGCGCGACCCTCGGCAAGCTTCTTGCGGGCCACGACGGCGCCGGCGGCGGCCAGGGCGAGCAGCACGATCTTCTTCATGGTCGGGCTCCGTAAACGCGGGGACGGGACATCGGGTGGGCCTAGCAGGACTTGAACCTGCGACCTCTTCCTTATCAGGGAAGCGCTCTAACCGCCTGAGCTATAGGCCCGTGAACACGCCGGATCCGGCAGCGACCGAACATTACCCCACCCCGGGAGGGGCGCCCAAAATGGGACCGGACGACCCGGTGGGAGCGATGCTCAGTGGTCCTCGGCGAGGGTGACCTCGACGCCGCCGAGCAGGGCTGCGGCCATGTTGTAGAGGAACGCTCCGAGGGTCGCGATCGCGGTCAGCAGCACCACGTCGACCGCCGCCACGAGCATCGTGAAGCCGACCACGCGGTCGGTCCCGACGTAGTCGCGGACGTCGAACGTCGCCGTCGACTGGTCGTCGACGACGTCGCGCACCGTCTGGTTGACCGAGTCGAAGACGCCGGCGGAGTCCAGGACGTTCCAGATCATCGCCACCGCGACCACGGTCACGATGCCGAACGCGATCGAGAGCAGGAACGAGGTCTTCATGACCGACCACGGGTCGATCCGGGTCAGCCGCAGCCGCGCGCGGCGGGGACCCCTCGGCTTGGTGGACGCAGCCGGCGCGGGGGCCGGCTTGGCCTCCTCGTCGCTGCTGCTGCCGGAGCCGAGCCCGGCGGCGAGCTTGGCCTGGATCCGCTCGGCGAAACCCGGTCGTACGGCGGTGTCACCGCTCGGCGCCTCGCTGGAGGGCGAGGGCGCGGGCGGCGCCGTCGGTGGTGGGGGCGGAGCGGACCTCTCGGTCATCAGCCTTCATCCTCCCCTTGATCGGTTGGGTCCGCATCGGGTGCGTCGGTGTCGGGCACGTCGGACGCGCCCGCTTCGGCCCCGATTGTGTCATCCGCAACCTGATCGGCGGAAACATCGGCATCGGTCCCCGTCTGGGCACCCGCCTCGGCACCCGCGCTCGGCGTCGTTCTCGACACCCTCCTCACCGGCCACCTCGTCGACCACCTTCGCCTCGACCGACCGCGCGACCACGGCCACCGAGTCGCCCTTCTTGGGGGTCACGAACTTGACCCCCATCGTCGAGCGTCCGGTGACGCGGAAGTCCTCGTTGATCGGGCTGCGCACGACCTGGCCGGCCGCGGTGATGCTACAGGATCTCGTCGCCGTCCTCGACGATGAAGCCGCCCACGAGGCCACCGCGGTCCTCGTTGGCCAGCGCCATCGCCTTGATGCCGAGCCCGCCGCGGTTGGTGACGCGGTACTCGCTGATCCGCGAGCGCTTGGCGAAGCCGCCGTCGGTGATGGTGAAGACGTACTGCACCTTCAGGTCGGCCTCGGCCATCGCGTCCTCGGAGGCGTCCTCGACCGCGATCTGGGCGGCGCGGATCACCGACATCGACAGCACCGCGTCGTCGGCGGTGCGGAACTTCATGCCCGAGACGCCCGAGGTGGCGCGGCCCATCGGGCGCAGCTGGCCGTCGTCGGCCTTGAACCGGATCGCGGAGCCCTTGCGGGAGACCAGCAGGATGTCGTCGTCGGCGTCGACCAGCTCGGCGCCGATCAGCTCGTCGTCGTCCTCGCGGAAGTTGATCGCGATGACGCCGGCCTGGCGGGGGCTGTTGTAGTCGCCGAGCCGGGTCTTCTTCACCAGCCCGCTGCGGGTGGCCAGCACGAGGTAGGGCATCTGGTCGTAGTCGCGGATCGCGAGCACCTGGGCGATCGACTCGTCCGGCTGGAAGCTCAGCAGCCCGGCGACGTGACCACCCTTGGCGTCGCGCGAGGCCTCGGGCAGGTTGTAGGCCTTGGTGCGGTAGACCCGTCCGGCGGTCGTGAAGAACAGCAGCCAGTGGTGGTTGGTGGTGGCGATGAAGTGCTCCACCACGTCGTCACCGCGCAGCGTCGCCCCGCGCACGCCCTTGCCGCCGCGCTTCTGGGTGCGGTAGGCGTCGGCGCGGGTGCGCTTGGCGTAGCCGCCGCGCGTGATGGAGACGACCAGGTCCTCGTCGGGGATGAGGTCCTCCATCGAGAGGTCCCCGTCGGCGGCGATGATCTGGGTGCGGCGCTCGTTGCCGTACTTGTCGACGATCTCGGTGAGCTCCTCACCGATGATGCGGCGCTGGCGGGCCTCGTTGGCGAGGATGTCCTGCAGGTCGGCGATCTCGAGCTCGATCTTGGCGAGGTCGTCGATGATCTTCTGCCGCTCCAGCGCCGCGAGCCGGCGCAGCTGCAGCTCGAGGATGGCGTTGGCCTGGAGCTCGTCGATGTCGAGCAGCTCGATCAGGCCCTGACGAGCATCGTCGACCTCGGGCGAGCGTCGGATCAGCGCGATGACCTCGTCGAGGGCGTCCAGCGCCTTGACCCAGCCGCGGAAGATGTGGGCGCGCCGCTCGGCCTCGGCCAGACGGAACCTGGTGCGCCGCTGGATGACCTCGACCTGGTGGGCGACCCAGTTGGAGACGAACGCATCGATCGAGAGCGTGCGCGGCACGCCGTCGACGAGCGCCAGCATGTTGGCGCTGAAGTTGGTCTGCAGCTCGGTGTGCTTGAGCAGGTTGTTGAGCACCACGCGCGCCACGGCGTCGCGCTTGAGCACGATCACCAGTCGCTGACCGGTGCGACCCGAGGAGTCGTCTCGTACGTCGGAGATCCCCTGCACCTTGCCGGAGTCGGCGAGCTCGGCGATCTTGAGCGCCAGGTTGTCCGGGTTGACCATGTAGGGCAGCTCGGTGATCGACAGGCAGGTGCGGCCCTTGGCGTCCTCGTCGATCTCGATGACCGCGCGCTGGGTGACCGAGCCGCGACCGGTCCGGTAGGCCTGCTCGATGCCCTGGCGCCCGACGATGAGCGCGCCGTTGGGGAAGTCGGGGCCCTTGATGCGCTCGATGAGCGCGTCCTGGAGCTCCTCGCGGCTGGCGTCGGGGTGCTCGAGGGCCCACATCGCGCCGTCGGCGACCTCGCGCAGGTTGTGCGGCGGGATGTTGGTGGCCATGCCGACCGCGATGCCGGCCGAGCCGTTGACCAGCAGGTTGGGGTAGCGGGCCGGCAGCACGGCGGGCTCGGAGGAGCGGCCGTCGTAGTTGGGCCCGAAGTTGACGGTGTCCTCGCCGATGTCGCGCACCATCTCGAGCGCGAGCGGTGCCATCCGGCACTCGGTGTACCGCATGGCGGCGGCGGCGTCGTTGCCCGGCGAGCCGAAGTTGCCCTGGCCGTTGACCAGCGGCGCCCGCATCACCCACGGCTGCGCCAGGCGCACGAGGGTGTCGTAGATCGCCGAGTCGCCGTGCGGGTGGTACTGACCCATGACGTCACCGACGACGCGCGAGCACTTGCTGAACCCGCGGTCGGGGCGGTAGCCACCGTCGTACATCGCGTAGAGCACGCGGCGGTGCACCGGCTTCAACCCGTCGCGCACGTCGGGCAGCGCGCGGCCGACGATGACCGCCATCGCGTAGTCGATGTAGGCGCGCTGCATCGAGGTCTGCAGCTCGATGGGCTCGATGCGGCCGCCGGGGCCGGGACCGTCGGTGGGTGTCGTGGTCATGCTGTTCTCACATTCTCAGATGTCTGCGTCGTCAGGCGCGTGAGCTGGCAAGGCGGAGGAGCGAAGGCGGCCCGGGTCTGGCCGTCGAGCGACGACAACGCCGCCAGGTTGCGTGGATGGCGTCGCAGATCAGATATCGAGGAACCTGACGTCTTTGGCGTTGCGCTGGATGAAGGAGCGGCGCTGCTCGACGTCCTCGCCCATCAGGATCGAGAAGATCTCGTCGGCGTGGGCGGCGTCGTCGAGCGTGACCTGGAGCATCAGGCGCTGCTCGGGGTTCATCGTGGTCTCCCACAGCTCGTCGGCGTTCATCTCGCCCAGGCCCTTGTAGCGCTGGACGGGGTTCTCCTTGGGCAGCTTGCGACCGTTCTCCAGGCCGTGGGCCATCAACGTGTCGCGCTCGGAGTCGGAGTAGACGAACTCGTGGTCGGCCGGCGGTCCGGTCCACCGGATGCGGTAGAGCGGCGGCTGGGCCATGTAGACGAAGCCGTGCTCGATCAGCGGCTTCATGAACCGGAACAGCAGCGTCAGCAGCAGGGTGTTGATGTGGTGGCCGTCGACGTCGGCATCGGCCATCAGCACGACCTTGTGGTAGCGCAGCTTGTCGATGCTGAACTCCTCGTGGATGCCGGTGCCGAGGGCGGAGATGATCGCCTGGACCTCGGTGTTGGCGAGCACCTTGTCGATGCGCGCCTTCTCGACGTTGAGGATCTTGCCGCGGATCGGGAGGATCGCCTGGACCCGCGAGTCGCGCCCCTGCCGCGCCGAGCCACCGGCCGAGTCACCCTCGACGATGAAGACCTCGCACTCCTCGGGGTTGGTCGACTGGCAGTCCGACAGCTTGCCGGGCAGGCCTCCGCCGCCGAGCAGTCCCTTGCGGGAGCGGGCCAGGTCGCGGGCCTTGCGCGCCGCCACCCGGGCCTGCTGGGCGGACTGCGCCTTGCGCACGATGTCCTTGCCCTCGGCCGGGTTCTCCTCGAACCACGCGCCGAGCCGGTCGTTGACGATGCGCTGGGTGAAGCCCTTGGCCTCGGTGTTGCCGAGCTTGGTCTTGGTCTGACCCTCGAACTGCGGCTCACCGAGCTTGATCGAGATGATGGCGGTCAGGCCCTCGCGGATGTCGTCGCCGCTGACCCGGTCCTCGGGCTTCTTCATCAGGCCCCAGTCGAAGCCCCAGCTGTTGACCAGCCCGGTCAGCGCCGAGCGGAAGCCCTCCTCGTGGGTGCCGCCCTCGTGGGTGTTGATGGTGTTGGCGAAGGTGTGGACCGACTCGGAGTACGACGCGTTCCACTGCATCGCCACCTCGAGGCTCATGTGGTTCTCGATGGACAGCGGCGTCTCGGCCTCGAAGGCGATCACCGTGGGGTTGGCGATCTGCTTGGTGCGGTTGAGGTACTCGACGTAGTCGACCAGCCCGCGGTCGTACTTGAAGACCTGCTCCAGCCCACCGGCCTCGGCGCGCTTGATGGCATCGGGACGCTCGACGTCGAAGCCGTTGTCGACGGTGTCGTCCTCGACGGCCTCGACGAGGTCGTCGGCGGTCGAGCGCTCGTCGCGCACGACGATCTCGAGACCCTTGTTGAGGAAGGCGTACTCACGGATCCGGGTGGTGATGGTCTCGAGGGAGTGGACCGTCGTCTCGAAGATCTCGGGTGAGGGGTAGTAGGTGATCGTCGTCCCGGTGCGCTCGCCGGGCTCCAGGACCCGGACCTGCTCGAGATCGCCCTCGGGCACTCCGATGGAGAAGGACTGGCGCCACTCGTTGCCGCGGTTGCGGACCTCGGCGATGACCCGGGTCGACAGGGCGTTGACGACCGAGATCCCGACGCCGTGCAGGCCACCGGAGACCTTGTAGCCGCCACCGCCGAACTTGCCGCCGGCGTGCAGCATCGTGAGCGCCATGGTCAGGGCCGGCATCTCGGCACCGGGTGCGGTGTCGGTGGGGATGCCGCGACCGTTGTCGGCGACGCGCACGCCTCCGTCGGCGAGCAGGGTCAGCACGATGCGGTCGCAGTGCCCGGCCAGCGACTCGTCGACGGCGTTGTCGACCACCTCCCAGATGAGGTGGTGCAGGCCGCGCTCGCCGGTGGAGCCGATGTACATGCCGGGCCGCTTGCGGACCGCTTCGAGGCCCTCGAGCGCCTGGATGGACGAGGCGTCGTAGTCGGTGTCGACGGCGTTGCTGCGCAGTCCCTCCGGCACGGCCGCCTCGATCTCGCTCGCGTCGGGCGAGGCGTCCGGCGACGCGTCCTCGGGAGTTCCGTCAGGAGTGGACTGCTCGGACACGCGGGGACCTCTTCGCCTCAGGTGGAACGGTGCGGGGCATGACGAAGGTCGCGCCACGAGCGAAAGCACGTGGCTGCGACCTACGAACGCCATGATACCCCTCACAGGCCCGGGAATCACGTACTACGTCCCGACAGGACCCACATCTGTGGACAAAACGGGTCGAGCACGGCCACTGCGAGCCCGTTGAGCGGCCTCGGAGGGTGTCGATCGGGTCCCCGTACGTCGATGCGGCCCGGAGATCGGCTGTGGTGCCGACACGGGATCGCGAGCTGCGCCCGGCGTCGGGCCGGCGTCGGGCCGGAGTCCCTGACGCGTCACTCAGCCGTAGGTGTCGCGGGGCCCCCGCCCGTCGCGCACCGAGCGTGGGCCCTTCTTCCACGTGGGCAGGTGGGGCCCGAGCACCTCGATCAGGAGCACCGTCCCGTGCCCGAGCTCCTCGTTGAGCCGGCGCACGATCGTCGGGGTGAGCAGCTTGAGCTGGGTGGCCCAGGCCGTGGAGTCGGTGCGCACGACGAGGGTGCCGTCGGTGAACGACTCCGGCGCGCAGTGCGCGGCCACCTCCTCGCCGACGAGCTCGGGCCAGCGTGCGAAGACGCCGCGCATCCGCAGCGGCAGGGCCCAGCCGCGATCACCGACGAGTCGCGCCAGCTCGCCCTCGAGCAGCTGGGGGTCGCGGTCGTCGGGGTGGGCACCCGAGAGGCGTCCACGCCGGGTCTCGCCTCCCGTCGCGGTACGCGGGCGCCGGGTCCGGCGGCGCGCGGCCGGGGTGCTGCCGGCCGTGGCCTGCGTCAGGGAGCGGGCGAGGTCGAGCCCGTCGTCGCGGTGCGGCTCGTCGGCGTCGGCGCCGGGGGCATCCGCGCCCGGGGGCGTCGCACCGTCGGGACGGGTCACGTCGGTGCTGTCGCCGGCCGCATCGTCGTCACTCACGGGTCACCTCCCCTCCCGCCACGGTGAACCTCACCCCGGCCAGCGCCTGCGGGACGTCGGCCGGCACCGCTGCGGTGACCAGCACCTGCTCGGCGTCGGCCACCAGTGCCGCCAGCTGCGCGCGCCGCTGGGTGTCGAGCTCGGCGAAGACGTCGTCGAGGATCAGGATCGGGTCATCGCCGTCGGAGCGCAACAGGTCGTAGGAGGCCAGGCGGAGCGCCAGCGCGAACGACCAGCTCTCCCCGTGCGAGGCGTAGCCCTTCACCGGCAGGCGCACCCCGCCGGACGAGGCACCCCCGTCGGTGCCGTCGGTGCCGTCGGTCCCATCGGTCCCGTGCTGAGGGGGGTCGCCGACCGACCCCTCCCCCGGCCCCAGGCTGAGCACCAGGTCGTCGCGGTGCGGTCCCACGAGACACACCCCACGGTCGAGCTCGTCGCTGCGGCGCCGGCCGAGCTCGGCGAGCAGGGCCTCCTCGAGCACGGCGAGGTCGGGGTGTTGCTGGTCGACCTCGGGGAGGTCGAAGGAGGACTTGTAGTCGAGACCGGCCGCGTCGCGCGAGGCTCCGCGTGCCACGGTCGCGTACGCCGCTCCGACGTAGGGCCGCAGCTCGGTGACGAGCGCGAGGCGCTCGGCGAGCAGCTCGGAGCCGACACGGGCGAGGTGGCTGTCCCAGACGTCGAGCGTGCTGAGGGCGCCGTCCTGGCTGCTGCTCCCCCGGCGGGCGGCCCCGGCTGTCTTGAGGAGAGTGGCGCGTTGCTTCAGGATCCGGTCGTGGTCGGCGAGGATCCCGCTCAACCGTGGGGTTCTGAGCACCAGGAGATCGTCGAGGAAGCGACGCCGGTCACCGGGATCGCCCTTGACGAGCGTCAGGTCCTCGGGGGAGAAGACCACGGTGCGCACCAGCCCGACGAGGTCACGCACCCGCGGCAATGTCGACTTGTTGATTCGTCCCTTGTTCGACTTTCCCGGGTTCAGCTCGACCTCGAGGACCGCCGTCCGACCGTCCTTGACCACCGCGGCCCGCACGATCGCCTGGGCCGCGCCCGAGCGGATCAGCGGCGCGTCCGACGCGACGCGGTGCGACGACAGTCGGGAGAGGTAGTCGATCGCCTCGACCAGGTTGGTCTTCCCCTGGCCGTTGCGACCGACGAAGGCGGTGACGCCAGGGCCGAGCTCGACATCGACGTGACGGTAGGAGCGGAAGTCCTGCAGCGCGAGGTGCGAGACGTGCACGCTCCGGTCTCCCCGCTAGCCCTGGGCGTCGGGTGCGGCGTCGCCCCCGGGCGGAGGCGTCGTGTGCACGGCGTGGCCGCCGAACTGGTTGCGCATCGCGGCGATGGCCTTCATCGCCGGGCTGTCGTCCTGGCGCGAGGTGAAGCGGGCGAACAGCGAGGCAGCGATGACGTTCATCGGGACGGCGTGGTCGATGGCGGCCTGCACGGTCCACCGGCCCTCGCCGGAGTCGTCGGCATAGCCCTGGAGCGCGTCGAGGTGGGTGTCCTCCTCGAGCGCGGACACGAGCAGGTCCAGCAGCCACGACCGGATGACGGTCCCGTCGCGCCAGGAGTCGAAGACCTCGGTGACGTTGTCGACCAGGTCGACGGCCTCGAGGAGCTCCCACCCCTCGGCGTAGGACTGCATCACGGCGTACTCGATGCCGTTGTGGACCATCTTGGAGAAGTGGCCGGCTCCGACACGGGTGCCGGCGTGCACGAAGCCGCCGCTCTCGGGCTTCAGCGCGTCGAAGACCGGCTGCACCTTCGCGACGTCGTCGGTGGAGCCGCCGCACATCAGGGCGTAGCCGTTCTCCAGTCCCCAGACACCGCCGGACACGCCGCAGTCGACGAACCCGATGCCACGCTCGGCGAGGTCGTCGGCATGCACCTGGTCGTCGGTGTACTTCGAGTTGCCACCGTCGACGACGAGGTCGCCCTCGGCGAGGAGGTCCTTGAGCTCGGCGATGGTGGCGGAGGTCGGGTCAC
The DNA here is from genome assembly GCA_963822915.1 of uncultured Actinomycetota bacterium. GTDB lineage: Bacteria > Actinomycetota > Actinomycetes > Propionibacteriales > Nocardioidaceae > Nocardioides. Next base: position 144,547 of record CAWGJR010000027.1, read on the forward strand.
CCGCCGGGACCATCACCCAGACGACCTTGGGGCCGTCGTCGGGCAGCGCGGCGACCATCGCGGCCAGACTGTCGGCATCTGCGAGGTCGGGGTTGCGGTCGTAGCCGACGACGGTGTGGCCGGCGTTGCGCAGACGGGTGCGCATGTTGCCGCCCATCTTGCCGAGCCCGACGAGTCCGATGTGCATGTGCTGCCTCCTGGGTGAGTGGGCGGGTGACCCCCAGCGTGTCAGGAGAGCAAGCGGCGTGGCATCAGCAGGTAGCGGAAGCCGGGGTCGACGTCCCCGGAGGCGTCCGCGCCGGCTTCCACGACACCGCTGATCACGACCGGCTTGGAGGCCTGGGTGAAGGCCAGCTCGACGCGGGGCTGGTCGATGGCGCCGAGGCCGTCGAGCAGGAACTGGGGGTTGAAGCCGGTGGTGATGTCCTCGCCGACGATGGTCGCCTCGATGGACTCCGAGGCCTGCGCCTCGTCACCGGAGCCGGCGTCGAGGGTCAGCACGCCGTCGCTGAAGGACAGCTGCACCGCGGTGTTGCGCTCGGCCACGAGGGCGACGCGCTTGACCGACTCGATCAGCTCGGCCTTGTCGACGGTGGCCGTGGTGAGCTTCTCGGCCGGGAACAGGCTGCGGACCTTGGGGAACTCGCCGTCCAGCAGTCGCGTCGTCGTACGACGGATCCCGCCCGGACCCGTGCCCTCGAACCCGATGAGCCCCTCGCCGCTGCCGCTGGAGGAGAGCGCGATGATGACCTCGCTGCCGGCGGTGAGCGACTTCGCGGTGTCGCCGAGGACCTTCGCCGGCACGAGCGCGGCGACCGACTCGTCAGCCGAGCGCGGGTCCCAGCCCAGCTCGCGCTGCGAGAGGCGGAAGCGGTCGGTCGCGAGCAGCGAGATGGTGGAGCCGTCGATCTCGACCCGGACGCCGGTCAGCACCGGCAGCATGTCGTCGCGTCCCGCGGCGGTGACCGCCTGGGCCACCGCGTGGGCGAAGACGTCGCTCTGCACGGTGCCGGTGGCCTCGGGCATCTGGGGGATCGTGGGGTAGTCCTCGACCGGCATGGTCTGCAGGCTGAAACGGGCCGAACCGCAGGTCAGCGAGACGCGGGCGCCCTCGAGGGTCATGTCGACCGGCTTGGCGGGCAGGCTGCGGCAGATGTCGGCGAGGAGCCGGCCGCTGACCAGCGCACGACCCTCGTCGGCCACCTCTGCTCGCAAGGTGGCACGAGCGGAGGTCTCGTAGTCGAACGTCGAGAGGACCAGGCCCTCGTGGCTGGCATCGATGAGCAAGCCGGCGAGGACGGGGGCGCTGGGACGGACCGGGAGGCTGCGAGCAGCCCAGGCGACGGCGTCGGCGAGCACGTCGCGCTCGACACGGAACTTCACGATGGGTCCTTCGGGTGCGGTGGCGGTGCGAGGGATGGGGCGTGGTGCGGGGGAGCGTCTGCGGAGTCGCATCCTGCCACGCAGCGGTCATTCTCCACAGGGGGTGGCCCGGATGGAGTTCGGCCGATGATCGATCTCATGTCAGGTCCGTCGTAGTCATAGGAGCTGTGGAATCTGTGGAGGAACACGATCTGTGCAGGTCAGCACGCTCGATCGTCCTCCACAGGGGGTGTGGACCGCCTGTGCGACGCGTGGGTGTCGCGGTGGAGGGGCCACGGGGGTGTGGCCAGCCGGCACGGTCGTCCCCAGATCCTCCCCGTGTAGTTCGCACCCGGGACCGGTCCTCATCCACACGCGAGGTCAGGACTGGCGAGCCTGGAGCTTGACCCGGTTGGTGAGCTCGCTGACCTGGTTGAAGACCGCCCGGCGCTCGGCCAGGAGCTGGTTGATCTTGCGCTGGGCGTACATCACCGTCGTGTGGTCACGGTTGCCGAACTGGGCGCCGATCTTGGGCAGGGACAGGTCGGTGAGCTCGCGACACAGGTACATCGCGATCTGCCGTGCCATGACGAGGTGACGCCCGCGGCTGGGGCCGGTCAGCTCGTCGATGGTGAGCCCGAAGTACGCCGCCGACTGGGCGATGATCAGGGTCGCGGTGATCTCCGGCTCGCCACCCTCGGGGATCAGGTCCTTGAGCACGATCTCGGCAAGGGTCATGTCGACCTCCTGCTTGTTGAGGTTGGCGAAGGCCGTGACCCGGATGAGGGCCCCCTCGAGCTCGCGGATGTTGGTCTGGATCTTCGAGGCGATGAACTCCAGGACGTCGGGGGGAGCGGTGAGCCGGTCCATCGCCGCCTTCTTGCGCAGGATCGCGATGCGGGTCTCGAGGTCGGGCGGCTGGACGTCGGTGATCAGGCCCCACTCGAACCGGTTGCGCAGCCGGTCCTCGAGCGCCTCGAGGCGCTTGGGCGGCCGGTCGGAGGTCAGGACGATCTGCTTGTTGGCGTTGTGGAGGGTGTTGAAGGTGTGGAAGAACTCCTCCTGGGTCTGGGTCTTGCCCTCGAGGAACTGGATGTCGTCGATGAGCAGGACGTCGACGTCGCGGTAGCGGCGCTTGAACCGGTCCTGGCGGTCGTCGCGGATCGCGTTGATGAACTCGTTGGTGAACTCCTCGCTCGACACGTAGCGGACCTTGGCGCCGGTGTAGAGGCTGCGCACGTAGTGGCCGATCGCGTGCAGGAGGTGGGTCTTGCCCAGACCCGACTCGCCGTAGACGAGCAACGGGTTGTAGGCCTTGCCCGGCGCCTCGGCGACCGCGACCGCGGCGGCATGGGGGAACCGGTTGGACGAGCCGATGACGAAGGTCTCGAAGGTGTACTTCGGGTTCAGCCTGGTCTCCAGGGCGGAGTTCTTCGCGGGGTCGAAGCCGGGCAGACGACCCGACATCGGCGAGGGCATCGCCTCCGGCGGGCGGCCGGCGTCGCGCGGGGTGTGGGCGGCATCGGGGGGGACCAGGCCGAGAGCCGGCCGTACGGCGTCCGCCGCGTCCGCGGTGGGATCGAGCGGGGAGTCTTCGCGGTGACTTGTCGACATGTCGCCAAGTGTCTGAATCGACACGACGGTGTCGCTCTGGTCCGAGTCGGCCGTCTCCAGCGCCGGGTCGACGGTCACCGCGATCCGGATCTCGCGCCGGAAGGTGATCGTCAGCGCGTCCTCGAGCTGGGCGCGCAGTCGGCCCTCGAGCTGGGAGCGCGTGAAGTCGTTGGGCACCGCGATGATCGCGGTGCTCTCGTGCAGCGTGACCGGCTGGCTGTCGCGCAGCCAGGCCTGCTGGTGCGGTTGGAGATCGGTGACGACATCGCGCCACGCCTGGTCGAGGTCGATCGGCTGGGTCACGGTGACATCATTTCGTGTGCGGCTGGAGCGTGGACGCGTGGGGTTTCCACAGGTTTTTCCACAGGTTGTGTACGTCGGGTCGTCGAGCGGGGTCGCACCCTCCGGCCGTCCTGCGCCACGCGGACCGAGATCAGCGTTTGGGCAGGTCAGCGCATCGCGGACCGGCCACGAGGTGGAGGTGGCCGACCGGGATCCGAGCGGCCGGAGCCGGCACCGGGCGCTGGTGCGATCTGCGGAACGTAACCGTTGGCCGCCCGCTCGGGCAACCCGTCATCCACAGGCGATCTCGTCAAGGGGGGCGGAGGTTAATTCGTCACTCGGTTCCGGCGCCAGGCGACACGCCGGTGGCACGGACCGCACCCGTGCCCCGAGACGTTCGGTGAGTTTGACCCTGTCTTCGGCCAGCGCGTACCGTCTGTGGGTCACCCGGCGTCGACCGGTGCCGCACGTCCACGGGCCAGCACCACCGTGGGGGGGCGGTGCCAGCCGAACAGTGGGACCGCCTGCGCATGCTCGGCAGCGTCCCACGGTCAGCTCGCTCCGCACTCGACCGGTGTCACCAGCCAGACAGCACCAGGCAGCACCACCGTTGCGGTGTCGTCGTCAGTCATCATCGATAAGGAAGTCCCAGTCGTGAGCAAGCGCACCTACCAGCCCAACAACCGTCGCCGTCACAAGGTGCACGGGTTCCGTCTCCGGATGCGCACCCGCGCCGGCCGCGCGATCCTCTCGGATCGTCGCCGCAAGGGCCGCAAGAGCCTGGCTGTCTGAGCCCCGGTCCCGGTGCTCGCGGCAGCGAATCGGCTCGGTGACGCCTCCGCCTTTCGCGAGGTCACGCGCCACGGGCGGCGCGCCGGCGCGCGACGCCTGGTGGTGCACGTCCTGAGCGATCGGCCGCCCGTGCCGGGTGCCGAGGTGAGGATCGGCCTGATCGTGAGTCGCGCCGTGGGCAACGCGGTCGTCCGGACCCAGGTGAAGCGTCGTCTGCGACACCTGCTCCGCGACCGGGTCGCCGTGCTGCCGCAGGGCTCGCAGGTCGTCGTCCGGGCGCTGCCCTCGGCAGCCGGCGCACCGTCCGCGGAGCTCGCCGGCGATCTCGACCGGTGTCTCGCCCGGATCGAGCCGTGAGGCCGACCCGGCAGCGGGGAGGTCGGCGTGAAGTACCTGCTGATCGGGCTGCTCCGTGTCTATCGAGCGGTGATCAGTCCGCTCTACGGCGAGGTCTGCCGCTACTACCCGTCGTGCTCGGCGTATTCCCTGGAGGCTATCCAGGTCCATGGGAGTATCAAGGGCACGTGGCTCACGCTGCGCCGACTGGCGCGCTGCCACCCGTGGGCGCCTGGCGGCGTCGACAAAGTCCCACCGGCGGCGCCGCGGCGCAGCCGTAGCCGTACCTCACCGATCCACCATCAAGGAGCCTGATCCGCGTGGGAATCTTCTCTGCTATCGGCAGCTTCATCATGACGCCGCTGTACTACGTGATCTCGGCGATCCTGATCGGGTTCCACAAGTTCTTCAGCCTCTTCCTCAGCCCCGAGGGCGGCACGGCCTGGGCGCTGTCGATCATCGGACTCACGCTGGTGATCCGGACAGCCCTGATCCCCCTGTTCGTCAAGCAGATCAAGTCCCAGCGCAACATGCAGCTGATCCAGCCACGGGTCAAGGAGCTGCAGAAGAAGTACGGCCACGATCGCCAGAAGCTCGGCGAAGAGACCATGAAGCTCTACAAGGACGCCGGCACCAACCCGTTCGCCTCCTGCTTGCCACTGCTGCTGCAGATGCCGATCTTCTTCGCGCTGTTCCGGCTGCTCGACCAAGCGGCCAAGAACTCGACGCCGCACGGGTTCCTGACCGAGGACCTCGCCAGCAAGTTCGGCAAGGCCGAGATCGGTGGCGTGGTGCCGATCTACGAGTCCTTCTGGAAGGCGCGCACCTGGGGGGACACGCCCGACGTCACCGTCATGATCGTGGCGCTCGTCCTGGTGATCGCGATGACGTCGACCACGTTCTTCACCCAGCGCCAGCTGATGAGCAAGAACATGCCGGCCGACGCGCTGTCCGGTCCCTACGCCCAGCAGCAGAAGATGCTGCTCTACGTCCTGCCGCTGGTCTTCGGCCTCGGTGGTATCGCGTTCCCGATCGGCGTGCTCCTCTACTGGACGACCTCCAACCTGTGGACGATGAGCCAGCAGTTCTACGTGATCCGCAACAACCCCGCGCCCGGCACGCCCGCCTTCAAGGCGAAGGCCGACCGCGACCGCGCCAAGGCGCTGGCTGCCGGGATCGCCTCGGGCGAGATCGAGCCGGAGCCCGAGCCGGAGACCGATCGGCGCCCCGCCGTGCGTCAGCAGCCGAAGCGGCAGTCGAAGGCGCAGCGCCAGGCCGGCGCCAACGGCGCGGCCCGGCGACCGGTCGAGCCCGGTGCGCCCATGTCCGGCGAGACCGAGGGCGAGACGCCCGCAGCACCCCAGTCTGAGTCGCCACGGACGAGTGGCGGATCATCCGGCAGTGCCGGCACACCCAACCTGAGCAAGAAGAAGCAGAGAGGCGGGCGATGAGCGCCGACGCAGAGACCCAGGCCCACGAGACCGACCAGCCCACGGACGAGGGCGCCGGCACCGCCGAGGTCACCGAGCCCGGTGAGGCTGCTGAGGCCCCTGAGCGCCGGCACCGGCGGACGGCTCGCCGGAGCTCGAGGCCGAGGGCGACATCGCTGCCGACTACCTCGAGGAGCTCCTCGACATCGCCGACCTCGATGGCGACCTCGACATGGACGTCGAGGGCGATCGGGCCGCGGTGTCGATCGTGGGCGGGGACCTCTCGATGCTGGTGGGCCGTGACGGCGAGGTGCTCGAGGCGCTCCAGGAGCTGACCCGGCTGGCGGTCTACCGGGAGACCGGGGATCGCAGTCGATTGATGCTGGACGTCGCCGGCTACCGCGCGGACAAGCGCACCGAGCTCGTCGAGCTGGCGCAGAAGACGGTCGCCCAGGTGCGGGAGAGCGGGGACCCTGCCTCCTTGGACCCGATGTCGCCCTTCGAGCGCAAGGTCGTCCACGACGCGGTCGCCGAGCTGGGACTGACCTCGGAGAGCGAAGGCGTCGAGCCCCGCCGGTTCGTGGTGGTCCTTCCGTCCTGATGCGCCGCCTGACGACATGACGGATCCCTCGGTTTCACGTGAAACAGCGACACCCCCGTGCCCGACGAGGCACGGGGGGTGTTTGCCGAGCGGCTGGAGCTCGCCACCCGCTTCGCTCAGCTGCTGGCGACCGACGGCGTGCTACGGGGCCTGGTCGGCCCGCGCGAGCCGGCTCGACTGTGGGAACGGCATCTCCTCAACTGTGCGGTGCTCGAGGAGCTCCTCCCCCGCGGTGCGCGCGTGTGCGACGTGGGCTCCGGTGCGGGACTGCCGGGGATCGTGCTGGCGATCGCGCGCCCGGACCTGAGCCTCACCCTCGTCGAGCCACTGCTGCGTCGCACGATCTTCCTGGACGAGGCCGTCGACGCAGCTCGGGCTCGACAACGTGACCGTGGTGCGGGGGCGTGCCGAGTCCCAGCACGACGGTCAACGGTTCGACGTGGTGACCTCACGCGCCGTCGCCCCTCTCCCCCGCCTGCTCGAGTGGTGCCTCCCCCTGGTCGCACCACACGGTGCTCTCGTGGCGCTGAAGGGAAGCCGTGCCCAGAGCGAGGTGGCCGAGGCCGTTGAGGTGGTCTCCGCAGCAGGCTGCTCCCCCGCGGAGGTGCTGGAGATCGGTGCCGGTCGGATCTCCGAGCCGACGTGGGCGGTCCGGATCGCGTGGAGAGATCCTTCATCGGTATCGTCGGGCGCTGCACGGCGAGCGAGTCCTGACCGTCGTTCGGCGTCGCGTGTGGGCAGAGAGCGTCGTCGTGGCCGTGCTTGACAGTCCCGGGGCTGCTCGCGCCCTCGCCCACACGTTGTCCACCGGTCCGGTCCCGCCTGAGACCGCAAGTTATCCACAGAATCACGTGCGTTATCCCCAGGGGTCGGTGACTGCCGTTTCACGTGAAACAGTGCCGGTAGCCGCCACCCCACCCGAAGAAGTTTCACGTGAAACGGAGTCTGACGTGCCGATCCGCACCGCTGGCGACCTGGCGTCGTTCGACGATGGCTACGACGCCGAGGCGACGCCGCTCGCCCGCGCAGCCCAGCACAGCCTGCTGGCCCGCCAGGAAGCCGGACGACCGGGGGCGTTCCGAACGACCGGAGGCGACCCGCGTCATGGTGGTCGCGAACCAGAAGGGCGGAGTCGGCAAGACGACCTCGACGGTGAACGTCGCCGCGGCTCTGGCCCAGCTGGGTCAACGAGTCCTCGTGGTCGACCTCGACCCGCAAGGAAATGCGCTCGACCGCCCTGAGCGTCGAGCACCGCCGCGGCGTCCCCTCGACGTACGACGCACTCGTCGACGGCCGACCGCTGGTGGAGATCGTCCAGCCGTGCCCCGACCTCGACCGACTCTTCGTCGTACCCGCCACGATCGACCTGGCCGGCGCCGAGATCGAGCTGGTCAGCGTGGTGGCCCGCGAGGGACGACTGCGCAAGGCGATCCACGGCCACCCCTGGGTGGGCACCGCCGCCGAGGCAGGGGAGGAGCGCTTCGACTACGTCTTCATCGACTGCCCGCCGTCGCTGGGCCTGCTCACCCTCAACGCTCTCGTCGCCGGCGACGAGATGATGATCCCGATCCAGGCGGAGTACTACGCGCTGGAGGGCTTGGGGCAGCTCATGGAGACCGTCGACATGGTCCGTGCCCACCTCAACCCCCACCTCGCCGTCTCCACCATCCTGGTGACGATGTACGACGCCCGCACGCGCCTGGCCGCGGGGGTGGCCAGTGAGGTGCGCGAGCACTTCGGCGACCAGGTGCTGCGCACGTCGATCCCGCGCTCGGTCCGCGTCTCGGAGGCTCCGTCGTACGGTCAGACCGTGATGACCTACGACCCCGGGTCCCCTGGAGCGCTGAGCTACTTCGAGGCCGCCCGTGAGATCGCCGTGCGGGGGGTGCGCTCGTGAACGCCTCCTCCCCTCAGCGCCGTGGCCTGGGCCGCGGTCTCGGGTCGCTGATCCCGACCGCGCCGGCCGCGCCGGCGGCCGGAGAGACCCCGCCGTCCGCGGCCTCGTCGGGAGGCGCGTCCGGTGACCGCGGCACCCCGTCCGCCCACGACCTCGTGCAGGTCGACGGTGCCTACTTCGCCGAGCTGCCGTTGGCGGCCATCACGCCCAACGCGGTGCAGCCCCGGCAGGTCTTCGACGAGGAGGCGCTGGCCGAGCTGGTGCACTCGATCTCCGAGGTGGGGCTGCTCCAGCCGATCGTCGTGCGGGCGAGCGGTCCGGAGAGCTTCGAGCTGATCATGGGGGAGCGCCGCTGGCGCGCGGCCCAGCAGGCCGGCCTCACGTCGATCCCGGCGATCGTGCGCCAGACCGATGACGTGGACATGCTCCGGGATGCGCTGCTGGAGAACCTGCACCGCAGCCAGCTCAACCCCCTGGAGGAGGCCTCCGCCTACGCCCAGCTGCTCGAGGACTTCGGCTGCACCCACGAGGAGCTCGCCGGACGGATCGGTCGCTCCCGGCCGCAGATCTCCAACACCCTACGGCTGCTGAAGCTCAGCCCCGCCGTCCAGCGTCGAGTGGCAGCCGGCGTGCTGTCGGCCGGTCATGCCCGGTCGCTGCTGAGCATCGCCGATCCCGAGATCCAGGACCGGCTGGCCTCGCGGGTCGTGGCCGAGGGGATCAGCGTGCGTGCGCTGGAGGAGATCGTCGCGGTGGGCGACACGGGCCGACCCGAGTCCAGGACCCAGCGACGTCGGCCGACCGCTCCGGGGCTCGTCGACCTCGCCGACCGACTCTCCGACCGGCTCGAGACGAGGGTCAAGGTCGACCTCGGTCAGCGCAAGGGCAAGATCACGGTCGAGTTCGCGACTCTCGAGGACCTGCGGCGCATCGTCGACCTGATCGACCGGCCCGGCGCCTGAGCCCGTTCGGCGGGTGAGGAGCGAATGTCGACAAGTCGTTGAGTCGACGTATCACTTGATCACTTGGTCGAGTTAGCGCTACGCGCCCTGGGCGCGCTTGGCGGCGCGTTTCGCAGCCCGCTCCCTCTTCTCGGCGACGTCGAGGGCCTCGGCCTCCTCGAGGGTGGGGGCGCTTCCGCCGTAGGACGCCGGCAGCCACCACGAGCCCGGGGGCTGCTCGTCCTCCGGGTAGGAGCGGATCGTCTCGTCGAGCATCCGGGTCATCACCGCCTGCAGCTCCGCGGTCTCCGCCATCGGGTCCTCCCCGGTCGGGTGCAGGGGCTCGCCGACCCGGATGGCGATGGTCTTGCCCCGGGAGAAGTCCTTGTCGTGGCCCTTGGTCATCATCCGCTGGGTGCCCCACAGGATCACCGGTACGAGGGGCACGCCGGCGTCGGCGGCGATGCGCACCGCCCCGCTCTTGAACTCCTTGAGCTCGAAGGAGCGCGAGATGGTCGCCTCGGGGAAGATCCCCACGGCCTCACCGGCCTTGAGGTACTCCAGCGCCTGCTGCATCGAGGCGATCCCGGCGCCGCGGTCGACCTCGATGTGGTGCAGCGAGCGCATCAGCGGCCCCGTGAGCTTGTGGTCGAACAGCTCGCGCTTGGCCATGAACCGCACCAGCCGCTTCGAGGGGTTGGCGGCCAGGCCGCCGTAGATGAAGTCGACGTAGCCGATGTGGTTGACCGCCAGGAGCACGCCGCCCGTGCGGGGGACGTGCTCGGTGCCGGTCATCTGGAAGTCCTGGCCGAGCAGGCGGAACGCGGCCTTGGCCGTCACGATGATCGGGGGATAGGTGATGTCACGCATGGCGGTGCTCCTGGGCTCTTCGGGATCAGGACGGTCGGGTCGGGACGGGACAGGACGGGTCAGCGGCGCAGGGCCAGGAAGTCCGCGATCCGGCCGATCGCTTCCTCCAGCATGGCGACGTCGGGCAGGGTGACCAGGCGGAAGTGGTCGGGCGCCGGCCAGTTGAACCCCGTGCCGTGGGTGACCAGGAGCTTCTTGGCCCGTAGCAGCTCGATCACGAAGGCCTCGTCGTCCTCGATCGGGTAGACCTCCGGATCGAGCCGGGGGAAGCAGTAGAGCGCGCCGCGCGGCTTGACCGAGGACACGCCGGGGATCTCGTTGAGCAGCCGATGGGCGAGCATGGACTGCTCGTAGAACCGTCCACCCGGCCCGATCAGCTCCTCGATCGACTGGTAGCCACCCAGCGCGGTCTGGATCGCGTGCTGGGCCGGCACGTTGGCGCACATGCGCATGTTGGCGACCAGGGTGAGGCCCTCGAGGAAGTCCTGGGCGATCTCCTTGGGCCCCGAGATCATCACCCAGCCGCTGCGGTAGCCGCAGACCCGGTAGGCCTTGGACAGACCACTGAAGGTCAGGCAGAGGACGTCGCTGCCCGCCGCGGCCGCCGCGTGGTGGTGGACGGCGTCGTCGAAGAGGATCTTCTCGTAGATCTCGTCGGCGAAGACCACCAGGTCGTGGCGCCGCGCGATGTCGACCATCCCGGCGACGATCTCCTTGCTGTAGACCGCGCCCGTCGGGTTGTTGGGGTTGATGATCACCAGGCCGTGGGTGTTCTCGGTGATCTTGGCCTCGATGTCGGCGAGGTCGGGATTCCAGTCGTCGGCCTCGTCGCACAGGTAGTGGACCGGCGTGCCGCCGGAGAGGGTCACGGCCCCCGTCCACAGGGGATAGTCGGGCGCCGGGACCAGGATCTCGTTGCCGTCGTCGAGGAAGGCCTGGAGCACCATCGAGATCAGCTCCGAGACACCGTTGCCGATGAACACGTCCTCGACGGTGACGTCACGCAGACCCCGGCCCTGGTAGTACTGCGCCACCGCGGTGCGCGCCGGATAGATGCCCCGCGAGTCGCTGTAGCCCTGGGACTCGGCGAGGTGGTGCGTCACGTCGGAGAGGATCGCCTCGGGAGCCTCGAACCCGAACGGCGCGGGGTTGCCGATGTTGAGCTTGAGGATGCGGTGTCCCTCGGCCTCGAGGCGCTGGGCCTCCACCAGGATCGGTCCGCGCACGTCGTAGCGGACATCGAGAAGCTTCTTGCTCTGTCGGATCTGGCGCACCCGGTCATCCTCGCAGGTCGGCGGCACCGGGCGCCGGGGCTGTCTCGCGCGCGCCGCGAGGGGCACACTGGGGCCGTGCGCACGATCGTCCGGCTGACTCCTGATCGTCTCGAGGACCTCCGGGCCGCCGGCGTGCCGTGCGCCGACTGCCTGCGCTGGGAGCTGGACGCCGTACGGCGGGGACGGTTGGGCGGGGCCGAGCAGGCCCGGCAGGAGAAGCAGGGCTGGCTCTCCGTCGTGCTGCGCGAGTGGGGGTCGTGTGGTCGCGTCCTGCTCGTGGACGACGAGGTGGCCGGGTACGTCGTCTACGCGCCGCCGCAGCTCGTGCCCGGGGCCGGGGCGTTCGCGACCGCGCCGGTCTCCCACGACGCGGTGCTCCTCACCACCGCCCACGTGCTCCCCGGGCACCGTCGCAACGGCTTCGGACGACTCCTGGTGCAGGCGATGGCAGCAGACCTCATCGACCGGGGCGCGGTCCGCGCCGTCGAGGCGTTCGGACGACGCGGGTCGATCCCGGGCGGGGCCACCTGCGCGACCCCTGACGAGTTCCTGGCCCGGGTCGGCTTCCGGACGGTGCGGGCGCACCCCACGACCCCACGGATGCGGATGGACCTGCGCACGGTGCTGACCTGGCGCGAGGAGGTCGAGGCGGCGCTGGGTCGGCTCGTCGGGGCGGTGCGGCCCGCGCCGGTTCCGGAGACGGCGCGGTCGTGGAGACAGACGAAGGGCCTCGCCTGAGGCGAGGCCCTTCGGGGGTCTGCGGGATCTGCCAGTCGGATCGCGGCCGATCGTTTCGTGGTCGGCCGGTCGGGCCGGTGGGCGGGCCGAGGGCGGTCTCTTCCCTCACCGGGTTTCGACACGCTCGGTGGCGACTTCGTTCCTCAGTCGCCCTCGCTGCTCAACCACCGACGATCGCAGGCTCGGACTTCGTCCGACCTGCGATCAGATGAACTCGTCGAGCTCCTTGAGGATCGCGGCCTTGGGCCGGGCGCCGACGATCGTCTTGACGACCTCGCCACCCTGGTAGACGTTGATCGTCGGGATGCCGGTCACGCGGTAGGACGAGGGGGTGACGGGGTTCTCGTCGACGTTCATCTTCAGGAACTTCACCTTCTCGCCGTGCACGCCGGCCAGCTCGTCGAGGATCGGGGCGACCTGACGGCACGGACCGCACCACTCGGCCCAGAAGTCCACAAGGACCGGGCGCTCGGACTTGAGGACCTGTGCCTCGAACTCGGCGTCGGTCACGGCTGCGATGTTGCCCATGGTGTGGTGTCCTTCCTGGGGCGAAACGGGTGGGTCACGCTGGTTGCTGCGCACCGTGATCGGTGCACTGTGGTGTCAACACCCCTGAGGAAGCGGATGTTCCCGGCCGGGCGGCCGGTGCTCAGAGGAGTGCTGCCTCGTCGGCGCGCTGCTGGGCCTCGACGCCGCTGGTGGCGACGTGGTCGAGCTCGGAGAGGTAGCGCTCGGCGTCGAGCGCGGCGGCGCAGCCGGTGCCGGCGGCGGTGATCGCCTGACGGTAGTGGTGGTCGACAAGGTCACCGGCGGCGAAGACGCCGGGCAGGTTGGTGCCGGTCGAGGGGTGCTCGGCGACGACGTAGCCGTTCTCGTCGAGGTCGACCTGACCCGCCAGGAGCTCGGAGCGCGGGTCGTGACCGATGGCGATGAACAGCCCGGTGGCGTCCAGGTCGCGCTTCTCGCCGGTGACGGTGTCGACCAGGGTCACCGACTCGAGGCTGTCGGTGCCGTTGATGCTGTCGACCGCGGAGTTCCACACGATGTCGAGCTTGGGGTCGGCGAAGGCCCGCTCCTGCATGATCTTGGAGGCGCGTAGCTGGTCGCGTCGCACGATCAGCGAGACCTTGGACCCGAAGCGGGTCAGGAAGGTCGCCTCCTCCACGGCGGAGTCACCGCCGCCGACCACTGCGATGTGCTGCTCACGGAAGAAGAAGCCGTCGCAGGTGGCACACCACGAGACACCGCGGCCCGGACAGGGCATCCTCGTTGGGCAGCTCGAGCTTGCGGTAGCCGGAGCCGGTGGCGAGGATCACCGCCCGCGCGGTGTAGGTGTCGGTGGCGGTCTTGACCACCTTGACGTCGCCGGTCAGGTCGACCTCGACCACGTCGTCGGCCACCATCTCGGCGCCGAACCGCTCCGCCTGTGCCTTCATCTCGTCCATCAGGGCCGGACCCATGATGCCGTCGCGGAACCCGGGGAAGTTCTCGACCTCGGTGGTGTTCATGAGCGCACCGCCGGCCGTGACGGACCCCTCGAACACCAGCGGAGCCAGGCTCGCGCGGGCGGCGTAGACCGCCGCGGTGTAGCCGGAGGGGCCGGAGCCGATGATGATCACGTTGCGGGTCTCGGTCATGGTGCGCTGCACTCCTGATGGGCCTCACGCGGCCGGATCGTCTGCGGGTGGGCGGCAGGCGCCGCCCTACTGACGTCAACCGATCCTAGGGGAGTCCGATTCCCGGGCCGTCGGCGATCGATCGGCTCGCGCCGCTCAGTTCTCGACAGGAAGCACCGTGGAGCGCAGCGCCTCGGCGGTGCCGCAGCGCAGCAGGTCGACGGTCTGGGTCTTGCCCGCCACCGGTCGGTAGGCCAGGACCGCGGGGATGCCGTCGTAGAGCGCGGCGAGCAGCCGACCGCCGCCCCAGTCGGCGTCGTCGCAGACGAAGCGCTCGTCGCGACTGAGTCGATCGCTGGGCACGACGCTCCCGCGGCGCTGCTCGACCCCCGGACGCTCGACGAGCCGCTCGACCTGCCGGGCGAAGCCGTCGGCGGTGAGGCGGACCGGCGGAGCCGGTCGTCCCTGCGTCGACGGCGTGAGGGAGCCGTCGTACTCGTTGGGAGCGGGAAGGCCGGGCTCGGCCGGTGCCTCCCCGCTGCCGGCAGCGCTGCTGTCGCCCAGGTCGGTGCCGTAGGACCGGAGGCCGTCCTCCTCGCTGCCCGCGGCCTGGGGAGCGTCGGCACTCTCCGCGGAGGCTCCCGCGTCGGCCGAGTCGCCTGCGGTGATCGCGTCGTCCTGGCCGGTGGGCAGCACCTGGCCCAGGCCGACACCCACCACCACCACGGCCGCGGCGGCGGCGAGCAGGGTGGTGACGCGTCGGCGGCGACGCGCGGCGAGGTCGACGACACTGCGCGTGGCGTCGGGGTCGGTGCCCTCGGAGGCCGCGAGCTGGTCGAGCACGCGGTCGAGGCGCGCGGCGACGTCGAGCGGGACCGGCTCCCCGTGACGCGCCTCTCGCAGCAGGCTGCGCAGGCGCGCCTCCTGCTCGGGAGTCACGTCGGGGTCGTGGTCGGGCATCAGGTGGTCACCATCTCAACTACGTCGGGGAGCCGTCCGGTCGGGTCGGACGCGCTGCACTCTCGGTCGGGTTCAGGGAGCCGCGCTCCCGGGGGGACCGCGAGGCGGGTTCGCGGATGGGACGGCTCGGGAGGTCGAGCGGTTCCCCGCGGCCGGGGACTCCTCGCCAGGATCCTCGCCGGCCACCAGGTCCGCGAGCAGCACGGCGAGCCTGCGGCGTCCGCGCGAGCAGCGCGACTTGACGGTCCCCGCCGCGCACCCGAGCACCTGCGCGGCCTCGGCGACCGGGTAGCCCTCGAGGTCGACCAGCACGATCGCCGCCCGCTGGTCGGCCGGCAGCGTCCTGAGCGCCTCGACGACGAGCCGGGTCCGCTCGGCCCGCACGCTCAGGTCGGCCGGGTCGTCGTCCTCGGTGGCCGAGGACAGCGAGCCACGGCCGCCGTACTCCTCGAGGTCGTCGGGCAGGGGCTCGGCTCGGCGCACCTTCATGGCGCGCAGCCGGTCGAGACAGGCGTTGACCACCACGCGGTGCAGCCAGGTCGTCACCTGCGCCTCGCCGCGGAAGGACGCCGCGCGCCGGTAGGCGGCGACCATGCCGTCCTGGAGGCCGTCAGCGGCGTCGTCGGGGTTGCCCATCGTGCGCAGCGCGACCGCCCACAGCCGGTCGCGGTGGCGGCTGAAGAGCACCCCGAAGGCGGTGTGCTCGCCGGCGACGTGAGCGGCGAGGAGGTCGGCGTCGGAGCGCTCGTCGGCTCCGGGCGAGTCGCCCGAGCCCTCGCCGTGGGAGGTGGTCACGGCGCTGTTGCCCCCTGCACGACGATCTCGGCGATCCGACCGCGGAACAGCGACCCGTCGGCCGGCAGCTCGGTGAGCCAGACGACGGCGTACGAGGCGGTCGTCGGCTCGTCGAGGGAGAGCGACGTGGAGGTGCGCTTGGCCAGCTTCGCCGCGGCCGGGTCGAGACCGTTCAGGCTGGTCGGTGGCTCGTCGGTGAGGTAGAGCGAGACCGCCGTGGGCGTCCCGACGAGGGAGAGGTCGAGCCCGGTGACCGCCTGCGGTCCCCCGAGGTCGAGGGTCAGCCCGACGCCGGTCTTGAGCCCGGGGGCGGACCGAGCTGGTCGTTGTAGCTCTGGGTGTCCCAGGTGGTGTCGGCGTCGCCGTCGACGGCGTTGGGAGCGGCGTCGTCGTTCTCGGCGCCGTCGGTGCCGAGCGGGTCGAACGCGGCGGCGGTGACCCCGGAGATCGGGGTGGAGGCGATGCTCGGGGCGTCGCCGTCCTGCGGCGCGGCGCTCGGGTCGTCCTGCGGGTCGCCGGAGTCCTGACCGAGGCTGATCGCGATCACGACCGCGACCACCAGGAGCACCACGACGGACAGGATCGCGCCGAGCCGGAAGAACGACCGACCCGGCACCCGGTCGTCCTCGACGACCGGCAGGACGGTGCTGCTGGACAGGCCGCGACCGTCGACCAGCCCCGGCGCGAGTCCGGTGCCGGTGCCGGTGCCGTTGGCGGTGCCGGTGTTGGTGTCCCACGGCCAGTAGCCGTCGCGGGGGCGCGCGGAGGTGGGCGAGGTGGAGGGGGCGCCGTCGCGGCGCTGGCGCGGCGACGCGCCGTCGGCCGGCTCCGGGGCGAACAGCGGGCGCTCGGGGGGGCTCTCGAAGGGCGGCGGCGGGGGGGCGGGGGTGCTGCGCCGCTCGAACCACGACACGTCGTCGCCGTCCGGCCCGAAGATCGGCACCCCCGCCTCGGTCGGGAGGTCCTCGACGTGCGCGGGCTCTGCCTCCGCCGGCACGGGCCTGCGCTCGGCGGTGTCGGGCCCGCTCGGGCCCGCCTCCTCCGGCTCCGGGGCGGCCCCGCGGACCTGTGTCGCTGGCGCGGTGTCGTGGGGCGTGAGCTCCGGCACCTGTGGCAGCACGACGAGCTCCTCCTCGGGCAGGACCGGGGGGGTGCTCGACAGCAGCGCCACCGCCATGCCGGTGGGGTCGCCCACGAAGTCGGCCAGGTAGTCGGCGATGCCCTGGGCGTCGGTGGGCAGCCCGTCGGGCTCGCGGTGGCGGGCGTGGGGGTGGGAGTGCAGGATCTCCTCGCACAGGCTGTCGAGCGGGTCGGGGGATGCCCGCGCGGACCCGCCGCGGTCGCAGGACCTCGCCGTGCTCGCGCGGGGCGGGGGTCACGATGGAGCCCGACTGCCCGCCCCAGCGCGCGGTCAGGGCGCAGTAGAGGAGGCCGGCGAGGTCGGAGACGTCGTCACGCGGCTCGACGTCCGGGACGCCGTGCAGGGCGGCGTCGACGCACAGGCCGATGATCCGCACCCCTCCGGTGCGGTCGATGAGGACGTTCTCGGGGTTGAGCCTGCCGTGGGCGACCCCGGAGCGGTGGGCGGTGGCGATCGCGCCGGCGACCTCGGAGACCAGCCAGGCCGCGCGGCGCGGGCCGAGCGGCCCGGTGCCGGTCGCGACGATGTCGAGCGAGGCACCCCAGCCCCACTCGTTGACGACGTAGCAGACCTGGTCGGTGACGTCGGCGTCGAGGACACGCAGGATCCGGGGGTCCAGGATGGTCGCCGAGCGTCGCGCGGCGGCCATCAGGTGCTCGGCCCGTGGGTCGTCGGCGCGGATGACGTGGACCGCCACGTGCCGCTCGAGCATCCGGTCGTGGGCCCGCCAGAACCTGCCGTCGCCGCTCTCGCTGAGGAGGTCCACGAGCCGGTAGCGGTCGGCGAGGACGTCCCCGGGCCGGGTCGCGTGCGGCACCAGACTCCCTCCTCGCTCGGTCGGGTCGGGTCAGGCCCTCGACGATCGTAGGCCGCGGCCGTCCTAGGCGGTCGGCCGCTTCTCGGACGACAGCCGACTCGAGACCTGCGAGATCACCGAGGTCACCTCGGTGATCCGGAAGACGCGGGCCAGCAGCACGAAGGCGACGAGGTGGAAGCCGGCGCACCAGCGCCGCCGCGTCCGACGGCGGCCACCAGGCGGACTCGGTGCCGTCGAAGGCCCCGAAGCCCGAGGGCCACCACGGCACGGCGACCGCGCGCGAGGGCGACGGCGCACGACCAGGCGCACCAGGAAGCGCAGCGTGCGTCGACCCTGGAGCACGTCGCCGTCGGTGTCGCGGGCGAGCCGTCGCGACAGCGACACGTAGGAGATCGCGGCCCCGGCGGCGTACGACGCCCCGTAGGCGACGACCAGGGCCGGAGAGGTGCCGCGCGGGCTGACGCCGGTCACCAGCAGCAGCGCCGCGGTGATGTTGACCGCCGCGACCGCGCACTGGATGAAGAACACCGTGCGGGTCAGCTCGAGGGCGTAGTAGCCGCGCAGCATCAGGTAGTGGACGGTGAAGAGCACCAGTCCCGGGCCGAAGAGGGCGAGTGACGGGGCGTAGCGAGCCGAAGTCGTCGGCCGCGGCGCCGTAGCCCCAGATGACGTGGGCGGCGTCGAGGGCCACCAGCGGGAGCAGCGCGGCGACCGGACGACGACGGCCAGCGCCGAGCGCAGGGTGGAGGCCAGGGTGGCGCCGAGGCCGGCGAGGTCGCCCGTCGGCGGCGCGGGCCGAGAGCCGCGGCAGGATCGCGGTGGCGAGCGAGACGGTGATGATCGAGTGCGGCACCATCACGATCAGGAAGGCCGAGGAGTAGACGGTGTAGCCGGTGCCCTCGGCCGCCCGGTCCGAGCCCGCCGCCGGCGGTGCCGCTCGAGGCGAGCCGCACCACGACGGTGTAGGCGATCTGGTTGACGATGACGAAGAGCACCGTCCACAGGCCGAGGCGGAAGGTGTGGCCGAGCCCCGAGCCGCGGAAGTCGAAGCGCGGGCGGAACGTGAAGCCCGGCGCGCTTGAGGTAGGGCACCAGGATGACCAGCTGCGCGGCGATGCCCAGCGTCGAGCCGAGGCCGAGCAGCAGCTCCTGGCCCGAGGAGTAGCCGCGCGAACCGCTCGGCGCCGCTGGCCGGGCCGAAGGTGAACAGGTAGACGACCAGCGTCGCGACCGAGATGACGTTGTTGGCGATCGGCGCCCACATCATCGGCCCGAAGACGCCGCGCGCGTTGAGGATCTGCCCGACCAGCACGAACATGCCGTAGAAGAAGACCTGCGGCAGGCAGTAGCGCGCGAAGGCGATCACCGAGGCCAGCTGCTCGGTGCGGTCGGGGCCGTCGAAGTCGCTGTCGAGGTAGAGCGACATCACCGCCGGGGCGAAGGCGACCAGCGCGATCGTGACGGCGAGCAGGAAGAGCGCCGGCGAGCGTGACGATCCGGTTGGTGTAGGCCTCGCCCCCGTCGGCGTCGTTGCGCATCGCCCGCACCAGCTGGGGCACCAGCACGGCGTTGAACACCCCGCCGGCCAGCAGGATGTAGAGCATGTTCGGGATCGTGTTGGAGATCGTGAAGATGTCGGCGTGCAGGTAGGCGCCGAGCGCCGCGGCCAGCAGGGCCGAGCGCACGAAGCCGCTCAGCCGGGAGACCAGCGGTGCCGGCGGCCATGACCGCGCTCGACGACAGGACGCTGGCCTGCTCGGACGCTCGCGTCGCTCCCGGGGGGCGCGTCGGCGGCGGCTCGCTCACGTGGGGCTCTGCGCTCGCGCGGCGTCGCGTCGCGGCGAGGATCCGGCGCCGCAGCCGCAGCGCGATCGCGAGGAAGAGCGTGCCGAGCCCGACCCCGATGATGACCCAGATGACGTCGCTGACCAGGACCGAGCGGATCGGGACATCCGTCGGTGGCGCCGAGGGGCGCGCCGTCGGCGTCGGTGACGACGAGGGTCACGTTGTGCACCCGGCTGGTGGTGGTGCTGACGTCGAGCAGCACGCTGGTGCGGCTCTGGGCGCCGAGCTCGAGCGGCTCGACCGTCTTGATGCTCAGCTCGGGGTCGCTGCGGACCGCGATGCTGACCATCACGGCCTCGTCGAGCTCGTTGCTCGAGGGTGACGACGAAGGTCCCCGAGTCGCCGGACAGCGTCACGCCCGACGAGGCGGAGATCGTCACCGAGCCCAGCTTGGCGTCGAGCCACCCGCGGGAGAGCGCCAGCGAGCTCCGGGCGGTGCGCTGCTCACGCCGCAGCGAGTAGGACAGGGCGCTCAGGGCCTGCTCGGTGACCCGAGCCCCGAGGCGGGTGTTGCCGACCAGGACGCGCTGCAGGGTGTCCCCGGTGTCGATCAGGTCGGCCGCTGCCTCGAAGGTGTCGGGCTCGAGCTCGCGTCGCTCGCGGGCGACGGGCAGGACCAGGTCGGTCGCCGAGACCTGCTCGGTGGGCAGGCTGCCGGTGGCGGTGCGCAGGTCGCCGAAGCTGATCCAGTCGGGATCGAGACCGGAGAAGAACTGCTCGGCCGTGGACAGCCTCCAGTCGGTGGGCAGGACGACGACCAGGGGCTCGCCGCTGACCGACGGTGCGGGCTCCTCGCCGGCGAGGACGACGTCGGCCGCCGGTGCCGGCAGCGCCCGTACGGCGGCCTCGGCCAGGAGCCGCTGGCGCAGTCCCACGGCGGAGATCGAGGGCCCGGGCCCCGGGCTGCCCTGCTCGGCACCCGACGAGGTGACGATCAGCTCGTGACCGTCGAGGTCGCCGAGAACCGGCGCCTTGTCGTCGAAGAACCGGTCGCTGACCAGCAGCGGTACGTCGTCGGGCGCGGCGCCGGCGATGCGGGCGTCGACGTACCCGCCGGGAGCCGCGAGGACCGGCTCGGCCTCGATGCCCAGCGACGCCAGGACGGTGCTCTGCTGGGCGCGGGCGAGCTCCAGCAGCGACGGCTTGACCGTGAGCGCGGCTCCGACGTCGACGTTGCCGTAGGGCAGGGTCAGGACGTCGGCTCCGCCGAGGACGTCGGCGGCCACCTCGAGCCACGCGCTCGCGGCGCTCGACGCCGGGGTCTCGGGGACCTCCTCCTCGTCGCCGGGCTCGGCGGTCGCGGTGGCGGGGTCGGGAGTGGATGGATCGGTGCTCGGGTCGGGGTCGGCCGGATCCGACGCAGTCGGCTCGTCCGGCGCGGTGGCCGGCGTGGGCGCCAGCGAACGAGGAGCGTTGCCCGCGGCGAGACGCGCGACGGCGTCGAGCAGCGCCGGGTCCACGAGCCAGGTCAGCGCGACCCCGGCGTCGTCGGCGGCCTCGCCCAGGGCGAGCAGGTCCCGCAGCCGGCCGCCCGGGCTCGAGAAGCGCCTCCCACCTGTCCTCGTCGGCCAGGGAGCCGTCGGTGTCGTAGAGGATCGGCTGCTCCATCGGCACGACGAGGGTGGCCGGGATCGGTGAGGTGGTGCGGGGCACGTAGGGGAGGAAGGTGCGTGCCCGACCGTCGGCGATGCTGTCGCGCGCCGCCGCTCCGCCCTGGCCGAGGGCATGCACGCCGAACCAGTAGACCCCCTCCGCGGGATCGTCGGGGTCGGTGTACTCGAACTCGTCGGCGGGGACCTTCACGACGTAGCGCGCCGACTCGCCAGGAGCCAGGGTCTCGATCAGTCCGGGCTCCCCGACCGTGGTGAGCCGCTCGCCCACCTCGTCGTCGTAGGGCACGTCCATGGCCGCCGCGAGGTCGGTCGGGTCGGCCATCGGCGCGAGCGTGCGAGCCGACGAAGGTGTAGAGCCGGATGGTGGTCCAGGTCTCGTCGCTGCGGTTGGTGACCTTCCCGCGGACCTTGATGGAGCCACGGGTGGGCAGCGTGGCCTTCGACATCTTCGAGATCGTGACCCGCAGTGGCGCGGTGTCCGGCTCGGGCGGGACCGACGTCCGTCGGCCGACGGGACCGCCCGGTGCGGTGGCGTCGAGGACGTCCGCCCCGACCTGTGGCCGAACGGTGTCCTGGGCGGGGTCCTGGGCCTGGGCGGCACCACCGGCGGCGGCCACGAGTCCCAGTCCCACGGGCACGCACAGCGCGACGGCGACCGTCGGCGGGCCCGCTCGCGCCACGAGGGCGCGCAGGAATCGACGGGGACGGACCACGAGGAGAGCGTATCGGCCGGGCGGCCGTAAACTCCGCGCCGTGCCTGCCCCGTCATCTCCTCACCCCCCGTCCGCGCCGACGCCCGCCTCCGGCGCGCCGGTCGCGCCGCTGTCGATGGTCGAGGTGCAGCAGCGGGTGGCGCGCGAGCTCGACCGGCTCGCGCCGGTGCTCGACGGACTGGGCACCGCCTTCGCCGAGGCCGGCCACGAGCTGCACCTCGTGGGAGGGCCGGTGCGCGACGCGATGCTCGGCCGCTCCCACCACGACCTCGACTTCACCACCTCCGCGCGGCCCGAGCAGAGCGAGAAGATCCTGCGGGCCTGGGGCGACGGCGGGCTGTGGGACATGGGGCGCGACTTCGGCACCATCGGCGCGCGCCGGGGGGAGTGGGTCGTCGAGGTGACGACGTACCGCTCGGAGAGCTACGACCCCGAGTCGCGCAACCCGTCGGTCTCCTTCGGCGACGACCTGGCCGGTGACCTGGGGCGGCGCGACTTCACCGTCAACGCGATGGCGGTGAGCCTTCCCGGGCGGGTCTTCGAGGACCCCTTCGGCGGCATCGGCGACCTCGCCCACCAGGTGCTGCGCACCCCGGGTCGACCCGAGGACTCCTTCGGCGACGACCCGCTGCGGATGCTGCGCGCGGCCCGCTTCGCCGCCCAGCTCGGCTTCACCGTCGCCCCCGAGGTGGTGGCCGCGATGACCGCGATGGCCGAGCGGATCACGATCATCTCCGCCGAGCGCGTGCGCGACGAGCTGGTCAAGCTGATCTGCGCACCCTTCCCCAGGCTCGGCCTGAGCCTCCTGGTCGAGACCGGGCTGGCCGACCTGGTCCTGCCCGAGGTGCCGGCCCTGCGCCTCGAGCGCGACGAGCACCACCGCCACAAGGACGTCTACGAGCACACGCTGACCGTGCTCGAGCAGGCCATCGACCTGGAGCCCCGGCTGCCGGGCGGCGGGCCCGACTTCGTGGCGCGCTTCGCCGCGCTGATGCACGACGTGGGCAAGCCGAGGACGCGACGCTTCGTCGAGGACGGGACGGTGACCTTCCACCACCATGACGTCGTCGGCGCCAAGATCACCGCGCAAGCGGATGAAGGCGCTGCGCTTCTCCCGTGACGAGATCGAGTCGGTGAGCAAGCTCGTCGAGCTGCACCTGCGCTTCCACGGCTACGGCTCAGGGGAGTGGACCGACTCGGCCGTACGCCGCTACGTGCGCGACGCCGGCGAGCAGCTCGACCGGCTGCACGTGCTCACGCGCGCCGACTGCACCACCCGCAACCAGCGCAAGGCCGACCGGCTGCGGCGCACCTACGACGAGCTCGAGGCCCGCATCGCCCACCTCGCCGAGGCCGAGGGGCGTGCCGCGATCCGTCCCGACCTCGACGGCAACGCGATCATGGAGATCCTCGTCGCTCGAGCCGGGACGCGAGGTCGGTGAGGCCTACGCGTTCCTGCTCGAGCTGCGCCTCGACCAGGGCCCGCTGTCGCACGACGACGCGAAGGCGGCGCTGGTCGCCTGGTGGGCCGCTCGCTGAGCGGAGCGCGCCGGGTGGGACCACATGACCACGCCTGCCCCGGGTCGCGCGCGCGAGAAGGCCCCCGGTCGGAGCAAGCACTGCGCTCCGGCCGGGGGCTTCCTGCCGGCGACGTCCCCCACGGACGTCGCCGTTGTCGCCCGCTGCCCCTCAGCGGGCGACGATCGTCCGTCGCTGACCCCTCAACGACGTACGACGAATCCCTCGACGTAGCCCTGGTGCTTGCGTTGGGGCTTCGTCTTCTTCATCACCAGGCGCACGGTGTGGGTGCCGGCGCCGAGCTTGCCGTAGGTGCGCAGCTTCTGGAAGGTGATGGCCGAGCCCGCTCCCTTGGAGCGGAAGTTGAGCTGCTTGCTTGGCCTTGCCGTCGATGAGCACCTTGGCGAAGCCACCCAGGGCGGCCTTGCCGTGCAGGATCTGCAGCGACTGGCCCTTGAAGGAGTAGGTGATCGTGTGCTGACCGCGACGCTTGCCGCTGGTCTGGCAGAAGACGCCGCGCAGGGCGTCAGCGTCCTTCGTGACCCTGAAGCGCTTGCGGTCCACGGCACCGTTGTCGCAGCCGACGTAGCGCAGCACCCGGATCCGCTGGGTGGCGACGTCGGTGTTGCCGGCCTCGTCGGCGACCCCCAGGCTGACCGTGTAGCGGCCGGGCTTGGCGTAGCGCACCGTGGCCTGCTGGCCACGGGCGTCGACGTTGCTGCCGCCGTCGCCCTTGCTCCACGCGTAGACCAGGTCGTCGGAGGAGGTGATGTCGTCGAGGCTGCCGGTCGCGTCGAGGCTGACCTTCTGCTTCACGAACACCTTGCGCGGGCTGACCTTCGCCACCGCCGTCGGGTCGGTCGTGTCGACGACCGTCGGGGCGGCGGTGACCGTGACGGTGGCCGTCGCGAGGTCGGTCAGGCCCTGGGCGTCGGTCACGGTGACCGTGGCGTCGTAGGTGCCCGCGGCGCCGTACGACGTCGTGACGTCGCGGCCGGTGGCGTCCGAGGTGGCACCGCCGTTGTCGAAGTCCCACACGAAGGTGAGCCCGCTCGGGGTCTCGGCGTCGGTGGAGCCGAGTGCGGTGAGGCTCACCGTCTCGCCGATCGCCACCGTCGACGGGTCGGCCGCAGCCTTCGCCTTCGGCGCGGTGTTCTCGATCGTGTCGCCGACGACGGTCACCACGACGGTAGCGCTGTCGCGCAGGCCCTGGAGGTCGGTGACCGTCAGCTTGACCGTGTAGCTGCCGGCCTCGGTGAAAGCCCGCGAGACCTGGGCGCCCGCGGCGTCCTTGGTGCTGCCGCCGTCACCGAAGTCCCAGCTGTAGTCGAGGTTGGCGACCGGGGTGGAGTCGTCGGTGCTCCCGAGACCCGAGAACTTCACCGTCTGGCCCGTGGTCGCGCTGGTCGGGTCGGCAACAGCCGCCGCGACCGGCGCGACGTTGGCCGGGGCCGGGGCCTCCGGCTCGTAGCCGTAGTCGAAGTCGGCGCACTTGGCGCCGATGTCGAAGGTCACGTCACCGGTCAGGTTGCTCACCGGGGCCGCGTCCTCGCCGCTCATCGACGTGACCTTGAACCCGAGACAGTCGTAGTCGAAGGTCCAGTTGCCCGAGGCGCTGGGTGGGGTCGAGGTAGTTGTCGACGTGCGGCGTGGCCGAGGCGTCGGTGAACGTCGAGCGCGCTGCTGCCGCGGTGAAGGCGGCGTCGTCGAGGTCCGGCGACTGGGCGCCGGCGACTGGCACGGAGTCCAAGGGTGACTGGGCCGGCGGGTCGTCGGTGCCGAAGTTGCCGTAGCCGTGAGCCTCGTCGGTGTAGATCAGCGACAGCCCGGCACCGAAGCCGATCGGGTCGCGGTCGATCTCGCCCTTGCCGTCGAAGTCGAAGCCCGAGCGGTCGCGCATCTCGAGGTAGTAGGCGTGGTCCTGCGCCGCGGCCGCGCCGGCCTTGAGGTACCTCCACCCCTTGGTGCAGCGGGTCGAGGTGGTGAGGTCCTCGTTGCAGCCGCCGTTGTAGACGTTCGAGTCGTCGGGACCGCCGGAGGACTCGAAGTCGCTGGTGTAGATCACCTTCGCGGCGCCGTCGACCGTGGCGGTCACGACGATGTCGTCGACGAACCAGCCGGGCAGCGCCAGGCCGGGGTCGGTGGCGTAGGAGAACCGCAGCGCGCCGTTCTGGGCGCCGGCGAGGGTGCTGATGTCGTAGGAGTCCTCGAGGAAGACCGGCTCCGGCTGCTCGCCGGTGAGTCGGTCGACGGCCTCGGTGCCGGCGTCGTAGGAGCCGCTGGACCCGGTGAGGCCGTTGTCGTAGGTCGCCAGGCAGCCGTTCTGGTTGGGGTTGCCGACCGGGATGCCGGCGGCCGAGGTGGTGTAGCCCTCCTCGGACTCGTGCGAGGTGTAGGTGGAGCCGCCGTCGGTCGTGGTCAGCACGAACCCGTAGTCGAAGTCCCACTCGATGTTCCACAGGGACTTGAAGCTGAGCGTGACCGGGGTGCCGGCGGGCAGCTGCTTGAGCGCGGGGATGGCCAGGTCGAAGTTGCGACCGCCGGTCGGCACGCAGCCGAAGTCGTTGCCCGAGCCGGACCACCACAGGTGGCTCTCGGTCGCTGTGTCACCGGTGTCGAAGGCGCCGGCGTCGAGCAGCGTGCGGCCCGGCAGCTTCGCGACGTACATCTGCGAGTTGTGGACGATGCCGTCCGCGCCGTTGGCCAGCGTGTATGGCGTGCCGTCGGGCTTCTGCCAGGTGATCGCGCCGGTGTCGAGCTTGGAGTTCTTGAAGTTCGTCACCGACGTGGTGCCCGCGGTGAGCACCTGCGGGACGACCCAACCGAGCTCCTGGCGCGAGAAGGCGTCCATGTTCTGCGACTTGTCGGTCGCCATCAGGTTCCAGTCGCCGTAGGTCTCGCGCCCGCCGCCGGAGTAGAAGTCGGGCAGACCGAGGGAGTGGCCGTACTCGTGGGAGATCACCGAGGCCTTGTCGATCGCGGTCTCGGGGTTGACGTTGTAGGGACCGACACGCACGAAGACCTTCAGGGCGTCACCGGTGTCGGTGGTCGTCTTGGCGGTGTAGGTGGCGTCGGTGTACCAGAGCGGGTTGCCCTCGAGGTCCTTGAGCTGGTCGTCGGTGGCGAAGCCCGACAATCCGGTCACAGGGTCGGAGTAGGCGCCCTCGAGGGAGGAGGAGTGCGGCCAGATGTTGTCGTAGGGCACCAGGTCCTGGGGGTCGCTGGTGCACATCGGGATCTGCGAGCCGCCGTTGCCGCCACAGCCGGCGTAGACGACCATGAAGAAGTCGACGACGCCGTCCTTGTCGGTGTCGAAGTCGGAGTAGTCGATCTCCGGGTCGGCCAGGGCCGCGGCGTCGCGCACGAGCTTGCCGGTGGGGCCGCACCCGGAGTCGATGTTCTGCAGGGCGCCCACGCCGGCGAGCGACCCGATCACGGCCGAGCCGTTGGAGTCGGCGCCGTAGTACTGCGTCTGGCCGGGCAGGTTGTAGACGCCGTCGGTGATCCGTGCCTGGTAGAGCGGCGTCCCGGCGACGGGGAAGGGCAGGTCACCCAGCGTCGTGCCGGTGCAGGTCTGGCCGGGCACGGTCTTGGTGAAGTCGAAGCCGGGGGCATAGGTGAAGTCGGCGGTCGCCAGGCCCGCCGAGGGGACGGTGCCCTTGGGGTAGAGCTGACCCAGGGACATCTCCTGGAAGAGGTTGAACGTCGACCCCGCGACGTCGGGGCTGTTGATCTTGTCGGCCAGGTCCTCACCGGAGTGGTTGGCCAGGTAGGACCGGTCGGTGTACTGCACCGGGATGATCGGGAACGGGCGGTCGCCGTAGCGAGCGGTGTCGTAGGTCTCGCTCGGCGGGATCACCTTCGGGCCGTGGGCGATCGCCTTGGTGGTCGCGGTGGCGACGGTCAGGGTGGCTGTCGTGGAGAGGTCGCGCCACACGATCGTCGGCAGGGCCGAGGCGAGGGCGGCGGTGTTCTCCAGCACCAGGCTGACCGTGCCCGGGCCGGCGGAGGTCGCTGGCGGGACGGCCGGGACCGTCCACCTCACCGCCGTCGGGCTGAGGGTGCGGGTGCCGGCGCTGGGCTTGGCGCTGACGAACGTCGTGCCGGTCGGCACCGCGACGTCGACGACCGCTCCGAGCACCGGCGTGGCGCCGGGGTTGCGCAGGGTGATCGTCGAGGGGTAGGTCTCGCCCGGCTTGACCCAGCCGACCGAGGAGACGAAGGAATTGACCAGGTCGAGTCCGCCAGCGGCCGCTTGGAGCGGTGCGGGGGCCGCTCCGGCATCGGCCGTGCGGTGACCGGCGGCGTCGGTGGCGTCGACGGCCCGGAGACCGAGGGTGACGGCAGTGTCCCGCGCGAGGCCGCGGGTGATCGCAGCCGGGACGCTGGTGCGGAAGGCGCCGGCGTCGTCGGTGGCGACGTCCTGGGTGCCGAGGACGGTCCCGTCGGGAGCGGTGATGGCGAGGGTGAAGGTGGCGGGCACCCCGGCCACGGGAGCCGCAGCACGCTCGTCACGCGCTGCGGCCAGGGCGGCCGAGGCGCTGCGCACCGTGCCGGTCACATCGAAGGCCCGGCTCCGGCGCAGCGAGGAGTCGAAGGTGTCGAAGAGGACGCTGAGGTCGAACTTCCCGACCGTGGCGTCGGCGGGTGCGGCTGCCGCGGCGCTGGCGGCGCTGGCGAGGGGCGCCGATGCCTGGGCGCCGGGCGCGGCGATCACCGGGATCGTGGCGAGCGCGGTCAGCAGCGCCGTACCGGTGGCGACCCGTCGCGGTAGCGAGGTCGTCGTGCGTCGTCGGGCAGGCAGCATGAAGGGAGTCCTCGAGAGGTCGGGTGCGTCGCGGGAGGTCGGATGCGTCAGCCATGCAACGACGCGACGGAGCCCTTCGTTATGCACTTCACGGAAACTTCACGGCGCGCCGCGGTCGACACCGCAACTCTTGTCGCCGACGTGATACCCCGGGGGACTTTCCTTCGAAAGACTGCTGACCGTCTTGACCCTCCCCCTACGGCAAGCCGCAGGCTCGCCGGACCGGTGACCTATTCACCGGCGACGAGGCTGAGGAGAGGATGGGTCACATGGGCACCCACGACGCGGAGCTGCTGAGCATCGGCGACTTCGCCCGCGCCAGCGGGCTGAGCGCCAAGGCGCTGCGGCTCTACGACGAGATGGCGCTGCTCGTGCCGGTCGAGGTCGACGCCCACTCCGGCTACCGGCGCTACGCGCCGGAGCAGCTGGGGCGGGCACGACTGGTGGCGCAGCTGCGCCTGGCCGGCATGCCGCTGGCCCGGATCCGGGTCGTGGCCGACCTGCCGCCGCACGCGGCGGCGGCCGACCTCACGTCGTACGGACGTCAGGTGGAGGCCGATGCCGGCACCACCCGCCGCCTCCTCGCGGCCCTCGTCGACGAGCTCGATGCGAAGGAGACAGAGATGAGCACAGGAGCTGGCAGCAGGCAGCTGAAGGCCGAGGCGGCGTCCTACCTCGAGCAAGGAGGACGCGAGGACCAGCAGGACGGCGTCCTGGCCGGGGAGGGGGTGTGGGCCGTCGCCGACGGCGTGGGCGGCTGCCCGCGTGAGCTGGCGGCCGACGTGCTGGAGGTGGTCGCCGGGCTCGGCGACGGGGAGTCGATCCACGCGCTCGACGCCGCGGTCGCCTCGGCCGCGGCCATGGTGAGCGAGCGGTACGCCGACCACGCCGACGCCGCGACCACGTTGACCGCGCTCGTGGTCCGCGACGGGCAGGTCGCGATCGCGCACGTCGGCGACACCCGGGCCTACCGGGTGCGTGATGGGCGCCTGGAGCGGCTGACCCGCGACCACAGCGTCGTGCAGACGCTGGTCGACGAGGGCCGGCTGACCCCCGAGGAGGCCCGGTCCGACGAACGACGCGTGCAGCTCAACCGGGCGATCGCGGTCGGCGGCGGCTCCGCCCCCGACCTCGCCCTGCACGCCGTCGAACCCGGCGACCGGCTGGTCCTCACCACCGACGGCGTCCACGCGGTGCTCGAGCCGGGAGCCCTCACCGCCCTGCTCGTCGCGACGACATCACCGGAATCGGTGGTGGAGGCGGTGCGCGACGCCGTGCGCCTCGCGGGGGAGCCGGACAACCACGCGATGGTGGTCGTCGACCTGCCCTGACGGCGGCCCCGCCAACCGCCCTGCCCGAATCCCACAATTGTGGAGTTGTGACATGGTTTCGCCCCCTTGACCTGCCACAACTCCACAATTGTGCAGTTGTGGCAGGTCGGGATCCGCGCACCCCGTCCGTGGCCTGTGGATAGCGCGAGCGGCGGTCGGGCAGTGCGGTGCATCCTCCCTGCATGAACGTCCCGTTCGACGATCGTCGTCCTTTCACCAAGCAGCAACTCCGCACGGCGGGTCTCCAGCCCGGCCGAGTGCGGCGACGGTGCTACGTCCAGCTCGTCACCGGGGTCTGGATCCGCCACGACACCCGCGACGGTCTGTCGATGATCCGCGCGGCTCTGCTGATCCATCCGGACGATGCTTTCGCCAGCCACCTGAGCGCTGCTGAGGTGCTCGGGCTGCCGGTGCCCGACAGCGCGTTCGTCCACGTGACCGTCACCAAGCAGGAGGACCGGCACTACCGGGCCCAGATCAAGCCGCACGTCACGACCAGGCCCCGGCGCATCATCGTGGTCGACGGGATTCGTACGACGGATCCGATCGCGACCTTCATCGACTGCGCCGGGTGGCTCTCGTTGGTGGAGCTCGTCGTGCTCGGGGATGCGCTGGTGAAGAAGTTCCACGTCGACCCGGCTGACTTGCGCCGTGCGTGCGCGAGGAGCACCGACTATTACGCCGGCCTGGCACGCATCGCGGCCGGCCTGGTGCGCAAGGGTGTCGACTCGCCCATGGAGACACGGTTGCGACTCCTGATCGTCCTGGCCGGGCTCCCCGAGCCGGACGTCAACGTGATCATCTACTGGGAGGACGGGTCCTGGCGCAGGCGATTCGACCTGTGCTACCGCGGCATCAAGCTGGTCGTGGAGTACGAAGGCCGCCAGCACGCGGACGACCCGCGCCAGTGGCACTCCGACATCGACCGGCGTGAAGAGCTCGACGACGAGGACTACCGGATCCTCCTGGTGACCTCGGTGGGGATCTACCAGGAGCCCGACCGGACGCTGCACCGCATCCGCCGCCAGCTGATCCTGCGCGGGATGGCGAACGTTCCCCCGATCGACGACCGCTGGCGCGAGTACTTCGCGGCCTGACCCGGCATGCCAGATCGGCACAATTGTGGAGTTCTGGAAGGGTGCGGGCGTGAAAACCTGCCACAACTCCACAATTGTGGGATTTCGGCAACCAACAGGTCCCACTCTCGCCCCCGCCCCGCGACGACAACGACCCGCCGCCCGGACGGGGCGACGGGTCGTGATGTCGATCAGACGTGCTCAGCGAGCGGAGAGTCTCACTCCTCGCCGGCGATGAAGGCCTCCACGCGACGGCGACCCTCGGTGTCCTCGATCTGGACCGGGGGGGACTTCATGAGGTAGCTCGACGCCGAGATGATCGGGCCACCGAGGCCGCGGTCCTTGGCGATCTTGCAGGCGCGCAGGGCGTCGATGATGATGCCGGCCGAGTTGGGGGAGTCCCAGACCTCGAGCTTGTACTCGAGGTTGAGCGGCACGTCGCCGAAGGCGCGACCCTCGAGGCGGACGTAGGCCCACTTGCGGTCGTCGAGCCAGGCGACGTAGTCGGACGGGCC
The DNA here is from genome assembly GCA_963822915.1 of uncultured Actinomycetota bacterium. GTDB lineage: Bacteria > Actinomycetota > Actinomycetes > Propionibacteriales > Nocardioidaceae > Nocardioides. The sequence goes on from CAWGJR010000027.1 coordinate 175,431, forward strand.
GATGTGCACGTTGCGCGAGTCGATCTTGTCGGCGAGCTCGCCGGTGAGGTTCGACGTCACGGCCTGGGTCTTGGAGACCTTCTTGGACTCCAGGCGCTCACGCTCGAGCATGTTCTTGAAGTCCATGTTGCCGCCGACGTTGAGCTGGTAGGTGCGGTCGAGGGCGACGCCGCGGTCCTCGAACAGCTTCGCCATGACGCGGTGGGTGATGGTGGCACCGACCTGGCTCTTGATGTCGTCGCCGACGATCGGGACGCCGGCGTCCTCGAACTTCTTGGCCCACACCGGGTCGGAGGCGATGAAGACGGGCAGGGCGTTGACGAAGCCGACGCCGGCGTCGATCGCGCACTGGGCGTAGAACTTGTCGGCCTCCTCGGAGCCCACCGGGAGGTAGGACACCATGACGTCGGCCTGGGCGTCCTTGAGGGCCTGGACGACGTCGACGGCCTCGACGGCCGACTCCTCGATGGTCTGGCGGTAGTACTTGCCGAGCCCGTCGAGGGTGGGTCCGCGCAGGACGTCGAGGCCCAGGGTGGGGACGTCGGTGATCTTGATCGTGTTGTTCTCCGAGGCGTTGATGGCCTCGGAGAGGTCCTTGCCGACCTTCTTGTCGTCGACGTCGAACGCAGCGACGAACTCGATGTCGCGGACGTGGTAGTCGCCGAACATCACGTGCATGAGGCCCGGCACGGTGGCGTCGGGGTCGGCGTCCTTGTAGTACTCGACGCCCTGGATCAGGGACGTCGCGCAGTTGCCGACTCCCACGATTGCTACTCGTACCGAACCCATGGGGTTTCCTTCCGTCGTGCTGCTGGTCACTGGTGGTGTCTTCTGTGGTCGTGCGAGGTGCTGGCGATCGGTGCTGCTGATCGGTTCTGGTGCCGGTCAGCTCTGGGGCTGTGCCGGCGGGTAGACCTGCTGGCTGCGCTCGGCGTTGATGAGGTCGGAGAGCCACTGGACCTCGCGCTCGGCCGACTCCACCCCGTGGCGCTGCAGCTCGGCGGAGTAGCGGTCGACCTCCTGCTCGGTCATCGACAGCTGCGACTGGACGCGGTCGAGGCGCTCCTGCAGCCGGGTGCGTCGACCCTCGAGGACCCGCAGGCGGATCTCCATGTCGGTGCGGCCGAAGAAGGCGAACCGGATGCCGAAGTTGTCGTCCTCCCACGCGGTGGGACCGACCTCCGACATCAGCCGCTCGAACTCCGACGTGCCGGCGTCGGTGACCTGGTAGACGATGCGCGGTCGGCGCGAGACCGGGGTCATCGTCGTGGCGGTCTCCTCGATGAGGGATCCGCGCAGCATCTTCTTCAGCGTCGGGTAGAGCGAGCCGTAGGACAGCACCCGGCCCCACCCGAGCATGAGGTTGAGCCGCTTGCGCAGCTCGTAGCCGTGCATGGGTCCCTCGTGCAGCAGTCCGAGGACTGCGAGCTCGATGGTCTCTGCGCGGCGTGCCATGCGACATATCGTAGCGATATATCCGTGAACTAGGAAGTTGCGACGTATTCGCGCCACGTGTCGGAGGGACGTATTGCGTCGACGTAGTGCCTGCACGTATTGGGGATCGCCACCTGCCGGGCCGTACGATCGAGCAGCGCACCGCCCGGGACCCCAGCGGCAGCGAGACCGAACGACGTCATGAGGTGACCGTGGTAGGCAAGCGCAAGGCGACCGGTACGACGACGGCCGCCCGACCCACCCCCGTCCGCGGCCGGTTCTCCCTGGGCGCCTCCTGGGCGACCGGGGCCGACGGCTCGCGTCGTACGTGGGGCGAGCGACTGACCTTCCGCAACCGGCCGAGGCGCACGTGGGGGCAGCACCTCAAGCGCGGCGTCTTCTTCGTCTTCCTCTCGGGCCTGTTCCTGACGCTGGTGGCCGTCGGCGGGTTCATCTACCTCTACAAGTCCATCGACATCCCCGCGCCCAACGACGAGTTCCTCACCCAGTCGAGCTTCGTCTACTACGACGACGGCGAGACCGAGCTCGGCAGCTTCGCCACCCAGCAGCGGGTGGTCGTGTCCCTCGACGAGATCGCCGACGACCTCAAGAACGGCGTCGTCGCGGCCGAGAACCGCTCCTTCTACACCGACAGCGGCATCGACCCGAAGGGCATCCTGCGAGCGGCGTTCAGCAACGCCAGCGGCAACTCCCAGCAGGGCGCGTCCACGATCACCCAGCAGTACGTCAAGATCCTCTACCTCACCCAGGAGCGCTCCTACACCCGCAAGGTGAAGGAGGCGATCCTGTCGCTGAAGATCCAGCGCGAGCAGAGCAAGGACGAGGTGCTCCAGGGCTACCTCAACACCATCTACTTCGGGCGCGGGGCCTACGGCGCGGAGGCGGCGGCCCAGGCGTACTTCGACGTGAGCGCCGCCGACCTCGACCTGCGGCAGTCGGCGGTGCTGGCCAGCGTCCTCAACAACCCCTCCGGCTTCGACCCCGACAACGGCAGGGACGCCAAGCAGCGCCTGCGCGAGCGCTACGACTACGTGCTCGACTCGATGGCCGAGGTCGGTGACATCTCCGCCGAGGAAGCCACGAAGGCCCAGAAGCGGCTGCCGAAGTTTCCCGACATCGAGGCCGAGAGCAGCTACGGCGGTCAGCGCGGCCACCTGCTGACGATGGTGAAGAACTCGCTGGTCGGCCTGACCAACAAGGCCACCGGGGAGCCGTTCACCGACGCCGAGATCGACGGCGGCGGACTGCGGATCACGACGACGTTCGACCAGAAGGCGATGGACGCCGCCGAGCAGGGGGTGCTCGAGGCGCGGCCCGAGGGGTTCAGCGACAAGCAGCTCCACGTCGGGGTCGCCAGCGTCGAGCCCGGGACCGGCGCGGTGCGCGGTTTCTACGCCGGCCAGGACTACCTCGACTCGCAGATCAACTGGGCCGTCGCGGGCGGTCAGGCCGGGTCGACGTTCAAGGCCTTCGCCCTCGCCGCCGCGATCGACCAGGGCTTCTCGCTGCGCGACACCTTCGACGGCAACTCGCCCTACGTGCTCCCCGACGGCACGGACGTCGAGAACCAGGGCGACGAGGACTACGGCTCGGCGATCAGCCTGCTCACGGCCACCGAGAAGTCGGCCAACACCGCCTTCATCGACCTGACGCTGGCCATGGACGACGGGCCCGGAGTCGATCATCAAGATGGCCAACAAGATGGGCATCCCGCCCAGCAAGGCCGGCAAGCAGGTCGGCTTCCCCGACGAGTCCCCGGGCTTGCGGCCGATCACCGGCGTGGCTCTCGGGTCGCAGACGGTCAGCCCGATCAACATGGCCAACGGCTACGCCACCCTCGCCAACGGCGGCGTCGCCGCCGAGCCCTACGTCATCGAGAAGGTCACCACCGCCGACGGCGAGGTGCTCTACAACCACAAGGTCACCACCGAGCGGCCGATCAGCGCCGACATCGCCGCCGACGTGTCCTTCGCGCTCCAGGAGAACGTCCGGGTCGGCACCGGCACCGCCGCGCTGGCCCTCGGCCGCCCGGCCGCCGGCCAAGACCGGCACCGCGACCAACGGCCTGGGCGAGGTCTCCTCGGCGTGGTTCGCCGGCTACACCCCGCAGCTGTCGACCGCGGTGATGTACGTGCGCGGCAAGGGCACCGAGCAGCTCCAGGGCTGGCTGCCGGAGTACTTCGGTGGCGCGTTCCCGGCCGACACCTGGACCGCGGTGATGAGCAGCGAGCTCGAGGGCGCCGACGCTCGAGGAGTTCCCCGAGCCCGGTCTACGTCGACGGCGAGGCCCCCGGCGAGCCGACACGCGCCCCGGCGTACACGCCGCCGCCGGCCCGACGCCGCAGCCGCAACCGCAGCACGCCGCAGCCGACGAAGGAGCCCGAGCTCGAGCCCGAGCCGACCCGCCGACGCCGGAGCCGACCCCGCAGCCGACGCCGGAGCCGACGCCGCAGCCGACCCCGACCCCGCAGCCGGGAGGCCTGCGGGCTGCTCGCAGCCGTGCCCGACGCCCACGCCCCAGGCGACCCCGAGCCGACGCCCGCACCGCCGCCGAGCCCGACCCCGAGGCCCGCGGCGGCGCTCGGCCGTGGCCGCCGCGCTGCCGCGCGACGACGACCTCGACCCCGGTCGGCTGGACGCTCGCTCTTCTCCTGGTGACGGTGTGAGCCCGGACCCGACCGAGGTGGTCCACCCGACCGCAGACGACCCGGTCGTCGCCGCGCTGTCCGAGGCCGTCGGCGGACCGGTGGGCAGTCGGCGTCGGGCGGGCGCCGGGTCGGCGGTGCCTCGTGGTGGACGCCGCTGCGGGTGCTGCTGGCGCTCACGGCGCTGTCCTTCGCGCTCGGCCTGGTCGCGAAGGCGTCGTGCGTGGACGACCAGTGGCGCGCCGGCCCACCCAGTTCTCCCACGTGTGCACCTCCGAGGTCGCCGACGCCTACACCGGCACCGGCCTGGTCGAGGCTGCCTGGCCGTGGTGCGGCGACGCGTCGCGACCTCGCCCGGCACCGTCCTCGAGGAGCCCGCGCTCGTCGGCCTCTGGGCCTACGCCGCGGCGCGGGTCACCCACGTGCTGGCCGGCTCGCCCGCCGTTGGAGGACGCTCCGCCGTCGCGAGCCGACGCTGCTCGCCGCGACCCCGACGTACGCCGCGAGCGGGTGATCTTCGTCGGGCGTCAACGCGCTCGGGCTGGCGGCGCTCGCGCTGCTCACGACCCTGGCCCTGAGCCGGGTGCACCGCCGTCGCCCGTGGGACGCCGCCGGCTTCGCGCTGGCGCCGCTCCTCGTGCTGACCGGACTGACGGCCTGGGACCTGCTGGCCGTCAGCGCCGTCGCGCTCGCGCTGCTGGCCTGGTCGCGCGGCGGCCCGTCGTCGCCGGCGCGCTCGTCGGCGTCGGTACGGCGGCCGGGGTGTGGCCGGTGCTGCTGCTGGTGGCGTTCCTGCTGGCCTCACCGCGGCGCGGCAGGCTGCCCGACGTCGGCCGGTGCTGCCCGCCGCCGGCGCGGGCCTCGCGACCTGGGCGGCGCTGAACGCGCCGGGGTTCGTCTCGGGACGCGCGCAGTGGGAGCGGTTCTGGTCGGTCGCGAGCGACCGCGGACCCGACTCCGGCACCGTGTGGACCATCGTCGACACCACCGTCGGCCTCTCGCACTCGACGCTGCTGCTCGCCTCGTGGGTGCTGGTCGTGACTGTGGGTGGCCTCGGTCGTCGTCGATCGCCGCTGCTCGCGCCGGTGCCGCCGCGGGTCGAGCCAGGCCGCACTGCTGCTGGTCGCCGGGCTTCGTGCTGCTGCGGCCCGCCTTCGAGCCGCACCAGGCCCTGTGGCTGCTGCCCGCTCGCGGCGCTCGCGCGGCCGCGATGGCGCGACCTGCTCATCTGGCAGGGCGTGCGCGGTGTTCTTCACCGCGATGCACTCCTGGTGGCTGGGCGGGCTGCTCGACCCCGGCGGCGACGGCGTCGCCGGCTTCTACTTGATCGCCATCGGCGTGCACGTCGTCGGCACGCTGTGGCTGGTCGCCGTCGTGGTCGGCGACGTGTGGTGGCCCGAGCTCGACCCGGTGGACGAGGCGACGCGCCTCGGTGCGCCGCGCGGGTCAGGTGACGACGATGCGGTCGAACGACGTCGTGGTGTAGCGCACCCGCACGTCGATCTGGTCGCCGACCGCCGGCACCCGCGCCCCGCTCGGCACGAACAGCATCGAGGCCTGCATGTGCGGCGGCTCGGCGAAGAGCCGCTGCTTGTTGTCGATCGAGAACGGCGAGCGCACGAACCCGACCGCGTCGAGGCCGCCGCGGGCCAGGGTCGCGGCGCGGGCCTTGAGCGAGGAGTCACCGGTCGGCGCCTCCAGGCCGATGCCGTGGGCGGTGCCGCCGCTGACGACGAGCAGGTGGCCCGACTTCGGCGCGGTGCGGGCGCGGTAGCCGAAGGAGTCGCCGCGCTCGAGCGGGTGCACGTCGAGCACCGTCGAGGTGACCCGCAGCGCCCCGCGGTCGCCGAGCCACAGGCCGGTGCCGATGCGCGGGCGGATCGTGAAGTCGGCGTACGACGCGCGCAGGACGTCGAGCTCCGGCGGCGCTGAGGTGGCTGACCCAACGTGGTCGAGGCCCGTCGAGCCCGGCGCCGACGGCGTCGTTGAGCAGCCGGCGCACCTCGCCGAGGTGGGAGCCCTGGGCGAGCGGCAGGTGCAGGGCGAGGCCCTCGAGCCGCGCGCCGGGGTGGCGGCGCAGCGCGGTCGGCGGCCTCCCAGAGGTCGCGGGCCGACGAAGCCGTGGCGCAGCATGGAGGTGCGCAGCTCCAGCACGAAACGGGCGCGCGGCTGGCGGGCCAGGAGGTCCTCGAGGTCCTGACGCGACCGAGCGTGTGGATGACCCGGTCGGCCAGGGCGGGGTCGAGGTCGTCGACGAAGGGGCGCCAGGGGTGAGCACGACCAGGGACCCGGCGAAGCGGCTCGCGAGCTCGGGCAGCTCGGTCGTAGGTGCCGGCCGCGATCGTGTCGACCCCGAGCCAGGCGCTCTTGCGCGCCAGCCGGCCGCAGGGTGAAGCCGTAGCCGTTGCCCTTGGTGACGGGCACCAGGCCGGGGTTGGCCTCGGCGACCGCGCGCAGGTGGGCGCGCCAGCGCTCGCCGTCGACGGTGAGGGTGAGGCTCATCTGACCGTCACCCGCGACGCTTCATGTAGAGCGTCGAAGGCGCGGTAGAGCAGGCGGTTGAGCGGGAGGTCCCACTCGCCGGCGTACTCGACGGCCTCGCCCCCGGTGCCGACCTTGAACTGGATGAGACCGGCGTGGGGGTCGTCGGCGTCGAGGGTGTCGGTGATGCCGCGCAGGTCGTAGACGTCGGCGCCGGCGGCCAGGGCGTCGCTGATCATCGCCCACTGCACCGCGTTGGAGCCCCGCACGTCGCGCTTCTCGGTCGAGGAGGCGCCGTAGGAGTACCACGCGTGGGCGCCCGACCCGGATCGCGATCGTGGCCGCGACCAGCTCGCCCTCGTGGCGCGCGCGACCACAGCCGGAGCCGGTCGGGGCTCTCGGCGCCGAGGGCCGCGACCATGGTCTCGAAGTAGCCCAGCGGCCGCGGCGTGAAGTGGTCGCGCTCGGCGGTGTGCACGTAGAGGTCGTGGAAGGCCTTGAGGTCGCCGGCGGCGGTGTCGGACGGCTCGCGGTGACCTCGACGCCCTCCTTGGCGGCCTTCTTGATGTTGCGCCGCCACTGCTGGTTCATGCCCGCGAGGACGTCGTCCTCGGTGCGCGCGGAGCCGTCGGGGTGGCGCAGCGGCACCTGGAAGACGTGCTGCGGCTGGCCGGCCGAGAAGCCGCCCTCGGCGCCTGCGGGCGCCAGCCCAGGCGGTGCAGCTCGGAGACCACCCGCGCGCCGGCCGCGTCGCGCTCGGTCGGGGCGACGTCGTCGAGGCGGCGTACGGCGTCGTCGGCGATGCCGGCCTTGATCGCCGGCGGCGTCCCAGCGGCGGGTGACGACGGGTGGGCCCATCCGCACGCCGAAGGCACCTTGCCCCTTGAGGTGCGCGGTCAGCGGGGTCAGCCAGGCCAGGCGAGGCGTCGGGTGGCCCAGTCGATGACCGGGCCCTCGGGCAGGTAGGCCAGGTAGCGCTTGACCCGGGGCAGCTGCCGGTAGAGCACCAGGGCCGCCCCGACGAGGGCGTCGCCGCTCGAACCAGCCGAGCGACTCGCGCCGCCACTCGCTCTTGACCGCACCCCAGGCGGGGGTCTGCAGGAAGCTCGCCGAGCGCTGCGGGTCGACGAAGCCGAGGTGGTCGGACTCGGAGATCGCGCGGACGGTCAGCACGTGTTCGAGGCTACCGGCTCCCGACGGGCGTGCGACTCGACCGCTGGCGGTCAGAGCCGGTCGCGCAGCCAGGCGAAGTCGGCGCTGTGCTCCGTCGGCCCCACCGGGGGTCTCGCAGACGACCGGGGCGCCGGCGTCGCGGACCACGGCGGCGAGCAGGTCGGGCGTCGATCTTGCCGGCGCCGAAGTTGGCGTGCCGGTCGGCGCCGGAGTCGAACTCGTCGCGGCTGTCGTTGCAGTGCACGAGGTCGATGCGTCCGGTGATCGCGAGGACGTCGGCGACGACGGTCTCCAGCGCGTTGCCGCCGGCGTGGGCGTGGCAGGTGTCGAGGCAGAAGCCGACCATGTCGGCCCCCTCGGCGGCCGAGATGGCGTCCCAGACGCCGGCCGATGCGCTCGAGGTAGCGGGTCATCGCGTTGTCGCCGCCGGCGGTGTTCTCGATGAGCAGCGGCACCTTGAGGTCGGTGGCCTCGATCGCCTTGCGCCAGTTGTCGAAGCCGACCTCGGGGTCGTCGTCCTTGCCGACGTGGCCGCCGTGCACGATCAGGCCCTTGGCGCCGATCGCGGCGGCGGCGTCGACGTGCTGCTGGAGCAGCTTGCGGCTCGGGATCCGGATCCGGTTGTTGGTCGTCGCGACGTTGACGATGTAGGGCGCGTGGACGTAGAGGTCGACCCCGGCCGCGGCGGCGTCGTCGCGCAGGGCGTCGGCGCCGCCGGCGTAGGCGATCTCGGGGCCCTGGTAGCCCTGCGGGTCGCCGAGGAAGAACTGCACGAGCGGCGCCTGGCGCGCGCGCGCCTCGGCGAGCGGGTCGGTCTGGTCGACGTGGGCACCGATCGGGGGCAGGCTCATGGCGCAGCTAGTGTCTGCGCAGGAAGTCGGCCCCTAGGTCGTGCGCTGGGTGCGTGCATCGCAAGGCGCGATGCGCAGTCACCGGGCGTCTCCCAGCGCGTCACGCCCGAGGTGCGTGCGCAGGGTGCGCGACGGCACGAACTTCTCGTGCGGGCACTAGGAGCGGTGCGGTTTGCCCGGCGCGGCGGAACCCCGATACTGCCCGGCGTACGTCGCCGTGCACCCACCCGGAGGGCCCCATGAGCAGCATCCGCATCCAGTCGTCCTCCCGGACGTGGAGCTCGGAGACCGCGCGCGTCTTCCGGATCGGGCGCGACCCGGGCTGCGACATCGTCACCGACGACGCGACCGTCTCGCGCGCCCACGCCGAGCCGTCCGCGCGCTCGGCGAGGGCTGGGAGGTGGTCGACCTCGGCAGCTCGCTGGGCACGTGGGTCAACGGGCAGCGCGTCGAGCGCGCCGACCTGACGGCACCACCGTCGTCGGGTTCGGCGACCAGGGCCGCGGGTTCAGCATCACCGTGACCGTCACCGCGGCTGCCCGCGCCGACCGCGCCGACGTTCCCACCGCCGGTCGGCGCACCCCGCCGGAGCCACCGGCGCGATGCCCCTCGACGCGACCATCGTCACCGGCGGCCCGCTGGTCTTCCCGACCGGTCCTCCGGGCGCGCCCGGGGTCGCCCGGGCGTCCGCCCGCCCATCCCGGTCTGCTGATCCGGCGTCGCCTCGGCAGCGACCTGCGCTTCGGCGGCAACGCCCCGGTGCGGATCGGTCGCGACCCCGGTCTGGAGGTCGTCGCCGACGACAGCGCGGTCTCGCGCCTGCACGCCGTGCTCGAGCCGGGCCCGGAGGGCTGGCGCTGGACCGACCGCTCCACCGGCGGGTCCTTCGTCGACGGTGAGCGGATCTCGACGCTGCTCATCGAGGAGCCGACCGAGATCAGCCTGGGCCACCCGACCGCCGGCTACGAGATCGAGGTCGTGCCGGTCGTCGCTGCCGGGCAGGCGGTCGCGGCGATCGCCCGCAAGAAGCGCCGGCGGGCCCTGCTCGCGCTCGGGTGCCGGGCGTGGCCGTGCTCGTCCTGGCCGTCGTCGGCTCGGTGGTCGTCGGCGACGCCGTGGCCGGCGTGACGACCCGCTGCCGAGTCGCCGGGCCCGTCCAGCGACGGGCCCGACACCCAGCTCGACACCGAGGAGCTCGACCGGGCCAAGGCCGCCGCGGTCTTCCTGACCGCGATCGACGACGCCGGCACGCCCGATCTACACCGGTTCGGGCAGCATCATCAGCGACGACGGCCTGATCCTGACCAACGCCCACGTCGGCAAGCCGACCGCGCCCGGTCAGGGCGCCGCCGAGGCCGGGCGACCCGGCCTACCTGCTGGTGTCGGTGACCTCCGGCTCCGACGACGTCCCCGCCGAGCCGACCTACCGGGCGGAGTCGATCGTCGCCGACGGCTACCTCGACCTCGCGGTCCTGCAGATCACCGGCGACGCCGACGGCAACGCGGTCGACCTCGACTCCCTCGACCTGCCCGAGCCGCTGCCGCTCGGCAGCAGCGGCGACGTGCGCACCGGCGACGAGATCACCGCCCTGGGCTACCCCGCGATCGGCAACGTCGGCCGAGCAGCTGAGCAAGCCGCTGACGGTGACCCGCGGCGTGGTCTCGACCTTCCAGGCCGACCCGGTGATCGGCACCGAGCGCGGCTTCATCGACTCCGACGTGCGGCTGGGCTCGGGCAACTCCGGCGGCCCTCGATCAACGACGCCGGCGAGATCATCGGCATCAACACCGCCGTGATCACCGCCAACTCCGACTCGGCCGGCGCGATCACGTCCGGCTCGGCGCTCATCCGACCGGTCGACCTGGCCGCCGACATCCTGCGAGATCGCCCGCGACGGCGGGCGACGCCGACTACGTCTCGCCGTACGTCGACGACCTGCCGACCACCGACGGACCTGCCCGCCGACGTCGGCCTTCGAGTCCGCCGGCTGGGTCGCCGACGGTGACGAGGGCAGCTGCGGCGGGGCGAGCACGGTGGCCTCCCCGCAGGAGATGACCGTGGGGCCGGCGACCTGATCTACGCCGAGTACCTCATCACCGGGGTCCCCGACGGCACGCCGATCGGCGTCACGCTGTACTCCCTCGACGGCACCGAGGTGATCGGCTCGCTGCAGGACACTGGAGCTTCGGGCCGACCGCACCTGCATCTACGTGCCGTTCGAGGCGCCCGACGGCGTGCCGGGCGTCAACGGCGTCTTCGTGGTCGGCGAGCAGGCCGAGGCCGTCGCCGACAACCCGCTGCCTACCAGTAGGCCGACGCGGACCTGCGGTTTCGGCCACCGGCGCGGCCCGCTGCTAGTCTTCCGTGTCCTCGTCGTCCGCCCCACCGATGGGTCCCCGGTCGACCGGACGACTGCACGAACGCACAAGCCCTCCTGCCACGGAGAGACCGTGGCCGCTGAGTCCAGAGGAGGTGGGTCGCTTTGCGTGCCTACGAAGTGATGGTCATCCTCGACCCCAGTCTCGAAGAGCGCACCGTCGAGCCGTCGCTCGACAAGTACCTCAACGTCATCCGCACCGACGGTGGCACCGTCGACAAGGTCGAGGTGTGGGGCCGGCGTCGCCTGTCCTACGAGATCAAGAAGAACGCCGAGGGCATCTACGCCGTCATCAACCTGCAGGCCGAGCCGGCAACGGTCAAGGAGTTCGACCGTCAGCTCACGCTGAACGAGTCGATCCTGCGCACGAAGGTGCTGCGCCCCGACGCTCACTGAGCGTGGGGGCCTCCGCCGTTCGCCGGAAGTTCGGACGAGCTGTGGAGAAGCACTTTCCCCTGTCGGTGCCACGCGTCACGATGAGCACCAGCACCGACACCACTGGACCACACCCTTCAGGGAGACCTGACATGGCCGGCGAGACCATCATCACCGTCGTGGGCAACCTCGTCGACGACCCGGAGCTCCGCTTCACCCCCTCGGGGGCCGCGGTGGCCAACTTCCGGATCGCCTCGACGCCGCGCACCTTCGACAAGCAGAGCAACGAGTGGAAGGACGGCGACGCGCTGTTCCTGTCCTGCGCCGTGTGGCGCCAGGCCGCCGAGAACGTTGCCGAGTCGCTCCAGAAGGGCATGCGCGTCGTCGTGCAGGGTCGCCTCAAGCAGCGTCAGTACGAGACGCGCGAGGGTGAGAAGCGCACCGTCGTCGAGCTCGAGGTCGAAGAGGTCGGCCCCTCGCTGAAGTACGCCACCGCGAAGGTGGCCCGTGCCAGCCGTTCCAACGGCGGCGGGGGCTACAGCGGTGGCGGCGGTGGCGGCGGCTACGGCGGCGGTCAGGGCGGCGGCCAGGGTGGTCAGGGCGGCGGCCAGCAGGCCGGCGACCCGTGGGCCACTCCGGCTCCCGGCGGTGGCGCTCCCGACGGTGGCGGTGCCTCACGGCCCGCCGCCGACCCGTGGGGTGCGCCCGGCGTGGGCTCCGACGAGCCCCCGTTCTGAGCCTCGACCGAGCGCGGTCCAGCAGCACGACCCGGCACCTGCCGGCGCAGCACAGCCAGCACATCTGATCGCACATCCGTCACCATTCCGTCCCTGCTCCGCAGGGCCGGGCTTCTAGAGAGGAAGCACCACAATGGCCAAGGCAGTGATGCGCAAGCCCAAGAAGAAGGTTTGCCAGTTCTGCAAGGAGAAGGCGACCGGCGTCGACTACAAGGACACCGGTCTCCTTCGCAAGTTCATCTCCGACCGAGGCAAGATCCGCGCGCGGCGGGTGACCGGCAACTGCGTCCAGCACCAGCGTGACGTGGCCATCGCGGTCAAGAACGCCCGCGAGGTCGCTCTGCTGCCCTACACCTCCACCGGTCGCTGAGAGAGGTTGACATGAAGCTCATCCTTACCCAGGAAGTCGATGGACTCGGCGGCGCCGGCGACATCGTCGAGGTCAAGAACGGCTACGGCCGCAACTACCTGATCCCGCGCGGTGTCGCCACCCGCTGGACCAAGGGCGGCCAGAAGCAGGTCGACTCCATCAAGGCTGCTCGTGCCTCGCGCTCGGTGCGCGACCACGACCACGCCGCCGAGCTGCAGGCCAAGCTCCAGTCGGGACCGGTGGACCTCAAGGTCCGCGCCGGTGCCGAGGGCCGGCTCTTCGGCTCCGTCACCGTCACCGACATCGCCGACGCCCTCGGCGCCGTCGCCGGTGAGGACGTCGACAAGCGCACGATCGTGGTCACCAACCCGATCAAGTCGCTCGGCGCCCACGCGATCTCGGTCCGGCTCCACGACGACGTGTCGGCGACCGTGTCGCTCAACGTCATCCCTGCCTGACCCGCAGCACCGCAGCACCAGTCGGACGGCCGCTCCCGGAGGGGGCGGCCGTTCGTCATCTCTCCCGGGTCGTCGGGGACTGGTCGACCTCGGGGGCTCCGGCCCAGCGACGGCCCGAGTAGGTGAACAGCACGACCACGGTCGCCAGGCTGAGCAGCTGGCCGGTGCCGCCGGCGACGTCCGCCAGTGCGTCGAGACCGGCCCCGAAGACCAGCACGGGAGCGATGGCCACCACGACGGTCAGCGTCACCAGGCCCTGGAGCACCGTCATCGCGGTGCGTTCCCCGGCCCGCTGAGCCGCCTGGCCGAGCTGGTGGAAGAGCAGACCGGCGAAGGCGAGCGCCGGCAGGTCGGCGGCCCACGCGAGGGACTCGTCCTCGGCCGTGACGGCCTCGAGGACGGCCGGCACCCACAGGGGCAGGGACACGACCAGGGCGAGGGCTCCGACGTACAGCAGGGTGGAGCGGGCGATCGGGTCGGGCAGGCCGCGGACCCCCACCAGCACCAGCACCCAGCCGAGCGGGTCGGCGAGCAGGTCGTAGCCACCCTGGCGGGCGTAGAGCGCGATGATGACGTAGCCCATCGCGATCGCCTGGAGTGGTTTCACCCGGGGGACTCTACGGCCGTCCCAGCGCCGCCCCGGTGATCAGCCACGAGTCTCCGCGGGAGCGGTGGACCAGGGTCACCAGGCGCCCGCCCATGAACAGCCCGGCGAAGACGACCCAGAGCGCGACGAGACCGCCCCCGGCGGCGGCGACCAGCAGCACGAGCGGGGCGTAGCCGACCAGGGTGAGGAGGCCGGCCCAGGCGAGGTAGGCGCCGTCGCCGGCACCGATGAGGACCCCGTCGAGGACGAAGACGACGCCCGCGATCGGTTGCCCGAGCCCCGCGACGACCAGCACCGGCACCAGCAGCGAGCGGACCTCGGCGTCGGCGGTGAAGAGTGCGCCGAGGACCGGGCTGAGGGCGGCGATCCCGACGCCGGTGACCACCCCGCTCACGAGCCCCCACCGGACCATCCGTGCGGTCACCGCCCGCGTGCCCTCGCGGTCGCCGGCGCCGAGCAGGCGACCGGTGAGGGCCTGGGCGGCGATCGCGATGGCGTCGAGCACGAAGGCGAGGAATCCCCACAGGGTCATCGCGAGCTGGTGGGTGGCGATCTCGGTGGCACCACCCGCGGCCGCGAGGCTGACGGCGTACGTCGTGACGAGCAGGGCGGCGCGCAGGGTGAGCGTGCGCACCACGAGCGGTGCGCCGGCGCGCCCGGCCCGCCGGACCCCGGCGGTGTCGGGGCGCAGCGAGGCGCCCTCGCGCCGGGCTGCCCGGACGACGACGCCGACCAGCGCGGCGGCCGAGAGGACCTGGGCGATGACCGACCCGAGGGCGCAGCCCGCGATGCCGAGCCCGACGCCGTAGACGAGGGTGATGTTGAGGGCGACGTTGAGCGCGTTGCCGACCACCGCGACGACCAGCGGCGTGCGGGTGTCCTGCAGGCCACGCAGCACGCCGGTGGCCGCGAGCATCAGGAGCAGGGGAGTGATCCCGAGGACGGCGACGCGGAGGTAGTCGGCGGCGTAGGCCTCCACGTCGGCTGTGGCCCCGAAGGCACCGACGAGGGGGTCGGTCAGCAGCAGGCCGACCGGGGTGAGGAGGACCCCGAGGGCCGTGGCCAGCCAGAGGCCGTCGACGCCCTGCGCCAGCGCTCCGGCGAGGTTGCCGGCGCCGAGGCGGCGGGCGACCCCGGCGGTGGTGCCGTAGGCGAGGAAGACGCAGATCCCGACGATCGTCTGCAAGATGACGGCCGCGATCCCGAGGCCCGCCAGCTGCGGGGTGCCGAGGCGACCGACGACCGCGGCGTCGGCGAGGAGGAAGAGCGGTTCGGCGACGAGGGCGAGGAACGCCGGGACGGCGAGGCGCACGATGGCGCGGTCCTGGCGAGCCCTCTCCTCGTCGCGCACGAGGCGAGACTAGTGCGCGCTCCCGACGCGGGTGGCCCCCGTCCGACGCGGTGCAAGATTCACCGACTTCTGTGGATAGCGGCCCGGTCGGGGTGGTTTGTCGACAAACATCCAGGACACGCCGAGATGGACACGCGGTGAACAGAATTGGTGGGCAAAAGTTTTCGCTGCACACGTCGTCGGCGACGTCCCCGCAGGTCAGAGGGCCTTTACCTGCTGGAAACAGTGACTTGTGCACAGGTTGCTCCCCAGGCTGTGCACAGCGGATCGCGTGTCGTCCACGGGTTGTCCCCGGTTATCCACACCCCCTGTGGACAAGGTGGTATCGCCGGCCCCGGCCCGACCCGTAGGTTCGCGACTCCGACCACCGCGCCCCAGCGCTGTCGGTGCCCGCCCCTAGCGTCACAGCACCACCGCTGCTACCCGGAAGCGAGACCGTGAGCGTCACCGACTCCGACCACCTGCCGACCTCCGCCACCTCCGATCCCGAGCCCCCCTTCGACGACTGGGGCGACGGCCCGGCCGCCTTCGAGCCCGGTCAGGCGCCCCGCTCGGCCGGTGACCGCACGCCCCCGCAGGACCTGGCCGCCGAGCAGTCGGTGATCGGCTCGATGCTGATCTCCAAGGACGCGATCGCCGAGGTCTCCGAGGTCCTGCGCGGGCCGGACTTCTACCGCCCGATGCACGAGACGATCCACGACGCGATCATCGACCTCTTCGGCCGCGGGGAACCGGTCGACATGATCACCGTCGCCGCCGAGCTGCAGCGCCGCGGCGAGCTCGCCAAGATCGGTGGCGCGCCCTACCTCCACACGCTCGCGGCCAACGTCCCGATCGCCTCCAACGCCGAGTACTACGCGCAGATCGTGCGCGAGAAGGCGATCCTGCGCCGCCTCGTCGACGCCGGCACCAAGATCGCCCAGTACGGCTACGCCGGTGAGGGTCAGGTCGACGACATCGTCGACCGCGCGCAGGCCGAGGTCTACCAGATCACCGACCGCCGCGCGAAGGAGGACTACGCCCCGCTCAGCGACATCATGGACAAGGTCCTCGACGAGATCGAGGCCATCGAGAACCGCGAGTCCGGCCTCTACGGCGTCCCCACCGGCTTCGCCGACCTCGACGACCTCACCAACGGTCTGCACTCGGGTCAGATGATCATCGTGGCGGCGAGGCCGGCCATGGGGAAAGCACTGGCTCTCGACACCCCGCTCGCCACTCCAACGGGCTGGACGACCATGGGTGACGTTCGAGTCGGCGACGAGCTCTACGACGCTGAGGGGCGTCCCACCCGGGTCGTCGCGGCGACCGAGGTGATGTTCGATCGGCCGTGCTTCGAGGTGGAGTTCTCTGACGGGTCCGTGATCGTGGCCGATGCCGAGCACCAGTGGCTCACCGAGTCTCGAGCTGCTCGCAAGTCGAAGTGGGCTGCCGACCACCACTACAACAGGATGCGCAACCAGCGCATCTTCGCTTCAGTGGTGACCACCGAGGAATTGTCTCGGACCGTCCGGCTCGGCAAGGAACAGCGCGCCAACCACGCAGTACTCAACGCTGCCCCTCTTGCTGGTCGAGCGGGATCCAGCAACCTGCCGCTACCGCCCTACCTCCTTGGGGCGTGGCTCGGAGACGGGCACTCGGCGGGCAACCGGATCACGTGCGAGACCGACGAGATCCCGATGTACATCGAAGGGCTCGGCTTCGATGTCCGCCACCACGGAAACATGCTCTACGGGATCAAGCTTCCCCAGGACAACCCCGGCAGGGCCACCTTCACCGGTCTTCTGCGAGAGGCAGGAGTGCTCAACAACAAGCACATCCCGCCGAGTTATCTCCGGGCCTCCGAGGGTGCCAGACGCGAGTTGCTCGCGGGGTTGATGGACACCGATGGCACCGTCGTCAAGGGCGTCGGTTCGTGCCAGTTCGCCGTCACCAGCGAGCGTTTGGCTAATGACGTCTACGAATTGGTCGTGAGCCTGGGCTACAAGTGTGGCCGTACGAGCAAGCGGGTCAAAGGCCGCACCGAAGCTTCCTCGACGTGCTTCATCCTCAACTTCTCGACGACAGACGATGTCTTTCGCCTGCACCGCAAGAACATCCTTCACAAGGAGCAACGTCCGGCGACGACCAGCCGCATTGGGCGCCGCTACGTCACCGCTGTTCGAGCCGTTGCGTCAGTGCCGGTCAGGTGCGTGCAGGTAGACAACGACGCCCACCTGTACCTCGCGGGCGAGTCGATGATCCCGACACACAACTCCACACTCGCCCTCGACTTCTGCCGCGCGGCGTCGATCCAGAACAACCTGACCAGCGTCTTCTTCAGCCTCGAGATGACGCGCTCGGAGATCTCGATGCGACTGCTCTCGGCCGAGGCGAAGGTCCCGCTCAACCACATCCGCAACGGCAAGATGGACTCCTCCGACTGGGACAAGCTGGCGCGTCACATGGGCAAGGTCTCCAGCGCGCCGATGTTCATCGACGACAGCCCCAACATGACGATGATGGAGATCCGGGCCAAGGCCCGTCGCCTCAAGCAGCGCCACGACCTCCAGCTCATCGTCATCGACTACATGCAGCTGATGACGTCGGGCCGCAAGGTCGAGTCGCGCCAGCTCGAGGTCTCGGAGTTCTCCCGCCAGATCAAGCTGCTGGCCAAGGAGCTCGAGGTCCCGATCATCGCGCTCTCGCAGCTCAACCGTGGGCCCGAGCAGCGCGGCGACAAGCGGCCGATGATGAGCGACCTCCGCGAGTCGGGCTGCTTGAGTGCTGACACTCGGCTGATGCGCGCCGACACCAACGCCGAGATCACCCTGGGCGAGCTGATGGCCAGCGGCGTGCGCGACATCCCGGTGTGGTCGCTCGACGACCGCCTCAAGCTGGTGCCACGCACACTCACCCACGCGTTCCCCTCGGGCACCAAGCCGGTCTTCGAGCTGACCCTGACCTCGGGGCGACGCATCACGGCGACCGCCAACCACAAGTTCCTCACCTACGACGGGTGGATGCCGCTCTCGGAGCTCACCCCGGGGGCACGCCTCGGCGCGCTGCGCCACGTCCCGCCGCCGCTGTACACGACGCCCCGCGACGAGGACGAGATCGTGCTGCTGGCCCACCTGTTGGGCGACGGCTCGTTCGTGAAGCGTCAGCCGATCCGCTACGCCAGCATCGACGAGGCCAACCTGACTGCCGTCGGCGAGGCCGCCGCCCGTCGTTTCGGCATCAGCCCCAAGCGCGACGACTACGCCGCCGCGCGCGTCACCACGCTGCGCCTGCCTGCGCCCTTCCGCCTGACTCACGGCAAGCGCAACCCGATCGCCGCCTGGCTCGACCAGGACGGCCTCTTCGGGCTTCGCAGCCACGAGAAGTTCGTGCCTGACTGGGTCTTCGGGCTGCCGAAGGAGCAGGTCGGACTCTTCCTGCGCCACATCTGGGCGACCGACGGCTCGGTCTCCTACGACGAGAAGCGGCGACTCGGCCGCATCTACTACGCCTCCACCAGCCGGCGCTTGGTCGACGACTTGGCTCGGCTGCTGTTGCGGCACAACGTGTTCACCCGCATCAAGCGTGTGCGCAAGCCGGGCTACCGCGACGGCTGGCACCTCTACGTACACGGCGTCGAGAATCAGCTGCGCTTCCTCGACGAGATCGGCGTGCACGGCGCTCGCGGAGCCAAGGCCGTCGCGCTCGCTGAGAAGATCCGCGACGTCACGCCCAACACCAACCTCGACACCGTCCCGAGCGAGGTCTGGGCCCATGTGCGCGGAGTCCTCAGCGAGCAGGGCATGACGCACCGTGAGTTCGCTTCCGCCATGGGCACCCAGTTCTGCGGGTCAACGATGTGGAAGCACAGTCCTTCGCGCCAACGCCTGGCGAAGGTCGCCACCCTCCTCGACGACGCCGATCTCGAGGTGATGGCCACCAACGACGTCTACTGGGACGCCGTCGCCTCCATCGAGCCGATCGGCGAGCTGGACGTCTACGACGCGACTGTCATGGGCACCCACAACTTCGTGGTCGAGGGCATAGCAGCCCACAACAGCCTCGAGCAAGATGCGGACATGGTCATCCTGCTCCACCGCGACGACGCCTACGAGAAGGAGTCGACCCGCCCCGGCGAGGCCGACCTGATCGTCGCCAAGCACCGCAACGGCGCGACCCGCGACATCACCGTCGCCTTCCAGGGCCACTACTCGCGCTTCGTCGACATGGCCCACTGACCGGGGCCCAGGACGAGGATCCAGGACGAGGATCCTGTCGACGGTGTGCGCTCGGCACACCTGGGCGGAACATTCGATCAACCCACGTGACGGATGTTCCGGACAACCCGCGGGCGCCTCCTATCGTGGCACTCATGGATCAAGCCGACCTGGACGCTCGCATCCAGGACTACTACTCCCGGCAGTTCGTCGAGGCGGACCGCCTGACCGAGCGCTCGGCCCAGGGCCGACTGGAGTTCGAGCGGGTCCAGGAGCTCGTCGGCGAGCGCATCTCCTCGCCCTCGCGCATCCTCGACGTCGGCGGCGCGACGGGCATCCACGCCGCGGCGCTGGCTCGAGAGGGTCACGACGTGGTCCTGATCGACCCGGTGCCCTCGCAGGTCGAGCGGGCGGCACGCGACGGGTCGTTCGCGGCGAGCGTCGGCGACGCCCGCGATCTCGACCTCGACGACGACTCCTTCGACGCGGCCCTGCTGTTCGGGCCGCTCTACCACCTGGCGTCCCGCGACGACCGGCTGCAGTGCCTCGCGGAGGCGGCCCGCGTCGTCCGACCTGGCGGCTGGGTCTTCGCGGCCGCGATCCCTCGCGTGATCCGTCACGCGGCCCTGACCCTCGCCCAGGAGGTCCCGCACCCCTACCCGGCCGAGCTCGTCTCCCTGCTCGAGCACGGGACGCCCGCCGGGACCGGCAGGTTCCCGGGGGCGCACTTCCACACCGCCGAGGAGCTCGAGGACGAGCTGCACCGGACGGGCGGCCTCACCCACGTCAGCGTCTGCGGCATCGAGGGGCCGGCGGGTCTCGGCCTGGAGCAGCTGAGCCACGTCGACGACGACGTCCACGTGGCGGCGATGACGCTGGCGAGGACCGTCGCCCATCTCCCCGGGATCCGCGACCTGAGCAACCACATCATGGGGATCGCCCAGGTCGAGTAGCCCGGGTCAGCCGATCCGCACCCGGTCCTGCCGGGGAGCCCGACGGCGCCGCGGCGAGCTCAGCAGCACCCGACAGCTGATCGGCTCGTCGGGCAGGGCAGCGGCGAGGTCGGCCGCGCACGCGGCTGCCGCCTCGGCGAGGCTCACGACATCGGCGGCGTCGTCGACGTGGCCGGTGATCTCGACGACCGTGCGGCGTCGACGGGTCACGAGCTGTCCGCGCACACCGGTGGCGAGGGTGAGGTCGGCGTACCGCTCGGCCATCAGGTCCGCGACCGACCCGAGGTCGACGCTGACCCGCCCGGTCGGGTCGCTGGTCGCGAGCCGCAGGGTGCCACTGGTGCGGCGGGGCAGGTGGGCCGCCAGCCAGACCAGACCCAGGAGGGCGAGCACGATGCCGCCGCCGGCGAACGCCCACGGCCACCACGACGACGACACGACGTCGTCGGCCCCGGAGGTCGAGAGCTGGTCGCGGTAGCCGGAGAGCACCAGGTCGTAGCGCCAGTCGATCGCAGCCAGTCCGGCGACGACCAGCGCGAGGCCGAGCACGAGGCACGCAGCCCGGTCGAGTACCGACAGTCGGCGGGTCACGAGATCACCTTCTTCTGCTTGAGGGGCCGTACGACGACTCGTACGGCGGTCAGCTCGCCGAGCTCTGCGGCGACGGTGGCGAGCAGACGATTCGTCACAACCCGGGTGCGTGACCTGGCTCACGCGGCTCCCGCCCGCTCGGGCGGGCTGGCGTCGAACTCGACCGTCACCCGCTCGAATCCCTTGAGCTGCTGTGCCTGGGCCAGGTGGGTGTAGGACCGCTTGTCGCCGTCGGTCAGCACGACGTTGTCGGTGAACGGCGTCAGCAGGGTCCGCGGGTGGAGACGATCGACCCGCACCACGTTCACCTCGAGGCACAGGATCAGCACGACACACGTGAGGTAGAGGAAGGCGAGGAGTCCGAGGACGATCGCGAAGACGCCGTTGGTCGCGCTCGAGCCGGCGACCGCGCGGCCCACGTAGGCGACCCCGACGTACTGCAGCGCGAGCCAGGAGACCGCGGCCGCCGCTGCGCCGGGAAGGACCGCCCGCCACGGAAGGTCGCGGGTGGTCGCGAAGCGGAAGACGAAGGCGAACGCGGCGCCGTGGATGAGCAGGGTGCCGAGCAGCACGGCGACGCTCGAGACGGGACCCAGGAGACCGACCGTGCCCACGATGCCGGCCAGCGTCGTCGTACCGAGGACGTCGCCGCCGATCACGGAGAGCAGGACAAGGCTGCGCCCGCGCGCCACGAAGGGGTTGCCCCGCTCGTTGCGCGGCACGGTCCACGCGGTGTTCGCTGCGTTCTGGACCGCCTGACCCACGCCCATCGCGCCGTAGAGGGCTCCGGCGATCCCGATGACGATGCCGGCCACGCCGCCGCCGACCTGCCCCGGGCGACCGAGGTCGTCGCCGACCACGGGCAGCTGGGCGAGGGCCGAGTCGAGGACCCGCTGCTGCAGCCCGGAGTCGCCGGCCAGCACGAAGCCCAGGATCGTCGAGGCCAGGAGCAGCAGGGGGAACAGCGAGACGAACGCGTAGTAGGTCATCTGTGCGGCCAGGTTGGGACCGCCGTCGTCGACGTACTTGTAGATCACCGACAGGGGGAACCCGACGATCCGGTGTCGTTGCTGGAAGTCGTCGACGCGGCCGACGAGCCCGCGTTCGGTGCTGGGCATGGTGGGTGCTCCTGTCGTGGACGGGCGATGACGCACGAAGGGGCGGAACGTCGGTGTCGACGTCCGCCCCTCGCGGTGCGTGCCGCGGCGGTTCGCCGCGGTGGAACAGGTCAGTTCTTGAAGACGTCCTTGACGTCCTCGACCTTGTCCTTGGCGCCGGCCTTGGTCTGGTCGGTCTTGCCCTCGGCCTTCAGGCTGTCGTTGTCGGTGGCGTCACCGACGACCTCCTTGACCTTGCCCACGGCGTCCTCGGCAGCGTTCTTGGCCTTGTCCACGAAGCTCATGATCGGTTCCTCTCGATAAGTGGTTGCTGGTAGAGATTGGTCGTCCGCAGCCGACGATTCGTCACAGCTTCGCTGCGTGACCTGTCTCACGTGATGGCGAGGCGTCAACCGAGGGTTGATTCTCAGGGAAGCAGGAAACCATGGTCCCGTGATCGACGAAGGTGTCGACGAGAGCGATCCCGTCGGTGAACGAACTGATGGAGCGCTCGTGCGGGCCGCTCGGGTGGGCGACGACGAGGCCTTCCGCGAGATCGTCGACCGCTACGGCCCGGGAATGTATCGCTACGCGCTGCGGCTGTGCGGCGGCAGCGACTCCGACGCCGGGGACGCAACCCAGGACGCTCTCGTCTCGGCGTGGAAGGACCTGTCGACCTTCCGGGGCGAGTCGACCCTCAGGACGTGGCTGTTCCGGCTCGTCCACCGGCGTGCTGTCGACCTGCAGCGGCGGCGTCGACCGACGCCCATCGACGACGACCTCCTGGCCCGCTTCTCCCAGCCCGCGCACGACAACCCGCTGTAGGACGTGATGGATGGGGAGCTGCTCGCGGCGCTGCAGTCCGCGCTGGACGAACTACCGTGGCACCAGCGCGCGGTCTGGCTCCTGCGCGAGGTCGAGGGGATGAGCTACGCGGAGATCGCCGAGGCGATGGCCGTGCCGGAAGGAAGCGTGCGCGGGCACCTGCACCGCGGGCGGAAGAACCTAGCCGAGAGGATGGAACGATGGCGCTAGAGCCGACGTCCGACCCGCTCGACCGTGCCCTGCAGGCCGCTCGCGAGGAGACGCCCGAGGGATGGGTGGAGCTGTCGCAGTCCGTCATGTCACGGGTGCGCGGCCTGGTCGCTCCCTCCGACCCCGTGCTGGCCTTCGGCGCCGAGGGGTCCGACACCCACGACGCGACGGGATCGCGCACCTTCGTCTCGACCCGCGTGATCGCGGCCTCCCTGCGGCGCCTGCTCCAGGGCGCGCCCACCCACGCGCCCGAGCGCATCGACCTCGAGGTCGTCGACGACCGGCTCGTCGCGGTGGAGCTCACCTTCGTCTGCTCCTACGGCGTCGACCTGCGCGCCCTGGCCGGCCGTCTGCGCGACGACGTCCTCACCGAGCTGACCTCCCTGATCGGGCCCGACCCCGAGCTGGGGCCGGCGATGATCGACATCGAGATCGCCGACGTGGTCGATGGTGACCCCAACC
Source organism: uncultured Actinomycetota bacterium (assembly GCA_963822915.1). Taxonomy (GTDB): domain Bacteria; phylum Actinomycetota; class Actinomycetes; order Propionibacteriales; family Nocardioidaceae; genus Nocardioides. The sequence continues at coordinate 198,646 of CAWGJR010000027.1, forward strand.
TGGTCTGAACCGACCCGCGCACGTCGCCGACCGCGGAGTCGGCATCGGGCACTGTCATAGTGGCTGCGTGAGCACCTGGCCGGTCAGCGACGGCGTCCTCGAGCTGGGCGACCTCGAGGTCGAGCGCGGCGGCGTCATCCGCGACGCCCGCCTCGGCTGGCAGACGCACGGCACGCTCAACGCGGCGAAGGACAACGTGATCGTCTATCCGTGCAGCTACACCGCGACCCACGACGACCTCGCCGAGCTCGTCGGCCCCGACGTCGTCCTCGACCCCGAGCAGTGGTTCGTCGTCATCCCGGACATGTTCTCCAACGGCGTGTCCTCCAGCGCCGCCGACGACCCGGACTTCCCGGCCCTGGTGACGGCCGGCGACAACGTCCGCGCCCAGCGTCGGCTGCTCACCGAGCAGTGGGGGATCGAGCGGGTCGCGGCGACGTACGGCTTCTCGATGGGCGCGATCCAGGCCTACCACTGGGCCGCGCTGTTCCCCGACGTCGTCGAGCGCGCGATCGTGGTCTGCGGGAGTGCGCGCACGGCTCCCCACAACCGCGTGTTCCTCTCCGGGCTGCTGCGGATCCTCGAGGCCGCCCCCGAGCACCTCGGCGCTGGACGGTTCTCGAGTGAACCGGAGGCCGCGCTGCGCGCGTTCGGTCACGTCTACGCCGGGTGGGGGCTGAGCCAGGACTTCTATCGCGAGGAGCTCTTCCGCACCGTGCTCGGCGCGCCCGACCTCGAGACCTACCTGCGCACCGACTGGGAGGCCGGGTTCGAGACCAGTCGCGCGGCCGACCTCTATGCGCAGGCGCTGACCTGGTCCGACGCCGACATCAGCGGCGGCGGCGACCTGCCCACCGCCCTGGCGGCCATCCGGGCACGGGTGCTGCTGATGCCCAGCGAGAGCGACCTCTACTTCCGCGTGGCCGACAACGCCGCCGAGCTGCCCCACCTGGCGTCCGCGGAGCTGCTGCCGATCCCGGGCATCTGGGGTCACCGCGCCGGGAGCCCGGCGGGCCTTCCCGACGAGCTGGACTTCGTGCGGACCGCCGTACGCCGGTGGCTCGCGACCTGACCGTGCAACGCGCCGTACGACGGGCCTGTGGAGGACCGCCGCGGGCGTCGGCGGATCCGGTCATACTCGGGCGCACACCGACGACTGATCGGATCGGAGGGCCGGGATGGGCAGGAACAGCAAGCAGCGCCGCGACGCCCGGCGACGCCGGGCGCCCCAGGGCAGCGGGACAGGCAGTGGAGCAGGACCTGCACCGAGGCCGGCCTCGCCGTTCCACTCCGGACCCGAGGACGACGCCGACCTCGTCGAGAGGCGGATCGCCGCGACGCTGCGCACCCTGGGCTCGCGCAGGCTCGAGCCCGACCAGACCGAGCGCGCCGCGAGGCTGGCTCGCGAGCTGCACCCGCTGCCGGCGTCGGTGCTGGTCGCGAGCCTGCGCAGGGTGGTGGACGGCATCGTCGACGCGTGCGTGCGGGGCGGTTGGTGCCCCGACGACCTCGACGTCCTGCTGCGGCGCGAGGGCATCGCGAGCGACCGAGCAGTCCTGGCCCGCTGGCTGCGCGGCGACCTGCGCGACTCGCGCGCCCAGCAGCCGTGGTGCGAGCAGGTCGAGCGCCTCGACCCCGGCGAGGCCCCGACCGGTGACCTCGCCTGGTCGGCGGCCCTGCTCCACCTCGGTGCGCTGCTGCAGGCGCAACCCGGCCTTCCGCCGACCACGACGCGGGCGACCCGCCGGGTCGTCTCGACACCGCGAGCGAGCGCCGTCGACGCCGACCTGACCCGCAAGCTGGCCACCGTGCGCGGCCTCCTGGCCAAGGCGGAGTCGACGACCTTCGACGAGGAGGCCGAGGCGCTGTCGGCCAAGGCGCAGGAGCTGATCAGCCGCTACGCCCTCGAGCGCCTCCTCGAGGAGCAGGCCGACGGCTCCGGGGCCGGAGCGCCCCACGCGCGCCGGATCTGGTTGGAGGCGCCCTACGTCGGCGCGAAGGCGCAGCTGGTCCACGAGGTCGCGACGGCCAACACCTGTCGTGCCGTGCTCTCCGACCCGCCGGGGGTGACCACCGTGGTCGGCGCCGACTCCGACCTCGAGGCCGTCGAGCTGCTCGTCACCTCGCTGCTCGTGCAGGCCATTCGCGCGATGCTGCGTCACGGGCGTGCCGTGGACGCGCGCGGTGCCACGCGCACGCGTTCCTTCCGCCAGTCGTTCCTGATGGCCTTCGCCGTGCGCATCGGCGAGCGGCTCGGCGAGACCGCCGAGCAGGTGCTCCACGACTCCGGGCACGAGCGAGACCTGCTCCCGGTGCTGCGCTCGCGAGCCGAGGCGGTGTCCGAGGCGTTCGAGCAGCTGGTGCCCCACACCGTCACCAGGTCGCGGTCGGTCAGCAACGCCGAGGGCTGGTACGCCGGTCAGGCCGCTGCCGACCTGGCGTCGATCGACGTACGGGCCCGCATCGCCGAGCCCGGCGAGCGCGCCGGGTGACCACGGTCGGCCCCACCTGCTCGGGCATCATGACCCCATGAGCTGGTGGGAGGAGCGGGTCGTGCCCGGGTTGGTCGACCGCGCCCTGAAGGGCCGCGAGATCGGCGAGCTGCGCGCCGAGGCGTGCGCCGGGCTGGGCGGCACCGTCCTCGAGCTGGGCTTCGGTGGCGGGCTCAACCTGCGCCACCTGCCGTCCGCGGTCGAGCGCATCGACGCCGTCGAGCCGTCCGACCGCGGCTGGGAGCTGTCGCAGCGCCGCCGCGCGCAGCACGACCTGCCCGTCCACCGCGTCGGCCTCGACGGGCAACGACTCGACGTCGCCGACTCCTCCTACGACCACGTCCTGTGCACCTTCACCCTCTGCACGATCCCCGACCCCGCCCGGGCGCTGACCGAGGTCATCCGGGTGCTGCGCCCCGGCGGCACCTTCGCGTTCCTCGAGCACGGCCTGGCGCCCACGGCGGGAGTGGCCCGCTGGCAGCGCCGGCTCGACCCGCTGCAGCGTCGGGTCGCGGGCGGGTGCCACCTGACGCGAGACGTCCCCGAGCTCCTCGCCGCGTCCGGGCTGAGTGCCGGCCCGGTGCGCGCGGAGTACCTCCCCGGCCCGCACACCCCCTGGACCTTCGGCTACCTCGGCTCGGCCTCGGCGGCCTGAGGTGAGCACACCGGCACGTCGGCTGCGCATCGAGGAGCTCGACCATGCCGTCACCCCGATCGGGGTGATCAGCCTGCGCCGGCGACACGAGCCGGTCGTCGGTCACGACGTCTACGAGGTCAAGATCGACGACGAGTTCCTGATGTCGAGCCTCTTCACCGTCGTCGAGCAGGAGCTGGCCCACCTCGGCCTCGCGCGCGTCACCGGCACGGACCTCCACGTGCTCGTGGGCGGTCTCGGGCTCGGCTACACCCTGCGCGCCGCCCTGACCGACCCGCGGGTGGCGCAGGTGCAGGTGATCGAGGCGGTGGACGCGGTCATCGACTGGCATCGCCGCGACCTGCTGCCCGACACCGTGGGTCTGGCCGCCGACCCTCGGTGCGACCTGGTGCACGCCGACTTCTTCGCGCTGATGGCGAGCGGCGCCACACCGCGACCGACGTACGACGCGGTGCTCCTCGACATCGACCACTCGCCCCAGAACCTCCTGCACCCCAGCCATGGCGCGTTCTACGACGTCGCCGGCCTGCGGCGTCTGGCTCTGCGGATCGCCCCCGGCGGCGTGTTCGGGCTGTGGTCGGACGACCCGCCCGACCCGGTCTTCGCGGACGCCCTGGCCGAGGTCTTCACGCAGCCCGAGACGCACGTCGTGACCTTCGCCAACCCGCTCACCGGCGGTGAGTCGGCCAGCACGGTCTACGTGGCGACCCGGACCTGATCAGCGGCGCCCGCGCGACTGGTTGCGAGGGTGGTCGCGGGCGGTCCGCTCGTTGCCGCGCTTGTAGTTGCCGGTCACCCGAGCCATCACCTCCTGGGGGTCGTCGCGCTCGACGTCCTCCAGGAAGCGCCGGGCGGCGGCACCGCGCAGCGTGGTGGCCCGCCGGCCGTCGTGGGTCACCACCACGTCGGGACCGACGACCTCGTAGGAGAAGCCGGAGGGAGCGGGCACCGGAACAGTCTCGCGGACTCCGCCGCCCGAGCGCCACCGGCATCGGGCGGTGTTGGGCGAAACCCGCACCGGTGTCGGCGCTGCGGACTAAAGTCGGGCGACATCGCGGTCCGAGGGGGAGGGAAGATGGCGCCAATCCAGCACCAGGGCGCTCCCATCTCCGCCGAGGGCCCCGCCGGCCGTGCCGTCCCGGTCTCCGCCGACCCCCGGGTCGCGGCGGTCCTGCAGGTCCTGGGGGGTGCCGAGCACGACGAGGTCGCCGCCACGTGGCAGGTCGACGCGACCCTGCTGCGACGGTGGGTCGAGGCGTTCGTCGACGCCGGGACGGCCCAGGTGCTCAACCGACCCGAGGCGCAGGCGCTCGCCCAGCGTGACCGCTTCCTCGCGGCGTTCGCCTTCGAGATCCGCAATCCGCTGACGGTCGCGATGGGCTGGGCGGGGTTGCTCGCCGAGGGCGACCTGCCCTCGATGTCGTTCATCCGCACCGCCCGCCGTCTCCAGGAGGCGCTCGCGCTGCTCGCCGACCGCCTGGTCGACGTCGAGCTGCTCGCGGCCGCCGCCATGGGCGGTCTGCACATCGAGCGCCGCGACGTCACCGCGGCCGAGGTCTGCCGGCTGCCGGGTCTCGAGACCATCGGCGGGGCCGGTGGCGAGACCGCTCTCTTCGTCGATCCGGTTCTCTTCGCCCGGATCATCGCCGACATGTGGCAGGCGGCCGGCTTCGCGCCGGCGCCGCGCTCGCGCGAGGTCGAGATCGAGGTCCGCGAGCCGTGGGTGGAGATCCGGATCGTGCGCCAGGGTGATCCGATCGACACCGAGACCCTCCAGGCGATGTTCGAGCCCTTCGAGTACGACCAGCTCACCTCGGGGGTCTCGATCGGCCTCTACCTCGCGCGCGCGCTGACGGTCGCCCACGGGGGTACCCTCGGCATTGATCAGGACGATGAGCATGCGGTCTTGTGGGTCAGAGTTCCTCTCCGACCCGACACCAACGAGTCGGTCCCGGCTCACAACAGTGGAGGTTCCTGATGACGTTCAAGCTCGCCTGTGGCGACGTGATGCCCGGCTGCAGCGCCCGTTTCGAGGACGAGACCAAGGAAGGTCTGCTCGGCCAGGTGGTCCCGCACGCCGCCGCCGACCACGACATCGCCGAGGTCACGCCCGAGATCCAGGCAGCGGTCGAGTCGAAGATCACCGTCGACTGACCCCGCCCCCGGTGGGGTCGGGTCGGAGATCACGTCGACCGACCCCGCCCTCGGCGGCGCGGCGTCAGTCGGTGATCTGGACGCCCTTCCAGAAGGCCACGTGGTCGGCGATCTGCGCCGCCGCGTCCTTGGGCTGGGGGTAGAACCACGCGGCGTCGGCGTTGGTCTTGCCGTCGACCTCGAGGGAGTAGTAGGAGGCGGTGCCCTTCCACGGGCACACGCTCGTGGTCGACGAGGGCCGCAGCAGCGCCTGGTCGACCGAGGCGGCCGGGAAGTAGTGGTTGCCCTCGACCACGACGGTGTCGTCGGAGGTGGCAATGACCGTGTCGTTCCAGATCGCGCGCATGCTGTCACGCTAGTCCCATGACGCAACAACCGCCGTCCGAGTCGATCGCCGTCGGTCGACGCACCCGAGCGCCACCGCTTCGAGATCAGTGTCGACGGCGCCGCAGCCGGCTTCACCGAGTACGTCGACGCGCGCCGACGGCCCCGAGGGGGTGCGGACCTTCCCCCACACCGTCATCGAGGAGGTCTATGGCGGCCGGGGGCTCGCGACCCTGCTGATCCGCACCGCCCTCGACGCCACGCGCGTGGCCGACCTGTCGGTGCTGCCGCAGTGCTCGGCAGTGCGCCACTTCATCTCCGAGAACCCCGACTACGTCGACCTCGTGCCCGCGGAGCGACGGGCGGAGTTCGGCTTCTGAGCACCGATCGCGTGCTGAGCCCGTCCGCCCGCGTCGGCGGTGTGGCCCTGCTGAGCCAACCGTTGGTGATCGTGGCCCAGCTCGTCGTAGCGGCCCGGTGGGACCTGCCCTACGACCTGACCCGCAACACCATCAGCGACCTCGGGGTGGTGGGGTGCGGGACGCTCCAGGCGGCCGGCGGACCGGTGGAGGTCTGCTCGCCGTGGCACGCGGGGATGAACGCCTCGTTCGTCGTCATCGGCACCCTGCTCGCCCTCGGTGCGATCCTCGCCGCGCCCCTCGTGGCCCCTCGCTCGGCTCGTGGCTCCCGACGGAGGTGGGCCGCAGTCGCGATGGGTCTGCTGCTCGTGGCAGGGGTCAGCTCGGCGGCGGTCGGGTTCGTGCCCCTCGACGTCGACGCCGACCTGCACACCCTGGTCGCCACGCCGCTGTTCGCGACCCAGCCGGTGGCGCTGCTCGTCCTCGGCGCCCTGGCGGCGCGGCGCGGCCGCTCGCCGGACCGGCGCACGGTCCTGCTCGGCTGCGGGCTCGTGGCCGCGGCGGGTGCGGTCGCCTTCGGGGCCAGCCTGGTCACCGGCGACGTCGGCGGTCTCTACGAGCGGATCGCCCTGTGGCCCTGCCAGGTCGGCGTCGGCGACGCGTCGGGTGGACCGTGCTGCGCACGGACCTGGCAGACGCCCGCGAGGACCGCGTTTGGGAGGATGCGGCGTGACCATCGTGATGGGCGTGGAGTCCTCGTGCGACGAGACCGGCATCGGCTTCGTCCGCGACGGCGTGCTGCTCGGCGACGCGCTGGCCTCGAGCATCGAGGAGCACGTCCGCTTCGGCGGCGTCGTGCCCGAGATCGCCGCGCGGGCCCACGTGCAGGCGATGGTGCCCACGATGCGCACCGCCCTCGAGGCGGCCGGGCTGGCCTGGCACGAGGTCGGCGCGGTCGCGGTGACCGCGGGGCCCGGTCTCGCGACCGCCCTCCACGTGGGTGTGGCCGCGGCGAAGGCCGCTGCCCTCGCGCTCGGCGTGCCGCTGTACGGCGTCCACCACCTGGCCGGGCACGCCGCCGCCGACACCCTGGTGCACGGCCCGCTGCCCGAGCGCAGCATCGTGCTCATCGTCAGCGGCGGCCACACCAGCCTGCTCGCCGTCGAGGACCTCGTCCGCACCCCGATCCGCCACCTCAGCGACACCCTCGACGACGCCGCCGGCGAGGCCTTCGACAAGGTCGCCCGCCTGCTCGGGCTGCCCTACCCGGGCGGGCCGTCGGTCGACCTCGCCGCCCGCAACGGCGACCGTGCCGCCGTCCGCTTCACCCGGCCCCTCAGCGGCCCCCGCGACCCCGCCCTGGGGTTCTCCTTCTCCGGGCTCAAGTCGGCGGTCGCCCGCTACGTCGCCGCACCGCGCGACCCGGGCATCAGCGTCGACGACATCGCCGCGTCCTTCCAGGAGGCGGTGGCCGACACCGTGACCCGCAAGGCGATGCCGCGCCTGCCAGCAGGAGGGCGTCGACACGCTCGTGATCGTCGGCGGGGTCGCGGCCAACAGCCGGATCCGGGCGCTCGCCGAGGAGCGCTGCGCCGAGGCCGGCATCGAGCTGCGGGTCCCGCCGCCCCGGCTGTGCACCGACAACGGCGCCATGATCGCGGCCATCGGCGACCTGCTCGTGCGCGAGGGTGCCCGCCCCGTCCGTCGACGTCGCTCGGCGCGCGGTCGTCGGTGCCGCTCGAGCTGGCCCGGATCGGGGAGTCGAGCGGCGCTGAAGCTGCCGCTTCTGTCATGAAACTTCGTACGAGAAGCGCAGTTCCTCCGCTGAGGCGGTGAAACTGCGCACCGCGGACCGCCCGGCGACACCCAGGGGGTTCCCTGATACCACCCCGCAGCGCGATCTGGTCCAATAGCGCCATGCGGATGCTCGACTCCCTGAAGCAGCGCGTAGGGAAGTACCTCCTCGAGCGCACGATGCGAGGTGGCCTCGACCTGCGCAAGCTGCGCTTCCTGCCCGACTCGGTGGCCCTCCCGTTCAAGCGCAACGGGCTCGACCCGGTCGCCGAGATGGCGAGCCTGCGCGACAACGAGCCGGTCGCCGAGCTCGCGACGCTCTTCGGCCGCAAGATCTGGCTCGTCAGCGGGTACGACGAGGCGCGCGAGGCGCTGGCCGACGGCGGCTCCTACTCCAACGACCTCGGCCAGTTCGTCTCCCAGGAGGGTCGCGACGACTCCGAGCAGATCGGCGGCCTCGGCATGACCGACCCGCCGCTGCACACCGCGCTGCGTCGCTACCTGACCCCGGAGTTCACGATGCGGCGCCTCGCCCGGCTCGGGCCGGAGATCGAGCGGGTCGTGGCGGAGCGGCTCGACGCGATGGAGGCCGCCGGGCCGGAGGTCGACCTGGTCAGCCAGTTCGCCTTCCCCGTGCCGTTCCAGGTCATCTGCGAGCTGCTGGGCCTGCCGATGGAGGACCGCGAGCGGTTCTTCAGCCTGGGTGTGGCCCGCTTCGACCTCAGCGAGGGAGGCGCCGGCATGTTCGGCGCCGCCGCCCACACCCGCGAGTTCCTCATCAAGGCCGTCGCCGCGCAGCGCGAGGCGCCCGGCGACGGCCTGATCGGCGGCCTGCTGAAGGAGCACGGCGACGAGCTCGACGACCTGACGCTGGGTGGCATCGCCGACGGCGTCTTCCTCGGCGGCTACGAGACCTCGGCCTCGATGCTCGCCCTCGGGTCCTACCTGCTGGCCGAGAGCCCCGACGCGATGCGCGCTGCTGCGCGACGACCCTGCCTCGGTCGACCGGGTCGTCGAGGAGCTGCTGCGCCACCTCACCGTCGTGCAGATGGGCTTCGTGCGCTTCGCCACCCGCGACCTCGTGCTGGGCGGCGGCAGATCTCCGAGGGCGACGTCGTCGCCATCTCCCTGCTGGGCGCCAACCGCGACCCACGGCTGACGGGCGACCCGGACACCTTCGACCCCCGCCGCGAGCCGACCCGCCACCTGGCGTTCGGCCACGGCATCCACCGGTGCGTGGGGGCCGAGCTGGCCCGCATGGAGCTGCGGATCGCCCTGCGCGCGCTGGCCCAGCGCTTCCCGGACCTCGCGGTCACCGCGCCGGTCGGCGACCTCGACTTCCGCCAGCTCTCGGTCGTCTACGGCGTCGAGGAGCTCCCGGTCCACCTGTACGGCGCGGATCGGTCCTCGGCGAGGGTGTGACCGCTCCGCGAGCCGGCTCCCGCCTCCGCGGTCGCGGCGCACGACGCGCTCGCTCGGGTCCGCGAGTTCGCCGACGACCTCGCGCGCCGTCGTACGATCCGCGACTTCGCGCCCACCGCGATCCCCGACGGCGTGCTCGACGAGGCCATCCGCGCGGCGGCCAGCGCGCCGAGCGGAGCCCACGTGCAGCCGTGGCGCTTCGTGGTCGTCACCGACCGCGCCGTACGACGTCGTCTGCGCGAGGCGGCGGAGGCCGAGGAGCGGGAGTTCTACGAGCGACGGGCCTCCAGCGAGTGGCTCGAGGCGCTCGGCCCGCTGGGCACCGACGCCTCCAAGCCGTTCCTCACCGACGCCCCGGCGCTGATCGTGGTCTTCGAGGTGCACCAGGGCCCCACCTCGCCGCGGCCCTACTACGTCAAGGAGTCGGTCGGCATCGCGGTCGGCTTCCTCCTGGCCGCCCTGCACCGCGCCGGGCTGAGCACGCTGACCCACACCCCGAGCCCGATGAAGTTCCTGGGCGAGATCCTCGGCCGGCCCCGCGAGGAGCGTGGCTTCCTGGTGGTCCCGGTGGGCTACCCCGCGGACGACGCCACGGTGCCGCGCCTGGAGCGCAAGCCGCTCGACGAGGTGCGGGTGCGCGTCTGACGTCTCGTGCGGGGCGCTAGCCGGCCGAGCGTCGGTCGGAGCGCACCCGGAGCACCAGCAGACCGGCGGCCAGCACGGCCAGCGCGCCGAGGCCGTAGAGCACGACGGTCGGCACGGTGCCGGACTCCATCTCCTCGATCGTCTGGGCCTCCCCGGGCTCGTCGAGGACGGAAGGGTCGCAGGCGGCCGGGTCCACCGCCTCGCCGGCGAGCGACACCTCGAAGGTGTAGCTGCCGCTCTGCCGGTCGCCGTCGTCGGCGACGACCGAGTAGTCGATGGTGGTGACGCCCTCCGCGAGCGGGGCCGATCGGGCGCAGATCGTGCCGCGCTCGCCGAAGGACGCCTCACCGACCGCGACCGGCTCGCCGTCGGGACCGCGCACGGCGACGAGCGGTGTCCGGTCGGGGTCGAGCTCGGTGAACTCGAGGCGCAGCAGCGTCGTACCGACCTCGACGACGTCGCCCGGGCCCGGCGAGCCGTCGACCAGGTCGCCGTGGGCGCTGGCGGGCGTGACCGTGAGGACGACCAGGACCAGGGCCGCCAGGAGCGCTGCCGGAGGGGTCAGGAGAAGTCGGCGCATGCGAGTCGGTTGTCCATCGCATCAGCCGGGTGGACGACGATGGCAGGCGCACCGTCCCCGACCTGGTCGTCGTTGGTGATCGTGGCCTCTCCGAGGCCGTCGGAGGTCGAGGTGAAGCCGAGGTGGACCTCGTTGGGCGGTACGTCGCTGCCGTCGAGGTCGAACTTGAAGTGCGGGCCGCCGTTGTCGACCTCGCAGGTCTGGGCGTGCAGGTGGGAGACGTACTCGGTGTCGGGCGCGAGGCCGGTGAGGCGGATGGTGACCGTCGTCCCGTCGTCGTCCTGGGCGAGCCAGGCTTCGCCGGCGACGCCCTCGCTGCCAGGCGGGGCGGTGTCGAGCACGGTGAAGTCGCCGGTCTCGACGTCGCCGTCGACCTCGTCGGCCGGCGTGGCGTCGGGGTCGTTCATCATCATGCCGGACATGTCCATGCCACCGCCCGAGGCGTCGTCGACCTCGTCGTTGCCGCAGCCGGCGGTGGCGAGGACCAGGACCGCGGCGGCCGCTGCTGTCGTCATTCGTCGTAGGCGCATGACGTCCACGGTAGCCAACGGGCCCGAGGCGCCCTCCGCACCCTATTTGCTCGTGGAGCGGCGGTACTGGCGCACCGAGAGCGGCACGAAGATCGCCAGGATGATCGCCACCCAGATCAGCGTGTAGATCGTCGGGTGCTGCATCGGCCAGGCGTCGGGGATGGTCGGGTTGGCACCGAGGTTGCCGAACAGCTCGCGGCAGGCCTGGGTGAGGGTCGAGACGGGGTTCCACAGGACGAAGGTGCGCAGGATGCCGTCGAAGGACTCCGTCGGCACGAACGCGTTGGAGACGAACGTCAGCGGGAAGATGACCACGAACGAGGCGTTGTTGATGACCTCGACGCTGGGCACCAGGAGCCCGACGTAGGCCATGATCCAGCTGAAGGCGTAGGCGAAGAGCAGCAGCAGGAAGAACGCGGCGAGCATGTCGACGATGCCCTCGCGCACCCGCCAGCCCACGAGCAGCCCGGTCAGGGCCATCACGATGAGCGACAGCACGTTGTAGACGACGTCGGAGGTCGTGCGGCCCACCAGCACCGCGGCGCGCGACATCGGCAGCGAGCGGAAGCGGTCGATGATGCCCTTCTGCATGTCCTCGGCGAGGCCGGCGCCGGTGAAGGTGGCGCCGAACACGACGGTCTGCGCGAAGATCCCGCCGATCAGGAACTCCTTGTAGTCGACGCCCTCGGGCTGGATCGCCCCGCCGAAGACGTAGGCGAAGAGCAGCACGAACATCAGCGGGCTGATGAGCACGAAGACGAGCACCTCGGGCACCCGCTTGATCTTGATCAGGTTGCGCTGGGCCACGACCCAGCCGTCGACGACTGCCTGCTGGGCACTCATGCGGGGTCCCCGCTGAAGTGCGAGGTGGAGGAGCGAAGCGGGGGAGCTTCGTAGTCTCGTGGGGTGACACTCATGCGCTGACTCCTTCGTCGGTGGTCTCGGCGGCGTCGTCCTCGGCAGCCCGACCGGTGAGGCTCAGGAAGACGTCGTCGAGGGTGGGGCGGCGCAGGCCGATGTCGAGCACGCGCACCTCGGCCCGCTCGAGCTCGGCGAGGACGCGCGCGCAGCGGCGGCGGCCCCGCCGGTGACCGCCGCGGTCACGGTGCGGTCCTCGATCTGCACCTCGCCGACCGCGACGCCGGACATCGCGCGGATCGCACTCTCGGCCTGGGCCACGTCGGCGAGCACCAGCTCGACCCGCTCGCCACCGGTCTGCGCCTTGAGCTCGTCGGCGGTGCCGCGGGCGATGGCCCGCCCGTGGTCGATGACGACGATGTCGTCGGCGAGGCGGTCGGCCTCCTCGAGGTACTGGGTGGTGAGCAGCAGGGTGGCGCCGCTGCCGACGAGCTCCTTGATGACGTCCCACATCTGCTGGCGGCTGCGGACGTCGAGGCCGGTGGTCGGCTCGTCGAGGATCAGCACCGGCGGCTCGGCGACGAGCGCGCCGGCGAGGTCGAGGCGACGCCGCATGCCGCCGGAGTACGTCTTGGACGGCCGGTCGCCCGCGTCGGCGAGGTCGAAGCGCTCCAGCAGGTCGCGAGCACGCGCGCGCGCCTTGGCCTTGTCGAAGCCGTAGAGCCGGCCGACCATGGTGAGGTTCTCGAAGCCGGTGAGGTACTCGTCGACCGCGGCGTACTGGCCGGACAGGCCGATCTTGCGCCGCACGCCCTGGGGGTCGGCGAGCACGTCGATGCCGGCGATGTGGGCCGTGCCCTCGTCAGGCACGAGGAGTGTCGCGAGGCAGCGCACCGCGGTGGTCTTGCCGGCGCCGTTGGGGCCGAGGAGACCCAGGACCTTGCCCTCGGGGACGGTGAGGTCGAGTCCGCTGAGCGCCTCGACCTCCTTGTAGCGCTTGACCAGGCCTCGTGCCTGGATCATGTCGGCCATCAGGTGTCCTTCTCGTGGGGTTCGGTCGGCGGTGGTCGGGACAACTCTCGCAGGGTAGGGACCGGCACCGACAGCGAGATTCATCGGGCCACCTATCCTGACCGCGTGGTCGACCCCTCCCGAACCGGTGCCGAGGCCCCGCGCGTGGTCGTCGTCGGCGGCGCCAACGTCGACGTGCTGGCGCGACCCCACGCGGCTGCCGTCGCGGCCACCAGCAACCCCGGTGTCGTCACGGTCACCGCGGGCGGGGTGGGGCGCAACATCGCTGCGAACCTCGCCCGGCTCGGCACGTCGGTCAGCCTCGTGTCGGTCGTCGGCCCCGACGCCCACGGCGACCTCGTGCTCGCCGCCACGCGCGGGGCCGGTGTCGACGTCGGCCACTGCCGCAGGGGGCCGGCGCCCACCGGGACGTACGTCGCGCTCCTCGACCAGGCAGGCGAGCTGGTCTCGGCCGTGGCGGACATGGAGGCGACGGCCTCGCTGTCGCCCGCCGACGTCGACCTGGCCGCCGACCTCCTCGCCGGCGCCGCGCTCGTCGTGCTCGACGGCAACCTGCCCACCGCGACCCTGCTCGCCGCGTGGGAGGCCGCCGTCGCGGCCGGGGCGGACGTCGTCCTGGACCCGGTGAGCGTGCCGAAGGCCGCCGCCCTCGCGCCGCTGCTCGACGCCTCTCGTCCGCTGGCGGTCCTCTCGGCGGGCGCCACCGAGCTCGCTGCGCTCGTGCCCGACGGCGGGTCGGCCCTCGACCGAGGGGTCGAGGTCCTGTGGACCCGCAACGGACCGTCGGGATCCCTGCTGCGCACGCGCGACACGGCCACCCGCATCGACGCGCTCCCCGCGGACGTGGTCGACGTGACCGGCGCCGGTGACGCCATGCTCGCCGCCTACTGCCACGCCGTCCTCGCGGGGGCCGCGCCCGCCGACGCCGCCCGCTACGGCCACGCCGCAGCGGCACTGACCGTCTCCAGCCGCCACACCGTGCGGCCCGACCTCTCCGATGCGCTCGTGAGGAGCCTCCTGTGAACGTGACCCCCGTCAGCCCGACCCCGATCAGCCCGACGCTCGCCGTGACCGACGAGGTCGCCGCCGCGCTGCGCCGACGGCCGACCGGTCGTCGCCCTCGAGAGCACGATCATCAGCCACGGCATGCCCTACCCCGACAACGTCGCGATGGCGCTCGAGGTCGAGGCGATCGTGCGCGACGCCGGCGCGGTGCCGGCGACGATCGCCGTCCTCGGCGGGGTGCCCCGCATCGGGCTGACCCCCGAGGACCTCGAGCTGCTCGCCAGCGACCCGGGCGTCACCAAGGTCAGCGTCCGCGACCTGCCGTACGTCGTCGCCCGCGGGTTGCACGGCGCGACGACGGTCGCGGCGACCATGCGCCTGGCCGCGCTGGCCGGCATCGACGTCTTCGTCACCGGTGGTCTCGGGGGCGTTCACCGGGGGGCGCCGCAGAGCTTCGACGTCTCGGCCGACCTCGGTGAGCTGGCGACCACCCCGGTCACGGTGGTCTCGGCCGGCGTGAAGAGCATCCTCGACATCGGGCTCACCCTCGAGCTGCTCGAGACCAACTCGGTGCCGGTGCTCGTGCACGGCTCGGACGAGTTCCCGTCGTTCTACTCGCGCAGCAGCGGGTACGCCGCCCCGGCGCGGGTCGACTCGGCCGAGGAGGTCGCCGCCGCCATGGCCGCCGCACGCTCGCTCGGGCTGGGGGCCGGCATCGTCGTGGCCCACCCGATCCCGGTGGCCGACGAGATCCCGGCCGAGGAGATCTCCGCCGTGATCGAGCAGGCCCTGGCCGACCTCGACGCCCTCGGCATCGGCGGCAAGGAGGTCACGCCGTACCTGCTCAAGCGGATCGTCGAGCTGACCGACGGCGCCAGCCTCGTCGCCAACATCGCGCTGGTGCGCGCCAACGCGCGCTTCGGCGCGGCGATCGCGGTGGCCCACGCCGCGCTCACGACCGTGCGCTGAGGGCCTCCGGCCGGTCGTCGAGCAGCCCGGCGGGCGAGGTCACTCGACGTCCGAGCCGACCCACCGCGCCGGGGACACACCGCCGACCTGCCCCGAGTCGTTCAGCCCCCGGCCACCTGGAGGTGTCAGGATCCGCCCATGACGCAGACTCCCGAGCCGGTTGTCGCCGGGCCCAGCCGCCGCCACGTCCTGCTCGGTGGGGCGGGCGCTGGACTGGTCGGTGCGGCCTCCCCGCTGCTCTGGGTGCCGCCGGCCTCCGCCGCCGGTCGCCCCGGCGGCGTCCACCTGACCTACGGCGACGACGCGCGGCACTCGATGACCGTGTCGTGGTCGACGCCTCGCTCGGTCGCCAAGCCCCACCTCGAGGTCGGGCCCGACCGCAGCCTCGGGATGCGGGTCCCGGTGCGCAGCCGGTCGACCAAGGACCTGAGGACCGTCTACCACCACGGCCAGGTCGACGGCCTCGAGCCCGGTACGACGTACCGCTACCGCATCACGCACCGCGGCAGCGCCGCCACGACCGGCACGTTCACGACCGCGCCGCGCCGGGCCGAGCGCTTCCGGTTCGCGGCCTTCGGTGACATGGGCGTCAACACCGCCGCCGCGGCCCACGTGCGGCTGATCGATCGCATGAAGCCCGACCTCGCCTTCGTCGTCGGCGACCTCTGCTACGCCGACTCCAGCGGTGGCACCGGGGCCAGCGGCCCGAGCACGCAGGACTTCCGCGAGTGGGACCGGTGGCTGCGCCAGATCCAGCCGAGCGCCTCGCGGGTGCCGTGGATGACGACCGTCGGCAACCACGAGATGGAGGGCGGCAACGGCGAGCTCGGGTACGCCGGCTACCTCGACCGCTTCCGGCTGCCCGGCAACGGGGTGAAGGGTGCGCCGGTGACCTACTCCTTCGTCTACGGCAACGTCGGCTTCGTCGCCCTCGACGGCAACGACGCCTCCTTCGAGATCGCGCGCAACGAGGGCTACCTCGGCGCCCGGCAGGACGACTGGCTCACGACCACGCTGCGCCGGCTGCGCAACGCGCGACGACATCGACTTCATCGTCGTCGGCTTCCACAACTGCATGTACTGCACCAACCTCGTCCACGCCTCCGACGGCGGCAACCGCACGCGCTGGGAGCCCCTCTTCGACCGGTTCTCGGTCGACCTCGTCGTCAACGGGCACAACCACTGCTACGAGCGCACCCACCCGCTGCGCGCCGGTGACCCGGTCGTCGACGCCGGGCGCGGAGCGGTGTTCGACTCGAGCAAGGGCACGACCTACCTCACCGCCGGCGGCGCCGGGCAGACCGTCTATCCCACGAGCGGCTCGCCGCTGTCCTACGTCACGATGGACGGCGGCATGCGCGTCCCCGAGGCCACGCTGTGGTCGGCCGTCACCGACAACCAGCACTCGATCGGCTTCGTCGACGTGGTGCCGCGGCGGGGCGGTCGTCCGGCGCGGATGAAGCTCACCGCCCTGGCCACCGACGGCTCGGTCATCGACAAGGTGACGCTCAAGCGCGGCTGAGGTCCGACCTGGGGCCCGATACGGCAGGGTGGGTCCATGCACTACGTCGGAGTCGACCTCGCCTGGGGCGAGCGCCAGCCCACCGGGCTGGCGGTCCTCGACGAGGACGGCCGGTTGCTCCACGTCAGCGCGGTGCGGGTCGACGAGGAGATCGAGGCCGAGCTGGCGGCCTACGTCGCGGGCGACTGCCTCGTGGCGCTCGACGCGCCCCTGGTGGTCAAGAACGCGACCGGCTCGCGCCCCGCGGAGAAGGCGCTGAGCAAGGACTTCCGCCGCTTCGACGCCGGCACCCACCCGTCCAACACCGGCAAGCCGGAGTTCGCCCAGGGCACCCGCGGAGCCCGGGTGGCCAAGCTGCTCGGCCTCGACATCGACCCGCGCTCGGGCCGCGCCCGTCGGGCCATCGAGGTCTACCCGCACGCCGCCTCGATCGTGCTCTTCGGGCTGCCGAAGATCCTGCGCTACAAGAACAAGCCCGGCCGCGACCTGGACCTGCTGCGCAGCGAGCTGCTGCTGCTGATGGGTCACGTCGAGGCCACGGTGACGACCGACGAGACGTGGGCCGGGTTGCGCTCGCAGGTCGAGAAGGCCACGCGCAAGAGCGAGCTGCGCCGGGTCGAGGACCAGGTCGACGCGGTCGTCTGCGCGATCGTGGCGCTCGTCGCCCACCGCACGCCCGACCTCGTCACGACGTACGGCGACCTCGACACCGGCTACATCGTCACCCCCACGCTCGGCACCGCGCCGACGCGCACCGACGTCGTGCGCGAGGCCGTGCAGGCCTACGCCGCAGCGCACCCCGACCTCGTCGCGGCCGGGGCCGAGGCGGTGGCGCTGGTGCAGGGGATCCTCGACGAGGCCGGCATCAACTACCTGTCGGTCACCGGGCGCACCAAGGGTGTCGCGTCGTTCGCCGAGAAGGCCGCCCGGATGGTCGCCGGGGTGCCGGCGTACGCCGACCCGCTCACCCAGATCACCGACCAGCTCGGCGTGCGCGTGATCACCTACGTCGAGGACGACGTCGACGCCGTCGCCGACCTGCTCGGCGAGCAGGTGATCGTGCAGGACGACCGCGACATGGGCCAGGAGACCGCCGACGAGGGCCGCTTCGGCTACGCCAGCCGGCACCTGATGATCGCCCTCGACCCGGCGCGCGAGAGCCACCCCGGCTTCGAGCACCTGCGGGGGCGCGCGGCGCAGGTGCAGGTGCGCACGGTGCTGCAGCACGCGTGGGCGGAGTTCGAGCACGACATCCGCTACAAGGGCACGGTGCCGGCCGAGCACGCGCGCGAGTTCGACCGGCGCTTCGCCCTGGCCGCCGGACTGCTCGAGCTGGCCGACCGCGAGTTCTCCCAGATCCGCGAGCGGCTGCGCGGGGTGGCCCCGGAGGTGCGGGTCACCACCGACGACGACCCGCGGATCGACCCGCGCGAGCTGGCCGCCTTCCTCGCCGGGCAGTACTCCCAGGCGGGGTGGTCGCGCACCGAGCACTACGGCTGGATCTCGGGGCTGCTGCTCGAGCTCGGCATCACCTCGCTCGACGAGCTGGGCGGCGTCCTGCGCTCGGTCGACGACGCGGCGATCACCGATCGGATGGACTACCGCCACCCGCCCGGCGCCGTACGTCGTCTCGACGACGCGCTGCTGTGGGTCTACGGCACCCGCTTCGTCGACCTGCACGGCAACGCCCACCGGCGCGAGGCCCTCTCCGGCCGTCTCGCCAAGCTCACCGCGGCCCCCGACCCGGGGTAGTCCCTGACGAAAATCAAGGATTCGGGTGCCGAAACGTTGATTTTCGTCAGGGACTACCCGGGCGGCGGGCGGCGGGCCGGGCGCGGGTGCGGGTCACGCTCGGCTCAGGCCTGGATGCCGCCGCCGTCATCCTGGCCGCCCTGGCCGGGGGGCTGGTCGGAGGCGCACTGGCCGAGGGTGATCGCCTTGTACTTCGCGAAGTCGAACGAGCTCAGCCGACGCCTCGGGGTAGTCCTCCGTGCGGGAGCTCGGCGTAGTAGCGCACCGCCTCGAGCAGGTCGGCCGAGGCGCGGGTGCCGGCCGCGGCGTCCTCCTCCTCGGCCAGGGGCACCGCGCGCTCGAAGGCCGCGACGGTCTCGTCGAGGTCGCCGGCGTTGAAGGCGTCGATGCCGGCGACCACCTCGTCGCAGGCGGTGGTCGCCGTGCTCCCGCCCGGGTCGCTGCCGTCGGGTGTCGAGTCGGGTGTCGAGGTCGTCGGGGGCGGTCCGGTCGGGCTCGTCGGGCACCACGGGGAACGAGCGGTCCACGACCGCGGAGTCGTCGCCACCGCAGCCGACGAGCGTCAGCGCGACGAGGACGACGCCGGCCAGGCGCAGGGGGAGGCTCACGCCTCGACGGTAGGCGATGGGGTCAACTCTCCGTGGGTGCGACGTACGGCGGTGCGACCCCCCAGCCCCAGCGCGGGACGGGCGCGTGGGCGGCGATGTCGGTCGCGCCCGGCCGTGCGTTGTGCGCGGCCAACCGGGTGCCCCACTCGAGGTAGCCGATGATCGCGGCGCGGAACTCGGGATCGTCCGGGAGCGCGGCGTCGTCGGCGGCGAGGCTCATGGTCGACGCGAACCGGTGGCGTTGAGCCGGCGAGATGTCGAGGTCGCGGTGGTGGGCCAGCATCGACTCGTAGCCGCCCAGCTCGTCGGTGTAGACGCTCGGCCCGCCGAGGACCTCGCCCCACCACGCGGC
Source organism: uncultured Actinomycetota bacterium (assembly GCA_963822915.1). GTDB lineage: Bacteria > Actinomycetota > Actinomycetes > Propionibacteriales > Nocardioidaceae > Nocardioides. The sequence goes on from CAWGJR010000027.1 coordinate 217,699, forward strand.
GACGTGGGAGCGGTGCTCCTGGGAGACCCCACCGGGGAAGAACCCGGCGAGCGCGTCGTCCTGCTCCACCCGGTCGTAGAAGGCGTCGATCATCGCGCGGAGCGGTCCCGCGCCACCGGCCCACTCGAAGAGCGTCGGCAGGTCCGGCTCGAGGGTGCTCATGGGTCAAGGTTGTCACGCCGACGACGTAGCGTGGAGGGGTGAACGCCACCGACCTCCTCGCCGACTCCTTCACCCGCGTGCGCGAGAGCGTGGACGCCGTCCTCGACGGACTGACCGACGACGACCTGCGCCACCGTCCCGGCCCCGACGCCAACCCGATCGGCTGGCTCGTGTGGCACCTCGCCCGCGTGCAGGACGACCACGTCGCCGACGTCGGCCGACGACGAGCAGGTCTACGGCGCGTTCGTCGAGCGCTTCGACCTGCCCTACGACGACTCGGCGATCGGGTTCGGCCAGTCGAGCGAGGACGTCGGCGCCTTCGCGGCGCCGGCCGGCCTCCTGGCGGAGTACGTCGCCGCCGTGCACGAGCGCACGCTCGACTACCTCGCCACCCTGTCGCCCGACGACCTCGACCGCGTGGTCGACGAGCGCTGGGACCCGCCGGTCACGCTCGGCGCCCGGTTGGTCAGCGTCGTCAACGACGACACGCAACACGTCGGCCAGGCGGCGTACGTGCAGGGGCTGCTGGGGTAGCGTCGGGAGGCTCGGCGAGCGCTGCGGCGTCGACGAAGCCCGGCGACGGACCCTGCTTCCGCACTGGCCGCGTCTCGACACGCGGGTCACGTCCTCGGATCTCCCGGTTCGTGTCACGGAACTTGCTCGACAGCCATCGACAGGTGCTTCGCTGAGCGCAGCCCCGTCACCAGGGCGACGGCTGGTAGTCCTTGAGGAAGTGCCCGTGCAGGTCCTCGCCCGCCTCGCCGCGTACGACGGGGTCGTAGACGCGGGCGGCGCCGTCGACGAGGTCGAGCGGGGCGTGCCAGCCCTCGGCGGCGATGCGCAGCTTGTCCTGGTGCGGCCGCTCGTCGGTGATCCAGCCGGTGTCGACGGCGTTCATCAGGATCCGGTCGGTCTCGAACATCTCGCCGGCCGACGTGCGGGTCATCATGTTGAGCGCCGCCTTGGCCATGTTGGTGTGGGGGTGGCCGGCGCCCTTGTAGCGCCGCGAGAACTGGCCCTCCATCGCCGAGACGTTGACCACGTGCGCGCGCCCGGAGGCGGCGGCCGCGCAGCGGCCGCCATCGCCGGCCTCAGCCGCGAGACCAGCAGGAACGGCGCGACCGAGTTGCACAGCTGCACCTCGAGCAGCTCCATCGGGTCGACCTCGTCGACGGTCTGGGTCCAGGAGTTGGTGGTCTGCAGGTCCGGCAGCAGGCCGCCGGCGTCGACCGCGGTGCCGGCGAGGTGGGCGTCGAGGGAGGCGTGCCCGGCCTTGAGCGCGAGCGCCGTGAGGGTCGCGGCGGAGTGCGCCTCGCGGGCCCGGTCGAGGGACTCGCCCTCGTGGGCGGCCACCGCCTCGCGGTACAGGGCGCCGGCGATCGCGGCCGGGTGGGCCTCGGAGATCCGGTCGAAGCGCACCATCTCGGGCAGGTCCCGGCCCTCGATGGACTCGGGCAGAGGCTCGTCCTCGGCGGCGACCAGCGGCGCGTAGGCCCCGGGGGAGCGGCGCACGGTCTGGCAGGCGTTGTTGACGAGGACGTCGAGCGGCCCGGCCGCCGCGACGTCGTCGGCCAGCGCGACCACCTGGGTCGGGTCGCGCAGGTCGATGCCGACGATCTTGAGCCGCTCGAGCCAGTCGTCGGCGTCGGGCAGCGAGGAGTAGCGGCGTACGGCGTCGTGGGGGAAGCGGGTGGTGATGGTCAGGTGCGCGCCGTCGCGGAGCAGGCGCAGGGCGATGTACATGCCGATCTTGGCCCGCCCGCCGGTGAGCAGCGCGCGGCGTCCGGTCAGGTCGGTGCCCTGGTCGCGCTTGGCGTGCGACGAGCGCCGCGCAGGTCGGGCACAGCCAGTGGTAGAACGCGTCGACGAGGGTGTAGTCGGTCTTGCAGATGTAGCAGCCGCGCGGGTTGATCAGCTCGCCGGCGAAGGCTCCGGTCGTCGGCGTCGTGAGCAGGATGCCCTCGGTCTCGTCGTCGATGCGCAGCGGCGGACCCGGTCGCCGTGGCCTCGGTGATCGCCCGGTCGTGGGCGAGCTCCTCGGCCCGCTTGGCAGCGCGCCGGTCACGCTTGAGCGACTTGTACATGTGGGAGGCCGCGCGCTTGACCTCGATGTGTGCGGGGTCGTCCTCCGGGACCGTGTGCAGCTGCCCCAGGACGCGCAGGGTCGCGGCGAGGTCGTCGGGGTCGATCACCTGCGGATCCTACGGCCGATCAGGGCTGGTGCGAGGTCGGGTGCGTGAGGCGGTAGCGCACGAACGACGGTACGACGAGCGAGGCGACGACCACGCCCACCACCACCAGCACCCCACCGCCGGCGGCGGCCGCCGCCGTACCGATCAGGGCTGCGGACGCACCGTGCACGACGTCGGCCACCCGCGGCCCGCCCGCGACGACCACGATGAAGATCCCCTGGAGGCGCCCGCGCATCTCGTCGGTCGCCACGGTCTGGAGCATCGAGGAGCGGAAGGCTGCCGACGCCATGTCGGCGGCGCCGCCCACCGCCAGCATCAGGACGGCCGTCACCAGCATCGTGGAGCGCAGCGACGAGGAAGCACCGGCGATCCCGACCGCGACGCCGAAGCCCACCATCGCCAGCCCCCACACGACGATGCACACCACGACCGCCCGTCCCTGCGCCGACACCCGCGAGACCCAGCCCGACAGCACGCCGCCGACCACCGCGCCGAGCGGGATGGCGGCGAAGAGCACCGCGAAGGCCAGACCGCCGGCCTCCGGCCCGTCGAAGGACTCCGCAGCGATCTCGGGGAAGAGCGCACGGGGCATCCCGAAGACCATCGCGATCAGGTCGACGACGAACGACATCATCAGCACCGGCTGGGTGCGCAGGAACGTGAAGCCCTCGACCACCGACCGCAGGCCGGGGGTCTGCGCCTTCGTCCCGTCGGCACGCTCGATGCGCAGCGGGGGGAGCCGCACCACGGCCGACAGGGTGGCGAAGAGCGTGATCGTGTCGACGAAGTAGAGCCACTCGAGGCCGATGAAGGGGATCAGTGCGCCGGCGACGAGCGGGCCGGCGATGCCGCCGGCCATGAAGACGGTCATGTTGAGCGAGTTGGCCGCCGGCAGCAGCCGTGGCTCGATCAGCCGCGGCAGGATCGCGCTGCGCGTCGGCTGGTTGACGCCGAAGAACGCCTGCTGCACCGAGAAGAGGCACAGCAGCAGCCACACGTTGGTGTTGCCGAGCGCGGCCTGTGCCCAGAACAGCGCACTGGTGCCGATCAGGCCGCTGGTGGTGATGATCAGCAGGGTGCGCCGGTCGAAGACGTCGGCGAGCGCGCCGCCCCAGAGGCCGAAGACGACGAGCGGCACGAGGCCGAAGAGCCCCGTGAGCCCGACGTACGCCGACGAGCCGGTGTCGGCGTAGATCTGCGCCGGCACGGCGACCACGGTCAGCTGCGCGCCGATGACGGTGATGATGTTGGCGATCCACAGCCGGCGGAAGTGGTCGTTGCGCAGCGGTCGGGTGTCGGCGACCAGTCCCGCGCAGGCGCTCGCTCATCGGCTCGAGGGTGGCGACGGGGGCGGCGCCCGGCGCCGTGGCGCGGCCCGAGCTCGCGGTAGTACACCGAGTTGGTCTCGACCCAGAACTCCGACGACGTGCCGGCGATCGGCTTGGTCGGCTTGCAGGGGATGCCGGCGGCGACCACGCCGCCGGGGATCTCGGTGCCGGGCGTGACGACCGAGCCGGCCGCCACGAGCGTGCCGGGACCGACGCGTGGCGCCGTCGAGCAGGGTGCTGCCGTTGCCGACCAGGGCCTTCTCGCCGACCTCGGCGCAGTGCACGACGCACCCGTGGCCGATGGTCGCGTCGGGTCCGATGGTGAGCGTCTCGCCGGGTGCGGCGTGCAGCACCGAGTTGTCCTGCACGTTGGTGCCCGCACGCACGACGACGGTGCAGATGTCGGCGCGGATCACCACGCCGTACCAGATGCTCGCGCCGTCCTCGACCGTCACGTCGCCGATCAGGGTGGCGGTGGGGGCGACGAACGCGCCGGGGTGCACGACCGGGGACTTGCCCTCGAATGAGAAGAGGTTCACGAGGTGACGCTAGCGTCCGACCTGTGGCGCGCTTCTCCAGGACCCCGTCGGTGGCACCGCCACCGACCCCTCGGGGCGAGATCGTCGCGCAGGTGCTCACCGGCGTGGTGCTCGGTGTCGGTGCGGTCTACCTCGGCGTGGTCCTGCGACGCGGACCGGCGGTCGCGCTGGTGGTGCTGCTCATCGGGGCGTCCTACCTGCTGCGCAACTGGCACCGGGTGAAGTGGGTCGCGCGTGGCTTCCTGGCCAGCGGGCTCACCGCCCTGGTCGGTGTCCTCGTGGTGCTGCTGCTCGGGCACGACATCGTCTGACGGTGCGGTCCGAGGCGATGACTTCTGGACACCGGTCCGGTCTACTCCCCGTCAGCACTCACCCACCATCCCCAGGAGGACCGATGTCGTTCCAGGCCTACCTCGACGCTGCCGAGACCAAGACCGGCAGGACCCCGCAGGAGCTCGTCGACCTCGCGCACGCCCGCGGCTACGGCGGCGACACCAAGGCCGGCGAGATCCTCACGTGGCTCAAGGACGACTTCGACCTGGGCCGCGGGCACGGGATGGCGCTGGTGCACGTGATCAAGAACGGCCCCGGGATCAGCGACAAGCACGTCGGCACCACCGGCACCCACCGCGACGAGTCCGACGTACTGCGGCTCGACGGTGTGGCTGCGCGGTCATGAGCGCCGACCTGAGCCGCTCGTCGCGGTAGTCCCTGACGAGGTGGCCCCGGAAGGTGCTCGCCGGGGCCACATCGTCAGGGACTATCCCCTCCGACGAGCCCCGGCAGTAGCGTCCTCCCATGACCTCGGCCTCGCAGACCGACCGCCCTGACCGACCCGACCTCGCCGCCCTCGCCGCCGCCCTCGAGCAGCAGGGCGTGCGCGGGGTGACGATCGGCTGGGTCGACAACAACGGCACGGTCCGCTCGCGCACGGTGCCGACCGCGGCGCTCCCGTCGGCGGCGACCAAGGGCGTCGGGATCACCGCGACCTTCGCGGTCTTCGACTCCCACGACGGCATCACCTTCGCCCACGAGGGCCTCGCGACGCCGTCAGGTGATGCCCGTCTCGTGGCGGTGGTCGACAGGGCCGACGACGTGACCGTGCTCGCGGGTCAGGCAGGGCAGGCCTGGGTCAACGGGCGCCAGCTGTCCGCGGACGGCGACCCGTGGCCCTACTGCCAGCGCGCGGTCCTCGAGCGCCAGGTCGCGGCGGCGGCCGAGGCGGGCTTCGAGGTGCGGGCGGGCTTCGAGATGGAGATGGTCGTCGTACGTGACGACCTGCTGGCCGACCCGGCCGGCACCGACTGGCGACCGGCCCACCGTGGCCCGGTCTACTCGCCCAACGCGCTGCGCGACGTCGACGAGTTCGTCCACCAGCTGCTCGGCGACCTGGCCACCCACGGCATCTCGATCGGCCAGCTGCACGCGGAGTACGGCGGCGCCCAGCTCGAGATCGCTCTCGACGCCCTCGACCCGCTGGCCCTGGCCGACACCCAGGTCCTGGCTCGCCAGACCATCCACGCCGCGGCGCGCGCCCACGGACTGCGTGTCAGCTTCGCCCCGATCACGACCGCCGACGGCGCCGGCAACGGGTGGCACCTCCACACCTCGCTGGTGCGCGACGGTCGCAACGCGCTGACCGGCACCCCCGACGACACCGACGAGCACCGGCTCTCGACGACCGGTCGTGACTACCTCGCCGGGCTGCTGCGCGAGCTCGACGGGATCGTCGCGGTGACCGCCCCGACGACCGGCTCGCTGATGCGCCGCCGCCCCGGCTACTGGGCCGGCGCCTACGGCTTCTGGGGCGTGGAGAACCGCGAGGCCGCGCTGCGGCTGGTGCCGTCCTCGCCGCTCCTCGGCACCGAGCACACCAACATCGAGCTCAAGGCGTGCGACGCCTCGGCCAACCCCTACCTCGCGCTCGCGGTCGTCATCGCGGCCGGGCTCGCCGGGGTCCGCGACGGCGCGGGCGCGACGCTGCCCGACCCGGTCCAGAGCGACGTCGGCACGTGGGACGACGCCGCGCGCGAGGAGGCCGGCATCACGGCGCTGGCCACCACCCACGACCAGGCGCGCGCCCACCTTCTCGCCAGCGACCTCGTGCGCGACGTCCTCGGGCCCGAGCTGCTCGGCGCCTTCGTCGCCTGCCGTGACGCCGACGCCGCCTGGGCCGCCGACCACACGCCGGAGGAGACCGTCGCCTCGCTGCGGTGGCGGTACTGACCGTGCGCTCCCTCGCCGGCGCCGGCGACGTGCTCGCCGCGCACGGCCCGGCCCTGCCCCAGCCGGACCAGCTCTGCGGACCGTTCGCGGCGTGGGCCGCGCTGCATGCGGTCGTGGTGGCGCCGCCGACCGTGACCGACCTCGCCCTCGCCTCGGGGACCGCGATCTGGCCCCACGACGTCAGCGAGTGGCGTCCGGAGGGTGCACCGCTGGACCGCACCGGGTGGGAGCGGCTCCCGGCGGCAGCGACGATCGACGACAGCGGCACCGACGCGGCCGGGTTGGCGGCCGGGATGGCGACGCTCTGCCCGGACGTGACCGTCGTACCGGCTCGGGGGCCGGGGGACGCGACCGGACTGCTGCGGGCCGTGCTCGACCTCGACCGGCCGGTCGGCGTCGTCGCCAACCTGCGCACCGGCCCGGTCTCGCCCGGTGCCACCTGGGACGTCGGCCACTTCGTCGTCCTCTGGGGCATGCGCGACGAGCAGGTCGCGGTCGCCGACTCCTACGTCGAGCTCGGCGCCCCGGACCAGCCGCCCGGGTGTCGCCTCGTGGCCGGCGCCGCCCTCGACGAGGCGTGTGCCCAGCGGGGGCTGCTCCTCCTCGTCGCGCCGCACGATGCCGACGCTGCCCGGGCGGTCGTCGCCGACGCCGGGCTTCGCCGACGAGCTGTGGGACACCTGACCCGGTGCTCCGACCGACGGCGCTCGCGCGCCGGCGCACGACCGCCGGGCGTGCGTCCTGGCGCGAGCGATCCGCGCCGACCGCCGGGTCGGTGTGACCGGCCGACGAGCCTGGTCCGCGCGCTCGCCGTCGACGCCTCCGGCGTAGCACCGCCGTGCTGCTGCAGGCGCGGCGGGTGGAGTCGACGACCCTGAATCGACGCGTGAGGCGTCAGGCGTCGAGGTCGGCGTTCATCGCGGCGGTGAAGTCGCGCTTGACCGAGCGCCACTGCTCGTCGGTCATGCCGTGGCGCCAGTAGGGCGAGGCCGACATCGCGGCGGCCTCCAGACCACGGTCGAGAGCCAGGTGGCGTCGTACGGCGCGCACCTCGTCGGCCTCGCCGTGCAGGAAGACCTGCGGGACCCCGTCGGGGAGGTCGAGGGCGGCCACCGCTGCCGCGAGGCTCTGGGAGCCGCGGTGCACCCACGCCACGTCGAGCCGCGCGGCCGACGGCGAGCGCCACCTCGTGCTCCACGCCGTCGCAGACCAGTCGCACCACCGCGTGGGCGCCCTCGGGCAGCGCCTCGAGCGACGCGGCGATCGCCGGGAGCGCGGACTCGTCGCCGACCATCAGGTGCCAGTCGGCGGCCGGGTCGGGGCGGTAGCCGCTGCCGGGACCGTTGAAGACCAGCACGTCACCGGCCGCCGCGCGCCGGCCCACGGGCCGGCCACGCCGGTCGTCCCGTGCACGACGAAGTCGAGGGTCAGGGTCCGCGCCTCGGCGTCCCAGCGGCGCACCGTGTAGCGACGCCGGGCCGGAGCCATGCTCCGGCCGGTGGTGGTCGAGCGACCTCGCGCGGGTCGAAGACCGGGCCGTACGGCGCCCCGGCCGGCGCGATCGCGACGTTGACGTAGGCGTCGGTGTCTGCCGGCATCTCGAACGCGTCGAGCCCCGGGCCGCCCAGGACGACGCGCACGAGGCTCGGGGTCAGGCGTTCGGTGGTGAGGACTTCGCCGTACATCGTGGCCATGGCCCCATCGTGCCGTGCCGGTGGTGGGTGAGCCACCCGGGGCTGCTTGGCGGCTGCGGTTGACTGGCGACGTGAGCAGACCCACCCCGATCAAGCCCGGACCCGGCCAGGAGTCGGTCTGGGACTACCCGCGACCGCCCCGGCTGGAGACGAGCACGGCCTCGATCCAGGTGGTGCTGGGCGGAGTCACCATCGCCTCGACCACGAGGTCGTGGCGCGTGCTCGAGACCAGCCACCCGCCGACCTACTACCTGCCGCGCGACGCCTTCGTCGCCGGCTCGCTGCGCGAGGCGGAGGGCTCCTCCTTCTGCGAGTGGAAGGGGATGGCGAGCTACTTCGACGTCGTGGGCGGTGACTCGGTCGCCCCCCGCGCGGGGTGGACCTACCTCAGCCCGACCGGTGGGTTCGGCGACCTCGCCGGCGCGGTGTCGGTGATGCCGGCGGCCATGGACCGCTGCGTGGTCGACGACGAGATCGTCACTCCCCAGGACGGCGGCTTCTACGGCGGCTGGATCACCTCCGACGTGGTCGGCCCGTTCAAGGGCCAGCCCGGTTCGTGGGGTTGGTGACGGGGCTGAGCGCAGCGAAGCCCCGTCGATGGTCGTCGAGCGAGCGGCACGACCGAGCCTGCGAGGTCGTGACCCGCGTGTCGAGGCGCGGTGAGTGAGGAGGCAGCCCGGGTCACTGGGCTTCGTCGACGCTCGCTGGCGCTCGCTGCTCAGCCTCCGGTGGCGCCGGAGGCTGAGCAGTCCGAGCCCCCGGCGAGGACGTCGACGAAGCCCCGTGAGCCGAGCACGAGCCGCCACGACGCTCGCTGCTCAGCCTCCGGTGGGACTTCGGCGTACGCTTCGCGCTGTGACGAACGCAGCCCCCGGGTGGTACGCCGATCCCTACGGACGGCACGAGGTCCGCTACTACGACGGCACCACGTGGACCGAGCACGTCTCCTCGCACGGGAGGCAGAGCACCGACGCCACGACCCAGGGCCACGTCCCGACACTCGACCGCGCTCCCGAGAAGGTGCAGCGCGACGTGCAGCGGGCGGGGCAGGCCGGGCAGGCGGCCTTCGCCGGAGGCGGCACGCTGTTCACCGAGCCGGTGCTGGTGGTCAACCAGAAGGCCAAGCTGATCGAGATCAACAGCGAGTACGCCATCTACGACCAGCACGCCCGCCAGATCGGTGCCGTGCGCCAGGTCGGGCAGAGTGCGCTGAAGAAGGCCGCGCGGGTGCTGACCTCCTACGACCAGTTCATGACCCACAAGCTGCAGGTGGTCGACGCCCACGGCACGCCGATGCTGGCGATCACCCGGCCGGCGAAGTTCGTGAAGTCGAAGGTCATCGTGCAGGACCCTGCCGGCAACGAGATCGGCCAGATGGTCCAGCAGAACGTCTTCGGCAAGATCCGCTTCGGGCTGATGGCCAACGGCCAGCAGATCGGCTCCATCAACGCCGAGAACTGGCGCGCGTGGAACTTCTCGATCCGCGACCACGCCGACGTCGAGGTCGCTCGCATCACCAAGACGTGGGAGGGCCTGGCCAAGACGATGTTCACCACGGCCGACAACTACGTCGTCCAGATCCACCGCCCGCTCGAGGGACCGCTCCAGGCGCTCGTCGTCGCGGCCGCGGTGAGCGTCGACACCGCGCTCAAGCAGGACCAGCGCGGACTCGGCTGATCTTTTTCCATTGTCGGTGGAAGGGACCTGTCGTATCGGGCGCGACCGGTTCGTGGTGATGATGAGAGGCAGCCACGCGGGCCGCCGCACCTGAAGGAGAACCCCATGTCGCAGTACTTCCTGGCCGTCAACCACGACCCCGCCGACGACGAGCGGATGGCCGAGATGGACCCCGCCACGATGCAGGAGATGTTCGCCGCCGTCGAGGCGTTCAACACCGACCTCAGGGACCAGGGCGCCTGGGTCTTCGCCGGCGGCCTCCAGCCGATCGAGGTCAGCACGGTCGTCGACAACACCGGCTCCCAGCCGATCATCACCGACGGGCCCTACTCGGAGTCCAAGGAGTACCTCGGCGGCTTCTGGATCATCGAGGCACCGGACCTCGACGTCGCCCTGGAGTGGGCGCAGAAGGGTTCGCGCGCCTGTGCCGGCAAGGTCGAGGTGCGTCCCTTCCAGGACGAGCCCGAGGCCTGAGGCCCGCTGGCCAGGCCCGGCTCACGTCCGGTTCAGTCACCATGGAGTCCGTCGAGCAGGTCTTCCGCGAGGAGTACGGCCGCATCGTGGCCGCGCTCGTACGGCGCTTCGGCGACCTCGACCTCGCCGAGGACGCTGCGGCCGAGGCTCTGGTGGTCGCCCTCGAGAAGTGGCGCGACGACGGCCCGCCACCCAACCCGGGGGGTTGGCTCACCACGACCGCGACCCGCAAGGCCCTCGACCGACTGCGGCGTGAGCACCGACGCGACGACAAGCACCAGGAGGCGGCGATGATCGTCGACACCTCACCGCACGAGCCGACCGGCCCGGTGCAGGACGACCGGCTGCGGCTGATCTTCACCTGCTGCCACCCGGCGCTGGCCCCCGAGGCACGGGTGGCGCTGACCCTGCGCCTGCTCGGCGGGCTCACGGTCGCCGAGATCGCCCAGGCGTTCCTGGTGCCCGAGACCACGATGGCCCAGCGCATCACCCGCGCCAAGAAGAAGATCTCCGGCGCGCACATCCCGTTCCGCGTGCCGGAGGCGAGCGACCTGCCGGAGCGGCTCTCAGCCGTCCTCGCGGTGGTCTACCTTATCTTCAACGAGGGTTACCTCGCCACCTCCGGTGGCCGATCGGTGCGGGAGGACCTCAGCGCGGAGGCGATCAGGCTGGCCCGGATCCTGCGGACCCTGCTGCCCGGCACGCCCGAGGTCGACGGCCTGCTCGCGATGATGCTCCTCACCGATGCCCGCCGTACGACGCGCTTCTCCGCGGACGGCGAGCTGGTCACGCTCGCCGAGCAGGACCGCAGTGCATGGGACCGGGCCCTGATCGCCGAGGGCCACGACCTGGTGCGCGCCTGCCTGGCCGCCGACCGGCCCGGGCGCTACCAGCTCCTGGCAGCGATCAACGCCGTGCACACCGACGCCGCGAGCATGGCCGAGACCGACTGGGCCCAGATCGCCGCCCTCTACGGACAGCTCGCGAGCATCGATCCCAGTCCGATCGTGGCCCTCAACCGGGCGGTGGCGATCGCCGAGCTCGACGGGCCCGCCGTCGGGCTGGCCCAGGTCGACACGCTCCCGCTCGACGGCTACCACGCCTGGCACGCGACGCGCGCCGACCTGCTGCGCCGGCTGGGCCGCACCGCCGAGGCGCGGGCCGCCTACGACCGGGCGATCGAGCTGAGCAGCAACGCGGGCGAGGTCTCCTACCTCGCGCGCCGGCGCGACGAGCTCCCCTAGCTGATCCCGACGGCCCGGGTCAGACCAGCCGCGGCAGCACCCGGTCGCGCGCCTCGGCGTAGCGCTCGCGCACGGCCGGCACGACGACCGCCTCGTGACGCTGCGTGCCCGGCAGCTCCCAGGCCGGCGGAGCTGACGCGGCGCCGAGCACCCAGGCCGCCTGGCGGGCGGCTCCGCGGGCGACGTACTCGTCGGGCGTCGGTACGTCGACCGGCACGCCCAGCACCGCGGGTCCGATCCGCTGCACGGCCTCGGAGGCAGCGCCCCGCCGATCAGCAGCACCCGCCTGACCTCGGCGCCCTGGGCGCGCAGGGCGTCCAGGCCGTCGGCCAGCCCGCACCACAGCCCCTCGACCGCCGCTCGAGCGAGCAGCGCGGGCTCCGAGGTGGCCAGGGTCAGGCCGTGGAACGATCCGGTGGCGTCGGGTCGGTCAGGGGTGCGCTCGCCCTCGAGGTAGGGCACCAGGCACAGTCCGCCGGCGCCCGCGGGCGCCTGCAGGGCCAGCTCGGAGAACCGGTCGAGCGAGACCCCCAGGATCCGCGCCACCGCCGACAGGGTCCGCGCGCCGTTGAGGGTGGCGACCAGGGGCAGGTGACGACCGGTGGCATCGGCGAACCCGGCGACGGTGCCGCTGGCGTCACGCGCCGCCCGCTCGGCGACCGCGGTGACGACCCCGGAGGTGCCGATCGAGACGACCACGTCGCCCGGCTCGGCGCCCAGTCCGAGGGCCGCTCCGGCGTTGTCGCCGCACCCGGGGCCGACCAGGATCCCCGCCGGTGTGGACCCCATGGCCTCGCCCGGACCGACGACGCGCGGCAGCGCCGCCTCGTGCCCCAGCGCGCGGACGAGCAGGTCGTGGTCGTAGGTTCCCCGCTCGGCCGAGAAGTAGCCGGTGCCACTGGCATCGCTGCGATCGGTCGCCAGCTCGCCCAGGCGCGAGCCGGCAGCGGGGCCGCGGAGGCGCCAGCTCAGCCAGTCGTGGGGCAGGCAGACCGCGGCGACCCGCGCGGCGTTCTCCGGCTCGTGCTGCGCGAGCCAGCGCAGCTTGGTGACGGTGAAGGAGGCGACCGGGACCAGCCCGACCCGCTCCGCCCAGGCATCGGGCCCGCCGAGCTCGGTCGTGAGGTCCTCGGCGGCGTGGCTCGAGCGGGTGTCGTTCCACAGCAGTGCCGGGCGCACGACCTCGCCGTCCTCGTCGAGGCAGACCATCCCGTGCTGCTGGCCGGCGACGCTGACCGCGGCGACGTCGTCGAGGCCCCCCGCCTCGGCGACGGCCGTCTCGAGGGCGGACCACCAGGCCTGCGGGTCGACCGCGGTGCCGTCGGGGTGGGCGCCGCGGCCCGAGCGCACCGTGCGGCCCGTCTCGGCGTCGACGACGACGACCTTGCAGGACTGGGTCGAGGAGTCGACCCCCGCGACGAGCGTCATGTCAGCCCCGGATCCCGTAGAGGTGCTCGAGGGCGAGCTGGTCGAGCGCCTCGAAGGCCATCCCACGGGCCGCGGCCTCGTCGGGGTCGAACCCGGTCTCGGCCCGCAGGTCCGCGACCGACTCGCCGGCACCCATCGTCGGGGTGGACAGGTCGCCGACGCGGGCCGCGGCGAGGGCCTGGACGACGTCGGGGTCGGCGCGGAAGGCACGCGACTTCTCCCGCAGCGCCAGGTAGTTGGTCATGCAGCCGGCCGCCGAGGCCCAGACGCCGTCCTCGTCCTCGGTGCGCGGCGGCTTGAAGTCGAAGTGCCGCGGGCCGTCGTAGCCGCTGGTCTCCAGGATGTCGACGGTCCAGAAGGCGCCGCGCACGTTGCCCGCGCCGAAGCGCAGGTCCTGGTCGAAGCGGGGTCCGTGCTGGCCGTTGAGGTCGACGTGGAAGAGCTTGCCGGCCCACAGCGCCTGGGCGATCCCGTGGGCGAAGTTGAGCCCCGCCATCTCCTCGTGGCCGACCTCCGGGTTGACGCCCACCAGCTCGGGGTGGGCCAGGCGCTCGATGAAGGCCAGGGCGTGGCCGATGGTGGGCAGCAGGATGTCGCCGCGAGGCTCGTTGGGCTTGGGCTCGATGGCGAACCGCATGTCGTAGCCCTGGTCGAGCACGTACTGGCCGAGGACGTCGAAGCCCTCCGCGTAGCGGTCCAGCGCGGCGCGCACGTCCTTGGCCGCGCCGGACTCCGCACCCTCGCGACCTCCCCACGCGACGAAGGTCTTCGCGCCGAGCTCGGCGGCCAGGTCGATGTTGGCCAGCGTCTTGCGCAGGGCGAATCGGCGTACGTCGCGGTCGTTGTTGGTCAGTCCGCCGTCGCGGAAGACCGGGTGGCCGAACAGGTTGGTCGTGACCATCGGGACGGCCAGTCCGTGGGTCTCCAACGCCGAGGTCATCGCGTCGAGGGCGCCCTGGCGCTCCGCAGGGGTCGCGTCGAAGGCGAAGACGTCGTTGTCGTGGAAGGTGATGCCGTAGGCGCCGAGCTCGGCGAGGCGACCGATCGCGTGGGCCGGCTCCATCGGGGGGCGGATGGCGCCACCGAAGACGTCCACGCCCTCCCAGCCGACGGTCCACAGGCCGAAGGTGAACTTGTCGTCCGGAGTGGGGGTGGGCTGCTGCATCAGGGGCTCCTTGCGTTGCGGCGGCGATCGGGTGGCCCGGAGGCGGGCGTGATGAAATCGTGACCGAAAGTTCGGAGAAACAACAAACTTCGGCTCTGAAGGGCTTTACGCCGTCAAAGTAGCCGGTTATGTTGTTCCTCACAACATACGGCGTGAGGCTCGTCACAGAATCCCTCTGGGACCACTCGCGCTCATCACAACGTTTGAAGGAGTGTCAATGTCGACATCGAAGCGGGCCACGTTCGCCGCCCTCTGTGCTGCGAGCGCCCTGGTGCTCGCAGGCTGCGGGGACGACAGCACCGACAGCACCGCCGACCCGTCCAGCTCCGGCAGCGAGGGTGCCCCCGCTGCCGGCGGTGACGCCGGCAAGGTCGGCGTGATCCTGCCCGACGCCACGACCTCGCCCCGCTGGGAGGCCAACGACCGACCGAGCCTGCAGGCCGCGTTCGACGCCGCCGGCATCGAGTCCGACATCCAGAACGCCGGCGGCGACGTCGCGCAGTTCTCCACGATCTGCGACTCCATGATCAACGACGGCGTCCAGGTCCTGATGATCGTCAACCTCGACCCCGACTCCGGGGCGGCCTGCCTGCAGAAGGCCGCGAGCGCCGGCGTGCAGAGCATCGACTACGACCGCCTCACCCTCGGTGGCGGCGCTTCCTACTACGTCTCCTTCGACAACGTGGTCGTCGGCGGTCTGATGGGCTCCGGCCTCGAGGCCTGCCTCGACGCCGACAACAAGACGACGGCCAACATCGCCTTCATCGACGGCGACCCGACCGACAACAACGCCGCGCTGTTCAAGCAGGGCTACTCCGAGGAGCTCCAGCCGAAGATCGACTCCGGCGACTACACCCTGGTCGGCGACGAGACCGGCGAGTGGGACGCCAACGTCGCGGCCAACGCCTTCGACGGTCTCTTCTCGGCGGCCGACGGCAAGATCGACGGCATCGTCTCGGCCAACGACACCATGGCCGGCGGCATCATCGCCCGGCTCAAGGTCAACGGCCTCGACGGCAAGGTCCCCGTCACCGGTCAGGACGCCTCGGTCGAGGGCCTGCAGCGGATCCTGGACGGCACGCAGTGCATGACCGTCTACAAGAACACCAACACCGAGGCCGACGTGGCCGCCAAGCTGGCGATCGCGCTCATCACCGGTGACACCGCCGCGGCGGACGCCCTGGCCACCGGCGAGGTCGAGGACACCCAGACCGGGGAGATGGTGCCCTCGGCACTGGCCACCCCGGAGTCCATCACCGACGCCGCCGGCGTCAAGAAGGTCATCGACGACGGCTTCCAGGCCGCCGCCGACGTCTGCACCAACGCCTACAAGAAGCTGTGCGACGAGGCCGGCATCAGCTGATCCAGACTCTCGCGGGGCACCGTGACCCGGTGCCCCGCGAGTGCCGTCCTCCCATCCCACGCCCCGGAGATCAGATGACCAGCACCACCACCCCGTACACCACGCCGAGCCTCGCCGAGCCGATCCTGAGCCTGCGCGGGATCCAGAAGAGCTTCGGTGCTGTCCACGTCCTGCAGGGCGTCGACCTCGACGTCCGCCCCGGGCGGGTCACCGCACTGGTCGGGGACAACGGTGCCGGCAAGAGCACCCTGATCAAGGGCATCGCCGGGATCCACTCCTTCGACGAGGGTGACTACACCTTCGAGGGCCGGCCCGTCTCGGTGAGCAGTCCCCGTGACTCCAACGCCCTCGGCATCGAGATCGTCTACCAGGACCTCGCCCTGTGCGACAACCTCGACGTCGTGCAGAACATGTTCCTGGGCCGTGAGCTCCGCACGGGTCGCTTCCTCGACGAGCAGACGATGGAGAGGAAGGCCCGCGAGACCCTCGACACGCTCTCGGTGCGGACCCTGAAGTCGGTGCGCACGCAGGTCGCGAGCCTCTCGGGCGGACAGCGACAGACCGTCGCCATCGCCCGCTCGGTGCTGTGGAACTCCAAGATCGTCATCCTCGACGAACCCACCGCCGCGCTCGGCGTCGCCCAGACCGAGCAGGTCCTCGCGCTGGTGCGACGACTCGCCGACAAGGGGCTCGGCGTGGTCCTCATCAGCCACAACCTCACCGACGTGTTCGAGGTCGCCGACGACATCGCGGTGCTCTACCTCGGCCAGATGGTCGCGCAGGTCGAGACCGCCTCGGTGACCTCCAACGAGGTCGTCCACCTGATCACCGGCGGCAAGAAAGCAGGAGAGAAGTGAGCACCACCGAGAGCGGCTACGCAGGTTACGACACCGGCGGGGAGGACCGCGAGAGGAGCGCACCACCCGTGGGCGAGTCGATCTCGGTCGGTGCCGCCCTCAACAACTACGTCGTCAAGCTCCGCAGCGGTGACGTCGGCGCCCTGCCCGCCCTGGCCGGACTGGTCGCGCTGATCATCATCTTCAGCATCTCCGCCGGCTCGACGTTCACCAACTCCTTCAACGTCGCCAACCTGGTCCAGCAGGGCGCCGGCTACGCCGTCCTCGGGATGGGGCTGGTCTTCGTCCTGCTGCTCGGCGAGATCGATCTCTCCGCCGGGTACGCCGCCGGCACCGCCGCCTCGGTGATGGGCGTGGTGATGACCAACCGCGACCAGCCCTGGCCGCTGGCGCTGGTCGCCGCGCTCGCGACCGGAGCGGTGATCGGAGTCCTGGTCGGGCTGCTGGTGGCTCGCCTGGGGGTGCCGTCGTTCGTCGTCACCCTCGCCTGGTTCCTGGGGCTCCAGGGTGCGGTGCTGATCATCATCGGTGAGGGCGGCACGATCCCCTACCGCGACGAGACGGTGCTCTCCATCGTCAACTCCAACATGCCGGTGTGGCTGGGCTGGACCCTCGCCGCCGTGACGGTGGCCGCCCTCGGTGGCTCCTCGCTGCTGAGGTCCAGGTCCCGGCTGCGATCGGGCCTCGCCGCTGACTCGCTGGCCGTCTGGGCGATCAAGACCGGCGCCGTCGCGATCCTGCTGTTCGCCGCGACCGCCTACCTCTCGCAGGAGCGGAGCAAGAACCCGCAGCTGGTCTCCCTCAAGGGTGTGCCGGTCGTCGTGGCCGTCATCGGGGGGATCCTCGTCCTGCTGACCATCCTGCTCACGCGGACGGCCTGGGGTCGCCACGTGTACGCCGTCGGCGGCAACGCCGAGGCTGCGCGACGCGCCGGCATCAACGTGGCGCGCATCAAGATCTCCTGCTTCGTGCTGTGCTCGACCTTGGCCGCGGTCGCCGGCATCCTCCTGGCCGGTCGCACCAACTCGGTCTCGCCCAACACCGGTGGCGACCTGACCCTGCTGCTCTCGGTCGGGGCCGCCGTCATCGGCGGCACCAGCCTCTTCGGCGGCAAGGGCAAGGTGATGGACGCCATCCTCGGGGCACTCGTCGTCACCATGATCCTCAACGGCATGACCCTGCTGGGCCAGCCCCCCGGACGGGTCTTCATCATCACCGGACTCGTGCTGCTGGTGGCTGCCTCGGTGGACGCGATCAGCCGGAAGCGGACCGGCGGGCGGACCTGAGGACAGCGAGGACGCAGGAGTCGGACCATGACTCGCCGTACCGGCATGAGCCAGGACGAGCTGCGCCGCTCCAACTACAGCGCGCTGCTGACCCACGTCCACCAGCGCGGCGCCACGACTCGGGCCCGCCTGACCGCGGTCCTCGGCCTCAACCGCAGCACCATCGGTGACCTCACCGGCCAGCTCGCGGCGTGGGGGCTGGTCGAGGAGAGCGCGCCGGAGGTGCGGGCCGGCGTACGTGCCTCGGGGCGGCCCTCGCTGCTGGTCACGCCGTGTCGTCAGGTCTGTGTGCTGGCGGTGACCCTCGACGTCGACCGCATCGAGTGTGCGCTCGTCGGCCTCGGCGGGGTGATCCTCGAGCGGCGCGTGCGCGTGCACCAACCCGGCGGGCACGACATGGCCGAGGTGGTGGAGACCGTCGCGCTGATGTGCGAGGAGATCCTCGCCGCCAGCCCGGACCTGCGCTGCCAGGGACTGGGGGTCTCGATCCCGGGCTCGGTGCGCTCGCGCGACGGCATGGTGCGTTTCGCCCCCAACCTCGGCTGGGTCGATGCTCCGTTCACCGAGGCGATGCAGGCGCGCCTGCGGCTCCCGGTCCGCACGGGCAACGACGCCAACCTCGGGGTGTACGCCGAGCACGTGCGCGGCGTCGCGGTCGGCTCGGGCGAGGCGGCCTACGTCATGGGCACGGTCGGCATCGGTGGCGGCTTCCTGGCCCAGGGCCAGATGCTGGGCGGTGCTCAGGGGTACGCCGGCGAGGTCGGCCACCTGCTGGTCGACAGCGGCGGCGAGGCCTGCCGCTGCGGCTCCGTGGGGTGCTGGGAGACGAAGATCGGCAGCAACCAGGTGCTCGTCGCCGCCGGTCGCCTGCCGGGGGGTGGCATGGTCGCGATCGACGAGGTGATCGCAGCCGCCCAGGCCGGTGAACCTCGAGCCGACCGCGCGATCGCCGAGGCCGCGCACTGGACCGGCTATGGGCTGCGCACCGTCGTACGGCTGTTCAACCCCGACCTGGTCGTGCTCGGCGGGGTGCTGGGTCGGTTCTACGAAGCGTGCCCACGCGAGCTGGAGGCGGCCCTGCACGAGGGGCCCGGCATCGACCTGGCCGACTCGATCGAGCTCCGGGTGGCGGGCCTCGGTCTCGACGCGCCGCTGCTGGGAGCCGCCGAGCTGGCCTTCGAGTCGCTGCTGCTCGACCCGGCGGGCGCCGCCCCGGAAAGCGCTGACGAGTCCCGCGAGGCCTGAGCCCTGAGCCGGGCCGAGCTCAGCCCGACCGGTCGGCGACGGTCTCGTCTACGGTGGCACGCGTGACCCTCTTGCCGCTGACCCTGCCCACCGCCGACCAGGCCGAGGAGTGGGTCCGCACCCGCGCCACCGACGGCATCGCCGCTGCCCGAGAGCTCATCGCGGGGCTGCGCGAGGACCCGCCGACCGAGGCGCTCGCGGCGCTGCGGATCTGGGACGAGGCAGCGCTGCAGCTCGGCAACGTCGCGGCGATGGGATCGCTGCTCGGCAACGTCCACCCCGACGAGGCGGTCCGCACGGCGGCCGAGAAGGCCGAGCAGGACGTCATGCGGCTGATGACCGAGCTGACCCTCGACCGTGGCCTCTACGACGTCTTCGCCGGCCTCGACGCGACCGGCCTCGACGAGCAGGCCGCCCGGCTGATGACCAAGGTGCTGGCGGACTTCACCCGCGCCGGCGTCGACCGCGACGACGACACCCGCGCCCGGATCACCGCCATCAACGAGCGGCTGACCGAGATCGACCAGGAGTTCGGGAAGGTCATCCGCGACGACGTGCGCACCGTCGCGGTCGCCCCCGAGCGCCTCGAGGGTCTCCCGCAGGACTTCCGCGACGCCCACCCGGTCGGCGACGACGGCCTGGTGGTCGTCACCACCGACTACCCCGACGCCGTCCCGACCCGGATGTTCGCCCACGACCAGGACGTCCGACGCGAGATGACCGTCGCCTTCCTCGAGCGCGGGTGGCCGGCGACCGACCCGCTGCTGCGCGAGATGTTCGACCTGCGCCACGAGCTGGCCGGGCTGGTGGGCTACCCCGACTGGGCCGCCTACGACGCCGACGTGAAGATGATCGGCGAGGGTCCGGCCATCCCCGCGTTCATCGACAAGATCGCCGACGCCGCGGCCGGACCGATGGAGCGCGACCTCGCCATCCTCCTCGAGCGCTATCGGGCCGACTTCCCCGACGCCGAGCGGGTCCCCAACTTCGACGCCTCCTACTACGAGGAGCTGGTCCGCAAGGAGCAGTACGACGTCGACTCCCAGCGGGTGCGCACCTACTTCGCCTTCGACAAGGTCCGCCAGGGCCTGCTCGACGTCACCGGGCGGCTCTTCGGCCTGCGCTACGACCGGGTCGAGGGTGTCGAGGTGTGGGACGCCGACGTGGCGGTCTACGACGTGGTCGACGTCGGCGACGGGTCAGCCGACGCCGCCGGGGACGACGTGCTGGGACGGATCTACCTCGACCTGCACCCCCGCGACGGCAAGTACAAGCACGCCGCCCAGTTCACCCTCACCGACGGCGTCGCCGGGCGCCAGCTGCCCGAGGGTGTCCTCGTCTGCAACTTCTCCCGTGGACTGATGGAGCACGACGACGTGGTGACGCTCTTCCACGAGTTCGGTCACCTCGTGCACCACGTGCTCGGCGGGCGGGTCACCTGGGCACGCTTCGCCGGGGTCGCGACCGAGTGGGACTTCGTCGAGGCGCCGTCGCAGATGCTCGAGGAGTGGGCCTGGGACCCCGACATCCTCAGCAGCTTCGCCACCAACGCCGCCGGCGAGCCGATCCCGACCGACCTGGTCGAGGCGATGCGGCGCAGCGACGACTTCGGCAAGGGCTACACCGCGCGGGTGCAGATGTTCTACGCCGCGATGTCCTACTACTTCCACGTCGAGCGGCCCGACGACCTCACCGCCCGGATGATCGAGCTGCAGGAGCGCTACTCCGCGTGGCCCTACCTCGAGGGCACCCACATGTTCGCCAGCTTCGGGCACCTCGGGGGCTACAGCTCGGGCTACTACACCTACATGTGGTCGCTGGTCATCGCCAAGGACCTCTTCAGCGCCTTCGACCCGACCGACCTCTTCGACGCCGCCGGCACCGGCGTCGCGACCCGCTACCGCGACCGGGTGCTGGCCGCCGGCGGCACCAAGGACGCCGCCGACCTCGTCGCCGACTTCCTCGGCCGGCCCTACACCTTCGACGCCTACGCGGCGTGGCTGGCCGACTGATCGGACCCTGCGGCAGTTTCTCCGCTGAAGCGGAGAAACTGCCGGTTCCGTCATGAAACTCTGTGACAGAACCGGCAGTTTCGTACCACCGGTGGTGCGGGTGGGGTCAGCGCTTGCGGATCACCGACGCGTCGTACGACGTGTCGGGCGTCGGCTCGGTGCCGAAACGGGCGTTCGGCAGGTAGAGCCGCCCGCCGCGCGCGGCGATCGTGGTCGGCACGTCGAAGGTCTTCGACGTCAGGACCTTGGTCTTGCGACCGGTGAGGCCCTTGGGGTCGAGCTTGAGCTCGACGACCTTGTTGAGCTGGTTGCGCACGACGTAGAGCGTGCGGCCCTCCTGCAGCATGCCGTCGCCATTCGTCAGGGACTGTCCGCGCGAGGTCGACGAGCTGCGCCTTGCCGGCGCGCTTGCCCTTGGCCGCTACCCGGAAGAGCGTGCCGTCGGTGGAGTTGACGACCAGCAAGCCCTTGCCGTCCGGCGTGCGGGTGATCCCGTTGGCGCCGAAGCCTTCAGGCTGCTTCCAGTCGCCACGCAGCTTCACGGTCCTCACCTGCTTGGCCTTCGGGAGCTTGCCGTTCCTCGCGATCGGGACGCGGTAGAGCTCGGGGGCGGCGGAGTTGGTGAACCAGGCCGCCTTCTTGGTCAGGATCACGTCGTTGATGAACGCCGGCCCGTCGGTGAGCCGGAGGTCGGCCACGGTGTCGCCGGTGCCGGCGTCGAGGATCCGGGCCGTGCCGGCGTCGCCGCCGGAGACGTAGAGACGGTTCTGCCTCGGCTCGACCTTCAGGCCGACCGACGCGGTGCCAGGGCCGTCGGAGATGACGGTGCCGCTCTGCTTCCTCAGGTCGTAGGCGTAGACGTCGCCGTCGGCGAGCGAGCCGAAGTACGCCGTACGGCCGTTGATCGCGATGCCCTCGGGCTGGAAGCCGTCGGGGAGGTCGATCGTCGATCCGGCGGGCGCGCCGCGCTCGGCGGGTCGGGCGTCGGCGGCCGACGCGAGGCTCGCGGGGCCGGTGAGGGCGACTCCCGCAGCGGCGAGCACGGCGATGAGGGAGCGGGTGGACACGCGGGTCGATCCGAGAGAGGTCATGTCCTTGAACGTAACGGTCGGGCGGTCACCCTTGTGGGGAGACGATTGTCGACGTACAGTTGCGATATATCGCGAGTAGGTCGCGATACACACTCTCGAAAGGGGGTCCCGTGATGGGACACCGAGGACGCAGCAGACAGTGGGCCGGAGGGCCCGAGAGCAACCCGTGGCAGCAGCGCGCAGGCCGTCGTCACGGCGGCGGACCGTTCGGGCCGTTCGGTCCGGGGGGGCCCGGCGCCGGGGCGCCGCCCTGGATGGCCGGCCTGTTCGGCATGGGTGGATCCGAGCGCGGTCGCGGTCCGCAGGTACGCCGCGGCGACGTGCGCTCGGCCATCCTCGACGTGCTCGCCACGGCCGCGCGCGAGGAGGAGCCCATCAACGGCTACCAGGTCATCGGGCGCATCGACGACAAGAGCGACGGCGCCTGGCGCCCGAGCCCCGGGTCGGTCTACCCGACCGTCCAGCTGCTCCAGGACGAGGGCCTCGTCGAGGCCGACGAGGAGGGTGGGCGGCGCACCCTGCGGCTCACCACCGCCGGTCACGCCTACGTCGAGGACCACGTCGACCAGCTCGCGGCCGTCTGGACGCCCTTCGTCCGAGCCGCCGAGGAGAAGGCCGAGCAGGAGTCCGCGCCCGACCTCAAGTCCGAGATCGGCCAGATGATGAGCGCGGTGTGGCAGATCGCCTCGGCCGGCTCGGAGGGTCAGCGCCGAGCGGCCATCGAGATCCTCATCGACTCTCGCCGCAAGCTGTACGGCGTGCTCGCCGACGGCCACGACCCCGAGTCGCTCCCGGATCCCGACGGCGACCCGGAGTCCTGAGGCCGGCCGACCCGCTGGGGTGCTCCGCGCCCGTGCCCTGTCTCCACCATGGTGGAGACAGGGCACGGTTCGGGGCCCGGACCCTGTCGAAACCTGGACAATTGTGGGGTCTGCGCACCGCAGCACTCCCGGGCCGATTACCGTGACACCATGTCCGACTACACCCCAGGCTTCGACCTCACCGACGACCACCTCGAGCTGAAGTCCTGGCTCCACACCTTTGCCGCCGACGTGATCCGCCCGGCGGCGTCGGAGTGGGACGAGAAGGAGGAGTTCCCCTGGCCGGTGGTCGAGGAGGCCGCCAAGGCCGGCATCTACTCGATGGACTTCTTCGCCACCCAGGGCTTCGACCCCACCGGCCTCGGCATCCCGGTGTCGATGGAGGAGCTCTGCTGGGGTGACGCCGGCATCGGGCTGGCGATCGTCGGCACCGCCCTGGCCGCCGCGGGCGTGAGCTCCAACGGCACGCAGGAGCAGGTGCTCGAGTGGGTGCCGGAGATGTTCGGCTCGCCGGGCGACCTCAAGCTCGGTGCGTTCTGCTCCTCCGAGCCCGACGCCGGCAGCGATGTCGGGGCGATGCGCACCCGCGCCCGCTACGACGAGGCGACCGACGAGTGGGTCATCAACGGCACCAAGACCTGGGCGACCAACGGCGGCATCGCCGACGTCCACGTCGTGACGGCCGTCGTCGACCCCGACCTGAAGACGCGCGGCCAGACCAGCTTCGTCGTGCCGCCGGGCACCAAGGGGCTCAGCCAGGGCCAGAAGTTCCACAAGCACGGCATCCGCGCCAGCCACACCGCCGAGGTCGTCCTCGACAACGTGCGGGTGCCCGGTCGCTGCCTGCTCGGCGGCAAGGAGAAGCTCGACGCCCGCTTGGCGAAGGCGCGCGAGGGCTCCGGCAGCAAGGGCAACGCCTCCATGGCGACCTTCGAGCGCACCCGGCCCGCCGTCGGCGCGATGGCGGTCGGCATCGCGCGCGCCGCCTACGAGGTGGCCCTCGACTACGCCAAGACCCGCGAGCAGTTCGGCAAGGCGATCATCGAGAACCAGGCGATCGCCTTCATGCTCGCCGACATGGCGGTGTCGATCGACGCCAGCCGGATGCTCGTGCACCGAGCCGCGTGGATGGCCAGCCAGGGCAAGTCGTTCAACGCCGCCGAGGGCTCGATGTCGAAGCTGATGGCGGCCGAGACCGCGGTCAAGGTCACCGGCCAGGCGATGCAGATCCTCGGCGGCAACGGCTTCACGCGCGAGTACCCCGTCGAGCGCTGGGCGCGCGACGCGAAGATCTACACCATCTTCGAGGGCACCTCGGAGATCCAGCGTCTCGTCATCGCCCGCACGATCTCGGGCGCGCCGATCCGCTGACCCGGCGCGCCGGGCGTCAGGCGGCGCCCGGAGCCGGCAGGTGGACGACGATCGCGGCCACGTCGTCGTCGGTCGGCCCGGCGATGTTCGCCGAGAACAACGCGTCGCAGGCCGCATCGGCGTCGGTGTCGAGACCGGCCACGATCCGACGCATCTCGGCGAGCCCGTGGTCGAGTGATCGACCGCGGTGCTCGACCAGGCCGTCGGTGTAGAGCACCAGGGTGCTGCCGTGCGGCAGGAAGCGGTGCCGTGAGGTCCGGTGCGCGCCGCCGGCGCCGAGCAGCAGCTCGGGGTCCTCGGACCCGAGCAGGTGTCCGACACCGTCGGGGGTGCGCAGCGCCGGGGGCAGGTGCCCGGCGTTGGCCCACGAGAGGTCCCATCCCCCCTCGGCAGGACGGAGGTGGGCGTAGACGGCGGTGGCGATCGTGTTGATGCCGAGCCTGGCGATGAGGGCGTCGAGGTCGTCGAGCAGCCGGGCCGGCTCGATCGCGCCGGGGTCGGCGGTGAACGCCAAGGCGCGCAGCATCCCCTTGAGGTGGCCCATCGCCGCGGCCGCGAGCACGTCGTGACCGACCACGTCGCCGATCGCGACGCCGACGGAGCCGTCGTCGTACGTCATCAGCTCGTAGAAGTCCCCGCCGACCTGGGCCGCCTGGTCGCCGACCTGGTAGCGCGCGGCCACCTCGAGTCCCTCGACCGGCGGGAGCTCGGAGAGCAGGCTGTGCTGGAGGGTCTCGGCGATCAGCCGCTGCGCCTGGTAGAGCCTGGCGTTGTCGAAGATCAGTCCCGCGCGGTGTCCGAGGTCGCGCCCGACCGCGACGTCCTCGTCCTCGAACGTCTCGCGGTCCTTGCCACGCACCAGCACCAGGATCTCGCGCACCGCGCCGCGACCGGCGAGGGCGATGCACATCGCCGACGCACTGTCGAGGCGGGCCGTCTTCTCGGTGAGCGACAGGTCGGCCAGGTAGCCGGCCCGCTCCTCGAGGTTCTGGTCCTTGCCCAGCTGCTCGAGCAGACGGACCTCCTTGCCCTGCATCAGCAGCTCGACCGTCGATCCGGAGCGGATCGCCGAGACCGTCGCCTCGGCGTGCTCGTCGACCTCGGCCTGGCGCGCCGGGTCGCTGTGCAGGGCGCGCGCGCCGACCAGCTGCTCGTGGTCGCCGAGGTGCAACAACATCGCCCAGTCGGCCAGCTCGGGCACGACCAGCGAGAGGAGGCGCTCGATGCACAGGTCGACGTCGAGGGTGCCGCTCAGCCGGTTGACCGCCTCGACGAGGAACGTCAGTCGCGCCCGGGCCGCCTCGGCGTCGGCGCGCGCCTGCTGCTCGGCCTCGAAGGCCCGCATGAGGGCGAGGTCGGCCTCGACGCGCTCGGTCACGTCGGTCTGGATCCCCACGTAGTGGGTCACGTGGCCATCGGCGTCGCGCACCGGGCTCAGGTCGACCTGGTTCCAGAAGGCGGTGCCGTCCTTGCGGTGGTTGAGCAGCGTCGTACGACACGAGCGGCCGGCGTCGATCGCCGCGCGCATCTCGTCGGCGGCCGGGTCGCGCCCCTCGCCCTGGAGGAACCGGCAGTTGCGGCCCACCACCTCGTCGAAGCCGTAGCCGGTCGTCGCGGTGAAGGCGGGGTTGACCCACACCAGCGGCTGGTCGGGGTGCGTCGCGTCGGCGACCGTGAACGACAGTGCGGTGGCATGGATGGCGCGGCCGTGCAGGTCGAGGCCGGCCGCGGTGTCGGAGCCAGGTCGGACGTGGGTGGCAGCGTCCGACGGCGCGCTCGGCCAGGCGCCGGACCGGGGGGCCGGGATCGGGATGAGCACGACCAGGGCGTGACCGTCGAGGGTCGGGGAGTCGTTGAGGGGGAGGGCGACGACCCACAGCGACTCGCGCGAGGCGTCGTCGTGACCCGCGGTCACGGCCTGCCCGGCCACGGGCTCCGATCGGGCGATCCGCGAGAGCGGGTGATCGGTGTCGGAGAGCTCCGCGCCGGAGTGGTCGCGCAGGCCGGCGGCGTCCGACCAGTCCTCGAGGCGGAGCGGCATCCGCGCGGTCGGGGCCAGCTGCTCGGCCACCGGGTTGGCGTGGATGACCTGCCGGGTCGCCAGGTCGACGAGGAGCACACCGGCGAGCGGTGCGTCGGGGCCGTCCGGGACGCGCCCGAGGGAGGGGCTCGGCGCGCTGGCGGGGAGGGTCTGGCGGTCTGGCGTCACGGGGGGTGGTCGCTCCTCTCAGCCGCCAACCCAACCAGATCCCCCCGACCAGACCCGGGCAAGTGCGGGAATCTCACCCTTAGGGGCGACCCCAGGCGAAGACGTCCCGCTCCTCGTTGGTGTCGCCGGGGACGACGGCGTCGTCGTAGGCCAGGGCGACGACGACGCGGGCGTCGTCGCTGAACGTCAGGTCCCGCACGTCGACCGGGGCCCCGGTGGTGCTGTAGGTCACCCGATCGTGCTCGCCGCTGGTCCGGTCGTAGACCACGGCACTCTGTCGGTTCTCGTCGGAGGCGTAGAGGCTGTAGAGGACGAACCGGCCGTCGCTGCTCAGCGACGCGTCGTCGGCGGCGGCGTACGTCGAGCGGCTCACCGGGAGCGGGAGGCGGCGCAGGCCACCGGTCCGGAGGTCGCGGACGAACACGTCCTCGGCCCGACCGTCACGACGTCCGGGCACGAGGTTGTCGGCGTAGGACACGAAGGACAGGAAGCGTCCGTCACCGCTCAGCGACGGCGCGACCGAGGAGTCGTCGGGCTGCTTGCCGCTGCGGCTGCGTGACTCCCAGGTCGTCGACCCGGTCGCGCGGTCCCAGACGAAGATGTCGTCGCGCCGGTCGGCGCGGTCGCCGGGGGCCAGGTTGGAGGCACGCGACTGGTACGCCACCACCGCGCCGTCGTCGCTGATCGACGGGTCGAAGGAGAGCCGGTTGGCCTGGCGGCCGTCCGCGCTGAGGTTGATGCGCGTGGTCGCGTCGGTCTCCCGGTCCCAGACGAAGACGTCGCGCTTGCGGTTGGTGTCGCGCGCCACGAGGTTGTCGGCCCCGGACGTGAAGGCGACGTGGCGACCGTCACCGCTGATCGAGGCGCTCTGCACCGAGCCGTTCGGCTCTCCTCCACCGGCCGGCATGCCGGCCCGCACGGTCGTGCCCGTGGTGCGGTCCCACACGAAGACGTCGGCCTGGAGGTTGGCGTCGGCCACCACGAGGTTGTCGGCCCCGGAGATGAAGGTGACGTAGCGCCCGTCGTCGCTGATCGACGGCGCGACGGACACGCCGTTGCCGCCGGCGCCGTCCATGCCGTCGGAGACCCGGACCGTCGTCCCCGCCTCCAGGTCGCGCAGGAACACGTCGTAGGTGTCGTTGGTGTCACCCGGCACCAGGCTCGAGCCGGGCGTCTCGAAGGCGACGTAGCGGCCGTCGCCGCTGACCACGGCACCGCTGGCGAACCCGTCGGACTGACCGCCGTCGTCGGACACCGACACCAGCGCGACGTCGGCGCGTGGGCCCGGCGCCATCGTCAGCTCGACGGCGGTGCGACGGCCTCGGCTGACCTTGATCGAGGTGCGGCTCAGCTCGGCGGCGTAGTACTGGTCGCCGAGCGTGGTCGGACGGGCGCCCACGTCGTAGCGCCCGACCGGGAGTCGCAGGCGGACACGGCGACCGGTCTCCGGACGCGCGACGGTCACCTTGACGTGACGACCCGTGATGCGCAGCCGCGCGGGCACGTCGGCAGGGCCCGAGAAGCGCACGACGACGGGGCCCTTGCGTCGGGGATGGGGACGCTCGGCCCTCGCGGTGCCGGCCGTCGCGGCACCTGACCCGTACGACGTCGTGTCGGCGTGGGCGGGCGGCACCGGCGTGGTGGGCCCGAGCAGGATCAGTGCCGAGGCGCAGGCGAGCAGCCCTGCCTGGTGGTGCACGTGCATCGGTGACTCCGAGTGGTCGCGCGCGGCCTCAGGGGCAAGACCGCCGTCGGTAGGTCAACGGAGCACCGGTGGTGAACGTTGAGTCCGGGTGCCATCGCTGTCAGCGAGTCCACGCGAAGACGTCACGCCTCCGGTTGAGGTCGTCCTGCAGCACCCCGGAGTCGGCCAGTGCGACGACGACGCCGGCGTCGTCGCTGAGCACGAGGTCGACAGGGTCCACCGCCTTCCCGATGCTGCTCCGGGTCACCTGGCGGAACTCGCCGGTGACGAGGTCGTGGACGTAGCCGCCCTCCAGGTTGGCGGTGCGCAGCGCGAGCTCGTAGAGCACCGACCGGCCGTCCTGGCTCAGCGAGGGGTCGTGGGCCGTGGTCATCCGCCCGTCGTAGGGGAGCGGGACCTGGCGTAGGGCACCGCTCTCGAGGTTGCGCACGAACACGTCCGCCATCGCGGGCTCGCGGCGCCCGGGCACCAGGTTGCCGGCGAGCGACTCGAAGGCGAGGAAACGGCCGTCGCCGCTCAGCGCCGGGGAGTGGACGACGTCATCGGGCCGACCTCCGGAGCGGGTGCGTGACTCCCAGGTCGTCTCACCGGTCGAGCGGTGCCACACGAAGATGTCCGACCGTCGGTCGGGCGGGTCTCCGGCGCCGAGGGTGGTCGCAGCACTCTCGTAGGCCACCACGCCGCCGTCGTCGCTGATCTGGGGGTTGACGGAGTCCGCGTCGGCCTGGGCGCCGCCGGGGCCGACGTTGATCCGGGAGGTCGTGCCGGTCTCGGCGTCCCACACGAAGACATCGCTGTGCCCGTTGGTGTCGGCGTTGTCCGCCACGAGGTTGTCGGCCGCGGAGACGAAGGCGACGTGGAGCCCGTCGCCGCTGATGGCGGCGCGATGCGTCGCGCCATCGGGCTCACCCCCGCCCGGCGGCAGACCGATCCTGACGGTCTCGTCCGTGACGCGGTCCCAGACGAAGACGTCGTCCTGGTGTTGGGTGTCGGCGTCGCCCGCCACGAGGTCGTCGGCCCGGGAGACGAAGGCGACGTAGCGCCCGTCGTCACTGATCGAGGGCCCGTGGGAGCCGGCGTTGCCGCTGTCGCCTCCGACGCTGTCGGAGACCCGGACGGTCGTCCGGAGCTCCCGGTCGCGCAGGTAGACGTCTCGCGCGTTGTTCCTGTCGCCCGGGGCCAGGCGCGCAGCGGTCGTGAAGGCGACGTAGCGGCCGTCACCGTTGACGACGGGCTCGGAGGAACCCGCATCGGCCTGGGTGCCGTCGTCGGAGACCGACACCAGCGAGACGTCGCCGCGGCGACCCGGCACCATCGTGAGCTTGATCGCGGTCCGGTCGCCCTTCTGCAGGGTGATGCGGCGGAGGTTCAACCTCGCCACGTAGAACTGGTCGTCGACGACCATGGAGGGCGCACTCAGGCGGTAGGCCCCGACCGGGATCCGGATGCGGAGGTTGCGGTCCATCTCCGGGCGAGGGACCACCACCGTGGCCTGCGGGCCCTCGATCCGCAGCCTCGAGGGCACCTCGGCGGGACCTGCGAAACGCAGCAGGAGCTTGTTCTTGGGCCGGCCGGACGGCTTCTCGGCAACGGCGTCGCCCACCGACGCCATCGGGACGGCGATGGCCGTGCGGCTGTCGGCGACCGCCGCGCCGGCGAGGGCGGGTGGCACCATCACGAGCGAGCCGAGGAGGCTGAGGGCAACAGTGCAGCCGGACAACGCTGCGTGGTGATGCAGGTGCATGGGTTCCTCCGCGCGGTCGCGCACGACTCGGGTTCGAGCCGCCGTCACAGGTCTCAACGGTGGGTGGCGGCAGAACGTTGAGTCGTCACGACACGTGAGCAGCGGGCAGGCTGACCTCGAACCGAGCGCCGCCGCCCTCTCCGGCCCGAGGACCGCCTGCGGTCGCAGCAGGCTCCAGGAGCCGTACGTCGCCACCGACCGTCCGCGCGATACGGCGTGACAGGGCGAGCCCGAGCCCGCTGCCGCCACCGGTGCTCACGCCGGGGGTGAAGACCTGCCGCGCGAGGTCGGGGTCGATGCCGGGACCGTCGTCGCTCACGAGGAGGCGGACCCATCGTTCGTCGCCCTCCGCGCCGACCCGCACCTGGCCGGCCAGCCGCAGGGCGTTGTCCAGCAGGGGCGCCAGCATGCGCCCGACCAGCTCGGCCGGCACTGCCGCGCGCAGCTCGACGGGCACGGCGACCGCGACCGCCGAGGGGTCGGCACACGTCTGCCTGGCCGACTCCACGGCGTCGGCCAGCGAGGTACCTCCCGTGACGGTCCCGCTGCCGGCGTGGGCACGCGCGAGCCTCAGCAGGCTGGTGATGATGTCCGACATCGCGTGGCACGACGCCACGATGTCCTCGAGGTCCGCACGGGCGCCGTCGCTCACGTCGTCGCGCATGAGGGCCAGGTCGGCGGTGCCGAGGGCTGCGGTGAGCGGCGTGCGGAGCTCGTGGGCGAGCTCGGCGGTGAGGCGTTGCTCGGCGAGGATCGCCTGGGTGACCTTGTCCAGGAGCCCGTCGAGGGTGTGGCCCAGCGCGCGGATCTCGTTGTCCGGGGTGCCGAGGTCGAAGCGTCGCTGGAGGTCGTGCTCGCTCCACTCCTCGGCGGTGCGCGCCATGTCGGCCACCGGTGCCAGGGCACGCCTGGTGACCCAGGCGGCGAGGCCGGTGGTGAGCGCGACGATGAAGAGGCCGGCGATGCCGGAGACGAGCAGAGCGCTGCGCTCGGCGCTCTCGTACGGCGCCAGCGGCTCGGCGACCACGACGACGCCTCGCGCACCGCCCGCGGTGGCGAAGGGGTAGCCCAGGGCCCGGTAGGTGTCCTCGACGGTGCGCCCGGCCGGCCCGGTGCTCCTTCCCAGCTCGGTGAAGGCCTCCGCCAGCGCACCGGGAGCCTGGCCCGCGACCAACCGACCGGTGGTGTCGTAGATCGCGACTCCCGGGTCGAGCCGGTCGTCACCCGTCGACAGGGTCGTCCCCGGGGAGTCGGCGGCGACCTGGGCGACGACGGTCTCGGCCCGGTCGGTGAGGACCCGTTCGACGGCGTCGGCGGAGGTGGTGGCAATCACCGCCTGCACGACCACCACGAGCGTGACGGCCGCGAGGACCCCGATCGCGCCGGCCAGCAGCACGATCTGGCGCAGGAACGAGGCCGAGTAGCGAGCGGTGTCGTCGCTCGGTCCCCACGGCGCGGGCGCTCGTCGCGTCCTCACGAGAGCCGGAACCCCACGCCGCGCACGGTCTCGATCGACACCGGGGAGTCGACCGACTCCAGCTTGGCGCGCACCCGCCTGATGAAGGAGTCGATGGTGTTCTCGCTGACCGATGCGCCGTCGGGCCATGCCGCGGCGACGACGGCGCGACGTCGTACGACCTCGTCGGGGCGCGAGGTGATGGCCGCCAGCAGGCGGAACTCGGTCGGCGTCAGCAGCACCTGCCCGTGCTCGGTGCGTACGGCGTGCGCCACCGGGTCGAGCACCAGGCCGCTGGCGGCGCGGACCGGCGCGACCCGGCGGCGGCCCATCGCCTCCACCCGCAGCAGCAGCACCCGCAGGTCGAACGGCTTGGCGACGTAGTCGTCGGCGCCGGCGGCGAAGCCGCTGATCACGTCGTGGGTGTCGCTCAGCGCGGTCAGGAACAGCACCGGTGCGTGCTGGCCGCCCGACTTCAGGGCGTGCACGACGTCGCGGCCGTCGGCGTCGGGGAGCCCGATGTCCATGACCACCACGTCCAGGGCTGCGGGTGCGCCGAGCAGCCGCAGCGCCTCCCCGCCGTCGTGGGCGACGACCACGTCGTGGCCTGCCTCCCGGAAGCCCCGCACCAGCACGCGGCGGATCGGCTCCTGGTCCTCGCACACGCCGATCCTCACGCGGTCAGTGTGTACCCACGGACCTGCCGAGCACCTGATCGGTGGTCACGTCGCTGGTCAGGTCGTTGGCAGGTGGAGCGACGCATCCTCGGCGCATGACCACGACCTCAGCGATGCCGACCCGGCGTCAGCTGCTCAACAAGGTCCCCGAGGTCACCGTCTGGTTCTGGGTCATCAAGATCCTCTGCACCACGGTGGGCGAGAGCTTCGCCGACTGGATCAACATGACGCTCGGCGTCGGCCTGGTGCCCACCGCGGTGATCTTCACCGTCGCCTTCGCCGCGATCCTGGCCGTGCAGCTGCGCTCCCCGCGCTACGTGCCGGGCATCTACTGGCTCACCGTCGTCGTGGTCAGCGTGACCGGGACGCTCTACACCGACATCCTCACCGACCAGGCCGGGGTGCCGCTGTGGATCAGCACGGCGGTCTTCTCGGCGCTGCTCGCCGGCGTCTTCGGCGTGTGGTGGGCGCGCGAGCGCACCCTGTCGATCCACAGCATCGTGACCTGCCGCGCGAGGCGTTCTACTGGCTGGCGGTGCTGGTCACCTTCGCCCTCGGCACCGCCACCGGCGACTGGACCCTCGAGCTGACCGGGTGGGGCCCGGGCAGGTCGATCCTGCTGCCGCTGGGCCTGATCGCGATCACCACCGGGCTGTGGAGGTACGGCGCGAACCCGGTGCTCGCCTTCTGGGTGGCCTACATCCTGACCCGCCCACTGGGCGCCAACATCGGCGACTTCCTCGCCACCCCCACCAACGAGCACGGCCTCGGGCTGGGCACCTTCGGCACGAGCCTGGTCTTCCTCGCCGCGATCGCGACGACCGTCATCTACCTCACCGTCTCGCACGCCGACGTCATCGACCGCGTCGGCCTCGACACCGGCACCGACACCGGCACTGGCGGCGAGGCCGTTGTCCCGCCGACGGATCCCCGCCGCGAGCGCAACGCCCTGGCCGCGTTCGTCGTGGTCGCCGTGGCGACCGTCGCCCTGCTCACCTACACCAACAGCCAGCCCCACCAGAGCTCGCTGGAGGACGAGGGGCCGTCGCCGGCCGCGGGCTGCTCGGGCGACGCAGGAGCGCTGAGCGCGTCCCAGGCGTCGACCCAGGTGGCCGCCTCGTTCCCCGCCGACCAGGTCGCCGGGTTCGCGACCATCGGCCAGGACACCCTCGACCTCGTCACCGCCGGTGACCAGGCCGGTGCTGCCTCCCGCGTGACGGATCTGGAGAGCGCGTGGGACGACGCGGAGTCGCAGCTCGTCGCCGCCGACTGCGTGGCCTGGACCTACGTCGACACCGAGATCGACGACGCCCTGACCGCCGTACGCGCCTCGGACCCCGACCCGGCGACCGAGACCACGGCCCTGCAGACCCTGCTCGACACGCTCGGCTGAGCGACCAGACCCCCCGCACCACCTCGCACGACCACTCAACCAGGAGAAATCTCATGACGACCTCGACCGCCTCGACCGCTCCCAGCCTCGACCGCCGGCCGCGACCGCCGCACCTACACGATCATCGCCGGGCTCGCCGGCGTCGCCATCCTGCTCCAGGCCGTGTGGGCCGGACTGTTCGTCCACGAGGGCGAGGACTACACCGAGAGCTGGGTGGAGGTGCACGCCCGTGGCGCCGACATCGCGATCGGGCTGGCGGTGATCGCGGCCGTCTTCGCCTTCGTCAAGCTGCGCGAGCGCCGCGACCTGTGGATCGGTGCCGGGGCGATGGCGGTGCTGCTCGTGCTCGAGGCCTACATCGGCGGCCTCGTGGGCGACCACCCGGGCGTCACGGTCGCCCACTTCCCGATCGGCATGGCACTGATGGGTCTCGCGGTCTGGCTGCCGCTGCGTGCCGGCCGCTCGGTCACAACCGGTTGAGCAGGTCTCCCAGCTCGCCGCTGAGGCCGAGGTCGAACTCCCACGCCGACTGGTGCGCCTGGTAGGAGCGCTTGCGCTTGCCGGGGTGCTCGATGTCCGGTGGGCTCCAGAACGTGTGGCACGCGACGCCGTGCGTGGCAGCGAAGAGCTGCTCGTTGCGCGCCTCGTAGGCCCACTGGTTGAGGACGACGACCGCCTCGAGGCGCTGGGCGTAGGCCAGGTTGAACATCCCGGCCCCGCCGAACCCGACGACCACCCGGGCGCTGGCGAACAACGCCACCTGCTCGGCCAGGCTGAGCAGTCCGGGGTAGACGACCGTGTAGCCGTGCGCCTCCACGAGCGCCTCGACCTGGTCGGTGTTGCGGCAGTGGCGGTTGCCGTTGCCGCGGGTGATGAAGATCCGCTCCGGGCCGGCCGGTGCGGCCTCGCCGCGGAGCACCCCGTCGCGCAGCCGCGACCAGTCGTCGCGCAGCCGCTCGTGGGAGTGGAAGGGCACGGTGTTGTGCCACATCGGCGTACCGGCGTAGAGGGTGTCGACGGTGACGGGCCCCTCGGCCCAGGCGATGTCGTCGGGGTCGATGCCGTACGCCGGCAGCAGCCGCGTCTCGAGGCGGTCATCGGGACCCTGCGGGCGGTCGGGGTGCACCCGGCACAGGATCTTCAACGAGGGGTCGTCGGCCTTGGCGGCGTCCCACGCCCAGAGCTTGGCGAGCCCCTCGGTCATCAGGTGCCCGAAGTGGCCCGGGTTGTTGTAGCCGAAGTGGAAGTAGCTGCCGGGCAGGTGCTGGGCTGGGGCGTGGGGCTGGAGTCGGGCGTAGCGGGTGCCGGTGTCGCGGATCCCAGCGGTGGTGGGGATGTGGGAGAGGTGCCAGCGGAACGAGTCGGGCAGCACGGACCGGCCGTGGTAGGCCAGTGCGCTGGCGGGAAGGGTGATCGCTCCGTCGTAGCGGCGCAGGACGAGCGGCGGCGACTCGAGGACCTCGGGGATCTGCGGGTCGCCGTGCTGCGCGCCGTGGTCGACGTGGTCGTGGGTCGTCAGCGCCGACGGCTCGTGCCGGGCGATCTCGGTCACCTCGAGGTCCGGCTCGCGCCGGGGGAGGACCGTGAGGGCGTCGGCGTCGCGCACCTTGACCAGGTGGGGCCGTCCCTTGCGGAACGTCACGAGCTCCGACGTCACGCTGACCCCGTCGCTGCTGCGCAGGTGGGAGCGCCAGCGACCGCGGATGTCCTCGGTCTGCGCGGCGGACTCGAACGAGCGGGCCAGCTTCACGACCCGGGCCGGCTTGGCCGGCGTCGGGTCCGCTGCGGGCTCGGGGGCGGCGGTGCGCTCGCCCCCCAGGTAGGCCACCCAGCGAGCCCCGGGCTCGAGCAGGAAGAAGGCCATCTCGAACAGGCGCGCCTGCTGGGGGCCGTCGGCCCCCCGGGTGTCGATGACCAGGCTGATCGGCGGCAGGCCGACGAGCTCGTCGGTCAGGTCCCCGGATGCGCGGCCCACGAGGGTGTGCAGCGAGCCCTCCGGGAGTCCGGCCTCGTCGCACCGCAGCTGGGCGAGCTGCTTGGGGTTGCGGGCGATCACGACCGTCACCCCGTCGGGTGCGGCCGCCGTGCCGCTGTCCCCGCTGCCGCCGGTGTCGTCGGTGTCGCCGGGCCGGTCGAGCAGGGTCAGCAGGTGATCCAGGGTGGGAAGGTGCCGGGCCTGCATGGCGCCGACTCTATGTGGCCGACCTCGCTGCGACGGGAGGGCCCTGCGCGGGCCGGTGGTGTGGCCGGTGGTGTGGCCGGTGGTGTGGGGAGGTGTCGATAACCTCCAGGTGATGAGTCAGGCCGGAATCGCGCAGGACGTGGCATGAGCACCCGTTTCCGCTTCACCGGCGAGATCGCGGGCGTCGGGAGCGCCAGCGGGGTGCGGGTCGTCGTCGGCCGCTGGGTCGACAGCCCGCTCGGCACGTTTGCCGACGCGATGGTCGAGCGACCCGACGGCCACCGACTGCTGCTGGCGCCCAGCCCGGAGGTCGCCGACTTCGTCGCCGCGACCTACGACTTCGACGAGATCCGGATCGAGCCCTTCGAGGTGCGGGCGACGGGCACCGGCGTCGGCGCGACCTGGGAGGTCTCCTCGGACTCGCTCCGGCTCGCCCTGACCGTGGGCCGGGTGACGGCCCTCGGACGACTGCTCGCGCTCGTGCCGCGGGCGGTGGCGACCGCACCCTGGTGGTGCACCCTGACCGACCTCGTCGCCCGCGTCGTCCTGCGCGGGGTCCGCACGCGCGGGGAGACCACCGGACGCCGCGAGTGGTACGGCGCGACGGGCAACCGGCGCATCGAGCGGATCGAGGGGGCCCTCGACGGCGTCGAGCTCGGCGCGCTCGCCGACGTGAGGCCGCCTCCGCGCTTCGGGTTCTCCTCGACACCGCCGCGGCCGTCGGTGACCGGGGTGGTCACGACCGTCGAGGTCAGCGACCCGACCTGATCAGCTGCTGGGTCGGAGCGCCGGCAGCGAAGTCGCAGCGGGCGACGAGCTGCGTGCGCGGCATGGCCCGACCCTGGAACAGGGTCCACCCCACGTGGCTCGTGATCGGACCTGCCGGAGACCTGTCCGTGCGGTCGCACCAAGCGGCATCGCGGTCGAACCGGGCGGAGGGGGAGTGGTCAGCGACCTCGTCAGCCTGTTGAAGCAGGCCGGGTTCCCCGGCATCTGAGCACAGCCGGCCGGCTGCGCTCAGTCGAGGCGGATCGCCCGGTGCACCCAGGTCGAGGTGACCTGCATCCCGACCTTCTCGTAGAGCCCGAGGGCGCCGGTGCGGCTGTCGGTCGAGAGCCCGGAGGTCTGGCTGCCGTGCTCGCGCGCACGGGCGAAGGCGTCGACCATCAGGGCCTGGGCCAGCCCGCGGCCGCGCAGGTCACGACGTACGGCCAGGCGGGAGATGAAGGCCTCCGAGCCGCCGGCCCGGTCGTGCTCGTCGGCGTAGATGCTGACGTTGGCAGCACCCACGACCCCGCCGGCGGCGTCGGTGACCACCCGCAGGTGCCAGGGCTCGAACCCGGGGCGCAGCATGGTGACAGCGGCGAAGTCCTCGAAGGTCTCGCGCTCGCGGTCGGACCACTCGAGGAAGGCGTCCTCCACGACGTCGTGGACCGCGGCGTACTCGCTCTCCTCCGCGGTGCGCACGGCGAAGCCCTCGGGCAGCGGGCGGTCGACGACCTCGGCCCCGCGTGGCAGCTTGAGGACCCAGCTGGTCCAGCGGACGTGGTAGCCCAGTGACGTCAGGAGGACGTCACCGGCCGAGCCCTCGGGCACGGGCATGCCGATGATCGTCGCGCCGCGCGAGCGGGCGAGGGCCTGCATCCACGACGCCAGCCAGGTGCCGATCCCACGGCCGCGGTACGCCGGCCGGACGACGGCGTCGCCCCGGTCGAGGCTGTTGACCTCGGCGTAGCCCACGAGGAGGTCGCCGTCGAAGACGCCGACGGTGCTGGCGCCCACGTCGAAGCTGGGCCGCTGCCAGTCGCCGACGATGTCGGCCTCCTCGACCTCGACGGACCCGATGTCGACGAGCTCCTGGTCGGCCATCGCCTCGTAGACGGCGCGGGCGTCGGTGATCGTCAGGGGTCGGGTGGTCAGACCCGTCGGGGCGGTGGTCACGGCCGGTACTCAAGCAGCACCGGCCCGGACCGGGCCACGAGGATTCGGGCCCGGTCCAGACCGGTCGCGGGGTGTCGCTGGTCTCTCCGTGTCGGAGAGGGCTCAGGCGTCGGCGATCGCGGAGACGTCGAACTCGAGCTTGATCTTCTCCGAGACCAGCACGCCACCGGTCTCGAGGGCGGCGTTGAAGTTCAGGCCCCAGTCGGAGCGGTTGATCGTCGTGGTGCCCTCGAAGCCGAGGCGGAGGTTGCCGAAGGGGTCACGCGCGGTGCCGACCTCCTCGAAGTCGATCGTGACCTGCTTGGTGGTGCCCTTGATGCTCAGGTCGCCGGTGATGGTCCACTCGGTGCCGTCGCGCGAGACGTCGGTGGAGGTGAAGACGATCTCGGGGTTGTCCTCGACGCCGAAGAAGTCGGCGGAGGCGAGGTGGCCGTCGCGGTCGGTCGAGCCGGTGTCGACGCTGGCGGCGTTGATCGCGGATCTCGACCTTCGAGTTGGCCGGGGTGGTGCTGTCGACGTGGGCGGTGCCGCTGAAGTCCTTGAAGTGGCCGCGGACCTTGGTGACCATCGCGTGGCGGGCCACGAAGCCGAGGCGGGTGTGGGCGGGTCGATGGTGTAGGCGCCGGTGATGTCGGCGATCGCGGTGGTGCCGGCGTCGAACTCGGTCATGGGGTGCTCCTCGTGGATCGGATGGTTGTTGAACTGTCAACCACCCTAACGGACCATGGTCCGGTTTTCATTCCCGGCGCGAGGAGGCAGAAAAGCAGCGGCCGCCGATCCTGGGGGGATCGACGGTCGCAGCCGGGGGTGTGGGTCAGGCGGCGTGGGTGGTGGCGTGCGCGGCGACCTGCGCCGAGGTCAGCCAGACAGCCTCCATGCGCGATGCGGCCGTTCGGGTCGGTCACCGGGACCCACCGCATCTCAAGTCTGTTCGTCGTGTCGATAGGCATCGGACACCTCCTGTTCATCTTCTGTTCACCAAGGTACACCGACTCCCACCTGGATGCCAAGAGAACTCGGAAAGTCTGCCGGCTGCCCCACCTGGACGCCTCCCACGCCGCAGTGTCGGCGCAGGTGCTCCACCCGTGGCTCGCCTCGCTGCCGAGCGTCGGGGACGGACGACCCCACCCGCCACGCCAACACCATGCCACGAGGCGCAGCAGCGACTTCTGACCCGATTTCGGGTCAGAACTTGCACAAGTGGCAGCTCGTGGACCTCAAGATCATCGGGTGAGTGCCGACCCGACGCTGATCGCGCACCTCGTGGCGAGCACGGGGCTGACCCGCTCGGAGGCGGAGCGGGTGGTCGACGAGGTGCGTGGCCTTCCACCGCGAGAGCCTCGAGGAGTTCGTACGCCGCCGGCACGCCGAGCTGCGGCTCACCGGGCTGCACAACCCCGAGGTCTTCGCCCGGGTGGCCGCCGAGCTCGGCGAACGCGTGGTGGCGCCGCCACGACTCTCGACCAGACAGCTGCGACGCATCGTCCACGGCTGACCGGCCATCAGCGGCCATCAGCCATCACCAGCCAGACAACAGAAGGTAGGAACCATCATGTGCGGGATCGTCGGCTACATCGGCACCCAGCAGGCAGCGCCCCTCATCCTCGAGGGCCTGAGCCGCCTCGAGCACCGGGGCTACGACTCCGCCGGGGTGGCGGTGCTCGGTGGGTCCAAGGAGCCGGTGCTCCGGGTGGCCAAGCAGGCCGGTCGGGTGCGCGACCTCAGCAACGACGCTGCCCAAGCGCTTCGCCGGGCGGGTCGGCATCGGCCACACCCGCTGGGCGACCCACGGCCCTGCCAACGACGTCAACGCCCACCCGCACACCGACACCAAGGGTGACGTGGCGGTGGTCCACAACGGGATCATCGACAACGCCGCCGCGCTGCGGTCACAGCTCAGCGCCGACGGCGTCGACCTGGTCTCCGACACCGACACCGAGGTGCTCGCGCACCTGATCGCGCGCTCCTCGGCCGAGACCCTCGAGCAGCGGGTCGCCGAGACGCTCGCCCTCATCGAGGGCACCTACGGGCTCGCCGTGGTGCACGCCGACTTCCCCGACCGGATCGTCGTGGCCCGCAACGGCTCCCCGCTGCTCATCGGCGTGGGCGAGAAGGAGATGCTCGTGGCCTCCGACCTCGCCGCCCTGATCCGGCACACGACGATGGTCGCCCACCTCGAGGACGGCGAGATCGCCACGCTCACCGCGGCCGGCTTCACGACGTACCGCGCCGACCTGACCTCCACCCACCGCCTCGCGACGCAGGTCGACGTCGACCCGGACGACTACGAGGCCGGCGAGCACGCCTCGTTCATGCACAAGGAGATGCGCGAGCAGCCGGTCGCGGCCGAGCGGGTGCTGCGCGGACGCCTCGACGAACGCTTCGGCACCGCCCACCTCGGAGGGCTGCCCCTGGATGCTCGCGAGACGCGGGCGATCAAGCGGGTCAAGATCCTCGGCTGCGGCTCGGCCTACTACGTCGGTGAGATGGGGGCCTCGCTGATCGAGGAGCTCGCCCGGATCCCGGCCGACGCGGAGGCGGCCAGCGAGTTCCGCTACCGCAACCCGGTCATCGAGCCGGACACGCTCTACGTCGCGGTCAGCCAGTCGGGCGAGACGATCGACACCCTGCTGGCCGTGCAGGAGATCCACCGCAAGGGCGGGCGCTGCGTGGGCCTGGTCAACGTCGTCGGCTCGGCGATCGCCCGCGAGTGCGACGGTGGGATCTACCTGCACGCCGGACCCGAGGTGGCCGTCGCGTCCACGAAGGCGCTGACCAACATGTTCCTCGGCTTCGCGCTCCTCGCCCTCCAGCTCGGACGCGTGCGCGACCTGTCCATCGCCGACGGGAAGCGGCTGATCGCCGCCCTGCTGGCCCTGCCCGACCAGATCGGCGAGGTCCTCGAGCGTGAGGACGAGATCGCCGAGATCGCCCGCGTGCTCGCCGAGGCCGAGAGCCTGTTCTTCGTGGGCCGCGTGCGCGGCTTCCCCGTCGCGCGCGAGGGCGCGCAGAAGTTCAAGGAGATCAGCTATCGCCACGCCGAGGCCTACCCGACCTCCGAGCTCAAGCACGGCCCGCTCGCGCTGATCTCCACCGCGGTCCCGACGGTGGCGATCGTCCCCGACGACGAGCTGTGCGACCGCAACGTCGGGGCGCTCCACGAGATCGCGGCGCGAGGCGGCCCGCTCGTGGTGATCACCCACCCCGGGGTCGACCTCGGCGAGATCAGCTGCCGGCGCATCGACGTACCCCGCTCCGAGCGCGAGCTCGACCCGATCCTGATGACGATCCCGCTCCAGCTGCTCGCCTACCAGGCGGCGCTCCACCTCGGCCACGACATCGACAAGCCCCGCAACCTCGCCAAGTCGGTCACCGTGGAGTGAGCGTGGGCTCGCGAGTCGACCCGGTGCGATCCGAGGGCGGGCGTGACCGACTCGGTCCGGATAGTCCCTGACGAAAATCAAGGATTTGGTCCGAGAATCGTGATTTTCGTCAGGGACTACCCCAGATGGGCCCGCGGGGAGAGCGCGGCTCAGACGAACGGCGCGAAGGTCGGCGCGGGCAGGGGACCGAGGTCGCGGTCGCGGGCGGCCTCGAAGCCGGCGGCGATCTCGATGAGCGTGCGCTCGCTGTGGGCGGTGCCCCAGAACGACACCGCGACCGGGAGACCCGCGGCGAGGTGGACGGGCACCGTGAGCAGCGGGTAGCCGGCCTGAGCCGTCGGACTGGTGCACGAGCCGGTGTGTGCCTCGCGGTTGACGAGGTCGATCGGGTGGGCCGGGCCGTACGACGGCGTGACCAGCGCGTCGAGTCCGTGAGCGGTCAGTGCCGCGTCGATGCCTCCGCGCGAGCGAGCCGCGCAGCGGGCCCGGGCCTCGCGGTAGGCGTCGGAGTCGACCCCGGCCGCCTCGATCGCGGCCTCGAGGTGCGACTGGCCGAAGTGGATGAGCTCGGTGTCGGCGTGCGCCAGGTTGAAGGCGACGAGCTCCTCGAGGCTGCGGGGGTGGTCGCCGGTGCGGGAGGCCAGGTAGTCGGTGAGCCCGGCCCGGAACTCCGCGAGCAGCACGGCGTACTCGTCCGCGCCCTCGTCGGTCGCAAGGTCGCCCAGGTCGATGTCGTCGACGATCACGGCACCGGCGCTCGAGAGCAGCCGGAGTGCCTCCTCACCCGCGGCGTCGGCGTGACGCGAGTAGCCCCACCAGGGCGCGCGGGGCACCCCGATCCGCTTGCCCGCCAGGCGTCGCGGCTCGGCGCCGTCGGCCGCGTCCGCCCAGGGCGGGGAGGTCGGCGAGGATGCCGAGCAGGGCGGCTGCCCCGGCGACGGTCGAGGCCAGCGGGCCCGGTGCGTCCTGCGAGGCCGAGACCGGCACGACCCCGGCGGTCGGCACCAGGCCGACGGTCGGCTTGAAGCCGACGCAGCCGTTGTAGGCGGCCGGGCTGGTGATCGAGCCGTCGGTCTCGGTGCCGACGGCGAGGGTGACGATGCCGGCGGCGACGGCGGCGCCGCTGCCCGAGCTCGACCCGCCGGCGGAGCGGTTGAGGGCGTGGGGGTTGCGGGTCAGCCCGCCGACAGCGCTCCAGCCCGAGGTCGACTCGCCGTCGCGGAAGTTGGCCCACTCGCTGAGGTTGGCCTTGCCGAGCACGACCATCCCGGCCGCACGGACCCGACGTACGAGCTCGGCGTCGTGGGCCGGCGGCCTGACCCCGGCGGCCTCGGTGAGCGCGAGGGACCCCGCCGTCGTGGCCAGGCCGGCGGTGTCGATGTTGTCCTTGATCAGGACCGGTACGCCGTGCAGCGGGCCGCGCGTCGTGCCCGCGGCCGACTCGGCGTCGCGCTCGTCGGCCCGGGCGAGCGCGGTCGGGTCGAGGGTGCAGACCGACCTGATGAGCGGGTCGATCTCCGCGACCCGAGCGAGGCTCTGCTCGACGAGGTCGCGTGACGTGCGGGGTGCGGTCATCGCTTGGCGACGATCTCGCGGCCGAGCGGGAACAGCGAGATGGGCACCATCTTGAAGCTGCCGATGCCGAGCGGGATGCCGATGACGGTCAGGCACAGCGCGATGCCGGTGAGGACGTGGCCGATGGCCAGCCAGAGGCCGGCGACGACGAACCAGATGATGTTGCCGATGGTCGAGGGGGCGCCCGCGTCGCGACGCGACGACGGCCTCGCGGCCGAAGGGCCACAGCGCGTAGGCGGCGATCCGGAAGGACGCGATGCCGAACGGGATCGTGATGATGAGGACGAAGCAGATGAGCCCGGCGACGACGTAGCCGAGCGCCATCCAGAAGCCGGCGAGCACCAGCCAGATGACGTTGAGGAGGGTCGACACCTGCAGCAGTGTGCCGCAGGGCGGGCATCCCGGCGGCAGCGCGTCGTGCCGAGGGCGAGGACGCCGGGCCGAGTGGGGCGGGGTGACCCAGCGCACCGCGCCGACGAATCGGGTGGTACAAGCCACACCCACTACCGTTGTCGGGTGAGTGACGAAACGAGACGACCAGCGAGCCCCAGGCCGAGACCCAGGCCGAGCAGCAGGGTCCCCACGTTCGCCGACCTCGGCCTCGGCGACGCGGTCCTGCAAGGCCGCTGCGCGACGTCGGCTACGAGAACCCCTCGACCATCCAGGCCGCAGACCATCCCGCCGCTGCTCGCCGGCCACGACCTCGTCGGCCTGGCGCAGACCGGCACCGGCAAGACGGCGGCGTTCGCGCTGCCGATCCTCGACCGGCTCGACCTGCGCCAGAAGTCCGCTGCAGGCGCTCGTGCTCGCGCCGACCCGCGAGCTCGCGCTCCAGGTCTGCGAGGCCTTCCAGAAGTACGCCTCCCACACCAAGGGCGTGCACGTGCTGCCCGTCTACGGCGGCCAGGCCTACGGCGTCCAGCTCAGCGCGCTGCGCCGCGGCGTCCACATCGTCGTCGGCACCCCCGGCCGGATCATGGACCACCTCGAGAAGGGCACCCTCGACCTCACGCGAGCTGAAGTTCCTCGTGCTCGACGAGGCCGACGAGATGCTCAACATGGGCTTCGCCGAGGACGTCGAGACGATCCTGGCCGACACCCCCGACGACAAGCAGGTCGCGCTGTTCAGCGCCACGATGCCGGCCCAGATCCGCCGGCTGTCGAAGAAGTACCTCAACGACCCGGTCGAGATCACGTCAAGGGCAAGACCCACGACGGCCAACAACATCACCCAGCGCTACATGATCGTCAGCTACCCGCAGAAGGTCGACGCCCTCACGCGCATCCTCGAGGTCGAGAACTTCGAGGGGATGATCGTCTTCGTCCGCACCAAGAACGAGACCGAGCTGCTCGCCGAGAAGCTGCGCGCCCGCGGGTTCTCCGCCGCAGGCCATCAACGGCGACGTCGCCCAGGTGCAGCGCGAGCGCACCGTCAACCAGCTCAAGTCCGGCAAGCTCGACATCCTCGTCGCCACCGACGTCGCGGCCCGCGGCCTCGACGTCGAGCGGATCAGCCACGTCGTCAACTTCGACATCCCCACCGACACCGAGTCCTACGTCCACCGCATCGGCCGCACCGGCCGCGCCGGCCGCCGCGGCGACGCGATCTCGTTCGTCACCCCGCGCGAGCGCTACCTCCTCAAGCACATCGAGAAGGCCACCCGCCAGCCGCTGACCGAGATGACGCTGCCGAGCGTCGAGGACGTCAACACCACCCGGCTGGCCCGCTTCGACGACCAGATCACCGCGGCGCT
The DNA here is from genome assembly GCA_963822915.1 of uncultured Actinomycetota bacterium. Taxonomy (GTDB): domain Bacteria; phylum Actinomycetota; class Actinomycetes; order Propionibacteriales; family Nocardioidaceae; genus Nocardioides. The sequence goes on from CAWGJR010000027.1 coordinate 261,893, forward strand.
CGGCCAGACCGACCGGATCGAGCAGCTTCCGCGACATCGTCGCCCACTACGTGCGCAACCACGACGTGCCCGAGGTCGACGTCGCCGCCGCGCTGGCCGATCGTCGCCCAGGGCGACACCCCGCTGCTGCTCGACCCGGCCGCCGAGCGCGCGCGGCCGACGTTCACCGACAAGGCCGACCGCACCGACCGCGCCCGCCCGCGGCGGTCCGGCGGCGACGACCGGTTCGACCGCGGCCAGCGCCGCCCGCGCCACGAGACCGGCAAGGCGATGAAGGCCTACAAGATCCAGGTCGGCAAGCGCCACAAGGTCGAGCCCCGCCAGATCGTCGGCGCCATCGCCAACGAGGGCGGGCTGTCGCGCGGCGACTTCGGCGCCATCAAGATCCAGCCCCGACTTCTCGATCGTCGAGCTGCCCGCCGAGCTCTCGCCCGAGGTCTGGAAGAAGCTCGAGAACACCCGCATCAGCGGCAAGCTCATCGAGCTCTCCGAGGACCGCGGCCCC
>CAWGJR010000028.1:0-55515 GCA_963822915.1 uncultured Actinomycetota bacterium
GCCACCCGGTCACCCCTCGGGATAGTCGTGGACCTTTCGCACCGCGACACGCCGCAGGAGCGTGCGAAACGTCCACGACTATCGCGGTCGGGTGAGCCGAGGTGTCGGTGGGTGCCGCCCACGATGGCGAGGTGCCCGTGCTCCCCGCCCCGCCCTCCCTCGCCGCCGGCGCGACGCCCGCCGACGTCGTCGCCTGGGTCGCCGCGCACCTCGGCGACCTCGACCCTGCGAGGGCCCCGACGGGGTGCGCGCCCGGCGGCCTGCGCGGCGGGCAGGTCGCCGCCGACGCCGCGCTGGCCGCGCTCGACGTCACCGGCTACGCCCGCTCCCGCAGCACCGTGCTGCCGGTCGGGCGGCAGGGGGCGAGCCGGATGTCGCCCTACATGCGGCACGGGCTGGTCACCCTGCGGGAGGTCTGGGACGCGGTCGCGGACGCGCCCGGCGCGCGACCGCGACGAAGTACCGCGACGAGCTGCTCTGGCAGGAGTACGCCCGCCACCTCTACGCCCGCGTCGGGCCCGCGCTCGGCGAGCCGCTGCGCGTGGAGCAGCCGCGGGCCGGGTCGCCGGCGGCGCCTGGTCGCACGAGCCGCTGGCCGCGCGGATGGCGTGCATCGACCACGTCGTCGGCGAGCTCGAGCGACGGCTGGCTGGTCAACCAGACCCGCATGTGGCTGGCCTCGCAGTGGGCCGTGCGGGCCGGCGCCGACTGGCGGGCCGGCGAGGACGAGATGTTCGCCCACCTGCTCGACGGCTCGCGCGCGGCCAACCGGCTGGGCTGGCAGTGGACGGTCGGCACCGGCAGCGGCAAGGCCTACGGCTTCAGCCGCTGGCAGGTCGAGAAGCGGGCGCCGGCGCTGTGCCGCGCCTGCCCGCTCGCGCGACGCCTGCCCGATCGAGGGGTGGCCCGAGCGCCGGGCTCGGCCCCGAGGTCGAGGGGCCCGACCTCGGCAGGCGCCGTGCCCGGCGGGCCCGACGACGGTCGAGGCGCCGGCGCGGGCGAGCGGGTCTGGCTGACCGCCGAGTCGCTGGGCGCCGGCGACCCGGCGCTGGCCGCCGACCGCGACCGGCCCGCGGTCTTCGTCTTCGACGAGCCGCTGCTGCGCGCGGCTGCGGCTCTCGGGCAAGCGGCTGGTCTTCCTCGCCGAGACCCTGGGCGAGCTGGCCGCGGCCCGCGACCGTCGAGGTGCGCCGCGGCGACGTCGTCGACGAGCTCGGCCGGGCGGGCCGCTGGCCGCGACCTACGCCCCGGTGCCCGGCTGGGCCGCGCCGCGCGCGGCTCGACGTGCCCGAGGTGCACCCGTGGCCCTGGCTGGTCGTGCCGCGGCCGGCCAGCGTGCGCTCGTTCAGCGCGTGGCGGCGTACGTCGGGTCGCTGAGCGGCCCGCGACGCGTCAGCGGGCCTGCCCGACCGCCGAGGCCGGGGTGATCCGGGCGAGCGAGCCGCTTCTCGGCGACCATCGCGCGCGCGGTAGTCGTCCCAGTCGTCGTGGGGCTTGCCGGCGACCGGCCTCGTAGTAGGCGCACAGCGCGTCGCTGGTCGCGTCACCCGGCTCGGTCGTGACGTCGGTGAGCTCGACGGTGCCGTCGAGGGAGACGTAGGACCACGACGACGGCTCGGTGACGTGCAGCACGACGCGCGGGGTCGCGGCGCATGTTGGCGGTCTTGGCGCGGTCGTCGGTCACCGAGACCACGAAGACGCCGTCGTCGACGGCTGTAGACCACGTCGGACGACTGCGCGCGCCCGTCGTGGCGCAGCGTGATCAGCACGGCGTGGGTGCGGTCGGCCGCCCAGGCGGTGGCGTCGGTGAGGTCCATCGGGTCTCCTGCAGGGTGTCGGGTCGGGGTAGGGCACGTGCGTCAGTGCGTCAGTGCACGTGGTCGCGCCAGTCGTCGGGCACCCGCCCGGCCGGACCGGGGGCCGGCTGGTCGTCGGGGTGGGAGGTCGGCTCGGCGAGGGCCGGACCGGCGAGGCCGACCTCGCGCTCGAAGTCCCAGAACCAGTCCTCACCGGGCTCGTAGCTCTGCCATCACCGGGTGCCCGGTCACGCGGTAGTGCGCGCTGGCGTGCTGCATCGGTGAGGAGTCGCAGCAGCCGACGTGGCCGCAGGCGGCGCAGCGGCGCAGGTGCACCCACCAGCCGCCGGCTGCCTCGCACTCGACGCAGCCGGGGCCGCTGGGGGCGACGGCCGGGTTGACGGCGTCGATCGGGTCGGGGAGTCGCTCACGTCGGTCATGGGTCCCAGTGTGCCGCGGGTGCGCGCGGGAGTCGACGGTCGAGGGAGGACGCCAGCGCGAACAGCGCCAGGAACAGCACCGTCACCCCGACGCCGGCCACCACCACCGCGCCGACGCCGTCCTCGCGGTGGTCGAGGAAGGGATAGGGGTACCAGCCCGACAGCCCGCCGACGTGAGGATCACGCCCAGCCACGCCAGCGGCCAGGCGAGCGCCCACGCGACCGCGCGGCGGGTGACCCGCGGTCGCGGGCCCGAACGCCGCCCAGCCGACGATGGCGAGCACCGGCACGACCATGTGCAGCATCTTGTCGGCCGCCCAGTCGGCGCCGTCGAGGTCGAGCAGCGGGCGCAGCAGCACGAAGTGGACCAGCCCGGTGACGGTGATGCCCGACGACCGCGGCCAGCCGGACCACCCGCCAGAGGCGGCCGTCGCGCAGCGGGTCGCGGGCCAGGGTCGGCGGCGGTGAGGGCGACCAGCATGTTGCTCTGCACCGTGAAGTAGGCGACGAAGCGCGCCAGCCGCAACCCGAGGTCCGGGGGCTCCACCTCGTCGAGCACCTGGCCGCCCCGCACCACGAGCACCAGCTGCAGCGACGAGCGCGACGGTCGCGACCGCGGCGGTGAGGGCGTGGAACCGGCGCGCGGCGGTCACGCGCCGGAGACTACGGTGCGCAGGTGCCCGAGCTGAACGAGTTCGGCCAGCCGGTCGGCGACGTCGTGCCGGACTGGTCGCCGCGCGCGTGGCCCACCGCCGTGCGCCTGACGGGCCGGCACGTCGCCCTCGAGCCGCTCGGCGTCGAGCCACGCGCCCGCCCTGCACGCTGCGCTGTGCGGGCCGGACGACGGTGCGCTGTGGACCTACCGGCCGACCGAGCCGCCGCGCGACCCTGCCGCGATGGCCGCCCTCGTCGAGCAGATGCTGGCCGCAGCCCGAGATCGAGACGTGGGCGGTCGTGCCCGCCGGCGGCGAGCCGCGGCCGGGATGACGTCGTTCATGCGCATCGACGCCGGCGACCGGCCAGGTCGAGGTGGCGGCCGTGCTCTACGCCCGGCGCCTGCAGCGCACGCCGGCCTCGACCGAGGTCGACCCACCTGCTGATGCGCTGGGCCTTCGACGAGCTCGGCTACCGCCGCTTCGAGTGGAAGTGCGACAGCCTCAACGAGCCGTCGCGCCGGGCCGCGCCCGCCTCGGGTTCACCTACGAGGGCCGGTTCCGCCACCACATGATCACCAAGGGCCGCAGCCGCGACACCGACTGGTTCTCGGTCACCGACGCCGAGTGGCCACGCTGTGCGCGCCGCGCACGAGGCGTGGCTCGACCCGGCCAACTTCGACGCGGCCGGGCGACAGCGCACCCGGCTGGAGGCGACCGCCGGCCCCTCCCCGTGAGTACGAAGGACGCATGCGTCCCCTCGTCGATCACCTCGGCCCTGACCGCCGCGGCCGCAGCCATCGGCAGGCTCGGCACCAAGCCCGACTCGGACTGGTACCGCTCGATCGAGCGCCCGTCGTGGGAGCCGCCCGGCATCGCCTTCCCGCTGGTGTGGACGCCGCTCTACGGGCTCATCGGCTGGGGCACCGGCCGGGCGATCGAGGCGGCGCCCGAGGGCGAGCGGGGCCGCCTGTGGGCGCTGACCGCGGCCGACCTGGCGGTGAACGCCGGGTGGTGCTGGGCGTTCTTCGACCGGGAGTCCCCGCGCGGCGGGCTCGTGGCGATCGCCGTCCTCAACGGCCTCAACGTCGCGCTGGTGCGCGAGGCGGCCCGGCACGACCGTCGCTGCCGCGGCGCTGGCGCCGTACGCCGGGTGGACGGCGTTCGCGACCGCGCTCAACGCCAGCATCTGGCGCCGCAACCGCTGAGCGGTCTCAGGCCGGGACCGCGGGCAGTCGGCGGCCGCACCTCGACCTCGTGGGCCAGCATCACGGCCTGACCGCTGACCGGGTCCATGTGCGTCGCGCCGCCGGGGATCACGGTGTTGATGTTGGCGCCGGCCAGGGCCCGCGCGCGCTCGCGGCCCGGTCGTCGCGTGGCCCCACCCGTGCGGCACCACGACGACGCCGCGGGCGACGTCGGTCGGTGAGGGACACCGCGACCTCGACCGACCCGGTGGCGCTGCTGACCTCGACCCGCCCGCCGTCGACGATGCCCGCGCGCGGCGGCGTCGTCGGGGTGCAGCAGCGCGGTGTTGCCGTCGGGCTGGCGGATGTGGGAGTTGTTGTGCATCCAGCAGTTGTGCGTGCGGCGGTCGCGGCGTCCGATCAGCCGCAGCACGCCGGGTCGCGACAGGTCGGCCTCGGCGCGACTCAGCCGGTCGAGGTCGGCGACCAGGTCGGCCGGGGCCAGGTCGACCAGGCCGTCGGCGGTCGCCACCCGCTTGCCCAGGAACGAGCCGGGCTCGGTCGCCGGCAGCAGCACGCCCTCCGGGTGGCGCTTCAGCTCGCGCAGCGAGGTGTGGCCGTCCCCAGCGGAGCAGGACCGCGAGCAGGTGGTCGGCGGTGACCTGGGGGGAGCGCGGCAGCCGCCCCAGCAGCCGGTTGAGCCGGGGCAGGGCGTGCGCTGCGGTCGTGCCCCACGGGCGCACGCCCGGAGGCGAGCGCCAGGTCGGAGAAGATCTGCCACTCCGTGCGGCGCTCGGCGAGCGGCTCGACCACGGCCGGGGTCCACTGGGCGTGCGGCACGATCTGCAGCGACTGGTGCGAGGCCGGGAAGTCGCTGCGCTCGAGCATGTCGGTCGCCGGCAGCACGTAGTCGGCGTACGCCGCGGTCTCGTTGCGGTAGAGGTCGACGCTCACCAGCAGGTCGAGCCGCGGGAGGGCGTCGGCGAGGGCGCCTCCGGGCACCGAGTGCACCGGGTTGCCGGCGGTCACGAACAGCGCCCGCACCCGGTCGGGGTGCTCGGTGGTGATCTCGTCGGCGAGCGCGGCGACCGGGAAGGCGCCGGCGACCCGGTGCCAGCGGCCGTCGGTGGTGCGGTGCTCGTCGAAGCGGCCCAGCCCGAGCAGCCCGGCGAGCGCGAGGGTGTCGAACGCGCCGCGCGGCACCAGCAGCCCGCCGCGGCGGTCGAGGTTGCCGCGTGATCAGGTTGATGCCCTGGATGAGCCAGTAGGCCACCGACCCGAACGGCCCCATGTTGACGCCGGTCGAGCAGTAGAGCGCGCGCCCCTCGCCGGCGCCGGTCGAGGCCGCGGCGTACGCCGTCGCGAGCTCGCGGATCGTCGCGGCCGGGCACGCCGGTGACGGCCTCGGCGCGCTCGGGCGTCCAGGGTGCGGCGGCGGCGACGAACTCGTCGACGCCGCGCGCGACCCGCGCGGGCCGCGGCCAGGTCGAGGCCGATCTCGACGGTCAGCACGTGCAGCATCGCCGCCAGCAGGTAGGCGTCGGTGCCGGGACGGATCGGCACGTGCTCGCCGACCCGCTTCGCGGTCTCGGTGCGGCGCGGGTCGACGATCACCACGCGGCCGCCGCGCTCGACGACCGACGACAGCACGCCGGCCGCGTCGGCGACCTGGAGCACCGACATCTGGCTCACCAGCGGGTTCGAGCCCGAGGCAGACGAAGAGCTCGAGGTGCTCGAAGTCCGGCACCGGGTGCACCAGCGAGAGGCCGTACATCTCGGTCGAGACGTGGAACTTCGTGTTGACGTCGATCGAGTGCGACGCGAACACGTTGGGGGAGCCGAGCGCCTCGACGTACGCCGTCGACATCAGGGTGCCCTGCAGGGAGAAGAACGTCGGGTTGCCCTGGTAGAGCGCCAGCGCCGCGGGCCGTGCTCGTCGACGAGGCCGCGCACCCGCGCGCCGATCTCGGCCAGCGCCTGGTCCCAGCCGATCTCGACGAGCTCGCCGTCGACGCGCTTGAGCGGGCGGTCGACCCGGTCGGGGTCGTGGTGGAGGGCGCCGAGGCCGAGACCCTTCACGCAGCAGTAGCCCTTCGAGACCGGGTGGTCGCGGTCGGGGCTGACCTTGATGACGCGCTCGGCGCCGGTGGCCGGGTCGGGCTCGACGTCGACCACCAGCCCGCAGTGGACCTCGCAGATCCGGCAGAAGGTGCGCACGCTGCGGGTCAGGGTGCGCCGGTCGTCGGCGGTCGGGTGCACAGTGGTGGCATGAGTATCGAGGACGCCGACCGGGTCGTGCTCGACGGACCAGCCATCGAGGCCGAGGGGCTCGCCGACTGGCGGGTGCTGCTCGGGGTGCTGCACGCACGTTCGAGACCGGCGGGTTCAACCAGGGCGTCACGCTCGTGCAGGCGATCGGCGCGGCCGCCGACGAGATGGACCACCACCCCGACGTGGAGCTGACCTACCCGAGCGTCGACGTACGCCTGTCCAGCCACGACGTCGGCGGGGTGACGCGCCGTGACGTCATGCTGGCGCGCGCGATCAGCGAGATGGCGGCCGGTCTGGCCGCGACGCCGCGTCCGTCGGTGGCCTCGGCGATGGAGCTGGCGCTCGACACCGGCCGACGCCGCCGAGATCAAGCCGTTCTGGGCCACCGTGCTCGGCTTCGGCTCTCCGGCCGACGACGAGCTGGTCGACCCGACGGGCAGCGCCCCCGATCTGGTACCAGGAAGCGAGCCGCACGAGGTGCCCCACAGCGTTGGCACCGACTAGGGGTGCCGCCGAGGTCGTCGACGACCGGATCGAGGCCGCGCTCGCCGCTGGCGGTCGCTCGTCGGCGAAGCCGAGGCGCCGGGTTCTGGGTGCTGGCCGACAGCCAGGGCAACCAGGGTGCGTCACGACCTGGCAGGGCCGCACGCGCCTGAACTCGAGGCGATCGGCAAGGCCGACGACGAGAGTGCGATCGCGACCACCACCAGCATCGACCTGCCGACCGCGCGACTGCAGCGACGTACGACGAGAGGTGGGCCTCGACGCGTGACCAGGATCGCGAGGCCGAGCGGCTCGCCGAGCTGGCCGCGGGCGGACGCCACTCGAGACGGCGATCGCCACCGGGCGGGGGCCGTGCCGCTGGCCGAGCGCGGGATCGACGAGAGCCGCTCGAGCTGTCCGGCAGCTGGTCCACCGGCTGCGTCGAAGCGACTCGACATCCCCGTCGACGTCGGAGCCAGGGCACCGGCTCGGTGACGGCCAGATCTCGCTGGACTACGTCGTGCGGATCAGCATCGCGAACCTGCGCACGGAGGCCGAGCAGGGTCGGGCCGGCGCAACTCCGACGCACCTGGGGCCAGGAGGACACATCGGATCAAGCCGTTCTGGGTCGCTCTCCTCGGCTACGCGACCGACCGACCGGGACGACGTTCGAGATCGTCGAGCCCCGCCGGGCTCGCGTCCGACCATCTGGTTCCAGGAGACCGACGCGCACGAGTACCGCCGCGCCAGCGGTGGCACGTCGACCTCCGGGCGAGCGCTCCCGCGAGGTCGCCGAGTCGCGACTCAAGGCGGCCCTGGACGCCGGCGTGCAGCGTGGTGCAGCAGACGCGCGCGCCACCGTTCTGGGTGCTCGCCGACCCGCAGGGAACCACGGCCTGCGATAACCTGGCTGGGCCGCACCACGCCTGAGAGCTGACCAGATGACGGGACCGCCGTCCCACGATGTGGGACCGTGGCACACTCGGGTGCGGCCACGACGGGGCGCGGCTACGGTGGGTGCATGCGCCACGACCTTCTCGTACGCACGCGACGCGCCGGCTGACCAGATCAGCCAGCGCGTCACCCCTCGTTGCCCGACGGCCGAGGGGTTTTTTGTTGCCCCGACCCCTAGCAGAAGCACAGATAGGAACTGTTCGGCATGAGCGAAGAGATGACAGGCGCGCAGAGCCTGATCAGGTCGCTGGAAGCGGCGGGCACCGAGACGATCTTCGGCATCCCCGGCGGCGCGATCCTCCCGGCGTACGACCCGCTGATGGACTCCTCGATCCGCCACATCCTGGTGCGCCACGAGCAGGGCGCCGGGCCACGCCGCCCAGGGCTACGCCTCGGCGACCGGCCGGGTCGGCGTGTGCATGGCGACGTCGGGCCCGGGCGCGACCAACCTGGTCACGCCGATCGCCGACGCCCACATGGACTCCGTGCCGATGGTGGCCGTCACCGGCCAGGTCGGCGCCTCGATGATCGGCACCGACGCCTTCCAGGAGGCCGACATCCGCGGCATCACGATGCCGATCACCAAGCACAACTTCCTGGTCACCGACCCCGCCGACATCCCGCGCACGATCGCCGAGGCCTTCCACATCGCCTCGACCGGCCGCCCCGGCCCGGTGCTGGTCGACGTCGCCAAGTCGGCGCTGCAGGCGATGACGACCTACGACTGGCCGACCGAGCTGCACCTGCCCGGCTACCGCCCGGTGACCAAGCCGCACGCCAAGCAGATCCGCGAGGCGACCCGGCTGATCCTCGAGTCGCGCAAGCCGGTGCTCTACGTCGGCGGCGGCACCATCCGCGCCGCGCGCCTCGAAGGAGCTGCTCGCGCTCGCCGAGCTCACCGGCATGCCGGTCGTCACCACGCTGATGGCGCGCGGCGCGTTCCCCGACAGCCACCCGCAGCACCTCGGCATGCCCGGCATGCACGGCACCGTCGCCGCGGTCGCCGGCCTGCAGAAGCAGCGACCTGATCATCAGCCTCGGCGCCCGCTTCGACGACCGGGTCACCGGCAACCTCGACTCGTTCGCGCCCGGCGCCAAGGTCGATCCACGCCGACATCGACCCGGCCGAGATCGGCAAGAACCGCCACGCCGACGTGCCGATCGTGGGCGACGTGCGCGAGGTGCTCGCTCGACCTGGTCGTCGGCGCTGCGCGCCGAGGCCGACGCCGGCCACACCGGCGACTACGAGGCGTGGGTGGCGTTCCTGGCCGGGGTCAAGGCGACCTACCCGCTCGGCTACGACACCCCGGCCGACGGGGCCTCGCGCCGCAGTACGTCATCGAGCGCCTCGGCGCGATCGCCGGCCCCGACACGATCTACACCGCCGGCGTCGGCCAGCACCAGATGTGGGCCGCGCAGTTCGTCGGCTACGAGAAGCCCAACACCTGGATCAACTCCGGTGGCCTCGGCACGATGGGCTTCGCCGTGCCCGGCGCGATGGGCGCCAAGGTCGGCATGCCCGACCAGACCGTCTGGGCGATCGACGGCGACGGCTGCTTCCAGATGACCAACCAGGAGCTCGCCACCTGCGCGATCAACGACATCCCGATCAAGGTCGCGATCATCAACAACGAGTCGCTCGGCATGGTGCGGCAGTGGCAGACGCTCTTCTACAACGAGCGCTACTCCAACACCGACCTGCACAGTCCAAGCGCATCCCCGACTTCGTCAAGCTCGCCGAGGCCTACGGCTGCGTGGGCCTGGCCTGCGAGAAGCCCGAGGACGTCGACGCCACGATCGAGAAGGCGATGAGCATCAACGACGTGCCGGTCGTCGTCGACTTCCGGGTGCACCGCGACGCGATGGTGTGGCCGATGGTCGCCGCCGGCACCAGCAACGACGAGATCAAGTACGCGCGCGACCTCGCGCCCGACTTCGACGAGGACGACCTGTGAGGAGCCATCGACTGCCGAAGCACACCCTGAGCGTCCTCGTGGAGGACAAGCCCGGCGTCCTGGCCCGCATCGCGGCCCTCTTCAGCCGCCGCGCCTTCAACATCGAGTCGCTGGCCGTCGGCCCGACCGAGCACCCCGACGGTCTCGCGGATGACGATCGTGGTCGACGTCGAGGGCACGCCGCTCGAGCAGGTCACCAAGCAGCTCAACAAGCTGGTCGAGGTCATCAAGATCGTCGAGCTCGACCCGACGACCTCGGTCAACCGCGAGCTGGTGATGGTCAAGGTCGCCGCCGACCGCCGAGACGCGCGGCCAGGTGCTCGACGCCGTCCAGCTCTTCCGGGCCAAGGTGATCGACGTCGCCCCCGACGCCGTCACCGATCCAGATCACCGGCAACTCCGGCAAGATCGCCGACTTCCTCGCGGTGCTCGAGCCCTTCGGGATCCGCGAGCTCGTGCAGTCGGGCCAGGTCGCCATCGGCCGCGGCTCCCGCTCCATCTCCGAGCGCAACCTGCGCCCGGTCGCCGTCCCGGTCCCGCCGGTCACGGCCTGACCGCCACCGCCTCACCGCACCACCCACACCAAGCGCGGCAACTGCGCACCGACCCGCACCACAGACCAAGGAGAAGCCCCAGTGGCTGAGATGTTCTACGACGACGACGCCGACCTCTCCCTGATCCAGGGCAAGAACGTGGCCGTCATCGGCTACGGCAGCCAGGGTCACGCGCACGCGCTCTCGCTGCGCGACTCGGGCGTCGACGTCCGCATCGGCCTGCAGCCCGGCTCGAAGAGCCGCGCCAAGGCCGAGGCCGAGGGCCTGCGCGTCCTGACGCCCGGCCGAGGCGGCGGAGGAGGCCGACGTCATCGTCATCCTCGCCCCCGACCAGCACCAGCGGAAGCTCTACGCCGAGGAGATCGCCCCGCAGCTCGCCGAGGGCGACACCCTGGTCTTCGGCCACGGCTTCAACATCCGCTTCGGCTACATCACCCCGCCCGAGGGCGTCGACGTCTTCATGGTCGCCCCCAAGGGCCCCGGGCCACCTCGTGCGTCGCGAGTACGTCGACGGCCGCGGCGTGCCCGTGCTCGTCGCGGTCGAGAAGGACGCCTCCGGCAACGCCTGGCCGCTCGCCCTGTCCTACGCCAAGGGCATCGGCGGCCTGCGCGCCGGCGGCATCAAGACCACCTTCACCGAGGAGACCGAGACCGACCTGTTCGGCGAGCAGGCCGTGCTCTGCGGCGGCGCCTCGCAGCTGGTGCATGTACGGCTTCGAGGTGCTCACCGAGGCCGGCTACCAGCCCGAGGTCGCCTACTTCGAGTGCCTCCACGAGCTCAAGCTCATCGTCGACCTCATGTACGAGGGCGGCATCGCCAAGCAGCGCTGGTCGGTCTCCGACACCGCCGAGTTCGGCGACTACGTCTCCGGTCCCCGCGTCATCACGCCCGACGTGAAGAAGAACATGGAGGCCGTGCTCGCCGACATCAAGAACGGCGAAGTTCGCCGAGCGCTTCATCGGCGACATGGACAACGGCTCGCCCGGAGTTCACCGAGTTCCGCAAGAAGGGTGAGGCCCACCCGATCGAGACCACCGGTCGCGAGCTGCGCAAGCTGATGGCCTGGGTGAAGAGCCACGACTCCGACTACGTCGAGGGTTCCTCGGCCCGCGGCTGACCCACGACTCCGACGGCCCCGTTCGACCTCGCTGGTCGGACGGGGCCGTCGTCGTCGCCGGGTGCGTGCTCCAATGACCCCATGAGCCGAGACATGACGGTCAGCGACAGCGTCGAGATCGCAGCCGACGCCGTCGTCATCTGGACCGAGGTGGCCGACCCCACGCAGATGGGCCGCTGGAGCCGGAGAACACCGGCGCGACCACGACGAGCCCCGGGTGTGCTGCAGGTCGGCGACGAGTTCGTCGGCGGCAACAAGCGGGGACGCCTGCGGTGGCACACGCGCTGCGTGGTGACCGACGTCCGAGCCCGGCCAGCTCCTTCGCCTTCCGCGTGGACCGGATCGGCGTCACCACACCGAAGGTCAGTGCTCCGATCGCCTCCTGGTCCTACACCTTCGAGCCGACGGCGACCGGCACGCGGGTGACGGAGACCTGGCGCGACAGTCGCCGGGGGTGGCCCGACCCGGTTGCCTCCGCGTTCGACCGTGTCGTCACGGGAGGCTCGCGGTTCTGCGACTTCCAGCGCCGCAACATCGCGCGCACCCTGGCCCGGCTGAAGGCCGACCTCGAGGCGACGTCGTAGTTGGGATGCGGTCGGAGCCACGGCAGTTTCTCCGCTGGAGCGGAGAAACTCCGCTTGTGTCACGAAGGTTCGTGACACAAGCAGGAGTTCGTCATCCGCCGAGGCACGTGTCGCGGCTACTTCACCTCGGTGCGCATGCACCAGCCGCAGGCCGACGCAGCGGCAGCGCCAGCCAGAAGGAGCCGGAGACGCCCGAGCTGGGCCCACTGCTCGGCGCTGGGGACACCGTCGAAGAGCTGGCCCTGGCTGTAGTTGAAGTCGACCCAGGGCTGGAGGTCGGCGAACCACTGCTGGGTGCCGGCCAGCAGCACGGTCAGGCCGCTGAGCACGAAGTGGTAGACGAAGTAGGCCACGATCGCGGCCGACGAGTTGCGCACCAGCAGCCCGAGCATGAAGCCGATGAACATGTTGAGCACGGTGGCCAGCGTGATCAGCGCGAGCTGCAGGACGCTGAGGTCCCACACCGTGTCGACGCCGGCGATCGCGGAGCCGACCAGGTTGCCGATCGCGCCGATGGCGGCGGCGACCAGCATCGAGACGACGCCGATGCCGAGCGTGCAGGCCGCCTTCGCCGCGATCACCCGGCCCGCGTCGCGGCACGAAGGTGAACGTCGTCAGCCCGGTGCGCTGGCTCCACTCGCTGGTGATCGAGAGCATCGCGATCACCGGCAGGATGACCGTCATCGGGATGCCGATCGCGGCGGCGAAGGTGTCGTAGGTGAGCGGCGTCGTCGGCGCCGAAGAGGATCACCGCGCCGGTGGCGAGCGTGGCCAGGATGCCGATGCAGGCCAGCAGCCAGAAGCCCGAGCGGGTGTCGAACATCTTGCGCAGCTCGACCGACACCAGCCGGGAGAACGGGATCGGGTCGTACGTCGTCGTCGGCGCGGCGTGCGGGTGGTGGCCGCCGGCGTCGGGGTGGTCTCGGTGGCGGTGGTGGTGGTCGGTGGTCATGCTGCTGCTCCGTTGGTCGAAGGGTCGAGGGTGGGGCGGGTGTCGCGCTGGGTGTCGGCGGTGAGCTCGAGGAACATCTCCTCCAGGCCGGCGCCGTCGGCGCCGCGCAGCTCGGTGAGCGGCACGCCGGCGGCCAGGGCGACCGGGCCGACGACCTCGGGCTCGGCGTCGACGCGCAGGCCGCCGTCCACGGGGTGAAGTCGAGGTCGGCGTCGACGAGCGCCCGGGCGAGCGTGGCGAGCGTCCGGCGTGCGCACGAGCGTGCCGGCGCCGGCGAGCAGCTCGGCCTTGGTGCCCTGGGCGACGATGCGCCCGTTGCCGATGACGACGAGGTCGTCGGCGATGACCTCGATCTCGTGCAGCAGGTGCGAGGAGAGCAGCACGGTGCCGCCGCGGTTGGCGTAGTCGCGCAGCAGGTCGCGCATCCAGCGGATGCCGGCCGGGTCGAGGCCGTTGGCGGGCTCGTCGAGGATCAGCACCTCCGGGTCGCCGATCAGGGCGACCGCGATGCCGAGGCGCTGGCGCATGCCGAGGGAGTAGTTGCGCACCCGGCGCTCGGACTCGTCGTCGGTCAGGCTGACCCGCTCGAGCATCGCGTCGACGCGGTCGGCGGGCAGGCCGAGGGTGCGCTGGGCGATCGTGAGGATCTCGCGGCCGGTGCGCCCGGCGTGCTGGGCGGAGGCGTCGAGCAGGACGCCGACCTGGCGGCCGGGGTTGGGCAGGTCGGCGAAGGGCCGTCCGCAGACGGTGGCCGAGCCCGCGCCGGGCGCGGTGAGCCCGACGAGGATCCGCATGGTGGTCGACTTGCCGGCGCCGTTGGGGCCGAGGAAGCCGGTGACCCGGCCCGGGCTCGGCGGTGAAGGTGACGTCGTCGACGGCGGTGAAGGAGCCGTAGGTCCGGGTGAGGTGGTCGATGGTGATCATGGGTCGAGCCTCGTGGAGCCGAGGCCTCGCGCACATCGGGGACAACGCTGAGTCCGACCCTGGGCTGTGACGCCCCGGACCGGACCCGGGGTGACCCCGAGACCCCTCGGGGTCGGGAACAGATCGGCACGCTCGGTGCGCTGTGACACCACATGCGCATCGAGATCTGGTCCGACGTCGTCTGCCCGTGGTGCTACATCGGCAAGCGCCGCCTCGAGGAGGCGCTGGCCGGCTTCGAGCACCGCGACGAGGTCGAGATCGTGTGGCGGTCCTACCAGCTCGACCCGACGCGCCCCGAAGGTCGCGACCGAGAGCGTCGCCGAGCGCCTGGGCCGCAAGTACGGCGGCGGGCTCGAGGGCGCGCGCCAGATGATGGCGCAGGTGCAGCAGGTCGCGGCCGAGGTCGGCCTCGACTACAGCCGGATACCCGGACGCCAAGCGGGTCAACACCGTCGACGCCCACCGGCTGCTGCACGCGGCCGGTGACCTGCGCGGAGACCTGAAGGAGGCGCTGCTGCACGCCTACTTCGTCGAGGTGCGCGACGTCGCCGACCACGACGAGCTGACCGCGATCGCGACCGGCGTCGGCCTGGCCGAGGACGACGTACGACGGGTGCTCGCCACCGACGAGCACCTCGCCGACGTCGAGGCCGACATCGAGGCGGCCCAGGACCTCGGCGCCGGGGGAGTGCCGTTCTTCGTCGTCGACCGGCGCTACGGCATCAGCGGCGCCCAGCCGGTGGAGGTCTTCGCCCAGACGCTGGAGCGCGCCTGGGCAGAGCACGCGTCCGACTGGTGAGCCAAGCCACACCTAAGATTGGTTAGCCATCCCTAACTAAATCGGCTACCGTCACTCAGGTGCTCGCCAACTACCTGATCGGTCTCCGCGAGGGACTCGAGGCCGCTCTCGTCGTGAGCATCCTCGTCGCCTACCTCGTCAAGTCCGACCGGCGACACCTGCTGCCGCGCATCTGGGCGGGCGTGGCGATCGCGGTCGCGGTCAGCCTCGCGTTCGGCGCCGCGCTCACCTTCGGTCCTCAGGGCCTGACCTTCGAGGCCCAGGAGCTCATCGGCGGCTCGCTGTCGATCGTGGCCGTCGGCTTCGTCACCTGGATGATCTTCTGGATGGCCCGGGCCGCCCGCTCGATGGGGGGCGAGCTGCGCGGCAAGATCGACGGCGCCGCCATCGGCAACCCCTGGTCGCTGGTCGTCGTGGCCGTCCTCGCGGTGGGTCGTGAGGGGCTCGAGACCGCGCTCTTCCTGTGGTCCGCGATGCAGGCCGGCACCCGTGACGCCGCCGGCATCGCGCCGCCCACGTGGGAGCCGCTGCTCGGTGCGGGTCTCGGGATCGCCACCGCGGTGGCGCTGGGCTACCTGCTCTACCGCGGGGCCATCTCGATCAACCTGTCGGTGTTCTTCACCTGGACCGGCGCCTTCCTGATCGTCGTCGCCGGGGGAGTGCTCGCCTACGGCATCCACGACCTCCAGGAGGCCGGCTTCCTGCCCGGCCTCTACACCTACGCCTTCGACGTCTCCGGCACCGTCGACATCAACGCCTGGTACGGCGCCCTGCTCAAGGGCGTCTTCAACTTCTCGCCCGCCACGACCGTGCTCGAGGCGATCGCCTGGGTGCTCTACGTCGTCCCGGCGATGACCCTCTTCCTCCGTGGGTCGCGCCGTCGTACGACGCCCGCCGGCCCCCAGCAGCCTGTCGCCCCTGCCACGACCGTGTCCTCCTGACCGGCCCACTCCAGCAAAGGAACCACCCTCCATGCGCACCACCCTGATCGCCGCCGCCCTGCTCGTGGGCCCGGCCCTCGCCGCCTGCACCAGCAACAGCACCGCCGAGGAGGGCTCGGGCGACGCCGCGCGGGACTTCACCGTCAACTCCTCCGCCGACGCGTGCGAGGTGTCCGCCACCGAGGCGCCGGCCGGCACGCTGACGTTCGACGTGACCAACACCGGGTCGCAGGTCACCGAGTTCTACCTGCTCGCCGAGGACGGCCTGCGCATCGTGGGCGAGGTCGAGAACATCGGTCCCAGCGTCAACCGCACGCTGACGGTCAACGCCGCGGCCGGCGAGTACTTCACCGCCTGCAAGCCGGGCATGGTCGGCGAGGGTCTGCGCTCCGACTTCACCGTGACCGCGTCCGACGAGGCGCCCGAGCTGACCTCGAGCGACCAGGAGCTGGTCGACGCGGCGCTGACCAACTACGCCGGCTACGTCAAGGACCAGACCGCCCAGCTGCTCGCCAAGACCCGCGAGTTCGTCGACCTCTACAAGGCCGGCGACGCCGACGACGAGGCGCGCGCGCTCTACCCCGAGGCGCGCACCCACTGGGAGCGCATCGAGACGGTGGCGGAGTCGTTCGGCGACCTCGACCCGAAGATGGACCTGCGGGAGGCCGACCTCGAGCCCGGGCAGGAGTGGACCGGCTGGCACCGGATCGAGAAGGACCTGTGGCCGGCCGAGGCGACGGACTACACCGCGCTGACCCCCGAGGAGCGCGCGATCTACGCCGACGACCTGCTGGCCAACACCGAGGAGCTCGACTCCCGGGTGCAGGACCTCGACTACACCGTCGACGGGATCGCCAACGGCTCGCGGGGCCTGCTCGAGGAGGTCGCGGTCGGCAAGGTCACCGGCGAGGAGGAGTTCTGGTCGCACACCGACCTGTGGGACTTCCAGGCCAACGTCGACGGCGCGCGGGTGGCCTTCGAGGGAGTGCAGCCGATCGTGGAGCAGAACGACCCCGACCTCGCCTCGACGCTCACCGAGCGCTTCGACGAGCTGCAGGTCCTGCTGGACGCCCAGCGCGAGGGCGACGGCTTCGTGCTCTACACCGACCTGACCCCCGACGAGGTCAAGGACTTCGCCGACTCCGTCAACGCCCTCTCCGAGCCGCTGTCGATGCTGACCGCGGCCGTGGTGGCCTGACGCCCGTGACTGCTCGCGTCTCTCGTCGTGGTCTCCTCGGCGGCAGCCTCGCTGCCGCCGGGGTGGCCGGCGCGTTCACCGTCGGTCGGCTGACCGACGAGGCGGCTGCCGAGGAGTCACTGGCCCGTGCCTACGACTTCCGCGGTGCCCACCAGGCCGGGATCCTCACGCCCGCGCAGGACCGGCTGCA
The DNA here is from genome assembly GCA_963822915.1 of uncultured Actinomycetota bacterium. Lineage (GTDB taxonomy): Bacteria > Actinomycetota > Actinomycetes > Propionibacteriales > Nocardioidaceae > Nocardioides. The sequence goes on from CAWGJR010000028.1 coordinate 17,000, forward strand.
CTTCGCGGCCTTCGACGTCACCACCGACGACCGCGACGAGCTGGTCTCGTTGCTCCAGGACTGGACCGCCGCAGCCGAGCGGATGACCTCCGGTGGACCGGCCGGCGAGGTCGGACCGGTCGAGGGCGATCCGGCACTGCCGCCCGACGACACCGGCGAGGCGATCGGGCTGCCCGCCTCCGGGCTGACCATCACCTTCGGCTTCGGCCCGGGGCTCTTCACCGACGCCGACGGCAAGGACCGGTTCGGCATCGCCGAGCGGCAACCCGAGGCGCTGCAGCCGCTCCCGCACTTCCCGGGCGACCTGCTCGAGCCCGCGCAGTCCTCCGGCGACCTCTGCATCCAGGCCTGCGCCGACGACCCCCAGGTCGCCGTCCACGCCATCCGCAACCTGGCCCGGATCGCCTTCGGGCGGGCGGCGGTGCGCTGGTCGCAGCTCGGCTTCGGGCGTACGTCGTCCACCTCGACGTCGCAGGACACCCCCCGCAACCTGTTCGGCTTCAAGGACGGCACCGCCAACCTCAAGGCCGAGGAGGCCGGCGCCGCCGACGAGCACGTCTGGGTCGGCGTCGACGACGACGCGAAGGGTGCGTGGCTCGCCGGGCGGCTCCTACCTCGTGGCCCGCCGGATCAACATGACCATCGAGGTCTGGGACCGTCAGCCACTGGCCGACCAGGAGCAGTTCATCGGGCGCACGAAGGGCGAGGGTGCGCCGCTCACCGGCGGCACCGAGTTCGACGAGCCCGACTTCGACGCCGTCACCGGCACGGCACCGACCATGGCCATGGACTCCCACGTGCGCGTGGTCCATCCCGACTTCCACGACGGGGCCCGGATGCTGCGACGGGGCTACAACTTCGTCGACGGCACCGACGCGCTCGGCGGCCTCAACGCCGGGCTCTTCTTCATCGCCTACGTGCGCGACCCCCGCACCCACTTCATCCCGATCCAGAACGCGATGGCCAAGAACGACGCGCTCATGGAGTACCTCAAGGTCACCGGGTCGGCCCTCTTCGCGGTCCCCGCCGGAGTCGCTGCGGGCGAGTACGTCGGCCAGTCGCTGTTCGCCTGAGGCGTCCTCGGGCCGACGATCAGGTGTCGAGCGTGATCAGCACGACCGTGTCGGCGTACGTCAGACCCTTGCGGCCCTGCGGTCCCAGCTTCGCGAGCACCTTGGTCACCTTCGTCATGAACCCGTACTTCTCCCGCACCTTGCCCTGGACCTCGCCGAAGGCCAGGCCGGACTGCACGAGCTCGGCCGTCCCGGCGTAGGACGCCGCACCGTCGGCGACCCGGCCGCGCTGGTCGCACGGACGCACCGACACGCGCGGGTCGCGGGTGATGCGCTTGGTCTTGCCGGTGCCCATCGCGGTCCAGAAGCCGACGCGACCGTCCTCGAGGCCGACGACCCACACCGGGGTGGCGACCTCGGCACCGGAGGCTCGGTAGGTCGTGAGCGACATGTACTTCTCGGAGGCGATCGCGGCAGGGGTCATGGGGACAACTCAAGCACGCGGTCGACGGCGACGTCGTCGAGGAAGCGCGGGTCGTGGCTCACGACGACCAACGCCCCCTGGTAGCCGTCCAGCGCGGTGACCAGGGCGTCGTACGACGCGAAGTCGAGGTTGTTGGTGGGCTCGTCCAGCAGGAGCAGCTGCGGCGCCGGGTCGGCGAGCAGCACGGCGGCCAGGGTGGCGCGGAAGCGCTCGCCCCCGGAGAGGGTCCCGACGACCTGGTCGGCGGCCGTGCCGCGGAAGAGGAAGCGGGCCAGCACCGCCCGGAGGTCTGATCGCTCGGCGCCCGGGGCGCACAGCGCGACGTTGGCCTCGACCGACAACGTGTCGTCGAGCAGGTCGAGTCGCTGCGGGAGCAACCCGACCGGGACCCGCAGGTCGACCGTGCCCGCGGCGGGCGCGATCCGGCCGGCGAGGGTGTGCAGCAGGGTCGTCTTGCCGGCCCCGTTGGGTCCGGTCACCGCGATCCGGTCGGGCCCGGAGACGGCCAGCTCGACCGAGACCCCGTGGCGCAGCACCAGGTCACGCGTCTGCACCACCGAGCGACCGCGCGGCACCGCGGTGGCGGGCAGGTCGATGCGGATCTCGCGGTCCTCGCGCAGGCGTGCCTGGGCGGCGTCGAGGCGCGACCGCGCCGACTCCAGGCGGTCGTCGTGGATCCGCCGGTAGGACGCCGCGTGCTTCTCGGAGCGGTTCTGCCAGAAGTGCTGGGCTCCCTTGCCCATGTTGGTGCGCGCCGCGGTGGAGGCGCCCTGCCGCTTGCGTTGAGCGAGCAGGCGCTCGGCCTCGACCCGGTCGTTGCGCTGGCGTCGTACGTCGGAGCGGGCCGAGGTCGCGGCGCGCTCGGCCGCCTCCTGCTCCGCGGCGACCTGCTCGGCGTAGGCGGTGTAGCCGCCGCCGTACCACCGGACGGTGCCGTCGCGCAGGTCGCCGATCCGGTCGACGTGCTCGAGGAGCTCGCGGTCGTGGCTGACGACGAGCAGCGACCCGGTCCAGGTGTCGACCACGTCCAGCAGGCGCTCGCGCGCGTCGGCGTCGAGGTCGTTGGTGGGCTCGTCGAGCAGGAGGACGTCGGGACGGTCGAGGAGCAGTCGGGCCAGTCCGAGCTGGACCACCTCCCCGCCCGAGAGCTCGCCCAGGCGGCGGGCGAGCACGTCCTCGGGGAGACCCATCCGGGCCAGCGAGGCGACGGCTCGCTCACCGACGTCCCAGTCGTCGCCGATCCTCGCGAGGGCGTCGGCGTACTCCTCGGCGGCGAGCGTGCCGGCCTCGACCGCCTGCACCGCCGCCAGCGTGTCGGCGATGCCCAGGAACGACGCGACGCGTTGGTCGACGTCGCGGGCGAGGTCCTGGGCGAGCATCGCGACCCGCCCGGAGACCTCGACGTGACCCGTGGTCGGGGCGAGGTCCCCGACGAGCAGGCGCAGCACGGTGGTCTTGCCGGCTCCGTTGGTGCCGACCAGGGCCGACCGGCCGGGCGGGACGAGCAGGTCGAGGCCGGCGAGGACCGGCGTCCCGTCGGGCCAGGCGAAGCCGACGCCGGAGAGGGCGGCCACCGCCCGGGGACCGGGGGTGCCGGGGTGGGTGGATCGAGATGACACGAGGAGGCTCCCGTCGTACGTCGAGCTGGGCTGAGATCGCCGCATCCACGTCGGGGCGAGCCGGTGTGCGGCGCGCCCGGACGGTGAGGGCGGAGGGCGGATCTCAGAGCTTCAACGGACGCAGGCCTTGCCTCGGGGTCGGGACGGCTCAGGCTACGGCGCCGACACGGTGCGAGACCACCGATTTCCTCGGGCCGGTTCGGCTAATGTGGCGCAGCGCACAGCGTCGTGCGACGTCTGCCCGAACCGCGAGCGAGGATCCTGCGCTGTGACCCCTCCCGACCTGCTGGCCCAGCGCGCCGTCGTGCTGATCGCCGAGGAGCTGAGCCCGGCGACCGTCGAGGCGCTGGGGCCGGACTTCGAGATCCGCCACTGCGACGGCGCCGACCGGGCGGCGTTCCTCGAGGCGATCGTCGACGTCGACGCGCTGCTCGTGCGCTCGGCCACCAAGGTCGACGCCGAGGCGCTCGGGCTGGCCAAGCGCCTGCGGGTCGTCGCGCGCGCCGGGGTCGGTCTGGACAACGTCGACGTGCGCACGGCGACGATGTCGGGCGTCATGGTCGTCAACGCGCCGACGTCCAACATCGTCTCGGCCGCCGAGCTCGCGGTCGCCCTGATGCTCGCCGCCGCGCGTCACGTCTCGCCGGCCCACGCGGCGCTGCGTGCGGGGGAGTGGAAGCGGGCGCGCTACACCGGCATCGAGCTCTACGAGAAGACCGTCGGCATCGTCGGCCTCGGCCGGATCGGCGTCCTGGTCGCCCAGCGCCTCGCGGCCTTCGGCATGAACGTCATCGCCTACGACCCCTACGTGCAGGCCGGCCGCGCGGCGCAGGCCGGCGTGCGCCTGGTCGACCTCGACACCCTCCTCGCGGAGTCCGACTTCATGTCGGTGCACCTGCCCAAGACCCCCGAGACCATCGGCCTCATCGGGGCCGACCAGCTCGCCGTCGTCCGACCGCACCTGGTCCTGGTCAACGCCGCCCGCGGCGGGATCGTCGACGAGGCAGCGTTGTACGACGCCCTCAAGACCGGCCGGATCGCCGCGGCCGGCCTCGACGTCTTCGCCGCCGAGCCGTGCACCGACAGCCCGCTCTTCGAGCTGGAGAACGTCGTGGCCACGCCCCACCTCGGAGCCTCGACCGAGGAGGCCCAGGAGAAGGCCGGCGTCTCGGTCGCCAAGTCGGTGCGCCTGGCGCTGTCCGGTGAGCTGGTCCCGGACGCCGTCAACGTGCAGGGCGGCGTCATCGCCGAGGAGGTGCGCCCGGGCATCCCGCTGACCGAGAAGCTGGGCCGGATCTTCACCGGCGTGGCCGGCGAGGTGGCCCAGCAGTTCGACGTCGAGGTGCGCGGTGAGATCACCGCCTTCGACGTCAAGGTGCTCGAGCTCGCGGCCCTCAAGGGCGTCTTCACCGACGTGATCGAGGACGCCGTCTCCTACGTCAACGCCCCCCTGCTCGCCGCCGAGCGCGGCACCGCCGTACGCCTGATCACCGAGCAGGAGAGCCCCGACCACCGCAACCTGATCACCCTGCGCGGGACGCTCGCGGACGGGTCGCAGATCTCGGTCAGCGGCACCCTGATCGGGATCAACCAGCGCGAGCGCCTCGTCGAGGTCAACGGCTACGACATCGACCTCGAGCCGACCCAGCACCTGGCCTTCTTCACCTACGCCGACCGGCCGGGGATGGTCGGCACCGTCGGGAAGCTCCTGGGCGATGCCGGGGTCAACATCGCCGGCATGCAGGTGGCGCGCAACGCCAAGGGCGGCGAGGCGCTGATGGCGATCTCGGTCGACACCGGGCTGACCCCCGACGTGCTGGCCGAGATCGAGACCGCGATGAGCGCGCACTCGGTGCGCGCCGTCGACCTGGTCTGACCCTGCTACCGGCCGCTGGTCGCTGGCCGCTCCCCGGCCCGCACCGGCCTCAGGCGACCATCACCCGCTGGCGGCGACCGGCGCCGGGTGCGGTGCGGGAGCTGACCGACTCCCACACCTCGGCCAGGCGGCGCACGGCCTCGGCGAGGTCGTCCGCGGGTCGGGTCCACGGGATGCGCACGAACCGGTCGAGCCCGCCCTCGGCGGCGAACGACGGGCCCGGGGCGATGAAGACACCGGCGCGGTCGGCCTCGGTGACCAAGGCCGTCGCCGCCGCGGCGGGCAGCTCGCACCACACCGCGAGCCCGCCGGTGGGGCGCACGTAGCGCCACGTCGGCAGGTGCTCGTCGAGGGCCCCGAGAAGGCAGTCCCGCTGGTGGCGCAGCCGGTCGCGGTGCGCGGCGAGCAGCGGCGCGGGGTCGGCGAGCACGCGGGTGAGGACCAGCTGCTCCATCACCGGTGCTCCCAGGTCGAGCCCCATGCGCGCGCGCACCAGGGTCTCCATCTGCTCGCGCGGCGCGCGGATCCACCCGAGCCGCAGCCCGCCCCACACCGACTTGCTCGCGCTGCCCAAGGTGATCGTCGAGGGCGCGTACGACGCGAACGGTCGCGGCATCTCCTGACCGTCCAGCGCCAGTGCCTGGTGGGCCTCGTCGACCACGGCGACCGTGCCCGAGCGGCGCAGGTGCGCGGCATAGGTCGCGCGCTGCTCGTCGCTCATCAGGTGGCCGGTGGGGTTCTGGAAGTCGGGGATCAGGTAGGCCAGCGTCGGAGCGACCTCGCGCAGCGCGGTGCCGACGGCGTCGAGGTCCCACCCGCCGGGATCGACGGGCGAGCCGACGAGGCGGGCGCCGGCGCTGCGCAGCGCCTGGGTCGCGTTGGGGTAGACCGGCGACTCGACCAGCACCCGGTCGCGCGGCCCGGTGAACGCCGCGGCGACGATCGAGGCGGCCGTGAGCGCGCCGGGGGTCACCATGATCTGGTCGGGCTCGGTCGGAAGGCCCCGGTCGTCGTACGTCGCGGCGATGGCCGCCTGCAGGGCCGGCAGCCCGACCGGGAAGTAGCCGTGTCCGCCGAGGTAGGCGGGCAGCTCGGCCGCCGCCTCGGCGTAGGCCGCCGCGACGCCGGGTGGGGCGGACGCGGCGGCGCAGCCGAGGTCGATCGCGTCGTGGGCGTCGGGTCGGGGGAGCAGGGCCCGGTCGTGCACGCCGGCGCGTCCGCCGGGCACCCGGGCGAAGGTGCCGGCGCCCTGGCGTGCCTCGGCGTACCCGCTGTCGCGCAGCGCGGCGTAGGCCCGGGTCACCGTGGTGCGGGACACCGCGAGCGCCTCGGTGAGCTCGCGCTCGCTCGGCAGCCGGGTGTCGTAGGGGATGCGGCCGTCGCCGACCAGCTCGGTCAGGGCGTCGGCCAGGCCGGCGTAGGCGGGCGAGCGGTCGAAGTCGCCGACGAGGGCGGCGACGCGAGCCGCGCTGATGGTGCGAGTGGGTGTGCCCATGCAGACCAGTGAATCACGATTGGCTATGTAGTTGGAGGCCAATTGCGAGGAGGGTGGCTGCGTGACCGAGACCGCGACCCCCGCCACGACCCACCGGGCACCCGCCCTGCTGGACCTCGGGCCGATCGCCCAGCTGCGCGCCGGTCGCCTGCCGCGCCGGTTGACGCAGCTGATGGTCGGCCTGGTGCTGTACGGCGCGTCGCTGGCGATGATGGTGCGCGCCGACCTCGGGCTGGCGCCGTGGGACGTGCTGCACTCGGGGCTCATCCGGCACGTGCCGCTGAGCCTCGGCCAGGCGGTGGTGGTGATGAGCTTCGTCGTCCTGCTCCTGTGGATCCCGCTCCGGGAGGTGCCGGGCATCGCCACGATCGCCAACGCCCTGGTCGTCGGCTTCGCCGCCGACGCGACGCTGGCCCTGCTGGACCGACCCGAGGCGCTCTGGGCCGAGGTCGCGCTGATGGTCGGGGGCGTCGCCCTGTGCGGCATCGCCACCGCTCTCTACATCGGCGCCCAGCTCGGCCGCGGCCCGCGCGACGGCCTGATGACCGGGCTGCACCGGCGTACGGGCGCCTCGATCCGACTGGTCCGCACCGGTCTCGAGGTCGCGGTCGTGCTGATCGGGCTGGTGCTCGGCGGTGCTCTCGGGGTCGGCACGGTCCTCTTCGCCCTCACGATCGGCCCGATCGCGCAGGCGCTGATGCCGCGGTTCCTCGTCGAGCTGCCGTAGCGGGGAAGTCCGTCCCGATTGCGACGCGACACCGGGTGAACCGGGCCGATCGACGTGGGATCGGGACGGACGATCCCTGCGTCGCGGATGTCGATCAGGATGGGTAGTCTCCCCCCAGCGCCTGATCAGCGTGTCCGATCTCACCCTGACCCCTCTGGTGGAGGAACGATGAGCACATCCGACGGAACGTCTGGCGCCGCTGCCGAGCCCATGCCGCTCGCCCCGCCCGACCCCGTGGTCACGCTGACCGCTCCCGACGCCCCCGCGGTGGTGCTCGAGACGCAGGCGCCGAAGATGGCGCCGCCGGTCGCGGCCGCCGTGCAGCCCGAGCTCGACGCCAAGGTCGACAGCTTCATGACCGCGCTCGGCTCCACCCAGGCCGGCAGCCCGGAGTTCGCCGCCCAGGCCGAGAACGTGCGCACCATGGGCGACGCCGAGATCCGTCGCGCCGCCGAGACCTCCAACCGGATGCTCGACCGCCCGGTCACCGCGCTCAAGGAGGGCGGGCTCGCCGAGGGGTCGGCCGTCGGCAAGACGCTGCTCGAGCTGCGACGCACCGTCGAGGACCTCGACCCGAGCCAGGCGACCGGCGCCAAGCGCTGGCTCGACCTGCTGCCCTTCGGCGACAAGATCACCGACTACTTCCGCAAGTACCAGTCGGCGCAGACCCAGCTCAACGGCATCCTGCACAGCCTGCGCAACGGCCAGGACGAGCTCACCAAGGACAACGTCGCGCTCAACCTGGAGAAGACGAACCTCTGGGCCACGATGGGCCGGCTCAACCAATACATCTACGTCGCCGAGCGGCTCGACGCCAAGCTGGCCGCGAAGATCGCCGAGCTCGAGCTCAGCGACCCGGAGACGGCCAAGACCCTGAGCCAGGACGTGCTCTTCTACGTCCGCCAGAAGCACCAGGACCTGCTCACCCAGCTCGCGGTGTCGATCCAGAGCTACCTCGCGATCGACATCATCATCAAGAACAACATCGAGCTCATCAAGGGTGTCGACCGTGCGTCGACGACCACCGTCTCGGCCCTGCGCACGGCGGTCATCGTCGCGCAGGCGCTCGGCAACCAGAAGCTCGTGCTCGACCAGATCTCGGCGCTCAACACCACGACGTCCGGCATGATCCAGCGCACCTCGGAGATGCTCAAGGACAACTCCGCCGCGATCCAGGAGCAGGCGGCGTCGTCGACCATCGGCATCGAGCAGCTCCAGGCGGCGTTCGCCAACATCTACGCCACCATGGACTCGATCGACGAGTTCAAGCTCAAGGCGCTCGACAACATGTCCGCGACGATCGGGGTCCTCGAGCACGAGGTGGAGAAGTCCCAGTCCTACCTCGACCGGGTCCAGAAGCACGATGCCCGCAACGCCGCCGGCACCCTCGACCTGTCCGCCCAGTCGCTGAGCTGAGCACCGGTGCACACGTGGGGCTGAAGGAATGGTGGGAGCGTCGGCGCGATTCCGAGACCGACGTCGCCCCCGTCTCGGCCGCGCCGACCGAGCAGGACATCCTGGCCTCGCTCAACCGCGTCAACGCGATGCTCACCGAGGGCAACGCACCGCCGATCGTCACCGCACGCGTCGTGCGCATCGCGCGCGCGATCAACGACACCCTGCCGCGACTGCGCAACCTCGGCCTCGGCTCGATGGAGGGGTACTCCGTGGTGGCGACCGCCACGACCTACCTGCCCGAGGCGGTCGGCGGCTACCTCCGGCTGCCGCGCGACTGGGCCGACACGCGGCCCATCGACGGCTACAAGACCTCGCTGATGGTCCTGATCGAGCAGCTCGAGCTGCTGGCCGCGACCATGGACAAGATCCTCGACGCCGCGATCCGGGCCGACGCCCAGGCGCTGCTCGCGCACGGGATGTTCCTGGAGGCCAAGTTCGGGCACTCCGCCGACGGCGGGGGCGACCTCCAGCTCGGAAGCCCCACCTGATGAGGAGCACGACGTGAACGCAGCCACCCACCAGAGCCTGGCGACCACCCTCACCGCCCTCGAGGCGGCCGCGATCGAGGCAGGGCTCGCCCCCGCCACGGCCCGACGCGAGGGGGAGGCGCTCGCCGCGGCGGTCGCCGAGCCCTCGAAGGGCGCCTTCGTCGACTGGTGCACCGAGACCGGGCGCCCGGTCTCGGCCGAGGAGTTCATGGAGGCCGCCCAGCGCGGGCGGCGCTTCCGCTCGGCGCCGACGGCCATGATGAGCGAGCTGTCCGCGATCGGGTCCTCGCACGGCCCGACGTACGCCGCCGCGCTCGGCGACGTGGCACTCGCCGCGGCCCTCCTCGGCACCCCCGACCCGCGTGCCATGGGCAATGCCGCCACGGCTGCCTCGGCGCAGCTCGGGGAGTCGCCGGTGGTCCGCCCCTCGGTGACGACGGTCGGCGACGAGGTGACCTCCTCGCTGGTGCAGCAGCTCGGTGTCGTGCAGCGCAAGCTGGCCGGCATCGACCTCTCCGCGCTGTCCGGCACGTCGAGGATGCCGACCCAGGACCCGCAGCCGCTCCAGCCGCCCGACGACGGCGCGCCCCCGACCGCCACCCAGCCCCCGCCCGACGGCACGCCCGAGCCGGAGCCCGAGCCGGAGCCCGAGGTGCCGCAGAAGAGCGTCGAGGAGCTGCTCGCCGAGCTCGACGCCCTCGTGGGTCTCGAGGACGTCAAGGCCGAGATCCACCGGCAGGCCGCGGTGCTGCGCGTCGAGGGACTGCGCCGCGACGCCGGGCTGAAGTCGCCGACGATCACCCGCCACCTCATCTTCAACGGCAACCCCGGCACCGGCAAGACCACGGTGGCCCGGCTGGTCGCCGGCATCTACCGCGCCCTCGGGCTCCTGTCGAAGGGTCAGCTGGTCGAGGTCGACCGCTCGGAGCTGGTGGCCGGCTACCTCGGTCAGACGGCGATGAAGACCGCGGAGGTCGTCGAGTCGGCGGCCGGCGGCGTGCTGTTCATCGACGAGGCCTACTCGCTCGCCGGCGACCAGTACGGCCAGGAGGCGATCGACACCCTGGTCAAGGAGATGGAGGACCGCCGCGACGACCTGGTCGTGATCGTGGCCGGCTACCCGGTGCCGATGATGGTCTTCATCGGCCAGAACCCCGGCCTGGAGAGTCGCTTCCGCACCACCATCGACTTCCCCGACTACACCGACGACGAGCTGGTCGAGATCTTCGGCCTGATGGCCGGGGGTGCCGAGTACGACGCCGGCGAGCCGGTCCTCGACCGGCTGCGCGAGATCCTCTCCGGCGTCGAGCGCGGCCCGACGTTCGGCAACGCCCGCTACGTGCGCAACATCCTCGAGGCCGCGATCGGCCACCACGCCTGGCGCCTGCGCGACATCGACGAGCCCACGCTCGAGGAGCTGCGCCTGCTCGTGCTCGACGACCTGGCTGCGCCGCCGGCACCCGAGGGGGAGCAGCCGGCCGTGTCGCCGGACGGCGAGCTGGTGCCACCTCCCGACGCGCCCGAGATTGGACTGGTCGAGATCGGGGAAGAAGAGACCGACGCTCCGTCGGAGGCACCCGATCCGGACAGCGACAGCACGATCGACCCGGAGCACCCGTCCAGCGAGGAGACCTCGTGAGCCAGCAGGCACCTCAGCGACAGCCGTCGCTGGCCCCGATGACCCCGTCGGGAGCCGCGGCGACCCAGGCCGCGCAGACCGTGCACACCGCCGGCGCCCCGCACCCGGCGGGAGCCGACGTGGGCGAGGACGTCCCGCGCCTGCTCAACCGGCTCCAGGTGGTCGCCGTCGCGGCCTGCGTGCTCTTCGCCGTGCTGGCGACCCTGGTGCAGGTCCTGTCGTGGCAGGCCAACGGACGCGCCGCCGACAACACCGACCAGGTGGTCCGGGTCCAGAAGATCCAGACCTCGCTGCTGCGCGCCGACGCCGTCGCCACCACCGCCTTCCTGGTGGGCGGGCTCGAGCCGCCCGACCAGCGCGCCGCCTACGACGCCGCGATCGACGACGTGCTGCGCCTCATCACCGACGCGGCCGACGCCCAGCCGGCCGACCGGGAGGTGCTCGCCGACCTCAACGTCGAGGTGCGGGCCTACACCACCGCCGTGGCCCAGGCCCGCGACTACAACCGGCAGAACTTCGTCATCGGCATCGCCTACCTCAACGCCGCCGGCGACTCGCTGCGCTCCGACGCGATCCCGATCGTCCAGGCCCTCGTCGACGCCAACTCCGAGCGCGCCACCGACGAGATGGACGGCCAGAGCCCCGGGTGGCTGCTGCTGATCGGTCTGGTGGCGATCGGCGCCCTCGTCCTCGTCAACCGCGAGATCGGGCGGCGCTTCCACCGCCGGATCAACGTCGGCGTCGCCACCGGCGCCGTCGTCATCGGGGTGCTGACCCTGGTCGTGAGCCTGTACGCCGCCAACAAGAGCGGCGACAACTCCGACACCCGCGACGGCGCCTACCAGACCGCGGTGGCCGAGGCCTCGGCCCGCACCGCCGCCAACGACGCCAAGGCCCAGGAGAGCCAGGGCCTCATCAACCGTGGCTCGGGGGCGGCCTACGAGGAGCTCTTCGCCACCTCGGCGGCGATCGTCGAGGACAACGCGCTGCCCTCCACGCTGCGGCTGTGGCGCGACTACGTCCAGCAGCACGACACCGTGCGTGAGCTGGACAACGACGGGAAGTACGACGAGGCGGTCGCCCTGGCCACCAGCACCGACGACGCGTGCGCCGACCGCGCTGCTGGACGCCGTCGACGCCAGCGCCGCGAGCCTCGGTCGACGAGGCGGCAGCCGAGGCGACCGACTCGTTCTCCTCCGGCGGAGTGATCGCGCTGATCCTCGCCGTCCTCACGCTCCTGGGAGGACTCGCGGCCGCCGCGGCCGCCACCTGGGGCATCAACCAGCGACGTCGGGAGTACTCATGAACCACCCGCTGAAGCCCCTGCTCGGTGGCCTGCTGGCCGCCGTCCTGGTCCTCGGAGCCTGCGGCTACGACGAGACGACCGTGCCCAGCCCGACCGCACCCACCTCCGAGGCGGGCGGTGGGGGCGACGAAGGCCCGACGTGCAGCAACGACGACGGCACCCAGGTGCGGTCCTACGCGCCCGAGGGCAACGTGCTCAACGGCGAGGCGGTCACCCGCATCAAGAACCGCGGTCGCCTGGTCGCCGGCGTCGCCGCCGACACGTTCCTGCTCGGCTCGCGCGACCCCAGCGACGGGCAGATCAAGGGCTTCGACATCGACATGGTCAACGCGATCGCCGAGAAGATCTTCGGCACCGCGCAGGGCAACGTCGAGCTCAAGGTGATCACCGCCGCGGAGCGGATCCCGCTGCTCCAGGACGGCACGATCGACATCGTGGCGCGCAACATGACGGTCAACTGCGAGCGGTGGCAGCAGATCGCGTTCTCGCAGATCTACTACGACGCCGGGCAGAAGGTGCTCGTCGGCCGCGACTCCGGGCATCGACTCGATCGAGGACCTCGCCGACAAGCGCATCTGCGCCCCGTCCGGCACGACCAGCATCGACAACATCCAGAAGATCCAGCCCGACGCGATCCCGGTGACGGCCGGCGACAACTCCGCCTGCATGGTGCTCTTCCAGAACGGTCAGGCCGACGGCGTCAGCACCGACGACCTCGTGCTCGCCGGGCCTCGCCGCCCAGGACCCCTACGCCGTGGTGCTCGACACCGAGTTCCTCACCCAGGAGCCCTACGGCATCGGCGTCAACGCCGAGGACGTCGACCTCGTCGAGCTGATCAACACCACCCTCGAGGAGATGCGCGCCGACGGACGCTGGCAGGAGTCCTACAACACCTGGCTCCGTCCGTTCCTGCGCGTCCCGGGCGAGCAGCCGCAGCCGCTCTACGGACGATGAGCGGGGTCCCGGTGACCGATCTACCCGGAGCCGCCACGGCTGCGGCCCCCACCGCGCCCGGAGGGCTCGGGCAGGCGCCGCAGCCCTTCGCGATCAAGGAGTACCTCGAGGGCCTCGAGGGCTGGGTCCGCGCGCGCAAGCACGAGCTCGACCTGCTCGACTCCGCCGCCCTGTCGGCGGTCGCGGCCGCGAGATCAGCGCCGACATCGCGCTGTCGCTGGCGCTCTGGAAGGCGGTCTCGGACCGCTACCAGCAGATGTTCGCGGTCTTCGACGGCGGTCGGATGCTCGGCCCCGAGCGCGAGCAGATCGCGGCGCTCATCTGGGGCCGGCTCGACGCCGCGATGCCGGCGTCGCCGGTGGCATGGGCAGCATGGCGGTCACGGTGCCGGAGGCGTGCCGGCTCTCCGACGCCCTGGCCGCCCAGCTGCGCACCCGGCTGGCGCTGAGCCCGGGAGCCGACGCTGGCCGCCGCGCGGATCAAGGACCTGCGCGCGCAGTGCGAGCGGGTCCGCGACCAGGTCGCGCTCGAGCCGGCGCACGGTCGTGACGGCGCCGTCGAGCGACTCGCGGCGCTGATGGCGCGCGTGGAGGACGTCGCCGGCCGCGCAGGCCGCGGCGCCGACGTGGGTGGGCTGCTCGGGCCGCTCGAGCAGGACGCCGCCGTCTTCGAGCGCGACCTCATCGTGGGCAACGCCCGCCGTCGGGGAGCGCGCGCCCAGCTCGACCAGGCCCGTGCCCGGCTGGCCGACCTCACCGCGCGGGCCGAGGCGCTGCGCGACCTGGCCGACGCTGCGTGGCCACCGTCGACCCGGCACCGCGCTACGCCGTGCCCGACATCGCCGCGCTCGGCCCGGTGCCCGAACACCCCCGACGCCCTCGGGGCCCTACGTCGACCGGCTCGGGCGGGTCGGGCAGGCGCTGACGCTCGCGCACGACGCCTACGCCGGGGCGCTGGCCGAGCACGCCGAGCTGGTCGCGCTGCTCGACGCCTACGCCGCCAAGGCCCGCGCCCTCGGGCTGGCCGACCGCGCGGACCTCACCACCAGCGAGGCCCGGGCCCGCGAGGTGCTCGACCGACGGCCGGCGCCGATGGGCGTGGGTCGCGCCCTCGTCACCGCCTACCAGACCTGGCTGACCCAGCTCACCCCCGCCACGAAGGACTCCGCCAGCTGCCACCCTGACGACTCCGCCCCGACCTGCACCCAGCCCGGCTGCACCGGGATCGTCCAGGACGGCTACTGCGACGTGTGCGGCATGGCCGCGCCGACGGTGCCACCGCGCGGCCTCCCCGGGGCCCGCCCGGCCACGGCCGTCGCACCCGGCGCGGCCTCCGGCGCCCGACGGCGCGCCTGCGCGCAGCCCGGCTGCGGCGGGTCGATCGCCGACGGCTACTGCGACACCTGCGGCATGGCGGCGGCCGCCGGTCGGCGGCGGCGTCGTCGGCCCGGCGCAGCCGCGGCCGCGGCGGTCGGCGACGACGTCTCGGTCGCCACCTCGGCGAGCCGGGTGCAGTCGGCGGCCTTCGGCTCCGAGCGCGCGGCGGCCGGGTCGCTGGCGACCCGGCGCGCCCGCAGCGGCTCGCAGCGCCTGCGCGCGGCCCGGATCGGCGCGGGGCTGACCAGCGTGCCGCCGGCGCCCACGGTCGACCCGCGCCAAGGCGATCGATCCCGACCCGCAGGTGCCGGAGTCGAAGCGCAGCTGCTCGCAAGTGCGGCAACGAGATCGGCCGCACCCGCGACGGCGTACCGGGGCGCACCGAGGGGTTCTGCCCCCAGTGCGGCCAGGAGTACTCCTTCACGCCCAAGCTCCAGGCCCGGCGACCTCGTCGGCGGGCAGTACGAGGTCGCCGGGTGCCTGGCCCACGGCGGGCTCGGCTGGATCTACCTCGCCAGCGACCGCAACGTCTCCGGCCGCTGGGTCGTGCTCAAGGGCCTGCTCAACTCCGGCGACCCCGACGCGCTGGCCGCGGCGATCGCGGAGCAGCAGTTCCTCGCCCAGGTCGAGCACCCCCTGATCGTGGAGATCTACAACTTCGTGACCCACGAGGGCGCCGGCTACATCGTCATGGAGTACGTCGGCGGCCAGTCGCTCAAGCAGATCCTCAAGCAGCGGATGAGTGACAACGGCGGCGCCTACAACCCGCTGCCGATCGACCAGGCGCTGGCCTACCTCATCGAGGTGCTGCCGGCCTTCCAGTACCTCCACGACCTCGGCCTGGTCTACTGCGACTTCAAGCCCGACAACATGATCCAGGTCGGCGACGCGATGAAGCTGATCGACCTCGGCGGCGTACGCCGCATCGACGACCTCGAGTCGGCGATCTACGGCACCGTCGGCTACCAGGCGCCCGAGGTCGCGCAGGTCGGTCCGAGCGTCGCCTCCGACATCTACACGATCGGGCGCACGCTGCTGGTGCTGTGCATGGAGTTCCGCGGCTACCAGGGCACCTACCTGCACAGCCTCCCGCCGGTCGAGGCGACGCCGCTGTTCGCGGAGAACGACTCGCTCTACTGGCTCATCGCCAAGTGCTGCGAGCCCGACCCCGCCGACCGCTTCGCCTCCGCCGACGAGCTGCGCACCCAGATGCTCGGCGTGCTGCGCGAGGAGATCGGCGAGCGCACGATCGGCTTGTCGGCGACGTCGGTCGCCTCGGTGCTCTTCGAGGCGCCGACGACCTCCCGCTCGGTGCTGGAGTGGTCGCAGCTGCCCGACCTGCGCGCCGACTCCACCGACCCGCAGCACGCCTGGCTGGCCGGCGTCGGCGCGGAGGACCCCGGCGTACGGCTCAAGATGCTCACCACCGAGGCGCCCGACCAGTCGCCCGAGGTGCGGATCGCCCGCGGTTACGCCGCCCTGGAGCTCGGTGACGTCAAGGCCGCTCACGCGGTGGCCGCCGAGATGCTGGCCGAGGACCCGTGGGAGTGGCGGGCGCTGTGGATCGACGGTCTCGCCTCGATGCAGGACCGCGACTGGGCGGGCGCCATGGCGTCGTTCAACGCCGTCTACCAGCAGGTGCCCGGCGAGCTGGCCCCCAAGCTCGCCCTGGCGGTGGCGTGCGAGCGCGGCGGGCTGCCCCAGGTCGCCGAGCGGCTCTACATCACCTGCGCCTCGACCGACGCCGCCTACATCGCCGCGTCGGCCTTCGGGGTCGCCCGGATCCGCGCCGAGCGGCGCGACGCCGCCGCCGCCGTCGAGGCGCTCGACTGGGTGCCCCGCACCAGCCGCGGCTACCCCGAGAGCCGCCAGCTGCGGGCCGAGGTGCTGCTCGGCCAGGGCTCCTCCGACCTCGCCGTGCTCGACCAGGCGATGCGCTCGATCGAGTCGGCGTCGATGGACGCCGCGACCCAGGGGCGCTACACGGTGCGGATCCTCGAGCAGGCCCTCGCGATCGTGCGCGGGCGGCGGCCGAAGAAGGCCAAGGTCGGCTCCCACGAGGCCGACGAGGCCGGCCTGCGCGCCGGCATCGAGCGCGGCTACCGCCTGCTGGCCCGTGATGCCCAGGCGCTGCCCGAGCGCATCGAGCTGGTCAACCGCGCCAACGCCGTACGGGCCTGGAGCCTGACATGAGGACCGACCCCACCGAGCCGACCGAGCCCATCGGCCCGGCGCCCACCGACCTGCCCGTCCTGCCACGAGCCGCTGCCCGACGGCGCCGCGTTCTGCGAGGCCTGCGGCAAGCCGGTGACCGCGGTCGTCGGCCGGTGGCGCTCGGGCGGGCGGCGACGGTCGACGTGTCCGGGCGAGCCCTCGCCGTTCGACGACCTCGGCAGCGGACCGATCAGCGCGCCGACCCGGACCACCCCGGTCTGCCCGGGTCCTGGCGTCGGAGCCCGCAGCGATCGCCCCTGCCTGGCCTGCGGCGCCGAGGTCGACGCCGACGGCTACTGCATCTCGTGCGGCACCAAGCAGGCCAGCGAGCGCGACCACTTCCGCGAGACGCCGGCCTCCTGGGTGGCCGGCGTCTGCGACCGCGGCATCGTCCACAGCCGCAACGAGGACGCGATGGCGCTGCTCGCCGACGACGCACCCGGCTGCCGGGCCGTGCTGGTCGTCCTCGACGGGGTGTCGAGCTCGACCGACTCCGACGTCGCCTCGCTGGCCGGGGCCCGGGCCGCGCTCGACACCCTGCGCACGCCGTTGCCGCGCGGCATGGGCACCGAGCAGGGCCGCGAGCGCAGCGGTGGCCGCGGCCTTCGCGCACACCGTCGAGGCGGCCAACGACGCCATCGTCGCGGCGACCGACGAGGCCTCGCCCAACCCGGCGTCGGCGACGTTCTCGGTCGCGGTCGTCGAGGGGACCCGCCTCAGCGTCGCCAACGTCGGTGACTCGCGGGTCTACTGGATCCCCGACGCGGGCGAGAGCCTGCAGGTCACCGTCGACGACTCCGCCGCCCAGCAGCTGATCGCGTCGGGCATGGACCGCGACGCCGCCGAGAACGGCCCGCAGGGGCACGCGATCACCCGCTGGCTGGGGCGCGACGCGCCCGACCTGTCGCCGCGCGTGGCCGAGCTCGACCTCGTGGGTCCGGGCTGGGTCCTCAACTGCTCCGACGGGCTGTGGAACTACGTCTCCGAGCCCGCGGCGATCGCCGAGCAGCTGCGGATCGCCGTCGCCGGGGGGGCCCGCACGCCGCTCGACGTGGCGCTCGCCCTGATGGCGTACGCCAACGCCTGCGGCGGCCGCGACAACATCACCGTGGCGCTGGCCCGGATCGGTGACCCGCTGCCGGCCACGACAGGGCACAATCCCGACCCGACGAACGAGAACGACTGAGAGGCAGACCATGGCCGAGTTCACCGCAAGCGTCTTCCAGAACGAGTACCTCCCCGACGGGGGCACCGACGTCAACGCGATCGTCACCGTCACCTGCGCCGGGGCCGGCACCGCCGGCCAGACCGGCGGGGGAGCAGCCGGCGAGATCATCATCGTCGACACCTCCGGGTCGATGGGTCCGCAGACGATGGCCGCCGCGAAGCAGGCCGCGACCGCGGCCCTCAACGAGATCGTCGACGGCACCTGGTTCGCGGTGATCGCCGGCTCCGACCGCGCGATGCTGGCCTACCCGGCCGTCTCCTCCGGGCCCGGGCCTGGTGCAGATGGACGCCCAGACGCGCTCGCAGGCCCAGCTCGCCGTCAGCCGGTTCGTCGGCAGCGGCGGCACGGCCATCTCGACGTGGCTCGACCTCGCCGGTCAGCTCTTCGGCTCGGTGCCGCAGGTCACCCAGCGCCACGCGATCCTGCTGACCGACGGCGAGAACCGCGAGACCGGCGACAAGCTCGAGGCCGCCATCGCGCGCGCCACCGGCTACTTCCAGTGCGACTGCCGCGGAGCCGGCACCGACTGGCAGGTCGACGAGATCCGGCGGATCTCCCAGGCGCTGCTCGGCACCGTCGACATCATCCCGGAGCCGGGCCAGATGGAGACGCAGTTCCGCGAGATGATGCGCACCTCGATGTCGCGCGGCGTCGCCGAGGCCCAGCTGCGGGTCTGGTCGCCGCAGGGCGCCCAGGTGCTCTTCGTCCGCCAGGTCTCGCCGACGGTCGAGGAGCTCACCGACCGTCGGGTCGTGATCAACCCGATGACCGGCGGCTACCCGACCGGCGCCTGGTCCGACGAGTCGCGCGACTACCACGTGGCGGTGCGGGTGGCGGCCAAGGCGATCGGCCAGGAGCAGCTCGCCGCGCGGGTCCATGCTGGCCGTCGGCGACGACGTGCTCGCCCAGGCGCTGGTCAAGGCGACCTGGTCGGGCAACTCCGAGCTGACCGCCAAGATCGACCAGCAGGTCGCCCACTACACGGGGCAGACCGAGCTCGCCGCGATGATCCAGGAGGGGCTGGCCGCCAAGGCGTCCGGCGACGAGGCGACCGCGACCACCAAGCTCGGCCGCGCGGTCAAGCTCGCTGCCGAGACCGGCAACGACGAGGCCACCTCCAAGCTGAGGAAGGTCGTCGACGTGACCGACGAGAAGGAGGGCACGGTGCGGCTCAAGGCCGCCATCGACAAGGCCGACGAGATGGCGCTCGACACCGCCTCGACCAAGACCACCCGGATCAAGAAGTGAGGCTGCGCCCATGAAGTGCCCTGCCGGCCACGAGACCACGGCCACCGACTACTGCGACACCTGCGGCCTCGCCGATCGACGCCGACGCGCAGGGTGCCGCCGGCGAGCACGCCGGCGGCGGGAGCCGCCCCCGGCGGCGACCGACCGGGGCCGGCGGCCAGCCCTGCCCGCACTGCTCGCCCCGACCCCGGCCAACGCGCTGTTCTGCGAGAACTGCGGCTACGACTTCACCACCGGTGCGCTGCCGCGCCCCCCCGAGCCGCCGTCGTCGCTCGACCTGTCGCCCCCGTCGGGGCGGCCGCCGACGGGTCCGCGCCGCCGGCCGACGCCGCCGCTCCGCCGGCCGACCTCAACCCCTCGCCGGCGCCCGACGAGCTGTGGGTGGCGGAGGTCTGGATCGACCCCGACTGGTACGCCGACCAGCAGAGCACCGACCCGCTGCCCTCACCCGGGCTGCCGGCGGTGGTGGCGCTGCGCCACACGTCGGTGCTGATCGGCCGCTCCTCGCGCAGCCGCAACATCGACCCCGGCATCGAGCTCGACTCCGACTGCGGCGTCAGCCGCCGCCACGCCCAGCTGACCACCGACGGGTCGCGATGGTTCGTCGAGGACCTCGGCTCGTCCAACGGCACCTACGTCGGCGGCGGCCTCGGCACCCTGCCGACCACGCCGATCGCGGTCGGGCAGAAGACCGAGGTCACCGGCGACGACCGCATCTACCTCGGGGCCTGGACCCGCATCGTGCTGCGCAAGGCCGAGCCGGGCGAGGTCAGCTGACCGCCCGCCGAGGGTACTCACCAGCAGTTGTCACGTCTGGCACACGTCTGTAGGGGTCAGGTAGTAGCGAGAACTGCTGGTAGGTACTCCCTCCGGACCACCGGCTATCGTCGCCGGGTGTCCGGCTACCAGCGCATCCTCGTGGTCAGCACGGCCGTCGGGGACGACGCCCTGGTGCGTGTCCGGGGCGACCTGAGGTCCGGCGCGCTGGTGCTCGCCGCGCCGACGCCCGAGTCGCAGCGGGTGGTGGGCGTGCTCGGGGTGCAGGCCCGGCCGGAGACGCTGCTGACGCCGGTGAGGTCGCCCCAGGTGGATCGCGGTCACCGCCTCGACGACCTGGTGCGGGCCCACGCGATGCGCGACCGGTTCCGCGACGTCGTCGTGGTGACCGACCCCGCCACCGCGACCCTGCTCCTGCGGGTGCTCGCGCCCGACCAGCTCTTCAGCGCGACTGCGGTGACGGTCGTGGGACTCGTCCGCGGTGAGCGCCCCGTCGACGTACGACGAGGGCTCGTCGTCGGCGTCGCGCTCGGCCTCGTGGCCGGGGTGTCGCAGTCCGTGGCACTGATCCTCACCCTGCTCGGAGCCCTGGCGTCTGCCGGGCTCGTGCTCCTGCTCCTCGAGAGCTGGCGCCACGTCGGCCGGGAGCTGTTGCTCGCGGCGGGGACCCTGGGGGCGGTCGCCCTCGTGGTGGTCGCCAGCGCGGCTCGCTTCCCGGGGGGCTTCTGACCACCCCGTGACCAGGTGGGGACGGTGGGTGGCCGGCCGGCCGCAGTCTTGCGTGCAGGTGGGCGGTGGCGGACCCGCTACCTCTTGGTCGCGATCAGGGTCGAGGCGTCCGGCGCGACCATGACCTCGACGGTCGTGAACCGCTCGTCGGTGAGCCACTGCTCACGCAGCACGTCGACGCGCCCGTAGGCGATCGGCGGCCAGCTCTCGCAGGGCGTGAAGTCGTCGAGCACGACGATGCCGCCGTCCTCGACCAGGTCGGCGATGGCGTCGACCCCGACCTCGCCGCCCGCCCGACCGTCGGACTGTCCCGAGTCGAGGAACAGCAGCGAGAACGGGCCCTTGTCGCGCAGGGTCGACCAGTTGGCCGCGAGCACCTCGACGAGCGGGTCGTCGTTGAAGATCTCGGTCGCGGCGCGGGCGAGCCGCGGGTCGAGCTCGGCGGTCACGATGGTGGCCTTCTCACCGCGCACCCCCGAGCGCAGCCACGCCGTACCGACGCCGCAGCCGGTGCCGAACTCGGCCATGGTGCCGTCGCGGGTGGCCGCGAGCATCGCCAGGAGGCGCCCGGTCTCGTTGCGGCAGAAGGACACGTAGCCGGCGCGGCGCGAGACCGCGAACGCTCGCTCGACGACCTCGGGAAGGTCGGGGGAGGCGCTCATGGGTGGAGTCTTTCCCCGGGGTCTCTCCGGTCGAGACGTGCGTCTCGCCATGCGAACAGATCGGGGAACACGGTGGCGGACGCACCGGTCGGCGCCGTAGTGTGGCAGGACCATGCGGACCGTACTCGTACTTATTGAGCGCCGCGACGAGGCCCAGCAGACCTGATCTGCTCGTGAGGCCCCCTCGTCGCGGTGTCGGTCCCGCGCACCCGGGCATCTTCGGCTCTCACCTCCTGCATCGTCTCCATGCCTCTCCCGGCATGTCGGTAGATGTCTCCGCGGCGGTACGCCCGCAGCACGTGCGTGATCCGCATCCCTGACGGTCCTCGCCCCGACGTGTGATCCGCGTCGGGCCGGTCCCACCGCGGGGTCATCTCCGGATATGGCGTGACGCCCCCGGATTCCGATGCACCACCCGCACCCTCGACCGAAGGAGACCGACCATGTACGACCTCTATCCCGAGTGGGGCCCGGCCAAGCACCGCACCGAGGAGCCCGCGATGGACGCCGGCTCGGCTCGGCGCTGCAGACCTCCCTCGACCTGCGAGACAACGGCGGTCCGCGCCCCGACGACAACTAACGTTCTCCCGTGACCGACACCATGACCTCACCAGCGATCCTCGACCACCGTCCAGCTCGCCGTCATCCCCGGCGACGGCATCGGTCAGGAGGTGACCGCCGAGGCCCTCAAGGTGCTCGAGGCCGTCGCCCCCGAGGGCGTGAGGTTCGAGCAGACCCGCTACGACCTCGGCGCGGAGCGCTACCTCGCGACCGGCGAGGTGCTGCCCGACTCGGTGCTCGCCGAGATCCGCGGTCACGACGCGATCCTGCTCGGTGCGGTCGGCGGCAAGCCCAACGACCCGAACCTGCCTCCGGGGATCCTGGAGCGCGGCCTGCTGCTGCGGCTGCGGTTCGAGCTCGACCACTACGTCAACCTGCGGCCCTCGCGGATCTTCCCCGGCGTGGCCTCACCCCTGGCCAACCCCGGCGAGGTCGACTTCGTCGTCGTGCGCGAAGGCACCGAGGGCCCCTACACGGGCAACGGTGGCGCGCTGCGGGTCGGCACGCCGCACGAGATCGCCACCGAGGTCTCGGTCAACACCGCCTTCGGCGTGGAGCGCGTCGTGCGCGACGCCTTCGCCCGCGCGCAGCGCCGCCCGCGCCGGCAGCTCACGCTGGTCCACAAGACCAACGTGCTCGTCAACGCGGGCTCGGTGTGGTGGCGCATCACCCAGGCCGTGGCCGCGGAGTTCCCCGAGGTGAGCGTCGACTACATGCACGTCGACGCCGCGATGATCCACATGACGGTCAACCCGTCCCGCTTCGACGTGATCGTCACCGACAACCTCTTCGGCGACATCATCACCGACCTGGCCGGCGCCATCAGCGGCGGCATCGGGCTGGCGGCGTCGGGCAACATCAACCCCGACCGCACCGCCCCCTCGATGTTCGAGCCGGTCCACGGCTCGGCGCCCGACATCGCCGGGCAGCTCAAGGCCGACCCGACCGCAGCGATCCTGTCGGTCGGCCTGCTGCTCGACCACCTCGGTCACCCCGACGCGGCCGCCGCGGTCGAGGCGGCGGCGATCGCCGACCTCGCCGAGCGCGACCCGTCCACCACGCGCTCGACGCCCGAGGTCGGCGACGCCATCGCGTCGCGCGTAGGCGGCTGAGCGCCCACCTCCTTCCACCGACGGCCGGGCACGCACACGCGTGACCCGGTCGTCGTCATTGACCAGGAAGTCCTACTAACGTGACCCCCATGCAGATCAGCACCACGCTCACGACCGCGCCCACCTCCGAGGAGCGGTTGGCCGAGATCCTCGCCAACCCGGGCTTCGGCGCGCACTTCACCGACCACATGTTCACCGTCGAGTGGACCCCCGACGCCGGCTGGCACGCCGCCCGGATCGAGCCCTACGGTCCGCTCGTCCTGGACCCGGCCACCGCCGTGCTGCACTACGCCCAGGAGACCTTCGAGGGCATGAAGGCCTACCGCCACCCCGACGGGTCGATCTGGTCGTTCCGTCCCGAGCGGAACGGCGCGCGGATGGTGCGCTCCAGCCAGCGGCTGGCCTTCCCCGAGCTGCCGGTGGACGACTTCGTCGCAGGCCGTCGACGCCCTGGTCGAGGTCGACGAGCGGTGGGTCCCCGACGCCAGCACGGGGGAGAAGAGCCTCTACCTGCGCCCGTTCATGATCGCGACCGAGACCTTCCTCGGCGTACGACCGAGCCAGCACGTGACGTTCATGGTCATCGCCAGCCCGGCCGGCGCCTACTTCAAGGGCGGGGTGAAGCCGGTGCGGCTGTGGCTGACCGAGGAGTACACCCGCGCCGGGCGCGGCGGCATGGGTGCGGCCAAGACCGGCGGCAACTACGCCAGCTCGCTGGTCGCCCAGCAGGAGGCGATCGGCCACGGCTGCGACCAGGTCGTCTTCCTCGACGCCGCCGAGGGCAAGTACGTCGAGGAGCTCGGCGGGATGAACCTCTACTTCGTCCACGCCGACGGCCACATCGTCACCCCCGAGACCGGCACGATCCTCGAGGGCATCACCCGCGCCAGCATCATCGAGCTGGCCGGCAAGATGGGCCACCGGGTCGAGGAGCGGCGCTTCTCGATCGACGAGTGGCGCGACGGCGTCGCCAGCGGCGAGATCACCGAGATCTTCGCCTGCGGCACCGCGGCGGTCGTGACCCCGGTCGGCGAGCTGAAGTGGGACGGCGGGTCGGTGCCGAGCGTGCCGGCCGGCGACGTCGCCGACGCGATCCGCGCGCAGCTGGTCGACATCCAGTTCGGCCGCGCCGACGACGCCTTCGGCTGGATGCACCGCATCGTCTGACCGCGCTCCGCCTCGACGTCGTCGACCGGGCGGCAGCGCAGGTAATCTCGTGGGTGACGATCCAGCCGCAGCCGCTCGTCGGGCGACTACACGCTGCTGGCCAAGATCGGCGAGGGCGGCATGGGCGTCGTCCACCTCGCCCGCCGGCCCGGCGGCGACCGGGTCGCGCTCAAGGTGCTGCGCCCCCACATCGTCGGCGACGACGAGGCGCGCCAGCGGCTGGCCCGCGAGGTCGCCTCGCTGTCGCGGGTCCGCAGCCGCTGGGTGGCCGAGATCGTCGACGCCGACCCGTGGGCGCCGGTGCCCTACGTCGCCACCCGCTACGTGCCGGGACTCTCGCTGCACGACCACGTGCACCAGGAGGGCGCGATCGAGGGCGCCGACCTGCTGTGGTTCGCCGCGTGCCTGGCCGAGGGGCTGGCCTCGGTGCACGCCGTCGGGGTGCTGCACCGCGACATCAAGCCGTCCAACGTGCTGATGGAGGGCCGCACCCCGATCGTCATCGACTTCGGGCTGGCCCGGGTCGCCGACGACCCGCGGCTGACCCACACCGGCTGGCTGCTCGGCACGCCGGGCTACCTCGCCCCCGAGATCCTCTACGGCGAGGACGCCACGACCGCCTCCGACGTGCACTCCTGGGGCGCGACCGTCGCCTTCGCCGCCACCGGTCGCGCGCCGTTCGGGCGGGGCCCGTCGATGGCGATCATGGACCGCGTGCGCCGCGGCGAGCACGACCTCAGCGGGCTCGACGGCGCCGCTGCGCGACGTCGTCGTGGCCGCCCTGGACCCGGAGCCGCGCACGGCGCCCGACCCTGCGGCGATCCTGGCCTGGCTGCGCCCGCAGACCACGCGCCCTCGCCGGCGCTGCTCGCCGCGCCCGCCGGCCGCCGCGCCGCCGACGACGGCCGAGGACGACCCGTTCGCCGGCGCCGATGGCGCTCTTCGCCCCTGCAGGCCGACGTACGACGACGGCCCGGCGGCGCCGACCGTCGTCGAGCCGGTCGCCCCCGGCGGCACCCGGCTGCTGCCCGACCGAGACCCGCCGCTCCGCAGCCGCGTCGGCCGCGCCGCTCGCCACCTCCGGCCGCTACCCCGCCGACTGGCCGCACCCGCGGCGTACCCGCCTGCAGGACGTCTACCCCTGGGACCCGCCCGCCCGAGCGTCTGCCGCTGGGCGAGCGCGCTGCGGCGACTGGTGGTCGCTGGCGGGCGCGGTCCTGGTCGGGGCCGCGTGCGCGGCGGTGCCGTGGGTCGCGCTCGCGCGTGCTGGTCGTGGCGGTCTGGCTGCTGCGCAGCGGCTCGCTCGCGGCCAGCCGGGTGGGCGAGCGCCGCCAGCTGCGCGGGCGCCGGTGGTACGACGGCGTGCAGCTGCTCGTGCACGCGCCCTGGCACCTCGTGCAGTCGATCCCCGGCACGATGATGCTGGTGCTGTGGAGCGCCGGGCTGGCCGCGGCGGTCGGGCTGGTCTGCTACGCGGTCGACCGCGCCGCTGGCCTGGTCGCTGTTCGGCAGCGGCGTCGTGCTCGCCCTGTCGCTGTGGTGGGGCCCGGGCGGCAGCCGGGTGCGCTCGCCGCTGTCTCGGCTGCTGCGTCCCCGCGAGCCGCGCCGTCGGCGCCTGGGCGCTCACCGTCGCGCTGCTGCTCGGCGGGCGCGGGGGTCTCGGCGGGTGGGTGCTCGCCAACGACGTGGCGTGGACCCCGGCTCGGACGTGCCGTTCCGGCCCTGAGGCCGGGTCGAGACCGAGCGGCCGTGCGGGCCCGCATGCCGGGACGTCTGACACGGTCGGCGCACCGTGGCACCATGGGGGCGTGCACCACCGCCGCATCATCATTCGCTAGCGCATCGAGCAGCCTGCTCGATGCGCCAACCTCTCGTCCCCGAGAGGCTTTTTTGTTGCCCTGACATCGCCAGCACCAGAACCCGACCACCTGAGCCCGACCGACGAAAGTGAACCGATGGACCTGCACGGCGCCTTCCACGTCTACGACACCACCCTGCGCGACGGCGCGCAGCAGGAGGGCCTCAACCTCTCGGTCGCCGACAAGCTCTCGATCGCGCGCCAGCTCGACGGCCTGGGGGTCGGCTACATCGAGGGCGGGTGGCCCGGGGCCAACCCCAAGGACACCGAGTTCTTCCGTCGCGCGACGAGCGAGCTCGACCTGCGCCACGCCAAGCTCGCGGCCTTCGGCTCGACCCGCAAGGCGGGCGTGCGCGCCGCCGACGACCCGCAGGTCGCCGCGCTGCGCGACAGCGGCGCCTCGGTCGTGACCCTGGTGGCCAAGTCGCACGACCGCCACGTCGAGCTGGCCCTGCGCACCACCCTCGAGGAGAACCTCGAGATGGTCCGCGACACCGTCTCGCACCTGCGCGCCGAGGGCCAGCAGGTCTTCCTCGACGCCGAGCACTTCTTCGACGGCTACCGCCGCAACCGCGACTACGCCCTGGAGGTGCTGCGCACGGCGTACGACGCCGGCGCCGACGTGGTCGCGCTGTGCGACACCAACGGCGGGATGCTGCCCGGCTGGGTCGCCGACGTGGTGCACGACGTGATCGAGACGACGCAGGTGCGCGTCGGGATCCACTGCCACAACGACACCGGCTGCGCGGTCGCCAACACGCTGGCGGCCGTCGACGCCGGCGCCACGCACGTGCAGGGCTGCATCAACGGCTACGGCGAGCGCACCGGCAACGCCGACCTCGTCACGGTCGTCGCCAACCTCCAGCTCAAGCTCGACCGCCAGGTGCTGCCGGAGGGGCTGCTCGCGGAGTCGACGCGCATCGCCCACGCGGTCGCCGAGGTCACCAACGTGCCGCCCGCCTCGCGCCAGCCGTACGTCGGCACGTCGGCGTTCGCCCACAAGGCGGGCCTGCACGCCAGCGCCATCAAGGTCGACCCCAACCTCTACCAGCACATGGACCCGGTCGGCGTCGGCAACGACATGCGGCTGCTGGTCTCCGACATGGCCGGGCGCGCGTCGATCGAGCTCAAGGGCCGCGAGCTCGGCTTCGACCTCTCCGGCGACTCCGTCGAGCAGCGGGAGCTGGTCAGCCGGGTGACCGCACGGGTCAAGGAGCTCGAGCAGGGCGGCTACACCTTCGAGGCCGCCGACGCGTCGTTCGAGCTGCTGCTGGTCGAGGAGGTCGAGGGCCGGCGGCCGTCGTACTTCGAGGTCGAGTCGTGGCGCGTCATCACCGAGACGCTCACCCACCGCGCCGAGTCGGAGGAGGCGGTCTCGGAGGCGACCGTCAAGCTGCTCGCCGCCGGGGTGCGCTACGTCGTCACCGGTGAGGGCAACGGACCGGTCAACGCCCTCGACTCGGCGCTGCGCTCGGCGATCGTGCAGGCCTACCCGGCGGTCGCGAAGTTCGAGCTGATCGACTACAAGGTGCGCATCCTCGACCAGGGCCACGGCACCGACGCCATCACCCGGGTGCTGATCGAGACCACCGACGGCGCGTCGTCCTGGGTCACCGTCGGCGTCGGCCACAACGTGATCGAGGCGTCCTGGGGCGCCCTCGTCGACGGCTTCACCTACGGTCTGCGCCGCCACGACGCCGGCTGACCCACTCTCCCCACTCTCCCCGACAACCCCACCCGCCCCACGAGCCGCAGTCGTGCGCGAGTCGGCGCGTTGAGGCGCCGACTCGGCGAGAACTTCGGGTCGAGTCGGCGCCTACAGGCGCCGACTCGGCGGAAAGTCCGGGGCGAGTCGGCGGGTGTGGTCGGTCAGGTCGCGATGACGCGGTCGACGAGGTCGTCCCAGCCGTGGTGGATGCGCTCGAGGGGGAGTCCGTCCTGGTCGAGCTGCTGCTGGAGGATCGGGATCTCGAGGGGCGCGAGCAGGCAGGTGGCGAGGTAGGCGAGGTCGCCGGTGACGCCGAGCTCGCCGAGCAGGTGGCGCACGTGCATCGCGGCGAAGGACACCGCGGCGTACGACCGTGCGCCGGCGTGCCCCGCGGCGATGATCAGCGCGCCGTGCCGCAGGGTGGTCTCGATGCGGGAGTGCCCGAAGGCGATCAGTCGCTCGCGCGGCGGCGCGCCGGGTCCGAGCGGGGGAGGGCCGGAGAGGACCTCGGCCTGCCAGGCCGTCTCGGAGTGGTCGAGCAGCGCGGCCATCAGGCCCTCGCGGCTCTCGAAGCGGCGGAAGACCGTGCCCTTGCCGACCCCGGCGCGCTGCGCGACGGCCTCCATGGTCACGCCGTCGACGTTGCACGACTCGACCAGCTCGGCGGCTGCCAGGAGCAGCGCCTCGCGGTTGCGCGCCGCGTCGGCGCGCTCGGTCGGCGGCTCGTCCGCGAGGGGCAGCAGCCGCAGGGGATCCATGCCTGCGAGCCTACTGACGACGACGTCCCCCAGCGGCGGGAATACAAACGGACCGAGGTCCGTTTGAGCCTGCATGACTGAGACCCAGACCCCGCAGGCCCGCGTGGCCGTCCTCGTCGGCAGCCTGCGCGCCGACTCGCTCAACCGTCGCATCGCCGAGGCGCTGCGCGACCAGGCCCCCGACGGCGTCGTCCTCGACCTCGTCGACGGCCTCGACCAGGTGCCGTTCTACGAGGAGAGCCTCGACGCCGACGCCGTCCCCGCGGCTGCCGCGGCCCTGCGGCAGCGCGTCGCCGGTGCGGACGCCGTCCTCGCCGTGACGCCGGAGTACAACGGCACGATGCCCGCTGTCCTCAACAACGCCATCGACTGGCTCTCCCGCCCGTACGGCGCCGGCGCGATCGTCGGCAAGCCGTTCGGCGTCATCGGCGCGACCCCGACGCCGTACGGCGGCAAGTGGGCGCACGCCGATGCCCAGCGCTCCGCCGGCATCGCCGGCGCGGCCGTCGTGGCCGAGGCCGTCGTGTCGCAGTCGGCCCTCGAGGTCGACGTGGTCACCGACGCCGAGGTGCTGGGTCGCTTCCAGGCCGTCATCGACGCGCTGCTCGCCTACCAGCCGGTCGCTGCCTGACGCTGCCCGAGGCCGCCTTCGGCTCCGCCCAGCCCTGGATCGACGGGTCGGGCGGAGCCGGTGGAGGCCACCCGCTCCCGGCGTCGGGATCGTGCCAGGATGTCGCGCGTGAGCACACCCGGGCCCTACCCGCCGCCGGCTGCCTACCCGCCTCCGGGCGGACCGGCGCCACAGCCGTCCCGCGGGCGTCCTGTCGACGTCACGATGACGATCCTGCTGATCGTGGTCCTGGGCGGCCTCGGGCTGGTGTCGCTGTTCTTCGGGCTCTTCTTCGGCATGGCGAGCGACGGCTGCTACGGCGACGAGGCCTGCAACGACCGGGTCGGCACCGCCGTCCTGCTCATCGAGCTGGCGCCGATCATCGCGTGGGTGCCGACGACGGTCTGGGCGATCGCTCGCATGGTGCGCCGCAAGCTGGCCTTCTGGGTCCCGCTGCTCGCCCTGCCCATCTACCTGGGGTTCGTCGTCTGGGGCCTCACGTTCCTCGACAACTGACCGGGTCGGTGGCGCGGCGTCCGGCGCTACCCTCGCCCCATGGCCGAGCTGCACGACCTGACCGCCCTCGAGCAGGGTGCCCTGGTCGCCTCCGGCGAGCTGAGCTCGCTCGAGCTCACCGAGCACTACCTCGACCGCGCCGCACGTCTCGACGACGTCGGCGCGTTCGTCACGCTGAGCCCCGACCACGCGCGCGAGCAGGCCGCGAGCCGCGGACGCCCCGGCGACTGGGCCGGACCGCGTCCGCCCCTGTACGGCGTGCCCACCGCGATCAAGGACCTCAACCTCACCGCCGGCGTGCGCACGACGTTCGGGTCGGCGGCCTTCGACGACTTCGTGCCGGAGGTCTCCGACGCCGTCACCCTGGCGATCGAGGCCGCGGCGATGCCGAGCCTCGGCAAGACCAGCACCCCGGAGTTCGGCTCGCCCTGCTACACCGAGCCCGAGGGCCGGCCGCCGGCCGTGACCCCGTGGGACCGCACCCGGATGGCGGGCGGCTCGTCCGGGGGCGCGGCAGCCGCGGTCGCCGCCGGCCTGGTGCCGGTGGCGCAGGGCTCGGACGGTGGCGGGTCGATCCGGATCCCGGCCTCCTGCTGCGGGCTGGTCGGGCTCAAGCCGTCGCGCGGTCGGGTCAGCGGCTACCCGATGTACGGCGAGCCGACCGGCCTCGCGACCGCCGGCACGATCGGCCGGACGGTGCGCGACGCCGCGGCGCTGCTCGACGTCCTCGCCGGACGGCGGGCCGGCGACCCCTCGTGGGCCCAGCCGCCGACGGGCACGTTCCTGGCAGCCTGCGACCGCCAGCCCGGGCGCCTGCGCATCGCCCGCTTCCTCACCCCGCTCATCGCCGACGTCGCCGTCGACCCGGAGTGCGTCGCCGCCTACGAGGACGCCTCGCGGCTGCTCGAGTCGCTCGGCCACGACGTCGTCGACGTACCGGCGCCGCTGCCGCCCGAGGCCGTCCCGGTCTTCGAGACCTGCTGGGCGGTGCTGACCGCGCTCTCGGTCGTGCCGCCCGAGCAGCGAGCACCTGCTGCGCCCGCTGACCCGGTGGCTCTCCGAGCGCGGCCGAGCAGTCAGCGGCCCCGAGTTCGGGCTGGCGATCGGGGCGATGCGGCGCTTCGCCGCGCAGGCGCTGGAGGCGCTCGAGCCGTACGACGCCGTGCTGACGCCGACCCTGGCCGCGCCGCCGCTGCTGGTCGGCGAGCTGCGGGACGACGCCGACCCGGCCCGCGACTTCGAGGCCCAGAAGGCCTTCACCCCGTGGACCTCGGCGTGGAACGTCACCGGCATGCCGGCCGTCAGCCTGCCGCTGCACTGGACGCCCGAGCGGACTGCCGGTCGGCGTCATGCTCGCCGGGCGCCCCGCCGAGGAGGAGCTGCTGCTGTCCCTCGCGGCGCAGGTGGAGCAGGCCGCGCCCTGGCACGACCGACGTCCTCCGGGCTGGGACTGAGGGGCTGACATGGCGGTCCCGACCCGCGAGCTGGGCGCAGCGGACCGCCGCGCCGTGCGGAGGCTGTTGGACGCCTCGTTCACCAGCTTCACCGACCACGACTGGGAGCACGGCCTCGGCGGGCTGCACGCGCTCGTGCGCGACGGCGACGAGGTCGTGGCCCACGCGAGCCTGGTGCAGCGTCGGCTGCTCGTCGGGGGAGTGCGTGGCCGTTCGTTGCGCTGCGGGTACGTCGAGGCCGTCGCCGTGGCTGCCGACCGCCGACGGCAGGGTCTGGGGAGCCAGGTGATGGCCGAGCTCGAAGCGCATGCCGACAGCCACGACGTCCTGGCGCTGTGCGCCTCGGCGACGGCGGTGGACTTCTACCTCGCCCGGGGGTGGGTGCCCTGGCGCGGACCGTCGTCGGTGCTCGCGCCGACCGGACTGACGCCCACCCCCGACGAGGACGGCGCGATCTACGTGTGGGGCGCGAGCGGGCTCGACCTCGACGCCCCGATCGCCTGCGACTGGCGCGACGGCGACGTCTGGTAGCCGCCCTCGGACAGCGGCCGGCGCCTACGCGACGCCCCAGGCCTCGCGGAACTCCTCCGGCGACAGGTGCTCGAGCTGCTCGCTGACCAGCCCGAGCAGGGTCGCCGCGGCCTCGCCGCCGCCGACCGGGATCCTCAGCTCGGCGACGCCGTCGTGGCGACGGCGCAGGACCACCTGCCCGACACTGCTCAGCTCGAACTGCCCGCCCGCGGTCGCGCACCACAGGTCGAGGATGCCCGCCACCAGTCGTCCGCCGCGGCGGCGCGGCTTCGGCTCGAGGCCGTAGGTGTAGACCTCGCCGGCGCAGCCGGGATCGAGGGTGGCGGTCATGGCTCCATCGTAGGAGGGTGGTCGGCATGAGTGCTAGCAGTGAGCTGACGCCGTACCTCTGCGTGACCGACTCCCGCGCCGCGATCGAGTGGTACGTCGACGTGCTCGGCGCCGAGGTGGTCCTCGAGCCGATCGTGATGCCCGACGGTCACATCGGTCACTGCGAGCTCGCCGTGGGCGGCGCGCGCTGGATGATGTCGGACGAGTTCGAGTCCGCGGGGGTCGCCGCTCCGGATCCGGGTCGCGGCGCGTGCGTGTCGCTGCACCTCACCGTGCCCGACGTCGACGCCCTGGCGGCGCGCGTGGTGACCTCCGGTGTCGTGCTCGCCCGCGGGCCGGAGGACAGTCCACCGGCCGGTCGGGTCGCGGTGTTCACCGATCCGTTCGGGCACCGGTGGTTCCTCAACCAGCCGTTCCACTGACGCCGCGGAGGGGTAGTCCCTGACGAAAATCAAGGATTTCGGCTCGATGTCTTGATTTACGTCAGGGACTACCCCGGCGGAGCGGCGAACCAGCCAGGGGCGGCAGCCCGGAAGGCGGCTGGCTCGAGCGCGCCGGCGCCGGCAGGCAGGACGGCCAGCAGCGGTACGCCGGTGACGCGCGGCAGGTCGTCGCGGTTGCAGGTCTCGGCGAGGCCGGGATCGACCGGCCACGAACCGATCACCAGCCCGGCGGGCTCGACGCCGCGAGCACGCAGGGCCCCGACCGTGAGCTCGGTGTGGTTGAGGGTGCCGAGACCGGCGGCGGTGACGACGACGACCTCGACCCGGTGGGTGGCCCCGAGCGCGACGGCCAGGTCGAGCAGGGTGCCGCCGTCGTGGTCGAGCCGCACCAGCAGCCCCCCGGCGCCCTCGACGATCACCGTGTCGTGGTCGGGGAGGCCGGCCAGGTCGACGATCGCCGCCGCGTGCTCGGCCACGGTCGGCAGCGGCAGCCCCGCGCGGCGGGCGGCGGTGTCGGGGGCGAGGGGCTCGGGCAGCTCGACCAGGGTGCGGACGTCGCAGCCCGTCAGGCGCTGCACCACCGCGGCGTCGCCCGGGTCGCCGTCGGCGACACCGGTCTGGGCGGGCTTCACCACGAGCACCGACTCACCGTCGGCGGCCGCTCGGGCCGCGAGGGCGGCGGTGGCGATGGTCTTGCCGACGTCCGTGGACGTGCCGGTGACCACGACGATGCGGGCGGTCATGGAGCCACGGCAGTTTCTCCGCTGAAGCGGAGAAACTGCCGCTTCCTGGATGAAACTTCACGACACAAGCCGCAGTTTGGTCCGGTAGGCACCGGCAGTCGCCTCACGAGAACTCCTTCGTCACCGACACCAACACGTCCACCGCCCGCCTCCAGTCGGCATCCGACAGCCCCGCGTTGACGGTGACCCGGAGCCGGGACACCCCGTCCGGCACCGACGGCGGACGGAAGCACCCCACGCGCACCCCCTGGGCCGCCGCGGCCGCCTGCGCCGCGACGGCGGCGTGCGGGGACGGCATCGCCACCGACAGCACGGCTCCCACGCTCGGCTCGACGCCCAGCGCGGCGGCGAGGTCGTCGACCCGCGCCCGTACGACGTCGGGCAGCCCGGGCTCGGCGCGCAGGACGTCCAGGGCGGCCAGCGCCCCGGCCGCAGCGGCCGGCGCCAGGGCGGTGTCGAAGATGAACGGCCGCGCCGTGTTGACCAGGTGCTCGACGATCGCGGGGTCTCCGAGGACGACACCGCCCTGGCTGCCGAGCGCCTTCGACAGGGTCGCGGTCACCACGACGTGCGGCTGCCACGACAACCCCGAGGCGTGGACCAGTCCCGGGCCGTGCACGCCCAGGCCGTGGGCCTCGTCGACCACCAGGAGCGCGCCCGCGTCGGCACAGATCTGGCCGAGGTCGACCAACGGTGCGGCGTCGCCCAGCACGGAGTAGACCGACTCGGCCAGCACCATCACCCGCCGCGCACCGGCGGTCGCGACCGCGCGACGTACGGCCTCGACGTCGTTGTGCGCCACCACGACCAGCTCGGCGCGCGACAACCGGACGGCGTCGATCAGCGAGGCGTGGATGTGGGCGTCGGAGACCACGAGGGTGGTCCGGTCGGCCAGCGCGGCCACCAGTCCGAGGTTGGCCTGGTAGCCGGTGGAGAAGCAGAGGGCGGCCGGCTGGTCGAGGTAGTCGCACAGCGCACCCTCGAGCGAGGCGTGCAGGTCGAGGGTCCCGGTCACCAGGCGCGAGGCGCCGGCACCGGCGCCCCACACCCGGGCGGCCTCGGCGGCCGCCGCGGTCACCCGGGGATCGCGGGCGAGCCCGAGGTAGTCGTTGCCGGCCAGGTCGAGGTCGGCGTCGTCGGACGGCCGCGGCCGCAGCGCCCGCTCGAGCCCGGCCTCGGCGCGTGCGCGCGCCTCACCGGCCAGCCACTCACGCCAGGACACCGAGGGCACCGAGGACACCTAGGCCACCGCGACGGCCGCGGCGATCGCAGCACAGATCTGGTCGAGGTCGGAGCCGGTCGCGACGTAGGGCGGCATCGTGTAGACGAGGTCGCGGAAGGGCCGCAGCCACACGCCCAGCTGCGCGGCGGCATCGGTGGCCGCCACGACGTCGACGTCGTGGTCGAGCTGTACGACGCCCACCCCACCGATCGTGCGTACGTCGGTCACGCCCGGCAGGGCGCGACACGGCGCCAACCCGGCGACCAGCCCGACCTCCAGCGCAGCGACCTGGGCGGCCCAGTCGTTGGCGACCAACAGGTCGAGGCTCGCCAGCGCGACCGTGCACGCCAGCGCGTTGCCCATGAAGGTCGGTCCGTGCATCAGCACGCCCGACTCCGACCCGGAGATCCCGCGCGCCACGCGGTCGGTGCAGAGGACCGCCGCCAGCGACAGGTAGCCGCCGGTCAGCGCCTTGCCCAGGCACATCAGGTCGGGGACGACGCCGGCGCGCTCGCCGGCGAAGAGCGTGCCGGTGCGGCCGAAGCCGGTGGCGATCTCGTCGAGGATCAGCAGGAAGTCGTGCTCGTCGGCCACCTCGCGCATCACGCGCAGGCACTCGGGGTCGTAGACCCACATGCCGCCCGCGCCCTGCAGGACCGGCTCGACGATGATCGCCGCGACGTCGCCGGACACGCCCCGCGCGAAGGAGCGGAACGACTCGACCCACCCCGCCACGTCGGGCGAGCCGGGCGCCGGCGGACGCGGGGCGAAGTACTGCTGGGGGAGCACGTCGGTGAACATGGCGTGCATGCCGCCCACCGGGTCGCACACGCTCATCGCGCCGAACGTGTCGCCGTGGTAGCCGCCGCGAACGGTCAGCATCCGCGTGCGCCCGGGTCGTCCGGCCCCTCGCTGCCACTGCAACGCCATCTTGAGCGCGACCTCGACCGACACCGACCCCGAGTCGGCCAGGAAGACGCGCTCGAGGGGAGCGGGAGTGATCTCGACCAGGCGCTCGGCGAGCCGGATGGCCGGGGCGTTGGTCAGGCCGCCGAACATCACGTGGGCGAAGTCGACCGACCGCACGGCCTCGTCGAGCGAGGGTTGGCCGTAGCCGTGGACGGCCGCCCACCACGACGACATGGCGTCGATCAGCTCGCGGCCGTCGTCGAGGCGCAGCCGCACCCCGGACGCTCCGGTCACGAGGCGGACCGGCGTGGGGTCGGTCATCGAGGTGTAGGGGTGCCAGACGTGCTCGCGGTCGAAGGCGAGGAGGGCGTCTGCGGGGGCGATCACGGAGGAGGGCTCAGGCGTTGGGCACGGCGGTCGTGCCGGCGCCGCGGCGACGCTTGGCCGGGTCGCGCGACACCTCGCCGCCCTCGGGCGCGGCTCGCGGCCTCGGTCGGAGCCGAGCACCACGAAGCCGTTGTCGCGGATCAGCTCGAGGTCGGCCTCGGCCGCCTGGCCCTCGGAGGTGAGGTAGTCGCCGAGGAAGATCGAGTTGGCGACATGCAGGGCGAGGGCCTGCAGCGAGCGCAGGTGCATCTCGCGGCCGCCGGCGATGCGGATCTCGCGGTCGGGGCACACGAAGCGCGCCATCGCGAGGATCTTCACGCAGCGGGCCGGCGTGAGCTCCCAGGTGTTCTCGAAGGGCGTGCCGTCGAAGGGCATCAGGAAGTTGACCGGGATCGAGTCCGACTCCAGGTCGCGCAGCGCGAAGAGCGCCTCGACGAGCTGCTCGTCGCTCTCGCCGAGCCCTGCGATGAGACCGCTGCAGGGCGACAGCCCGGCGGTCTTGGCCTTGGTGACGGTGTCGACGCGGTCGGCGTAGGTGTGGGTCTGCACGATCTGGTCGTGGTGGGACTCGGCGGTGTTGATGTTGTGGTTGTAGGCGTCGACGCCGGCGTCGCGCAGCCGCTCGGCCTGGCCGTCCTTGAGCAGGCCGAGGCAGGCGCAGATCTCGACGTCGGGGTGCTCGGACTTGATCGAGCCCACCATGTCGGCGACGCGGTCGACGTCCTTGTTGGTCGGGCCGCGGCCGCTGGAGACCATGCACACGCGCGTGGCGCCGCCCTTGAGCCCGGCCGCGGCCTGCTCGAGGGCCTCGTCGGTGTTGAGCCACTTGTACTTCAGGATGTCGGCCGTCGAGCCGAGCGCCTGCGAGCAGTAGTTGCAGTTCTCGGGGCACAGCCCGGACTTGAGGTTGACGAGGTAGTTGACCTTGACGGTGTTGCCGAAGTGCTCGCGGCGCAGCCGGCCCGCGGCGGCGACGACGTCGAGGAGCTCGTCGTCGTGGGCCCGCAGCACCGCCAGCGCGTCGTCCTCGGTCGCGGGCTTGCCGTCCAGGACAGCGGTGGCGAGCTGGTCGTACGACGTGGTCGCGGCGTTCATGGGTGCTCCTGCGGCTGCTGCGGGTGTCGGGTGCTGTGCCCGCCCAGTATGCCGATCCGGGGCGGGGAGTCGTGCAGCGGTCCACGGCGCGCTCGGCTCAGCCGGCCGGCTCAGCCCGCGGGCTCGGCCAGCGCCGCGATCGCGAGCATCAGCAACGCCAGCAGGCCGTAGCCGACCTTGCGCGCCCGGCCGTCGCAGGTGCGCAGCGCCACCACGCAGATCACCGCGTAGTAGGCCGCGAAGGCGCGCGAGGCGACCGCGACGATCGTGAAGGTCGGCACGGTCGCGGCCAGGGCGAGGGCGGCGACGCCGCTCACCAGGAACGGTCGCGGGCCCTTCATCCACGACGACAGGCCGCGCAGGTTGCCGTCGGCCGAGGCGGTGTCGGCGGTCGCGGCGCTGAACTGGCTGAGCACCGCCGAGATCACCAGCGGCAGCACGAGCAGGGGAGCGGCCCGCTCGGTGATGTCGATGAGGGTGCTGTCGGCGCCGGCGTCGGTGCCCAGCCCCATGAACGGGCGTCGAGACCAGCACGAAGCCGACGTAGATGAAGGCCGCTGCGAGCTGGGCCACCTGGGAGGCGCGGATGCGGGTCGGTCCGTCGTAGTCGTCGGCGAGGTAGCGCACGGTCTCGAAGCCCTGCACGGTGATCACGATCCCGCCGAGGACCAGCAGGGTGTGCAGCACGCCCTGGTCCGGCACCGGCGGGAGCGCGAGGTCGCCGCCGGCGAGGTCGATCCCGTCGCGTACGGCGAGCGTGACGCCGAGGACGGTGGTCAACGCCAGCACGACCCCGAGACTGATCCGGTCGAGCTTGTCCAGCCCCGAGAAGCCGCGGGTCACCCCGATCGCCACGATCAGCACGATGACGGCGCAGGCGATGACACGCTCGGCCAGGCCGTTCGCACCGCCGGCGGTGAACTGCACGACGTACTGGGCCATGATCCGCAGGTAGAGCGCGACCGAGATGACGTAGGCGACGACGATCACCGCGTCGGCCGCTTCCTCGAGCCTGCGGGTGGTGGTGTCGAGCGAGCCGTCGGCGGCCCTGGGTTCGACCACGCGTACGCCGTGGCGCACCGCGATCCCGACGAGCCAGGCGACCGTCACCACGCCCAGGGCGCCGGCGAAGGACCACGGGCCGAGCACGCCCTCGAGCACCGGCACGATGATGAGCAGGCCGGAGCCGAGGATCGAGGCGAGCGGTGTGACCGTCGCGCGGAGGACGGTCCTGCGGTCGAGGGTGCCGGTGCTCATGCCCCGCCGCCGTCGCCGCCGTCGCCCACGTCGACCACCGCGCCCGCCAGCTCGGCCAGCAGGACCGCGCCGCTCAGGTCGACGCGGGTCTCGCTCAGCGACGCCGTGGTGAGGTCGACGCCACTCAGGCCGGCGCCCCGCAGGTCGGCCCGGTCCAGCCGTGCCTGGCGCACGGTGGCCAGGTCGAGGCGGGCATCGCGCAGGACCGCGTCGGTCAGCACGGCCATCGACAGGTCGGCTTCGCGCAGGTCGATCCCGGTGAGGTCGAGCCGGGAGAGGTCGGCGCCGCGCAGGCTCACGCCGAACCACTGTCCGCCGCGGATCGTCATCGGCCGCAGCGTGCAGCGCGAGAACGTCGAGCCCGTCAGCTTGCAGCCCTCCCACGTGGTGTCGAAGAGGTTGCTGCCGTCGAAGGTGCACCCGACGAACGCCGACGAGACGTGCGTCGAGGAGTTGAGGCGGCAGCTGCGGAACGTGCAGTCCTCGAAGTGAGCACCCGAGGTGGTGACCTCGCTGAGGTCGACGTCGACGAACGTCGTGCCGACGAACCGGGCGGACCCC
>CAWGJR010000029.1:0-234337 GCA_963822915.1 uncultured Actinomycetota bacterium
TGTCGCCTGGACGCTTGACGCACGTCAGCCAGACCTCGCTGACCGTGGATCCCTTCTTGGCGCGCCAGGCCCAGGAGCCGTTGCGCGGCGCGTAGACGCGCGTGGAGTAGCGGCCCTTCTTGTTGATCTTGCTCTTGCGGTACGTCTTGAAGTTGCAGGTGCCCTGCTTGCGGTTGCAGTTGGTGGCCTTCTGGATGACGATCGGCCCCTTCTTGGGCCGGACGATGCCGGTCATGAAGAGCTTGCCACCGGCGCGCTTGACGATCTTGGCCGTCAGCGTCTTCACCCGGGGTGAGACCGGCGCCGCGACGGTCAGCCGCGCCGACGACTCCGACGCGGCAGGCTTGGCGGCTGCGGCCGACGAGAACGGGACGAGGCCGAGCAGGGCCAGGGCAAGGACGGCGATGATCAGGCGGTGGGCTCGCATGGGAGTCTCCCTCGAGAAGTGGAGCGGTGACTGGTGGTCTCTTCGGCGGCCATCGTATCGGCGCATGCCCGACACCCGCCGGGGCCTCCTGCTGGGGGTCGGTGCCTATGCCCTGTGGGGCGCCTTCCCGCTCTACTGGCCCCTCCTCGAGCCCTCCGGGGCCGCCGAGATCCTCGCCCACCGCATGGTGTGGTCGGTGCTCGTCATGGGGCTGCTCGTGCTCGGCCTCCGGAAGGCCGGCCAGGTGCGCGCGGTCGTCGCGGACCGTCGTACTCGTCTGTTACTCGTGGTCGCCGCCCTCACGATCACGTGCAACTGGGCGACGTACATCTACGGCGTCAACAGCGGCCGGGTGGTCGAGACGTCGCTCGGCTACTTCCTCAACCCGATCGTCACGGTGCTCCTGGGCGTCTTCGTCCTCGGCGAGCGGCTGCGCGGTCTCCAGTGGGCGGCCGTCTGCCTGGGCGGGTTCGCCGTGGTCGTGCTCGCCGTCGACTACGGCCGGCCGCCGTGGATCGCCCTGATCCTGGCCTTCTCCTTCGGCACCTACGCACTGGCCAAGAAGTCAGCCGGCGTCGCGCCGGTCGAGAGCCTGGCGGTCGAGACCGCGGTGATCGCGCCGTTCGCGCTCGCCTACCTCGTCTGGCTGGGGCTGGCCGGCCGCTCGACCTTCGCCAGTGAAGGCATCGGGCACGCCCTGCTGATCCCCACCACCGGCGTGGTCACCGCGATCCCGCTGCTGCTGTTCGGCGCAGCGGCGGTGCGGGTCTCGATGGTGAGCCTCGGACTCCTGCAGTACCTGGCGCCGCTGATCCAGTTCACCCTGGGCCTCGTGGTGTTCGACGAGGTGATGACCGCCGGCCGGTGGGTCGGCTTCGCGCTCGTGTGGACGGCCCTGGCGATCTTCACCGTCGAGGCGCTGCGCCACCGCGGCCGCCAGCTCGCGCTCGCGGCCGCTGCCTCACCCGCGGTGTGAGCCACCGGCAGGCCCGGCGTCGAGCCGCACCACGCGCCGACTCGGCCCGGAGTTCTCGGTGAGTCGGCGCCTACAGGCGCCGACTCCGCGCGAGCTCGGCGCCTGACGCGCCGATCGAGTTGTCGTTGGGGTCATGCTCGGCGGGAGGGTTGGGCGGTGGCCGCCGAGGCTGAGATCACCGACGAGGGCGTCGGGGTCCTTGAAGCCGAAGGCCATGCGGGTGCGGAGTCGGATCTTGTGGTTGACCGCTTCGGTGCGGCCGTTGGAGAGGCCGTGCTCGATGGCGACAGGATGGGTTCGCGATGGCGGCGGACCATGCGGGCGAGCTCGACGAACTGGGGGATCCGGCAGCGTCAGCCGCTGAGCGACACCAGCGGTCCAGCGCGATCGGCGGCCTCCTCGGTGGGGCGAGCTTGAAGATGGTCCGGAGGCCTTCCTTGAGCTGGTAGGCGCGGTAGAGACGGGGGTCGGTCGTTGGCGATCCACTCGAGCTTTGCCTGTTGGTGCTCAGGATGAGGTTCTCGGGGTTCTTCCACAGCGCGTAGCGCGACCTGGCTCAGTGACCTTGACCCGCTGCGGCGCCGGGACTGGGGCGGCGTCGCTGGCGGTTGGTCGGCCCCGGCCGACGAGGGTTGGCCCGTAGCGCCCGTCGGGCCTCACGCCAGGCCTGCAGGCGCAGCTCGCCGAGGGCGTCGTTGGCCCACTTCACGACGTGGAAGGGGTCGGCGACCTGGACCGCGCGGGGACAGTTGGCGGCCACCGAGTCGGCGATGTACTTGGCCGAGTCAGCCGAGACATGAGTGATCTGCGGCGCACCGTTCGGGCCCCAGGGCGTCGAAGAACTTCTGCAGGGTGGCCTTGGACTGGCCCGTCCCGGCCCAGACCAGCCGCCCGGTGTCATGGTCGATGACCACGGTGAGGAACAGGTGGCCCCGGCGGTAGGAGATCTCGTCGATCCCGATCCGACGCAGGTCTGCGAACAGATCGACCTGGCCGCCGGTGTCGGCCCAGACCCGGGTGATGATCGTGCCCACGGTGCGCCACGCGATCCGCATCAACTCCGTGACCGCGGACTTCGAGGTCACCGTGGCCAGCCAGGCAACGCTCTGGTCGAAGGCCAGGGTGTGGCCGGCGTCGTGGCGTGCCCAGGGCACGTGGGCGACCACCACGCCATGGGCCGGACACTTCACTCGCGGCGAATCGGCCTCGAGGAACGCGGTGATCGTGCCCAGGTCCAGCGCCCGCCAGCGACGCCGTCCCCGGCCGGCGTCATAGATCCGGCAGCGGCGCTGACAACGACCACAGCGGCTACGAGTCCGCGCTGTGGGCCGGACATGCGCCACGACCAAACCAGCATCGGGGTCGAACTCGAGGTCCTCGATGACGGTCTTCTCGACCCCGAACAATGGCACGCCATAGGCTGAACTCACGCACGCCGTTCTCCTGCGCTCGATTTCTGTTCCTTAGACAGCTCAGAAACCTAGACAGGGAACGGCGTGCGCCTAGTCAGGGCACGCTCAGGCACCCACACATGCAGCAAAGAGCCCGACTCGGCAGCGAACCTCAGGCGGAGCGGACGGCGACGACGTCGGCGAACGCTTCGAGGGCCTCGCGGACGGGGCCCTCGGGGAGGGCGTCGAGCAGGGCCTTGGCCTCGGCGGCACGGGCGACGACGTAGGCGCGCGCCTCGGCCATCGCGGGGTGGGCGCGCAGCAGGCCCAGCGCCTCCTCGACGAGGTGGTCGTCGGTGACCGGAGCCGCCAGCAGCTCGTGGAGGCGGGCATCTGCCGGGTCGCCCGAGGCCAGGGCCATGAGCACCGGGAGCGTCGGGACGCCCTCGCGGAGGTCGGTGCCGGGGGTCTTGCCGGACTCGTCGGACTCCGAGGTGATGTCGAGGATGTCGTCGGAGAGCTGGAAGGCGGAACCGACGATCTCGCCGTACGCCGTCAGGGCCTCCTCGACCTCGGGCGTGGCGCCGCCGAAGCGGGCGCCGTAGCGCGCCGAGGTGGCGATGAGCGAGCCGGTCTTGCCGGCCACCACGTCGAGGTAGTGCTCCAGGGCGTCGTCGTCGGGCCCGGGCGTGACGGTCTCGAGGATCTGGCCCTCGACCAGTCGGGTGAACGTCTCGGCCTGGATGCGCACGGCGTCCGCGCCGAGCCGCGCGGTGAGCTCGGAGGACTTGGCGAAGAGGAAGTCGCCGGTGAGGATCGCGACGAGGTTGTCGTAGCGGGAGTTGGCCGAGTCGGCCCCTCGCCGCAGGTCCGCCTCGTCCATCACGTCGTCGTGGTAGAGCGAGCCCACGTGGGTGATCTCGACGACGCAGGCGGCCGTGATCACGTCGTCGACCTCCGGGTGGGAGCCGGCCTCCGCCGCGAGCAGGACCAGGAGCGGACGGAACCGCTTGCCCCCGGCCGCCAGGAGGTGCTGGGCCGCCTCGGTGACGTAGGGCGCACGACTCACCGCGTGGCCGAACAGCGCCGCCTCGACCTCGGCCATCCGGTCGCGCAGGCGGGTGGCCAAGCGCCTCGTCGGTGATCGGCAGCGCCAGCTCGGCGAGGTCCGCCGCAGCGCTCGCGGGCGCAGAGCCGGGCACGGTCGTCACCTGATGAAGTCTCCCGCATGCACCGCGAGATCGAGCACCGGCCCGGGCACGACACCGAGGAAGAGCGTCGCCGCGGCGCACAGGGCGATGGTCAACCCGGTCAGGGGCGACGAAGCGGCGACCTCGCCGAACTCCACACCGGGCTCCGGGTCGGTGAAGAACATGATCCGGATGAAGCGCACGTAGAAGTACACGGCGATGATGCTCGAGGCGATCGCGACCAGCACGACCGGCCACGCCCCGGCCGACATGGCCACGGTGAAGACCGCCCACTTGCCCACGAAGCCGGCCGTGAGCGGGATCCCGGCCATCGACAGCAGGAAGAACGCGAACGTGCCCGCGACCAGGGGCGAGCGCTTGCCGAGGCCGGTCCAGCGCGAGAACGAGGACGCCTCGCCGTTGGCGTCGCGCACGAGGGTCACCAGGGCGAACGCCCCGAGGGACGCCACGCCGTAGGACGTCAGGTAGAAGAGCACCGCCTGGAGCGAGGTGACCTGGCCGTCGGCCAGCTCCCCGACCGCCTGGAGCCCCAGCACGCCGGTGATCAGGAACCCGGTGTGGGCGATCGCGGAGTAGGCGAGCATCCGCTTCACGTCGGTCTGCGCGATCGCGACCACGGCGCCGACGAGCATCGTCAGGATCGCCACGACCCACAGCATCGGCTGCCAGTCCCACCGCTCGGCACCGAAGGCGACGTAGAAGAGCCGCAGCAGGGCCCCGAAGGCCGCGACCTTGGTGCCGGCGGACATGAACGCGGTGACCGCGGTCGGAGCACCCTGGTAGACGTCGGGCGTCCAGGCCTGGAACGGGACGGCCCCGACCTTGAACAGCAAGCCGACCGAGAGCAGGGCGATGCCGAGCAGCAGCAGGATCCGGTTGTCGGCACCGTTGACGACGGCCTCGTTGATCGCCGCGAAGTCCATCGAGCCGGCGTAGCCGTAGACCAGGGCGACGCCGTAGAGGAAGAACCCGGAGGAGAAGGCGCCGAGCAGGAAGTACTTCATCGCTGCCTCCTGGCTCAGGAGGCGACGACGACGCGCGAGGCCGCAGAGCAGGTAGAGCGGCAGGGACAGCACCTCGAGGGCGACGAACATCGTGAGGAGGTCGCCCGAGGCGGGGAACAGGAGCATCCCGGCGACGGCGAACATGAGCAGCGGGTAGACCTCGGTGTGGGCCAGACCCCTCGTCGAGGCCTCGCGCTCACCCTCGGTGCCGGGCAGCGCCGCGGCTTGGCCGGCGAAGGCCGACACCCCGGCCTCGAGCTTGCGCTCGGCGAACAGCGCGACCCCGCCGAGGGCGAAGACCAGCAGCAGTCCCCACAGGTAGATGGTCGGTCCGTCGACGATGATCGAGCCTTCGGCGCCGACCAGCCCCTGGGCCGAGCCCTGGGCGGCGTCGACCGGGTCGAGGGTGATCCCGACGGCGATCGTGGCGCCGAGCGCAGCGATCACGCCGACCCCGGCCAGCGTGGTCTGGACGACGTGGCGACGCTCGCGCGGCAGGAACGCCTCCACGATCACCCCGCCACACGCGACCGCCAGCACGATCAGCAGCGGCGAGAGCTCGGCGTACTCGATGGTGGGCTTGATGTAGTCCATGTCAGCGCCCCGCTTCCTCGGTCACGGAGCCGGCGACCGTGGGTTCGTCGTCGGTGACTCCCACGTGGATCATCAGATCGGCGATGTAGGGGTTGCTCGCCTCCAGCAGCGGCTTGGGGAAGAACCCGAAGAACACCAGCGCGACCATGAGCGGAGCGACCGCGGCGATCTCGCGGAAGGTGCCGTCGGGAGTGCCCTCGACGTCGGCGGGCGTGGGGCCGGTCATGATCCGCTGATACATCCACAGGACGTAGATCGCGGCCAGGACGATGCCGGTGACCGCGAACGCACCGACCCACCAGGCGTAGTTGAAGGCGGCCAGGAGCACCAGGAACTCGGAGATGAACGGGCTCAGGCCGGGCAGGCCGAGGGTGGCCAGACCGGCGACCAGCATCAGGCCGGCCAGGATCGGCGTGACCTTCTCGATGCCCCCCATCTCGGAGATGAGCGTGGTGCCGCGGCGCTTGATGAGGTAGCCGGCGACGAGGAACAGCGCGGCCGTGCCGAGCCCGTGGTTGACCATGTAGAGGATCGCTCCCGAGCCGCCCTGGCTGCTGAACAC
Organism: uncultured Actinomycetota bacterium; assembly: GCA_963822915.1. GTDB lineage: Bacteria > Actinomycetota > Actinomycetes > Propionibacteriales > Nocardioidaceae > Nocardioides. The sequence continues at coordinate 6,166 of CAWGJR010000029.1, forward strand.
GAAGATCCCCAGCGTGATGAAGCCGAAGTGGCTCAGCGAGGTCAGACCGATCAGGCGCAGGACGTCGTCCTGGCCGATCGCGACCAGGGCGCCGTAGATGATCGAGATGACGGCGATCGTCACCACGACCGGCGTCGCCCACTGCGAGGCCTCGGGGAAGATGCCGAGACAGAAGCGCAGCATCCCGAAGGTGCCGATCTTGTCGAGCACGCAGACGAGCAGCACGCTCGTGCCGGGCGTGGCCTTCTCGGTCGTGTCGGCCAGCCAGGTGTGGACCGGGAAGAGCGGTGCCTTGATCGCGAAGGCGATGAAGAACCCGACGAACAGCCAGCGACCGGCGGTCTGGTCGATGTCGAGGGCCATCAGGTCCGAGAGGAGGTAGGACGGCGTGCCCTCCTGCGAGGAGACGACGTAGAGGCCGATGACCGAGGCCAGCAGGACGAGCCCACCGCCGAGCTGGAACATCAGGAACTTCTGCGCCGCGGCGCTGCGTCCCTCCTTGCCGAAGCCACCGACCAGGAAGTAGGCGGGGATCAGCGTGGCCTCGAAGACGACGTAGAAGAGGAACACGTCAGTGGCGAGGAAGACCGCCAGGGAGAGCGCCTCGAGCGCCAGCACCCAGCCGTAGAACGCCTTCGGGTTGGTGTCACCGGCGTCCCAGTCGGCGACCAGGACGATCGGCACGAGCACCACGGTCAGCAGCACCAGGAGCAGCCCGAGACCGTCGACGCCGAGTGCGTAGTTGACGCCGAAGGCACCGATCCAGGAGACCTGCTCGGTCATCTGCATGCCGCCGTTGACGTCGTACATCAGCGCGACGGCGACGCCGAGCCCGAGGGTGCCGGCAGTGACGCCGAGTGCGATCGAGCGCGACTGGGCGGCCGGGAGGAAGGCGATGATGACGGCCCCGACGAGGGGCGCGAGGATGAGGATGGTCAGCATCAGAGGTTCACCGCCAGCATGGCGAGGGAGACGATGAGGACGCCGACGAGCACCGAGAGAGCGTAGGTGCGGACGTAGCCGTTCTGCACCTTGCGGAGCTGCCCGCCGATGGCGCGGACCGCGCTACCGCCTCCCATGAAGGTGCCGTCGGCACCGCTGCGGTCGAAGACGAAGAGACCGGAGACCAGGCGGCGACCGGGCTGGACGACCAGGCCCTCGTTGATGGCGTCGCCGTAGAGGTCGTTGCGCGCCGCCGTCGTGGCGAACGAGACGTCGGTCGGGGCAGTGTCGGGCACCGGACGACGCTGGACCAGCGCGATCGCGGTCGCGACGCCGACGGCGACGGTGATCACGACGATGATCGTGAGCACGATCGGGGCGAAGGGGAGGTCGACCTCGGGCTCCGGGCCGGTGACCGGCTCGAGCCAGTGGACGATCCAGCCGTTGAGCAGGAGGAAGCCGCCGAGCACCGACAGGGCCGCGAGCACGACCAGCGGGATCGTCATCAGCGCCGGCGACTCGTGCGGGTGGACGTCCTTGCGCCAGCGGTTGTCGCTGAAGAAGGTCATGATCATCAGGCGGGTCATGTAGAACGCCGTGACGCCGGCGCCGAGGATGGCGGCGATGCCGACGAGCAGGTTCTCCGACAGCGCGGCCTCGATGATCTTGTCCTTCGACCAGAAGCCGGAGAACCCGGGGAACCCGATGATGGCGAGGTAGCCCATCGCGAAGGTCAGGAAGGTGACCGGCAGCGCCTTGCTGAGCAGGCCGTAGTGACGCATGTCGACGTCGTCGTCCATGGCGTGCATGACCGAGCCCGCTCCGAGGAACATGTTGGCCTTGAAGAAGCCGTGGGTGATGAGGTGGAAGATCGCGAAGGCGTAGCCGGCCGGACCGAGTCCGGCGCCGAGCATCATGTAGCCGATCTGGCTCATCGTGGAGCCGGCCAGGGCCTTCTTGATGTCGTCCTTCGCACAGCCGATGATCGCGCCCCAGAAGAGGGTGACGACCGCGACCACGACCACGCAGGTCTGCGCGATCGGGGCGTACTCGAAGATGAAGTTGGAGCGCACCACCAGGTAGACGCCGGCGGTGACCATGGTGGCGGCGTGGATGAGCGCGGAGACCGGGGTCGGACCCTCCATCGCGTCGAGGAGCCAGGCCTGGAGCGGCACCTGGGCCGACTTGCCGCAGGCGCCGACGAGCAGCAGGATCCCGAAGACCGTCATCGTGGTCTCGGAGGCCTCGCTCGACAGGGCGCTGATCCCGGCGAAGTCGGTGGTGCCGAAGGTGGCGAAGGCCAGGAAGACGGCCGAGGCCATGCCCATGTCGCCGACCCGGTTGATGACGAAGGCCTTCTTGGCCGCCGCCGCTGCGGAGTGCTTGTGCTGCCAGAAGCCGATCAGGAGGTACGACGCGAGACCGACACCCTCCCAGCCGAGGAACAGACCCGACGTAGTTGGCCGAGAGGATCAGGGTGAGCATCGCGGCGACGAAGAGGTTGAGGTAGCCGAAGAAGCGGCGCCGCCGCTCGTCGTGCTCCATGTAGGCGATGGAGTAGATGTGGATCAGCGACCCGACGCCGGTGATCAGCAGCAGGAACAGCGCCGCGAGCTGGTCGTAGAGGAGGTCCATCCCGACGTCGAGACCGCCGACCTGGATCCAGTCGTAGAGGTGCTGCCCGATCTGGCGCTCCTCCTCGTCGCGACCGAGGAGCTGGACGATCATCACGACCGACAGCGCGAAGGAGCCGATGGGCATCGCGGTGCCGAGCCAGTGGCCCCACCTGTCGGTGTAGCGGCCGCCGATCAGCAGGATCGCGGCCCCGGCGAGCGGCAACGCGATGATGAGCCACAGCAGCGAGAAGACGCCACCGGCGCTCTCGGGTGCGACCACCGGCACCACGCCGGTCTCGAGTACGTACATCGGGCCCTCTACCTCAGAACTTCAACAAGCTGGCGTCGTCGACCGAGGCCGAGCGACGCGTGCGGAAGATGGTCATGATGATCGCCAGCCCGACGACCACCTCGGCAGCGGCGACCACCATCACGAAGAAGGCGGCCACCTGCCCCTCGAGGTTGCCGTTCTGCTTGGCGAACGCGACGAGCGCGAGATTGCTGGCGTTGAGCATCAGCTCGACGCACATGAAGACCACGATGGCGTTGCGCCGCACGAGCACGCCGATCGAGCCGATGGTGAAGAGGATGGCGGAGAGCACGATGTATTCGGTCACTGAGAAGCCACCTCACTCTGAGGGCTTGGGGCCCCCGGCGCGTTGTTCGGCGGAGGAGCGAAGCGGGGGAGGCGAAGAACGGGCTGGGGATCAACGATGTACTCGGTCACTGGTCCTGCTCCCGTCCGTGCTCGTCGAGTCCCAGCTGGCGCTTGAGCTCCTCGATGTCGTCGGCCATCGCCGGCGCGGACCGGACCGTACCGCGTGCGGCGAGGACGCGCGAGATCGAGTCCTCGGCGGCGGTGCCGTCGGGCAGCAGGGCCGGGGTGTCGACCGCGTTGTGACGGGCGTAGACACCCGGCGCCGGCAGCGGTCCGAGGTGGGTGCCCTTCTCGGCGTAGTCGCGCACGCGCTTGGCAGCCCGCTCGGCCTGGGTCGGGAGCGGGGTGAGGCGCTCGCGGTGGGCGAGCACCATGGCGCCGACCGCGGCAGTGATGAGCAGGGCGCTGGTGACCTCGAAGGCGAAGACGTAGCGGGAGAAGATGATGTTGGCCAGCGCCTCGATGTTGCCGCCGGCGTTGGCGTCGTCGAGACCGGTGGCGGTGCCGAGGGTCAGCTGCCCCAGCCCGACCACGAGGACCACTCCGACCAGCAGGCCGGTGCCGATCGCCATGACCCGCTGGCCCTTGATGGTCTCCACGACCGAGTCGGAGGCGTCGACGCCGACGAGCATCACGACGAAGAGGAACAGCATCAGGATCGCGCCGGTGTAGACGATGATCTGGACCGCGAAGAGGAACGGCGCGTCGAGGGCGGCGTACTGGATCGCCAACGAGATCATCACCACCGCGAGGAGCAGCGCGGCGTGGACGGCCTTGCGGACCACGAGGATCCCCAGGGCGGCGACCACCATGATCGGGGCCAGGGTCCAGAACGCGATCATGCGCTCTCCCCCTGACCGCCGGCGGCGCCGCTCGTGGGCTCGGGGGCAGCGTAGGTGTTGCGGTAGTAGGCACCCTCGTCGTCGCCGAGGCGCATCGCGTGCGGGGGCTGCTCCATGCCGGGCAGCAGCGGCGCGAGCAGGTCGGACTTCTCGTAGATGAGGTCGGCGCGGTTGTTGTCGGCCAGCTCGTACTCGTTGGTCATCGTCAGCGCGCGCGTCGGGCAGGCCTCGATGCACAGGCCGCACAGGATGCAGCGCAGGTAGTTGATCTGGTAGACGCGGCCGTAGCGCTCACCGGGGCTGAAACGCTCGCCGCCCTCGGCGTCGGAGTTGCTGCCGCCCTCGACGTAGATCGCGTCGGCCGGACAGGCCCAGGCACACAGCTCGCAGCCGATGCACTTCTCCAGGCCGTCGGGCCAGCGGTTGAGCTGGTGGCGACCGTGGAAACGCGGCGCGGTGGGGAACTTCTCGTCGGGGTACTGCTCGGTGACGACCTTGCGGAACATCGTCTTGAAGGTGACACCGAACCCGGCAACGGGATCGATGAACTGCTCCTTGAAGCTCTTGGGCTCAGCCATCAGGTGTCCTCTCCTGACACGGTGGACATGGGGGTCGACCTCTCGAAGGAGATCGGGGCGGCGGCGCCGCGGACCGCTCCGCCGACCGGCATCGGCGGGGTCGGGAAGCCGCCGGCACGTGCCTCGACCGGCGCACTGTCGGCCTCGTCGACCTCCTCGCCCTCGCCGCCGAAGAAGAACAGCGCGAGGAAGGCCAGGAGCGCGACCCCGATGATGATCGGGAAGTTGTCGCTCTCGAACCAGCCCTCCAGGCGGGCGACGCGCAGGGTGGCGACGGCGATGATCCAGGCCAGCGAGATCGGGATGAGGTACTTCCAGCCGAGCTTCATGAACTGGTCGTAGCGCATCCGCGGCAGGGAGCCGCGCAGCCAGATGAAGAAGAACACGAAGGCCAGGACCTTGCCGATGAACCAGATCACCGGGACGTAGCCCTCGTTGGCGCCGGCCCAGAACTCGTCGATCCAGAAGGGAGCGGCCCAGCCACCGAGGAAGAGCGTCGTGGCCATGGCCGAGACGGTCACCATGTTGATGTACTCGGCGAGGAAGAACAGCGCGAACTTGATGGAGGAGTACTCGGTGTGGAAGCCGCCGACCAGCTCGCCCTCGGCCTCGGGGAGGTCGAAGGGCGCCCGGTTGGTCTCACCGACCATCGAGATCACGAAGATCACGAACGACGGCGCGAGGATCAGGCCGAACCACAGGTCGTCCTGGGCCGCCACGATCTCCGAGGTCGACAGCGAGCCGGCGTAGAGGAACACCGCGACGAGGGCCAGGCCCATCGCCACCTCGTAGGAGATCATCTGGGCGCTCGATCGCAGACCGCCGAGCAGGGAGTACGTCGACCCGCTGGACCAGCCGCCGAGCACGATGCCGTAGATGCCGATCGAGGAGATGGCGAGCACGAACAGGACCGCGACCGGCATGTCGGTGAGCTGCAGGCTGGTCTGGGTGTCGGTGAAGGGGATCGTCACCACGGGGCCGAACGGGATCACCGAGAAGGCGACGAAGGCAGGGATCACCGACAGCAGCGGGGCGAGGGTGAAGACGACCTTGTCGGCGGCCTTGGGGGTGAGGTCCTCCTTGAACATCAGCTTCGCGCCGTCGGCCAGCGACTGCAACGAGCCGCCCGGCCCGTTGCGGTTGGGGCCGATGCGGTGCTGCATGCGCGCGACGACCCGACGCTCCCACCAGATGTTGAAGAGGGTGAGCAGCACCAGGATCACGAAGATCAGGACTGCCTTGAGCAGCACCACCCAGAGCGGATCGGTGCCGAAACCGGCGATCGTGTCCATCAGACGTCTCCTCCGGAGATCGTGACGCGGGCGCCGGGTGCGGCGAGGTCGGTGAGCAGGCCGAGCCCGCTCGAGTTGCTCGGGACCCAGACGACGCCGTCGACCATGTCGTCGACAGCCTCGGCGGGCAGCGTGACCGAGCCACGCTCCCCGGTCAAGGTGACGGTCGGGCCGACCGCGTCGAAGACGGTGCGGCTGACCTTCGCGACGGCCGGGCGCGCGGTCGCCGCCAGGTGCTTGTCACCGACCTGCATGGTGCCCTGGTCGAGCAGCTGCTTCCAGGTCGACAGGACCAGACCCGTGGCCTGGTCGTCGTCGTGGGCGGGACCGGCGGCCACGGGCGTCATCGTGGCCCGGGGGCCGTCCCACGGACCGATCTCCTCCATCTGGGTCCAGACGTCGGCGACCGTGCGGAAGCCCAGCGGAGCGCGCAGCTCCTCCGCGATGCCGGCCAGGACCCGGAGGTCGGGCAGCGCCGACGGGTTGCCGAGGACGACCTCGAAGGGACGCGGACGGCCCTCCCAGGTCAGGAACGTGCCGGCCTTGTCGATGACCGGGGCGACCGGGAAGACGACGTCGGCCGCCCGGGTGACGTCGCTGGCACGGACGTCGAGAGCCACGACGAACTGCGCCCGGCCGATCGCGGCCGTCGTCGCGGCGGGGTCGGTGGTGTCGGCCGGGTCGACGCCGCCGATGACCAGACCGGCGAGGTCGCCGTCGTTGAGGGCGGCCACGATGGCGTCCCCGTCGCGACCCGGCTTCTCGGGCAGGTGGTCGACACCCCAGGCGGTCGCGGCGTCGACGCGCGCCTGGGCGTCGGCGACCGGGCGTCCGCCGGGCAGCAGGGTCGGCAGGCAACCGGTCTCCAACGCACCCCGGTCGCCGGCGCGGCGCGGCACCCAGGCGACGCGGGCGCCGGACTTGGCGACCAGGTCGGCGACGGCGCTGAACCCGCCGGGCACCGAGGCCAGGCGCTCACCGACGAGGATCACCGACGTCGCGTCGATGCCGTGGTCGGCGTGCCCGAGCAGGGAGCCGATGGCGGCCGGCTCGTCGCCGGGGGCCGTCGGCAGGAGGGTGCCGTGGAGCTTCTTCAGCCCGCGGGTCGTGAACGGTGCGATCGACACCACGCGGGTGCCGTGGTGGAGGGCGGCCTTGCGCAGGCGCAGGAAGATCGTCCCGGCCTCGTCCTCCGGCTCGAAGCCGACCAGGACGACGGTCGCGGCGCCCTCGAGGTCGGCGTAGGTCACCGCGCCTCCCTCGGGTCCGGTCGCGACGACGTGAGCGGCCAGGAAGTCGGCCTCCTCGGCCGAGTGCGGCCGCGCACGGAAGTCGATGTCGTTGGTGCCGAGGGCGACCCGGGCGAACTTGGAGTAGGCGAAGGCGTCCTCGCCGGTGAGTCGTCCGCCGGTCAGGACGCCGACACCACCGGCGGCCCGGGCGTCGGCGAGTCCGCGCGCGGCGACCGAGAAGGCCTCGGGCCACGAGGCCGGGCGCAGGGAGCCGTCCTCGTCACGCACCTGGGGGTAGGTGAGGCGATCGGGCTCGACGGCGTAGGTGAAGGCGAAGCGGTCCTTGTCGGTGATCCACTCCTCGTTGACCTCGGGGTCGTTGCCCGCGAGGCGACGCATCACCTTGCCGCGTCGGTGGTCGACGCGGATCGCGGCGCCGCAGGCGTCGTGCTCGGCGATCGACGGGCTGGAGATCAGGTCGAAGGGCCGCGAGCGGAAGCGGTAGGACTCCGACGTCAGGGCCCCGACAGGGCAGATCTGGATCGTGTTGCCGGCGAAGTAGGAGAGGAACGGGGCGTCGGGAGCGATGCCGATCTGCTGCTGGGCACCGCGCTCGACGAGCGCGATGAACGGGTCGCCGGGGATCTCCTCGGCGAAGCGGGTGCAGCGCTGGCACACGATGCAGCGCTCGCGGTCGAGGAGCACCTGCGGGGAGAGGTTGATCGGCTTGGGGAAGGTGCGCTTGACCCCACCCGCGCCGGACCCGACGAAGCGGGACTCGCCGCGTCCGTTGCTCATCGCCTGGTTCTGCAGGGGGCACTCGCCGCCCTTGTCGCAGACCGGGCAGTCGAGCGGGTGGTTGATCAGGAGGAACTCCATGACCCCCTGCTGCGCCTTGTCGGCGGACTCGCTGGTGGCCTGGGTGTTGACGACCATGCCGTCGGCGACCGGCAGGGTGCACGAGGCCTGCGGCTTGGGGAACCCGCGGCCGTTGCCGGCGTCGGGCACCTCGACGAGGCACTGGCGGCAGGCGCCGGCCGGGGCGAGCAGCGGGTGGTCGCAGAACCGCGGGATCTGGACACCGATCTGCTCGGCTGCCCGGATCACGAGGGTGTCCTTGGCGACGTCGACCTGGATGCCGTCGATGGTGACGGTGACGGTCTCGACGGCCTTCTCGACAGCGGCCTTCTCGGGGGTGGTGGTCATTTCTCAGGCTCCGGAGGTGGTGAGCGAGGAGGCCCACACGGTGGAGGCAGCCGGGTCGAGCGGGCAGCCGCCGTGGGTGAGGTGGGCGACGTACTCGTCGCGGAAGTACTGGATCGAGCTGGAGATCGGGCTGGTCGCGCCGTCGCCCAGGGCGCAGAAGGAGCGTCCGAGGATGTTCTCGCACTGGTCGAGCAGCAGGTCGAGGTCGGCCTCGGAGCCCTTGCCGGCCTCGATGGCGGTGAGCGTCTGCACCAGCCACCACGTGCCCTCGCGGCAGGGGGTGCACTTGCCGCAGGACTCGTGCTTGTAGAACTCCGTCCAGCGCAGCACGGCGCGGACCACGCAGGTGGTCTCGTCGAAGAGCTGGATGGCGCGGGTGCCGAGCATGGTGCCGGCACCGGCCATCCCCTCGAAGTCGAGCGGGAGGTCGAGGTGCTCGTCGGTGAGCAGCGGCGTGCTGGACCCGCCGGGGGTCCAGAACTTCAGCTGGTGTCCCTCGCGCATCCCGCCGGACAGGTCGATGAGCTCGCGCAGGGTGATCCCCAGCGGGGCTTCGTACTGCCCGGGGTTGGTGACGTGGCCCGAGAGCGAGAAGATGCCGTAGCCCTTGGACTTCTCGGTGCCCATCGAGGAGAACCACTCCGCGCCGTGCTCGATGATGCTGGGCACCGAGGCGATCGACTCGACGTTGTTGATCACCGTCGGGCAGGCGTAGAGCCCGGCCACGGCGGGGAACGGCGGTCGCAGTCGGGGTTGGCCGCGGCGCCCCTCGAGGCCCTCGAGCAGCGCCGTCTCCTCGCCGCAGATGTAGGCGCCGGCACCGGCGTGCACCACGACGTCGAGGTCGTAGCCCGAGCCGTGGATGTTCTTGCCGAGGTGCCCGGCGGCATAGGCCTCCTCGACGGCGGCCTGGACCCGGCGGATGACGTGGAGGATCTCGCCGCGGATGTAGATGAAGGCGGTGTTGGCCCGGATGGCGTAGGAGCGAGATGATCACGCCCTCCACCAGGACGTGCGGCGAGGCCATCATGAGCGGGGTGTCCTTGCAGGTGCCCGGCTCGGACTCGTCGGCGTTGACGACGAGGTACTTCGGCTTCGGGTTGTCCTGCGGGATGAAGGACCACTTCATGCCCGTGGGGAAGCCGGCTCCGCCGCGGCCGCGCAGACCGGAGTCCTTGACGGCGGTGATGATGTCGTCCTGCGCCATCGCCAGCGCCTTCTCGAGCGACGCGTAGCCGCCACGGGACTCGTAGACCGGCAACGTCCAGCTGCGGTCGGTGCCCCAGTCCTTCGTGAGGACGGGGGTGAGGGTGTCGACAGTGGCCATGGCTACTTCGCCTCCTTCTTCTCGGCGGCGGTCTTGTCGGCGGGGTCCTCGTCCTCGACGGCGGCCGCCTCGGCGTGCTGGTCATCGGCCTCGCGTGCCGCCTGGGGACGCTCGGACTTCTCCTCGGGCACCGCGGGTGCGGGGTCGCTGTCGGCCTGGGGCGAATCGTCGCCGGCCGGCGCCGCCCAGCCCTGCTGGTCGGCGATGCGCAGTCCGAGGAGGGACGGCCCGCCGGCGGCCGGACCCTCGTCGACCCTGCCGTCGGGGAAGCCGGCCAGGACCCGCTCGGCCTCGCGCCAGGTGCAGATGCGGGGTCCGCGGGTGGAGGTGACCTCGGTGCCCGCACGCAGGTCGTCGACGACCTGGACGGCCGACTCCGGTGTCTGGTTGTCCATGAACTCCCAGTTGACCATCATCACCGGCGCGTAGTCGCAGGCCGCGTTGCACTCGAGGTGCTCGAGCGTGATGGTCTTGCCGCCGTCGACGTCGGGGGTGGTCTCGTCGTTGCCGACCTCGAGGTGGTCCTTGAGCCTGGTGAAGATCTCGTCGCCACCCATCACCGCGCACAGCGTGTTGGTGCAGACGCCGACGTGGTAGTCGCCCACGGGCTTGCGCTTGTACATCGTGTAGAACGTCGCGACGCCGTTGACCTCGGCCGGGCTGATCTCGAGGATCTCCGCGCAGGTCTCGATGCCCTCGGGCGTGACGCGACCCTCGACGGACTGCACGAGGTGGAGCATCGGCAGCAGGCCCGAGCGCTTCTCGGGGTAGCGGGCCGCGATCTCACGCAGCTCGTCGACGGTGCTGGTCTCCAGAGTCATCTGTCGACGCCTCCCATGACGGGGTCGATGGAGGCGATCGCGACGATGACGTCGGCCACCTGGCCGCCCTCGCTCATCACGCTGGTCGCCTGGAGGTTGGTGAAGGACGGGTCGCGGAAGTGGCAGCGGAACGGGCGGGTGCCGCCGTCGGACACCACGTGGGCCCCGAGCTCGCCGCGGGGCGACTCGATGGGCACGTAGGCCTGCCCCGGGGGGACGCGGAAGCCCTCGGTGACCAGCTTGAAGTGGTGGATCAGCCCCTCCATCGACTCCCCCATGATGTGGCGGATGTGGTCGAGGGAGTTGCCCATGCCGTCGCTGCCGATGGCCAGCTGGCTGGGCCAGGCGATCTTCTTGTCGGCGACCATGACGGGGGCGCCCTCGAGACCGGCCAGGCGCTCGGCCGCCTGCTCGATGATGCTCAGCGACTCCCACATCTCGTTGAGGCGCACCCGGAAGCGGCCGTAGGCATCCGAGGTGTCCCACGTCTGGACGTCGAAGTCGTAGTCCTCGTAGCCGCAGTAGGGCTCGGTCTTGCGCAGGTCCCAGGCGTACCCGGTCGACCGCACCACCGGCCCGGTCATCCCGAGCGCGAGGCAGCCCTCGAGGTCGAGGTGGCCGACCCCTTCGAGGCGGCCCTTGAAGATCGGGTTGGCGTTGCACAGCGCGGCGTACTCGGGCAGGCGCTTCTTCATCAGGGCGATGAAGGCACGGATCTCGTCGAGCGCACCGACCGGGAGGTCCTGGGCCACGCCGCCGGGGCGGATGAAGGCGTGGTTCATCCGCAGCCCGGTGATGAGCTCGAAGATGTCGAGGACCAGCTCGCGCTCGCGGAAGCCGATCGTCATGACCGTCAGGGCGCCGATCTCCATGCCGCCGGTCGCGATGCAGACCAGGTGGGAGGAGAGGCGGTTGAGCTCCATGAGGAGGACCCGCATGACGCTGGCCTTCTCGGGGATGTCGTCCTCGATGTCCAGGAGGCGCTCGACCCCCAGGCAGTAGGTCGCCTCGTTGAAGAACGGGGAGAGGTAGTCCATGCGGGTCACGAACGTCGTGCCCTGCACCCAGGAGCGGTACTCCATGTTCTTCTCGATGCCGGTGTGGAGGTAGCCGATGCCGCAGCGCGCCTCGGTGACCGTCTCGCCGTCGATCTCCAGGATCAGGCGCAGCACCCCGTGGGTCGACGGGTGCTGCGGGCCCATGTTGACGACGACCCGCTCCTCGACACCGTCGGTGCCGGCGAGTCCCTCGACGATGTCGTCCCAGTCGCGGCCGCTGACGGTGAAGACCTTGCCGTCGGTGGTCTCGGTGCTGCCGGCGTAGATGTCGTCGGTGGTGCTCATCGGTTCACGCTCCGGGTGCTCAGAGGGATGCTGAGGAGGCGCAGGATCTCGTGGGGTGCCATCAGTTGTACGACCGGCGCTCGTCGGGCGGCGCGATGGTGGCGCCCTTGTACTCCACGGGGATGCCGCCGAGGGGGTAGTCCTTGCGCTGCGGGTGTCCTGGCCAGTCGTCGGGCATCAGGATCCGGGTCAGGCCCGGGTGACCGTCGAAGATCAGCCCGAACATGTCGTAGGTCTCGCGCTCGTGCCAGTCGTTGGTCGGGTAGACCGCGATCGTCGAGGGCACGTGCGGGTCGGAGTCGGGCGCCGACACCTCGACGCGGACCCGGCGGTTGTGGGTCATCGAGAGCAGGTGGTAGACCGCGTGCAGCTCGGAGCCGGTGTCGTCGGGGTAGTGCACGCCGCTGACGCCGGTGCAGAGCTCGAAGCGGAGCTTGGGGTCGTCGCGGAGCAGCTTCATGACCGCGACGAGGTCCTCGCGGCGGACGTGGAAGGTGATCTCCTTGCGGTGGATCACCACGCTCCACGGGGCGGTGAAGGCCGGCTCCAGGGCGGTGGCCACCTCGTCGTACCACCCGCCGAAGGGCCGCTCGGCCGCGCCGGGGTAGACGATCGGGGCGGTGAGCCCGCCGAAGCCGCTCGTGTCGCCGGTGCCGCGGGTGCCGAACATGCCCGTGCGGGTGCCGACGCTGGTGAGCTCGGGGTCGGTGGTCGCGGGGACCTTCCCCTCGGGACCGGACTGGTCGGGGCCGGTCGTCTTGTCCTCGTCGCTCATTTGAGGAGGCCGACCTGCTGCGAGGTGGGCAGGGCGCGCAGCGCCTCGGTCTCCAGGTCGGCGATCTGGGCGAGGCGGTTGGCACCCAGCTTGGTGGCCTGCACCTGGTCGTGGAGCTTGAGGATGGCGTCGATGAGCATCTCGGGGCGCGGCGGGCAGCCCGGGAGGTACATGTCGACGGGCACGACGTGGTCGACGCCCTGGACGACGGCGTAGTTGTTGAACATGCCACCGCTGCTGGCGCACACGCCCATGGCCAGGACCCACTTGGGCTCCGCCATCTGGTCGTAGATCTGGCGCAGGACGGGAGCCATCTTCTGACTGACGCGTCCGGCGACGATCATCAGGTCGGCCTGGCGCGGGCTCGCCCGGAAGACCTCCATGCCGAAGCGGGCGAGGTCGTACTTCGGTCCGCCCGAGGTCATCATCTCGATGGCGCAGCAGGCCAGGCCGAACGTCGCCGGCCAGAAGCTGGCCTTGCGCATGTAGCCGGCCAGGCCTTCGACCGAGGTCAGCAGGACGCCGCTGGGAAGCTTCTCTTCAATGCCCATCGTGTGCTCCGTAGCTCAGGGGGTTGGCGGTCAGTCCCACTCGAGGCCGCCGCGACGCCAGACGTAGGCGTAGGCGATGAAGACCGTGAGGATGAACAGGACCATCTCGACGAGACCGAAGACGGCCATCGCGTCGAAGTTCACGGCCCAGGGATAGAGGAAGATGATCTCGATGTCGAAGACGATGAACAGCATCGCGGTGATGTAGTACTTCACCGGGAAGCGGCCGCCGCCGAGCGCCTGCGGGGTGGGCTCGATGCCGCACTCGTAGCTGTCGAGCTTGGCGCGGTTGTAGCGCCCGGGGCCCACGAAGATGCTGGTGACGATGGAGCCGACAGCGAAGAGGGTGGCCAGCCCCATCAGGGCGAGTACCGGGGTGTAGAGCTCCATGAGCGATCCTTCCGCAGGTCCGGACGTTCCCGCGACCCAGCCCCGACATCGAGGCGTTTGTGGCTTTGTGAACCAAATCACGAGTGACGCAGTCGCCATACTGCCACTCGGCGCGGCCTGCGTCACACCCGGGTGGGGACCCTCCGCCACCCTCGTACCGGCGCCATTTAGACCACGCGCCCGTCGCCTAATTGGGTCGGCGACGAGAGCTGCGGCGCGGAACCAGGCACGGCACCGAACCATTTGCGAGCCTGGCCTCGTCTGAGAGGACGACCAGCAAGCCCGATGCCCTCGTGGAGGCCGCGTGACCAACGACCATGAACGTGCGGAGTTCGACGACTTCGTCCTCGCCCGCTCGCCCGCCCTCCAGCGGGCCGCCTACTTGATGGTCGGTGACGTCTCACTGGCCCAGGACCTGGTGCAGGAGGCGCTCACCAAGACCTACGTCGCCTGGCCCCGCCTGCACCGCACCGCCAACGCGGAGGCCTACACCCGCAAGGCGATCACCACGACCGCGATCAGCTGGTTCCGGCGCAAGGGCTGGAACAACGAGCGGGCCACGGCCGTCCTTCCCGAGAGCACCACGGGCGGGCACGCCGACGACGTGGTGCAGAGCGCACTGCTGTGGACCTGCCTGCAGGCCCTGCCGCCCCGACAGCGCGCAGCGATCGTGCTGCGCTACTACGAGGACCTCACCGAGGCCCAGACCGCCGAGGCCATGGACTGCGCGATCGGCACCGTCAAGAGCCAGGTCTCCGCGGGCCTGGCGAAGCTGCGCGCCCAGCTGGGCGACGACTCCGACCTGATTCCCCTCGACTACCTGGTGGTGACCCGATGACCGAAACACTCAAGAACACCCTGCACGACCGCGCGAGCGCACCCTCCTTCGACCCCGTCGACCTCGCGGCGATCCGGCGAGACGGTGCTCGCACGGTACGACGCCGCCGGGCCGGCGTGGCCGTCGGCGGAGCGGTGGCGGCCGGTGCCGTCGTCGCCTCGCTCGTCGTGTCGCTCGGTGGCGGCGACGATGGCACCGACGGCGTACCCGTCGCGGTCGATCCCGGTACGACGAGCACGGCCGAGGTCACGTGGGTGGAGGGCTCGACCCTGCACCGCGCCGTCAGTGGCGACCTCGACCTCGGGCGGGAGGCCGTGGCCTACGTCCGCACGTCGGTCGGCTTCGTGTTCGCCGACGCCGAGGGCGCCGTCTTCTCCACCACCGGCGGCGAGGCGACCCAGGTCGGCAGCACCGACGCTGACGCGATCAGCCTGGTCTCCGACCCTGCCCGACCCGTGGCCGCCTGGCTCGACTCCGAGCGCTCCGGGATCGTGACCTACGACCAGGCCTCCGGGGCCGACCTCACCCTCGAGGACCGTGTCGTGGGCCGCGATCCGCGGCTGACCGCGCTCGACGGCACCACGGCGTACCTCGACACGGGCGGACGTGCTCGTCGCATCGACCTCGTCGACGGCACGGTCTCGACCGTGGAGGGCCCCATGGGGCCGGTCCTCGACGCCTCCGGCGACCTGGTCGCCATCGACACCAACGGTCAGGGTGTCGTGTTCTCGGACGCCGGGAGCACGACCGTCGTTCCCCAGACCTACAGCTCGGACGGCACCTTCAGCCCCGACGGCGCGTGGTTCTCCGGCGATGCCGACGAGACCGACGTCTTCGACACCACCACGCTGGAACGGCTCTCCTTCGACTCCCCGACGTTCTTCGCGACCGGCTACGAGTGGCTGGACGACGAGACGCTGGTGATGATCGCCTCGGAGAGCAAGGGCTCGCCGGCGCAGCTCCTCACCTGCGCGGTCCCCGAGGGGACCTGCGAGACGACCGTGGAGCTCGACACCTTCGAGGCCATGGAGCAGCGCGGCTTCGTCTTCCCCTTCGGCGAGCCGGTCGACTACTGAGTCCGCGAGCGTCCGGCCCCACTCGGGCTCAGGGAGCGGTCGCGCGGTGCAGCGCGACGATGCCGCCGGAGAGGTTGCGCCACTCGGGCGCCCGCCAGCCCGCCTCGCCGACCATCGCGGCCAGGCCGGGCTGGTCGGGCCAGGCCCGGATCGACTCGGCCAGGTAGACGTAGGCGTCGGGCGAGGACGAGACCGCTCGAGCGACCGAGGGCAGCGCCTTCATGAGGTACTCGAGGTAGACGGTCCGGAACGGCGACCAGGTGGGTTGGCTGAACTCGCACACGACCAGCCGGCCGCCGGGGCGCGTGACGCGGAGCAGCTCGCGCAGCCCGGCCAGCGGGTCGACGATGTTGCGCAGCCCGAACGAGATCGTCACGGCGTCGAAGGAGTCGTCGGCGAAGGGCAGCCGGGTGCCGTCGCCGGCGGTGAAGGGGAGATGAGGGCGGGCCTGCTTGCCGACCCGGAGCATCCCGAGGGAGAAGTCGCAGGGCACCACGAAGGCGCCACGCTCCTCGAACGGCTCGCTCGACGTGCCCGTGCCGGCGGCCAGGTCGAGCACCCGCTCGCCGTACTGCGGGTCGACGGCGGCGATGACGTCGCGGCGCCAGCGGCGGTCCTGGCCCAGGGAGAGGATGTCGTTGGTGAGGTCGTAGCGGCGCGCGACCTCGTCGAACATGCCTTGGACGTCGGTCGGTTGCTTGTCGAGCTGCGCACGGGCCACGAACCCGAGCCTAGGAGATGGGTGCCACCCCTCCGGTCGCCGGACCGGCGGAGCGCGCGGGACTGCAACCAAACGACTCCGGGGTGCGTCTCCTGTGTGGTGCCGCCGACAGGGCGGTGCTGCTGGCACCATTGACCACAGACGCCCCACGCGTCACATGACCCCAGGAGTTGTTCCATGCGTATCGTCCGTCGTCTCACCCTGACCGCCCTGGTCCTGACGCTGGTGGTTGCCGCCGGCATCGGGGTGGTCTACGCCCTGGACCTCGGCAACGTGCGGGGTACGACGGAGCGGGCCGCCGGCGTCGGGCCCGAGGCGCCGAGGCCGACTGCCTCCGGCACCGTCGGATCGGATCCGACCCCCGCGCCCACCGCGACCGCGACGCCGCAGCCGACCCCCGAGCCGACCCCGGCGCCCACGCCCGCGCCGACCCCCGAGCCCGAGCCGCAGGGCGGCCCGCCGGTGCTGTCACCCGGCGACCGCGGCCCCGACGTGCGCGTGCTCCAGGCTCGGCTGCGCCAGATCCAGTGGTTCAACACCGACGTCACCGGCTTCTACGGCGACGTCACGACCGAGGCCGTGACCGGCTTCCAGGCCAAGCGCGAGATCCCCGAGACCGGCTACGTCGACGACGAGACGATGGACCGGCTGCGGGCGATGACCTCCGAGCCGAGCGCCGACGAGCTCGCCAACCGCCTCGCCCCCTCGGCGTCCAACACGCCGGGCGCCCTCGACCCCCGCTGCGAGACCGGCCGCGTCCTGTGCATCGACAAGACGAGCAGCACCCTGCGCTGGGTGGTGGACGGCGACGTCCGCACGACCCTCGACGTGCGCTTCGGTGCGGAGTACACCCCGACCCGCGAGGGCGCCTTCGTGGTCGACTCCAAGAGCCGCGACCACGTCTCGTCGCTCTACGGCAGCGCGATGCCGTTCGCCATGTTCTTCTCCGGCGGTCAGGCCGTGCACTACTCCTCGGACTTCGCCGCACGCGGGTACGCCGGCGCGTCCCACGGCTGCGTCAACGTGCGCGACTACGACGGCATCGCCGCACTCTTCGACCAGGTGCAGGAGAACGACACGGTGATCGTCTACCGGTCCTGAGCTCGGTCGCCGGCCGCCGGCCCGCCGGAACCGGCGGGTCAGGTCGCCGGGGTCGCCTGGAGGTCGTGGACCTCTCGGGCGGCCGCGACGGTCTCGTCGACGCTGAGTCCCTGGCCGGTGACGTCGTACTGCAGGCCAGCGTCGCTGAGCTGGCAGTGCACCCGCGACGGCACCTCCTCGGGATCGAGCGGCTGGCCCTCCGCGACGGCCTGGGCGTAGAGGACCGAGCAGACGGTGTCGTCGTCGATGCGCATCACCTCGAGGTCGGAGCGCTGCGCGCCCTGCACCTCGGGTGCGATCGGGGCACCGTCGGGCACGAAGAGCCCCGGCTCGCCCGGGGCGATGGTCACCGTCAGCAGGGCCGACCCGTCGACCCTGCCGTAGATGGCGAAGTCGGCGGGGGTGCCGTAGAGGTCGCCGAGGTTGACCGCCGCGGACTCGACGATGGCCGCGAGCGTCTCGGCACCGCCGGTCTGGGCCACCAGCTCGGGCGGCATGTCGGGGCTGGTCAGGCGCCAGCAGGTCGCCCGGCAGCATCTCGGGGAAGGGGCGCCAGCTCGCCGGGGGCCGCCGCGGCCGCGCCCGCCGCGTCGCCGGACTCGTCCCCGGTGAGCTCGGGCAGGCCCACCGCGAACCCGAAGAGCAGGGCGAGAGCGACGACGCCGCCCCCGGCGGCGAGCAGGGCGGTGCGCGCGGTGGTCGTGGGCGTCGAGGAGCTCATGGCTCGATACTGACATCCGGGTGAGTGGGTCCACACCGGCGGCTCGGTAGGCTCGCCGGGTGAGCATGGGTGCGATGACCGACGAGCAGGCAGCGCCGCTCGTCGTCCGCACCACCCGCATCGACCTCGCCACCGCGACCGCCCTGGTCGACCTCCTCCCCCGCGACGAGCCGGTGGCCTGGCTCCGCAACGGCGAGGGACTGGTCGGCTGGGGGGTGGCCGCCGAGACCCGCACCTCCGGTGCCGGACGCTTCGACGACGCGGACGCCTGGTGGTCGGGGCTCACCGCCCGGGCCGTGGTGCGCAGCGACGTCGGCGCCCCCGGCACCGGGCTGGTCTGCTTCGGCACGCTCGCCTTCGCCGACGCTCCCGGCGACTCCGCACTGGTCGTCCCCCGGGTCCTGGTCGGGCGACGCGGCGACGTCGCCTGGCTCACCACCGCCTCCCCCACCGGCCTCGACCTGCTGGACGTGTCGGTCGCGGTGGCCGATCCGCCCCTCGCCCCGCAGGGCGTGCGCTTCGCCGACGGCGCGCTCGACGGGGAGGCGTGGATGGGGGCGGTGGCCGACGCCGTCGCGCGCATCGAGGCCGGCGACCTGGAGAAGGTCGTCCTGGCCCGCGACCTGATCGCGACGGCGGACGACGACATCGACGTGCGCTGGCCACTGCGCCGGCTGACCGAGCTCTACCCGACCTGCTGGAGCTTCCACGTGGACGGCCTCTTCGGCGCCACCCCCGAGCTGCTCGTGCGCCGCGAGCGCGGGCTGGTCACCTCGCGGGTCCTGGCCGGCACGATCCGCCGTACGGGCGACGACAGCCGTGACCTCGCGCTGGCCGCGACGCTCGCGCGGTCGTCGAAGGACCTCGCCGAGCACGAGTACGCCGTGCGGTCGGTCGCCGAGTCGCTCGAGCCGCACTGCTCGTCGATGAACGTCCCCGAGGCGCCGTTCGTCCTGCACCTGCCCAACGTGATGCACCTGGCCACCGACGTCGCCGGGGTCGTGCACGACGCCGAGACGGTCTCCTCGCTCCAGCTCGCCGCCTCGCTGCACCCCTCCGCCGCGGTCGGAGGCACGCCGTCCGACGTCGCCCTCGCCCTCATCACCGAGATCGAGGGCATGGCCCGCGGACGCTACGCGGGACCGGTCGGGTGGATGGACGCCGACGGCGACGGCGAGTGGGGCATCGCGCTGCGCTCGGCCGAGGTGCGGGGCTCCACCGTGCGGCTCTTCGCGGGCTGCGGGATCGTCGCCGACTCCGACCCGGAGTCGGAGCTGGCCGAGACCCAGGCGAAGTTCGTGCCGGTGCGCGACTCCCTGGGCGGCTGACCGCGCTCAGCGACGCAGCAGTGCGCGGAAACCATGCGCGGCACGGCTGCGCGCGACGTCCGCATCGTGGGGTTC
Organism: uncultured Actinomycetota bacterium; assembly: GCA_963822915.1. Lineage (GTDB taxonomy): Bacteria > Actinomycetota > Actinomycetes > Propionibacteriales > Nocardioidaceae > Nocardioides. The sequence continues at coordinate 25,599 of CAWGJR010000029.1, forward strand.
AGGGAAGAGCGAGCCGAGGTCGGCGCCCAGTCGTTCCTCGACGAAGCGTCTGATCGGCGACGGAACCGGCCCGGTCCCGAGCTCGTGGGTGACGGACTTCTGCGCGATCAGCTCGTGGGTGGCCGAGACGACGTCGGCGTCGGGCGGCGCCTCCTCGAGCAGCTGCGGCAGGCTCATCGGGACCTCGATGCTGCGGTGGCGCTCGATCCAGAGCAGTGCCGCCGCGGGCCGCAGGGCGTAGAAGATCCCTTTGAGTCGACAGTCGGCCCCCACGGCGGCCCCGGAGCGCTCCCACTGTCCGGCGGCGAGGTGCTGGTAGTGACGCACGACGGCGTCCGGCGGGGCGACCTCGTTCGCCAGGGCCAGCAGCTCGTCGCGGAACGCCTCGTCGCCGTCGTACACGATCGGCGAGCGCAACCACTCCGTCAGCGTCGCGTTCCCCGCGACCGCCAGGCGCACGGCCTTGACGAGGTCCCATCCGTTGACGTCGTAGGTCTCGTCGAGCGGCGTCTCGATGACGTCGCGCGCAGGCCAGGGATCGAGGTAGTCCTCGGTGGGGCGCACGAACACGAACCGACAGTCGTAGTCGCTGTCGGGAGACGGGAACCCCCACGCGCGACTACCGCTCTCGATCGCCCACGGGACCCTGACGCCGTGCTCCTCGGCCACACCCTCGAGACGTCGGTCGATCTCGGCGACGACAGCCGCGTCCATTCCCTCCGAGAGGCGGCGCATCGCTACTCCAGGTCGGCGCCGTCGGGCACCCGCGTGAACGACAGGTCACCGATGAGGTTGCCCATGTGCATGTCGACCATGCCGAGGCCGGCGTCGCTGTAGACCCGGTCGTGGATGCCGAGGTTGCGGGGGGCGCCCACCTCGCGCACGAACTCGACGGCCTCGCTCAGCTTGAGCCACGGTCCGGAGACCGGTGCCAGCAGGACGTCGACCGGCTCGCCCGGCCCGGTCAGGGAGTCGCCGGGGTGGTAGACCCGCTCGGCGCCGAGGGTGAGCAGGTAGCCGGAGTTGTCGAAGCGCGGGTAGTCGGGGTGGATCACCGCGTGCTTCTCCCCCACCACGCGCACCGGCACACCGAGGTCCAGCAGCTCACCCGGGGAGACCACCTGCACCCGGTCGGACAGGTCGGGCGCCTTCTCGGCGATGACCCTGGCGACAGCGTCGATCGTGACGATGGGAGCGCCGACCGACCGCAAGTGCTCGGCGTCGTAGTGATCGGCGTGCTCGTGGGTGATCAGCACGACGTCGGCGCCCTCGACGGCCTCGCGCGCGGTGAACGATCCGGGGTCGAGGACGAGCCGCACCCCGGCGTGCTCGACCCGGACGCAGGCATGACCGAACTTCGTGATCCGCATGGCCCCACCGTAATGCCCGGGCCACACCTGATGTTTCCGGATTCACCCGCTCGGGTGAGGGATCGCTCTACAGTGATGGCGTGCTGCTGAAGGAGCGTCTGGACACGGCGGTGCAGGTCCGCCGGACCCTCACGTCCGGAAGCTCCGCGACGATCTGCGGTGCCCGTGGCAGCGGTCGGACGACGGTCGTCGAGGAGGCCGCGGCCCAGCTCGGGCCGGTCGCCACCGTCGTGCGCGGGAGCGACGGGCGCTCCGGCGTACCGCTGGCCGCGTGCTCGAGCCTCGTGTCGACGTACGGCGACGTGGGCGCCGAGGCCTTGCAGCTCTACGCCACCATCCCGCCGGCCCTGCGCGAGGCCGGGGTCGTCGTGCTCGTCGACGACGCCGACCAGCTCGACCTCGCGTCGGCCGCCCTGCTGGCGCAGGTCGCCCGCGCGGGCGTGCCCACGGCCCTGGCGACCACCTCGGTCTCGCTGCTCCCGCCCTCGTTCCGCGACGCGGGCGAACGATCGGGGTGGCCCACCTTCGACCTCGACCCCCTCGTCGACGACCAGGTGCTCGCCCTGGCCGCTGCCCAGCTGGGCGACGAGCTGTCCCCGCAGTCGGCGGCACTGCTGCTCTCCCACGCCCGCGGCAACCCGAGGATCGCGCTCGAGCTGATCCGGGGGGCATCCGGCCTGGTGACCTCGGCGGCCGGGATCGAGCTCGGGGCGCTCGCGCCGACCCCGGTCATCCGCGAGCTCGTCGACCTCTCCGACGTCCCCGACGACCAGCTGCGCCTGCTGCGCCTGCTCTCCCTCACCGGACCGCTCCCGATGGCCGTGCTGGATCCCGCCGGCGTCGAGGACCTCGAGCGTCGTGGGCTGGTCGAATGCTCGGTGAGTGCACCCGACGGACCGTCCGACGTGGTCTCGCTGCTGGACCCGCTGCTCGACGACGTCGTCACCGAGACCCTCGCCCCCCTCGCTCGTCGTCGCCTGGCCGGTGAGCTCGCCGACGCCCTGGCCGACGTACCGGGCTGGTCCGGGGCGGCGACGATCGCGGCCGTGCGGGCGGGACGACGCCCGCCCGCCGCTCGGCTCGAGGAGGGCGCCCGACGTGCCCTGGCGGCGGGTCGCCCGGCAGAGGCCCTCGAGCTGCTGCGCGCCCTGCCAACCGACGGGTCGACCCCGGACGCCCGTGTGGCGGCGCTCCTCGGCGCAGCGCTCTCCGCCCAGGGCGAGCTCGCCGAGGCCCGGACCGTCCTCGAGGCGGCCGTGCCGCGGGCCGGGACCGACCCGGAGCGTCGCGACCTCGGTCAGCAGCTCGGACTGCTGTACGCCGTGCGCCTGGCCGAGCCGGCCGCAGCCGTCGCCGCCGTGGAGGCCGTCGCCGCGGACGTCTCCGACCCTGAGTGCCGCACCGTGCTGCTGACCGACCTCGCGAAGTGGCGGATGATGGCCGGGCAGCCGGCCACGGAGGCGGCACGTGCCCTGCCCGGCGTCGAAGCGGGGCTGGACGCGGCGGCCCGGGTCAACGCAGCCCTCATCGGCGCGATGATCGAGGTGATGGGCGGCTCGCTCGACGAGGCGCGACGCCAGGTGGAGCTGGGTCGTCAGGGCCTGCGCGAGACCGACGCGGCGCTCCCCTTCGCCCCCCACCTGCTGGACCTCTCGGCCTTCCTGACCGAGGTGTTCGACGGCCGCGTCGTCGAGGCGGAGGCGTTCGCGACCCGACGGCGCAACCACGCCGCCCGCGCGGCGGACGAGTCCCTCGGCATGTGGGAGTTCGCCACCGCCGAGGTCGCGCTGCACGTCGGTCGCTACACCCTCGGCACCGAGCTCGCCTCCCGCGCCCGACGCCACCTCGCCTGGCGCGACTTCACCGGCCTGCGGCCCACCGCGATCGCCCTGGAAGCGGCCCTGATGGCGCGCACGGGTCGACCGGCCGTGGCCCAGGACCTGCTGTCCGAGGTCACCGACGAGCACCGCGCCGACGTCAAGGTCGAGCTGCACGTGGCCCGGGTGCTGGCCGAGAGCGCGCTGAGCGTGGGTGATCGTCGCGGCGCGGCCGACCTGCTGGCGAACGCGGCGCGACGCGCCATCGGCGAGGCCCACCTGCACCTGGCGATCCTGGCGCTCGACGAGGCCTACGTCGTCGACCCGACCGACGCCCGGGCCGCCGAGCTCGCCGAGCTCGCCCCGCCCACCGGCCTCGCACTCCTGCTCGTGCGCCGAGCGGAGGCCGTGCAGTCGGGCCGGCCGCCGGCCCTCGTCGACGCCTCGCGCGAGCTCGCTGCCGCCGGCTTCCCCGGGCGCGCCGGGTGGGCCGCGGCTCGCGCGGCCGACCTGGCGCGGGAGGCCGGCACCCAGGTGGCCGCCCGCGCCTACCGTCACCAGGCCTCCGTGCTCGCCTCCGACCACCTCGCCTCGCTGTGGCCCGACGGGTCGTCGGTGGCGCTGCTCACCACGCGCGAGCTGCAGATCGCCCGTCTGGCCGCGGCGCGTGTGCGGAGCAGAGAGATCGCCGATCAGCTGTCGCTGTCCGCGCGCACCGTCGACAACCACCTCGCCTCGGTCTTCCGCAAGCTGGAGATCTCCGGGCGCGGCGCGCTCGCCGAGGCCCTGGCCGAGCTCGACCAGGTGGACCCGGCCACGACCGACCTGCTCGGCGCGGACCCCGTCAGCGGCTGAGCGACGGGGACGGGTGCAGCGCGGCACCCAGGAACGACCCGCGGCGAGCACCGGACGACTCGTCTCCCTCGGCCACGTCGACGACGTCGGCCACGTCGACCACGTCGACCACCAGACAGGTCACGTTGTCGGTGCCACCGGCGTCGAGGGCCGCAGCCACCAGGAGGTCGGCCACGGACCGGGACTCGGGCACGGCCAGGATCACGGCGAGGTCGTGGTCGGCGACCAGGTCGCTGAGGCCGTCGCTGCAGAGCAGCAGGCGGTCGCCGGCGACCAGGTCGAGCTCGACGAGGTCGGGCTCGGACGGACCGCCACCGCCGAGGGACCGCATCACGATGTGCCGGTGCGCCGACCGTCTGGCCTGCGCCGGGCTCAGGCGGCCCGCGACGACCAGGGACTGGACGAGGGTGTGGTCGTCGGTCAGCTGCTCGAGCACCTGCGCCCGGAGGAGGTAGGCCCTCGAGTCGCCGAGGTGGGCCAGGGCGGCGGTGGTGCCGTCGGTCGCGACGGCGGTGAAGGTCGTGCCCATGCCGGCGCGCGCCGGGTCGGCGACCACCTCGGCGGCGATCTCCCCGGCCGCGCGCCGGACGGCGCCGGCAAGCGCCTGCGCCGGCGTGAGGCGCTCGGGCGAGTGGACCACCTCGACGACCGCGCGGGTGGCGCGCCGGGAGGCGACCTCCCCGGCCGCCGCACCGCCCATGCCGTCGGCGACCACCACCAGACCCGGGCCGGCGAACCCGGAGTCCTCGTTGTGGGCGCGCACCAGCCCCACGTGGCTCGCGGCGGCGGTGCGGAACTGGAGCATGGTCGGAGTCTTCCACCCGGCACCGACATCGGCGGACCTCGCGACGCGCAGCCGGCTCCACCCGCGGTGTCCCGGTCGCTACCGTGCTCGGGTGCACCTCGACGTGACGCCGCCGAGTCCGGACCCCCACCCTGCCGGAGGGGCGGTCCGATGACGCCGGCCACGGTTCGCCGCTGGGACGCGACCGACCTCGAGGCGATCACCACCCTCCACGAGGCGTGCTGGCGCGAGGCCTACGCCGACCTGATGCCGCCGGGCTTCGTCGACGAGGTCTTCGCCGACCGCGCCGCCCACGTCGTACGGCGTCGCGAGCAGCTCGCCGCCGGGCGAGACACGTGGGTGGCCGAGGTCGCGGGCGTCCTGGTCGGTTTCGCGTCGTCGGGGCCCGCCAGGCTCGTCGACGCCCCGACCGCGCACGAGCTGTACGCGCTCTACGCGCGGGCATCCGTGTGGGGCACGGGGGTCGGTCACGCCCTGCACGAGGTGGCCGTCGGCGACCGGGCGGCGTACCTGTGGACGCTGGCGGGCAACGAGCGGTCCCGGGCCTTCTACGAGCGCCAGGGCTACCGGGCCGACGGGGTCGTCGACGACCAACCGGCGGGACGGCACGTGCGCATGGTGCGGACTGGCCGTCACCACGACCGGGAGGGTGCCACCATCGAGGTCATGATCGCGCTCACCGGTTGCACCGGCGCCCTGGGTGGCCTCGTCGCCGCGGCCCTCGCCGACCTCGGCCCACGACTCATCGTGCGCGACCCGTCGCGCGCCCCCGACCTGGGTCTCCCGGTCCACCAGGCGTCGTACGCCGACGGTGGTGCGGCGCAGGCGGCGCTCACCGGCGTCGACGTGCTCCTCATGGTCTCGGCCGCCGAGTCGGGCGACAGGCGCGCCGAGCACCGCTCCTTCATCACTGCGGCAACCCGGGCCGGCGTGCGCCACGTCGTCTACACGTCGTTCTGCGGAGCCGACCCGGCGGCGACCTTCACGCTGGGGCGCGACCATGCCGATGCCGAGGCCGCCATCATCGAGAGCGGCATGGCCTACACGTTCCTCCGCGACAACTTCTACCTCGACGTGCTGCCCCTCTTCGCCGACGAGTCCGGCGTCATCCGCGGACCCGCCGGCGCCGGCCGCGTCTCGGCCGTGGCACGCGCCGACGTCGCCGACGTCGCGACCGCGGTGCTGCGCGACCCAGGCGCGCACGCCGACGCGGCGTACGTGCTCACCGGGCCGGAGGCCCTCACCCTCGCCGACGTGGCCGAGCGGGCCGGCGTCGCGACCGGACGCCGGCTCAGCTTCGTCGACGAGACCCTTCCCGAGGCCTACGCCTCGCGCCGCGCGGCCTACCCCGACGCCGCCGACTGGCAGCTCGACGCCTGGGTCAGCACCTACACCGCCATCGCGGACGGCTCCTGCGCCGAGGTCACCGACCACGTCGAGCGGCTCACCGGCCACCGGGCGCGGACGTTGGAGGAGGCCCTCGCGGGCTGAGGTCGAGCGACTCGTCGAAGCCTTCGAGCCTCGGGCCGGCCGGTGGCGCCACGCATCGCCCCGCGCCCCACCCCGCGCGAGTCGGCGCGTTTAGGCGCCGACTCACCGCAGATCGGGCCGAGTCGGCGCCTGTAGGCGCCGATCGCGCATTCGGGCGAGTCGGCGCCTGTAGGCGCCGACTCGGCATCCGGTTGGGGCCGCACGTCAGTCCCACCCGTCACAGACCCTCGTCCGTTGGCCACGAACGGCAGAGAAACCGCCCTGGTCCTGCGGTCTTCGGCCAATCGACACCCTCCATCCACCCGCACCTCTCAGGCGACGAAGCGCGCCCCGCAGCACTCAGGCCGTCAGGTGGTGCACGTAGCACCACCGCCAGTCCTCACCCGGCTCGGCCGACTGCATGACCGCGTGTGCACTGTCCCGGAAGTGTCGCTCGGCGTGGCGGCCGGTCGAGGAGTCGCAGCACGCGACGTGCCCGCACGACAGGCACTCGCGCAGCGCCACCCACCGCGTGCCGTCACGCAGGCAGTCGACGCAGGTGCCGTCGCCGCCGGTCGCCCGGTGCGGCAGGGCCTCGAGGTGCTCGCACTCCTCACCCGGCCGTCGGATCGAGGACGACGACCGCAGGTCCGCGCGCTCCTGGGTGGACCGGTCGAGCAGCGACTCCTCGAGGTCGAGCATGGCGAGCACGTCGGCGACCACCTCGGAGGGGGTGGAGCCCGACGAGCGGATCTCCAGGACCCGCTCGCGCTCGGCCTCGATCATCGCCAGGCGCAGTCGGGCGTACAGCTCGCTGGGCGTCTCCTCGTCGGCGGTCGTGCCGAGCCGCTCCCACGCGGCGAAGTTGCGCTGGTCGAGACGTTCGCGGATCAGGTCGGAGACACCGTGCAGGTCAACGGTCTCGAGCGACTCCAGCTCGGCGAGGCCCGCCTTGGAGGCCTGCTGGAGGAGCGTCGCCCGCGCCAGGGCGTCGTCCATCGGGTCGGGCCCGGGGACGTCGAGCCGGCGCGCCAGCCAGGGCAGGCTGAGCCCCTGGATCAGCAGGGTGCCGGCGACCACGGTGAAGGCGATCAGCAGCAGCACGTCTCGGTGCGGGGTCGACTCGGGGATGATGAAGGCCGCCGCGAGGGTGACCACCCCGCGCATCCCGGCCCACCCCAGCAGGAACGTGTACGACGCCGGCACCGTGCCGCCCGCGTGTCCCTTCGGCCGCACCAGCAGGTAGCGCGCCGGGAAGACCCACACCAGCCGCAGCACGATCACGCCGACCAGCGAGAGCAGGCAGACCGCGGTGATCCGGCCCGCGCCGAGCTCGGAGCCGCCGACGTCGTCGAAGAGCCGCGAGGCCTGCAGCCCGATGAGCAGGAAGACGACGTTCTCCAGGACGAAGGCGATCGTGCGCCAGTTGATGCGCTCGGCGATCCGCGACTGTGCCGTCTGGATGATGGGCGCCTTGTGCCCCAGCAGCAGTCCGGCGACCACGACGGCGATCACGCCGGACGCCTCGAGCTCCTCGGCGGCGATGTAGGCCCCGAACGGCACGATCAGCGAGATCGCGGTGTCCATCAGCGGGTCCTCGAGCCGCTTGCGCAGGTGGGCCACGACCACGAAGATCAGCCCGCCGACCGCGACGCCGCCACCGGCCGCGACGACGAAGTCGAGCGCCACGCCGCCGGCGGTGATGCGCTCGTCGGAGGCTGCCTCCGCGGCCAGGCCGCTGGCCGCGATCGCCGTGCGCAGCGACACCAGCGCGGTGGCGTCGTTGAGGAGCGACTCGCCCTCCAGGATCGTGACGATCCGGCGCGGCAGGCCGATCCGGCGCCCGACCGCGGTCGCCGCGACGGCGTCGGGCGGGGCGACGACGGCACCGATCGCGAACGCGGCCGGCCACCCGACGCTCGGGATCAGCAGGTGCACCAGCAACCCGATGCCGGCCGTGGTGAAGAGGATGAGGCCGACCGACAGCAGCAGGATCGATCGCCGGTTGGCGTTGAAGTCGACCAACGAGGTCTGGATGGCGGTGGCGTAGAGCAGCGGCGGCAGCAGCCCGAGCAGCACGACCTCGGGCTCGAGCGTGATCTCCGGGATCCCGGGCGCGTACGACGCTGCCACCCCCGCGACGATCAGGACCAGCGGGGCAGGTACGCCGATCCGCTCGGCCACCGCCGTGACGGCGAGGACGCCGACGGCCAGGACGACGAGAAGGACCGCGATCTCCACGAGTGGATCATGCCGCGTGCAGGCGTCGAGCAGGAAACGCGTTCGCGGTCAGCGCAACGCGGGATGCAGCGCGCGGATCCGTTCGTCGAGCTCGCGGCGGTTGTCGCGGCGACACCGAGCCTCCACGACCTCGATCCCACCGTTGGGGCTGGCCAACGCCTGCTCGAGCTCGGGCAGGCTCGTCACCCGCAGGTGCGGCGTGCGGGTCGCGGCGCACAGGGCGGCGAGGTCGACCCCGTGCGGCGTGCCGAACAGCGCCTCGAACCGGTCCGCGTGCAGCGGGTCGCCCTGCTCGAGCATCGCGAAGATGGACCCGCCGTCGTCGTTGACCACCACGACGGTCAGGTCGGGCGTGGGCTGGCCCGGACCCACCACCAGGCCGTTGCTGTCGTGCAGGAACGTCACGTCGCCCACCAGGGCCAGCGTGCGTGCCTCGGGGTAGGACACCGCACGGGCCAGCGCCGCCCCCACTGCGGTCGACACCACGCCGTCGATGCCGGAGAGCCCACGGTTGGAGATGGTCTTGCGCCTCGAGCCGACCGGCGTGGGGAGGCCCATGAGGTCGAGGTCGCGGATCGGGCTCGACGGGCCCACGACGAGGAGGTCCTCGGGCGCGAGCGCACGCCCCACCGCCCCCGCCACGTCGTACGGCGTCAGGTCCGGCTCGGCGGCGAGCAGGGCGTCCAGGCGCCGCCCGACGGCCCGGTCGGCCTCGCGCCAGTCGGCGAGCCAGGCCTCGTGGTCGGTGTCGGGGCCGGTGACGTCGGGATAGCGGGCGACCTGCGCCACCGGGAAGGGGCGTTCGGCCCAGACGCCCCGGGTGGGCACCGAGACGACCTCCACGTCGTCGCGCGCGAGCAGCCGGGTCACCGGCCGCGACAGCGTGGGTCGTCCGAAGACCACGACCCGCTCGACCCGGGCCGCGAGATCGGAGGCGGGGTCGAGCAGCAACCGGTAGCAGCGCAGGGCGAGGTCGCCGGTGCGGGACCCGCTCGAGGGCTCGGCCAGCAGCGGCCAGCCGGCCGCCTCGGCCAGGCGGCGGGCGGCGGGGCCGGCGTCGTCGCCGGCCACGACGACGGTGCGCGGGCCGAGCGGGAGGGTCGTCATGGCCGGACGCACCTGGGGCGGCGGGGGCGGCTCGAGCGGCGTGCGCGGGACCCACCGATCACCGCCCGCCGGCAGCAACGGCTCGTCGAGCTGGACGTTGAGGTGCAGCGGGCCCTCGGCTGCCGGATCGGGCTCGGGCAGCTCGTCGACGACGTCGTGGCTGGCGACCAACGGCCCGAAGACGCCGACCTGGTCGGTCACCTGGTTGGCGCCGGTGCCCCGCAGCCGCGCGGGGCGGTCGGCGGTGACCACGACGAGCCCCACACCGGCGTGGGCGGCCTCGAGGACGGCCGGGTGCAGGTTGGCGACCGCCGTGCCCGAGGTGCACACGACGGCCGCCCGTCGGTTCTGGCCGGCGAGCTGCTTGCTCAGGCCGAGGGCCAGGAAGCCGGCCGAGCGCTCGTCGATGCGCGTGTGCAGGCGCACCAGTCCGGCCCGGGCCGCGTCGAAGGCGGCGAAGGAGAGCGGGGCGTTGCGGCTGCCGGGAGCCACGACGATCTCGGTGACGCCCTGGTCGAGCAGGCCCTGGACGACGGAGCGGGCCAAGCGGGTGGCGTCAGGCACGGGTGGTCTCCTCGTCGGTCTCCTGGTAGCGAGCCCGCCAGTGCTCCACCCGGTCGGGCGGCGCGGCGAGGCGCTCGAGCGATGCCTCGTCGACGGTCGGGGCACCGACCGGCAGCATCCCGTCGACCGGCAGCAGCGGTGCGACGGCGACGTCGTCGGTCAGCAGCTGCACCGTGGCCAGCCCGCAGGCGAAGGGCAGCTCCGGCAGCGCGGCGGCGAGCGCCAGCCCCGCGGCGATGCCGACCGAGGTCTCCAGGGCCGACGACACCACGACCGGCAGCCCGATGTCCTCGGCGATGCGCAGGCAGGCACGCACGCCGCCGAGCGGCTGCACCTTGAGCACGGCGACGTCGGCCGCCTCGAGGTCGCGGACCCGGTAGGGGTCGGCCGCGCGCCGGATCGACTCGTCGGCCGCGATCGGCACGGCGACGCGACGGCGTACGAGCGCGAGGTCCTCGACGTCCATCACCGGCTGCTCGACGTACTCCAGTCCCCCCGCTGCGCGGTCGAGCGCGGCGATCGCCGGCACCGCCTCCTCGACCGACCACAGGCCGTTGGCGTCGACGCGGATGAGTCCCTCCGGACCGAGGGCGTCGCGCACGGCCTCGAGTCGCGCCTCGGCCTCGGCGAGGGTCTGGCCGGGCTCGGCGACCTTGACCTTGGCGGTGCGGCACCCTCCGCGCAGGACGATCGCGTGGGCCTGCTCGGGTCCGACCGCGGGGACGGTCACGTTGACCGGGATCGAGGTGCGCAGCGGAGCCGGCCAGTCGCCGGCCGCGGCCTCGCGCGCGCAGGCCAGCCACGGGCGCCGCGACCTCGGCGTCGTACTCCAGGAAGGGGCTCCACTCGCCCCACGTGCCGCTCGGACCCTGCACCAGGGCGACCTCGCGCACGGTGATGCCGCGGAAGCGGGTGCGCAGCGGGATCGACAGCACCCTCATGAGGCACCGATCATCGCGAGCAGCGCGAGGCGGTCGGGCTTGCCGTTGGCGAGCAGCGGGATGACGTCGACCGGCACGACCTCGCGCGGCGCCCAGGCGCGTGGATGGGCCGCCGCGACCCAGTCGCGCAGGTCCTGCTGCGGCACCGAGCCGACCACGAAGGCGACCAGCCGGTTGCCCCACTCCGGGTCGGGCACGCCGAGCACCTCGGCGGCCTCGACACCGAGGTGGGCGCGCAGCCGTGCCGCGACCGCCGGGCCGGGCACGTTGACCCCCCCGCTGACCACGACGTCGTCGAGGCGGCCCAGCACCCGCAGCCGCCCGTCGGCGTCGACCTCGCCGGCGTCGGCCGTCACGAACCAGCCGTCCACCAGCGCCTGCGCCGTCAGGGCGGGGTCGTCGGCGTAGCCGTCGAAGAGCATCGGACCGCGCAGCCGCAGCCGTCCGTCGGCGTCGCGGGCGACCTCCACGCCGTCGAGGGGTACGCCGTCGTAGACGCACCCGCCGCAGGTCTCGGCCGAGCCGTACGTCGCCACGACCCGCACGCCGGCACCCGCTGCCCGCTCGCGCAACGTGGCATCGATCGGCCCGCCGCCGAGCAGCACCGTGTGGGCGCGCCGCAGCGCGGCGAGGTCGTCCTGCTCACCGGACCCGTCCAATATCCGGTGCAGCTGCGTCGGCACCAGGGAGGTGAACCAGCCCTCGTCCGCCGGCCACGGCTCCTCGGGCCCGACCGGGTCGTGGCCGGCGACCAGCGACCGACAGATGACCTGGAGCCCGGCGACGTACGACGGGGGCACGCGCAGCACCCACGGCCCGGAGCCCCCCAGGCGAGCCTCGGTCGCGGCCACCGAGGCCAGGACCGCGCGACGCGACAGCAGCACCCGCTTCGGCACTCCCGACGAGCCGGACGTCTCCACGACCCACGGGTCGGGCTCGGCACCGGCGGCCAGCCAGGCACGCAGCGGCTCGACCGTCGTGGCGAGGGGGAGGCAAACTCACGTGACTGAGGCTAGTCCTGCGTGGTCCTCTACTCCGGTGCCTCCCTCCACCACGCGCTCCGGTCGCTTCGACCGGTTCCTGCCTCCGACGCCGCTGGCGCGCAAGCTGTCGGTCCAGTCGGTGCTGTTCGCGGTCGGCGAGGGCACGTTCCTGACCGGCAGCGCGGTGTTCTTCACCCAGATCGTGGGCCTCAGCGCGGCCCAGGTCGGGCTCGGCCTGACGATCGCCGGCGTCGTGTCCTTCTTCTTCGCCGTCCCCATCGGGCGCCTCGCCGACCGGGTGGGGCCCAAGCGGATGTGGGCGATCGGATCCTTCGCCGGCGCGGCGCTCTACGCCACCTGGCCGCTGATCAACGGTCTCTGGGCCTACCTCGCGATGATGATCGTGCTCGAGCTCGTCGGGGTGGCCGGCTGGTCGGGCCGCGGCGCCTACACGCTGGACGTCTTCCCTCGCGAGGAGCGCGTGCAGTCGCAGGCCTTCATGCGCGCCGCGCTCAACATCGGCTTCAGCTCTCGGCTGCCCTGCAACGCGCGTGGCTGGCGTGCCCCTGCTGACCGCGGTGATCCTGCTGGCCAACTCCTACATCCCCGCTCCCCGACGCGGAGCACGACCGGCCCCGAGGCAGGAGCCCGCAGCGCGGGCGCCGCCGTGGCGGGCGAGGATCGAGCAAGCGATGCGCCTGAGCCTGCGACGGCGTACGAGCGGGTCGACGTCCGGTGAGCCGACCGACGACCGTCCACTTGCCCAGCCCGTGCCGACGGGCGCCCTGCGCAACCGCGGCTTCCTCGCCCTGCTCGGCCTGCGACGGCGTCCTCGGCACCAACCAGGTCCTCCTCAACGTGGTGATCCCGCTGTGGCTCGTGCAGGAGACCGATGCGCCACGGGTGCTGCTGGCCTGGCTCTTCGGCACCAACACGGTGATGGCCGTGCTCCTCCAGGTCGCGGCCGCCCGCGGGGTCGACTCCGTCGGCGCCTCGCTGCGGGCCTCGCGCATCTCGGCCGGCGTTCTTCGTGGCCTCCTGCCTCATCGTGCTCGTCACCCACGACACCATCGGCTGGGTCACGATCGTGCTCGTGTGGGTCGGTCACGTCACCGTGACCGGGGCCGAGCTCTTCCAGTCGGCCGGACACTGGGGCTTCATGTCCGAGCTCTCCGACCCCGAGCGTCGCGGTGAGTACCAGGGTGCCGCCCAGCTCGGCGGCACCGTCGGCTCGGTCTGGGCGCCGGCGCTCTACACGTTCCTCGCGATCGAGGTCGGCACGCCCGGTTGGCTGCTCATCGGCGGCATCTCTGCACCGGCCGCACGCTACCTGGCGCGGGACAGCGCGCCCGCCCCTGCTTGAATCACCTGTTGTGGCGACAGCGTCGGAGTGGGTCCAGGGGGCGCGTCCGCGCACGCTCCCCGCAGCAGTCGCACCGGTGCTCGCCGGCACCGGCATCGCGACGTACGCCGACGCAGCCGTGTGGTGGAAGGCCCTGCTCGCCCTGGTGGTCAGCCTCGCCCTGCAGGTCGCGGTCAACTACGCCAACGACTACTCCGACGGCATCCGCGGCACCGACGACGTGCGGGTCGGGCCGATGCGGCTGGTCGGCTCGCAGGTCGCCTCGCCGGGTGCGGTGAAGCGCGCCGCCTTCCTCGCCTTCGGCGTCGCCGGCGTGGCCGGGCTCGCGCTGGCCGCGACGACGGCCTGGTGGCTCGTGCTCGTGGGGGTCGTGAGCGTGCTCGCCGCGTGGTACTACACCGGCGGCTCGACGCCCTACGGCTACCTCGGGCTCGGCGAGGTGATGGTGTTCGTGTTCTTCGGCCTCGTCGCGGTGATCGGCACGACCTACGTGCAGGTCGAGGCGTGGTCGTGGCCGGCGCTGTGGGCCGGTGCCGGGATCGGCGCGCTCGCCTGCGCGATCCTGGTCGTCAACAACCTGCGTGACATCCCGACCGACACCGTCGCGGGGAAGCGGACCCTCGCGGTCCGCCTCGGCGACCCGGCGACCCGGCGCCTCTACCTGGCCCTCGTGGTCGTGGCGGCGGTCTGCGTGGTGTTGGTCGCCGTCTCCACGACGTGGTGGGCCCTGGTGGGGCTCGGCTTCCTCGTGCCCGCACTCCCCGGCCTCCGCACCGTCCTGGGCGGCGCGACCGGTCCAGGCCTGATCCCCGTGCTCCAGCAGACCGGCGTCGCCGAGCTGGTGTGGGCGGCGCTGGTGGCGTTGGCGCTCGTCCTGGCGTGAGGGCAGTTTCTCCGCTTAGGCGGAGAACCTCCCGCTTCCTGCATGAAGCTTCGTACAACAAGCCGCAGTTTCTCCGCCCAAGCGGTGAAACTGGCAGCCCGACGTAGGCTCGGACCATGCTCAAGATCCTGATCCTGCTGGTCGTCGTCGGCTTCGTCCTGTGGCGCTTCCGGGTGCCGCTGCTGGCCAAGGTCCTCGGCCAGCCGCAGAGCCGCGTGGAGCGCCAGCTCAACCGCCGCAAGGACTGACCCCGCCGCGGACGCCGCCTCTACTCGTCGACGTCCTCGCGCGAGCGCATCTCCTCGTACCTCGCCGTCGCCCGCGAGGCGCGGTCCTCGACCCGTCGCGCCAGGGCCTCGCGAGGACCACTGAGCACGAAGTAGGAGCCGATCCCGCTGATCGCGAAGGCCAGGAGCAGGGTCACCACCGGGTAGGGCTCACCGAGCACCACCGCCGCGGCTCCGGTGAGGGCGACCCACGTCACGACGAACAGCGCCAGGCGGGCCAGGGTGTAGATCCAGAACTCCTTCACGGAGTTCAGGGTATGCCGTGACCAGTGGGGGCCTACTCTGGAGGGGTGCTGAGGTTTCTGTTCGTGCTGATCCTGTTCGCGGTGGCGACCTACTTCCTCATCCGCGTGTTCCAGCAGCGCGGGCTGATGCCGCAGACCCCGTCGCGTCCCAAGCGCCAGCCGCCCCGGCGGATGGTCGCTCCCGACGACGACGACGACTTCCTGCGCGACCTCGACCGCAAGAAGCGCGAGCCCGAGGACCCCGACGCAGGACCCTGACGCGACCGGCGCCTTCGGCCCCGGCCTCCGGATCGGTCAGGTGCGGCCGGCGGCCTTGAGGTCGCGACGCAGCTCCTTGGGCAGCGAGAAGATCAGCGACTCCTCGGCCGAGTGCACCGCCTGCGCGTCGGGGTAGCCCCGCTCGGCAAGGAACGCCAGCACGCCGTCGACCAGCTCCTCGGGCACGCTGGCACCCGAGGTCACCGAGACCGTCGCCACGCCGTCGAGCCAGGCCTCGTCGATCTCGCTGACGTCGTCGATGCGGTACGACGCCTTGGCGCCGGCCTCGAGGGCGACCTCGACGAGACGCACCGAGTTGGACGAGTTGGCCGAGCCGACCACGATCACCAGGTCGGCGTTCGGGGAGATCTCCTTGACCGCGAGCTGGCGGTTCTGGGTGGCGTAGCAGATGTCGTCGCTCGGCGGGTCCAGCAGCAGCGGGAACCGCTCGCGGATCGCGGCGACCGTCTCGAGGGTCTCGTCGACCGACAGGGTCGTCTGGGAGAGCCACGCGACGCGGGCCGGGTCGCGTACGACGATGCCGGCGACGTCGGCCGGGCTCTGGACGAGCTGGATGTGGTCGGGGGCCTCACCTGCGGTGCCCTCGACCTCCTCGTGCCCCTCGTGACCGATGAGCAGGATGTCGTAGTCGTCGTCGGCGAACCGCTTGGCCTCGTGGTGCACCTTCGTCACCAGCGGACAGGTCGCGTCGATGGTCTTGAGCTCGCGCTCCTCGGCCTGGCGGTGCACCTCGGGCGACACCCCGTGGGCAGAGAACACCACGGTCGCACCCTCCGGCACCTCGGCGAGCTCCTCGACGAAGATCGCCCCGCGCGACTCGAGGTCGGCGACGACGTGCTTGTTGTGCACGATCTGCTTGCGCACGTAGACCGGGGAGCCGTAGAGGTCGAGCGCCTTCTCGACGGTGACCACAGCCCGGTCGACGCCGGCGCAGTAGCCACGAGGGGCCGCCAGCAGGACGGCCTTCTCGGCCTCCTCGGGGGTCAGGATCGCGGGACTGCCCAGATCGATGCTCATGGGCCCGAGTCTACGGGTCGGGGACCACCGGCTGGTCGCCGTCATCCGCCTGCTCGGGCTTGCGGCTCCTGGGGCGCAACGTGCGCTGCACCCACCCCAGGATCCCCGGGCCGGCCAGCGCACCGCCGAGGCCGCCGCCGGACATCAGTCCGACGGCGGCGCCGTTGATCGTGGTCGCGCACGAGCCACAGACCCGCTCCCCGAGGGGCGAGGGGTGGCCTCCGTCGCGGAGCTTGGTGCTGCACTTGGCGCATCGGTCCATGCCGGTGACGCTACCCGTGAACCGGCTCACCCACACCTCGACGAGCGCCTCGGTCAGTCCGCCCGTGTGTAGAAGCCGAGGGCGGTCGCGACGGTGAAGTCGCCGTCGCCCGTGCTCCCCTCGAGCGCGGTGCTGACCTGCGCTCCCGGACCCACCAGCTCGGTCACGATCGGAGTCGCGTCCCGGGTGACGTAGATGTTCCTCCGCGAGCCGCCGAGGTCGAGGGCCACCTCGGCCTCACCGGCACCCTCGGCCTTCGCCAGCGCCGTGACGACGACCGCCCCGTTGTCGTCCGGTGCCGCGAGGCTCAGGGCACCGTCCGTCGACTCCTCGGAGCCCGCCAGCGTCCAGCGGTGGCCGCCGTGCTCGATGGTCGGGGCGAACCGGAGCGCCGACGTCACCGGCGCGTCGAGCGCGTAGATCGCAGCGGCGAAGCTCAGCCGGGGGTCGTCGACGATCGGCCCGTCCTCACCGCGCGTGACGTAGAACCGCGTCGTGACGTCGTCCCCGGGGGACGTGGTGAAGGCCGAGGCCTCACCGGTCACCCCGTCGACCGGGAGCGGCCCGGAGCAGTCGACGTCACCCGACGACGTCCCGGTCGAGGACTCCTCGTGCATGACCAAGTTGTCGTCGTCGAGCCCGGTGCACGAGAAGTGCAGGCGCGTGGCTCTCGTCGAGGCCGTCGCCGCCAGCTCCATCTCACCTTGGCCCGAGATCCCGACCTCGGCGGCGAGCAGCACACCCTCCGCTGTCTGGCTGCGGTAGGTCAGCCCCTCGCCCGACACACCGGACGGACGCTGGTCGCCGAGGGTGTAGTAGGCCAGCACGACCTTCCCCTCACTCTCTCCATCGACCTGCGACACGCTCACCGTGGCCTTGCGACCGGCCTCGACGAGCACCCAGTCGGTGAAGTCGGGGGCGTCGTGCACGACGGCGGGGTCGTCGTCGTCGGTGACGGTCACGGCGTCGCTGCCGTCAGCGGTCCCCCACGTGACCAGGCGGGGCTCGTCGGAGGCGGGCAGCCGCATGGAGACCTGCCCGTCGCCCGTGGCCGTGCCGGCGTACTCGTAGGTGAACCCGACCGACTCCAGCTCCTGGGGCAGGTCGATCCCGAGCTCGGAAGGGCCGGTGGGAGCGACCTCGCGGTCGGTGTCGCGGGGCAGCAGCGCGACGCCCCCCACCACCGCGAGCACGGCGGCGGTGCCGGCTGCGGCACCCACCCGTCGGCGGCGGCGTACGACGCGCACCCGCTCGTGGACGGCGGACGTGCGGCCGGCCGTGCCCACTCCCGAGGAGACGGTGCCGGCGTGCTGGTCGAGGGTGGAGCGGAGGTCGTCGAGGCTGTTCATGACGCGTCCTTGCTGGAGTCGGTGGAGTCGTGGTCGAGGGAGTCGGGGGCGATGGCCGGGTCGATGCGCAGCTTGGCCAGCGCCTTGCTGCACTGGCTCTTCACGGTGCCGACCGTGCAGCCGAGGATCTCGGCGGTCTGGGACTCGGTGAGGTCCTCGAAGTAGCGCAGGACGACGACCGCCCGTTGGCGACGCGGCAGCCGCTCCATCGCGGTCCACAGGTCGACGCCGCCGCTGGTGGCCTCGGAGGCGTCACCGACCCCGCTGTCGGGGAGGTCCTCGGTGGCGTGCTCGCCGTTCCACTTGCGCCGCCACCAGGTGGCGTAGGTGTTGAAGAGCACCTTGCGGACGTAGGCCTCGGGGCTGTCGGAGATCCTGCTCCAGGAGAACCACGCCTTCGTGAGGCTGGTCTGGAGCAGGTCCTCGGCCAGCCCGTGGTCGTGGGTGAGGAGGTAGGCGGTGCGGAGCAGCGCGGTCGAGCGGGCGGCGACGAACTCGTCGAAGTCGGGCCGTGCGATGCCGCTGGCCATGACCGCCTCCCCTCGTGCTCCGGGCACCGCCGAGTCGCGTGCCGTGGTGTCGATCATGTAGTCCTAGACCCGCCAGGGCCGCACGATGGTTGCCTGGCGGTCCACGACGTTCGGGAGGACGAGCATGAGGTACGTCGTCTACGGTGCCGGCGCCGTCGGTGGAGTGATCGGTGCCCGGCTGCAGCTGGCAGGCCTCACCACGACCCTGGTCGCGCGTGGTGCGCACCTGGAGGTGATCCGCGAGCACGGCCTGACGCTGGACTCGGCCGGGGGCCGGCGGGTCGTCCGGATCGACGCCGGCGACGGCGTCGCCGACGTCACGTGGACCGACGACACCGTCGTCCTCCTCTGCGTCAAGAGCCACCAGACCGGCGCCGCCCTGGCCGACCTCGCTGCCCACGCGCCCTCCGACGACCGCCGTGGTGTGTGCCCAGAACGGCGTGGCCAACGAGGCGCAGGTGCTGCGTCGATTCGTGCACACCTACGGCCTCACGGTGATGCTGCCCTCCCTGCACCTCGAGCCCGGCGTCGTGGTCGAGAAGTGCGCGCCGACTCCCGGCATCCTCGACCTGGGCTGCTTCCCCACCGGCTCCGACGCGGTCGCGGAGGCGGTCGCGGCCGACCTGCGGGCGGCCGGCTTCGAGTCGCTCCCCCGCCCCGACATCATGGCGTGGAAGCACCGCAAGCTGCTGGTCAACGCCGTCGGCGACGTGGGCGCGATCCTCGGTCGCGAGCCGGACGCGCAGCGCCTCGCCCAGCAGGTCCGGGCCGAGGGCGAGACCGTGCTGGCGGCCGCCGGGATCGCGGTGGTCAGCGCCGAGGCAGACGACGTACGCCGTGGGGACCTGCTGCGCTCCCGCGAGGACGTCGACCGGTTCCCCGGCAACTCGCTGCGCCAGAGCCTCGCGCGCGGACTCGACTCCGAGATCGACTACCGCGCCGGTGAGATCGTCCTGCTCGGTCGGCTGCACGGCATCGCCACCCCGGTGACCTCGGACTTCGTGCGACACGTGCGTGACCTCGAGCGCGCCGGGCGCCGGGACTGACCGGGCTCACCCCTGCACGGCCAGCCACGCGGCGAGGGTGGCAGTGGCCTCGCGCAGCCGCCGGAAGTACGTCGTGCGGCTCAGGTGCAGGGTGCGCATCGCGCGCGCGTGGTTGGCCTCGGCGTCGAGGTAGCCGAGCACGAGGACCTCGCGCTGCAGGCGCGCGTCGGGTCCGTCGCCGAACGCCTGGTCGACCGCGTCGCGCAGGGCCGAGCGCGCCGAGGCGGCACGCTCCACCGGATCGGTGCCGCGAGCCAGCGACGACGACGCGAGCCAGACCGGGTCGTGGCAGTGGCGCAGGGCGTCGCGCACCTCGGCGGCACAGGGCGCGGGAGCGGGGCCGACCGCCGCACCGGGCTCCGCGCCCGCGTGGGTGAGGGCGTCGAGAGCCTCCTCGCGCATCGCCGCCACCAGCCCGTCGGGACCGTAGTCGATGACGTGGCCGGGCAGGCGCAGCTCGCCGATCACGAGGTCGAAGCGCGGGTCCGAGGTGCCGCCGCAGTGGGTGGGGTCCGGGGCGGGCGGGTTGAGCGGCACCACCCAGCGCCGGAAGTCGGGGAGACCGCAGCGCTGGACGAGCGAGGCGAGCAGCAGGGCGACCACGGCAGGACGGTCGGCCGGCGCCACGCGCACCTCGGTGGCCGGGTTGTAGAGGGTCGCCCCCGACCATCCCGTCGACGCCTCGAGCCAGCCGGCGAGGGCCGGGTCGGCGGCGAGGAGGCCCCGGTGGTCGACGCCGGTGGCCCAGACGGTGGCGGCGACGATGTCCTCGGAGTCGGCCTGACGACGTACGACGAGCACCTGCTGCGGCGCCTCGGTCAGCCACGAGACCCACCAGGCCACGTAGGCGGGGTCGCAGCCGGCGAGGAGGCGACACACCGCCGTCAGGTCGGCGGTCACCGCCGGCTCGCAGGACCAGGACGACGCCCTGGCCTGCGACGGTGTGACCCCGTGGTCCTGGGGCGGCGCCAGCACCTCGCGGACGTCCAGCACCAGCTCGGGCCTCCCTGCCCGCGCGCGGGTGAGGTGGTCGATGATGCGCAGTCGCAGGTCCCGCTCGACGTCGGGCTCGGCCCGCCGCAGCTGGGCCGCGAGCAGCCGGCGCACCCGCTGGTGCAGGGTCACCCGGTGGCCGAGCCGCTCGGCGAAGGGCAGGGCGCGCAACCAGCGTTCCGCCGCGTCGCCGTCCTGCTCGGGCAGGACGGCACGCAGCATCGCGGCGTCGACGGCCGGGGCGATGGCGGCGACCGCGAGCACGAGGCGGTCGGTGCCGACCAGGCCCGGCCCGTCGAGCCGGTGCCCGGTGAGCTGGTCGAGGAGGTCGGTCTCGAGCGCGGCCAGGTCGAGCCCGTCGAGCGCGCGCCCGGTGAGACGTCGTACGGCGCAGGCGAGCGTCAGGGACAGCGCGTGTCCCTCGGCCCAGGCGGTCACGGTCGCCACCTCGGTCTCGTCGCGGACGTCCCGCGCTGCCAGGAACGCGGCGGCGGCTCCCGACTCGAGAGGGCCGACAGGCACCGACGTGATCGACGGCGCCCAGGTCGACGTCCACCAGGCCGCCTCGACCGGTCGCCGACTCACCAGGAGCACCCGGGTCGTGTCGGGCAGGGCCGCCAGCTCCTGCTCGCGCAGCTGCGCCTCGTAGGGTCCCAGGTGCTCGGCCGAGTCGACCACCAGCAGCGGGCGGGCCAGCGACGCAGCGTGCTCGAGGACGTCCGCGAGCACCCGAGGTGTCGTCAGCTCGCGGGTGTCGATCCACACCGGGGTGTAGCCGTCGCGCTCGGCGCGGCGCCCGGCCTCGCGGACCAGGGCGCTCTTGCCGGCTCCGGCGGCGCCGGTGACGATGCCGATGCGGTGTCCGGAGTCCGGAGCCAGGAGGTCGGCCAGTCGGGCGAGCTCGACCTGGCGCGCGACGAAGGTCTCCGCCTCACGGGCGACCGCCTGCTCGCCGAGCCTCATGCCCAGGAAATCTAGGGCACGTCGGCGAGATCTGGTACTCCCTCGGCACATACTCGGCACCGCTCGGACACCCTCCCGGCAGGGCATCGCGCCGACGATGGTGCGGTGCGCCCTCCCTCCTCCCTCGTCCGACACGTGGCGGTCCTGCTCGCCGCCCTCCTGGTGGGCGGCCTCGTCGCGCCGTCGCC
The DNA here is from genome assembly GCA_963822915.1 of uncultured Actinomycetota bacterium. GTDB lineage: Bacteria > Actinomycetota > Actinomycetes > Propionibacteriales > Nocardioidaceae > Nocardioides. The sequence goes on from CAWGJR010000029.1 coordinate 47,157, forward strand.
GGGGGGCGCGGCCCGCGGGGCGCAGCGCCGCGCCGGGCCGGCCCTGACCGCCTCCCCCGCCCACCCGCTGCAGGACACCGTCTCCACGGTGCGGGTCAAGCTCCCCACCCGGTGGAAGCGCCCGACCGAGCTGCAGCGCAAGGTCGGCAGGCAGTGGAAGAAGGCGGCGACCAGCACGAGCACCGCGAAGGGAGTGGTGACCTACTCCGTCCGCGTCCGGCGAACCACGACGTATCGCGTCGTGGCCAAGGCCGTCCGCCACGGCGGCAGGAGGTGGCCGGCGATCACGTCGAGGAAGAAGCGGGTCTCCCCGACCCTGCGCGCCCTGCTGGTCAGCCACGGACCCGACGGGCGGCCCGGCACCGACAACGACGGCGCGGGCTCGGCCTCCGTCTCCGCCGACGGGCGCTACGTCACCTTCTCGTCGTCGTCGCCCGACCTCTACCCGAGTCTCGAGGCGCTCGTCCCCGGCACGGACCAGGTCTATCGGTACGACCGATCGACCGACTCCCTGGCGCTGGTCAGCCACGCCAGGGGGATGACAGACAATGCAGGCAACGGCGAGAGCATCGACCCGGACATCTCGGCCGACGGACGCTTCGTCGTCTACGCGTCCTATGCCAGCGACCTGGTCACCACCGACACCAACGCCCAGGGTGACGTCTTCCGGTGGGACGCCACCACCGGCGCGACAGTCAAGCTCACCAAGGCCGCCAACGGCTCCGCAGCGGACGGCACCGCCTTCCAGCCCTCGGTGTCCGCCGACGGCGAGGTGGTCTCCTACTCCTCGCACGCCACGAATGTCGTGGCCGGGGACGACAACGCCCTCAGCGACGTCTTCGTGTGGAGGGCACTGGACGGCGAGTCGACCCTCGTGAGCGAGACGCTCGGCGGCGACGTCGGGAACGCCGGGAGCTTCTCCCCCGAGCTGTCCACCGACGGCACGAAGATCGCCTTCGTCTCCGAGGCCAGCGACCTGGTCTTCAACGACTCCAACGGCTTTCGCGACGTCTTCCGCTACGACCTCGACACCGGTTTCACGGCGCTTGTCTCGGTCGGCGCGGGCGCTCCCGCCGGCTCCATCAGCGGCCCCGCGGTGATCTCGTCGGACGGCCGCTACGTCGCCTTCGGCTCCTACGCCGACAACCTCGTCGTGAACGGGAGCCCGGACAACCAGCGGACCCACGTGTTCGTGCGCGACCTGGCCTCCGGCGAGACCGTGTGGGTGAGTCGGTCACGCACAGGAGGAGCGGTCAACGGCTTCACGTTCGCCTCCGACGTCAGCGACGACGGCGAGACGGTGCTGTTCACGACGGTCGGCACCAACGTCGTCCAGGGCGATGACGAGGAGGACGCCGCAGCCGCCTTCATCTGGAAGCGCAGCACCGGCCGCTCACAGCTCCTCATCCGGGACCGTCGGTGGGAGTTCCCGGACGGCACCGTCTACGAGCCCGACCTCAGCGAGGACGGACGCTGGGTGGCCTTCTACTCCGACGCCACCGACCTCGTGCCCCAGGATCGCGGACGAGCCATCGACGCCTACCTCTGGAGACTCTGACCCGACGCCGCAGGACGGACAGCCCCCATGCACGTCGGCCCGCCACCCCGGAGGGGCGACGGGCCGACGTGGGAACAGCGGGTGCTGCGGATCAGGCCTTCGGCTCGTCCTCGGTGCTCTCCTCGGCGTTCTCGTCAGCGGTCTCCTCCGCGGCGGGTGCCTCGGTCTCGACCTCCTCGGAGGGTGCCTCGGTCTCGACGTCCGCCTCGGTCTCGACGACCTCGTCGGCCGGCGCCTCCTCGACGGCCGGAGCCGGGGCGGGCTCGGCGGCGGGAGCCGACTTCTTCGAGGTCGGGGCCTTCGGCGAGTACGCCTCGGTCACGAGCTCGATGACGGCCATCGGGGCGTTGTCGCCCTTGCGGGGGCCGATCTTGGTGATGCGGGTGTAGCCACCGGGACGCTCGGCGAAGGTCGGCGCGATCTCGGTGAAGAGCACGTGCACGACACCCTTGTCGCGGATGGTCTTGAGGACCTCGCGACGCTGGTGCAGCGGGTTCTCGCCGTTGTGGGCCTTGACCGCCTTGGTGATGAGCTTCTCGGCGTGCGGGCGCAGCGTGCGCGCCTTGGCCTCGGTGGTCGTGATCCGGCCGTGCTCGAACAGCTGCGTCGACAGGTTGGCCAGGATCAGGCGCTGGTGGGCCGGGCTACCGCCGAGGCGGGCACCCTTCTTGGGCTGCGGCATGGTGCTTCTCGATTCTCCCGAGCCGTGTCAGGTACTCGGGTTAGAGGTGTCCTTCGGATGACGCCGCCCACCACACGGTGACCAGCGTTTGGAGCGGCGAGACGGCGATCCTGCAAGGACCACCGCGGACACCGACTCCGAGTGCGGCAGCGCGGCGCAGACGCCGTGGATCCAGCGAAGCTGGGCACACGCGCGTCTGCGACGCGCTCGCACCGATCGATCAGTACTGCTCGTCCTCGACGAAGGCGTCGTCGTCGTCGTCGCCGTACGCCGCCAGGGCGGCGTGCGGGTCGAAGCCGGGGGCGGAGTCCTTGAGGGACAGGCCCATCTCGACGAGCTTGGCCTTGACCTCGTCGATCGACTTGGCACCGAAGTTGCGGATGTCGAGGAGGTCCTGCTCCGAGCGGCTGATGAGCTCACCCACGGTGTGGATGCCCTCGCGCTTGAGGCAGTTGTAGGACCGGACCGTCAGCTGCAGGTCCTCGACCGGCAGGGCGAGGTCGGCGGCGAGCTGCTCGTCGACGGGCGAGGGACCGATGTCGATGCCCTCGGCCTCGACGTTGAGCTCGCGGGCCAGGCCGAAGAGCTCGACCAGCGTCTTGCCGGCCGACGCGATGGCGTCGCGCGGCAGGATGGAGGGCTTGGTCTCGACGTCGATGACGAGCTTGTCGAAGTCGGTGCGCTGCTCGACACGGGTGGCCTCGACCTTGTAGGTCACCTTCAGCACGGGGCTGTAGATCGAGTCGACCGGCATCCGGCCGATCTCGTTGTCGGCGCCCTTGTTCTGGACGGCCGAGACGTAGCCGCGGCCGCGCTCGACGACGAGCTCCATCTCGAGCTTGCCCTTGTCGGACAGGGTGGCGATCTTCAGGTCGGGGTTGTGGACCTCGACCCCGGCCGGCGGCGCGATGTCGGCGGCGGTGACGTCACCGGCACCGGACTTGCGCAGGTACATCGTCACCGGCTCGTCGTGCTCGGAGGAGACGACGAGGCTCTTGAGGTTGAGGATGATCTCGGTGACGTCCTCCTTGACCCCCTCGATGGTGGAGAACTCGTGGAGGACGGTGTCGACCTTGATGCTCGTGACCGAGGCACCGGGGATCGACGAGAGCAGCGTGCGGCGCAGCGAGTTGCCGAGCGTGTAGCCGAAGCCGGGCTCCAGGGGCTCGATGACGAACCGCGAGCGGAACTCGTCGACGGACTCTTCCGAAAGGGTGGGGCGCTGTGCGATGAGCACTGTTGTTTTCCTTTCCGGGCCCACCCGCTATTTGACGGACCCGAACTGCAGAGGTGAAAAGGAAGGTGAACGGGCGGAGTCCGTTCGCTTGTTCTGTTGACCCGACTGAGTGCTGAGCCACAGACCCGGGGGTCTGGGGGCGGAGCCCCCAGAAGGGGGGATCCCGGGGGGCGGAGCCCCCCGGGCGGTTACTTCTTGGAGTAGAACTCCACGATGAGCTGCTCGGTGATCGGCATGTCGATCTGCTCGCGCACCGGGACCTGGTGCACGAGGACGCGCATCCGGTTCGGCAGGACCTGCAGCCACGCCGGGACGATCCGCTCGCCGTGGGTCTCGCGAGCCACGATGAAGGGCGTCATCTCGAGCGACTTCTCGCGCACGTCGATGATGTCGTAGGCGCTGACCTGGAACGACGGGATGTCGACCTTGTGACCGTTGACCACGAAGTGACCGTGGACGACGAGCTGGCGGGCGTGACGACGGCTCCGGGCGAACCCGGCGCGGTAGACCACGTTGTCGAGGCGGCACTCCAGCAGCTGGAGCAGGTTGTCACCGGTCTTGCCGGTGCGGCGCGAGGCCTCGACGTAGTAGTTGTGGAACTGGCGCTCCATCACGCCGTAGGTGAAGCGGGCCTTCTGCTTCTCCTGCAGCTGCGAGCGGTACTCGCTCTCCTTGATGCGGGCGCGGCCGTGCTGGCCGGGAGGGTAGGGACGCTTCTCGAACGCAGCGTCGCCACCGACGAGGTCGACACCGAGACGGCGCGACTTCCGGGTCATGGGTCCGGTGTAACGGGCCATGGGTCAGTCTCCTTCTACAGTGTCGGTCAGACGCGCCGGCGCTTGGGCGGGCGGCATCCGTTGTGAGGGGCGGGCGTGACGTCCTGGATGGTGCCGACCTCGAGGCCGATGGCACCCAGCGAACGGATCGCGGTCTCGCGACCCGAGCCCGGTCCCTTGACGAAGACGTCGATCTTCTTCATGCCGTGGTCCATCGCGCGACGTCCGGCGGCCTCGGCGGCCATCTGGGCGGCGTACGGCGTGGACTTGCGCGAGCCCTTGAAGCCGACGGTGCCGGCCGAGGCCCACGAGATCACCGCCCCGGTGGGGTCGGTGATGGTGACGATGGTGTTGTTGAACGTGCTCTTGATGTGGGCTTCGCCCTGAGCGATGTTCTTCTTTTCCTTGCGGCGCACCTTCTTGGCGCCCGCGCGAGCCTTGGGAGGCATCGGTTATCTCCTTACGAGACGGGGATGAGCTGGTCTGATGAGTGGAAGAGGCGGTGACGAGCGCCGCGAGGCGAGCGGTCACTTGGCCTTCTTCTTGCCGGCAACCGTGCGCTTGGGACCCTTGCGGGTGCGCGCGTTGGTCTTGGTGCGCTGACCGCGGACCGGGAGGCCCTGGCGGTGACGGCGACCCTGGTAGCTGCCGATCTCGATCTTGCGGCGGATGTCGGCCTGGACTTCTCGACGGAGGTCGCCCTCGATCTTGATGTCCTGGTCCTCGATCGCGTCGCGGAGCTTGACCAGCTCGTCGTCTCCCAGCTGGTGGACCCGCATGTTGGGGTCGACGCCGGTGAGCTCGAGGAGCTTCTGGGAGCGGGTACGGCCGATGCCGTAGATGTAGGTGAGCGCGATCTCGATGCGCTTGTCGCGCGGGAGATCGACGCCGACGAGGCGTGCCATGTGATGGCCTTTCGATACTGCAGAGGTGTCGACGTGATGCATCCGCAGGACTTCCCGCGGCCCCGGCCTTCTGCTCCGGAGGTGCTTCAGCCCTGGCAGGTGCGGGGCCTAGCGATCACGATGTGAGGTGTGTTCAGTTGTGGTGCTGGTGCTGCGGGCTCGGAGTCAGCCCTGGCGCTGCTTGTGACGCGGGTTCTCGCAGATCACCATGACGCGGCCGTGGCGACGAATCACCTTGCACTTGTCACAGATCGGCTTGACGCTCGGGTTGACCTTCATGTCAGCCCTTTCTTGTGGTTGAACTTCGGCTGGTTCCGCTCGGCAGCGTGGCGCCGGAGGCGACACGCTCGAGCAGATCTACTTGTATCGGTAGACGATGCGCCCACGGGTGAGGTCGTACGGCGAGAGCTCCACCACGACCCGGTCCTCGGGGAGGATCCGGATGTAGTGCTGGCGCATCTTGCCGCTGATGTGAGCGAGCACCTTGTGGCCGTTGGACAGCTCCACGCGGAACATCGCGTTGGGCAGGGCCTCGGACACGAGGCCCTCCATCTCGATCACGCCTTCTTTCTTCGGCATGTCCCTCACAATCTGATCGAATTCAATTTCGTTGACGTCGTCCACCGGGCGGCCCGCGAACCTCCGACTCCCCCGAGCAGCAGCTCAGGCGATCCGGTGGACCTCGTGCGGCAGTCTCGTGAAGCCTCATCCCGAGCACAGCACTGGACTCTCGTGCGAGAGTGGTCAGACGCCGTCCGGGCAGCCGCTAGGCATCACGAAACGGACCCACGTTGGGCCGACACACCAGTTTAGGGTCCTGGCCGTGCGGATTACCAATCGGTGAGGAGGCGCAGCGTCTGCTCGCGTGCCGGGGCCTGTGCGGGGTCGGTGCCCACCCACGCGCCCGCGACCGGGTGCACCATCACCTCGTCGACGTCGTACGTCGTCGCCAGCTCGCGCAGCTGGGTGCGCGCGCCCGCGGGGTCGCCGATCACCCAGCGGCGGGCCATGGCCGACATGAGGTCCTGCTGCGGGGCCGACAGCTCGCGCTTCTCGGCCTCCTCGACCAGCGGCTGCGCGGTGAGCGGGAGTCCGCTGCGCAGCGCCAGCATCATCTGCAGCTGCGGCAGCGCCAGGCGCAGCGCCTCGTCGGCGGTCTCGGCGACCGAGGCGTTGACGGTCAGGAAGGTGCGCGGCTGCGCCAGCGCCTCGGAGGGCCGGAACGTGCTGCGGTAGAGCTCGAGGGCCTCGGCCGTGCCCTGCCCGGAGAAGTGGTGGGCGAAGACGTAGGGCATGCCCTTCTCGGCGGCCAGCTCGCGCGGAGTAGTCGGAGGAGCCGAGCAGCCAGATGGTCGGGACCGTCGTCGCGTGGGGGGTGGCGGTGAGCGTGTGCACGCTCCCCCGCAGCTGGAGGCCGACACCCTCGGGCTGCATCATCGCCAGGACGTTGTCGACGTACTCGGGGAACTGCGTGACGGCGTCGTCGCTGACCCCGCCGGCGCCGTGGCGCAGCGCCCAGCTGGTGACGGGGTCGGTGCCGGGAGCGCGTCCGATGCCGAGGTCGATCCGACCGGGGTAGGCCGCCTCGAGCAGCGCGAACTGCTCGGCGATCACGAGCGGCGCGTGGTTGGGCAGCATCACCCCGCCACTGCCGACCCGGATCCGCTCGGTGGCCGCGGCGAGCAGGGCGATGACGACCGGCGGGTTGGTCGAGGCCACCGCCGGCATGTTGTGGTGCTCGGCGACCCAGTAGCGCTCGTAGCCGTGCTCGTCGGCGGTGCGGGCCAGTCCCATGGCCGCCCGGACGGCGTCGGCGGTGGTCTGGTCGGAGCGCACCGGCACCAGGTCGAGGACGGACAGGCGGGGCATGGCTTCGGTGGTCATCACCGTCCCAACCACGATCCGTCCTCGGCCATTCCGTGGGCGCCCGACGCCGAGCAACCAGCGCCGACCCACCGGAGGCCGAGCAGCGAGCGCCGTGGTCGGAGGCTGAGCAGCGAGCGCCAGCGAGCGTCGACGAAGCCCCCGCGACCGTGGCTGCGGTCCGCACCCGGCTCACGGGGCTTCGTCGACGTCCTCGCCCAGGGGCTCGGACTGCTCAGCCTCCGTGAGCACCTCCGGAGGCTGAGCAGCGAGCGCCAGCGAGCGTCGACGAAGCCCCCGCGACCGTGGCTGCGGTCCGCACCCGGCTCACGGGGCTTCGTCGACGTCCTCGCCCAGGGGCTCGGACTGCTCAGCCTCCGTGGGCTCGGACTGCTCAGCCTCCGGGCTCAGTAGCGGGTGCGCTCGACGTCGGCGAGCCAGGCGTCGAACGGTGCGGTGCCGCCTGTGTCGGGTCCGCGTGAGACCTGCATCGGCCACGTGGCGCGGTCCTGGCTGAAGAGCTCGTAGAAGGCGCGGTCGTCGAAGCCACCGCGGGCTGCGTCGTGCCGGTCCGCGGCGAAGACCACCCGGTCCAGGCGCGCCCAGAGCGAGGCGGAGACGCACAGCGGGCACGGCTCGCAGGAGGCGTAGAGGGTGCAGCCGGCGAGGGAGAAGTCGCCGAGCGCCTGGCCGGCCGCCCGGATGGCCTGCACCTCGGCGTGGGCGGTCGGGTCGAGGTCGCGGGTCACACGGTTCTGCCCCTCGGCGACCACCGTCTCGTCACGCACGATCACGGCACCGAAGGGGCCGCCACCGTCCGCGACGTTCGCGACCGCGAGGTCGATCGCCCGGGCGAGCCAGGTGTGGTCGGTGTCGCTGCTCATCAAGTCCTCCGGAGGGCGGGAGTGCGGTCGTGCGAGGTCCCCGCGCGGCCCCACCCTATGAAACGACGGCGTCGACGACGTCCCAGGGTGTCAGGTGCGTCGCAGCTGGTGGCCGCGCGTGAGGTCCGGCGCACCGCGGTCGACGAGGCGTCCGCCGAGGACGGTCGCGGTGACCGAGGCGTCGTACTGCCGGCCGTCGTAGGCGGTGATCGGGTTCTTGTGTGCGAGCAGGTGTGCGTCCACCACCAGCGGGCGGGCGCTGTCCAGCACGACCAGGTCGGCGTCGGCACCGACCTCGATCCGCCCCTTGGTGGGGAGGCCGACCAGGTCGGCGGTCGAGCGCGCCATCCAGTGGCTCACCTGCTCGACGCCGATCCCGCGCGCCGCGGCCTCGGCGGCGACCGCGGTGAAGCCGACCTGGAGACCGGCGATCCCGCCCCATGCCTGTTGCAGGTCACCGCCTCCTCGCTCCTTCTCGGCGGCGGTGGCCGGCGAGTGGTCGGTGACCACCACGTCGATCAGTCCGTCGGTCAGCGCCTGCCACAGGGCATCCCTGTTGCCGGCATCACGGATGGGAGGACAGCACTTGAACTGGGGGGACGCGTCCGGGATGAGCTCGGCGTCGAAGCACAGGTAGTGCGGGCAGGTCTCGACGGTGACCGGCAGCCCCTCGGCGCGGGCGTCGGCGAGCAGGTCGAGGGCGCGCGCGCTCGAGAGGTGGAGCACGTGCACGCGCGCACCGGTCTCGCGCGCGCCCTCGAGGACCTGGCGGATGGCGTCGGTCTCCGCGGCGTCCGGTCGGGACAGGAGGAAGTCGGCGTACGCGCGACTGGGCGGCGCGGGCGCCGCCTCCAGCACCCGTGCATCCTCGGCGTGCACGATCATCAGGGCGCCGATCCGGGCGATCTCGCGCAGGGCCGCGGTGAACTCCGCCGGCGCGAGGGGTGGGAACTCGTCGACCCCCGAGGGGGCGAGGAAGCACTTGAAGCCGAACACCCCGGCCTCGTGCAGGGGTGCGAGGTCGTCGACGTTGCCCGGGCACGGCGCCACCCCAGAAGCCGACGTCGACGGCGAGCTGGCCCTCGGCCGCCGCCTGCTTGGCTCGCAGCCCGGTCACCGTCGTGGTGGGCGGGATCGAGTTGAGCGGCATGTCGATCAACGTCGTGACCCCACCGAGCGCGGCGGCCGTCGTGGCCGACGCGAAACCCTCCCACTCGGTGCGGCCGGGCTCGTTGACGTGGACGTGGGTGTCGACGACACCGGGCAGCAGCACGGCCGAGTCCGGTACGTCGAGCACGTCGCCGCGCGCCGGTCGGCAGGGCGAGGTCGAAGGACTCGACCGCCACGATCCGACCGTCGTCGACGAGGACCGTGGCGGGCACGAGGTCGTCACCGATCAAGGTCCTCCTGGCCCGAGCCGCTGTGAGTGCCACCTCAGCAGAACCCGGGGACGCCCACCCAGGCCCGCGGTTCGTCGGGCACGCCCTCGCGCACCACCGCGGCCTCGATGAGTCCGTAGGGGCGGTCGGCGGCGAAGAAGACCTCGCCGGGGTTGTCGAGGCCGAACGGCTCGAGGTCGACCAGGAAGTGATGCTTGTTGGGCATCGAGAAGCGGCACTCCACGATCGCGGGGAACGCCTCCAGCACGGCCTTGCCCATCGCGAACAGCGTCTGCTGCAGGGCCTTGGAGTGGAACGTCGCGAACGTCTCCAGCAGCACCGCCCGGACGGCCTCGAACGACGCGTCGAAGTCGAGGTCCTCCACGTGGTCCTGGCTGTGGCGCCACCAGGCGGTGATCGAGGTGGCCAGGATCCGGTCGTCGGTCTCGGCGAGCGTCGTGTAGCGGTCGCGGGGGAAGCCGCCGAACTCCGAGCCGGTCGACTTCAGCACCGTGCAGTCGGTGAGGCCGGAGACCACGAAGGTGTCCTCGCCCTCGACCTGCACCACGGCGGTGCGCGTCTCGGTGCCCGCCCGGGCGAAGGCGTGGTCGTGCGGTCGGCCGTCTGCGGTGATCCGCTGCCAGGCGTACTGCTCGGCCTTCCACGTGCCCCCGTCGACCCAGGCGAACTCCGAGGTGAAGTGGTGCCCCAGGGAGAGCAGGAACGCCTCCGGTGACCTCACGCCGTGCTCGCGGGCGAAGGCGTAGACGGTGTTCTTCTGGGTGTCGGTGGCCACCACCTGGCTGTTGTCGCCCTCGGTGTGGCAGGCCTCGAAGTCGCCGCGCAGCTGGCTGGTGACGTTGAGGTCGGTGATCTCGTGGCGCGGGCTGTCGCGGTCGATCCGGACGAGGCGGCACTCAGCCTTGCCGTACTGGTTGGCCCCCAGCACGATGCGACCCGTGGCCCCGTCGGTGATGTCGGTCATGGCGGTCAGCTCCCTCGGTAGGTGGTGTAGGACCAGGGCCCGAGCAGCAGGGCCACGTGGTAGTGCTCCTGGGTGGCGTCGACCTCGAAGCTCAGCACCACCTCGGGATAGAGCGTCGCACGGTCGGCCGCGGCGAACCACGGGCCCGTGGCGAACGTCAGGCGGTGCATCCCGCCACCGACCGGATCGGCGAAGCGCACCCGACCGTCGGCGTCGGTGACCGCGTCGGCGAGAGGGGTCCCGTCGGGTCCGCTCAGGGTCAGCGCGATCCCGGCGGCCGGGCGCCCCAGCGCCGAGTCGAGCGCGTGGGTGCTGAGGCTCGTCATGACACCAACCCTCGCAGACGCAGGGCCGCGATCTCGCGCAGCTGGCCCGCGGTCACCCGCAGCTCGGTGGCGGGGTCGTTGGTCAGGCGCTCCTCGAGCAGGTCGAGGATCTCCTCGGCACTGCGGCCGGCCGCGCGCACGAGGTAGATGCGGTCGAAACGCTGCTCGTAGGCGGCGTTGCCCTCGGCCAGCCGACGCTGGACCTCGGCGTCGTGCGGATCGACGCCGGCCTGCTCGCGCGCACTGTGCTCGGCCCCGGCTCCCTCCCCGGCATGCCGCTCGCCGATCCGGGGGTGGTCGGCGAGGGCTGCACTCACCTCGGCGTCGGTCCAGCGCGGCGGCGAGGTCGTCGGCGTCGGGCGTGGAGCCCGGCTGCGTCGGCGTACGGGCGCGCCGCGGCGACCGCCTCCGCCCACGCGGGGACCTGGGCACACCCCAGCACGAGCGCGACCGCGTCGTGCTCGTCGAGCGCGTTGAACTCTGCGACCTGCACGATTCCTCTTCCTGTTCACCGGGACGACGCCCCCTGACGCGGCATGGTTCGTCACGGTAGCGACTTCCCGCTCGGAGGCCGAGCAGGCCGAGCCCCACGGAGGCCGAGCAGGCCGAGCCCCACGGAGGCCGAGCAGGCCGAGCCCCACGGAGGCCGAGCAGGCCAGCGGAGGCCGAGCAGGCCAGCCCCACGGAGGCTGAGCAGGGCGAGCCCTCGGCGAGCCCGTCGACGAAGCCCCGTGAGCCGGGTGCGGACCGCAGCCACGGTTGCGGGGCTTCGTCGACGCTCGCTGGCGCTCGCTGCTCAGCCTCCGTGCGCTGGCGCTCGCTGCTCAGCCTCCGTGCGCCGGCGCTCGCTGCTCAGCCTCCGTGCGCTGGCGCTCGCTGCTCAGCCTCCGTGCGCTGGCGCTCGCTGCTCAGCCTCCGGAGTCCCCGCGCCAGCACCTGATCACGTGCTCCTGCGGCGCTCCCGGCGCTCCTCGAACTCCTCGGGCGTCGCCACGGGTGGCAGTCCGCGCACGGTGCGACGCCAGGAGTAGCGGTTCAACAGCATCTGGGACGCCGCCAGTACGAGCGCGATCAGGGTCGCCGGGCGGAAGGCCCCCTGGGTGAGGGACACGATCATGATCGCCACCCACACGACGAGCCACGCCGCCCAGCCGAGGGTCAGCCGCCGCCACAGGGTGGTGGCGTCACGATCGAGCCGGGAGGCGATGCGCCAGGTGATGAGCGTCCAGAACGTCACCCCGGTGGCGATGTTGAGGAAGGCCTGCGGCTCGAGCCCGTGCGCGTCGAGCTCCCGCACGACCGTGCCGACGCCGAGGAAGACCGCGAAGGCCCACGCCCAGGGGCGACGCCGTTCGAAGCCATCGCGGATCGCGTCGCCGTGGGGGTCGTCCTGGCGGTCGCCGGCTGCACTCTCGTCGGGCATCCGCACGACGCTAGTCAGCCGGCTCGAGGAGAACCCCATCTGTGCGGGTGGCCCGAGACGAGGCACGGCGATGCCGTGCCTCCGGTCGTCACCAGGCTCGGTCGACCCTCGGCGCCACCGGCTGCTCGGTCCTCACCGGCAGAGGCGGCTCGTCCGGGGCCTCCAAGCCGGCGTAGGAGTGCTGGGAGGAGGTCGAGAAGTAGTTGATCCCGATGAAGTTGAACCACAGGGTCGCGACGCCGACGCAGGCGAGGATCGCGGCGTTGCGGCCCTTCCATCCGGCGGTGGCGCGGGCGTGGAGGTAGGCGGCGTAGACGACCCAGGTGATGAACGCCCAGACCTCCTTGGGGTCCCAGTTCCAGTAGCGCGACCAGGCCTCGTGCGCCCAGATCGGCCCGGTGATGAGGACCGCGAAGGTCCACACCGGGAACGCGAAGGCGTGGACGCGGTACGCCGTACGGTCCAGGACGGCGAGGGACGGGACGCGCGCCATCGGCCCGGTCGTGGTCTCGCCGACCCGCATCTTGACGAGGTACATGACCGAGGCGATCCCGCCGAGGGTGAAGGCGCCGGTGGCGATCACGGCCGAGACCACGTGGATGACGAGCCAGTAGGAGTCGAGGGCCTCGGTGAGCGGGGCGACCTCGGAGTGCAGCCAGATCACGGCGACCATGAGCACCGAGACGACGAACCCGGTGACGATCGGTGCCATCCACTGCAGCCCGTACTTGCGCAGCAGGACGAGGTACATCACGGTGACGAAGAAGCTGCCCGAGACGGTGAACTCGTACATGTTTCCCCACGGCACCCGGTTGGGGTCGGCAGCCATGCCGCGGCCCAGCAGCGACACGAAGTGTGCGGAGGCGGCGATGACGGTCAGGATCACGCCGAGCCGCCCGAGGAAGTCGACGCGCCGGCTCCGAGCCTCGTCGAGGCCACCCTCGGGACCGGTGGCGAGGGCCACGGAGCCGCCACCACCCGAACCCACGCCGGCCGTAGCGGCCTCGCGCACCACCTTGGGCGCCCGCAGGGACGCCCACTCGGCGAGGTGCACCATCAGGGCGAAGAAGTAGAAGATCCCGGCGACGCCGATGGCCTGGTTGCTCAGGGTCTCCCACGCGGTGTCGGTCATGATGCTCCTCGGTCTGGGTCGGGCGCTTCGTCGGTGGGCTGCGGATCGGTCTGGCCGCCAGGATCATCGGGTGGACCGCGCAGCTCGGCGACCACCGAGGTGAGCACCTCGCCGACGTCGCCGCCGCCGGAGCGGTCCAGAGCGGCCACCTCCACCATGGTGACACTCCCGTCGCGACGGGCCCTCACCCAGATGCGTCGCGGACGGATGAAGAGTGACCCGAGCAACCCGATGAGCGCCATCACGACACCACCGAGGGCGATGAACTTGCCGGGGCTCTGACTGATCTGGATGCGCACCCACGGCTCGATGCCGTCGAAGGACACCGTTCCGAGGCCGTCGGGCAGGGTGACGGTCTCGCCCAGCCGGAGGTCCAGCCGGAACGGTTGCCCGTCGGGCTTCAGCAGCTGCGTGGCGTTGTCGGTGTTGAGCGCGTAGACCGACTGGGGGCGCCCGGAGGTCAGCCCGAGGTCGCCGGTGTAGGCGAGCAGCGAGACGAGGGGGTTGGAGACGGCCGGGTTGAAGGCGTCGGGCCAGACCGTCACCGGGTCGCCGTCGACGAGCTTGAACGTCGGGTAGAACAACCCGTCGAACCCGAGCTGGGTGCCGTCGTCGGCCACCGTCGGGACGACCCCGAAGGAGAGGAACGACTGGTCCTGCGGCAGGAACACCCTCGCGGAGCTGGTGACGACGTTGCCGTCGCCGTCGCGCACCGTGATCACCGGGGCGTAGCCGTGGCCGATGAGGAACACGTCGGTGTCGCCGATGGTGAGGGGGTGGTTGACGCGTAGGTCGTACTGCTGGTCAGGGGCGTCGACATCCTCGCGGTAGGTCAGCTCGGCGTTGAACTTGCGCGCCGTGCCGGCCGCACCTCCGGTGGTCAGCCACTCGATGTCGAAGTCGTCGACCGTCATCAGGAACGGGTCGAAGTCCTCGGTGCCGAAGAGGCTGCCCGGGTCGAGGTCGTCGTAGGAGCCACCGCTGTTGGCGAACTGCTGGCCCTTGAGCAGCAGCACGCCGCCCTGGTAGCCGAGCAGCGAACCGATCGCGAAGCCCACGAGCACGAAGATCACCGAGAGGTGGAAGACCAGGTTGCCGACCTCGCGCAGGTAGCCGCGCTCCGCACTGACGTAGCCGTGGTCGGAGGTCGGCGTCGGGGTCGGGGTCGCGCAAGCGGTAGCCCCGGCTGCGCAACACGACGCGCGCGTTGTCGAGGACGGCGTCGACGTCGCTCGTGCTGGTGTACGACGCGTGGTCGGGCAGGCGCAGCAGGTTGCGCGGTGCCACCGGAGGTTGCGCGCGGATCGTGCGCAGGTAGTGGAAGGTGCGCGGGATGATGCAGCCCACCAGGGAGATCATCAGCAGGATGTAGATCGCTGAGAACCACGACGAGTCGTAGACCGAGAACAGGCCGAGCCGCTCGTAGATCGGCGCCAGCGACGGGTGCTGGTCCTTCCAGCGCGACACGTTGAGCGCGTCGACGCCCGACTGCGGGATCACCGAGCCCGGCACCGCCGCGAGCGCGAGCAGGAGCAGGAGGATCAGCGCGGTACGCATCGACGTCAGCTGACGCCACAGCCACCGGGCCAGCTCACGGGTGCCGAGCTCGCCGGGGCGCCGCTCCGGCCCGGGGTCGGTGCGGGGTCGTTCCTGCACGTCGGTCATATCGCCACCTCGAACCCGTCGACCAGCTGGAGCTGGAGCCACTGGGTGATCCCGTCCCACCAGCCGGTCACCAGCAGGACGCCCACGACCACGAGCATCGCGCCGCCGACGCGCATGACGACCAGCTGTCGCCGTCGGATCCACCCGAGCGCTCGCAGGCTCCGGCTGTAGAACAGGCCGGCGACGATGAACGGGACGCCGAGCCCGAGTGCGTAGACCGCCGACAGCAGCGCGCCGCGGCCGGCAGTGGCGTCGGTGTAGGTCAGCCCCACGATCACGCTGTACGTCGGCCCGATGCAGGGCGTCCACCCGAGGGCGAACAGTGCCCCGATCAGCGGTGCCGCTCCAGCCCGACCGCGGGGATCGAGTGGATCCGCCAGTCGCGCTGGAGTCCGGGCAGGACACGGGTGAAGACCCCGGCGAAGACCAGGCCGAGCACGATGAGCAACGCCCCCATGACGACGGTGATCTGGTCGCGATACTCCCGCAACCACCCACCCACTCCCCCGACGGTCGCCCCGATGAGCACGAACACGACCGCGAAGCCGAGGACGAAGAGCACCGACCCGAGGAACATCCGACCGCGGCGGCGTCCCGCCTCTCCGGCGGCGAGGTCGGCGCCGGAGAGTCCGGTCGCGTACGAGAGGTAGCCCGGCAGCAGCGGGATCACGCACGGGCTGAAGAACGAGACGAGCCCGGCCAGGGCGGCGACCGGGATCGCGAGGGCCAGCGAGCCTCCGAGCGCCTGGTTCTGGAACCACTCACCCATCGCCGGACCCGTCGTCAGCCGCGTCGTCGGTCCGGACGTCCTCGACGATGCCCTCCAGGGTGCTCGCCGAGGTGATCGCACCGCTGATCACGGCGGCCACCCGTCCCTGGGTGTCGAGGACGTAGGTCGAGGGCGGTGATCGCGGCGCGTAACGACCCAGGGCGAGGACGTTCTCACCGGTGTCGGCGATGGTGGGGTAGTCGATGCCGAAGCGTCGCTCGATGGCGAGGGCGGCGGCGAAGTCGGTCTCCCGGAAGCTCAGACCCACGAAGGCCGCGTCGACGTTGTCGGAGGCCTCCTTGAGGATCGGGGCCTCGGCCAGGCACGGGTTGCACCACGAGCCCCACACGTTGAGCACCACCACCTGGCCGCGCAGGTCCGCCAGGTCGACCGGCTCGTCCTCGAGCGAGGGACCCGAGATCTCGACCGGGTCGCCACGATCGGTCGCAGCGATCTGGACCAGGCTCGCGTCACCGAGGGGGTAGACGCCGTCCTCGGTCCCACCGAGCGCGCTGCAGCCCCCGACCACGACCCCCACGAGGAGGAGGCCGAGGAGGAGGGACAGCAGCGAGGCCGACCGGGGCGCGCGGGTCATGTCAGGGCTTCTTCTCCTCGGGGGCGCCGCCGGCGGAGAAGGTGGCTTTCTTGTCGGCCACCGGGATCAGGTCTCCGGCCGGCTCGCTGTAGGAGACCTGGGTGAGGCGGTCACCGACGAAGTGCAGCGAGGTCAGTGAGCAGAGCGTGCACTTCCTGCTGCGCGGGTCGTGCAGGTAGGAGCGCTTCTCCGCGTGCAGCCGAGTCGTCCAGATCGGCAGCTGGTGCGACACGACCACGGCCTCGTGGCCGGTGGCCGCCTCGCGGGCCTCGTGGACCGCAGCCATCATCCGGGCGGCGACCTCCTTGTAGGGCTCCCCCCACGACGGCTTGAAGGGGTTCCAGAGGTAGCGCCAGTTGGCGGGCTTCTTGAGTGCGTTGCGACCCTGTCCGAACTGCTCGCCCTCGAACTTGTTGGTCGACTCGATGACCCGCTCGTCGATGACGACCTCGAGGCCGCGAGCCGCAGCGAGCGGCGCTGCCGTCTCCCGCGCACGCTCGAGGGGCGAGCACCGCAGGTGGGTGATGTCGCGACCCTTGATCGTGGCGGCCACCTGCTCGGCCATCTTGACGCCGAGGTCGGAGAGGTGGAAACCGTCGCGGCGCCCGTAGAGCACCCCCTCGGGGTTGTGCACCTCCCCGTGGCGCAGCAGGTGGACGATGGTGTCGGGAGTGCTCACTGCTCGTTCTCCTTCTGGGCCGACTGTGCCCGGGCCGCCGCGGTCGCGGCGGCCGGCAGGGCGTCGAGGATGGTCTGCACGGCTCGGTCGTCGTGCGCCGAGGACAGGAACCACGCCTCGTAGGCCGAGGGTGGCAGGTAGACGCCGGCGTCGAGCATCGCGTGGAAGAAGGCGGCGTACGCCGTCGCGTCGGTGAGCGAGGCGTCGGCGAAGTCGCGCACCGCGCCGTCGCGCCCCTCGGTGAAGAACACCGAGAACATCGTGCCGGCGCTCTGCACCAGGTGCGGCACGCCGGCGGCCGCGAGCGCCTGCGTCGTCGCCGCCTTGATGACGTCGCCGGTGGTCGTCAGGTGCTCGTAGACCTCGTCGGTGGCCAGGCGCAGCGTCGCGAGCCCGGCCGTGGTGGCGATCGGGTTCCCGGAGAGCGTGCCCGCCTGGTAGACGGGGCCCTCGGGTGCGAGGTGGGCCATCACGTCCGCCCGGCCGCCGAACGCGGCCGCGGGGAACCCACCGCCCATCACCTTGCCGAAGATCGTCAGGTCGGGGGTCCAGCCCTCGACGGCGCCGTCGATGCCCCAGTAGCCGCGCTTGCTCGCCCGGAAGCCGGTCATCACCTCGTCGCTGATGAAGAGCGCGCCGTGGCGGGTGCAGACCTCGGCGAGGAAGGCGTTGAACCCGGGCTCGGGGGGCACGACGCCCATGTTGCCGGGGGCGGCCTCGGTCACCAGGCAGGCGATCCGGTCGCCGTGCTCGGCGAAGACCGCCTCGACGGCAGCTCGGTCGTTGTAGGGCAGCACGAGGGTCAGCGCGGTCGCCGACTCCGGCACCCCGGGGGTGCCGGGCACCGCGAAGGTCGCGAGCCCCGAGCCCGCCGAGGCGAGCAGCGCGTCGACGTGCCCGTGGTAGCAGCCGGCGAACTTCACGACCACGTCGCGACCGGTGAAGCCGCGGGCCAGCCGGATCGACGACATCGCGGCCTCGGTGCCGGAGGAGACGAAGCGGACCCGGTCGACCGGCGCCCGGGCGACGATCTCCTCGGCGAGCTCGACCTCGGGCACCGTCGGGGCGCCGTACGACGTGCCGCGCGCGACGGCGGCGGCCACCGCGGCCTGCACCTCGGGGTGGGCGTGGCCGACCAGCATCGGTCCCCACGAGCAGATCAGGTCGACGTAGTCCTTGCCGTCGACGTCGGTGAGCCAGGCGCCGGCAGCGGAGCGGATGAACCGCGGTGTGCCGCCGACGGCGTTGAAGGCCCGCACCGGCGAGCTCACCCCACCGGGGATCACCGCGCGGGCTCGCTCGTACATCGCGCGGGAGGCTGCGGTGCCCTCGTGGTCGGAGGCTGCGTCGGTCACCCCTTCATTGTCCCCGAGGTCCGAAGCCCGTCCGGGTGGGGGTTGGCTCCGAACACCTGGTGAGGCCCCGACCGGGGGCCTTGCAGGTCCCACATGGTGCCGACCGTCACATTCGTCGGGCGAATCGCGTAACGTCGCGGTCACCCGCATCGTTGAGGTGTACGTCTGCACGCATGGGGTAATGAGTGCAGACCCACCGCAATCCCAGGAGTAGACATGTCCGCCACGCGTTTCGGCCGAATCCAGAAGGCGACGACCATCGTGCCGTTGGCACTTCTCTCGGCCGCCTGGACCGCCAGCCTGACCGGCGGGCCGGCAGCGACCAACGTCTCGGCGACCTCGGTCTCCCCGGAGGGCACCCTGCCCGGCGGCGGCAGTGTGCCGACCGACGCGATCGAGGCCCCGGCCTCCGTCTCGGCTCCCGACGAGGTCTCCCCCGGATTCGACGGCACCGACGCCGAGATCGACCAGATCGTCTCGACCTCCTCCACCAACGGCATCCCCGCCGCGGCCCTCTCGGCCTACCAGCGCGCCGAGGCCGTCATCAACTCCGCCGACAAGTCCTGCAACCTGTCCTGGCAGCTCGTCGCCGCCATCGGCCGCGTCGAGTCCGACCACGGCCGCTTCGGAGGCAACGCACTCAACGCCCAGGGCGTCGCCACCCCCGGCATCTACGGCCTGCCGCTCAACGGCAAGAACAACACCTCCCTGATCCGCGACACCGACGCCGGCCAGTACGACAACGACCTCGTCTTCGACCGCGCCGTGGGCCCGATGCAGTTCATCCCCTCCACCTGGTCGGTCGTCGGGGTCGACGCCGACAACGACGGCGTGCGCAACCCCCAGGACATCGACGACGCCGCCCTCGGCACCGCCGTCTACCTCTGCTCCGGCCCCGACGACCTCTCCACC
The DNA here is from genome assembly GCA_963822915.1 of uncultured Actinomycetota bacterium. GTDB lineage: Bacteria > Actinomycetota > Actinomycetes > Propionibacteriales > Nocardioidaceae > Nocardioides. The sequence goes on from CAWGJR010000029.1 coordinate 66,282, forward strand.
CTGTCCGGGCAGAAGTCCGCGGTCTTCCGCTACAACCACTCCGACTCCTACGTCGACCTGGTCCTGTCGGTCGCCGACAACTACCTCCAGGGTGACTACACCTCGGTGCCCAACGGCACCACCGCCGCCGGGTTCCTCACCCCGCTGCCCGGCTTCACCGCCAACGGCCCCGCAGGACACCGGCCCCAAGCCGGCCCCGGTCCCCGACGCGGACCAGGCGCCCGACCGCGACGACCACCGACGACGGGCCCCGAGCCCACCCCGACGCCCGAGCCGAACGAGCCCAAGCCGCCCAAGGGCAACAACGCCGACAACGACGGCAACGGCAACGGCCCCAAGCTGCCCGACACCGGCGTCGGTCCCGTCGACGATGCTGTCGACGGTGCCGAGGAACCGTTGACGTCGCGCTCGACGGGGTCGACGGGGTCCTCACCCTCGCCGAGGCCATCGTGCAGTGCACGCATCGACGGCCTGATCAACAACCCGCTGTCGCTGACCGACAAGTTCGACCAGTGCGTCGAGGACTACACGAACCCGTAAGCGCCGCGAGGCACGAGCGGCGCCGTACGTGAGGCTGAGCAGGCCGACGCCTCCGGCGAGGCCAGTCGACGAAGTCCCGCGAGCTGGAGTGCGGACCGGCAACCACGGTCACCGGGCTTGTCGCGCTCGCCGACGCTCGCTGCTCGGCCTCCGAGGGCTCAGCGGGCGAGCAGGCGGGCGGCCTCGGCTGCCCAGTAGGTCAGCACCACGTCGGCGCCCGCGCGGCGGATCGAGATCAGGGTCTCGAGGATCGCCGCCTCCCGGTCGATCCAGCCGTGGGCGGCGGCCGCCTCGACCATGGAGTACTCGCCGGAGATGTTGTAGGCCGCGACCGGGACGTTCACGGCGTCGCGCACCTGGCGCAGCACGTCGAGGTAGGCCAGGGCCGGCTTGACCATCACCAGGTCGGCGCCCTGCTCGACGTCGAGCAGCGCCTCGCGCACGCCCTCGCGGGCATTGGCGGGGTCCTGCTGGTAGGTCCGGCGGTCCCCCTCGAGCGAGGAGTCGACGGCCTCGCGGAACGGACCGAAGAAGGCGGAGGCGTACTTGACGGCGTAGGCCAGGACGGCGACGTCCTGGTGGCCGGAGGCATCGAGGGCGGCCCGGATCACCGCGCACCTGCCCGTCCATCATGCCGCTCGGACCGACCAGGTCGACCCCGGCAGCCGCCTGGGCGCGAGCCATCTCGGCGTAGATCGCCAGGGTCGCGTCGTTGTCGACGCGACCGTCGGGGGTCAGCACACCGCAGTGGCCGTGGTCGGTGAACTCGTCGAGGCACAGGTCGGCCATGACCGGCAGCGCGTCGCCGACCTCGCCGACCACGTCGCGGATGCTGCGGTTGAGGATCCCGTCGGGGTCGACCGCGCCGGTGCCCTCGGCGTCCTTGTGCTCGGGGATGCCGAACAGCATCACGCCGCCGAGACCGAGCTCGGCTGGCCTCGGTGACCGCGGCGAGCAGGGACGAGCGGGTGTGCTGCACGACGCCCGGCATCGAGGAGATCGGGCGCGGGCCCTCGGCGTCGCTCAGGCCCTCCCGCACGAACATCGGCAGCACGAGCTGACGGGGCTCCACGGACGTCTCGGCCACCAGGCGTCGCATGGCCGCGGTGGTGCGCAGTCGTCGCGGTCGTACGACGGGAGGCGTGAGGTCGCTGGTCACGAGGTCGGCCTACTTGGCCCGGGCCTTGCGACGGGCCGACGGCTTGCGCTCGGACGGCTTGGTGACGACCTCGCCGGCCTCGAGCATCGCCTCGCGGCGCGACGCACCGAAGTCGGCAAGCGCGCTCACCAGGGCGTCGACGTCCGGCTTCGGCGCGAGGACGTCGACGCGCAGGCCGTGCTCCTCGGCGGTCTTGGCCGTGGCCGGCCCGATGACCGCGATCACCGTCGAGGGGTGCGGCTTGCCGGCGATGCCGACCAGGTTGCGCACGGTCGAGGAGGAGGTGAAGACCACCGCGTCGAACTTGCCGCTCTTGATCGCGTCGCGCACCGGCGCCGGCGGGGGCGTCGCGCGGACGGTGCGGTAGGCGGTGACGTCGTCGCACTCCCAGCCGAGGTCGATCAGGCCGGCGACGAGGTTCTCGGTGGCGATGTCGGCGCGCGGGAGGAAGACCCGGTTGATGGGGTCCAGCAGGTCGTCGTACTCGGGCCAGATGGCCAGCAGCCCGGCCGCGGACTGACCGGCCGGCTCGTCGGCCGAGGGCATCAGGTCGGCCTGGAGTCCCCAGGCTGCGATGGCGGCAGCGGTCTTGTCGCCCACGGCAGCGATCTTGAGGCCGGAGAAGGCGCGGGCGTCGAGGCCGTACTCCTCGAACTTCTCGCGCACGGCCTTGACCGCGTTGACCGAGGTGAAGGCGATCCACTCGTAGCGACCCTCCACGAGGCCGCGGACGGCCTTGTCCATCTGGAGCGGGTTGCGCGGCGGCTCGACCGAGATGGTCGGCACCTCCTCGGGCACCGCGCCGTAGCCGCGCAGCCCGAGCGAGAGCGAGGCGGCCTGGTCCTTGGTGCGCGGCACCAGGACGCGCCAGCCGAAGAGCGGCTTGGTCTCGAACCACGAGAGCTTCTCGCGCAGGTCGACGACGTCACCGATCACGGTGATCGCCGGCGGCGTCATCCGGGCGGCGCGCGCGTCGGCGGCGATCTCGTCGAGCGTGGAGATGACCGTCTGCTGCTCGGTGGTCGTGCCGACCCGCGTCATCGCGACAGGCGTCTGGGGCGAGCGACCGGCCGCGACCAGGGCGTCGGCGATCTCACCGATGTGACCGACAGCCGAGAGCAGCACCAGGGTGCGGTTGTCGGAGTACTCGCGCCAGTCGATCTTCTCGCCGCACGTGACGACCGAGACCTCGCGGTGGTCCTTGCTCGTCAGCGGGATCCCGGCGTACGCCGGCACCGCGGCGACCGAGGAGACGCCGGGCACGATCTCGAAGCCGAGGCCGGCCTTGGCGCACGCCTGGGCCTCCTCGGGCCCGGAGGCGTACAGGAAGGGGTCGCCCGACAGGAGCCGGACGATGCGCAGCCCGCGCTTGGCCTGCTTGACGATGACCTTCGCGCGCGCCGCGTGGGTCAGCGGCTGGCCGTCCTCGCCGAACCCGCCGTCGACGAACTCCGGGCCGGCCGGCGCGGGGTGGTCGTCGTGGGTGAGGTCGAGGTCGTCGAGGCCGACCTCGACCGGCTCGGGCAGCCCGAGCAGGCCGCGCACCATCGGCGCGTGGTCGGGCGACTCGGTGACCACGACGTCGGCCTGACGGATCAGGTCGACCGCGCGGACCGTGAGCAGGTCGGGATCGCCCGGCCCACTGCCCACGAAGGACACCCAGCTGAGGGCGATCCGATCAGCCACCCGGCTGGCGGCGGGGGTGGCGGCGGTTGGGGTGGTCTTGGCTCGCGTCATGCGTTCTGCACCTCTGCTGAGTCGTTCGTGTGTGCGGCTGGCTGTGTTGCGGGGCGTGCTGGTCATGCGGGGGTGGTCGGGTCGTCGGGGATGGCGGGGTCTGCCGGTGCGGGATCGTCCAGCTGCCCTGCACCGTCGGCGAGCATCTCCTCGGCCAGGCGTCGACCGACGCCGGAGGCGTCCGTCAGGTCGCCCGAGGCGGACATCCGCACCGAGACGGAACCGTCGAGCGAGAGCGCGATGGCGCGCACCCAGAGCTCGTCGCCGTCCTCGCCCTCGACGACGTCGGCGAGCGCACCGATCGGTGCGGAGCAGCCGCCCTCGAGGGTGGCGAGCACGGAGCGTTCGGCGGTGACGGCGGCTCGGGAGCCGGGATCGTCGAGCAGCGCGAGGGCCGAGGCGAGCTCGTCGTCGCTGCGGCACTCGACCGCCAGCGCGCCCTGCCCGGGGGCCGGGAGCATCTGGAGCGGGTCGAGGACCTCGGTGGCCTCGTCGAGCCGGTCGATGCGGGCCAGGCCGGCGCGCGCCAGGATGACGGCGTCGAGCCCGCCGCCGCGGACCTTGCCGATGCGGGTGTCGACGTTGCCGCGCACGCCGACGACGTCGAGGCCGAGACCGAGCGCCTCCAGCTGGGCGACGCGGCGCGGGGAGCCGGTGCCGACCCGGCTGCCGTGCGGCAGCTCGCCGAGCGTGAGGCCGTCGCGGGCCACGACCGCGTCGCGCGGGTCCTCGCGCAGCGGGATCGCGGCCAGGGCGATGCCCTCGGCGGGCTGGGTCGGGAGGTCCTTGAGGGAGTGGACCGCGACATCGACGCGTCCGTCGAGCAGCGCGTCGCGCAGGGCACCGACGAACACCCCGGTGGAGCCGGTCGCAGCCGTCAGCGGCGTGCCGGCGGCCTGGCTGGCGTCACCCTCGGTGGTGATCTCGACCAGCTCGGTCTCGCGACCGAGGTGCTCGCGGATCAGCGCGGCGACGTGACCGGCCTGGGTGGTGGCGAGGAGGCTGCGGCGGGTGCCGACGCGGATGGTCGAGGACAGCGGCGAGGTCGTCACGTCAGCTCACCTCCGGACGGGTGACGGCGCTGACGGCCTCGGGGTCGAGGGCGAACAGCTCGGCCAGCGCTGCGGCGTACGACACCGCACCGTCGGCGTTGGCCAGCTCCTTGACGCGCACGGTGGGCTCGTGGAGCAGCTTGTCGGCGACCCTGGTGACCGTACGACGGATCTCCTCGCGCGCCGCGGCGTCGAGGCCGGGGAGCCGCGCGTCGAGGCGGACGAGCTCGGAGTCGACGACCGAGGTGGCCATCGAGCGCAGCGCGACGACCGTCGGGGCCACGCTGGCCTGGCGGCGGGCCGTCAGGAACGCCGTGACCTCGTCGGACACGATGCGGCGGACCTCGACGACCTCGCGGCCGGCCTCGCTGGCGTGCAGGGCGTCGGCCAGGTCGGCCAGGTCGATCACCCGGACGCCCGGGAGGGTGGCCACGTCGGCCTCGACGTCGCGGGGCAGGGCGATGTCGATGACCGAGAGCGGGCGCTCGGAGTCGCCGCGGGCGCCGGCCAGCAGGTCGCGCGTGATCAGGGCGCCGGTCGAGCCGGTGCAGCTGATGACCAGGTCGGCCTCGGCCAGGACCGCCGCGAGGTCGGCGAACCCGACGGCCACGGCGTCGTACTCCCGGGCCAGGCTGGCGGCGCGCGACGGGGTGCGGTTGACGACACTGACGTGCCCGGCCCCCAGGCGCGTGACGGTCGCGGTCGCCAGGCCCGCCATGGCGCCGGCTCCGACGACCACGACCCGGCTACCGGCCACGGGGCCGGTGGTCGACTCGGACTGGTCGAGGGCCGCGGAGACCAGGGACGGCGCGACCTGGTCGATGCCGGTCTCGGCGCGCGAGCGCTTGCCGACCCGCAGCGCCTGCTGGAAGAGCACGTTGAGGGCCGGGCCGACGGCGCTGAGCTCCTGGCCCAGGCGCAGCGCCTCGCGGGTCTGGCCGAGGATCTGCCCCTCACCGACGGCCATCGAGTCGAGCCCGGCGGCGACCTGGAAGAGGTGGGCCACCGCGCCGTCGTCGTAGTGGACGTAGAGGTGCGGCAGCATCGTCTCGGCGCTCTCGCCGGCTCGGTCGACCAGCAGCCGGGAGAGGTCCTCGACGCTGCCGTGGAAGCGGTCGACCTCGGTGTAGATCTCGACCCGGTTGCAGGTGGCGATGACCGTGGCCTCGGTGACGTGGGGGCAGGACATGGCGTCGTGCACGAGCTTGTGGACACCGTCGGCGTCCAGGGCGACCCGCTCGAGGAGCCCCACCGGGGCGGAGTTGTGGGAGATCCCCACGACCAGGACGCTCACAGCTGGGCCTTCCTCTGCTCGTGGTAGGCGAGGATCTGCAGCTCGATGGAGAGGTCCACCTTGCGCACGTCGACACCGTGCGGCACCGCGATCACGGTGGGGGCGAAGTTGAGGATGCTGGTGATGCCGCAGGCGACCATCCGGTCGGCGACGTCCTGGGCGGACGTGGGCGGGGTGGCGATGACCCCGATCGCGACGCCCTGCTCGGCCACGATCTCCTCGAGGTCGTCGAAGGCACGCACCTCGACGCCGGCGACCTGCTCACCGTGGCGGGTGTCGTCGGCGTCGAGCAGGGCGACGACGTGGAAGCCGCGGCTGCGGAAGCCGGAGTAGTTGGCCAGGGCGTGGCCCAGGTTGCCGATCCCGACGATGACCACGGCCCAGTCCTGGGTGACGCCGATCTCGCGGGCGATCTGGTAGCGCAGGTAGTCGACGTCGTAGCCGACACCGCGGGTGCCGTAGGAGCCGAGGTAGGAGAGGTCCTTGCGCAGCTTGGCGCTGTTGACCCCGGCCGCGGTGGCGAGGTCCTCGCTCGAGCAGGTGCGGATCGACTCCTCGACCAGGGTGTTCAGGGCACGCAGGTAGACAGGAAGGCGGGCGACGGTCGCCTCGGGGATGTCCCGGGCCGTCTCGCTCGTTGTCCGTGCGGTCACTGCTCTGCCTTCTAGTCGGAACCCCCGAATCGGATGACGGGTGGGGCTCCGGCGCGTTCACTGTAGGAGTTTGTGAACGCGGGAACAAAACGAGCGCGCTCCCGGCCTAGCACACGTGATGCGGGCCACACCCGGGTGGGGGTGGTGGCGGGTGCTACGAGCTGTGGCGGGCCAGCGCCGCCCGCAGCCGGGCGGGGTCCACACGCCAGAAGTCGTGCTGGCGACCGTCGACGAACGTCACCGGGACCTCGTCGGTGAAGCGCGCCCGAAGCTCGGGATCGTCGTCGATCATCACCACGACGTAGGACTCCCCCACCTCGGCACACACCTGCGCCACGACCTCCTCGGCCACCTCGCACAGGTGGCAGCCGGGACGCGAGTAGAAGGTGACCCGGGCCGCGGCGGTCATTCGAGCAGCCCGAGCGCACGCCGACGCTCCAGGCCACGCAGGCGCCCCTTCTGCACCTTGCCGGTGACGGTGTGCGGCAGGGCGTCGACGACCTCGATGCGGGTGGGCACCTTGAAGCGCGCCAGCCGGCTCACACAGTGCCCACGCACCGCGACCTCGACGCCCGCGGCCTCCAGGCCCGGGGCGACGACGTAGGCCACCACGACCTCGCCGTGCTGCTCGTCCTGCGCACCGATGACCGCGACCGCGCGGACCCCGTCGACCTCCGCGATGACGTCCTCGACCTCGACCGGGTAGACGTTGAAGCCGGAGACGATGATGAGCTCCTTGACCCGGTCGACCAGGAACACGTCACCGCTGGCGTCGAGGAAGCCGACATCACCGGTCGCCCACCACCCGTCGCCGTCGGGACCGTCGGCGCCGTCGGGCCAGTAGCCGCTGAAGAGGTTGTCGCCGCGGATCCAGATCTCGCCGGGGTCGTCGCCGACCACGACCGCCCCGGTGTCGTCGACCAGGCGCAGCTCGATGCCGTCGAGGGCCGCACCGACCGACCCGAGCTCCGGCGTCACCCGGGACCGCAGGGTGCTGGTGACCACCGGCGCGGCCTCGGTGAGGCCGTAGCCCTGGTGGACCGGGACTCCCGTGCGCTCGCTGAACGCCAGTGACGACCTCGGGCGCGAGCGGCGCCGAGCCGGACAGGATCAGCCGCACCGGCCCCAGCCGCCCGGCGAGGTCGACGTCGCGCCAGTGCGCGAAGACCGGCGGCGCGACCGGGACGACGCTGCACGCCTCGTCGTCGATCAGGTCGAGGGTGCCCTGGGGGTCGAAGTGGTCGGTGAGCACGAGCTTGGCGCGCTGCTGGACCACGCTGCCGAGCACCGCGTTGAGCCCGTAGACGTGGAACAGCGGCAGCACCCCGAGCACGACGTCGTTGCCGTGGATCATCGGTGGCCGCACGGAGGCGACCTGGGCGATGTTGGCGGCCAGCGCCCGGTGCGACAGCATCGCCGCCCGCGGCAGGCCCGAGGTCCCGCTGGTGTAGAGGAGGACGGCGACCCGCTCGGGATCGGTCAGGGCCGGTACGGCGCGCGCGGAGTCGGCGCGCAGGTGGTCGTAGGACCGCTCACCGGGACGCAACGTCGTACCGATGACGACGATGCGGACCCGAGCGGCCACCGGGGAGGAGTCGGACGCCAGGAGCGTCACCGCCTCACGCACCGTCGTGACGGTGTCACCGTCGGCCACGATCATCCGCGCGCCGCAGTCGGCGAGCAGACGGGCCAGCTCGTGGGGCGTGGCGCGCGGGTTGACCGGCACTGCGATCGCCTGGGCCCGGAGCAGGCCCAGGTAGGTGGTCACGAACTCGATGCGGTTGGAGGAGGCGATCATCACCCGGTGGCCGGCCAGGATCCCCGCTGCCCCGAGTCCGGTGGCGACGCGACCGACCTCGTCGTCGAGCTCTGCCCAGGTCACCGAGCGCCCTCCGGACTCGACGATGGCGAGCTTCTCCGGGTTCTCGTCGGCCGCCCGCGTCAGCAGCGAGGCGAGGTCGAGGGGGGCGAGATCGGCCAGCAACCCTGCGCCGCGACGACCATCGGACCCGTCGAGCGGGTCGGCGGGATCCGCAGCATCGGCTGGAGGCATGCGGGGCAGTCTACGATCCCTCGACGTCGCTCGCAGGGGGCAGCAGGGAGCAGCAGAACCCGGTCCGGCACCGGTACGGCCACGGCTCGGCGGTGTCCTACTGTGGCCCCATGTCCCCGGCCGATCGACCCCGACGGCTCAACCTGCAGCAGCGCTCGGCCCTCGCCGGAGAGGCAGCCGCCGCAGCGGCCGAGGTCGAGGCGGCCCTGGACCACCCGGTCGACCCGACCTCCGCGGCGTTCTTCGACGTCGACAACACCGTCATGCAGGGCGCGAGCATCTTCCACCTGGCCCGGGGACTGCACCGGCGCAAGTTCTTCACGACCCGCGACATCCTGGGTGCGGCCTGGATGCAGCTCTACTTCCGCGTCGCCGGCGTCGAGGACCCCGAGCACGTGGCCGAGGCACGCAACTCGGCGTTGAGCTTCATCGCCGGACACACCGTCACCGAGCTCGAGGAGCTCGGGGAGGAGATCTTCGACGAGGGCATGGCCCACCGGATCTGGCCGGGCACCCGCGCCTTGGCGCAGATGCACCTCGACGAGGGTCAACGCGTGTGGCTGGTGACCGCCGCCCCGATCGAGATCGCGCAGATCATCGCCCGCCGGCTGGGCCTGACCGGCGCGATGGGCACCGTCTCGGAGCACCTCGACGGGATCTACACCGGGCGACTCGTCGGCGACATGCTCCACGGCCCCGCGAAGTCCGAGGCGATCCTGGCCCTCGCAGCCCGCGAGGGACTCGACCTGTCCCGGTGCTCGGCGTACTCCGACTCGGTCAACGACCTGCCGATGCTCGGCCTGGTCGGCGACCCCTGCGCCATCAACCCCGACGCCAAGCTGCGCGCCCACGCACGGGCCCAGGGGTGGCGCATCCACGACTACCGCACCGGTCGCAAGGCCGCCCGTGCCGGCCTGCTCGTCTCGGCGGTGGCGGGCGCGGCCGCGGGCGCCGTGGTCGCCGGCGGGTCGATCCGGCGCCGGACCGCGGGCTGATCCGCCGCTCGGCGTCGCTCGACCGGACCAGACAGCACCCGCCGGCGACCGTGACGATTCCGCTCGTTCCTTCCCCACATCGTCAGACCTGACGTACCATCAGGTTCAGGTTGTCGGGAGCAACACGTGCGGGAGGGCACCTATGCCTCACGAGAGGCTGGATGTTGCGCGCGGGCTAGATGCCCTGCGTGCGGCGGTGCTGCGCCTGCTCGAGCCCGCGGTGGCAGCCGACGCGGCCCTGCTCGCCGGTCCTGTCGGCGTCGGCTGGATGCTGTCCGAGGCAGTGGCCGACGACCGCCGATCGGGTCACCACGACGCCACCGGCTACGGCTCGGGCGGTTTCGGTGACGGCGACCTGGCCACGTCCTCGGAGGACTCCGAGGCCGACCGCACGCGACTGATCGCGCTGGTCGAGCTCGCCCGCGGCGGCGACACCGAGGCGTTCGGCCTGCTCTACGACCACTACCACGTGTCGGTCTACCGCTTCTTGTTCTACCGCACCCGGTCGGCCCCCCTGGCCGAGGACCTGACCTCGGAGACGTTCTTCCGGGCCCTGCGCAACATGAAGAACTTCCGCTGGCAGGGCAAGGACTTCGGCGCCTGGCTGATGACCATCGCCCGCAACCTCGCCACCGATCACTTCAAGGCCGGTCGGACGCGCCTCGAGATGACGACCGAGGACATGGGCGACCACGACGCCGCCACCGAGGGACCCGAGGCAGCGGTGCTCGCCGGCCTCACCAACGAGCTCCTGCTCGAGGCCCTGACCCAGCTGCCCGACGAGCAGCGTGACTGCCTCGTGATGCGGTTCCTCCAGGGGATGAGCATCGCCGAGACCGCCGAGGCCCTCGGCCGCAGCGACGGGGCGGTCAAGCAGCTCCAGCTCCGCGGGGTGCGCAACCTCGCCAAGCTGATGCCCGAGGGGATCCGCGACTGATGCGCCACCTGCCGTCACAAACCGCCGGGATCCCACCCGTAACTTTCACGCCACGCACCTCGTTGGAGGTGATGTCGGGCCACCGCGGTGGTCCGACCGACACCACGGACCAGCACACGACAGACCAGCACACCGAGCACCGCAGAGGAGGTCGGCGATGAACCCGCTCTTCAGCTCGCGCAAGCGCGCAGACGAGTTCGACCTCCTCCTCTCGCGCACGTCCGCCGATGCACTCGCCGGTGACGCCACGTCCGAGCGGTACGCCGACCTGCTCCAGGTCGTGTCCACGATGCGGGAGGTCCCGGCTCCCACGCCTCGCCCCGACTTCGCCGCCGACCTGCGCTCACGGCTGATGATCGCCGCCGAGAGCGCCCTCGCACCCGACACCTCCGAGCAGTCCGCCGCCCGGCGCGCGCCCGCCGTGCGCCGCTCGCCGCGCGAGCGCCGCATCGTGGCGGCTGTCGGTGGGTTCGCGATCGTCAGCGCCACCGCTTCCATGGCCGTGGCCGCCCAGAGCGCCCTGCCCGGGGACACGCTCTACCCGCTCAAGCGTGCCATCGAGAATGCCCAGGCCGGCGTCCAGCGCGACGCCGACGACCGGGGCACCACGCTCCTCGGAAACGCCACCGGGCGCCTCGACGAGGTCGATGCGCTGAGCCGCTCCGGCGACGACCCGCAGACGATCTCGGTCACTCTCCAGGACTTCGTGCTCCAGGCCACCGAAGCCTCCGAGCTGCTCCTGGACGACTACGCCAGCACCGGGCACGCCTCCTCGATCGAGGAGCTGCGGTCGTTCACCGCGGCGAGCATGGGTGCGTTGACCACCCTGCGCAACGTCATCCCCGAGGACGCCCGCGCGTCACTCATCGAGGCCACGCAGGTCATCAACGCCATCGACGTCCAGGCGCAGAGCCTCTGCCCGGCCTGCACCGACCTGCCGATCACCCAGGCCCCGGTCTTCGCGCAGCGCGCCATCGACACGCTGCTCGACGGCGTCCTGGCCCCGACCCCGGATGGCGTCCTGCCGGCCGCGACGACCTCGTCGGACAGCAAGGACAAGCAGGGCAAGGGCAACAAGGGCAAGCAGGGCACGGGCAGGAGCGGCGACTCCGCCCCCAACCAGATCGCACCCCCCGCCCAGCCCCAGGTGCCGACCGACACCACCGACGACCCGATCCTTCCGCAGGGACCGTCGGGCAACAACGGCTCGAAGGGCGGCAAGAAGGGCGGCGGCCTCCTCGACGAGATCAGCATCACCGCCTCCGACGACCCGATCGGCGACCTGCTCACCGGCACCGGCGAGGTGCTCGACGACGTGGTCGACAACCTCGGCGGCCTCGGCGGGCTCGGCAAGAACTGAGCACCACGGGACCTTCGCCGGTTCCGCTCGCGGTCATCTCCCGACCGGTGCCGCGCGGTCGCGCCCGACGGGTGCGAGTCAGCCGAAGACGGACGTGCGCTGCACCAGCAGTGAGTAGAGCGTCTGCTGGATGGTCTCGCGCACCTGGTCGGTGACGTCGAAGACCAGCATCGGGTCGTCGGCCGCGCCGGCGTCGTACTCGTCGGTGCGGATCGGCTCGCCGAACTCCAGCAGCCACTTGGACGGCAGCGGGATCAGGCCGAGCGGTCCCAGGAGCGGGAAGAGCGGGCGTGATCGGCAGGTAGGGGACCCCGATCAGACGCGCGAGCGCCGGGATGTTGCCGACGAGCGGATAGATCTCCTCGGCGCCCACCACGGCCAGCGGCACGATGGGGACGCCGGTGCGCAGGGCGGCCGACACGAAGCCCCCACGACCGAAGCGCTGCAGCTTGTAGCGCTGCGAGAACGGCTTGCCGATGCCCTTGAACCCCTCGGGCCACACGCCCACGAGCTCGCCGGCCCGCAGCATCCGCTCCGCGTCCTCGCTGCACGCGAGGGTGGCGCCACCCTTGCGCGCCATGCTGGAGATGATCGGCATCCGGAAGACGAGGTCGGCGCCCAGCGCGCGGAGGTGACGGCCGGTGTGGTCGTGGATCGAGACCATCGTCATCAGGCCGTCGACGGGCACGGTGCCGGAGTGGTTGGACACCACCAGCGCCCCGCCCTCGGCAGGGATGTTCTCGACGCCGCGGACGTCGATGCGGAACCACTGCTGGGCGATCGGTCGCAGGGCGGCCATGAAGAACCGCTGGGTGATCTCGGCGTCGAAGCCGTACTCGTCGACGACGTAGTCACCGGTGATCCGTCGGCGCAGGAAGGCCAGGAACTCGGCCAACCGGGGCTCCCACTGGTCGCCGAACACCTCCAGGGCGGCGTGCTGGAACGCGGCCAGCCAGTCGGCGGTGGGGATCGAGCGCAGCGGGTGGCGTTCGCGGGTCGAGGTGCTGGTGGCGAGACCGCTCGGGACGGGGTCGACCTTCGGCGGAGCATGGTCGCCCGCGGTCGAGCCGGACTCGCCCCGGCAGGCCGGCCGGGGGTGCGCGGGACGTCGTCCGGCACGGACGACGAGGACGGTGCGGGGGCGGGGTCGCCTCGGGCTCGGGTGCAGGCAGTGACTCGTCGCGGTCGGAGGCCGGCTTGGCGGGGGTGGCCTTGGCCGGCGCCTTCTTGCCCGGCGCCAGGCTGCGGGCGGCCGACGAAGGCTGGGTGCCGGTGCCACGGCCGGGCCGACCGCGCGTGCCGATCGGGATGATCTCGGCGTCACCCATCGGAGCCTCCTCGGGATCGTCTCGACGACAGGGCGACGACGTCCGGGACCGCGCGTGGGACCGGCGTCGGAGCGGGGGCGTCGAGCTGGTGGGTGCTGGGGAGGCGCTCGGCGACGGCGGCGAGTGCCTTCTCGGTGCGACCACCGGTGGGCGTGAGCCCGGCGGCGAAGTCGGCGAACGCCTCCGCGGTCGTGTAGCGGGGCTGGAACCCGAGCGTCTCGCGCATCTGGGTCGTGTCGACCCCGCGACCGTAGGTCAGGAAACCCTGCTGCTCGGGCGAGAAGTCGGCCACCCGGGCGGACCGCAGGGCCGACCCCAGGCTCCCGACCGCGAAACCCGGCATCGGGACGCTGGGGCGCTGGAGGCGTCGTACGGCCTGCGACAGCATCAGGATCCCCGAGCCGGCCACGTTGAACGTGCCCGCGGGACCGTCGTCGACGGCGTGCTGGAGCACGGCCACCAGGTCGGCCTCGTGGAGGAACTGCAGGCGAGCGTCGTAGCCGAGCACCGTCGGGATGACCGGGAGGCGGAAGTAGGACGTCATCGGGCTGGTGACGTGCGGGCCGATGACGTTGGCGCACCGCAGCACGGTGACGCGGCAGTCACTGCGGCGCCGGGCGAGGCCACGGACGTAGCCCTCGATCTCGGCGACGTCCTTGGCATAGCCGGCACGCGGGGCACGCCGGGGCTCCATGTCCTCGGTGAACATCGCCGGGTCGCGGTTGCTCGAGCCGTAGACCGTGGTGGTCGACTTCACGATCAGGTCGGTGACCCGCGGCGCCTTCTGGCACGCCGCCAGGAGCTGCATCGTCCCGATGACGTTGAGCTCCTTCATCGTGTTGCGACCACCGACGCTGCCGGGGGTCGCGATCACGCTCATGTGGACGACGGTGTCGACGTCCTCCTTGGCGATGACCTTGGCGATGACGGGGTTGCGGATGTCGGCGCGCACGAACGAGACGTCGCCGACGTCCCCGCGAGGGGGGACGACGTCGACGCCGATGACGCGACCGACCGAGGGGTGCTGAGCGATCGCCGAGGCGCAACGACGACCGAGGTCACGGGAGACCCCGGTGACGAGCACGACCTTGTCGCCGCCGGCCATCAGCTAGCCCACTCGCGTCCGGTCGTTACTTGCCGAGCTTGCGACGCTGCACGCGCGTCTTCTTGAGAAGCTTGCGGTGCTTCTTCTTCGCCATGCGCTTGCGTCGCTTCTTGATGACAGAACCCACGAAAACCTCTTCAACTCAGGTGGCACCCAGCACGAGCGCCGGGGCGCGGCCAGCCTACTTGCCGCTCACGCGGGACCCGCAATCGCGGGGCGTTCCGTGATCTCCCGGGACCTCCGGCTCGCGGGCCGCCGCGGCTCAGCCGGCGTTGTAGAAGCTCTTGCGGAGGTACTCGTCGACGTCTTCCTCCTGGACGCGGAAGGAACGGCCCACGCGCACGGCGGGCAGCTCACCACCGTGGACGAGGCGGTAGACGGTCATCTTGGAGACGCGCATCATGCCCGCGACCTCCGCGATGGTCAGGAACTTGGGGTCGGAGGTAGGACCAGCAGAGTTCGACACGTGGGTACCAGCTTTCCGCGCACCCGCCACCGGCTTCCCCACCGGTGTCGATCAGGTACGACAGGCTGACAATAGGGCCTGGAGTGACGTGTGGGGAAGAGAGGACCTCATGATTCTTAGCAAATCACGGCGTGTTCCTCAGGGAAGCGGATCGAGGCCGTGATAGGGGAACAGCTCCGAGCGGGCGGTGTTGATGCTCCGGTCCAGCCACGTGTCGGGGTCGTAGCCCTCCTCCCACGGCCGGTAGGACGGCGCGCGACCGTCGCTCATCAGCCGCGGCGCGTCGCGTCCCAGGGTGCTGCGCACGTGGTCGCGCCACGACTGCGGTGTCTCTCGCTGCGGGTCCAGCGGGCTGCCGGCGAGGACGGCCAGCAGGTGGCGTCCAGGCCCGGGGCACGACCTGCACCAGCGCGTAGCCGCCACCCCCGGTGACGACCCAGCGACCGTCGGCGACCTCGTGCGCCAGGTCGTGGAGGGCGAGGTAGGTCGCGCGCTGACCGTCGACCGACAGCATCAGGTCGGCGAGCGGGTCGTCGGCATGGGAGTCGCAGCCGTGCTGGGTGACCAGGACGTCCGGAGCGAACTCCCGCAGCAGGGGCGGCACGACGGCGTGGAAGGCCCGCAGCCAGCCACCGTCGCCGGTGCCCGGCGGCAGCGGCACGTTGACCGCCGTACCGCGGGCGTCGGGGCCGCCGGAGTCGCGGCACTCCCCCGTGCCCGGGAAGAGGAACCGACCGGACTCGTGCAGCGAGACGGTGAGCACACGGGGGTCGTCGTAGAAGATCCGCTCGACGCCGTCACCGTGGTGGACGTCGACGTCGACGTAGGCGACCCGCTCGGCGCCCTGGTCGAGCAGCCACCGGATCCCGACGGCGACGTCGTTGTAGACGCAGAAGCCGCTGGCGCGGTCGGGCATCGCGTGGTGGAGGCCGCCGCTGATGTTGGCGCTGTGCAGCGACTCGCCTGACCAGACCTGGCGAAAGGCCTCCAGGGAGGCGCCGACCACGTGGGCGGCGGCTTCGTGCATCCCCTCGAAGGCCGGGTTGTCGTCGGTGCCGAGCCCGAAGCCGGCCTGCGCCGCGGCCGGGTTGGCACCCGCCGCCATCACCGCCTCGATCAGGCGCGGGTCGTGCACCGTGACGAGCTGGTCGGCGGTGGCCATCGGCGCCGGTACGGCGCGCAGGCCCTCGGGGCTGCCCGGGCCGGCGAGGACCCCCAGGTCGGTGGCGAGGGCGACGGTGAGCGCCACCCGGACGGGCGACATGGGGTGGTCGGGGCCGAAGTCGTAGTCGGTCAGGCTCGGGTCGTGGACGAGGGTCGCCGGTCCCGGACACCGGCCTGCGGAGTCGGCCATGCCCCGAGGATAGGGCGCCACGACCGAGCCGTCGCAGCGGGCCGGTGAGGGCGTAGGCGAGACTGGAGCAGTGGCTCAGTCCCTCGCCGTGCGCGCCCGCACCCGGCCGCCCGGTCCTCGGGCGTGGCCGCTGTGGCTGCAGGTCACTGCCCTCTACCTCGGCCTCCGGCTGGTCTCCGGGGTCCTCCTCGCCCTGGCGGCCCGGGAGCAGGTCTGGTTCCCCGCCGTGACCGGGCCGAGCGAGGGCGACATCGATCTCGCCGTCTCGTGGGACGCCAAGTGGTACGAGCGGATCGCCACCGACGGCTACCCCGACTCGCTCCCCGTCGGACCGGACGGACGGGTCCAGCAGAACCCCTGGGCGTTCTACCCGCTCTACCCGCTGGCGATCCGGCTGGTCTCGTGGGCGACGACCCTCGACTTCGCCACGGTGGCGCCGCTGCTCGCCCTGGCTGCCGGCCTGGGGGCCGCGATCCTGATGGCCCGTCTCGTGGTCGAGACCTCGGCCCACCCGGCGGCCGTCGCGCTCGGGTCCGGCACTCGCGGTCGTGGCCGTCTGGGCCGCCTTCCCGGCCTCCCCGGTGCTCCAGATGGCCTACACCGAGTCGTTCAGCATGCTGCTGCTGGTCGCGTTCCTGCTCTTCCTCGTGCGAGGCCAGTGGGTCGCGTGCGGGCTGACGGCCCTGTTGCTGGGACTCACCCGGCCCATCGCACTCCCGCTCTCGGTGGTGGTGCTGGTGGCGGTGTGGCTGCGCTGGCGGGAGCGGGACGAGCGGCCGATCTCGGCTCGGGAGCGCCTCGACGCCTTCGTCGCGGTCGCGGCCACCGGGGTGTCGGGCCTGATGTGGACCACCGTCGCCTGGGCCGGGACAGGACAGCGCGATGCCTACCCCACCACGATGACGGCCTGGCGCGGAGAGGGCGCCATCAACCCGATCGAGCCGTGGAGGCGGACGATCGAGTGGGCGCTGGAGTACCACTCCCGCGAGACCGTCGTGCCGGCGCTGGCGATGGTGCTGGCCCTCGGGCTCTCGCTGCTGCTGCTCGTGCCCCGCTTCGCCCCGGCGATCGACCTGCGGCTGCGGGTCTGGTCGGCGGCGTACGCCGTCTACCTGCTCGCCGTCGTCGACGGCGGCACCAGCATCATCCGCTACCTCGTGCCGCTCTTCCCGCTCGCGATCGTGCTGGTCGGCGCGCACCGCGGGCGGTTGTCGCGGTGGTGGCGCTGGCGCACGGCGTTCTGGGTCGGCGTGGGGGTCCTGGGCCAGGTCGGGTGGATCTGGTGGCTGGTGCTCTTCCAACCCCCCTCCGACTTCCCGCCGTAGCACCCGGAGGCTGAGCAGCGAGCGCCAGCGAGCGTCGACGAAGCCCGGTGACCGTGGTCGCGGTCAGCAGTCGGCTCACGGGGCTTCGTCGACGCCCTCGCCGAGGGCTCGGGCTGCTCAGCCTCCGGCGCTCGGCCTGCTCACCCTCCGGCGGGCGCGGGCCTAGGCTCACCCCATGACCTCTCTCGGTATCGACGACCTCGCCGCCTCCTTCTGGGAGCACTACCTGACGACCAACCCGACCGAGGCGCACCTGCTCGGTGACTACCGCTTCGTCGCGGCCTGGGAGGACGAGAGCCGCGCGACCGAGGACGTCGCGATCGCGACGCTGCGCGGGTTCGCCGCCGACGCGGAGGCGATCGACCCGGCCGGGTTGACCGACAGCGAGCAGGTCACGCGGGCGGTGCTGATCGCGACGTCGACGACGAGCGCCGACCGGCTCGAGACCCGCCTGGCCGAGCTCGGCGCCGACCCGATCTTCGGCCCGCAGGCCGGCGTGCCGATCGTGCTCGGGATGCTCGGGCTGCCCGACGCCGACGTGGCCGACGCCTTCGGGGAGAAGCTCGGCGGCGTGGCGCGGATGCTATCACCAGCTCGCCGAGCGGCTGCGCGAGGGAGTCGCCTCCGGTCGCGTCCCCGCCGCGTTCGCGGTGTCGGGGGCGGCCGACCAGATCGACGCCGAGCTGGCCCTGCCGCTGGACGAGTCGCCGATCATGGCGGCACTGCCCGCGCCCCCTGGCGACGTCGACGCCGCCGCGTGGCGGGGGCGGATGGCCGCGATCGTCGACGCCGAGGTGCACCCGGCGATGGCCGCCTACCGCGACGTGCTGCGCGACGAGGTGCTGCCGCACGCCCGGCCCGACGAGTCGTGCGGCCTGGGCGCCGTGCCCGGCGGGGAGGCGGCCTACGACGCACTGCTGCGCTACTACACGAC
Source organism: uncultured Actinomycetota bacterium (assembly GCA_963822915.1). Classification (GTDB taxonomy): domain Bacteria; phylum Actinomycetota; class Actinomycetes; order Propionibacteriales; family Nocardioidaceae; genus Nocardioides. The sequence continues at coordinate 84,574 of CAWGJR010000029.1, forward strand.
CACCACCCGCACCGCGCAGGAGATCCACGACCTCGGGCTGGCGCAGGTCGCCAAGCTCGCCGACGAGTACCGCGCGCTGGGCCCCGAGGTCGTCGGCACCGACGACCTCGCCGCGATCTTCGACGCGATGCGCAGCGACCCGGCGCTGCACTTCACCGAGGGCCCGCAGCTGGTCGAGGCCTCCGAGGTCGCGATGGCGCGCGCCTGGGACGCGATGCCGGAGTGGTTCGAGGTGCTGCCGCAGGCGCCGTGCGCGGTGCAGTCGACGATGAGCGGCGCCAAGGCGTTCTACTTCCCGCCCGCCGCCGACGGCTCGCGCGGCGGCACGTTCTTCATCAACGTCGACGACCCGACGCTCGTGGGGCACCTTCGAGCTCGAGGCGATGGCCTTCCACGAGGGCATCCCCGGGCACCACCTCCAGCTGGCGATCGCGGCCGAGCTCGACGGCGTGCCGGAGTTCCGCAAGCACCTGCACAACAGCGCCTACGCCGAGGGCTGGGGCCTCTACACCGAGCGCCTCGCCGACGAGATGGGCCTCTACTCCTCCGCCGTCGACCGGATGGGCATGTTCGCCGCCGACTCGATGCGTGCGTGCCGGCTCGTGGTCGACACCGGGCTGCACGCGCTCGGCTGGAGCCGCGAGCAGGCGGTGCAGTACATGCTCGACAACTCCCCGCTCGGCGAGGGCGTCGTGCGCCCCGAGGTCGACCGCTACATCGTGACGCCCGGCCAGGCGACGTCCTACATGGTCGGACGGGTGGAGATCGAGCGGATCCGCCGCGAGGCCGAGGCGCGACTCGGTGACGACTTCGACATCAAGGAGTTCCACTCCGCCGTGCTCGACTCGGGCTCCCTGCCGCTGGGGGTGCTCGACGAGGTGGTGGCGGCGCGGCTGTCGGCCTGAGCCGGAGCCCCGCCGGAGGCTGAGCAGCCAGCCCCAGGCGAGCGTCGACGAAGCCCACCGGAGGCTGAGCAGCGAGCCCCCAGGCGAGCGTCGACGAAGCCCCGTGAGCGGCCACAACCCAGGGACCAGCCGACGGACCGGGTGGGTGCCTTCGCTCGCGAGGCTTCGTCGACGCTCGCTTGCGCTCGCTGCTCAGCCTCCGGTGGCGATCGTGTGGCACCATGAGCGCGTGCTGACGACGTCCTCGATGCAGTGGTGGCCCGCCTGATCCGGCGGACCACCCTCTGACGCACACCTCAGACAACGGCCGCCCACGGGCGGCCGTTCTGCGTTTTCGCCGGCGACGCCGCCCGTGGGCTCTCACTCCAGGAGACCCACCATGACCACGCACCTCGACCCGACCCCGCGCGCCTGTCGCTGCTCAAGCCCACCGGGCACCTCACGCTCGGCAACTACCTCGGCGCGCTGCGCCCGATGGCCGCCGCCCAGCAGCACGCCGACTGCTTCTACGGCATCGCCGACCTGCACTCCCTGACCGTCACCGCACGACCCGGCCGCCCTGCGGGCGCTCGTCGCCGAGCAGGCGGCGACCCTGCTCGCCGTCGGGCTCGACGAGTCGACGCTGTTCGTGCAGAGCCACGTGCCGACCCACGCCCAGCTGTCCTACCTGCTCGAGTGCGTGGCCACGACCGGCGAGCTCGGCCGGATGATCCAGTTCAAGGAGAAGGGGCGCGGGGTCGGCTCGACCCGCGCCAGCCTCTTCACCTACCCGGTCCTGATGGCCGCCGACATCCTGCTCTACCGCCCCGAGCAGGTGCCGGTCGGCGACGACCAGCGCCAGCACGTCGAGCTCACCCGCGACCTGGCGCTGCGCTTCAACAGCACCTACGGGCCGGTCTTCACGGTCCCCGAGATCACCACTCCCCCGGTCGCCGCACGGGTCATGGACCTCGCCGAGCCGACGAGCAAGATGGGCAAGTCCGGCGCCGCCGACGGACCGGGCGTGATCCGGCTGCTCGACGCCCCCGACGTCGTGCGACGCAAGGTCGCGCGCGCGGTGACCGACAGCGACATCGGACCCGACGCCGTGCGCCCCGACCGCGAGAGCAAGCCCGGCGTCACCAACCTGCTCGACATCCTCGACGCGTGCGGCGGCTCGCCCGAGGGCCTCACGACCTACGGCGCCCTGAAGCGGGCCGTCACCGACGCGGTGGTCGCCGAGCTCGAGCCCGTCCAGGAGCGGTACGCCGAGCTGGTCGCCGACCGCGCGCACGTCACCGACGTCTTCACCCGCGGTGCGCGAGCGGGCGCGCCAGGTGACCGAGCCCGTGCTGGCGGCGGCGTACGCGGCGATCGGGCTGTGAGCCGGCGGACTCAGCCGACGAAGCCGGCCACGACCGCGCCGAGCTCGGCGCCGGCGTCCTCCTGGAGGAAGTGGCCGGCCTTCTCGATCGTCGGGTGGTCGAGCCCGGCGGCGCCGGGGATGAGCTTGCGCAGGATCGGAGCCATCGCGCCGGTGATCGGGTCGGAGTCGCTGAAGGCGGTGAGGAACGGCTTGTCCCACGCCTGGAGGACCTCCCACGCGGCCCGGTTGGCCTCGGTGGCCGGGTCGTCGGGGCGGGTCGGCACGAGCGTCGGCATCACCCGCGGACCGGCCTTCGACTCCTCGGTCGGGAACGGCGCGTCGTACGCCGCCCGGTCGGCGTCGCTCAGCCCGCGCACGCACCCGGCCTCGACGAACCGGCCGACGTCGAGGGTCGGCGCCTTCTCGACGGCGTTGCGGAACTGCCACCAGATCTCGGGCATGTCGAAGTCGCCGGTCGGCAGCCCGGAGTTGGCGATGACGACCCGGGCGAAGCGGTCGGGGTGCTCGGCGACCAGCCGCAGCCCGATGAGGCCACCCCAGTCCTGACCGAGCAAGGTGACCTCGCCCAGGTCGAGGTGGTCGACGACCAGCGCGCGCACCCACTCGACGTGGCGCGCGTAGGTGTGGTCGGCGGTGGCCAGCGGCTTGTCGGAGCGGCCGAACCCGATCAGGTCGGGCACGATGCACCGCGACGCCCGCCGCCGCTGAGGGCGTCGACCACGTGGCGGTAGAGGTAGGACCACGTCGGCTCGCCGTGCAGCAGCAGCACGACCGGCCCGTCGGCCGGCCCCGGCGTCGACGTAGGCCATCCGCAGCGGGTCACCGCCGTCGGCACCGTCGGGGTCGGCCACCTCGGCGTACGACGTCTCGGCGCCGGCCCGGGGCCAGTCGATGTCGGCGAACGCGTCCTCGGGGGTGCGGTAGGTCTCCATGTCCCGATCATGGCACCGATGGTCGCTGGAGGCTGAGCAGGCCGAGCCCCGGAGGCTGAGCAGGCCGAGCCCCTGGGCGAGGCCGTCGACGAAGCCCCGTGAGGGGGCTACAGACCGCAACCACAGTCACCGGGCTTCGTCGACGCTCGCTGGCGCTCGCTGCTCAGCCTCCGGTGGACTCGGCGAGGGACTTGAGGGTGAGGAGCTGCTTGCGGAGCATGACGACGTCGCCCCAGGCGAGGGCGTGGGCGCGGAGGCGGGTGAGCGGGGCCGGCGCAGCGGCGACCATCCGGCACACCAGCCGACAGGCGGCCGGGTCGTGCGGGTCGGGCTCGACGGCGTACGTCGCCGCCATCCAGCCCTGCGCCAGTCCGGTCCACTGGTGGGGCGGGTCGACGCTGGTGATCGTGTAGACCATGACGATCTTCTGCCCGACCGCGAGCGTCGTCGGCGCCGGGCGTGAGGGTCCGCGGGCTGCGCCGGCCGAGGTTGTCGACCCAGTCGTAGGAGTACGGCGCCACGCGAGCTGGCACAGCCAGCGCCAGGTCGTCTCGACCGAGGCGCGCACCGACACCGCGCGGGTCATCGCGATCGCCGGACCGTCGATCAGCGCGTCGGCCGGGTAGTCGCGCACCACCTCGGCCGGCGTCGCGCCCCAGACCAGCGGCAGGCCGCTCACGAGCGACCTCACTTCTTCTGGCGCCGCGAGCCGCCGTGCCAGTCCTCCTGCTTGCCGACGGCGTCCTCCTCGACACCGAGCGAGGCCAGCTGCGGCATCTCACGCAGGCTGCGCTTGAGCTCGGCGAAGCCGGGGAAGGTCGCCAGCCCGACGACGTGGTCCCACAGCTCACCGGCCTGCTCGTCGGAGGGCAGCCGACTGATGACCGGGCCGAAGAAGGCGGCGCCCTCGGGCGGGGCGATGTGCAGGATCGGCGTGCCGACGTCCTTGCCGGTCAGCGCGAGCGCCTCGTCGGTCTCGGCCTGGATCTGGGCGTCCCTCGAGGTGTCGTCGAGGTGGTCGGCCAGCGTCGGGCGGCAGGTCGCACTCGGCCAGCGCCGCCTCGACGAGCGGGCGCAGGTCGGAGGCGTCGTAGGAGTCGGGCGGCACGTCGAAGATCCGGCTGCTCACCGCAGGGTAGAGCGCCTCGACGGCGGCGGGGCCGTGGTCGTCACGCACGTGGGCGAAGACGCGCAGCATCCTCAGCCCGGCGGTGTGGCCCTGCTCGTACTCCGGCGGGAAGTGCGCGTCGTAGTCGATGTGGCTGTTGAGCAGCCGCAGCGAGATGAAGCGCCACTCGACGTCGTAGTCGCGCTGGGCCTGCACCGTGCGCACCCACTTGCTCGTCATCCACGCGAACGGGCACACGGGGTCGAACCAGAAGCGGACGTCGGGCTTCTCGATCTGGTAGTCGGAGGTCATGGGGGCAGTCTTGCTCAGGTTCCCTCGGCCAGCTCGCGCGAGCGGTCGCGCGCGGCCTCCATCGCGGCCAGGAACGCCGCGCGCACCCGGTGGATCTCCAGCTCGCGCAGCGCGCTGGCGGTGGTGCCGCCGGGCGAGGTGACCTGCTCGCGCAGCACCGTCGGGTGGGTGCCGGTCTCGCGGAGCATCTTGGCCGAGCCCACGAGCGTCTGGATGACCAGCTCGCTCGCGGTGGAGCGCGGCAGCCCGAGGTGGACGCCGGCCTCGATCATCGACTCCACGACGAAGAAGATGTACGCCGGCCCGGAGCCGGAGATCGCGGTGACCGCGTCCTGCTGCCGCTCGGGGATGCGTACGACGCGACCGACCGACGCGAGCAGCGACTCGGCCTCGGCGAGGTGCGCCTCGGAGCAGTGCGAGCCGGGCGAGATGGCGGCCATCCCCTCGTCGACCAGCGCGGGCGTGTTGGGCATGACGCGTACGACGGCGACGCCGGCAGGCACGCGCGCCTCGATGAACGCCGTGGTGATGCCGGCCGCCAACGACACCACGAGCTGTCCCTCGCGCAGGACCGGAGCGATCTCGTCGAGCACGTCGGCCATGTCCTGGGGCTTGACGACCAGGGCGATCGTCTCGGCCTTGGCCGCCGCCTCGACGTTGGAGACCACCGACACGCCGTAGCGCTCCTCGAGCTCGCGCGCGCGCTCCGGGCGCTTCTCCCCGACGAGCAGCGCGTCGACGCGACGCCCCGCGCGGACCAGGCCGGAGAGCAGCGTCTCGCCCATGACGCCGGCTCCGATGACGGCGGTCTGCACCGCGGGGGAGGACGTCATGGGGGCTCCTACTTCTTGGAGATCAGGGACTTGAGGAAGAACGACAGGTTCTGCGGACGCTCGGCGAGGCGTCGCATGAGGTAGCCGTACCACTCCTGACCGTAGGGCACGTAGACCCGCACGGTCTCGCCGATTCCCGCGAGCCGGCGCTGCTCGTCGGGACGGATGCCGTAGAGCATCTGGAACTCGTAGCTGCCCTGCGCGCGTCCGTAGCGGCTCGCGAGCGAGGCCGCGATCTCGACCATCCGCGGGTCGTGGGTGGCGATCATCGGGTAGCCGTCGCCGCCCAGGAGCACCTTGAGGCAGCGCACGTAGGACTTGTCGACGTCGATGGCGTCCTGGAAGGCGACGTCGTCGGGCTCGTTGTAGGCGCCCTTGCACAGCCGCACCCGCGAGCCCTCGTAGGCGAGCTGGCGGCAGTCGCGCTCGGTGCGGTGGAGGTAGGCCTGCACGACCGCGCCGGTCTCCGGGAAGTCCTTGCGCAGGTCGCGCAGCACCGCGAGGGTGCGGTCGGTGGTGGTGTGGTCCTCCATGTCGAGGGTGACCGTGGTGCCGGCGTTGCGGGCGGCACGGCAGATGGTGCGGGCGTTCTCGAGGGCGAGCTTGTCGCCGACGTCGGGGATCGCCTGACCGATCGCCGACAGCTTCACCGACACCTCGGCGTTGCGCGGCAGGCCGCGCGCACCCAGCGCCGCGAGCAGCTCGACGTACGCCGCCACGGTGACGTCGGCCTGCTCGGTGTCGAGCGTGTCCTCGCCGAGGTAGTCGAGGGTGACCTTGAGCCCGTCGTCGACGAGCGCCGCGCTCGCCTCGACGGCGGACTCGGTCGACTCACCCGGCACGTAGCCGGTGACGATGCCGGAGGTCACCGGCATCGTGCTGACGAGCTTCTTGAATCCCGCGCTGCGGGCAAGGAGCAGGATCGGCTGGCGGAGCAGGGACATACGCACAATCTACGGGTCGCCTGCGAGTTCACCAGGGGTGAGGTTGCCCGTCGCGGAAGAAGCCACCGGTCGGGCCGTCGACGGGCAGGGTGGCCGCCCAGACCACGGACGCCGCCCCCTCGGGCACGGGTCGCGCCCCCATCTCCTCCATGCCGGGTGCGGTCGCGGTCAGGCCGGGGTCGACCAGGTTGACGCGGGCGTCGGGCAGGGCCGCTGCGAGCTTGCGCGTGACTGCGGCGAGCGCGGCCTTGGTGACGGCGTACGACGCCATGCCGGGGCCCGCGCCCAGGCCGAACTGGTCGTCGCCGTGCGAGCCGGAGCCGCTCCCGACGTTGACGACACGCGGGTTGTCCGAGAGCGCGAGCGCCGGTGCCAGCACCTGGGCGAGGCGCCACGGGGCCACCACGTTGGCCGACCACACCGCCTGGAAGCCGTCGGTCCCGTCAAGGTCGGCGCTCAGTGCACTCTCCTGCCAGTCGGCGAAGGCGGCGGCGTTGTTGACGAGCACGTCGAGACGACCGTCACTGTCGGGCAGGTCGGCGACGGCCCGGGCGACCGCGTCGACGGCGGCGGGGTCGGTGACGTCGAGGGGCAGGGCCACACCACCGATCTCCTCGGCAACCTCGGCGGCCGCCTCGGACGTGCGGGCCGTGACGATGACGCGGTAGCCGACGCCCGCGAGCTGGACGGCGACCTCGCGGCCGATACCTCGGCCGGCTCCGGTCACGAGGGCGATCTGGTTCTGCTGGTCCATGCGCTTCTCCCATTCGAGACGATGCGGTTCGATATCCTGGAGCCTAATGCGAGACGTGGCGTCTCGCAAGGACTAGGCTGGACGAATGTCAGGTCGCCCCCGCAGCTCCGCGAGCCAGCAGGCGATCCTGCGAGCCACCGTCGAGCTGCTCGAGCGCGGCGGGTGGAGCGCACTCTCGGTCGAGGGCATCGCGGCCGCGGCCGGAGTCGGGAAGCAGACGATCTACCGGTGGTACGACGGCGACCTCGGGCGCATCGTCGTCGAGGCCTACATCGGCGCCAGCGACGAGCGCATCGACCCTCCCGACACCGGCTCGGTGCACGCCGACCTGACGGCGATCGTCGTACCCGTGGCCGCGCTCAACGCCCATCGCAACCGGGGCACCGCCCTGGCCAACCGGTCCCTCATGGCCCATGCCCAGACGCACCCCGCGTTCGCCACCACCTACGCCGCCCTCCACCAGCACTGGCGCGAGCCGATGCTCGCGGCCGTACGCCGTGGTGTCGCCCGCGGCGAGCTCGCCGACGACTGCGACGCCGACCTCGTGGTCGACCTGCTCCTCGGGCTCCAGTGGTATCGGCTGCTCCTGGGCCATCTCCCCACGACGGCCGCCGACGCCGAGAGCAGCGTCGAGGCGGCGCTGGCCCTCTGGTCGGTCCCCGAACGCCCCTGATCGCCCGCTCCGTCGCGGACGGGCAGCAACCGACCCTCTCCCATCTGCTCTACTCCTGCTGACGATTGGAGACCCCCGATGCCCACCATCACCCAGGACGGTCCGGTGTGGACCCTCGACCTCGGAGACGACGAGAACCGCTTCTCCCCCGACTTCCTGTCCGCGGTCACCGACGCCCTGCGAGACCTGGCCGCGGGCTCGGAGCCGGCCGCACTGGTCACCACCGGCAGCGGGAAGTTCTTCTCCAACGGCCTCGACCTCGACTGGCTGGGCCCGCACCCCGAGGAGTTCGCGAGCTACGTCGCGCGGGTGCAGGAGGTCTTCGACCTCGTGCTCACGCTGCCGGTGCCGACCGTGGCCGCGGTCAACGGCCACGCGTTCGGCGCGGGAGCGATGCTCGCGCTGGCCCACGACTGGCGCGTGATGCGCTCGGACCGCGGCTTCTTCTGCCTGCCCGAGGTCGACATCGACATCCCGTTCACCCCCGGCATGAACGCCCTGGTCATGGCGAAGACCTCCGCGCGCACCGCGGTCGACGCGATGACGACCGGACGTCGCTTCGGCGGCGACGACGCCGCTGCCGCCGGCCTGGTCGACGCGACCAGCACGCTGGAGGGGCTCCCGGGCGCCGCCGCAGACCTCGTCCGCGACCTGGCCGGCAAGGACCGCGGCACCCTCGGCACCATCAAGGCGACGATGTTCGCCCCCGTCAGCGCCGCGCTGCGAGCCGGCGGAGCCTGAGCGAGCCCGTCGCCACGTCCGCCGAACGACTCGGCGACCAGGGCGATGACGATCAGGGCGTCGGTACGACGTAGTGCTCGCGGGCGAAGGCCAGCGACTCACGCAGGTCGGTCTCGCGCTCCTCGCGCGACGTGCAGCGGCGGGTGTTGATCTCGAGCACGATCTCCCCGGCGAACGACGTCGTCGCGAGGTGCTGGAGGAAGGCGGCGGCGCCCATGACTCCGCGACCGGGCACGAGGTGCTCGTCCTTGGCCGACCCGCTGCCGTCGGTGAGGTGCACGTGGCGCAACCGGTCGCCCATCCGCTCGGCCATCTCGATCACGTCGGACTGGGCGATGGCCGCGTGGGACAGGTCGATCGTGGTGTTGGCGTAGGGCTCGGACGACGGATCCCAGCCGGGGAGGTACATCTCGGCGCCGCGCTTCTTCGTGGCCCGCCAGGGATACATGTTCTCCACCGCGAAGCGGATGCCGGTGGAGTTCTCCAGCGCGGCGATGCCGTCGACGAAGTCGCGCGCGTACTCCTTCTGCCAGCGGAACGGCGGGTGGACGACGACGACGTCCGCTCCCACGCCGTGGGCCATCTCGGCCGAGCGCTCCAGCTTGCCCCAGGGCTCGGTGCCCCAGACGCGCTGGGTGAGCAGCAGGGTCGGTGCGTGGACGGCGCAGATCGGGATCTCGTGGTGCTCCGACAGCTGCTTCACGGCGGTCGTCTGCTGGCTGAGGGAGTCGATCCCGACCATCACCTCGACGGCGTCGTAGCCCAGCGCCGCAGCGTAGGCGAAGCCGTGCGCGGTCGACTCGGGATAGACCGAGGAGGTGGAGAGGCCGATGCGATTCATCGCAGCTCAGACCGTGTCGGTGACGCTGAGCTTGTCGATGCGCTCGAGGATGACGCCCTCGCGCAGTGCCCACGGGCAGATCTCGAGGTGGGGCAGGTCGAAGATGTCCATGCACGCCTCGGCCACCAGGGCGCCGGGCAGCACCTGGTGGGCACGGCTCCCCGAGACTCCGGGAAGTGCGGCGAGCTCGGCGTCGTCCATCGCGACCAGCTTGGGGATCCACTCGCGCAGGTCGTCGAGCTTCAACACCCGCGGCACCAGGGCACCCTCCGCCGACGGCGCGGCACCGCAGATGCGAGCCAGCGAGCGGAAGGTCTTCGACGTGGCAGCGGCTCGGTGCGGCGTGCCGGCGCGCAGGAGGTTGCCGGCGTCGCGGGCGATGTCGGTGCGGATCCGCTTGCGGATCTTCTTCAGGTCGGTCTCGTCCAGGGGGTCCTGGAAGTGTGACCTCGCCAGGCGCGCGGCTCCGAGGGGCAGCGACCAGGCGACGTCGGGGCGTTCGTCGCCGCCGCCGGCGATCTCGAGCGAGCCGCCACCGATGTCGAAGACGGCGAGACGCCCGGCGGACCAGCCGAACCACCGTCGCACCGCGAGGAACGTCAGACGCGCCTCGTCCTCGCCGGAGAGGACACCGAGCTCGACGTCGGTGCGTGCGCGCACCGTCGCCAGGACGTCGTCGGAGTTGACCGCGTCGCGCACGGCCGAGGTCGCGAAGGACAGCATGTCCTCGCAGCCCTTGTCCTCGGCCACGAGCAGCGCCTCGGCGGTGAAGTCGACCAGCGCCTCGATCCCGCTGCGGGTGACGGCGCCGTGCTCGTCGAGGTGCTCGGCCAGGCGCAGCGGCTGCTTGTAGGAGTACGCCGGCAGCGGTGCCGCGCCGTCGTGGGCGTCGACCACCAGGAGGTGGCCGGTGTTGGAACCGATGTCCAGGACGCCCAGGCGCATGGGACAAACCTACCCGGGCGGAGTAGGACGGACCGAAGTGCCACCGCCTCGAACCGAACGCGCCGCCACGCGGGCGAGAGGTTCGCCGCCGTCGCCGACAGGGGCCGACTTCAGTCCGTCGGAGTACGTGCCTGTGGAGAGGCGGATGCGCCCGAGACCGATCCGAGCCACGGTGGGTCCATGGAGGCAGCGGCAGCACTGGAGCATCTCGGAGGGATCGCGACCCGGTCTCTCCTGGTCGCTGCGTGCGGCCGTGCTGCCGTCGACCGCGCCCTGAGTGCCGGAACCGTGGTGGCCGATGCTCGCGGACGCTACTCCCTGCCGGTCACCGACGACGCCGTGAGACGGGCGCATGCCCTGTCGGGCGTGCTGTGCCTGACGAGTGCGGCTCTCCATCACGGCTGGGAGGTGAAGGCATCACCGGACAAGCCACACATCCTGCTGCCGAAGAAGCGCAAGGTCTCGAGCGAGGCGCGCGGCACGTTCCACCTCCACCGGGGCGATCTGCACCCCGACGAGGTCGACGGCTCAGGGATCGCGACTGCTGTCGAGCTGACCCTGACCCAGTGCCTGCGCCGACTCCCGTACGACGCAGCGCTCGCCGTGGCCGACTCGGCGTTGCGTCACGGCGTCACGCCCGCGACCCTGCGACGCGTCGCACGGACCGCCCGGGGGCCGGGCAGCCCACAGATCCGCAAGGTGGTGGCCGCAGCTCGCTTGGACGTCGCCAACCCCTTCGAGTCGTGCCTGCGGGCCATCAGCCATGTCGACGGGTGGATCGTGCTGCGCTTCGCCTGGGAGGACGTGATGTTCGATCCCGAGTACGTCCACTCGGTCCTGGTGGCCGTCGTAGCCCTCGCAGTCGGACGGACCGAAGCCGTGCCCTTCGACGTCCCTGCCGCCTGAGGGGACCGGGTCTGACTCACCATGGTCCGTTCGGCTACGCCGCGGGCGGCGGCCGTAGGCTCCGCCCATGCCTGAGGTCGATCTGGTCTTTCCCCGTGCGTTCGTGGAGTTCGTCAACCCCGGTGACGAGACCGAGGTGATGCGCTGCGACCTGACCTGGTTGACGAGCAGCTACCTGTGCATCTTCGGCCAGGGCTGCGCCGGCATCTACGCCGAGTCGCCCGACACGGGGTGCTGCACCCTGGGCGCCCACTTCGCCGACAAGGACGACGAGAAGCGCGTCGCCGGCTTCGTCGACCAGCTGACCCCGGAGCAGTGGCAGTTCCACCCGGGACGCAGCCCGAGGAAGAAGGACTGGATCGAGGTCGACGACGACGGCGAGCGCAAGACCCTGACTCGCACCGTCGACGGCCAGCAGGCCTGCATCTTCCACAACCGCGCGGACTTCGCCCCCGGCGGCGAGCCCGTCGGGGCCGGCTGTGCCCTGCACGGACTGGCCCTGCAGCAGGGTCGCAACCCGCTCGAGACGAAGCCCGACGTGTGCTGGCAGCTCCCGATCCGACGTACCTATCGCGACGTCGAGCGGCAGGACGGCTCGACCTACACCGAGGTCAGCATCGGTGAGTACGACCGCCGCGGCTGGGGTCCCGGCGGCCACGACCTCGACTGGTACTGCTCGGGCAACACCGAGGCGCACGTCGCCCCCGAGCCGCTCTACGTCACCAACGAGCCGGAGCTCACCGAGCTGATGGGCGCCGCCGCCTACGCCGAGCTGGTGCGCCACGCGAGGCCCACCTCCGCTCCCGCTCGGCCCTCGCGATCCACCCCGCCAGCAAGGGCTGAGTCCCTTCCGCAGCGCCCCTGTCCCGCCGGGTTGTCTTGATGTCGAGAGACTCGGACCCCGATGTCAGTGCTGTCTGAACCAAGGCTGAGAATGACTCGCATGCGACTCGATCACCTCTCGTACGCAGCCGGTCCCGATGGCCTCGCAGCCACCGCCAAGACGATCGGATCCCTGCTCGGCGCCACGTTCGCCGACGGGGGCATCCACCCGCGGTTCGGCACGGTCAACATGACCCTGGCGCTTGCCGACGGCACCTACCTCGAGATCGTCGAGGCGCTCGACCACCCCGCCTCCGACAAGGCGCCGTTCGGGCAGGCCGTCAAGGCCCGCTCGGCACTCGGCGGCGGCTGGCTCGGCTGGGTCGTGGCGGTCGACGACATCTCCGTCGTCGAGGCAGCGCCTGGGACGCTCCTCGGTCACCGGCAACCGGCACCGCCCCGACGGCACCGAGCTGCGCTGGCACCAGATCGGCGTCAACGGCACGATCGCCGACCCGCAGCTGCCCTTCTTCGTCCAGTGGGACACCGAGGCCGACCTGCACCCCTCTGCTGGGCGCCGACGACGGTTTCTCCCTTGCCTGCCTGGAGATCGCCGGTGACCCGCAGCGGGTCAGCGAGTGGCTCGGCGAGACCGTCGAGGCCCCCTCGAGGACGTCAAGGTCGAGTGGGTCGCTCCGCACGGCACCCCGGGCATCCTCGCGGCGCAGGTGCAGACGCCGAACGGTCTCGTCCGGATCTGAGTCTCCCTGAGCGCTCGCCGCTCTGCCCGGGGCGGTCCCGAGCCCGAACATCTGGAAGCACACCGCGACCTACGAGATCGAGAACCGCGCCGTCGACCCCGACGGCCGACTCTGGTCGGCCATGGAGCCGTGCGCCCGTGGGCGGGGCGCGACGTGCTCGACCTCGGCTGCGGCACCGGCTTCCACCTGCCGGCCTTCGCGCGCACGGCGCCGCACGGTGACCGGCGTCGAGCCGCACCCGGACCTGCTGGCGCTCGCCGGGCGTCGTACCCGCGCACTCGCCAACGTCACGCTGCTGCCCGGCACGGCGCAGCGCGTCCCGCTCGCCGGACGCCTCGGTCGACGTCGTGCACGCGCGGTGGGCCTACTTCTTCGGGCCCGGCTGCGAGCCCGGCCTGGCCGAGCTCGACCGCGTCGTACGCCGCGGCGGCACCGCACTGGTCATCGACAACGACGGCTCCCGCTCGACCTTCGGGTCGTGGTTCCGACGCGGCTACCCGCACCTGCCGACCCCGGCGACGATCGAGCGGTTCTGGTCGCGGCGGGGCTGGACCCGCACCGCCGGTCGACATGGGCTGGCGCTTCGACGTCGCGCGCCGACCTGGAGGCGGTGGTGCGCATCGAGCTCGACGCCGAGCGATCGCCGGCGCGATCCTGGCCGAGCCACGCGGGCCTCGAGGTCGACTACGCGGTCAACCTCTGGTCGAAGGACTTCTGAGCGCCGTTCGGAGCGCCCGGTCCGAGCGCGGTCAGGAGCGCCGCGCACGGTCAGCGTCGGCGCGAGCAGCAGCCCGTCGCTCGACGCTGCGGCGGGCGCGCCGAGCAGGTCCTCGAGCGCCTGGACGACCGCGATCGCGACCTCCTCGAGCGGCTGGCGCACCGAGGTGAGACCGGGGTGCACCACCTGGGCGACCTGGGAGTCGTCGAAGCCGACGACCGCGATGTCGCGGCCCGGGTGCAGGCCGCGCTCGGCGAGCGTGCGCAGGACGCCCATCGCCAAGGTGTCGGAGGCGCACACGAAGGCGGTCGGGCCGGGCCTCGTCGAGCAGCACCGCGCTGGCCTCGCTCCCGCTCCACACGGTGTCCTCGACCCGCGAGGCCAGGCCGGTGGTCGGCAGCCCGCGCGCGCGCATGGCCCGGCTCCAGCCGGCGCGGCGGTCCTCGCCGATGCGGGAGTCCTTGCGCCACCCGATCCAGGCGATCCGCTCGTGGCCCTTGTCGAGCAGGTGCCGGGTGGCCAGCTCGGTGCCGGCGGCGCCGTCGACGTCGACCCAGGGGTGCCGGGCGTCCGGGTCGTCCCACGGGCGTCCGAAGGCGACGAACGGGGCGCGGCGCTCGCGCAGCCAGGTGGCCTGGGGGTTGCCGAGGTAGGTGTCGGTGACGATGAAGGCGTCGACCGCGGTCGAGCGCAGCAGGTCGTCGTAGCCCTCGAGCGGGTCGGGGCCCTCCCCGGAGAAGAGCAGCACGTGGTAGCCGGCCTCGCGCGAGGTCCACACCAGCGAGTGCACGAAGCGGTCCATCGCGGCGTTGGCGGTGCCCTCCTGCACCGGGCTGAGCCGCAGCCCGACCAGGTGGGAGGCGCGGGTGCGCAGGTTGCGCGCGGCGCGGTTGGGCAGGTAGCCGAGCTCGTCGATGGCCTGCTGCACGCGCACGAGGGTCTCGGCACGCAGCAGGTCGGGGTTGTTGACCGCGTTCGAGACCGTCTGCCGCGAGACGCCGGCCGCCTCGGCGACGTCGGCGAGGGTCGGCGGCGGCAGGCTCGGCGCGCGACCCGGCGACGTGCTCTCCCTGGCCGCTGGCACCCGTCCGACTGTGGATCGATCCAAAGTCACAAGCATACGGCCGATCGCCGCGCACGTGCGGGTGTCCGCGGGCGCGTGATGTCGGCGCTCTCGCCTAGCGTGCGGGGCATGGCCAAGTCCGCTGCACGAGCACCCCGTCCGTCCTACCGCTGCGCCGAGTGCGGCTGGGAGACGGCCAAGTGGGTCGGCCGCTGCGGGGAGTGCCAGGCCTGGGGCTCGGTCGCCGAGGCCGGCGTCGTCACGGTCCGCTCGTCGCGCCGGGCCGGTGACCGCCCCGGCGGTGCCGATCGGCCAGGTGTCGGTCAACGAGTCCGTCGTCGCGCGCCAGCGGCGTGCCCGAGCTCGACCGGGTGCTCGGCGGCGGGCGTGGTGCCCGGGCGCCGCGATCCTGCTGGCCGGCGAGCCCGGCGTCGGCAAGAGCACCCTGCTGCTCGAGGTCGCCGCCCAGCTGCGCCGCCGACGCGCGCAGCGCGTCCTCTACGTCACCGGCGAGGAGTCGGCCGGTCAGGTGCGCCTGCGCGCCGACCGCACCGGCGGGGTCTACGACGAGCTCTTCCTGGCCGCCGAGACCGACCTCGGCGCGGTGCTCACCCACATCGAGCAGGTCCGCCCGACCCTGATCGTCGTCGACTCCGTGCAGACCATCGGCGCCGCCGACGTCGACGGCGTGCCCGGCGGGGTCACCCAGGTCAAGGAGGTCGCCGCGGCGCTGGTGCGCGTCGCCAAGACCCGCAACATCGCCGTCGTCCTCGTCGGCCACGTCACCAAGGACGGCGCCATCGCCGGCCCGCGGGTCCTCGAGCACCTCGTCGACGTCGTCCTGCACTTCGAGGGCGACCGCAACTCCCGCTTCCGGATGCTGCGCGCCGTCAAGAACCGCTTCGGCCCGGTCGACGAGGTCGGCTGCTTCGACCTCGGCCCCGAGGGCATCGCCGCGGTCGACGACCCCACCGGGCTCTTCCTCGAGCAGCACCACGGCCGGGTCTCCGGCACCTGCGTCGCGGTGACGATGGAGGGCCGCCGACCGATGCTCGCCGAGGTGCAGGCACTGGTGACGCCTCACCGGCGGCGAGCGACCGCGCCGTACGACCTCGGGGATCGACGGCTCCCGGCTGGCGATGGTCCTCGCGGTGCTCCAGCAGCACTGCGGCATCCGCCTCCACGCCCACGACGTCTTCACCTCGACCGTCGGGCGGCGCGCGACTGACCGAGCCGGCCAGCGACCTGGCCGTCGCGGTCGCCATCGCCTCGGCCACGTTCGTCAGCCCGCCGCCGGCCGGGGTGGTCGCGATGGGCGAGATCGGGCTGGCCGGTGAGCTGCGCCGGGTGCGCGACATGCCGCAGCGCCTCGCCGAGGCCGCGCGCCTGGGCTTCTCGATGGCGGTGGTGCCCGCAGCGAGCACACCCGCCGCGGCGGGCCCCGCCCGTCCTCGGCGGGCGGATGGTCGACGGGATGCGCGTCGTCGAGGCTCCCGACGTCCACCGCGCCCTCGCGCCTGCTCCACCTCGCCGGACGCACCAAGCACGCCCTCGAGGTGGTCGACCCCGGTTAGGCATTCACCGTCCCCGGTCTCGGGCGCCTGACGCCTGTCACCACCGGAGGACCCATGAGCGTCGATCGCAGCGAGGAGCAGCTGCGCCTGCGCGCGACCCTGGCGTCCACCGCCCCCGGCACCAGCCTGCGCGACGGTCTCGAGCGCATCCTGCGCGGGCGCACCGGCGCCCTGATCGTGATCGGCCACGACCGCGTCGTCGAGTCGATCGCCACCGGCGGCTTCGCGCTCGACGTGCCGTTCACCGCCACCGGCCTGCGCGAGCTGGCCAAGATGGACGGCGGCATCATCGTCGACAAGGACATCACCCGGATCATCCGCGCCGCGGTGCACCTGATGCCCGACCACACGATCCCCTCCGAGGAGACCGGCACCCGCCACCGCACCGCCGACCGCGTCGCCGAAGCAGACCGGGTTCCCGGTGATCTCGGTGTCGCAGTCGATGCAGATCATCGCCGCCTACGTCGGCGAGACCCGTCACGTGCTCGAGGACTCCGGCAAGATCCTGTCGCGCGCCAACCAGGCCCTGGCCACCCTGGAGCGCTACAAGCTCCGCCTCGACGAGGTCTCCAGCACCCTGTCGGCCCTGGAGATCGAGGACCTCGTCACCGTGCGCGACGTCGCGGTCGTGGCCCAGCGCCTCGAGATGGTCACCCGGATCGCCCGCGAGATCGAGGACTACGTGCTCGAGCTCGGCACCGACGGACGTCTCCTCTCCCTCCAGCTCGAGGAGCTCATCACCGGCGTCGACGCCGAGCGCGAGCTGGTCATCCGCGACTACGTCCCCGGCGGACGCAAGGGCAAGAGCCCCGAGGAGCTGCTGACCCGGCTCGAGGCCCTCTCCCCCACCGAGCTCGTCGACCCGGCCTCGGCCGCCCGGGTGCTCGGCCTCGGCACCGGCCGAGCACCTCGACGGCGCCGTCGCGCCCCGCGGCTACCGGCTGCTCGCCAAGGTCCCGCGTCTGCCCGCTCCGTCGTCGACCGCCTCGTCGACCACTTCGGCACCCTGCAGAAGCTGCTCTCGGCCGGCGTCGACGACCTCCAGGCCGTCGACGGCGTCGGCGAGCTGCGCGCCCGCAGCGTGCGCGAGGGCCTCAGCCGGCTGGCCGAGTCGACGATCCTCGAGCGGTACGTCTGACCACGAGCTGCACGAGCCCACGGAGCTGAGCAGGGCGAGCCCCCGGCGAGCCCGGTCGACGAAGGCCGCCGTGAGCCGGGTCAGACCGCACCGAGGCCACGGGTCACCGCGGCCTTCGTCGACGCCTCGCTAGTGACGCTCGCGGCTCGGCTGCTAGCCTCCGCTGCGTCGGGAGGGCTTGTCCTTGTCGCCCTTCTTGTCCTTCTCCAGGTCCAGCTTGTCGGCGTCCGGCACGGCCGGCGCCTCGGGAGCCTGCGGTGCGGCGAGGTCGAAGACCACGAAGTCGGGCTCCCCGCCGAGGGCGGCGGCGGTCACCCGGTAGTCGCCAGGCTCGGCGTACTCCGTCAGGTCGGAGCACGCCTCGTCGGAGCGCCGGGAGCTCCAGGCGCAGCTCGTAGGTCGACGCGACTGCGCGGCGCACGACCACCGCACGCGCCGGGAGAGCCCGGGGCACTGCCTGCTGGCCCAGACCTCGTCGTCCGCGACCGAGATCCGCACGGCCATCGTCTCGGCCGAGACCTGCCAGGTGCAGGCGGCGGCGGTGATCGTCCGGAGCTTCAGGACGATGCTGACGGGCTGACCTGCCACCGGGTCCTGCACCGCGGGGGTGACGGCGATGTCGTCGTCCTCGCACACGCCCTCGGGCTCGGCCAGCACCGGAGCCGTCGGCAGGACCACGGTCGGCTCGGGCGCCTGGGCCGCGCCCTTGCCCTTCCTGCCCTTGCCCGCCGACGGCCCGACCTCGGAGACGGGGCCGGTGTCGTCGCCGGATCCCGCTGCCGACCTGCTCCGCGCTCGTCGTGACCGCCGAGATCCGGGCGGGCTTGTCGGGCCCCGTCACGAGGTTGACGACGATCAGGACCAGGGCGACGACCACCCCGACGACGAAGAGCCGCCGGCGCCAGTAGACCCCCGGCGACAGTGGACTCCGCCGGTGGGGTTCCTGGGGGTCGTGGGGCTCATGGGACCAGACGCTAGACATCGACCCCGCTCCGATCGTCGGTGCCACTCCGCAGGGACAATCGTCAGGTGTCGACCACGCGTCCCGCCCCGCCGTCGGGTCCCGGCGTGCTGCACCAGGCGGTCCTCGGCTGGTACGACGAGCACGCACGCGAGCTGCCGTGGCGCGGCGACGGCGCCTCGGCCTGGTCGGTGATGGTCTCGGAGTTCATGCTCCAGCAGACGCCGGTCGCCCGGGTGCTGCCCGTCCACGAGGCGTGGCTCGAGCGCTGGCCGACCCCGGCCGACCTGGCGCTGGCCCCCTCGGGCGAGGCCGTGCGCTCGTGGGGCCGGCTGGGCTACCCGCGCCGCGCGCTGCGGCTGCACGCCGCGGCGGTGGCGATCACCGAGGAGCACGACGGCGTCGTGCCGGCCGACTACGACGACCTGCTCGCCCTGCCCGGCGTCGGCGACTACACGGCCGTCCGCGATCGCGTCCTTCGCCTACGGCCGGCGCCACGTCGTGCTCGACACCAACGTGCGGCGCGTCCTCGCCCGCGCGGTCGGCGGGCGCGGAGTTCCCCGCCGCGGCCGTGACCCGCGCCGAGCGCGACCTGGCCACCTCGCTGCTGCCCGACGACGCGCCGACCGCCGCCACCTGGGCGGTCGCGGTGATGGAGCTCGGCGCGCTGGTGTGCACCGCCGGCAACCCGCGCTGCGCCGACTGCCCGGTCCGCGACCGGTGCGCCTGGGTGCGCGGCCGGCAAGCCGGCGTACGACGGCCCGCCGCGCAAGGCGCAGACCTGGGCCGGCACCGACCGCCAGTGCCGCGGCCGGCTGCTCGCGGTGCTGCGCGACAGCGACGACCCCGGTGCCCAAGGACCGCCTCGACGCGGTGTGGCCCGACGAGACCCAGCGCGAGCGGTGCCTGGCGAGCCTGGTCGCCGACCGGCTCGCCGTCCGCCTCGGACGGACGCCGACGCCTACGCGCTGCCCTGACCTGACCCCTGACGCACATCGACCCGCCAGCCCTGGGCTGACGGGTCGACGGGCGTGCAGCGGTCCGGGATCAGGCGAGCTGGGCGCCGCCGCCCTCGGCCTCGCCACCGTTGGACTTCGGGACGTCGCGCGGGCCCTCGTCCTCGGTGCTGGGCAGGTCGGGCGCTGCCGCCGACCTCGGCGGTCTCGAACGGCGGCAGGTCGGGCAGCTCGCCGACCTTCTGGCCCTCGAAGGTGAAGGTCGCGGTCGGACCCTCGCCCTCGACGTCGACCAGCACGATCTGACCGGGGCCGACCTCACCGAAGAGCATCTTCTCGGCGAGGGTGTCCTCGATCTCGCGCTGGATCGTGCGGCGCAGCGGACGCGCACCGAGCACCGGGTCGAAGCCCCGCTCGGCGAGCAGGTCCTTGGCCGCCTGGGTGAGCTCGATGCGCATGTCGCGGTCGCGCATCCGCAGCTCGACCGAGGCGATCATGTTGTCGACCATGTGGACGATCTGCTCGCGCGACAGCGGCGGGAACACGACGATCTCGTCGACACGGTTGAGGAACTCGGGGCGGAAGTGCTGCTTGAGCTCGTCCTGGACCTTGTTCTTCATCCGCTCGTAGGAGCCCGCGGCGTCACCGGACTGGTTGAAGCCCAGGTGGACCGACTTGTTGATGTCGCGCGTGCCGAGGTTGGTGGTCATGATGATGACGGTGTTCTTGAAGTCGACGACCCGGCCCTGCGAGTCGGTCAGGCGACCTTCCTCGAGGATCTGCAACAGGCAGTTGAAGATGTCGGGGTGGGCCTTCTCGACCTCGTCGAAGAGCACCACCGAGAACGGCTTGCGGCGCACCTTCTCGGTGAGCTGGCCACCCTCCTCGTAGCCGACGTAGCCGGGAGGCGAGCCGAAGAGCCGCGAGACGGTGTGCTTCTCGGAGAACTCCGACATGTCGAGCTGGATCAGGGAGTCCTCGTCGCCGAAGAGGAACTCGGCGAGCGTCTTGGACAGCCACGTCTTGCCGACACCGGAGGGGCCGGCGAAGATGAACGAGCCGCCGGGACGCTTGGGGTCCTTGAGGCCGGCGCGCGTACGACGGATCGCCCGCGAGAGCGCCTTGACGGCCTCGTCCTGGCCGATGACCCGCTTGTGCAGCTCGTCCTCCATGTTGAGCAGCCGCGTGGACTCCTCCTCGGAGAGCTTGACGATCGGGATGCCGGTCGCGACGGCGAGGACCTCGGCGATGAGCTCCTCGTCGACCTCGGCGACGTCGTCCATGTCGCCGGCGCGCCACTGCTTCTCGCGCTCGGACTTCTTGAGGATGAGCTGCTTCTCCTCGTCGCGCAGGCGGGCGGCGGCCTCGAAGTCCTGGCCGTCGATGGCGCCCTCCTTGCGCTGGCGCACCTCGGCGATCTTGTCGTCGTACTCGCGCAGGTCGGCCGGCTGGGTCATCCGGCGGATGCGCAGCCGCGAGCCGGCCTCGTCGATGAGGTCGATGGCCTTGTCGGGCAGGAACCGGTCGGAGATGTAGCGGTCGGCCAGCGTCGCGGCCGAGACCAGCGCCTCGTCGGTGATCGTCACGCGGTGGTGGGCCTCGTAGCGGTCGCGCAGGCCCTTGAGCATCTCGATCGTGTGCGCGATCGACGGCTCGGCGACCTGGATGGGCTGGAAGCGGCGCTCGAGCGCGGCGTCCTTCTCGAGGTACTTGCGGTACTCGTCGAGGGTGGTCGCACCGATCGTCTGCAGCTCGCCGCGGGCCAGCATCGGCTTGAGGATGCTGGCGGCGTCGATGGCGCCCTCGGCCGCACCGGCACCGACGAGGGTGTGGATCTCGTCGATGAACAGCACGATGTCGCCGCGGGTGCGGATCTCCTTGAGCACCTTCTTGAGGCGCTCCTCGAAGTCACCGCGGTAGCGGCTGCCGGCCACGAGCGCGCCGAGGTCGAGGGTGTAGATCTGCTTGTCCTTGAGCGTCTCGGGCACGTTGCCCTTGACGATGTCCTGGGCCAGGCCCTCGACGATCGTGGTCTTGCCGACGCCGGGCTCACCGATGAGGACCGGGTTGTTCTTCGTGCGGCGCGAGAGGATCTGCATCACGCGCTCGATCTCCGTCTCGCGGCCGATGACCGGGTCGAGCTTGCCCTCGCGGGCGTCCTGGGTGAGGTTGCGACCGAACTGGTCGAGCACCAGGGAGGACGACGGCGCGTCGCCGCCGGCACCCTGGGCCGCGGCCTGCTGGGTCGACTCCTTGCCCTGGAAGCCGGAGAGCAGCTGGATGACCTGCTGGCGGACCCGGTTGAGGTCGGCGCCGAGCTTCTGCAGCACCTGGGCGGCCACGCCCTCGCCCTCGCGGATCAGGCCGAGCAGGATGTGCTCGGTGCCGATGTAGGAGTGGCCGAGCTGCAGCGCCTCGCGCAGGGACAGCTCGAGCACCTTCTTGGCGCGCGGGGTGAAGGGGATGTGGCCGGACGGGGCCTGCTGGCCCTGCCCGATGATCTCCTCGACCTGGGCGCGCACGGCCTCCAGGGAGATGTCGAGGCTCTCGAGCGCCTTGGCCGCGACGCCCTCGCCCTCGTGGATCAGCCCGAGCAGGATGTGCTCGGTGCCGATGTAGTTGTGGGAGAGCATGCGGGCCTCTTCCTGGGCCAGCACGACCACCCGACGAGCTCGGTCGGTGAACCGCTCGAACATGCGCATCTCCTCTAAGTACGTGGGGTCCCGTCCGCTCCGGGGTGGAGAGAGGGGTACGGGAGGTCTAACCCCGCTCCCAGCCTACGCGTTCCCGCCAGGGACGGAACCGCGTCCGCTATCAGCGAACAGCCGCCCGCCGCTCATGACGAAGGAATGCGCGTCGGACGGCTGTGAGCGAGCCTCAGCTCACCGGCCAGCAGCCCCGCGAGGCACGAGCGGGCTGCGTGGGCCGGGGAGATTGAGCAAGCCCCGCGAGTGAGGAACGAACTCGCGGGGGCGGGTCGAAATCCGGTGAGCCGAGAAGCAGCCGCATCCACCACCGGCCGGCGCCGACGTCACATCAGCACGGCGTCGATCTCCAACCGCACGTAGTCCACCACCGGCTCCCCCAGCGACACCCGCACCTCCCGCACGAACGACTCGTGCTCGTCGTCCGGCATCTCGGCCAGGTAGCTGCCCAGGATCACCGAGGCGAGGAACGCCTCGAAGACCGTCGGGTCGTCGACGCGGAACGGGTCGGGCCGCAGCTCGACCCGGCGTACGTCGAAGCCGGCCGCGACCAGCCGGGACCGGGTGTCGGCGGCGTCGGCGAACTCCCACTCGTCGTCCGGGGCTCCGGTCACGCGTGCGATCGCGGCGTTGACGGCCGCCACGTTGCCCCGCCCCCCGCAGTCGGAGGTCAGCGTCGCGCCGGGGCGCATCACGGCAGCCAGGTGGGTGAAGAGCGCGTCGTGGTCGGGCACCCAGTGGAAGGCCGCCACGCTGACGACGGCGTCGACCGGCTCGTCGAGCGGAAGCGGCTGTTCGAGGTCCGCCTGGAGGTAGGTGACGTCGTCACCCAGCCGCGCTCGGGCGACCTCGAGCATCTTCGCCGACCCGTCCAGAGCGACCAACCGCAGCCCCGGCCACCGCTCGCGCAGCAGCGCCGCGTCACGACCGGTGCCGCACCCGGCGTCCAGCACCCGCTCGTCGCCACGCAGCCCGGTCGCGGCCAGTCGGTCGACGACCAGCCGCCCCCACTGCTCGTGGGGCAGGGTCAGGGAGTCGTACGTCGTGGCGTCCCACTCGCGAGGCATGGGCCCCAGTCTGCGCCGCGGACGAGATCGGTCCCGGATGGCATCCAGGACCGCCGTGGTGCCGACCGGGCATCAATCGGATCGGTTCCGCGTTCGAACCTCTTGTGCGACTCCTTGCTCCCCGCCCCGCCTTCGCCACCGTCGTGGCGGCCTTCCTGGTGACGATGATCGGCACCACCCTGCCCACCCCGATGTACGGCGAGTACCAGGACCGCTTCGGGTTCTCGCTGACGATGGTCACCGTCATCTTCGCGACGTACGCCGTCGGGGTGCTGGCGGCACTGCTGGTCACGGGCCGGTGGTCCGACGCGGTCGGACGCCGGCCGCTCCTGCTCGCCGGACTGGCCCTCTCGGCCGCCTCCGACGTCGTCTTCCTCGCCGCCGGCGACACCTGGGTCCTGCTGGTCGGCCGGGTCGTCTCGGGGATCTCGGCCGGGATCTACGTCGGCACCGCGACCGCGGCCGTCCTCGAGTCGGCGCCGCCGGCCTGGCGTCAGCGAGCACCGCTGGTGGCGACGGCGGCGAACATCGGCGGCCTCGGGCTCGGCCCCCTGGTGGCCGCGGTGCTCATCAGCATCGGCCCCTGGCCGGTGCACCTCAGCTTCCTGGTGCACCTCCTCGCGGCCCTCGTCGTCCTGGTGCTGCTCGTCGGCGTGCCGGAGACCGTCGAGGTCCGGCCGGGTGCCCGACTGACGGTGGCGCGTCCCGAGGTGCCGAGCACGGCCCGCACGACGTTCGTCGGCGCCGCCGTCGTCGGGTTCGCCGGCTTCGCGGTGCTCGGGCTGATGACCGCGGTGTCGCCCCGCTTCGTCGCCGAGGCCGAGCCCGGCGCCGGCCCCGTGCTCGGAGTGTCGGTGGTGGTGACGATCCTGCTCTCCTCGGTCGCGGCGCAGGTGCTCCTGACGCGCGTCCGGCTCGAGGTCGCGGTCAACCTGGGCTGCGTCCTGCTCGCGACCGGCACCGGCCTCCTCGCCCTGGCGATCGGTGTCGACTCGCTGGCACTGCTGCTCGTGGCCGCCGTCATCGGGGGCGCCGGGCAGGGACTCTCGTTCAGCAAGGGCCTGGGGTCGGTGCTGAGCAGGGTCGAGGCCCACGAACGCGCCGGCACGACGTCCGCCTTCTTCGTCGTCGCCTACGTCGCGCTCTCGCTGCCGGTCGTGGGCGACGGCCTCGCCTCGCAGCGCTTCGGGCTGGTGCCCGCCGGGGTGGCCTTCTCGCTGGGCGTGTCGGCCCTGGCGCTCATCGCGCTGGGGGCGCTGATGGTCGACCAGCGGCGCACCGTCTCGCGCAGGTAGTCCTCGCCGAGCTCACGAACCGTCGATGCGGAACCCGCTGCCCCAGTAGTCATGCAGGACGAGGGCCCCGTCGCCGGACGCGAGGATCGTCGTGTCGTCAGCGCGTGCCAGCGGGTCGACCGCGGTGCCGAGCTCCTCGCCGGTCGCCGGGTCCAGCACGGTCAGCCGTTGGCTCCAGTCGGAGAGCTGCGGACCGGACGACCCGTTCCACCGGAAGGCCGGGCGGAGGAGCGGGTTGGGGATCCGGGTCGACTCCCTGACCACGATCACCTCACCGGCGACCACGTCGAAGCCAGGGCGCAGGTCCGAGGCGCGTTCCCACAGCACCTCGCCGGAGGTGGGGTCGGTGGCGGTGATGCCACTCGACGTCACCCGCAGCACGGCGTCCTCGGTGAGCAGGGAGCCCCGCGAGGCGTCGTACAGGGGCGTGATGGTCCCGTCGTCGAGGTCGATGCTGGTCAGGCCGTCGTCGCCCAGGTAGACCCGGCTGTCGAAGGCGCCGCGCAGGGCGTACTGCGACGCGATGTCGCGGCAGCTGCCCCCCGACGGTGTCGACCAGAGCACCTGGTCGGCGCTCAGGAGCTCGAAGGAACAGGTGCTGTCGACCGAGTCGTCGTCGCGAATCGCGACCAGCACCCGGTCGCCGAGCGGTGCCGTGAGGGTGTACTCCCCGGACGCACCGCCTGGACGGGTCAGGGTGGTCTCACCGGACGACGGGCTGATGACCTCGATCTCGGGCGTCTCGCCGTCGGTTCGCACGGTGACCGTCTCCGGCAGCGGCTCCTTGACCTCCGGGGCCCCGGCGAGCAGCGAGGGGACCGACCCGTCGGTGATGGTGCGATCCCAGGCCGCCTCTCCCCCGTCGTCGACGCCGATCAGTCGCAGGGACGGCCTGTCGCCGGTCAGGGTGGTCGGCGTGCCCTCGACGAACACGGTCACCCCGTCGGCGCGCGCGAGCGCGGTGACGCCGCCGACCCCCTCGAAGGCGGAGGTGTTCTCGAAGCTCCAGAGCAGCTCGCCGTCGGCATCGAGCATCGCGCCTCCGGAGAGGACGGCACCGTCGCCGGCCACGCTGAAGGACGAGCTGTCGGCCGTCCACAGCCGTTCACCGGACTCGGTGTCGAGCACGACCATCGCGTCCTCGAGCTCGAGGTAGGTGCGCTGTCCGACGACCACCGCTTCGTCGCCCACGGCGTCGACCCGCCAGGAGACGTCACGGTTGGTGACGACGGAGCCGAGCACGAGCGGGACGACGACCACCGTGACAGCGATCGCCAGTCCGAGCACGCCGCGGCGCCAGCGCGGGCCGCTCGCTGCGCGGACCCTGCGCCAGAGGGGGGCCGAGCGCTCCATGACGCGGGGCGGGTCCGCCGAGCCCGAGGTGGTCACGGCGAGTGCCAACGCCACGGCGCCGCCGAGGTAGAGCAGGACCTGAGGCAGCAGGCAGCCGGCCACCACCAGCACCAGCGCCAGGACGAGCAGCGCGCGCGAACGCGGTCCGAGGTGCCCCATGGGCGTCGATGGTACGCGGACCCGGACTGCCCTCCGGCCCGCGGAGAGGTGCCCGCGGCGCCGGGGTCCAGACTCCCCGACACCTGTGGCGCACCTCCGCCCGCGTGCGGCTCAGCGCGGCGTGGCCCTCAGTCGCGCGTTCTCCGCGCGCAGCTCCTCGAGCTCGCGGTGCAGCGGGTCCAACGCCGGCGCGAGCTCGTCGCGGGTCCAGCGCTGGGTGATGTGCTGCGGGCAGTTCCAGTCGAAGCCCTCGACCCGGAGGCGCATCACCTGCTCGACCTTGGCGTCCCATCCCGCCACCGTGACCGACGTCGCCAGGTCCGCGTCGTCGCCCGTGGCGAGGATGTCGATCGTGCCGAGCACCTTCAGCCGTCGCTTGTTGGCGTAGTCCATGAGCATCAGGGAGGCCTTCGGAGAGGCCTCGAGGTTGCCGGTGCTGACGTACTGCCGGTTGCCGCGCACGTCGGCCCAGGCCAGCGTGCGGTCGTCGAGGACGCGGAGGAAGCCCGCCGGCCCGCCGCGGTGCTGCACGTAGGGCCAGCCGCTCTCGCCGACGGTGGCGAGGTAGAAGCTGTCGCGTGCGGCGATGAACTCCGTCTCGCCCGGACCCAGCTCGGCGTCGGTGTCCCACCCGGCGACGAGCCGCTCCATGGCGACCCGGCTGCCCAGACGCTCCTGGGCGTGCGCCACGGCGGGAGTGACCAGGGTCTGGAGGTACTGGTGCGGCATGGCAATTCCTAACCGTCTTACGTGCCGAAGTTGGTTAGACCATCAGACCACGCAGAATCCAACCGGTCAAGAGACTCCATCTGGTTAGACATGCTTCAATGACGCCATGCCCCCGGTCGACGACGAGCGCGCCACCGAGCTGGTGCGCGTGCTCAACTCGACTCCCGTCGTCGACGGGGAGCCGCGCGACCTCCTCACCGGCGTCGGCGAGGCCGACCACCGGGTCCGCGAGGCGCGGGCGATCCTGCAGGACGTCGTGCGCGGGGAGCGTCCGCCCGGGGCGCTCCGACCGTTGCTCGAGGGAGTCGTCCGGCGGCCGAGCGTCACCGCGGTGGGAGTCGTGTGGGAGACCGTCGTCGACGACGCCCGCGCAGCTGCGGTCGACCTGGTCCTCACCTGGGACCACGTCGAGCGCGCGCTGCCCGGCCGACTGCGCCCCTGCGCCAACGAGGCCTGCACGCTGTTCCTGCTCGACCGCAGCCGCAGTGGGGCCGGCCGCTGGTGCTCCATGGCGGCCTGCGGCAACCGGGCCAAGGCACGGCGCCACTACGACCGTCACCGCGAGGAGACCGGACCGACGAAAAAGCAGTGACCCGCCGCTGCGTGCAGCGGCGGGTCAGGGAGGCGATCAGTTGGCGGCGTCGTACGCCTCACGGATGTCGGCCGGGATGCGGCCCCGGTCGGGGACCTGGTGGCCGTTCTCGCGTGCCCAGATCCGGACGTCGGCGGCGCTGGCGCCGCCGGCGGCAGCCGCGGGCGCGGCAGCCTTGCGAGCCGTACGTCGACCCGTGCTGGTCGGCACCTTGCGGGCGTGACCGATGTAGGCGGCGAGCGCCTCGCGCAGGTCGGCCGCGTGGGCGTCGTTGAGGTCGATCTCGTAGGACGCGCCGTCGAGGCCGAACGAGACGGTCTCGGTGGCCTCCGACTCGTCGATGTCGTCGACCAGGATGATATTGACCTTCTGCGCCATGGAATTCAAGCCTCTGCTTCACATCAGTGGGAAGGGGGTGGGGTATTCAGTTTGCCGAGGTCCGAAAGGTTTCGCAAACTCACGCATTCACCTTCACACGTATTTCACGTATTACGGCGGAATACCATCTCGAGGCCACACAGGGTGAGCCAGGGCGCGTGGTCGGTAAAGCAATCGCATTCGTCGAAGACGAGCGGCGCCAGGTAACCGGTGGCGATGACCGACACGTCGTCGACCTCCACCCCCAGCTCCTCGATGACGCGCTCCACGATGCCCTCGACCTGGGCCGCCACCCCGAAGATCAGCCCTGACTGGAGGGCCTCGACGGTGTTCTTGGCGATGACCGAGCGGGGCCGGATCAATTCCACCTGGCGCAATTGCGCTCCCCGGCGACCGAGCGCCTCGAGGGAGATCTCGATTCCCGGGGCGATCGCTCCTCCGACGTACTGTCCCGACGCGTTGATCACGTCGAATGTCGTCGCGGTCCCACCGAAGTCGACCACGATGGCCGGCCCGCCGTACGTCGTCGCAGCGGCGAGCGAATTCACGATGCGATCGGTGCCGACCTCGCGTGGGTTGTCGGTGAGCACCGGGATTCCGGTGCGCACCCCGGGCTCGACGACGAGATGGTCGAGGTCGGCGAAGTGGCGCGCCAGCATGTCGCGCCCCGCCTGGGTCACTCCGGGGACCGTCGAGCAGAGCACGATCCCGTCGATCTCGGTGAAGTGGCGGCCCACGAGACCGCGCAGCAGCACGGCCCACTCGTCGGCGGTGCGGCGACCGTCGGTGGAGACGCGCCAGTGCGCCGAGACCTCGCCGTCGGCGACGATGCCCAGGACCGTGTGGGCGTTGCCGACGTCGACCGCGAGCAGGGCCATGTCAGCTCTCGAGGAAGTCGAAGCCGAGGTCGAAGACGGTCACCGAGTGGGTCAGGGCGCCCACCGAGATGAAGTCGACACCGGTGAGGGCGACATCGCGTGCGCGGGCCAGGGTGAGACCGCCGGAGGCCTCCAGGCTGGCGCCCGTGCCTGCGGCGCGGGTGATCTCGACCGCCTCGGTCATCGTGGCGTCGCTCATGTTGTCGAGCAGGATCTGGGTGCACCCCGCCGCGAGCAGGTCACGGAGCTGGTCGAGGTCGGTGACCTCGACCTCCACCGGCAGGTCGGGGTACGTCGCGCGCACCGCCTCGAACGCCGGCACGACACCACCGGCGGCGACGACGTGGTTGTCCTTGACCATGGCCAGGTCGCCCAGGCTGAAGCGGTGGTTGACGCCGCCGCCGCAGCGCACGGCGTACTTCTGCAGGGCGCGGAAGCCGGGCAGCGTCTTGCGGGTGTCGAGCACCCGCGCGCGAGTGCCGTCGAGCGCCGCGACCCAGTGGGAGGTGGCGGTGGCGATGCCGGACAGGTGGCTGGCGAAGTTGAGGGCGGTGCGCTCGGCCGTGAGCAGCCCACGCGTGGGTCCGGAGACCCGCATGACGACGTCGCCAGGTGAGACCCGGGTGCCGTCCGGCACCCGGTCGGTGATCTCGACCTCGTCGCCGATCACCAGGTGGAACACCAGCGCAGCGATGCCGAGGCCGGCCACCACTCCCTCGTCGCGGGCCGCGAAGACGCCCTCGGCGTGGGCGTCGGCTGCGATCGTGGCGACCGAGGTCGCGTCGACACCACCCTCGGGCAGGTCCTCCTGGAGGGCGCGCAGCACGTGGTCGACGAGCGACTCGTAGCCCAGGTCGGCGGCCCGGAGCTCCTCGGCCAGTGCGGCCGGCGGCGGCAGGTGGAACGGGAACGCGCTCACGCGACACCGCCGTCGGTCGGCGGCGCCGCGACGAACGAGACCTCGGCGGCGCCGTCGGTCATCACGGTGTCGAAGTGGCCGGCCCAGGTGGCGTCGTCGCGCTCGGGGAAGTCGTCGCGCCAGTGGGAGCCTCGCGTCTCCTCGCGCCCGCGGGCCGCCTCGGTGAGCGCCTCGGCGACCGTGAGCAGGTTGGTGGTCTCCCACGCGGCGAGGTCGACCAGGTCGGTGCTGCGGCCGCCGAGCTTGTCGAGCATCGTCGCGGCCTCCTCGAGACCCGGGGCGTTGCGCAGCACCCCGACCCGCGTGGTCATCACCTCCTGCAGCTCACGGCGTACGTCGCCGGGGACCAGGCCGGCGGTGCGCGTGTCGGGCGCGGGGTCCGACCACGGCCTCAGGTCGCCGGGGAGTGCGTTGGCGATGCGCCGCGAGTAGACCAGCCCCTCCAGCAGGCTGTTGGACGCGAGCCGGTTGGCACCGTGGACGCCGGAGCAGGCGACCTCGCCGGTGGCGTAGAGGCCGGGCACGTCGGAGCGGCCGTGCAGGTCGGTGCGCACCCCGCCCGAGGCGTAGTGGCAGGCGGGCGCGACGGGGATCAGCTGGGTCGCCGGGTCGATGCCGTGGCTGCGGCAGACGCCGAGGATCGTCGGGAACCGCTTCTCCCAGAACGCCTCGCCCAGGTGACGAGCGTCGAGCCACATGTGGGGCTGACCGGTGTCGAGCATCCGGCGCATGATCGCCTTGGCGACCACGTCGCGCGGCGCGAGGTCGGCGAGCTCGTGCACGCCCTGCATGAAGCGGTTGCCCCCCTCCTCGGGCAGAGCGTCGACCAGGAAGGCCCCCTCGCCGCGCACCGCCTCGGAGATGAGCGGCTGCTGCCCGACGGAGTCGGCGCCGAGGTACATCACCGTGGGGTGGAACTGCACGAACTCCAGGTCGCGCAGGGTCGCTCCCCCGCGCAGGGCCAGGGCCATGCCGTCGCCGGTCGAGACCGCCGGGTTGGTCGTCTGCGAGAAGACCTGGCCCAGTCCGCCGCTGGCGAGCACGAGCGCCCGGCACAGCACCGCGCCGACACCGTCGCGCTGCCCCTCGCCCATCACGTGGACGGTGACGCCCGCGACGCCGCCGTCCTCGGCCAGCAGCAGGTCGACGGCGAGGGCACGCTTGATGATCTCGATCTCGGGGGCCGCACCGACCGCGGCGATCAGGGCGCGCTGGATCTCGGCGCCCGTCGCGTCGCCGCCTGCGTGGGCGATCCGGTCGCGGTGGTGACCGCCCTCGCGGGTCAGGGAGATCTCCCCGTCGGCACCGTGGTCGAAGTTGGCACCCAGGGCGATCAGCTGACGCACGGCCTCGGGCCCCTCGTCGACCAGCACCCGCACCGCCTCCGCGTCGCACACCCCGGCACCGGCGACCAGGGTGTCGATCGCGTGCTCCTCGGGGGTGTCCCCGGGCCCGAGCGCGGCGGCGATCCCGCCCTGCGCCCACTGCGTCGAGCCCGCGGCGAGACGATCCTTGGTGATCACCAGGATCTTGCCGACCCCGTTGTCGGCGGCGTTGAGCCGCAGCGCGGTGGTGAGGCCGGCGATGCCGGAGCCGACGATGACGACGTCGGCCTGGGTGGTCCAGCCGGGGGCGGGCGCGCTCAGGCGCCCCGGGACCCGGCGTACGGCGGTGGGCATCTGACGATGCTAGTGGGGGTTGGTGCGCCGCGAGCGCGTCGCCGCGCTCGAGCCGCTCGTCGGGACGGGTGGGGGCCCCAGCGTGAGGGGGAGGTTGTCGATCAGGCGGGTGGGTCCGAGGCGGGCAGCGACCAGGATCCGTCCCTCGACCTCAGCGGCCAGGTCGGCCGGCACCGGCGACAGGTCGGGCAGCGTGATCTCGAGGTAGTCGAGGTCGACCCCCGCGGCCTTGCGCAGCTCGGCGCGCGCCGCGGTGAGCGCCGCCTCCACGCCGTACGACGACACGGCCGAGGCCGCGCGCAGGGTGCGGTGGAGCGCAGCCGCCTGGAGCCGTTCCTCGGTGCCGAGGAACCGGTTGCGGCTCGACATCGCCAGCCCGTCGGGCTCGCGCAGCGTGGGAGCCCCGACGACCTCGACCCCCTGGCACAGGTCGTCGGCCATCCGACGGATGAGCACCAGCTGCTGGTAGTCCTTCTGCCCGAAGACGGCGACGTCGGGCCGCACGAGCCCGAAGAGCTTGGCGACCACCGTCAGCACCCCACGGAAGTGCCCGGGGCGGGTCACGCCCTCGAGTCGCCCGGCCAGCGGGCCCGGGTCGACGCTCACCTGCGGTTCGCCGCCCGGGTAGACCTCCTCGACGCTCGGGGCGAAGACCACGTCGACACCCTGCTGGTGGCAGACGTCGAGGTCGTCGTCGAGGGTTCGCGGGTAGCGGTCGAGGTCCTCGCCGGCGCCGAACTGCAGCGGGTTGACGAAGACCGACACGACCACCGGGCCGGAGCCGACCTCGTCGCGCGCCGCCGACATCAGGCTCGCGTGCCCGTCGTGCAGAGCACCCATGGTCGGCACGAAGCCGACCCGGTCACCCGTGGCCCGGCGTGCGGCGAGGCGCTCGGCCAGCTCGGCGCGGGTGGCGACCAGGACCGGGCGCTCCCCCATCAACCCGGCCGGCGGACGCGGGCGGCCCGCGCCGCGGGGCTCGTGGCGGCGGCGTCGAGGACCTCGGTCATCTTCAGCGCGCGGATCGGCGTGAGACGCCCGTCGGTGACGGCACGGCTCAGCGTGGCGCGCGCGAGGGCGAGGTAGGACGGCAGCGTGGTGGGCGCCTCCACGAGGATCCCCTCGAGGTGGGCGCGCACCGTGTTGACGTCGCCCCGCACGATCGGGCCGGTCAGTGCGGCGTCGCCCTGGTCGAGGGCGTTGTCGAGCGCGGCGGTCAGCAGCGGGCGCAGGGTCGCGGCCGGGTCGTCGGCCCCGGCGGCGGCCAGCAGCTCCATGGCCTCGGTCACCAGGGTCACCAGGTGGTTGGCCCCGTGCGCCAGACCCGCGTGGTAGAGCGCTCGCCGGGTCTCGGGCACCCACATCGGACGGCCACCGAGGTCGGCGACCAGCGCTGCGGCGGTCTCGCGCTCCTCGGGCTCGGCCGTCAGGCCGAACACGCACCCGCCGAGGCGCTCGAGGTCGACGGCGGTGCCGGTGAAGGTCATCGCCGGGTGCAGGGCGATGGCGTGTGCGCCGACCGCGATGGCAGGCGCCAGGATCGCCAGGCCGTGACGACCCGAGGTGTGCACGACGTACTGGCCCTCGCGCAGGGCGCCGGAGTTGGCCAGCACGGAGACGACGTTGCCGAGCATGTCGTCCGGGACCGTCAGGAGCAGGAGGTCGCAGCCGCGCGCGACCGCGCTGGGCTTGTCGATGTCGACCCCGGGCAGCAGGTCGGCGATCCGGCCCCGCGAGGCGTCGGACTCACCCGCGGCCGCGACGACCTCGTGGCCGGCCTCGCGCAGCGCCGACGCCAGCACGGCGCCGACGCGACCCGCGCCGACGACGCCGATGCGGAAGCGCCGGGGCGTGACAGGCGGCGGGACAGGGACGAGTGACTCAGACATGTGGCGAACCTTTCGTTCCAGTCCCTCCGACCACCCTGTTGCCCTGACTGCGGGCGACCGGGCCGGTGTGGGTACCAGACGGTGTGCTCGTGCGACTCTGACGTGTTCAACGCCGAATCTATCCGCTGTGCTTCCTCCGTGTGAACGGAATGTGACGTGACACAGGCCACAGGCTCGTGGTTCCGCTCGGCGTTCGGCTCACGGGGTCTCGACGCGCTCGCACGGGTTCGTCCCTCTCCCGTGTCGCTTGCTCAACCTTCGCCCGCGACGCCGCCCCGCTCGTCCCTCGCGGGACGGCTGAGGGCTCGGTCGTCGGAGGTGACCACGGAGCCGACGTCGAGCGGGCGGGGGGCCTGCGGAAGCCAGGTGCGGGTGACGTGGTCGACGATGTGGACGCCCACCGGGGCCTCGATCCGGTGCACGCCGAGCAGGTCGACGTCGGGATCGGCCCGCAGTGCGGTGAAGACCTCCCACTCGCGCCGCTTGCGCTTGGTGCGTCCGCTCGTGGCGAACGACGCCGGGGCGGTCCAGTGCGCGAACTCGTCGCCGTCGAGGTACTTCAGCTCCACGCACAGCCCGAACGGCAGCCCGATCGAGCGCACCGGCTTCGGCGTCGTGCGGACCTCCCACTCGTAGGCCTTGGTGAAGACGAAGTCCGGACCGGTCGGGAAGCCCCACTCCTCGGCGTTGCGCAGCCCGAGGTCGAGCCAGCCGCGGTCGGGGCGGGTGCTGTCGAGGTAGAGCGCGTGGCGCGGCACCCGGATGATCGACTGCACGTCGCCGACCTGCCAGGCCAGCGCGGCCAGGGAGGCCTCGCCCTCGGTGGTCAGCACCATGTCGCCGTCCCACTTGAAGGAGTAGCGGGTGGTGACCTGGGCGAAGCACCAGTTGTAGAAGTAGGCCAGCGAGTGCACCGACAGCTCGTGCACGGCGAGGTGCTCGGCGCCGGCGCGCGCCACGTCGAAGGGGTACGACGCCAGGCGCAGCCTCGCCGACAGCGCAGGACCCAGCCGGTCGGCGACGGCACGCGCCACGTCGGCGGTGCCGTCGGTCGAGCCGTTGTCGACGAGGAGCACCTCGTCCATCGACCGCAGCAGCGGCGGCAGCACCCAGGGCAGCGAGAGGGCCTCGTCCTTCACCCGCAGCACGGCGGTGCTGCCGCTCCGCAGGCCGCCGGGTCGCGCCCAGGGCCAGGTGATGTCGTAGTCGACGTGGCCCTCCCGGTTGGCGAGCCCGCCCCCGGGGGTCACGGCTGTCGCTCGCGCCCGGCCAGCTTGCGCAGCCCGCGCCGCACGGACGGCGGGACGGCTGCGCGCAGGCCGTGCGGGATCTTGTCGGCCGCGTGGTCGGGGACCGGGTCCGT
Source organism: uncultured Actinomycetota bacterium (assembly GCA_963822915.1). Taxonomy (GTDB): domain Bacteria; phylum Actinomycetota; class Actinomycetes; order Propionibacteriales; family Nocardioidaceae; genus Nocardioides. The sequence continues at coordinate 118,833 of CAWGJR010000029.1, forward strand.
GGCCTGGCTGGGCCGGCTGGCCTGGCGCCGGCCACGCCGTTCGGCCGCCACGACCGACGAGCGCGAGATCGCCTCGGCCTCGGCGTACAGCCCGGTGTAGGCCTCGCGCAGCTGGTCGAGCGCGGCGTGCACGGCCGGGACGTCGCCGCCCGGCTCGGCCAGCTTGTTGAGCTCGGTCCACGTCTCGGCCGTGAGGTCGTGCAGCCGAGGCGGCAGGGCCAGGTCGTCGAGGGTCGCGCCCATCCGGCGCAGGGACGGATCGACGAAGCGGTGTCCGTCGCGGATCTGCTCGGAGTCGGCGTGCAGGACGTGCTGGAGCCCGAGGGTCTCGCCCACGTGCATCGTCACGCGGGTCCAGTCGTCGAGGAGGTCGCCGTAGCGGACGAAGACGCGCGCACCGGCCCCGGCCGCGCCCTCGCCGACGACGGCGTCACGGGTGGCGCGCTCGGTGTGGAGCAGCATGTTGAGCCACGAGGCGGCGAGGTGCGCCGAGCCGAGCGTGTTGGCGTAGTAGGTCTGCTTGCTGCCGACGACCTCGGCCGGCGGACGGAGCATGGTGGCGAAGACCGGGGTCGCCTGCGTGCGCAGCGCGGCCACCCGCCACAGGGCGAGGAACCAGCTCAGCCGTGGGTCCTTGACGACGAGCTCGCTGTGGTCGGCGAAGTGGCTCTCGAGCCAGGCGGCGGTGGCGATCCGCTCGGGTTCGCGGGTGCTCACCCGACCGGTCTCGAACCACGCCTCGGGACGCGCGTCGGAGACCTGGACCCCTGCCTCGCCCAGCAGTCGGTCGTGGTGGTCGACGACCCACTGCGGCTCGCTGAAGCCCTTCGGGTTGCTCGCGTCGGGCGGCACCTCGGGTCGGGGCACGTGCAGACCGAGGATCTGCATCAGCCCCGCCATCGTGCTCGTGCCGCTGCGCCCGGCTCCGGCGACCAGGAGCACCGTGCGCGGGTGCGCGGAACCCTCGGGGGGCTGGATCGGATCGGGGGCGCTCACGAGGGGTGATGGTATCGGGCCACTAGCCTGAGCAGATGCGGCTGCGACGACGTACTCCGGTGCTCAGCGTCGTCATCCCGGTCTACGACGTCGAGGACTACCTGCCCGCGTGCCTCGACAGCGTGCTGTCCCAGAGCCACTCCGAGCTCGAGGTGATCGTCGTCGACGACGGGTCCACCGACTCCTCCGGGCTCGTCGCCGATGCCTACGCCGAGCGCGACCCCCGCGTCAGCGTCGTCCACACCGACAACCACGGGCTCGGGGCGGCGCGCAACGAGGGGCTGCGCCATGTCACCGGCGACCTGCTCGCCTTCGCCGACTCCGACGACGTCGTCCCTGCCGGGGCCTACGAGACGCTCGTGCGCCAGCAGCAGCGGACCGGCGCCGACCTCGTCACCGGCTCCATCGCCTGGTGGTACGACGACCCGGCTCAGGCGGGCGGCGCAGGGCGCCTGGTGCAGCCACCCTGGATGAAGCGCCTGCACGCCACCCGACGCGTGGGGGTCATCGACCAGGCGCCCGAGCTTCTCGGTGACGTCTTCGCCTGGAACAAGGTCTACCGGCGCGCCTTCTGGGACGAGACCGGGCTCTCCTGGCCCGAGGGCACCCGCTACGAGGACCAGCCCACCCTCACCGAGGCCTACGTGCAGGCTCGTCGGATCGGGGTCGTGCCCGACATCGTCTACCACTGGCGGATCCGCTCCGACGGCTCGTCGATCACCCAGCAGCGCGCGTCGTCGGCCGACCTGCGGGATCGGTGGGCGACCAAGCGCACGTCGCGCCAGATCGTCGGCGACTACGGGTCGGACAAGGTCTCGAAGGTCTTCCAGGACAAGGTGCTGCCGGGCGACCTGCACCGCTACTTCGTGCTGATCCCCGACGCCGACGACGAGTGGTACGGCCTGCTGGAGGCCGGGGTCCGCGAGTTCTTCGGTGCCCGCTCGCTGACCCATTCCGGCCTGCCTCCGATGCATCGCCTCACCGGGTGGCTCGTCGAGCAGGGGCGACGCGACGACGCCGCGCTGGTGATGCGCTTCCTGCGCGACCTGCCGAAGGGCGAGTGGGCCCCGCGTGTCGAGGACGCCCACGGCCGGCGGATCGACATCCCGGGCCTGGCTGCGACCAGCGTCGCGCGCGCGGCGCTGGCCCTGCGCGACGACGAGCGCTGATTCTTCATCCGGAGGGGTGATCGTGACGCGGTCCGCCACGATTCGTGGGGCGACCGAGATCGGATCGTGACCCACCACGTGGTCATCGGCGCCCCATCACCCCTGCGTGATGGTTAGGGTTGCTGGGTTTACCTGACCTCTCCGCGGATCGAGCCTCCTGATGATCGAGTTCGAGTCAGTGTCCAAGCAGTTCCCCGACGGCACGGTCGCGGTCGAGGACTTCAGCCTGGTGCTCCCGTCACACCAGACGACCGTCTTCGTCGGCTCCTCCGGCTGCGGCAAGACGACGTTGCTGCGGATGATCAACCGGATGATCGACCCGACATCTGGTCGGATCAGCATCGACGGCGAGGACATCACCACGCAGAACAAGGTCAAGCTGCGGCGCAGCATCGGCTACGTCCTGCAGGCCTCGGGGCTGCTGCCGCACCGCAAGGTGGTCGACAACGTCGCCACGGTGCCGCTCCTCAACGGGGTCAACAAGGCGCGCTGCGCGCGAGGCCGCGCTGGGGCTGCTCGACAAGGTCGGCCTCGACCAGTCCCTCGCCCAGCGCTACCCGCGTCAGCTCTCCGGTGGCCAGCAGCAGCGGGTCGGCGTCGCCCGCGCCCTGGCGAGCGACCCCAACATCCTGCTGATGGACGAGCCGTTCGGCGCCGTCGACCCGATCGTGCGCGCCGACCTCCAGGCCGAGCTCAACCGGCTCCAGCGCGAGCTCGGCAAGACGATCGTGTTCGTCACCCACGACATCGACGAGGCCTTCCTGCTCGCCGACCAGGTGGTGATCCTCAGCAAGGGCGGGGTGATCGCCCAGGCCGGCACACCGGGCGAGATCCTGAGCAACCCGGCCGACGACTTCGTCGCCTCCTTCATCGGCGCCGACAAGGGCAAGCGCAAGCTGAGCGTCCAACGCCGCACGGACGGCGTCGACCTCATCGTGGACGAGGACGGACGCCCCCTGGGCGTCCTGGGCAGCGAGTAGGCACGGCTGTGGACTGGACTCTCAACAACCTCGACCTGATCCAGGAGCTGACCTGGAACCACGTCAAGCTGTCGATCGTGCCGATCGTGCTCAGCTTCGTGCTGGCTCTGCCCCTGGGCTGGCTGGCCAACCGCACCCAGGTGACGCGCTCGATCGTCATCACCACCGGCAGCCTCCTCTACACGATCCCGTCGCTGCCGCTCTTCGTCATCCTGCCGAGCATCCTCGGCACCCGCGTCCTCGACTCCACCAACCTCGTGGTCGCTCTCACCATCTACGGGGTCGCCATCATGACCCGTTCCGCCGCCGACGCCCTGGCCTCGGTCGACGACTCCACGATCGATGCCGCCAGCGCTGTCGGCTTCTCGCCGGCTGCCCGCTTCCTGCGGGTCGAGCTGCCCCTGGCCGGCCCGGTGCTGCTGGCCGGCATCCGCGTGGTGTCGGTCAGCACCATCGCCCTGGTCTCGGTCGGCGTCCTCACCGGTTCGCGCAACCTGGGGCTGCTCTTCACCGACGGCAACAGCCGCGACATCCTCGAGGAGGTCGTCGTCGGCATCGTCGTCAGCCTGTTGCTCGCCCTCGTCTTCGACGTCGTGATCGTGATCATCGGCAAGCTCCTCATGCCCTGGGACCGCAAGGACCGAGGTGCAGCCCGCAGGTCCGTCGCTGTACCGGGCGAGGAGGTGCAGCTGCAGGCCGTGAGCCCAGGCGCACCTGACACGGGCGGGGGGGCCGGCTGATGGAGTTCTTCCTCAGCGCCCTGCGCTGGATCTTCGACCCCACCCACTGGGAGCCCGGGGGCATCAGCCCGCTGCCGATCCAGGACCGCATCATCGAGCACCTGCAGTACACCGCGATCTCGGTGGTCATCGCGGCAGCGATCGCGCTCCCTCTCGGCTTCTACATCGGTCACACCGGTCGCGGACGGCAGTTCGTCATCACGTTCTCCGGTGCGATGCGAGCGCTGCCGACGCTCGGGCTGCTCTTCTTCCTGCTCCTGGTGCTCGGCAACTGGCTCACCTTCGACACTGCTCCCCTCGTCGCCTCGACCATCGCGTTCGTGGTCCTGGCGATCCCCTCGATGCTCGCCGGCGCCTACGCCGGGCTGGAGTCGGTCGATCGTCAGACCATCGACGCGGCCCGGGCCAACGGGATGACCGAGCTGCAGATCCTGACCAAGGTCGAGATCCCGCTCGCGCTCCCGCTGATCGTCGGAGGGCTGCGCGCAGCCACGCTGCAGGTGATCGCCACCGCGACCATCGCGTCGTACATCGGTCTGGGCGGCCTCGGCCGGATCATCGCCAGCGGCATCAGTCTCAACGACTACGACCGCATCCTCGGCGGGGCCCTCCTGGTCACCGCCCTCGCACTCTTGGTCGACACGGTCTTCGCCGTCGTCCAACGACTCACGGCTCGTCCGGGAGTCACCCAGCAACGCCCCGCGGCACGTCGTCGCACCAGTCGGTCACCACGGCCGCGCACGCGTCAAGACGCGTGAGATGAAGGGAACACCACCATGACGAGCAGCCACTTCTACCGCCGGGTCGGCGCCGCCATCGCAGCCGTCGGCCTGTCCGCCTCCCTCGCGGCCTGCGCCAGCGAGGACCCGACCTCGGCCCCTCCGCCGGCGGCCACGGACGACTCGAGCGACTCCGCACCCGCCGAGGGCGGCGGCGGGGGCGAGGGCGGAGGCGCCGTGACCATCGGTTCCTTCGCGTTCCCCGAGAGCGAGATCCTCGGCGAGATCTACTCCCAGGCCCTCGAGGCCGGCGGCTTCGACGTCACCGAGAAGTTCCAGATCGGTGCTCGCCAGCAGACGATCCCCGCCCTCCAGGACGGCTCCATCAACCTGATCCCCGAGTACAACGGCAACCTGCTGGCCTACTACGACACCGAGTACACCGAGCGCAGCACCGAGGAGGTCGACGGCGCCCTCGGCGACGCGGTCGCGGCCGACAACCTCGTGGTCCTCGACTCCGCCGAGGCGGAGGACAAGGACGCCTACGTCGTGACCCGGGCGACCGCCGAGGCCAACGACCTGACCTCGATCGGCGACCTCTCGGCGCTCGAGCCGTTCTCGCTGGGCGCGTCGCCGCAGTTCGCCGAGCTCGGCTACGGCATCCCGGGCCTGGCCGACGTCTACGGCGTCACCGACGTGGAGTTCCGCCCGATCGACGACTTCGGCGGAGCCGCCACCGTCAAGGCCCTCAACGACGACTCGATCCAGGTGGCCGACATCTACACCACGTCGCCCGACCTCGTGACGTCGGACCTCGTCGTGCTGGAGGACCCCGAGAACATGATCTCGGCGCAGAACATCGTCCCGCTGCTGTCGGAGGACATCATGTCCGACCAGCTCGCCGAGATCCTCAACGGCGTCTCCGCCGAGCTCGGCACCGACGACCTGATCGCCCTGCGCGACCGGGTCGAGGGCAGCGAGAAGGCGTCCCCCCAGGACGCCGCGAAGGACTGGCTGACCGAGAACGGCCTGATCTGAGGTAGCCGGCCGGGTGGGAGTTTCACCGCTTCAGCGGTGAAACTCCCGCTTGTGTCGTGAAGTTTCGTGCAAGAACCGGCAGTTTCTCCGCTTCAGCGGAGAAACCCCCGCTTGTGTCATGAAGTTTCGTGCAAGAACCGGCAGTTTCTCCGCTTCAGCGGAGAAACTGCCGCGGGGCCGCGACCAGCCGTCAGTCCCCGACCGGGACGTCGCGGTGCCAGGACTGGGTGACGTACTTCGTCGTCCAGCCCATGGAGGAGTAGAGGTTGTCGGCTCCGGTCGAGGAGTCGGCGTCGACCTCGAGGCCGACGCGGTCGCGCCCGCGCGACGCGGCGTCGGCGATGATCGTGCGCAGCAGGCCCTTGGCGACCCCTCGGCCACGAGCGGCCTTGACCACACCGATGTAGGAGACGTAGGACCCGTCCGGGCTGTCGCCGCCCTCGGAGACGGTGCCGACGAGGGCACCGGCGGGCAGCGGCTTCTCGCCCTCGGGGACGTCGACGACCTCGGCCAGCCACCAGTGGTCCCAGCGGTGCCCGGGGTCCTCGCGGAGGCGGAAGACGAACTCGTCGAAGGTCTCCTCCCACGAGTTGAAGTGGTCGAGGAACGCCTCCTCGAGGATGTCGTGCACGTCGCGCAGGTCGTCCTCGTCGGGCAGGCCGGTGCCGGCGCGACGTACCTTGCGGAAACGCACCCCCCTGGCCTCCCACAGGTCCGGCGACTCGACGAGGTCGGCCTCGGCCTCCTCGACAGGACGGTTCATCTGCCACCAGGTGCGCACCTGCTCGAACCCGCCGGCACGCAACCACGCCGCCTGCCGGTCGTCGCCCTCGAAGGCGCCGGTGTCGATCTGCTGCACGTCGAGCCCGCGAGCGCCGCCGAGCACCTTGGCCTGCTCGACCGCCCAGTCGACGAGCACGTCGGAGCAGGCCCGGGCGACCCGGTCGGGCAGGTCCCGCTCGACGACGTGGAGGAAGAGCATCCGCCCGCCGGCGCGGTCGTGGACGCTCCCCCAGGCACGGATCTCGCCGGACGCGTCGCGCACCACGGCGTTCTCGCGGGTCAGCAGACCCTGGGCCGAGACCTCGACCAGCACGTCGTCGACACTCGCGCCGGCCCAGCCGCGGCCGTGGCGCTCGTGCGCACGCAGCAGGTGGGTCAGGCGAGCGAGGTCGGCCAGGTTGGCCGGGTCGGGGACGTCGATGACCCAGTCGTCGTCGAGCGCCGCCGGCGGCTCGACGTCGAGCTCCTCGAGATCGCTCTCGAACCGGGAGTCCTCCGGCACCTGCACCCGCCACTGCTGTCGATCGTCGCTCACCACGACTCCACCGTACCGTCAGCGGCGGTGGGCGTGCTCGGTGTCGCGAGCCGCGCCGGCTGCACGGGACCGACGATCAGGCGTGCTTGCGGCGGGGGGCGCTGGTGCCGGCGCGCCACTCGGCGAGCACGAGGTCGAGCTCCTGCTCGAGCTCGGCGACCCGCACGATCGCGAGCGCGGCTCGCTCCTCGGCGTCCTCGCGGCCGCGGGCGAGCCGGTCGCGCTCGGCGCCGACCAGCGCGGCAGCGGCCTGCTCGGTCGCGAGGTCCAGACGGGCGTGCGCGAGCTCGGTCGCAGCGTCGGCCAGCTGGGCCTCGAGACGCGAGATCGCCGCCCCCTGGTCGGAGATGGTCGCCTCGTGGCCGGCGATCCGCCCACTCGTGTCGGCGACGTAGACGGCCTGCTCGGCGGTGCGCTCCCGGGTCAGGCCGAGATAGCCCTGCGCCTGCTCGGCGAGCTCGCGGCCGGCCTCGCGGCGCGACTCGACCACCTCGGCGTAGGTGATGCGGACCGCAGCGGCACCGAGCGCGATCGACACCGCTCCGGCCAGGGCGGCGAGCCCCGAGGAACCGGTCAGTGCCGCGGCGAGGACCACGACCGCGGCCAACGCGATCAGGGTGACGGCGGTGAGGAGCCGGGTGGAGCGTTGGCGACGGCGGGACGGACGGGCGACCGGGGAAGTCATGACAGCAAAGTTAGCCCTCGGAGCGGTCCTGGCGGACACGACACGCACGCTCCAGGAGCAGCGAGACGATCACGATCGCCGCACCCCCGGCAGCCGCCACGAGCGAGCGTCCGAGCCGCTGGTCGGCCAGCTCGGCCTGGTCGCCGACCCAGCTGAGGGCGTAGCCGAGGTAGCCACCGGCGACCAGCGCGCCGACGTAGGCGCTCGCGCGAGCCAGCACCAGCCGGTTGAACCCCTGGTGCGGGGCGAGCCGCTCACGACGGACGTGCACGACGCGCCAGGTGGCCCAGGCGGTCGCGCCGACGATGGCGGCGACCAGGAACAGCAGCACCGGCTGCGTCCACGTGATGATCGGCGGGCTCCCGGCCCGATCGGTGAGCGGGTGGACCAACCACCCACCCGCGAGCCCGGCGATCGCCCAGACCGCCAGGGCGGCGGCCGAGGTGGGACGCAGCGTCCCCTCGTCGGTCAATCCACTGCCCGCCCGGTCGTCGAGGACGCGGATCAGTTGACGTCGAGCGTGAGGTCCTCACGCAGGGTGAGCGAGTCGAGCCCGAGGTTGGCCAGGAGGTCGGAGATCGCACCGTAGCCGGGCAGCTCGGCGTCGGGCTCCAGGTCGAACCACGGCTTGAGGACGAACGCCCGCTCGGCGGCGCGCGGGTGCGGGAGGGTCAGCGCGGGCGTGTCGCTGCGCCGGTCACCGACGACGATCAGGTCGACATCGAGGGTGCGCGGCGCGTTCGGCACGTCTCCCCGCTCGCGCGCGAAGGCGTCCTCGACGGCCAGGGCGCGGTCCATGAGCCGGTTGGCGGCCAGGGTGGTGTCGACCAGCAGGACGGCGTTGAGGAAGTTCTTCGAGTCCGGCGGGCAGTCGACCGGCTCGGTCTCGTAGACCGGCGAGACGCCGGTGACCCACACGTCGGGGGTGTCTGCGATCGCGTCGACGGCACCCTGGAGGGTGGCGAGGCGCTCCCCGAGGTTGGAGCCCAGCGAGATCACGACCCGCCTGATCGGGCGCATCTCACCGGTGAGGGTGTCGGCGTCGACGATGTAGGGGTTGGGGGTCTCAGTCACGGTCGGACCTCTTGCTTTCGGGTGATCGTCAGCGTCACGTCGGCGAACGTGGCGTCGATGGGGGCGTCCGGCTTGTGAACGCTCACCCGAGCCCATTGAACACGACCGTCGATGAGGCAGACGGACGCGATCCGCTGGGCAAGGGTCTCGATCAGGTCGACCGGATCATTCTCCACGGCGGCTTTCACCGAGGTCACGAGACTCCCGTAGTCGAGGGTGTCGCGCAAGTCATCGCTCAACGCCGCCGCCGTGGTGTCCAGCCCGAGCACGAGGTCGACGACGAACGTCTGGCCGTCGCGCTTCTCGAAGTCGAAGACTCCGTGGTGTCCGAAGCACTCGATCCCGACGACCGCCAGCTCGTCGGCCTCTCGCGCCCCGGGCGCCGCTAGGCCGTCACTCTGGTCTGTTGCCACAGGCGCAGCACATCACGAGTGCCGCGGACGTCGTGCACCCGGACCCCCCACACCCCGCGCTGCGCCAGCACGAGGGTGAGGGCGTGGCCGGCGGTCTCGCGCTCCGCCACCGGGCGGGGTACGCCGTCGGCGTCGGCCAGCAGCGCACCGAGGAAGGACTTGCGGCTGGCACCGACCAGCAGGCGGAACCCCATCCCACCGAGCTGGCCGTCGGCCCCGAGCTCGGCGATGAGGTCCCAGTTGTGCTCGGGACGCTTGGCGAACCCCAGCCCCGGGTCCAGCACGATCCGCTCGTCCGGGAGGCCCGCGGCGCGCAACGCCTCCACGCGGCCGGTGAGCTCGCGCCGGACGGCGCCGACGACGCCGTCCGGACCGTCGTAGACCGCCAGGGCGGCCATCCGGTCGGCGTGGGCGCGCCAGTGCATCGCGACGTACGTCGCGCCCGCGGCCGCCGCGACGGCGACGATCTCCGGGTCGGCCAACCCTCCCGAGACGTCGTTGACCACCGTCGCACCCGCCTCGAGCGCGGCCGCGGCGACCTCGGCGCGCATCGTGTCCACCGACACGACCGCTCCGTCCGCGACCAGGGCCGCGATCACCGGCACCACCCGGTCGAGCTCCTCGGTCACCAGCGGCCTGGTCGCGCCCGGACGCGTGGACTCCCCGCCGATGTCGAGCACGTCGGCGCCCTCGGCGAGCAGCGCCCGTCCGTGGGCGATCGCGGCCTCGGGGTCGACGAAGCGTCCCCCGTCGGAGAACGAGTCGGGGGTGACGTTGACGACGCCCATCACCACCGGCGCGCCCGCTCGCCCCTCCACCCCTGACGGTCCACCCATCGCGATCAGCGGGCCGAGGCGTCCACGTCGGCCCAGCCGATCAGCAGGTGGTGGTCCGAGGCGGTCTTGACGATCCGCAGCCGGCGGTAGGCGCGTGGCTCGAGCCGGTTGGCGGAGTAGAAGATGTAGTCGACCTTGACCCGGTGGCCGTCGCCGGTGATCTGGCGGCACCGGCAGTCGCGACCGCCCAGGCGCCGGGTGCTCGCCTCGCGGAAGTCCCCCGCGCCCGAGTAGTCGTAGAGGAACTTCATCGTGCGCCGGCGCGGTTGGGCGTTGAAGTCTCCACCGAGGATGACCAGGTCGTCGCGCTCGATCCAGGGACGGGTGATGGCGCGGACGTCCTTCGCCTGCTCGGTGCGCACCCGGATCTGGTCGGTGTTGACCGGTGAGATCAGGTGGACCGAGCAGGCGCGGTGCTGGACCGTCTCCAGCCAGGTGACGCACGCCAGCCCGGTGCGGTCGGCGTCGTTGCGCTGGTGGCGCAGGGTGTGCGAGCTGGTGAGGGCGGTTGCTCCCCCGGTCCAGATGGCGATGTTGCCGACGTCGCGCCTGAGGCCCTGCGTCACCCCCTCGCCCCGGCGCAGGCAGCCGTTGCGTTCGCGCTCGATCGTGTAGGCGATCGACCACTCGGGATGGCTGCTGCGCAGGTCGGTGGCCTGCCACCAGCAGACCTCCTGGAGCAGGATCACCTCGGCGCCGGAGCGACGTGCGGCCTGGAGGGCGCGTGCCATCGCCAGCGGACGCTTCTCGATGTTGTGGTCGACGACGTAGCGCCGGGTGGTGGCCTGCGAGGCCGACGGCGCCTCGGCCGACCGGGCGACCTGCCCGACCGCGGCGCTCGACAGGCGCGGCGGCGCGGCGCCCGCCGGGGAGGGTGCTACCACCGGCGTCCCGAGCGAGCCGACCAACAACGCCCCGACGAGGCCAGGAGCGAGTGACGACAGCCGGAGTCGCAGTCTCATCCGGGGCTCCTCCATCGCTCACGAACGGGTCTGCTCGGGAGACTAGTGCCCGTCGGGCATCCTGTCCGCGAAGTCGGGCAGTCCACTCATGACCGGGGTCACCCCACCATCCTGCTCCCGCTCGGCCACGGCTCGGCCCCGGCTCAGCTGGCGTTGAACGGCGACGCGTCGGGTCGAGCGGGGCCACGCGCGGGCGGGGGCACCGCGCCCAGCGACTCGCGGCACGAGTCCCCGGCACAGTCGGTGAGGACGAAGGTGCGCTGGGCGAGCTCCTCGCGCACGCGCAGGTAGCGCCGGTCGTCGGCGAGGTTGCGCAGCTCGTAGGGGTCGCGGAAGCGGTCGTAGAGCTCGACGAAGCCGTCTCGCTCGTAGCGGACGTAGGTGTAGCGCGCCGTCCGCACCCCCCGGAACCACCACCCGCTCGGGAACTTGGCGATGTTGCTCGCACCGGCCTGCACCAGCAGGGTCCGCCCGTCGAGCGCGTCCGCGCCGGGTCCGGTCCGCGGATGGATGGGTTGCCCGTCGACATCGACCAGCGGGGTGGCCCCGGCCAGCTCCGCGAAGGTGGGCGCCAGGTCGATCATCGCCGCGGTCTGGGCGTCCTGAACCCCTTGCGGCAGTCCGAGTCCAGCCATCACCAGCGGCACCCGGACCGCCTCCTCGTAGCCGAGGATCTTGCCCTGGTAGCGGTGCTCGCCGAGGAGGTAGCCGTTGTCGGAGGTGAAGACGACCAGCGTGTTGGCCGATGCTCCGCTGGCCCGGAGCGCCTGCACGATCTCCTCGACCCCCTCGTCGACGGCGGCCAGCGCCCCGGCTCGCGCGCGCTGGAGGAGGTCGATCCGCTCGGGCGGGACCTTGCCGCGCCGACGCAGGAAGTCGGGCTTGTCGCTCATGTTGGCCTCGTTGAACGACGGCTTGCGCTTGGCTCGGGCCGAGAGGTCCTTGTAGAGCTTGAGGTGGCGTCGGGCGACCACCGGAGGGAACCGGCAGCCGCCGGCCTCCTTCCTGACCGGGCAGCGTCCGTGGGGGCCCACGAAGGAGGTCCACAGGAAGAACGGAGTGTCCTGGGCGGCCATCTCCTCGATGTACTCGGCGCTGCGCCGCGCGACGTAGTCGGTGTGGTAGGCCCGGGGCCTGAACCGGTCGCCGTCGTTGTACTGGGTGTAGCCCTCGTACTGGTAGATCTGCTTGATGGTGGGGTCCCAGTGGTCCCACCCCACCTCGACCCCGCCGGTCTTCGCGTCGGAGCCCTTGTAGCCGTTGAGGTACTTGCCGACCATCGCGGTGTCGTAGCCGGCGGCCTGCAGCCACACCGGCAGTGCCGTCTCCGGCTTGAGCTGGTCGTAGCCGCCGTACGGACCGGAGTTGGTGCGGACCCCGTTGTTCTGGGAGTACTGCCCGGTCAGCAGCTGGGCTCGCGACGGGCAGCACAGCGGCTGCGGGGCGGTGAACTCGGTGAACGTGACCCCCTGCTCACCGAGCAGGTTGCGCACCCGCGGCAGGTAGCGCATCTCGTCCAGCGTCATGTCGTCGGCGGAGATGAAGACGATGTTGGGCTTCGACCCCGGCTCGTAGGTCGTCCCGGGACCCGTCACCTCGTCGACGGACCCCGGAGCGGTCGGCGCCCCCGAGCTGGCCAGGTTGTTGACCGCGACCGGGGCGGCGACGGCGAGGAGGAGGGCCAGGAGGAGCCCGCCCGCGAGCGCGGCACGACGAGACATCATCACCAGCAGGTCACCGGTGGTGGTGGATCAACGCCATCGCCTCGGCGCGCGTCGCGGGGCTGGTGAGCATCGCGCCGCGGACCGCCGAGGTGATGGTGCGGGCACCGGCCTTCTTGACGCCACGCATCGTCATGCACAGGTGCTCGGCCTCGATGACCACGATCACGCCGCGGGCATCCAGGATGCGCATGAGGGCGTCGGCGACCTGCGTCGTCAACCGCTCCTGCACCTGCGGACGCTTGGCGTAGACGTCGACCAGCCGCGCCAGCTTGGACAGTCCGGTGATCTTCCCGGACGTCGCCGGGATGTAGCCGACGTGCGCGACCCCGGTGAACGGGACCAGGTGGTGCTCGCACATCGACCACAGCTCGATGTCGCGGACCAGCACCATCTCGTTGTGGCCGAGGTCGAAGGTCGTCGTCAGCACGTCCTCCGGCGTCTGTCGGATCCCCGCGGTGAGCTCGGCGTAGGCGCGCGCCACGCGCGCCGGCGTCTCGAGCAGGCCCTCCCGGTCAGGGTCCTCCCCGATGGCGAAGAGCAGCTCGCGGATCGCCGCAGCGGCCCGGTCGTGGTCGAAGTCCGGAGCGACCGCGTCGGGCTCGGGCAGGCTGATCTTGTCGGTCACGCGATTCTTTCTCTCGGAGAACAGGGGTACGGCGTCAGCCGACGGGCGGGCTGCGGCGCTCAGGCCGGAGGCGTCGGCTGCGCGGAGCCGCCCGCCCCGAGCCCGGGGTCGCCGTGGAGGTCGCCGCCGGGCCCCGGCGGTGTCACGATCACACCGGTCCCGTTGCTGCCGGCCCCGTTGGCGTGCGCGCTGGCGGCCACCCGGTCGCGGATCTCCTGGGGGATCTCGACCGGCGGGATGGCCGACGGGTTGCGGTCGGGCGAGCCGGTCCACGCGGGTCGCACCGGCCGCAGCCGCAGCGCCTCGAAGACCTCGGCGACCTGCGCCTTGTCGAGCGTCTCCTTGTCGAGCAGCTCGAGGACCAGCGCGTCGAGGACGTCGCGGTTCTCCTCCAGGATGTCGAAGGCCTCCTGGTGGGCGGCGGCGAGGAACTTCTTCGTCTCCTCGTCGACGATCGCGGCGATGTCCTCGGAGTAGTCGCGCTGGTGGCCCATGTCGCGTCCGAGGAAGGGCTCTCCACCGGAGTCACCGAGCTTGATCGCACCGAGCCGCTCGGTCATGCCGTACTGCGTGACCATGGCGCGCGCCATGGACGTCGCCTTCTCGATGTCGTTGCCGGCGCCGGTGGTGGGGTCGTGGAACACCATCTCCTCGGCGGCGCGGCCACCGAGCATGTAGGCGAGCTTGTCCAGCATCTCCGAGCGGGTCTGGGAGTACTTGTCCTCGTCGGGCAGCACCATCGTGTAGCCGAGGGCACGGCCGCGCGGCAGGATCGTGATCTTGTGCACCGGGTCGGTGCCCGGCAGGGCCGCCGCGACCAGGGCGTGACCGCCCTCGTGGTAGGCGGTGATGAGCTTCTCCTTCTCGCTCATCAGGCGCGTCCGCCGCTGCGGGCCGGCGATCACGCGGTCGATGGCCTCGTCGAGCTCGCCGCTGCCGATCGACTTCTTGCCGGTGCGGGCGGCCAGCAGGGCCGCCTCGTTGAGGACGTTGGCGAGGTCGGCGCCGCTGAAGCCCGGCGTACGACGTCCGACGTTGGTCAGGTCGATGTCGGCCTCCAGCGGCTTGCCGCGCGAGTGGACCTGGAGGATCTTGGTGCGGCCGGCCAGGTCGGGGGCGTCGACGGAGATCTGTCGGTCGAAGCGGCCGGGGCGCAGCAGCGCCGGGTCGAGCACGTCGGGCCGGTTGGTGGCCGCGATCAGGATCACGCCGCCGCGGACGTCGAAGCCGTCCATCTCGACCAGCAGCTGGTTGAGGGTCTGCTCGCGCTCGTCGTGCCCGCCACCCATGCCGGCGCCACGGTGACGTCCGACGGCGTCGATCTCGTCGATGAAGACGATCGCCGGGGCGTTCTCCTTCGCCTGCTCGAACAGGTCACGCACCCGGCTCGCGCCGACGCCGACGAACATCTCGACGAAGTCGGAGCCGGAGATGGAGTAGAAGGGGACGCCTGCCTCGCCGGCGACGGCGCGCGCGAGCAGCGTCTTGCCGGTGCCGGGCTGGCCGTAGAGCAGGACGCCCTTGGGGATCTTGGCGCCGACGGCCTGGAACTTCGCCGGCTCCTGGAGGAACTCCTTGATCTCCCCGAGCTCCTCGATCGCCTCGTCACAGCCGGCGACGTCCTCGAAGGTCGTCTTCGGCATGTCCTTGGTGATCAGCTTGGCCTTGGACTTGCCGAACTGCATGACGCCTCGGCCGCCGCCCTGCATCGAGTTCATCAACCACAGGAAGATGACGATGATCAGCACGATCGGCAGGAAGCTGATCAGCAGGGTGCCGAGCAGGCTGGGCTGGGGGTTCTCGGAGTTGGACTTCTCGATGCTCCCCTCCGCGACCTGGGCGTCGACAGCCGCGATGATGCCCTGCTGCTGGCCCAGGACGTAGCTGGTGGTGACCTTGGCGCCCGCGTCGCGCACCCCGTCGTCGAGGATCGCCTCGATGGTCTGGTCACCGTCGATGAAGGTGATCTCCTTGACCTCGCCCTTGGCGACGTAGGACTCGAGCTGCGAGGTGGGGACCTCGTCGTACCCGCCTCCGGGCGCGAGGAACTGCAGCGCCAGGAGCACCCCGACGACCGCCACGCCGATCCAGACCCAGGGGCCCTTGAAAATCCGCTTCACGACACTTCTTCCCTCGCAACGATGAGCCCACGACGGTACACGCACGGCGCGGGTGCCCCCATCCTCTCAGCCCGGTGGGAATCCGCCGCAAACCGGCGACCCGTCACCCGCCGCCGGGCCCGCCGGCGCCTAGGAGTAGACGTGCGGGGCGAGGGTGCCGATGTCGCGCAGGTTGCGGTAGCGCTCCTGGTAGTCGAGCCCGTAGCCGACGACGAACTCGTTGGGGATGTCCCAGCCGACGTACTTGACGTCGACGGGCATCTGGAGCGCCTCGGGCTTGCGCAGCAGGGTGCAGATCTCGACGCTCGCGGGGCTGCGCGAGGCGAGGTTGGCCGTGAGCCAGGACAGGGTCAGGCCGGTGTCGATGATCTCGTCGACGATCAGGACGTGGCGACCGGAGATGTCGGTGTCGAGGTCCTTGAGGATCCGCACGACGCCGCTCGACTTCGTGCCCGAGCCGTAGGACGACACCGCCATCCAGTCCATCTCGATGTGGCCGGAGAAGGCGCGCGCCATGTCGGCCATCACCATCACCGCACCGCGCAGGATCCCGACGATGAGGAGGTCCTCACCGGCGTAGTCGCGCTCGATGGTCTCGGCGAGCTCCCCGAGCTTGGCCTGGATCTCGGCCTCGGTGAAGAGCACGTTGACCAGGTCGCCGTCGATGTCGGAAGCATCCATGGCGGTCAGCCTAGGGGTTTGGTCCGGCCGAAGCGCAGGTGGTCGTCGTCGCGGTAGGCCGTGACGTGGCCGGGCAGCTGCACCTCGCCGCGCACCTGGCCGCGGGTGAGCCCGTCGAGGGCACGGACGTGCACGTGGAAGAGCTCCGAGCCGGGGCTGCCGGCCGCGAGCGCGGCGAGCCGCAGCACGCGCGTGCGGACGGCGTCGGGCTGCCCGACGACGCTGCCGAGCGCCAGCCCGTCCTCGTGGCGGGCCTGCAGGAAGGCGAGGTCGGCGAGGTCGTCGAGCGCCTCCATGTCGGGGCGGAGCAGCTCGGCGGTGCGGGCGAGGGTCTCGGCCACACCGGGGCCGAGCTCGCGCTCGAGCATGGGCAGCACCGTGTGCCGCACACGCGCTCGGGCGAAGCGGGGGTCGGCGTTGTGCGGGTCGGTCCAGTACGCGATCGCGTCGGCCGCGCACGCCGCCTCGGTCTGGGCGCGGGTGATGTCGAGGAGGGGGCGCCGGAAGATGTCGAAGCCGTGGCGCATCCCGGCCAGGGAGCGTCCGCCGCTGCCGCGGGCCAGGCCCAGCAGCACGGTCTCGGCCTGGTCGTCGAGGGTGTGGCCCAGGAGCACGGTCGGCGCCCCGAACCGGTCGGCGACCTGCAGCAGCACCGCGTAGCGCGCCTCACGGGCCGCGGCCTCGACCCCGAGCCGCCCGGGCTCGACGTCGACCCGGGCGCTGACGGTCTCGTCGACACCGAGACCGGCCATCTGCGCGACCACCGCGGACGTGTGGTCGGCCGAGCCGTCCTGGAGCCCGTGGTCGACGATCGCGCCGATCACCCGACGCCCGGGCCTGGCGGCCTCGAAGACGGTCGCGGCCAGCAGCGCCAGGGAGTCGGCACCGCCGGAGCAGGCGACGACGACGGGGGTGTCGGCCGCCGTGTCGGGATGGGCGAGCTGACGACGTACGGCGAGACGGATCGCGGCCCGCGCGGGGTCGAGGCTCATCGAGCGCCCTCCTCCAGGGCCGGGTGCCGGCTCACAGGACCCGGGTGATCCACGCCTCGGGATCGGACAGCTCGGCCTTGGAGGGCAGGTGCTCGGCACTCTCCCAGACCGCGTTGAACTCGGCCATGCCGACCTTGTCGACGATGCTGCGCACGAACTGGGCCCCGTCGCGGTACTGCGCCATCTTGGCGTCGAGGCCGAGCAGGCGGCGCAGCAGCCGGTCGAGGGTGCCGACCCCCTTGCGGCGCTCGGTGAACCGCTCGCGGATGCCGTCGACGCTCGGGATGACGCTCGGTCCCACACCATCCATCACGACGTCGGCGTGGCCCTCGAGCAGCGACATCATCCCGGTGACCCGGTCGAGGATCTCCTGCTGCTCGGGGGTGCTCATCAGCTCGACGAGGGAGCTCTTGCCCAGACCGCCCTTCATGCCGGCGCTGAGCCGCTTGACGAGCTCGTCGAGACCGCTGGGGCTGACGGTCTCGGACAGGGCGGTGATCTCGGAGTAGAGGTGCTCGCGCATCCAGGGCACGGCGGTGAACTGCACGCGGTGGGTCTCCTCGTGCAGGCACACCCAGAGCCGGAAGTCGGTGGGGTCGACGCCGAGCTCGCGCTCGACGTGGACGATGTTGGGCGCGACCAGGAGCAGGCGACCGTCGGGAGCGTGGAAGGGGTCGAACTGCCCGAGCACCTTGCCGCCCAGGAAGCCGAGCAGACCCCCGACCTCCAGGCCGGTGATGCGCGAGCCGATGGCGAGCGCCGCACCCGACGGCGGCTTCTTCTCGCTGAGCTTGCCGATCAGGGGACCCATGACGTGCTTGAACGCGTCGGCGTTGGCCTGGATCCACCCGCGTCGGTCGACGACGAGCACGGGCGCGGTGTGGTCGGCGGCGACCAGACCGGTGAACTCGCGCACCAGGCCGGTCGAGCGCTCCGCGTCGGCCCGCAGCTCGGTGACCGCGGCGTCGGCCTCGCTGCGGCTGACCACCGGACCGTCGCCGGCCAGGCGGGCGCCCACCCTGACGGCGAGGTCCCAGTCGACCATGCCGTGGGGGTCGGGCGGGGCAGCAGATCCTGCATCGTCGCTCATGAGCCGAACTTACAGGTCACCTCAGGAGTCGAGGGAGGAGGTGAAAAATACGAAGAGGCCCGTTCTTGGCGTTCCCCCCGGGAACCACCGAACAGGCCTTTCGTATCCCTCCAAGCAAATCCATCTCGGCCACCACAATCCCCCCCGGGGCTGTGGTTCCGTCTGGATCAAAGTCTTCAGGCCCCCCCGGGCCCATCCGACAAACAGAACATTACGGTCGACCGCGGCACGAACTGGCCACGCATGATCCACGCAACATCCACAAATGAGTAACAAATCGCGTGGATCATGTCGGAGCAGCGGCAGGCGCCCAGGGCAGCAGCAGCGCTGTCCAGCGCCTGACGAGCGTCCAGGGTGTCGATCGGCGCGATCTTGTCGGCCATCAGGGCGAAGACGAAGACCGTCCCGTCCAGGTCCGTCCCGATCCCGGCCAGGGACGAGACTGCTCGCAGGGTGCCGGTCTTGGCCCGGACCCGGCCCAGGCCGGCCTGCGGCCCCTCGTCCATGCGGGTGCTCAACGAGCCGGTGAACCCGGCGACCGGGAGCCCCTCGACCACCGCGCGCAGGTCGGGCCGCGTCGGGTCGGCAGCCAGGCGCAGGACCTCGAGGAGCACCTGCGGCTCGACCCGGTTGAACCTCGACAGCCCGCTCCCGTCGTAGAAGGTGCTCGCCCCCAGCCGTACGCCGGCGTCGGCCAGGAGTCGGCGTACCCCGCGCCGGCCCGCGTCGGTCGAGCCGTCGCCGGCGACCGCGATGCCGACGTGGCGCAGCAGCGTCTCGGCCGCCTCGTTGTCGCTGACGTCGAGGATGCGCTGGACGATCTGCCCGAGGGGGGCACTGTCGATGCCGGCGAGCTGCTCGCCCTCGCTCGGAGCGGTTGCCGCATCGAGGGCTCCGACGACACGGACCCCGCCACCGGCCAGGGCGGCCCCGAAGGCGTCGGCCGCCTCGCGGGCGGGATCCGCGACCCGGCTGGCGCGGGTGATCGTGCGGCCCTCGTCGACCCACAGCGCCGTGGTCGGGGTCACCTCCCCCGGCACGTAGTCGGCCTCCCAGCGCGGGTTGACCGCCGGTCCGGTGAACAGCGTGTCGTCGTAGGAGAGGGTCACCCGCCGGACGCCGCGCTCGCGGAGCGCGGCCCGGGTGGTCTCCGCCAGGGTGGTGAGGTCGGCGCGCCGGGGGTAGGGCCACGCCTCGCCCTCGGGGGTCGTCGCAGCGCGCTCCAGGAACGGGTCGCCACCCCCGACCAGGGTCAGGCGGGCGCGGGCACCGGTGACCGACCCGATCACGACGGACGTGGTGAAGACGTGGTCGGGACCCAGGGCGAGGAGCGCGGCCGTCGAGGTGACGAGCTTGGTCGTCGAGGCCGGGATGGCCGCCGCCTCGCCCGGAGGTGAAGGTCACGGGCCCGCCGCCGAGGGGCGCGACCGCCGCCCGGACGTGCCGGCCGAGATCGGGATCGAGCAGGTAGGGGCGCAGCGCACGTCGTACGGCCCGGGGGTCGAGGGTGCCGCCGGTGTCGGAGGCCCGGGCGACGGGGGGCGGCGCCACGACCTCGGGCAGGGCGAGCCCGGGAGGCGGCGCGATCGTGACGGGGTCGGAGGACGGCAGCGGCGTGGACGACGTCGGCGCGTCGTCGCCGCCGAGCAGCGCCTCGAGGCGGCCGTCGAGCAGGTCGTAGCGCCACGTCGCCACGACGCCGGCCACCAGGGCGAGGACGAGCACCACCGCGACGGTGCCGCGCACCGAGCCGGCGCTGCGCTTCGGGGCACGACTGGACCGCGAGGCCCGGGGCCCGGTGTCGGTCCCGCCCATCGGCGGCCACCCCCGTCCTGTGTCGTAGGTCTCCCCAGGCGATCCCGGGTGCACGTCAGGGCTCATTGTGCGCGAGACTGTGCGCGGGGCGACCGGCCCCCCGACGTCGGCCCCGCCCGACAGTCCCGAGTAGCTGTGGAGGAATCACGTGCTGGAGTTCGACGTGCTGGTGGAGATCCCCAAGGGTGAGCGCAACAAGTACGAGGTCGACCACGAGTCCGGCCGGATGCGTCTGGACCGCGTGCTCTTCACCTCCACCCAGTACCCCGCCGACTACGGCTACATCGAGGACACCCTCGGTCAGGACGGCGATCCGCTCGACGCGCTGGTGCTGCTGCCGACCAAGACGTTCCCCGGGTGCTTGATCCGCTGCCGCGCGATCGGCATGTTCCGCATGACCGACGAGGCCGGCGGTGACGACAAGGTCCTGTGCGTGCCGGCCAACGACCCGCGCCAGGAGCACCTGCGCGACATCAACCACCTGCCGAAGTTCGACCGCCTCGAGATCCAGCACTTCTTCGAGGTCTACAAGGACCTCGAGCCCGGCAAGTCCGTCGAGGGTGCTGACTGGGTCGGCCGCACCGAGGCCGAGGCCGAGGTGCTGGCGTCGTTCGAGCGGGCCAAGGGCACGCCGAAGTCGCACTGACGCGTCCGGCGGCGGCGGCAGTTTCTCCGCTGAAGCGGAGAAACTCCCGCTTCTGTCATGAAGCTTCGTGACAGAAGCGGGAGTTTCGTCATACGACTCGCATACGGGCCGCCGTTCTGGTCGCGGCCCAGCACCACCAGTTGCGCACAAGCAACCGATCGATCGCGGCCGTCCACAGCCAGCATGCAGGGCGAGGCGCGCCGCCTGTCCGGCCGGGCACCCTCCCGGCATGAACGCCAACTCTCGTTCCTCATCCCATCGACCGCGACGGCATCCTCCTCAGGCGTGACGCCGTCGCCAACGGCATCGACGACAAAGCGCTGGCACGCCTCGTCGATCAGCATGTCCTGATCAAGCTTCGCCACGCGATCTACTGCCGGCGCGATGTCTTCGTCGCAGCCAGTCCACCCGAGCGTCACCTGCTGCTCGCGCGGGGCGTCTTGCGGCTGTACGGCGAGCATGTCGCTCTGTCGCACGGCAGTTCGTGCCTCGATCAAGGCGGGCCCGCCTTCGGTCTCGAACTGTCGAACGTACACCTGGCTCACTTGTTCGGTGGTGGCCGACGTCGCAGCAGGATCGTGCATCACAACGGCGTCTTGCTCGTCGGCGACCTACGGCGACACGACGGTCACTGGGTCACGGCGCCGGCCAGGTCGGTGATCGAGACCGCGTGTTCCGACGGGGTCGTGGCAGCGCTCGTCCAGGCCAACCACTTTCTCCACAAGCGCCAGATGTCCAGGGAGGAACTCATCATCATGATCGAGCGTGCTACGAACTGGCCCGGCTCTCTTCAGCACCACCTGATCCTTCACCTGGCCGACGAGCGCATCGAGTCCGTGGGCGAGACGCGCAGCGACCACCTGTTCTTCACCCAGGGACTGCCGCGTCCCGAACCGCAGTTCGAGATCTACGACCCGCTGCGCGCGACGACGTACCGCGTGGACTTCGCCTGGCCGGACAAGCGCGTCCTCGTGGAATTCGACGGCGATGAGAAGTATCACCGCTTCCGCAAGCCCGGTGAGACCATCGAGCAGATGGTGATGAGGGAGAAGGCCCGGGAGGATCGGATCCGCGAGCTCACCGGGTGGACGGTGATCCGGCTGACGTGGCGCGACCTCGACTTCCCCCTTCACACCGCCAATCGCATCCGCTCGGCGTTCGCCCGCGGGGGCGACTCATCGCTGGGCCGAGTGTCTGGCCTATGACGCTGCGGTATGTCCGCAACTCCCGCTTCTGTCACGAAGCTTCGTGACATAAGCGGCAGTTTCTCCGCTGGAGCGGAGAAACTGCCGCTCGAGGAACGCCATCGTTCCCGGGCCAGACTCAGCCCTTGATCCCGCGGAAGTAACCCATCGCGCCGGACCGCGCGAGCAGCGGTGCCGCGACGCCCTGGCCGTGGAGCCACTGCACGATCTCGATGCCGTCGCAGCCCGGCCCGAGCAGGCCCGCCAGGCGGCCGACGCGACGCATCGGCGCGTGCCGCAGCCCCGAGTCGTTGAGCAGGGCGCTCCCGGAGATCGACGCCCCCCGGCTTGAGCACCCGCATCATCTCCATGACGGCGCGGGCCGGGTCGGGGAAGCAGTGCAGGCCGGTGAAGGACACCACCATGTCGAAGGAGTCGTCCTCGAAGGGGAGGTCCTCGACGTCGGCGATGCGGGGCACGACCTGCTCGGCGACCCCACGCTCGCGCGCGGACTCCATCGTGCGCTCGAGCATCGTCTGGGCGATGTCCGCCGCGACGTACTCGAGCCCCTGGTCGGGCTGGAGGCCCCGCAGCGCGACCCCTCCACCGCACGGGACGTCGAGCACCCGCGAGCCGGCGACGAGGGTGCCGATCTCGGCCGCGGCGGCGTACAGCAGTCGCAGGTCGCTCTGGATCCCGACGGCCCAGAGCGCCCCGCCCAGGGTCGGGTGCTCGACGGTCCAGTCGTAGACGCCGGCCCAGAGCGGGTCGTCGCTCCATCCCCCGAGACCGGGGAGCTTCAGCCCTGCCATGGAAACCTCCTGAGGAGCCCGTCGGTCGCGTCCGCGAGCCGCACCAGGATGTCGGGTGCCGTCACTGCGCGGCCGGCGGCGTTCGAGGCGTGGTCAGGCGCGGGAGGCTCCACGACGTCTCGGATCAGGCGACGGGTCCGACGAGGTCCGGTGAGCGCAGCATCGCGTGGGGTACGCCGAGCGCGTCGACGAGGTCACCCGCCAGCGGCCGGACCTTGCGGCACAGGCTGTTGATCTCGCGGCTGATCGCCTTGCTGCGCTGGGTCGTGAGGCGACCGTGCTCCATGAACCACGCCCGGTCGGCCTCGATCACGCACAGCGCGTGCAGGTCGCACAGCAGCGAGAGCGTGGTGCGCAGGTCGCCCTCCGGAAGGTCGCGCACCTTGGCGACGAAGGCCTCGAGCACCAGCCGCTCCATGTGCGCGTGCGCCGAGCCGATCACGTGGTCCTGGACCCGGGAGAAGACCTCGCCCGGGTTCATCCCCTGGTCGATCCCGCGCTTGAGGCGGCGCGCCACTCCCGAGAGCATGTGCTCCTCGCGGAAGCGCAGCATCGTCAGCTGGTAGTCGGGGTCGAGCAGGCCCGCCTCCTGGTCCCAGCCCTCGTCGCCGCCCGGGAAGGACGTCCTTGATCCGCTCGAGGAGCTTGTGGACGCCGGTCTTCTCGATGATGGTCTCCACGCCGAGCTCGGCGACGAACTTGACCATCCCGAACTGGTCCATCTCCTCGAACCCGCTCGAGTAGTCGGTCAGCAGTCCCTTGGCCACGAGCTGCATCAGCACGTGGTTGTCGCCCTCGAACGTCGTGAAGACGTCCGTGTCCGCCTTGAGGGCCGCGAAGCGGTTCTCGGCGAGGTAGCCCGCACCGCCGCAGGCCTCGCGGCACTCCTGGATGGTGCGGGTGGCGTGCCACGTGCCGAGGGCCTTGGTGCCGGCGGCGCGCGACTCGAGCTGGCGACGGGCGATCTCCTCGTCGACGGTGCCGGAGAAGATCTCGTGCACCTGGCCGGCGACCACCTCCTGGGCGAAGTGCAGGGCGTAGGTGCGTGCCAGCAGCGGGAAGAGGCGGCGCTGGTGCAGGCCGTAGTCGAGGATCAGCTCCTCCTCGGTCTCGCTGGTGGCCTCGAACTGGCGGCGTCGCAGGGCGTACTTGATCGCGATCGCGATCGCGACCTTGGAGGCGTTGATGCCGGCCCCGCCCACGCAGACACGGCCCTGGACGAGGGTGCCCAGGGTGGTGAAGAAGCGCTTGTTGGCGCTCTCGATGTCGCTGGTGTAGTCGCCGGACGGCGTCACGTCGGCGAACCGGTTGAGCAGCGCCTCGCGGGGCACCCGCACCCCGGAGAACCACAGCCGGCCGTTGTCGACGCCGTTGAGGCCCATCTTCAGGCCGTCGTCCTCGATGCGTACGCCGTCGCAGGGCTCGCCGCCGGAGCGGATCGGTACCACGAAGGCGTGCACGCCCTGCTCCTGACCGCCGACCTCGAGCCGCGCGAAGACCACGGCGAGCTCACCGTGCACCGCGGCGTTGCCGATGTAGTCCTTGCCGGCCTCCTCCGACGTCGTCTCGATGACGAACTCCTCGGTGGCCGGGTCGTAGGTCGCGATCGTGCCGAGCGCCTGCACGTTGGAGCCGTGCCCGGTCTCGGTCATCGCGAAGCAGCCCATCAGCTTGCCGGTGATGAGGTCGGCGAGGTAGCGCTCGTGGTGGCGCTCGGTGCCGAGCTGGAGGATCGCTCCGCCGAAGAGGCCGAACTGCACGCCGACCTTGACCAGCACCGACAGGTCGCCCAGCGCCAGGGTCTCGAACGCCGCCAGCGACGCGCCGATGTCGCCCCCGCCGCCGTACTCCTCGGGGAACCCGAGCCCGGTCTGCCCACTCGCCGCCATCTCGAGCACGACGTCCTTGACGCGCTCGCGGTAGTCGGCCTGGCTCAGGGTCTCGGCCTCGGTCAGGATCGAGGCGTAGTCGGACAGGTTGCCGCGCACGAGCTCGCGCACGTCGGCGTAGCGACCGTCCAGCAGGCTCCGCAGCTCGGTGACGTCGACGTGCGGCTTGACGTAGACGCCCTCCTCGCGCGCGGCCCGGGCGGCCTCCTCGCGCGCGTCGAGGGCGTCAGGGGACACGGTGTCGGTAGCCATGGCTCCCAAACTACTGGCCGGTCACCGCCCTGCCCACCTCCCTGGGGCGGGAAGCCCGGTTGCTAGGTTGCGGCAGTGATCAGCCGCCAGCGCCGACCCGCCGGGGACCGACTGCGCTACGGCTACTCCATCGTGGGGGTGCAGAAGGCCGGCACCTCGACGCTGTCGCAGGCTCTCGGCGAGCATCCTCAGGTGGTCCGGGCGCCCCGCAAGGAGGCGACGTTCTTCAACAGCCTCGAGATCGACTGGGCCGATCCGCCGTACGACGCCCACACGGTGCCGCGCACCTCGCCCGACGAGATCGATCGTGGGCGACGCGACACCGGCGTACCTCTGGTGGCCGCGGGCCCTGGAGCGGATGCGCGACTACAACCCCGACACCCGGCTGGTCGTGGTGCTCCGCGACCCGATCGAGCGGGCCTTCTCGCAGTGGCGCATGCAGCGCGAGCGATCGGCCCGGAAGGTGGCCCGCGGGGTCGGGACGCTGGCCGAGGACTGGCCGGTCGTCGTCGAGCAGTTCCTCGACCTCCCGCTGCCCGCCGAGGTGACGCCGGGCGGGTTCAAGGGCTCGCGCTCGATCTTCTCCCGCGGGCTGTACGGCGAGCAGCTCGCGCGCGGTGTCGGGGTCTTCGCCGACGGACGCACTGGTTGGTGCTGGAGTTCGGGGCGATGCTCGCCGACTTCCCCGCCACCCTCGACCGCGTCACCGACCACCTCGGCCTGCGCCGCTTCGACGCGGCGCCGCCGCTGCGCCACGAGCTCGCCGGGGCCGAGCAGGTGACCGGCACCGCTCCCACGGCGGCACAGCTGACCCGGATCGCCGAGCGCTATGCCGACGACCTCGACCAGCTGACCTCCCTGCCCGTGGCGGCCGGTGTCGACGTGAGCGGCTGGTCGACGACCCGACCTGCTCGACGGCCGCCTGGACCCGGCCGAGCTGGCGGCGCGCTTCGCGAGGCGGGTCGTCGCGGGCTAGTGGCGCGTCGCTGCTAGGGCCGGGCGTAGAACGTCGGCGGGATCCAGTAGAACAGCGAGTCCTCCGAGACCGGGCGACCGGTGCGCGGGGCGTGGATGATCATGTCGTCGCCGACGTACAGCGCGACGTGGTAGATCGACGACGGGTCGGAGGAGGAGCCCCAGAAGACGAGGTCACCGGGCTGGCGCTCCTCTGCCGAGATCGGCGTGGAGGCCTCGTACTGCGCCACGGAGTAGTGCGGCAGCTCCTTGCCGCCGGCCGCCCATGCCCCCATCGTCAGGCCCGAGCAGTCCCAGGCGTCGGGGCCGGCGGCGCCCCAGACGTAGCGGTCGCCGAGCTGGGCGCGGGCGAAGTCGACCGCGGCCTGGGCGCCGGAGGACGGCGCCGGCGAGCCGGCCGGGGGGGTGGTGGGGGGCGCGGCGGGGGTCGGGGTCGGCGCGGGTCGGCGTCGGGGCCGGCGTGGCCTCTGCGGGGCTCGGCGTCGGGTCCGGCTGGGCGTCGGCTGCCGCGTCCTCTGCGTCCGCGGCGGCAGCCTCTGCGGCGGCCTGCTCCGCCGCGGCAGCCTGCTCCGCCGCGGCGGCCTCGGCCGCCTGCGCCTGCGGCGCGCGCCTCGGCAGCGCGGCGGGCGAGCTCCTCGCGACGCCGCTGGGCCGTCGCGACGCTGACCCCCTCGAGGCGGGCCAGCTCGGCGACGAGGTCCTCGGTGCGCGCGGCCATCGCGTCGGCCTGGGCGGCGGCCTGACGGGCGGTCGCCTTCGCCCGGTCGCGGGTGAGGGCAGCCTCCGCCCGGGTCGTGCGGGCCCGGGCGCGCGCGTCGTCGGCGGCCGCGCTGGCGTCGGCGGCCTCGTCGCGCGCGTTCGCCAGGTCGTCGTAGCGGGACTCCAGGGTGCCGCCGACGACGCGGTAGGCGGTGGTGACGTCGAGCAGCTCGCCCAGCCCGTCGGACCCCAGCATCGAGGAGAGCGCCGACAGCTCGTGGTTGGCCCCCAGGGAGCCGCGGACCATCTCGGCGTACGACGCGCGCAGGCGGTCGGCCTCGGCCAGCGCCGCCCGCTCGGCGACCGCAGCGGCGTCCGCCTCGGCGCGCGCCTGCTGGGCGGCGTACCGGGCGCCGTTGAAGGCCTCGGCCGCCTTCTGCGCCTCGATCGCGGACTGTTCGACGGCGATCGACGCGGCCGCCAGGTCGGCGCGCACCGAGACCAGGTCGCGAGCACCCTGCTCCGCGGCCTGCTGGGCCGAGCGCACGTCCGCACGGCTCGGCACGTCGGTCTCGTCGGCGACGGCGGGTCCGGCGGCCAGGCCGGTGACCAGACCGGTGACCACCAGGCCGGTGACCAGGGCGGCGGCGGCGAGGCTCGTGGAGCGCTTCGTGGCGGTCGTGTGGGGGGAGGTCCCGAGGGGGCGCACGAATACTCCTGATGACATCGACGGAAGGACGTGCCGGAGAGTGCGAGTCGACCCCACAAGACCCAGCAGTCACACAAGTAATCAGAAGTTTGCAATTTGCACAAGAGTTACGGCGTGTCGGCTTGACGAACTACACGCTTGTAGTTCGAACGAACGCGACGAAACTCCCTCTTCTGGCGCGAAACTTCGTCACAGAAGCGGCAGTTTCACCGCTTCAGCGGAGAAACTGCCGGGCCGTCCCGACCGGTCAGTCGACGCTGACGGGCACGTTCGAGGACGTGGTCGTCGGGTGCGACTGGAAGCTGTAGCGGTTGAACTTCTGCCCGGTCGCGATGCCGCCGAGGTAGAAGGCGACGAAGGCGATCATCACGCCGGCGATGTCGTCGGCGATGTAGTGCCAGCCGAAGTAGATCGTCGCCACCACGGTGAGCGCGAAGTTGACCCAGAAGACGATCTTGAGGAGCTTGTTGCGCAGGGTGAACTGCACCATCAGCGCGACGAGCAGGGTGATCGCGCAGTGCAGGCTGGCGAATCCGGCCACGGAGTTGACGATCCCCTCGACCGTGGTGCCGTCGTAGTCGCCGTAGAGGACCTTGAAGCGACTGCGGCTCAGACCGTCGACGAGGTCGGTGGTGGGCGTGTGGGCCAGGTCGGTGTAGCCCGAGGCGTAGTGGAAGCGCGGCCCGAGGGTGGGCAGCGCGTAGTAGGACGCGGTGCCGAGCGCCCAGGCCAGGCACTGCGAGGTCGCGAACCAGTAGCCGAAGGAGATGTTGCGCGACCACACCAGCCAGGCGGTCAGGGCCAGCGGCACCAGCGGCAGGAACCACAGGTAGATGGACGACAGCGCATGCGCGGACAGGTCGGTGCCGAGGATGTTGTGCAGCACCGGACCCGGCTGGTTGCCGAAGAACAGCACCCGGTCGACGGTGTTGAGCTCGCGGTCGAACATGTCGTTGGGGTCGCTGAAGGACCGCACGAAGGGCAGCGCCGACTTGAGGTTGCGATAGCTGACGTAGGTGACGTAGAAGCCCACCACGCCGAGCGCGACCAGGGTCATCCGCTCGACGGTCCAGTGCTCGCGCAGGCGCTCGCGGACGATGGGGATCATCACCGTGGGGCGCAGTCGCGACTGCCACAGCATGCGGGGCAGGAGGTCCAGCAGGACCGCGCCCATGAGCAGCAGGGGCAACCGCGCCCAGGACGGGCCCAGGAACTTCCCCTCGGGGTCGAGGAGGGGGCGGTCGTACTTGAGGGAGACCACCAGTGCGAGCGTCCCCATCACGACGGCGACGCCGACGAGGAGGACATACGCGCGGCGATACACCTTCGTAGTCTAGGAGATCGGTGTTTCCGGGGCGATTCCGAGAATTTGCTCAGTGTCCACGTGGAAGTACGGCGGTCCGCGACAGGTCGACGGCGAGGCTGACCGGGTCCCCGATCCCCAGCCGCGACGAGGGGGACGTCAGGGCGTCGACCTCACCGATGCCGTCCACGTCGACCACCAGGCGGATCGCCTCCGGCGTCGCCCGCACCGAGCGCACCGTGCCGCGCAGCGCACCGGAGTCCACCACCGTCAGCGCCGAGCGCCGCAGCGCCACCGCAGCGCCGTCCTGGTGGGCCGCGGCGAGGATCCGGCGCGCGGGCTCCCCCTCCAGGACCCGCGCGTAGCCGAGGAACAGCGCCGTCTCGGCGTCGGCCGGGTGCGCCCACACGTCGGCGATGTCGCCCTGCTGCACGATCACGCCCTCGCGCATCACGACCAGCCGGTCGGCCAGCGCGAAGGCCTCCTCCTGGTCGTGGGTGACGACCAGCGTGGTGGTGCCGGCGGCGCGCAGGATGTCGTGCAGGTCGCCGGCCAGCCGCTCGCGCAGGCCGGCGTCCAGTGCCGAGAGCGGCTCGTCGAGGAGCAGCAGGCGCGGCTGCGCCGCCAGCGACCTGGCCAGCGCGACCCGTTGCCGCTCACCGCCCGACAGGGTGCCCGGGAGGCGGGCGCCGTACCCCTCGAGCCCGACGAGAGCGAGCAGCGTCTCGACGCGATCGTCGACGTCGCGGACGCGTCGCAGGCGCAGGGCGTAGCCGACGTTGCGTGCGACGCTCAGGTGGGGGAAGAGCTGGCCGTCCTGGAACATCAGCGCGAACCCGCGCTTGTGCGTCGGTACGCCGGCCAGGTCTGCGCCGTCCCAGCTGATCCGCCCGCTCGCCGGCCGCTCCAGCCCCGCGACCGCGCGCAGCAGCGTCGACTTGCCGCAGCCGGACGGGCCGAGCAGCGCCACCACGGAGCCGTCGGGCACGTCCACGCTGGCGCCGCGCACCGCGGGAGTGCCGTCGTAGGAGACCGAGACGTCGTCGAGGCTGAGCACCGCTACCAGGCCCCCAGGGCCGGCACCCGCAGCCGCTCGACCGCGATGATCACCAGCGCGGTCGTCGCCGCCAGGACCACCGAGGCCGCGAGCGCCATGCCGTAGTTGCCCTCGCCGGGGCGGCCGAGGAGCCGGAAGATGACGACCGGCATCGTCGGGTGGTCGGCGCGGGAGAGGAAGGAGGTGGCCCCGAACTCCCCCAGCGACACCGCGAACGCGAAGCCGGCCGAGGCCACCAGCGGCCGGAGCACGATCGGTACGTCGACGGTCAGGGCGGTGCGCACGGCACCCGCGCCGAGGGAGGCCGCCGCCTGGCGCTGGCGGTCGTCGATGCCGGCCAGGACGGGCACCAGGGTGCGCACGACGAGGGGCAGCGCCACCAGGGCCTGGGCGATCGGGACCAGCAGCGGCCAGGTGCGCAGGTCGAGCGGCTCGCGTCCGAGGGTCACCAGGAAGCCGAAGCCGAGGGTCACCGCCGAGACGCCGAGCGGCAGCATGAAGAACCCGTCGAGCACCCCGCGCACGCGACGCTCGGTCGTCGAGCGCGAGCGGCGGGTCAGCACCACCGCGACCAGCAGCCCCAGCAGCAGGGCGATCCAGGTGGCGTCGAGCGCGGTCTGCAGCGAGTTGCGCAGCGCGACGGTGACCGGGACGACCAGGGCGTTGTCGTCGCCGGTCGTGGCCAGGGCGGCGTAGCTGCGCAGGCTCCAGGCCCCGTCGACGCGCAGCGACTGCACGACCAGGGCCCCGATGGGCACGGCGAGGAGCAGCAGCAGGACGGCGGTCGCGGCGACCTGGGGCAGGTCGGTGAGCCGTGGTCGCACCGGTCGTGACGTCGCCCGCTGCACCGTGGGGTCGGCCACCCGCCGCGCCCGGGCGGCGACGGCCAGCAGCACGACCACGGCGGCCAGCTGCACGATCGACAGGGCCGCCGCCCCCTGGAGGTCGTAGAGGACCGTGGTGAGGAGGTAGATCTCGGTCTCCACCGACGCGTAGCGCACCCCGCCCAGGGTGAGGACGACGCCGAACGCGGTGGCACAGAAGAGGAAGACCACGCTGGCGGCCGACACGATCGCGGGCCGTAGGCCCGGCAGGGTGACGCTGCGGAAGACCTGCCACGGCCCGGCGCCCAGCGCCGCCGCCGCCTCGCCGGGACGACGGTCCAGGCCCTCCCACGCGGCCCCGACGGTGCGGATCACGACCGCGACGTTGAAGAACACCAGTCCGGCCACGATCGCCACCGGAGTGCCGTCGAGCCCGAGCGAGCCGAGCGCCCCGCCCTCGCGCAGCAGCTGCCGGAAGGCGACCCCGACCACCACGGTGGGCAGCACGAAGGGCACCAGCAGCGCCGCCCGGACGGCCCCGCGCAGCGGGAAGTCGAGGCGGTGCAGCGCATAGGCGGCCGGCAGCCCGAGGAGCACGGCGAGCACGGTCGCGACCGTCGAGGTCCAGAGCGTGAACCAGATGATGCGCCCCACCCGGGGCCGCGACAGCACGTCGTACAACGCTCCGGGGTCGAAGGCGCCGTCGGGCCAGAGCCCGCGACCGAGCATCCCGACCACGGGGAGGACGAAGAAGACCGCCAGCACCCCCAGCGGGAGCGCCGCGATCGCGACGAGGGACGCGCTGCGCTTCACGCCGGGCTCCGCGTCGGGCCGGTCAGCGGCTGATGAGGTCGGTCCACTCGATCAGCCAGTCCTCACGGTTGGCCTCGATCTCGGCGGGGTCGACCTCGTAGGAGGTGGTCGGCCGGGTGGCGAACGTCGCCCAGTCCGCGGGCAGCTCGGTCTCCTCGACGACCGGGAAGACGTACATCGAGTCGGGCAGCGCGGCCTGCACCGTGGGGCTGAGCAGGAAGTCGAGCAGGGCCTGCGCGCCCTCGGGGTTGGGCGCGCCGTCGAGGGCGGCGGCGTACTCGACCTGGAGGTAGCAGGTGTCGAGCAGCGCGCTCGTCGTCGTTCCGCCCGCCTTGTCGACCGTGAACGCCGGCGAGGAGTCGTAGGAGACGACGATCGGCCTGTCGCCCCCGCCGCCGCCCTGGGTGAACTCGCCCTCGTAGGCCTCCGACCAGCCGGCGACGATCTCGGCGCCGCCGTCGAGCAGGTCCTCCCAGTAGGTCGGCCAGTCGTCGCCGTACTCCGCGATCGTGGACAGCAGGAAGGCCAGCCCGGGCGAGCTGCTGGCCGCGCTCGGGACGACGAGCAGCTCGGCGTACGTCGGGTCGGCCAGGTCGGCGAGCGTCTCCGGCGGGGCGATCCCCTTGTCGGCGAACCACGTCTCGTCGACGTTGACGCACACGTTGCCGTTGTCGACGGGCACGAGGTCGCCGTCGTCGTCGCCCGGCAGCGCGTAGGTCGCGACGTCGTCCGGGAGGTCGTCGTCGTACGACGTCAGCGCTCCGGCGCCCAGGGCGCGCGAGGCGAAGGTGTTGTCGATGCCGAAGACGACATCGCCCGAGGGCTTCCCGGCCTGCGCGGAGACCAGGTTGACGAGGTTGCCCACGCCGTCGGTGGGCCGGATGTCGAGGGTGTAGCCGGACTCCTCCTCGAAGGCCGCGACCACCTCGTCGGGCAGGTAGAAGTCGTTGTGCGTGAGCAGGACGACGTCGCCGCCGTCCGGCGCAGGCGCGCTCTCGCCGCCGCCGGCGGACGGCGCCGTGGTGTCCTGGACGGTCGTGCCGGTGTCGTCGTCGCCGCTTCCGACGAACGAGCAGCCCGCGACGAGGACCAGCACCAGCGGGGCCAGGAGGCGGGACAGAGGACTGCTGGTGGGGCGGGACGTGCGAGTGGCGCGACGTGACGTCACGGTGACTCCCTTCGCCGGTGCTAACCGGGGCAGGTTCGGAGGGTCTGCGGGATGCGCCGCACTCTCAGCACGCGCGCCTCTCGGCCTCCGTGCTCCCCTGTCTGGTGCTGCCACAGTACGTCGGCGCTGGATGGTGCCCCCGCCCCGGGGCGGTGCTCCAGCCACCGTCACCACCGTCTGCGGCCGAGACTCGGTGGCCGCAGCACCGCTCCCCCAGCACCGCTCCCCCGGGCACCACCCCCGTGGGAGGCTCGACCCGTGCCCAGCCTCCTCCACCAGACCCTCGCCTACGCCGTCCCCCGGATGCGCGGCTCGACCCCCCTCGACTCGCCCGAGCGGGAGCGCAGCCGGCTCGTGGACTGCCAGGCCGAGACCGATCGCCGCCTGCCCACGCGAGGGATCCGGCACTTCGACCGCCGCTTCGACGTCGCCACCACCGACGCCCCCTTCCCGGTGCACGTGATCCGGCCTCGGGGCCGCCGACCGCGCAGCACGGTCTACTACGTCCACGGCGGCGGGTACGTCGCACCGGCCGACCCGTTGCACACGAAGTACGCCCTGCGCCTGGCCGCTGAGCTCGACGCCGAGGTGGTCCTGCCCGACTACCCGCTGGCACCGACCCACGACTGGCGCGCCAGCCACGACGTGCTGCTGGAGGACCTCGCCTCCCGCTGCGCGACCCAGGACCGGGTCGTCCTCGCGGGTGACTCCGCCGGCGGCGGCATCGCCCTGGCGCTGGCGCAGTCGCTGCGCGACCGCGGCGGCGCCCAGCCGAGCGAGCTGATCCTGCTCTCCCCGTGGGTCGACCTGACGTCGAGCACACCGGACACCTACGAGCTCGACGCCGTCGACCCGTGGCTGCAGATCACCAAGCTCGACCTGTACGCCGGCTGGTGGGCCGGCGCGCCGGAGGACCTGGCGCGCCCCGAGGTCTCCCCCGCCCTCGGCAACCTCGCCGGGCTGCCGCCGACGCTGATGATCTGCGGCACCCGCGACCTCCTCGTGCCGGGGTGCCGCCTGCTGGCCGACCGGCACGCGGCCCTGGCCCCCGGGGAGTGGGACCTGACCTACCTCGAGGCACCGGACCTGATCCACGTGTTCCCGCTGATGCCGATCCGCGAGGCGGCGACGGCCTGGCGGCACACGACGGACTTCCTCCGGTGACCGTCGACCGGCTCGCCTGCGCAGCGCACCCCTTCGACGGGCTCACGGCCCGCCAGGTCCACGACGTCGCGCGCCTGCGTCAGGACGTCTTCGTCGTCGAGCAGCAGTGCCCCTACCCCGACCTCGACGGTCGTGACACCGAGCCGGCCACGCACCACGTCCTGCTGAGCGACGACGGACTCCTCCTCGGGTGTGCGCGCGTCCTGGACGACGGGGACCACTGGCGGATCGGCCGGGTGGCACTGTCGCTCGGCGCGCGCGGGCAGGGCCTGGCCGACGTCCTGATGCGCACCGCTCTCGCCGTCGCGCGCGATCGTGACGTCCTCCTGGACGCCCAGGCGCCGCTCGCCGGGTGGTACGCCACCCACGGCTTCGAGGTCACCGGGCCGGAGTTCCTCGAGGACGACATCCCCCACCTGCCGATGAAACGACCTCAGGGAAGCGTGTAGGCGACGCCATCGACGGTGTCGCTGCTCGACGCCTGCCCGCGGGCGACGAGCAGGTCGAGGTGGGCCTTGGTCTCCATCGACGCCATGCCCTGGCTGAAGATGTCGAGGGTGTCGAAGGCGTGCAGGTGACGGGTCCAGCCCAACGTGCCCGCGACGTCGTACGCCGTGACCGCGCGGCCGGAGTCGGCCGGCGGCACGGCGTCGAGGCTGGCGCGCAGCCGCTCCTCGTGGAACGCCAGCAACGCGTCGACCCGGGCGTGGGAGGACGGCGCCACGGGGCCGTGGGCCGGGAGGATCCGCAGATCAGGCAGCCCGCGCACCTTGGTGAGCGAGGCCATGAAGTCGCCCAGCGGCAGGTCGGTCGGCGGGACGGTGAACCCGATCGACGGGGTGATCGTCGGGAGCACGTGGTCACCGGCGAACAGCAGACCGGCTGCCTTGTCGGCGAACACGAAGTGCCCCGGGGTGTGGCCGGGCGTGTGGACGGCGTCGATCGTGCGCGCACCCACCTCGATCTCGTGGTCGCCCTCGAGCCAGGTGGTGGGGTACTGCCACAGCAGCGGGTCGGGCCCCTCCTCGTCGCCCTCGAGGCGCTCCCACTTCTCGGCCACCGCGTGGGCGCCGGCCGACCGGAGCACGGCGTGGAACGGGTTCTCGGTCATCTCCTGGGTGTTGTTGAGGAGGTCGAGGCCGGGCCGCTCGTCGACGCCGAGGGCGACATCGATCCCGAGCTCGCGCCCCAGGACCGTCGCCATGGTGAAGTGGTCGCGGTGGATGTGGGTGACCAGGAAGCGGTTGATGTCGGCGAACCCGGCGCCGATCTGCTTCAGGCACGACTCCAGCAGCTCGCGCGCGACCGGGATCGCCCACCCGCCGTCGATCAGCGTGAGGCCGGTGTCGGTCTCGACGACGTAGACGTTGATCGCCTTGAGGCCGTCCATCGGCAGCGGCAGCGGGATGCGGTGGATGCCGGGCTCGACCTCCCACGCACCCTCGGCGGTCCAGTGCTCGCCGGAGTCCGGCGAGACGGCGTACGCGGTGGGGGTACCGGGGTCGTGGCTCACCCGCCCAACCTACGAGGGTGACGTGACGTCCGGGAAGCCGAGGTCGAGCGTCGGCTGCTGGATGCCGCCGTCGACCTCGAGCAGCTTGCCGGTGACGTACTGCCCGGCCCTCGACGACAGGTAGAGCACCGCGGCGGCGATGTCCTCGGGCTCACCGACCCGACCGAGCGGGGTCTTGGTCTCGAGCTGGCTCATCATCTCGGGCTGTCCGGCGACGTACTCCAGGGCGCTGGTCATGATCGAGCCGACGTAGATCCCGTTGACCCGGATCGTCGGCGAGAGGTCCTGGGCGGCCATCTTGGTCCAGTGCGCGAGCGCGGCCTTGGCCGTGCCGTAGGCGATGAACCCGCGGTCGGCGGTGCGGCCCATCATCGAGGAGATCGTGGTGATCGACTTCTGGACCCCGTCCGCGACGCCGTCGGCGAGCATCAGCGGCACCGCGGCGACGCTCAGGGCGTGGGCGGTGGTGACGTTGAAGCTGAAGGCCTCGTTGAGGAACTCGTTGGTGGTCTTGAGGAACTCCGTCGGGAAGGTGCCGCCGACGTTGTTGACCACGATGTCGAGGCGGCCGAACTCGTCGTACGCCGCCTGCGCGAGGCCGGCGACAGCGTCCAGGTCGGAGAGGTCGGCCGGCACGACGAGGCAGCGCCGTCCGGTCGCGCGCACCGCGTCGGCGACGCGGTCGAGCTGCTTCTCGGTGCGCGAGGAGATCAGGACGTCGGCGCCGGCCTCGGCCAGGCCGACGGCCGTGGCGGCCCCGAGGCCGCGGCCGGCACCGGTGACGACGGCGACGTGGTCGGTCACGGCGAAGCGGTCGAGGATGCTCACTTGGCGCCGCCCTTCGAGCCGGTGACGAGGCCGCGGCCGGTGACCAGCGGGAGGTCGAGGGCGGTGACGATGCCGGGCGGCGCCGCGACCACCGCCGGCGCGGCGTTGATGATCCGCTGCGCGGTGGTGATCATGCCGCTGACGTTGTGGTCGCCGTGCTCGCCGTGGTGGGTGAAGTCGACCTGCATCATCGGCTCGCCGGTGATCTTCACCCGGTAGCAGCCGTCGGTGCCGGCGGGCGGTGTCTCCCACTCGGGCTGGGTCGACGCGTCGGTGCGGGTGACGTGCTCCAGCACGACACGCGGTACGCCGTCGACCTTGCCGATCAGCTGGAAGCGGACCGCGCCCATCGTGCCGGCGGGCACGTCGCCGGAGACCGACGGCGTGTCCTTCTCGGCGGCGCGACGGTCGACCTCCTCGGTGAGCGGCTCGTCGAGGACGACGTCGAGGCCCGCAGCGATCTGACGTACGACACTCCCCCACGCCATCGTGAGGATGCCGGGGTGCCAGAGCATGCCGAGCTCGTCCATCGGCTTGCCGAAACCGAAGAGCTCACCCATCACCACCGGCTGGTAGTAGGTGGAGTAGTCGCAGATCTCCATGACCCGCACCTCGTCGATGCGCTGGCTCAGGCTCGTCATCACCAGCGGCAGGACGTCGTTGGCGAACCCGGGGTCGATGCCGTTGACGTGCAGGCTCGCGTTGCCGTCGGCGCAGGCCTTCTCGATGCGCTCGATGAACTCCGGCGGCAGGATCTTGTCGGGCCACTGGAGCAGCACCGGTCCGCTCGAGGTGACGTTGATGCCGGCCTCGACGAAGCCGATGAGGTCCTCGAGGCACTCGAAGACCCGGTCGTCGGCCATCGCGGTGTGCACGATGACGTCCGGCTTCATCGCGATCAGCGCGTCGCGGTCGGTGGTGGCCCGCACCCCCAGCTCACGGCCCAGGTCGGCCAGGATCCCGGCGTCCTTGCCGTCCTTCTCCGGGTTGGACACCCACACCCCGACGAGCTCGAGGTCGGGGTGGGCGTCGATGCCGGCGATGGCGTGGCGGCCGATGGTGCCGGTCGACCACACGACGGCGCGGAGGGGCTGGTCCGGGATCACTTGAGACATGGGCGACAGACTAGAACAGGTTCTAGTTCGGCGGAAGCGAAGCTTGTAACTCACCGTTCGGACATCCACCACGCCGCTCGACGGGTGTGACAGTTGTTCGAACGGTGAGTTACAAGCGGGCGGTGGCCGGAACCTCGGGGCAGTGGGTCCCGGCGGGGGCGTAGATGGTGGGCATGCAGCGGTTGCAGTGGATGCAGACCCCCGCGCGCTGGGGACCGGCGGCCAACCGGTTGACCAGGTCGGGCTCGCGGAGCAGGCCGCGCCCGAGGGCGACGAAGTCGAAGCCGTCGGCCATCGCCTGCTCCATCGTCTCGCGGCGGTTGATCCCGCCGAGCAGCATCAGCGGCATGCTCAGCCCGGCCCGGAAGCGCAGCGCCTTCTCGCGGAAGTAGGCCTCCTCGAAGGGGTAGGTCTTCATGAAGGAGCGACCGATCGGCGTCTTCATCCCGAGGCGTACGGCGAGCGGCATCGCGGCCGCGAACTCCGCGACGGGGGCGTCACCGCGGAAGAGGTACATCGGGTTCATCAGCGAGCTGCCGCCGGACAGCTGGAGCGCGTCGAGGTGGCCGTCGCCCTCCAGCAGGGCCGCGACGTCCAGCCCCTCCGAGGTCGTGACGCCGCCCTTGAACCCGTCGCTCAGGCTCACCTTCGCCGTCACCGCGGCGTCGTCGCCGACCTCCTCGCGCACCGCGCGCGCCACCTGCCGCGCCAGCCGGGCG
Organism: uncultured Actinomycetota bacterium; assembly: GCA_963822915.1. GTDB lineage: Bacteria > Actinomycetota > Actinomycetes > Propionibacteriales > Nocardioidaceae > Nocardioides. The sequence goes on from CAWGJR010000029.1 coordinate 156,480, forward strand.
CGGTTCTCCAGCGAGCCGCCCCAGCGGTCGCGTCGCTTGTTGAGGCCGGGGGCGAGGAAGGAGGAGATCAGGTAGGAGTGCGCCATGTGCAGCTCGAGCACGTCGAAGCCCGCGTCGACCAGGGTGCGCGAGGCGGACACGTAGGCACGGGTGATCCGCGTGAGGTCGCGCTCGGTCGCGGAGCCGATCATCTGCATCGACAGCGGGCTCGGCGCCCGGCTCGACGCGAGGGCGCGGACGCCGTTGGAGCGGCCGTTGGCGACCGGACCGGCGTGCCCCACCTGCCCGGCGATCGCGGCGCCGGTCTCGTGGACGGCCGCGGCCAGCCGGGCCAGCCCGGCGGCGGTGCCGTCACCCACGACGATCACCTCGGCGTGCGTACGACCTTCGGGCGCGACCGCGAGGTAGGCCACCGTCGTCAGCGCGACGCCGCCGCGCGACGGCGCGAGGTGGTAGTCGATCAGCTCGTCGGTCACCTGGCCGTGGGGCGTTCGCCCCTCGAAGGTCGCCGCCTTGACGACGCGGTTGCGCAGCCGCACGGGGCCGAGCTGGGCGGGGGCGAAGACGTCCGGGACGGTCACCGCGAAACTGTAACGCGTTCTAGTCGGCCCCGATCGGCGATAGTGACCCTCGTGGAGACCTTGGTGACCCGCCTGCGCGCGGCCGGCTCGGTCTTCGCCGAGGACGAGGCCGCACTCCTGGTGGCCCACGCGAGCGACGCGACCCACCTCGAGACGATGGTCGTACGCCGGGTCGCGGGCCATCCTCTCGAGCAGGTCCTGGGCTGGGCCGACTTCGCGGGCGTGCGCGTCGCGCTGGACCCGGGCGTCTTCGTCCCGCGGCAGCGCACGGCGCTGCTCGTCGAGGTCGCGGCAGCACGCGCTCGCACCGGCGCGGTCGTGGTCGACCTGTGCTGCGGGAGCGGCGCGCTGCTCCTCGCCCTCCTGCACCGCCGCCCCGACGTCGAGGGTCACGCCGCCGACCTCGCACCGGACGCCGTCCGGTGCGCCCGCACGAACCTCGCCCCCACGCCGGTCCACGAGGGCGACCTGTACGACGCCCTGCCGCAGCACCTGCGCGGGCAGGTCGACGTCCTGATGGTCAACGCCCCCTACGTGCCGAGCGCCGAGATCGCGCGACTCCCGCCGGAGGCGCGCGACCACGAGCCGCTGCTCGCCCTCGACGGTGGGGCCGACGGCCTGGACCTCCACCGGCGCGTCGCCGACGAGGCGGCCTCCTGGCTGGCCCCGGGCGGCCTCCTGCTGATCGAGGTCTCGCCGGAGCAGGAGCCGGTGGCCTCGGACCTGCTCCGAGCCGGCGGTCTGGTCCCGGAGACCGTCGCCGACGACGAGCGGGGCGCGCTGGTGGTCGTTGCGCGGAGCAGCGGCGGCTGATCGCCTACGCTTCGGGGGTCATGGGGCCTGCACGGGCGGGGCCCGACCCTGCACCGGAGGGACGTCGTCGTGCCGCACCGCCGTCTCGGCGTCGCCTGTCTCGTCGCGGTGACCCTCGTGCTGCCGCTCGGCTGCAGCTCCGATCCCGGCACCCGCGGTGACGATCCGGCCCTGGCGTCCTCCGGGTCCCTGGAGCGCGAGGTCCTCGGGGGCACCACCACCACCTGGTCCGACGGAGCCGGGGCCGTCGCGCCGCTGACCCTCGTCCAGGGAAGCGTCACCCTCGACCACCCCACCGACGAGGTCCGGATCGACCTGCTCGGGGCCCGCATGGTGAGCATCCCGGACTCCTGCGTGCCCAGCACCGTCGTCGCCACCGCCTCGGCGATCGTCGGCGCCGACCTCGTGTGCCTGGTCGCCCCGGGCGCCGACACGGTCGACTTCACCGCGATCGTGGTCGGACGCAGTGGCGACGAGCTGGGCGGCCAGGTCACGGCCCGCAGGGGCACCACGACCGGCACGACCCCGATCCCGACCCGCGCGATCAGTGGCCCCGACGCCGCCCTCGAGCCGGACCTTCGCCTGCTCTCCAGCCCCGACTTCCTCAACGGCGACATCGGCGACCTCGCCGACGGCCCGGGGCTCTGGGCGGGCATGCCGAGTGCGACCCGCACGCCCAACTCCACCAACGCCGCCTACGACGAGGCGCTCGACCGGGTCCTCGACGACTGGCAGTCCCTCGACCCGGCCGGCGTGCTGGTCGCCGGCGACCTCGTCGACGGACGATGGGGCTACGACGACGAGGAGTCCGGCAACTTCGGCCCCGTCGACACCAACGCCGAGCGGCGTCGGGCGCTGCAGCGAGCGGCCCGCACCTACTACCCGCAGTGGCAGCAGCGCTTCGACGACCGCGGGCTCTCGGTCTTCCCGGCCATGGGCGACCACGAGTACGGCGACAACCCCTGGCCCCGGCGCAAGCGACGGCTGGCGGCCGACTTCAAGGCGGAGTTCGCCCGCGAGTTCACGACCAAGGCCTCCGGTCGGCCGCTCTTCCCCGACCATCCCCGGGGACCGGCCCGGCTGTCGGCGTACGCCGGACGGCCGAGCCCGGACGTGCAGGTCGTGACGATCGACGTCTTCGACATCACGCCGAAGCGGGCGAAGATCAAGGTCGACCGGCAGCAGATGCGATGGCTGCGCGGCGTGCTGGAGCGGGCCCGGCGCGACGGCGTGCAGTGGGTGGTCGTGCAGGGTCACGTGCCGGTGCTCTACCCCGTGCGTGCCCGCGCCTCGAGCCGCCTGCACTACCCGCGCGGATCCCGGTCGCGACTGTGGAAGCTGTTCGACCGCTTCGACGTCGACCTCTACCTCTCCGGCGAGGTCCACGACACCACCGCGCGCCAAGCCAGGGGCGTCGTCCAGATCTCGCACGGGGGGATCTTCCAGTTCAGCCTGACCACCGCCCTGCTGCTCGACTTCTACGGCGACCGCCTCTACGTCACGCTGCGCGACTACGACGTCACCCACGCCGAGAGCCCCGACGGCGTCCGGCTGTGGGAGACCCGGCGCGGGGGCAACCCGGCGATCATCGAGGTCGGCGACGAGGTCTCGACGATCGGCACGGCCACGATCGTGCAGAGCGACGGCCCGCAGGGCGACGGCGCACGGCTGATCGAGACCAGCGGTATCCTCGTGCCCCCCGACGACGGAGGCTGAGCCGATGCGCAAGACCCACTGGCGTGAGCACACCGACGCACTGGACCCCGAGACCGACTACGTCGAGATCTACCGCGTCCTCGCCCAGCACGAGTTCCCCTGGGACCTCAACCAGGCGTTGAGCTTCGCGCTGTTCCGCACCTACGCCGTGCCGAGCATCGGGCGCCTCCTCGACGAGACCGGACAGTTCACCGGCGACTGCCAGAAGCGCTACGACGACACCGGGCTGCTGCTCGATGCTCCCCTGACCCACGGGTTCGACTCCGTCGAGGGGCGCACCGCCACCCGTCGCATCAACCAGATGCACGCGATGTACGACATCGGCAACGACGACCTGCGCTACGTCCTGTCGACGTTCGTGGTCGTGCCGAAGCGATGGATCGACGACCACGGCTGGCGGGTGTTCACCCGCAACGAGCTCGACGCGTCGGTGGCCTACTACCGCCAGCTCGGGCGCCGGATGAACATCACCGACGTGCCCACGACCTATGCCGGGTTCGCCGACCTGATGGACGACTACGAGCGCGAGCACTTCGCCTTCGACCCCGGCGCCCGACGCGTCGCCGACGCGACCCTGGCGCTGCTCTGCTCGTTCTACCCCCGCCCGGCCGCCGGACTGGTCGACCTGTCGAGCCGGGCCCTGATGGACGAGCCCCTCCTCGCCGCGTTCCGGTACGACGTGCCCTCGGCGTCGGCGCGGCGCGCCTCCGCGGCCGCGCTGCGCGCGCGGGCCCGCCTGCTGCGGATCCTGCCGCCGCGCCGGCGTCCGCTGCAGACCTTCGACAGCTCGCGGATCAGGTCCTACGCCGTGATGCCCGATCTCGCCTCGCTCGGCACGTTCGGCAAACGGGCCGGGGCCGGCTGCCCGGTCTCAGCGGGCTCGGCGGGCGCCGGCTCTGCCGGGTGACTCCCCCGGCGCACCGGGGCTACTGCTGCGGCAGCACCCAGACCTGACCGCTGCCCCCGGTCTCGCCGTCCCCCAGCGACGGGCACCGCGCGCCCGGCACCACCTGCACGTCGAAGAGCTCCTCCACCCCGTTGGCGAACTCCAGGGTGGCCACGGTCTCTCCGGAGGTGAGGTCGACCACGCCGATCCCGCACTTGAGCCGCTCGTGGTACTCGGCGATGGGGGCGCCCCCGAAGATGGCCGTCTCCCGGATCCGGGACAGCCCGACGAAGGCGTGTCCACCGTGGAAGGCCAGCCCCCGGGCGTAGCCGGGGAAGGCCGCCACCCGTGTGCGAGCGCCCGTCGCGGCGTCGACGCGCTCGAGCAGCCCGCGGCCGGAGTTCAGGACGTAGAGCGCGCCCTCGTGCCACCGCGGGGAGTGCGGCATGGACAGACCGGCCGTGACCACCTCCCCGGAGGCGACGTCGAGCACGACCCCACTGTCGTTGCGGGCCTCGCGCCACCCTCCGGCGGTGTCGGTGGCCGCCATCGCGGTGACGAACGCGGGACGGCCGTCACGCAGGGCCAGGCCGTTGAGGTGGCAGCGGTCCTCGGGGGCGAGCGCGCTGACGAAGGGTGGGCGCCACCGGGGGACGAAGTCGTAGCTGTCCGACAGTCCTGCCAAGCAGGAGAAGAGGGTGTTGACCAGCCAGAGGTCGGGCCGGCCGTGATCATCACGGCCCCAGACGACCTCGTGGCACTGCATGGGCCCGGTCGAGACCGAGGTGCGCGGCAGCCAGCAGCGGTCGTGGCGCCCGGCCGGGGCGAGCTGCGGGGCGATGTCGCGGTGGTCCTTGAGCGACCACACCTGTCCCTTGCTCGCCACCATCAGGCCGTCGGGCCCGAGGGCGACGCCCATCGCCTTGTCGAAGCGCCGGAAGGAGAAGGAGAGGCCGCCGTCGGCGACACCGACGGCCACGAGCTGCCCGGCCTGGTAGGTGGAGATCAGCAGCGAGCACCCGACCGCCTCCAGGACCGATGGAAGGGACTCGCTGTGGTGGTACCTGATCTCGCTGACGCCGCTCGGATCGACGCTGCTCGCATCGACGCCGTTCGCACCGGAGCCCGTGCCCGCCGAGGCGGGCTCGGTCACTTGAGCTTCAGGCGGAACGACGTGCTCCTGGTCAGCGTGGCCCCGCACGCCTTGAACGCGAGGTCGACCGACACGCGAAGCCGTCCCGGCTTCCCGTTCGCGGCCTGGGCCCGATCCCGGCGCAGCTTCTTGAGGCCCTTCGCGTTGGGCTTGATCACCAGGGCGGACTTCTCGCCCGCCTTGATCCTCACGTCGACGTTCTTCGTGAGCTTTCCGGTGGCACGCAGGACGCCGGACGCCTGCGCCGAGACCGGGACCCTGACCGACCCCTGCTTGAGGTTGTAGGCGGGGCGGCCCACGACGTCGAACGGCACGCCCCGGTTGAGGTCCTTGATCTCGCGCGTCCCCTGCGTGGTGCCGTTGCTGACCCACGGCTCGGTGTTGTGCGGGCCACCCGAGGCGGAGAAGTAGACCGCCCCGCCGACGGCCGCGAGGCCCGAGGGCCCGTAGGAGTAGTAGTCGGTGGTCGCGAAGTCGCCGTAGACCTCGACGGTGCCCTGCTTCGTGCCGTCGGACGTCCACAGGGCCGGGTTGTCGCGGCCGGACTGGGCGACGAAGTAGAGCGCGTCGGCGGCCGACACGAGGTCGTGGATGTCGCTGCTCCGGGCGCCGGGGCGCACGTCCTTCACCAGCGCGGTGCCGGGTGCGGTCCCGTCGGAGGACCACAGCTCGTAGCCCGTCGTCTCACTGTCGACGACGAAGAACAGCGTGCCCTGGTTGACCGTGAGGTTCGTCGGGCCGTAGTCGTACTCGGTGTCGGGGCCGGAGGGGAAGTCCTTGACCCGCGTGGTGCCGGCATCGCTGCCGTCGGAGACCCACAGGTCCGGCCCGGTGACCCCGTCGTCCGCGACGAAGTAGAGGTCGTCGCCGAGTGCCGTCAGCTCGTCGGCGCGCTGGGAGGCCGCACCGGGCTGGAGGTCCTTCACCAGGGACGTTCCTCCCGGCGTGCCGTCGGAGGTCCACAGCTCCGCGCCGTGGACGCCGTCGCGGGCGGTGAAGAAGATGCGCGTCCGCGGTCGCGGTCAGGGACCTGATGTCGCTGGAGTACCCGGTTGGATTGATGTCCTTGACCTGCACGGTGCCGGCCTCGGTGCCGTCGGACTTCCACAGCTCGGAGCCGGAGACCCCGTCGTCGGCGGAGAAGAAGACGGTGTCGCCGAGCGCCACGAGCGAGTCGTCGTAGCTGTAGCTGTAGCCGTCGTCGTCGGGGTTGATGTCCTTGACCATGGCGGTGCCGGCCGCGGTGCCGTCGGAGGACCACAGCTCCTTGCCGTGGGTGCCGTCGTCGGCCTGGAAGAACAGGAGGTCCCCCACGGCCGTCAGGCTGCCCACCGCGCCGTAGACCGAGCGGTCCGTGCTGATCGTCTTGACCCGGACGGTGCCGGACCTGGTGCCGTCGGACTTCCACAGCGCCGCCCCGTCCTTGCGGTCGATCACACTGAAGAAGAGGGTGTCGCCGACGGCGGTGAGGTCGCGCGGCCCGCCGTAGTAGCTGTCGTCGTTGCCGAGTCCCGAGGTCAGGCGTGTGGTGCCGCCCTGCGTGCCGTCGGTGGTCCACAGCTCCTGGCCGCCGCTGGTGTCGGTCGCGGTGAAGAAGACCGTGTCGTCGATGCCGACGAACTCGCGGGGGTTGCTCGAGGAGTTCGTGGCCCCCCGGCAGCCGGCTCCACCAGCAGCGCTGCTCTCCTCGGCGGTGGCGGCGGTCGGGTTGGCCACAGCCATCGTGCCGACGACACCGAGCGACACGAGCGTGGCCGCTGCCCTGCTCGCACCGGACTTGGTGAGACGCGCGCGACGGCGCAGGTCCTTGCGACGCGCGACCTGCTGCTGCACGGCGCGAGCACGCACCTGACGTTGACGACGACTCATGCGCTGACCTCCGGACCGAGCACGGGCGGAGCGCCCGGGACAGCCATGATTGTGCGTCCCGAGGAACCGTCGCGCAAGGGTCAGGGCCGGGAGCGGCGCAGCGTGCGCGCCGCCGCGGGTACGGCGGCCGACGACGACGCGGCGGCCGGGGACCCCAACCGTCGAGCGATCGGCGACGGCAGCTCGAACAGCCACCGCAGTCCGACCTTGACGAGCACCGCGTGCAGGGCGAAGCACGCGAGCGCCACCAGCGCCGTCATCGCGACCGGGTAGCCGATCGCGGCGACCAGGCCCGGCACCCCGCGCTCGCCGAGCGACCACGGCAGCCGGACGAGCACGACCAGGACGACGAGGTGGAGCACGTAGAGGCGCAGGGTGCGCTGCCCGACCCACGCCAGGGCGCGACCAGCGCGGGTCGGCGCGCAGCGGACCGCCGCCAGGATGCCCAGCGGGACCCCGAGCAGCGAGGCCCCGAAGGCGGTCAGGCTCCACGGCAGTCCGCTGTGGAGCACCACGACGGCGGCCGCGGCGTAGGCGGCGGTCAGACCGAGCACCGCCACCGAGGAGGGGCGCAGCGCCGCGAGACGTTGCAGGGCGTGCGGGAAGTAGGCGCCGGCGAGGAAGTAGACGAGGTGGACCAGCACCGAGAAGCGGTTGTTCTCCTCGATCCCCAGCCCCGAGACCGACATCGCCAGCACGGCGGCGGCGCCGACCACGACGTACGGCGGCAGGGGGCGCAGCGCCTTGGCCACGACGAAGTAGACGGCCAGCGCGTAGAGGAACCACATGCTCGAGGCTGCCCAGGCGAGCTCGCCGACGAGGTCCGCGACGCTGACCACTGCGGTTGGCGGGCAGGTCGCGCTCGAGGGCGTAGACCCCGATGAACACGGTCAGCCACACGACGTAGAGGTAGTAGCTCGAGGCGACCCGGTGCCACGACGAGCGCCACGGCCGGGCGACGGCACTCGCGGCGAAGAAGCCGCTGACCACGAAGAACAACGGCATCCGCACCGGCTTGAGCGCGTAGGTGAGGTCGTGCCAGAAGTCTTCGAGCGGGTCGAAGGCCGCGCCGACGAGGAAGACGTAGTCCTTGAGGATCACGTGGTGCAGGACCACCAGCAGGATGCAGGCGCCCTTGGCGACGTCCGGCCACACGAGACGCACGCGGTCGCCGGACGGCGTGACGGTCCCGGTCGGCGGCGTGCTCACGACCGATCAGGCTACCCAGGTGGCCCGGGTCCGGGCGACTTCGCGGCCACGTGACGTGGGACTCGTCAGGAGCGTCCCGGGGCCCACCGCACGGCGAGGATCGTCGTGTCGTCGTCAGGGGTGTCGAGCTCGGCGAGCAAGCGGTCGGCCCACAGGGCGACGTCGTCGTGCGGGCGCGGGAGCAACCCGCCGCCGGTCAGCTCGACCAGCTGGGCGGTCTGGGCGTCGGTGTCGACCCCACGCCGCTCCACGAGACCGTCGGTGAACAGGATCAGCATCGAGCCGTCGGCCACGTCGAGGACGTTGAGCGGGGCGACTCCGCAGCCGACGCCCAGCAGGGGACGGCGATCGAGCGGGAGCTCACGGACGCTGCCGTCGGGGGCGACGAGCATGGGGTCGGGGTGACCCGCGCTGGCGACCTCGACGATGCCGGACTCGCGATCGAGCACGGCGACCAGGGCGGTGGCGACGCCGATCCCGAGGAGGCCGTCCAACAACCGGTCGAGCCGGTCGAGGGCGGCGTCCGGCCCGTGCCCGTCGTACAGGTAGGCGCGCAGGGCGGTGCGCACCTGCGTCATCGCCGACGCTGCGGCGACCCCGTGCCCGGCGACGTCGCCGACCACCAGCGCGAGGCGTCGCTCGTCGAGCTCGAAGGCGTCCCACCAGTCGCCACCGAGCTGATAGGTCGTGGCCGGTCGGTAGCGGGCGACCAGGTCGACGCCGGGGAAGTCCGGCGCCCGGTCGAGCACGACGGAGCGCTGCATCGACTCGGCCATCAGGACCTGCTCGCGCGAGCGCAGGAGGAGCTGGGAGTTGACGGCGCGGCCGAGCTCCTCGGCCGCCTCGACGTGCCAGGGCTGCCAGCCGGCGCCGTCGGTGCGGAACCACAGCCCCCAGCGGTCGCCCATCGACCCGACTCGCAGGACGGCGTCGGCGACGTCGGCGACCCCCGTGAAGCGCGCGTCGAGACCGGCGAGGTGCTCGGTGGAGCTGCAGTAGGTGTCGGGCACGTTGAGCAGGTCGGAGATCTCCTGCATCGTCTCGAGGTCGGGCACCTGCCCCTGGGTGCGCAGCTCGCCCTCGAACAGGTTGGCGCACCCGCTCGCCCCGAACACCGACAGCAGTGCCGGGTCGGAGAACAGGACGTCCAGCACCGGCTGATCGGGGGCCGCGAGGCGGGCGGTCAGCTCGGAGAGGGCGCTGCGGGTGGCCGCAGCGGCGTCGCGTGCCGCGGCCCGCTCGCGGTGCGCGACGAGGTGCGAGGCGACCTGGGTGAAGAACTCCGCCGAGGACCGGGTGTCGTGACCGAGCCGGTGCGGACCGGCGTAGTGGTGGCAGGCGATCAGCCCCCACAGGCGCTCGTCGATCATGATCGCGATCGACAGCGACGCCGTGACGCCGTGCGCGGCCAGGTAGGCGACGTGGTCGCCCGGCACACAGCGCAGCGTGGCGTGACCGAGGTCGACCGAGGTCGGAGAGGCGGCACCGGCTGGGTCGGCACCGGGGGCGGCCACGTCGGCCAGGGACAGCAGGGGAACCGCTGCGGCGGCCACGTCGGCGACCACCTGCACCGGCTCGAGCTCGTGCAGGTGGGCTGCACCGCCGACAGCCGGAGCGGCCGGGTAGCGGCGCCCCAGGTGGGGCTCCAGCCCGTCGCGACGCGACTCCGCGACCACCTCCCCCTCCCACGCACGGTCGTAGCGCAGCACCATCACCCGGTCGAAGCCGGTCAGGTCGCGCACCTCGGCGGCGAGCAGGTCGGCGAGCTCGACCACCGTGGCGGCCTGGGCCAGACGGGGCATGGCGTCGCGGACCGAACGGTCCTCCGCGGCGCTGGTGCCGACGACGCCGGGCTCGAGCTCGACGACGATGCACTCGCCCGCGGTGTGGACGCGCACCTCGACCTGCTGGCCGCCCAGGTCGCCGACCCCGACCTTCCCGGGCACGACGACCATCGGGTCCGACGCGACGTCCTCGTCGACCCGGGCCGCGACCCGGGCCGCGACGTCGGTGCCGAGCAGGGCCGCGAACGGGCGTCCCAGGGCGTCCTCCGGGGCGACGCCGAGCATCGACTCGAGGTTCGCGGAGCAGAGCACGACCACGAGGTCGGCGTCGAGGACGAGCAGCAGACCGTGCGGCTGGATGGCGGCGGCCGAACGGTCCGCGGCCTCCGTCGGCTGCGTCGTCGACACGTGGCCTGCCTTCTCGATCGGGTCAGCATGGGGGTGGTGGGTCAGCAACCTACCGCCCAACTCGGCCAGGACTCAGCCCGGGCGGACCCGGCCCGGGCGGGCGGCTGTCGCGAGGAGTGCGCGCCGCGCTGTTGCTCAGCCGTCTCCCAGGGCCGAGTCCCAGGCGTCGTTGAAGTCCCGGAGGTCCTCGATCAGCCGCGCGGCCCGGACCTCACCCAGGTCGGCCAGGGCCCGCGAGATGAGCTGGGCCCGGATCCGTCCGTCGTGCTCGAAGGCCTGGGTCCCGGCCGTGCTGGGCCGCACCACCTTGCTCGCGCTCCCGTCGACGGCGTACCGCTCGAGGTAGCCGGCCGCGAGAGCGGCGTTGACCTGCCGGTTGACGGTGGACTGCTCGAGGTCGAGGGCCTCCGAGAGCTGACGCAGGGTGCGCTCGGTGCCGTCGGCGAGCACCCACAGGAGCCGGAACGCCGAGTTCTCCAGGATGACGCCCTCGTAGACCGACGTACGGCGTCGCTGGAGGCGCAGCAGCTCGCCGCCGAGCGCGGTGACGTCGGCCAGCGGGTCGAGCGCGTCGGGCTGCTCCTCGGGCGGGACCACGCAGAGCACCTCCTGTCGGGCGGGTGGGTTGACGACGGGTTGGCGATGGGTGGGCGGACGGACTGACGGACTGACGGGCGCACCGGACGGAGCGGGGTGGACGTGAGTCGCGTCACCCGATCGTGCCAGATGCCGACCGGATGTGTACCGTACACATCCATGAGCACCTCCCTGCCTGCGACTGCCGGACCGGCAGTCCCGCCCCGGGCCCTGATGACCGTCGTGGTCCTCTGCTTCGGCGGCATGACCGTCTCGCTGACCCAGACCCTGGTGGTCCCGCTCCAGGGGCAGCTGCCGACCCTGCTCGACACCTCGGCGTCGAACGCCGGCTGGGTCGTCACGATCACCCTGCTCGCCGGCGCGGTCTCGATGGTGATGAGCGGTCGACTCGGTGACCTGCTCGGCAAGCAGCGGGTCCTGGTGGCCACCGCAGGTCTGCTCGTCGTCGGCTCGCTCATCTCGGCGCTCTCCGACACGCTCGCGCCGATGCTCGCCGGGCGTGCCCTGCAGGGCCTCTCCCTCGGCTTCATCCCGGTCGGCATCGCGCTGATGCGCGAGGTCACGCCGCCGCGGATGGCCAACACGGCGGTCGCCGCCATGAGCGCCACGCTCGGCGTCGGCGGCGCGATCGGTCTCCCGCTGTCGGCGTTCGTCGCGCAGACCTTCGACTGGCACGCGATCTTCTGGATGGGTGCGGCCCTCTCGGCCGCCATGATGCTCGGCGTCGTCGCCCTCGTGCCCCACCGCAACGACCACGCGGGCGGCTCCTTCGACGCTCCCGGCGCGGTCGGGCTCACGGTCGGCCTGGTGGCGGTGCTGATCGGCGTCTCGAAGGCCAACAGCTGGGGGTGGACCAGCGGCCGCACGCTCGGCGCGCTCGTCGGCGGCGTCGTCGTGCTCCTGGTGTGGGGCGCCTACCAGCTGCGCCGCGAGGAGCCCCTCGTCGACCTGCGGGTCAGCTCGTCACGTCCGGTGCTGCTGACCAACCTCGCCGCGATCGCGATCGGCTTCGGGATGATGGCCCAGTCGATCGTCGTGCCACAGCTGCTGCAGCTGCCCACCGCCACCGGTTTCGGGCTCGGGCAGACCCTGCTCGCCGCCGGACTGTGGATGGCTCCGGGTGGGCTGGTCATGATGGCCTTCGCGCCGGTCTCCGGCCGCCTGATGACTGCGGTCGGCCCCAAGCAGACACTGATGATCGGCGCCGCCGTGCTCGGTCTGGGCTACCTCGTGGCCTTCTTCCTGATGGATGCCCCGTGGCAGCTGCTGATCGCCTCGAGCATCGCCGCGGCCGGCGTCGGGATCGGGTACGGCGCGATGCCGACGCTCATCATGGGCAACGTCGCGCCCCGCGAGGCCGGGGCCGCGGTCGGCATCAACGCCCTGATGCGCTCCATCGGCACGACCACCGCCGCCGCGGTGATGGTGACGGTGCTGACGTCGTCGACGACCGACTTCGGCGGGGTCTCGATCCCGACGGAGGGCGCCTACCAGCTCTGCTTCCTCATCGGAGCGATCGCGGCGTTCATCGGCGTCGCCCTCACTGCGATGGTGCCGCACGTGCACGCTCGGACGGATGACGCAGCCCTCGAGCAGGCGAAGGTCCCCGCCTGAGTCGCTCGCCGGAGAATCCGGAACGTTACGGGTGACGCGGGGCCCCTGCGCTTCCTAGGCTCCGGCCATGAGCGTGACCCACGGCATGGACACCGCCGCCGGACTGGCGGCGAGCAGCGAGCTCGAGCGCGGCTCGCAGGAGGTCGTCGGGCTCGCGACGCGACTCGACGGCGTCCTGCACTCCTTCGACTGGTCCGGGACCGACGCCACCCGGGTGCGCGAGTCGTGGTCGACGACGCACCGACCGCAGCTGGACCAGGTGACCCAGCAGCTCGGTCTGATGGCAGCCGCGCTGCGCCGCGAGGCCGAGGCGCAGGACTCCGCCTCCGAGCCCGCAGGGGCGGGCGCCGGGTCCGGGGCCGGAGGGACGACGCAGACCGGCCCGCCGAGCGCCCAGCAGCTCGTCACCGAGGCCCGGGCCGCGGGGCTCAGCGGCGACGCCCTCGACCGCTATGCCGCCCAGGTGCGGGCGATGACGCCCGCGCAGCGCGCCGCCCTCGACCCCGCGACGTTCAGGGGAAGCGACGCGAGCCAGCCCGACGGCACCACGTGCGGCTCCTCGACCCTGGTGATGTCGCGCATGGAGAACAACCCGGCCTACGCCATGTACGTGCTCACCGGCTACGACCCGGTCACCGGCAGCACCGACCCGGGCACCCGCGGCGAGCGGTTCGCGGCGGAGTCCCTGAAGATGCACGAGCAGACCAACGGGTGGTTCGACCGCGGCGGTGGGTTGCAGTCGGCGTGGCCGCAGGCTCTCGGCACCGCCCCTGGACCGCTCGCGCAGGAGATGTCGGCGCCCGGCGGGTCGGGCGTGCCCGGCACGGACTACCGCGTCGACTACGTGCGCTTCCAGGACCGCGCCTCGAGCTTCGACGACATGGTCGCGGCGAGCCGCGGCGGCCACACCGTCCCGGTCTACGTCGGCAACGACACCGCCCCTCGCCACGTGGTGCTCGTGACCGGCGCGTCGGCCGACGGTGGCTCACTGACCTTCTACGAGCCGAGCGCCGGCGCGACGGTGACCGTCACCCGCGAGCAGTGGCTCGCCGACCGGTCCGGGCTGGGCGGCTGGAACAAGCCCTGGCTCATCGTCACGCCGCGGAAGTAGGTCGAGCTGCGGGCCTGCTCCGGCAGTTTCTCCGCTGAAGCGGAGAAACTGCTGCTTCTGTCACGAAGCTTCTTGCCACAACCCGCAGTTTCGTCGACCCCGTCCGAGCCGCCCTCGCACCCGGTCGGCGATCGCCGTAGAGGTCACCGGCCACCGACACCCCCGCCGTCGAGCAGCTGGGCGAGGTGCACCGACGGCCGCTCGCGCAGGTCGGCCACCTGGGTGCGGCAGGAGAAGCCGTCGGCCAGGACGACCGCGTCGGGTGAGGCGTCGAGGGCCGGCAGCAGCTGCTGCTCGGCGACCGCGACCGAGACGTCGTAGTGACCGATCTCGACGCCGAAGTTGCCGGCCAGCCCGCAGCAGCCGGACAGTCGCTGCACCGTGGCGCCGGTCTGCGCGAGCAGGTCGGCGTCGGCCTGCCAGCCCATCACGGCGTGGTGGTGGCAGTGCGGCTGCGCGACGACGGTGGTGCCGGCGAGGTCGGGGGCCGTCCAGCCCGGCGTCTCGGCGAGCAGCTCGGCCAGGGTCCTCGTCGCCGCCGCGACGACCCGCGCGTCGTCGGTGTCGAGCAGCTCGACGGCGTCGCTGCGCAGCACGCCGGTGCACGAGGGCTCGATGCCGACGATCGGTACGCCGTCGCGAGCGGCACCGACGAGCGAGGCCACCGTCGCGCCGAGGATCCGCTTCCCGGCGTCGAGCTGGCCCGTGGTGATCCAGGTCAGCCCGCAGCACAGCTGCTCGTCGGGCAGGCGCGGCGCGTAGCCGGCTGCCTCGAGCACCCGCACCGTCGCCGCGGCGACCTCGGGGTCGAAGGCGTCGGAGAACGAGTCGGCGAAGAGGATCACCGGCGTCCCGCCCACAGCGGCCGGTGACGGCTCGTACGACGAGCGGAACGACCGCCGCGCGAACGCCGGCACCGACCGTCGACCGTCGACCCCGGCCGCCCACTTGCCGAGCGCGCCGAGCAGGGGCAGCCGCAGCATCAGGTTGGCCACCATCGCCAGCCCCGGCACCCGGCCGACCAGGCGTGCCCAGAGCGGCAACCGCCCCAGCGAGTAGTGCGCGCGCGGCCGCAGCCTGAAGCGGCCCAGGGCGCTGCGCGAGTAGGTCTGGTGCAGCACCTCCGACTTGTACGTCGCCATGTCGACGCCGGTGGGGCAGTCGGAGGCGCATCCCTTGCACGACAGGCACAGGTCCAGGGAGTCGCGCACCTCGGGCGCGTCCCAGGCGAGCTCGCCGCGCACGACGTCCTGGAGCACGCGGGCGCGCCCGCGCGTGGAGTCCTTCTCCTCGCGGGTGGCGAGGTAGGAGGGACACATCACGCCGCCGGGCCCCCCACCGGCGGGAGCGTTGTCGGCGCGGCACTTGCCCACCCCGGTGCAGCGGTGGACCGACTGGGCGAGGTCGCCGTCGTCGTGGGGGTAGGCGAAGGCCAGCCGCTTGCGGCCCGACCGCTCGATCGGGAAGGACCCGGCGAAGCGCACGTCGGCGTCGACCGGGTCGGGGTCGACCAGGACGCCGGGGTTGAGCAGGTTGTCGGGGTCGAAGACGTGCTTGATCGCGCCGAACATCGCGATCGCGTCGGGTGAGTACATGTGCGGCAGCAGCTCGCTGCGGGCCCGCCCGTCGCCGTGCTCGCCGGACAGCGAACCGCCGTACTCCCCCACCAGCGTGGCGGCCTCGACGAGGAAGCGGCGCAGGACCTGGGCGCCGTCGGGCCGGTCGAGCGGGTAGTCGAGGCGCACGTGCATGCAGCCCTCGCCGAAGTGGCCGTAGGGCGCCGAGGACATGCCGTGCGAGGCGACCAGCTCGTCGAAGCGGGCGAGGTAGGACCCGAGCATCGCGGGCGGCACGGCGGCGTCCTCCCAGCCGGGCCAGGCCGGGCGACCGGCGGGCGAGCGCCCGGCCATGCCGGCGCCGTCCTCGCGGATCCGCCACAGCCGGGCCTGCACGAGCGGGTCCTCGACGACCAGGGCGTCGAGCGCGATCCCCGAGGTCGCCAGCGCCTGCGCCCGCTCGACGACGTCGTCGTGGTCGTCACCGGCGAGCTCGACGAACAACCAGGCGTCGCCCTGCGGCAGCGGGGGTACCGCGCCCTCGCCGCGTCGCTCCCGCAACACCGTGAGCAGCCGCGAGTCGAGACCCTCGCAGGCCGTCGGACCGTGCGCGACGACCGCGGGCGAGGCCTCCCCGGCCTCGACGATCGAGGCGAACCCGAGCGCGACCACGACGCGCACCGGGGCGTCGACGACGAGTCGCACCGTCGCCTCGGTGATCACGCCGAGCGTGCCCTCGGAGCCGACGAGCGCCTGGCCGAGGTCGAAGCGCTCGGGCAGGAGGTGCTGGGCGGCGTAGCCGGAGACCTGGCGGCCGAAGCGGTCGAACTCGGTGCGGGTGGTCGCGAGATGGCGCGACATCACGTCACGCAGGCCGGCGACGAGGGCGTCGGCGGGCTCCCCGCCACCCACCACGGAGCACCGGAGGCGTCGTACGACGTGGTGACGACGTCGCCTGCCGCCGTCAGCAGGCGCAGGCCGGCGACGTTGTCGGAGGTGCGGCCGTAGGCCAGGCTGCGCGAGCCGCAGGCGTTGTTGCCGATCATCCCGCCGACGGTGCAGCGCGGGTGGGTCGACGGGTCGGGGCCGAAGCGGATGCCGTGCGGGGCCGCGGCCTTCTGCAGCACCGCGTGCACGGCGCCCGGCTCGACGACGGCGGTGCGGGCGTCGGGATCGATCGAGAGCACCCGGTTGAGGTGACGGGAGAAGTCGAGCACGATGCCGCGCCCGACGGCGTTGCCGGCGACCGACGTACCGGCGCCGCGCGAGGTCAGCGGCACCCCCTGCTCGCGGGCGACGGCCAGGGCCGCGGCGACCTCGTCGACGTCGCGCGGTCGTACGACGGCCAGTGGGGCGATGCGGTAGAGCGAGGCGTCGGTGGAGTACATCGCGACCGTGCCGGCGTCGGCGTACGCCTCGAGCCCGGCGTCGGTCAGCGCGTGCAGCACGTCGGGTCCGTGGTCCATGAGTAACATGTTACTCGCCCGCCCCTGTAACTCACCGTTGCGCCTACTGCCGGGCCGTTCGAACGGCCTCCCAGTCGTCGCAACGGTGAGTTACAAGCAACGATCCGTCCGCGAGGTACCGATGCCCCGACTCACCCTGCCGCCCGACGCGACCTCGCTCGCCGACGCCGTGGCGGACGCGGTCCGCGACGGCATCACGGCCGGCGAGCTGGTGGAGGGGACGACGTACTCGGTCTACCAGCTGGCCGACCTGCTCGGCGTCTCCCGCAGCCCCGTGCGCGAGGCGCTGCTGCGCCTGGCCGAGGCCGGCCTGGTCGAGATCGCGCGCAACCGTGGCTTCCGCGTCGTGCTCCCGACGGCCCACGACATCGAGGAGATCTTCGAGATCCGGCTCGCGCTGGAGCCCGCCGCGTGCCGCCGTGCCGCCGACCTGGCCGACCCCGACCAGCTGAGCACCCTCGACGACGTCCTGACGACGATGCGGGAGGCGGCCGAGCGCGGCGACGAGGCGTCGTTCTGGCCGGCCGACCGAGCACTGCACGCCGCGCTGCTGCACGCGGCCGGCAACGGGCGCGCGGCAGCGATCGTCGAGCAGCTGCGCGCCACGACCGCCCTCCTCGGCCCCCCGACGACAGCCACCGGTCGCACCCTCACCGAGATCCACGCCGAGCACGCGCCGATCGTGCGAGCCGTCGTCGACCGCGACGCGGCGGGCGCCGAACGGGCCATGCGCCGCCACCTCGAACGCACGGCGGCGCTGCTCTCCGGGGCGTGACGTCGGCCGCACCAAGAACTGGTCCAGCCCGCCTCCCGTGCGTCTGGTCACCGACCTCGGGGAGGACTAACGTCCCCAAGCGTCCGATCCTCCGCCCCACTGCTCGCCAGGAGCCAGTCATGCGCACCCCCACACTCCCGCTCGTCTCCCTCTCCGTCGCCGGCGTGGCGCTGGCGTTCACGCTGTCGGGCTCCGCAGTCGCGTTGCCCGGCAAGAACAAGGTCGACGGGGGTGACATCAAGAACAGCTCGGTCACCGGCAAGGACATCAAGGCCGACTCGCTGACGGGCTCCGACATCAAGGAGTCGACCCTCGGCACCGTTCCGTCGGCTGCGTCCCTCTCCGTCGCGAAGTCGGGCTCGACCCAGTCGGGTGTCTTCAGCGGCGGCGGCGGCGACTCCACCTCGGGCTACTTCGGGTCGATCGCCCAGTACACCCAGCCGCTGGCCGAGCAGATCCCCGACGGCAACATCATCGACACCTTCGACGACCCGGACCCCGCCCTGTGCCCCGGCCCCGGCTCGGCCGCGCCGGGCTACCTCTGCCTGTACTTCGACCTCCACAACCAGATCGGCACCGGCTACGGCTACTCCACGGACTCCGACTACCCCACGCCGTCGGTGGGCGCCAGCCTCTACTTCGAGATCCTCGGGTCGAACTCCTACGCCAACGGCTCGTGGACGGTGACCGCTCCCTGACCGTCGGCGACTGCGGCGACAGCGGCGTCAGTCGGTCAGGCCGCTGAGGTCACCCGGTACGTCGACGGCGTGCTCGCGCAGCACGTCGAGCGGCACCATCCGCAGCACGGCCTCGTTGGTCGAGGCGAGCACGACCGGCGCCGCCACGCCGTCGTGGTGGGCGCGGGCCCAGTTGTGCTGGGTGACGCACCAGCGGTCTCCGGGCACAGGCCCGGGAACCCGTGGTCGGGCATCGGCGTGCTCAGGTCGTTGCCGATGGCCGACTGGTGGGCGAGGAACTCGTCGGTCATCACCGCGCAGATCGTGTGCATGACCTGCGGCGAGCCCTCGGTGGTGCAGCAGCCGTCGCGGAAGTAGCCGGTGACCGGGTCGGTGCCGCACGGCTCGAGCTCGCCGCCGAGGACGTTGCGCTCGCTCACTCCTGGTCCTGCCCCTGCAGGCCCTCGGCGATCTCGGCGAGCGCGGTCGACAGCTCCACCGTCGGCGACCAGCCCCACGCCTGCGCCCGGCTCGCGAGGAACCGGCCGGTCCAGGCCGGACCGTCCTCCCACACCGGCTCGACACCGACCGCGCCGCACACGGTCTCGTAGTAGTCGCGCTGGGTCGCCGGACCGCCGACGACGTTGAGCGGCGTGGTGGCCCCGTCGACGGGCCCGCGACCGGGCTCGCTCGACGACGCGATCGCGCCGGAGGCGACGTCGGCCGCCAGGACCGCGAGGTCGTCGACGTGCACCCACGGGAAGGTCGCGTCGGGCACGACGTGCCGCGCCGCCTCGTCGTCGCGCATGGCCGCGGGCCGCAGCTGGTTCCAGACCGAGGAGTCGCCCGCTCCCAGGATGGCCGGCGGCCGCAGGAGCACCGTGGTCAGGCCCTCGACCTGCGCCAGCGCGGCGTCGGCGTCGCGCTTGGTCACCGGGTAGTCACCGCCGTCGTCGCCCACCAGCGAGGAGTCCTCGGAGACGTCACCGGCCTCGGGGCTGCGGTCGTAGACGGCCGCGGTGGAGATGTGGACCAGCCGCGAGACGCCCGCGTCGCGGGCGGCCGCGGCCAGGACCGCGGTGCCCTCGACGCCGATGCGGTGCTGGGTCTCGAGGTCGCTCCCCATCGGGTGCACGGTGGTGACCACCGCGGCAGCGCCGTCGCACACCGCCGCGGCGACGCCGGGGTCGTGGAAGTCGCCGACCCACTCCAGGACACCGGGCACCTTCGGGGCCGTGCCGGCACGACGTACGACGGCGCGGACGGACCGGCCGCGCTCGCTGAGCACGGC
Organism: uncultured Actinomycetota bacterium; assembly: GCA_963822915.1. Lineage (GTDB taxonomy): Bacteria > Actinomycetota > Actinomycetes > Propionibacteriales > Nocardioidaceae > Nocardioides. The sequence goes on from CAWGJR010000029.1 coordinate 175,986, forward strand.
ACACACCCGCGAGCCGACGAGACCGTTGGCTCCGGTGACGACGATGGGGTCCGGACTCGGACACAGTGGTCGATGCAGTGGAATCAGCCATGGGCCCAGCCTGTCACGCGACGCACAGCCAGACCTCGGGGTGAGGCCGCGTCACCGACCGCCCGGTAGAACAGACGACATGAGCAACGAGCGCACCGAAGCGATCCAGGCCGTCGTCGACCGGATGACCTCCTACCAGGACGGCGCCCCCGAGGGCACCGTCGAGAAGGAGCTGCGCGAGGCCCTCACCGAGACCGACGTCGACCTCACCGACGACGAGATCGCCACCCTGGCCGCCGCCATCGAGTCGGGCGAGGGACAGGTCTCGGTCGCCGAGGTCCTCGGCTCGACCACGGGAGGCTGAGCAGGCGAGCCCCTGGGCTGAGCCGTCGACGAAGCCCTCGGCTGAGCACCGGGGCTTCGTGCTGACGCTCGCTGCTCAGCCGCCAGCACGAGCCCCACGGAGGCTGAGCAGTCCGAGCCCCCGGCGAGGACGTCGACGAAGCCCCGTGAGCCGGGTACAGACCGCAAGCACCCGGCACCGGGCTTCTGTCGACGCTCGCTGGCGCTCGCTGCTCAGCCTCCGGTGCTGGCGCTCGCTGCTCAGCCTCCGGTCGGGGCTCAACCCCCAGCAGGGCGCGGACCTCGGCGGAGTCGTAGAACGGCGCCAGCTGCGCGCGGACGATCCGCTCCAGGTCGCCGGACTCCCGCAGCGCGTCGACCACCCCGGGCGCGATCCGCACCAGGTCGGCGACGAGGTCGGCCCGGTCGAGGTCGAGCTCGTCGAGCAGCTCGGTCGGGGTGTAGCCGCCGAAGCGCTCGAAGAAGCCGTCGACGACGACCTCACCGAGGTGGGCGACCTGCTCGCTCGCCAGCGTGCTGACGACGAGGTCGTGGGCGGCGTCGACGACGCCGTCCAGCTCCGCGCGGGTCAACCGCCCCGAGAGCCCGCCGACCTGTCCCGCCGCAGCGAGGTCCCAGACCTGGAGCACCGCGTCGCGCGTCGTCGGGTCGCGCACCGTCTCGACGATGATCTTGTTGAGCCGGCGCACCGCGAAGGTGCCGCCCTTGCCGACCGTCTCGCCGAGCAGTCCCTGCAGCTGGGTGTCGGCGGCCCCCATCATCCTCGAGGCCGCGCTGGTGCCGAACGACATCAGCGAGCCGAGTCCGGGCACCTTGTCGGCGACGGCCTGGTTGGCCTGCACCACCTCACCGACGACCCGGCCCATGAACCGCGAGGCCATGGTGCCGACGAGCGGGGAGTCGGTGAGCCGCTCCAGCGCGCGCTCGAGCACCGGACTCAGCGCCAGCACCCGGTCGACGAGCACCTCGACCTGCTCGCGGTCGACGAGGTCGCCGAGCGGGTACGGCGTCGGCCGGCCCGTCGTACGCCGTGGTCACGGCGAGCTCGACGAAGCCGCTGACCGCAGCGCTGGCGGGCACCGTGGTCGAGCGCGCGGGCGACGATGGCCTTGAGCGCAGCGGCGTCGACGAGGTCGGCGACCTGGTGCTTGCCCGACGCCGTCGAACAGCGCCTCGGCCAGCACGGTCACGGTGCGCGTCGAGGCCGGCCCCGCTCAGCCGGTCGAGGTGGAAGCGCACCTGGGCGTCGAGCAGCTGCTCGGCGAGGGGCTGCTCGGAGGTGGACGCAGCGGGACCGGGGGCGGTGGGCACGGTGGTCACGCTACGGGAGCGGCCCCGCGAGGCGGCGGCGCCACCAATTGCGGCGAATCGCTCGCGCTTCTCGCGATCGCAGCGCACACTCTCCTGGGGGCTAAACGCAAGTGGCAGGAGTGAAGCACGTGACTGAAGCACCAGCGGGTCCCCCGACGGGGACCCCTCGACGCCGGGTCCTGCACGCCGGGACCGCGGTCGCTGCGGCGACCACGCTCGCCTCCCTGGCGGGACCCGCCGTGGCCTCCGGGGGCAGCCGGGCTCCGACCGCGACGGCCGCGACGTCGGGAGCGTCGAGGGCTCCGGGCCGGCCGGGACCAGCGGGTCGCGTCGCCCTCACCCGGAGCCGTGCCACCGGGATCCACGACGCCGAGGTGGAGCTGGGCGTCCGCACCGCCGGCGGCGGCGCCTGGACCAGTGCGCGCCTCGACGCCGACCCGTTCGCGCTCGTGGGGTTCTCCTGGGCTGCCCACGCCCCGACACCACGGGTCCACGTCAGCGTCCGCTCGCACGACGCGTGGGGCGAGTGGCGCGAGCTGCCGACGCTCGACGACCGCCCCGACCCCGACGACGAGGCGACCCTGCGCCACGCCACCCAACCGCTGTGGGTCGGGAGCGCCGACGGCGTCCGGGTGCGGGTCTCGGGTCATCGTCCGGCCCGGATCGTGATGTCGCTGATCCGCCCCGACGTCCGCGCCACCGACAGCGCACCCCTGGCGCGGTCCGCGAGCCTGAGCCCGCGGCGCAGGAAGCGCAAGAAGGGCGCCGTCGCTCCCCGACCGACCATCGCGCGCCGCAAGGCGTGGGGCGCCGACGAGACGTTGCGCGACGGTCAACCGCGCTACAACGACACGATCGAGCAGTTCCACGTGCACCACACCGTGAACAGCAACGACTACTCGCGCGACGAGACTCCGGCCCTGATCCGCGGCATGTACTACTACCACACGCACACGCTGGGCTGGTCCGACATCGGCTACAACTTCCTCGTCGACCGGTTCGGTCGGATCTGGGAGGGGCGCAAGGGGCGGTCCGGCCAAGGCGGTGCGGGGCGCCCACACGCTCGGCTTCAACGCGACCTCCTGCGGCGTCTCGGTGATCGGCAACTTCGACCAGACCAAGCCCACCGACGCGATCCTCGCGGCGCTCGCGCAGGTCGCGGCGTGGAAGCTGTCGCGCTACGGACGCGACCCGCTCGGCACCATCAAGGTCGTCAGCGAGGGCAGCGACAAGTTCGCGCGCAACCGCACCGTCACCCTGCCGGTCATCGACGGGCACCGCGACACCAACGACACCGCCTGCCCCGGCAGCAACCTCTACGCCCGCCTGGACGACCTGCGCGCCGCCACCCAGGCCCTGCTCGAGGCGACCACCGTCCCCACCGTGACGGTGACCCAGGAGTTCACGATCTCGGGCACGCCGAGCCCGGGCTCGACCCTGACGGTCGGCGGCGCGACGTTCGCGCCCGCCTCGGCCACGGCGACGTACGTCTGGTTGCGCGACGGCGTCCCGATCCGCCGCTCGACGAAGGTCAGCCGCCGCGTCTCGGTCGCCGACGTCGGTCACGTGCTCTCGGTCGTCGTGACCCTGAGCGCAGAGGGCTACGCACCGGCCACGCGACGGATCGACCTGACCGAGCCGGTCCGCTACTCCCCCACGGTCGCCGTCACCGCGGGCAGCGACGGCCCGCGTGTCACCGTCACCGTCACGGTCACCGCCGACGGGGTCGCCGACCCCGGCGGTACGGCGGTCATCCGCGTGGACGCGCGGGTCAAGGAGGTGCCCGTCGTGGCCGGACAGGCGCGTGCGGTGTTCACCCGGCCGGCCGGCGAGCACCCGGTGAGCGTGGCCTACAGCGGCAGCGCGCTCGTGCGGCCCGGGGTCGCGGAGACGACGGTCACCACCGCCTGAGGGGCAGATCACACCCTCATGGAATTGCACTGAGGTGGGTGCGAGTGCAAACTGCACTACGTGAACAAGAGTGCAACTGACCGCCGGGTCCAGACCGGCGACCGCATCACCCGGTGCGCCCAGGTGCTCGCCGACGAGCGAGGCCTCGACGGGTTCACCATGGACGAGCTCGCCGACGCGGCCGAGGTGTCGCGTCGCACCCTGTTCAACCACTTCCCGGGCAAGGTCGACGCCGTCCTCGGCCTCTTCCCCGTCCTCGACCAGGAGTCCGTCGAGGTGTTCTGCGCCGGAGGCCCCGACCACGACCTCGTCGAGGACCTGCGCACCCTGGTGACGCCCCTGCTGCGCACCGAGAAGCTCGATCGCGAGACCCTCGCCCGCGGCCGCCGCATCATGCTCGCCAACCCGCGCCTGATCGCTCGCGCCCACGAGTGCTACATCGACATCAGCGCCCAGGTGGTCGAGCACATCGCCACGCGGGAGGGTCCGACCTTCGCCGCTCTGCGCGCCCGAGTGGCCGTCAGCATCCTCGCCGCCCTCTTCGACGCAGCCCTCGAGGAGTACCTCGTCGATCCGGACGAGCGCCCCATCGCCTTCCACTTCGACGACAGCCTCCAGACCGCCCGGTCACTCCTCGGAGCCTGACGCCCCCGACCTGACCTCCTCGGGCACCGCAGCCCGAGCCCCATCGATCCAGGAGTACCCATGGCCACCCTGCTCTACCGACTCGGCAAGACCGCCTACCACCACTGGCCGCGCTTCATCGCCGGCTGGCTCCTCCTGCTGGTCGCCGTCGTCGGCGTCTCGGCCGGCTTCTCCAAGCCGTTCTCGGACGCCTTCACCATCCCGGGCATCCCGTCGGAGCAGGCAGCCGACCTGCAGGCCGAGCTCTTCCCGGCGTCGCAGGACGCCTTCTCGCAGGCCAACGTGAACGTCGTCGTGGCCGCGCCCGAGGGCGAGAGCCTCGAGCAGCCGCGCTACCAGAGGGCCATCTCCACCCTCGTCGACGACCTGTCGGCGCTGCCCCAGGTCTCGACCGACCCCGAGGCCAACCCCCAGCTCGGCAATCCGGTCGACCTCGCCGACGCCCAGCTCGAGGCCGCCCTCTCCCGCGCCCAGGAGAACGGCACCGACCCTGCTGTCGCGCGGGAGGACAACCAGGCGCTGTCACCGCTCTCGGCGGACGGCCGAGCCGGCGTCATCGCCTTCGACCTCGACGTCGACTCCCCGACCAGTGTCGAGCAGACCACGATCGACGACCTGACCGCGGCCATGGAGACAGCGCGCGAGTCCGGCCTGACCGTCGAGGCCAACGGCTCCGGCTCCCAGGCCTTCGCCTTCGGTGGCGGCGCCGCCGAGGCGGTCGGGCTCGCCATCGCGCTCGTGATCCTGCTGCTCACCTTCGGCTCGCTCGTCGCAGCCGGCCTGCCGCTGCTGACCGCCGTCATCGGGGTGGCGATCGGCCTGACCGGCGTCACCGCGATGACGGCGTTCATGGACCTCAACTCCAGCACCACCGCCCTGTCCTCGATGATCGGGCTGGCGGTCGGCATCGACTACACCCTCTTCATCCTGGCCCGCTACCGCTCGGAGCTGAAGCACACCGACGACCGGGCGCACGCCGATCGGCATCGCCGTCGGGACCGGCGGGTCCGCGGTCGTCTTCGCCGGGCTGACCGTCCTGATCGCCCTGTCGGCCCTCGCGGTCGTCGGCATCCCGTTCCTGACCTCGATGGGTCTGGCCGCCGCCGGCACGGTGCTGATCGCGGTGCTCATCGCCCTGACCCTGCTGCCGGCCGTCCTCGGCATGCTCAAGTCGAAGGCATTCGGCGGGCAGGTGCGCAAGTACGCCCCGGCGCACGAAGCCGACGGCCGATCCTCAACAACGGCGTGCGCTGGGCGCCGGCTGGTCGGCAAGCGGCCGCTGGCCGCGGTCCTGCTCGTCGTCGTGGCGCTCGGCGCCCTGGCGATCCCGCTCAAGGACCTCCACCTGGCCTTCCCGACCGACTCGACCGCCTCCAGCGACACCACCCAGCGCAAGGCCTCCGACCTGCTCAGCGAGGCGTTCGGCCCGGGCCGCGAGGGTCCGCTCCTCGTCGTCGTCGACGCGCGCGGCGCGGCCGACGCCCGGCAGCGCCTTCGGCGAGGTCGCCGCCTGGGCCAGCGGCCAGGACGGCGTCGCCAACGCCCAGGTCGTCGCCACCAACGCCGACCCGAGCGACCCGGGCGCCGCGGCCACCGGCGCGCTGCTGCAGGTCCAGCCCGCGGCCGGGCCCGACGACGAGGCCACCAAGGACCTGCTTGACCGACCTGCGCGACGGCCAGTCCGCCATCGAGCAGCAGACCGGCACCACCATCGGCGTGACCGGGCTGACCGCCATCACCACCGACGTCTCGGACCGCCTGGCCGGCGCGCTGCCGATCTACCTCGCGATCGTCATCGGGCTCGCGTTCCTGCTGCTGATGGTCGTCTTCCGCTCGATCCTGGTGCCGCTGACCGCGACCCTGGGCTTCCTGCTCTCGGTCCTGGCCACCCTCGGCGCCACCGTGGCGATCTTCCAGGAGGGCGCGTTCGGGATCTTCGAGGGGCAGCCGATCGTCAGCTTCGTGCCGATCTTCCTGATCGGCGTGGTCTTCGGGCTGGCCATGGACTACCAGGTGTTCCTGGTGACCCGGATCCGCGAGGCTCACGTGCACGGCATGAGCACGCGCGAGGCGGTCGTCGACGGCTTCCGCAACTCGCGCCCGGGTCGTCGCGGCGGCCGCGGCGATCATGACCGCGGTGTTCTCCGGCTTCATGCTGGAGGACGACCCGATCATCAAGTCGCTGGGCTTCGCCCTGGCCGCCGCCGTCGTCTTCGACGCCTTCGTCGTGCGGATGGTCCTGATCCCGGGCTTGATGTACCTCCTGGGCGAGAAGGCGTGGTACCTCCCGGCCTGGCTCGACCGCATCCTGCCGAACGTCGACGTCGAGGGCGAGCAGCTCGAGCGCACGCCGGTCAGCGCCGGTCGGGACGACGAGGTCCGCGAGAAGCAGCCCGTCGGCTGACGCCGTACCGAACCACGAACGCGGTGGATCGCATCAACCAGGTTGATGCGATCCACCGCGTCGTCGTCGGTGCGGGACCTGCCTCAGCGCAGGGCCATCGACCCCGAGAGCACCGGCTCCCAGGGCAGCGCGGCGTCGCGGGCGACCCGCTCGTCGAGGCTGGCGGCGACCGCCTCGGGCCAGTCGGCCGTGCGGCGGCTCTCCATGTCGATGTGGAGGAAGATCTCCTCCATCACGTAGCTCAGCTTCTGCTTGCCGTCGTCGAGCAGGTAGACCAGCACGTGGGCGGCGCGCGCCGACCGGCCGATGAGGCGCACGCGCACCGAGATCTTGTCGCCGGTGACGCAGCTCGGCCAGGTAGGTCAGGTGGTGCTCGGCGGTGAAGACCGCCGGAGCCGGCCACCGACGGCCACTGCTGGAGGATCCCGACCTCGACGAGGGACTCGTCGAGGCCCTCGCTCGCGATCCCGAGGTAGTGCCGGATGTTGAGGTGGCCGTTGACGTCCTCGAAGGCCGTCGGGCACGGACATCTCGGAGAAGGCCGGGAGCGCGGCCAGCTGGTCGTAGCTGGGCTGGTCGGAAGAGGGGGTGGTCACGAGCCTCGAACCTATCGTGACGGCTCAGCGCGCTCGCGGGGTGCAGCCGCTCGAGCATGGTGACGTGGCCGGGCTCGAGCTCGTCGAGCGAGGTCGACGCCGAGCAGGCGCATGGTGCGCTCGATCTGGCCCTGCAGGATCTCGATCGTGCGGTCGACGCCCTCGCGGCCGCCGGCCATCAGGCCGTAGAGGTAGGCGCGGCCGATGAGGGTGAAGTGGGCGCCGTGGGCGATCGCGGCGACGATGTCCTGGCCGGACATGATGCCGGTGTCGAGGTGCACCTCGACGTCGCTGCCGACCTCCTTGACGACCTGCGGCAGCAGGTGGAACGGGATCGGCGCACGGTCGAGCTGGCGCCCGCCGTGGTTGGAGAGCAGCACGGCGTCGACGCCGGCGTCGGCGAGCCGGGTCGCGTCGGCGACGGACTGCACGCCCTTGACCACGACCTTGCCGGGCCACTGCTCGCGGATCCAGGCCAGGTCGTCGTAGGTCACGGTCGGGTCGAACATCGTGTCCAGCAGGTCGGCGACGGTGCCCGACCACGCGTCGAGCGAGGCGAAGGCCAGCGGCTCGGTGGTGAGGAAGTTGATCCACCAGGCCGGTCGCGGGATCGCGTTGACCACCGTGCGCGGGGTGAGGGTCGGCGGGATCGTCATGCCGTTGCGGGTGTCGCGCAGCCGCGCGCCCGCGACCGGCACGTCGACGGTGACGAGCAGCGTGTCGTAGCCGGCCGCGGCGGCGCGCTCGACGAGCTTCATCGACCGCTCGCGGTCCTTCCACATGTAGAGCTGGAACCAGTGCCGACCGCCCGGGGTCGGCGGCGGCGACCTCCTCGATCGACGTGGTGCCCATCGTCGAGAGCGAGAACGGGATGCCGGCCGCGGTGGCCGCGGTCGCGCCGGCGATCTCGCCCTCGGCCTGCATCATCCGGGTGAAGCCGGTCGGCGCGATCCCGAACGGCAGCGCGACCCGCTTGCCGAGCACCTCGCGCGAGGTGTCGACGCTTCGAGACGTCGCGCAGGATCGAGGGGTGGAACTCGATGTCGGCGAACGCCTGACGCGCGCGGGCCAGCGACACCTCGCCGTCGGCGGCGCCGTCGGTGTAGTCGAAGGCGGCCTTCGGCGTACGCCGTTTCGCCACCCGCCGCAGGTCGTCGATCGTCAGCGCCTTCTCGAGCCGGCGCGCCTTCGGCGACAGCTCCGGCTTCTTGAACTTCATCAGCGGCGCCAGGTCGTGGCGCTTGGGCAGTTGGCGCTTCATGCGGCTCACTCCACCACGCGACGGCCCGGCACGTCGCTCCGGAGCCGGATGCGGACCCGGCGCTGTCATTTAGTAGGACTTCCTAGTAAATTAGCTAGGAAGTCCTACTAATTGCGTCGCTCCAGCCGCCAGGAGACCCCATGCCCGACCTCCACGTCCCGACCCACCCGGTCCGCCTGGTGACCGCGTCCAGCCTGTTCGACGGCCACGACGCCTCGATCAACATCATGCGGCGGATCTTCCAGAGCCAGGGCTGCGAGGTCATCCACCTCGGGCACAACCGCTCGGTGGCCGAGGTCGTCGACGCGGCGCTCGAGGAGGACGTGCAGGGCGTCGCGGTGTCGTCCTACCAGGGCGGGCACATCGAGTACTTCGAGTACCTCGTCGAGTCGCTGCGCGCCCAGGGCGCCGGCCACGTGCAGGTCGTCGGCGGCGGCGGCGGCGTGATCGTGCACGACGAGATCACCCGGCTGCGCGAGAGCGGCGTGACGATCTTCTCCCCCGAGGACGGCCAGCGGATGGGCCTGGTCGGGATGATCAACTCCGTCGTCGACGACGTGCGACGTCGACCTGCTCGACCCCGGAGCACGGCGGGTCGGTGAGCGCCGAGCAGGTGCTCAGCGGCGAGCGCTTCGCCATCGCGCGGGCGATCACCGCCGCCGAGCAGGGCCGGCTCGACGACGGCGTCCTCGCCGAGCTGCGCGCCGCGGCCGAGCGGCACGCGACCCCCACGCTGGGCATCACCGGCACCGGCGGCTCCGGCAAGTCGTCGCTCACCGACGAGCTCGTGCGCCGCTTCCGCATCGACCAGCAGGACAAGCTGCGCATCGCCGTGCTCGCCGTCGACCCGACCCGGCGCAAGGGCGGCGGCGCGCTGCTCGGCGACCGGATCCGGATGAACTCCCTCGACGGCGACCGGGTCTTCTTCCGCTCCCTCGCCACCCGCGGCGCCCACGAGCTGCCCGAGCACCTCGACGACGTCATCACCGTCCTCAAGGCGCCGGCTTCGACCTGGTGGTCGTCGAGACCCCCGGCATCGGCCAGGGCGACGCCGCGATCGTGCCGTTCGTCGACACCTCGCTCTACGTCATGACGCCGGAGTTCGGCGCCGCCTCGCAGCTGGAGAAGATCGACATGCTCGACTTCGCCGACGCGGTCGCGATCAACAAGTTCGAGCGCCGCGGCGCCGAGGACGCCCTGCGCGACGTCGGGCGCCAGCTGGTCCGCAACCGCGAGGCGTTCGGCCAGCAGCCCGGCGACATGCCGGTCTTCGGCACGTCGGCGGCCCGCTTCAACGACGACGGCGTCACCGCGCTCTACCAGCACCTGCGCGGCCTGCTCGGCGAGCACGGCCTCGCGACCGCCGAGGGCGCCCTCCCCCCGGTCGACGACCAAGACCTCCTCCCACCTGCGCGCCGCCATCCCCGGCGACCGGGTGCGCTACCTCGCCGAGATCGCCGAGACCGTCCGCGGCTACCACGCCCGCACCGACGAGCTGGCCGACCAGGCCCGTCGCCTGCAGCGGCTCGAGGCGGTCGCCGGCGAGCTGAGCGCGCGCGAGGAGATCGACGCCCTGCTCGAGCAGGCCCGCGAGGACCTGCCCCGCGAGGTGCGCGACCAGCTCGACGGCTGGGCGCGCGGTCGTCGAGTCCTACTCCGGCGAGGAGCAGGTCGTCGTCGTGCGCGACAAGGAGATCCACACCCAGCTGACCCGCGAGTCGCTCAGCGGCAACAAGATCCGCCGCGTCGCGCTGCCGACGTACGACGACCACGGCGAGCTGGTGCGCTTCTGGCGCCGCGAGAACCTCCCGGGCTACTTCCCCTTCACCGCCGGGGTCTTCCCGTTCAAGCGCGACGGCGAGGACCCGGCCCGGATGTTCGCCGGCGAGGGCGACCCGGCGCGCACCAACCGCCGCTTCAAGGTGCTCTCCGCCGACGGCGAGGCGACCCGGCTGTCGACGGCGTTCGACTCGGTGACGCTCTACGGCCGCGACCCCGACGAGCGCCCCGACATCTACGGCAAGGTCGGCACCTCCGGCGTCAGCGTCGCGACGCTCGACGACATGAAGATCCTCTACGACGGCTTCGACCTGCTCTCGCCGCAGCACCTCGGTGTCGATGACGATCAACGGCCCGGCCCCGACGGTGCTGGCGTTCTTCCTCAACACCGTGCTCGACCAGGCGCGCGAGCACGGCGTCGACGACGCGACCGCGCTGGCGACCGTGCGCGGCACCGTGCAGGCCGACATCCTCAAGGAGGACCAGGGCCAGAACACCTGCCTGTTCTCCACCGAGTTCTCGCTGCGGATGATGGCCGACATCCAGGAGTGGTTCATCGAGCACGAGGTGCGCAACTTCTACTCGGTCTCGATCTCCGGCTACCACATCGCCGAGGCCGGGGCGAACCCCATCAGCCAGCTCGCCTTCACCCTGGCCAACGGCTTCACCTACGTCGAGTCCTACCTCGCGCGCGGCCTCGACATCGACGACTTCGCGCCCAACCTGTCGTTCTTCTTCTCCAACGGCATGGACCCGGAGTACTCCGTCATCGGCCGCGTCGCGCGCCGCATCTGGGCGGTCGCGATGCGCGAGCGGTACGGCGCCGGCGAGCGCTCGCAGAAGCTGAAGTACCACGTGCAGACGTCCGGTCGGTCGCTGCACGCGCAGGAGATGGACTTCAACGACATCCGCACCACGCTGCAGGCGCTGATCGCGATCTACGACAACGCCAACTCCCTGCACACCAACGCCTACGACGAGGCCGTCACCACGCCGACCGAGGACTCCGTACGCCGCGCGCTCGCGATCCAGCTGATCATCAACCGCGAGTGGGGCCTGGCGATGAACGAGAACCCGCTGCAGGGCTCGTTCATCATCGACGAGCTCACCGACCTCGTCGAGGCGCAGGTGCTCGAGGAGTTCGACCGGATCAACGAGCGCGGCGGCGTGCTCGGCGCGATGGAGACCGGCTACCAGCGCGGGCGCATCCAGGACGAGTCGATGCTCTACGAGCACCGCAAGCACGACGGCTCGCTGCCGATCGTCGGCGTCAACACCTTCCGCAAGCCCGTGCGCGACGGCGACGACGGCACCCCGCAGCACGTCGAGCTGGCCCGCGCCACCGACGCCGAGAAGGAGTCGCAGCTGACGCAAGGTGCACGCCTTCCAGGACGCCCACACCGACGGAGGCCGAGCAGGCGCTGGCCCGACTCAAGGAGGCGGCGACCAACGACGAGAACGTCTTCGCCGTCCTGATGGACGCCGCCCGCGTCTGCTCGCTCGGCCAGGTCACCGAGGCGTTCTTCGAGGTGGGCGGGCAGTACCGGCGCAACGTCTGAGCGGCAGCCCGGAGGCTGAGCAGGCCGAGGCCCGCGAGCCGTCGACGAAGCCCGTGAGCCGAGCAGACCGCGCCCGGACGGGCCGTCGACGCCGTGACGCTCGACTGCTCAGCCTCCGGGGCTTCGTCGACGCTCGCGCGCTCGCGCTCAGCCTCGCGGATCACGTCATACTGGCTGCGATGCCTCTCCCCACCACCGCCCAGGTCCGCACCCTGCCCGCCGCCTTCGAGATGACCGTCCCCGACGACGCCATCGACGAGAACGGCCACATGAACATCGGGCACTACTTCAAGTACGGCTCCTGGGCGCCCTGGCTGCGACTGGGCCAGCTCGGGATGTCCGACGACTACATCCCGCGACGTCACCTGTCGTTCTTCACCGTCGAGCACCGGATCGGCTACGTCGGCGAGCTGCGGCTCGGCGAGCGGTTCGCCGTGCACGTCGGGACTGGTCGGTCGCACCGCCAAGGCCTTGCACTCGGCCTCCTACGTGCTCGACGAGGAGCACGACCGCCTCGCCTGCGCGATGGAGATCATGTACGTCCACGTCTCGATGGAGACCCGCCGGTCGGTGGCGATCCCCGACGACCTGGCCGGTCCGATCGACGCCGAGATCGCGGCACACTCGTGGGTGGCCGAGGCGGCCACCGGGCTGTCGCTGCGTCGATGAGCGACCACCGACGACCTGGGCGCGACCGTCGCCCTCCCGCGTGCCGGCGCGACGGGTGGTCTCGCTGGTGCCGTCGCTCACCGAGGCGCTGGTCTCGATCGAGCCGGACGGCGTGGTGGGCGCGACCGACTGGTGCACCCACCCCGCCGACCTCGACGTGATGCGCGTGCGGGGCACCAAGAACCCCGACCTGGCCGCGATCCGCGCCCTGGCCCCCGACGTCGTGGTGGCCAACAAGGAGGAGAACCGCGAGCTCGACGTGCGACGGCTGCGGGAGTCGGGGATCGAGGTCTGGGTCACCGACATCGAGACCGTGCCCGACTCGGTCGCATCGATGGAGCGCCTCGTCGACGCCCTCGGCTGGACCCGCCCGCGCTGGCTGCACGACGTGCGCGAGCTCTGGTGCGGTGACCTGCCGCCGATCACCCGGAGCGTCGCGATCCCGATCTGGCGCGACCCCTGGATGGTCGTGGGCGCCCCCACCTTCACCTCCGACCTCGTACGACGGCTCGGCTGGCGCAACGTCTACGCCGACCCCGCGGCGTCGGCGGGGCGCTACCCCACCGTCGAGCTCGCCGACCTCGACGCGGCCGGCGCCGACGTCGTGCTCCTGCCCGACGAGCCGTACGTCTTCTCCGCCGACGACGGGCCCGAGGCCTTCTCGCTGACACCGACCGAGCTCGTCAGCGGGCGTCTGCTGACGTGGTACGGCCCGTCGTTGCTCGAGGCCGCCGCGCTCGGAGGGTGAGCCCGGCGCAGACGCCCGGGCCGGGCTCGTCCTAGACGCGGGCCTCGGGCTTCACGCCGCGTTCGCCGGCGTCGGTGAGCCGCACCTCTTCCTGGGCCTGCGCCTCGAGCTCCTCGCGTCGCTCGCGCTCGGCCTCGGCGTCGTACTCCCCGGGGTCGGAGACCAGGTCGGCCGCGCCTCTCCCGAGTCGACCCAGGGCGGTGCGCGCGAAGATCTGCTGCTCGGTGGCGGTGCGCTCGGAGCGACCGCGCCCCATGAACGACACCAGCCAGTGCAGCACCGCGGTGACGCGGTTCTTGAAGCCGGTGATGTAGACGAGGTGCACCGCCAGCCACATCAGCCAGGCGATGAACCCGGTGATGCGCAGCTTGCCCACCATCGCCACCGCCTTGAACCGGCTGATGGTGGCCATGGAGCCCTTGTCGAAGTAGTGGAAGGGCTTCTGGGCGGGCTTGTCCTTCAGTCGGCCGTCGATCTCCTTGGCGGCGTACTTCGCTCCCTGGATCGCCACCTGCGCGACCCCGGGGAGGTTGTCGAGGGCGATCATGTCGCCGACGACGAAGACCTCGGGGTAGCCCGGCAGCGTGAGGTCGGGGTTGACGCCGATGCGTCCGGCCCGGTCGAGCGGCGCACCGGTCTGGTCGGCGAGGGTCTGGCCGAGGGGGCTCGCCTGCACGCCGGCGGCCCACACCTTGGTGACGGCCTCGAGGCGCTCCACCTTGCCGCTCTTGAACTTGACCTGCAGGCCGCGCTCGTCGACGTCGGTGACCATCGCACCGAGCATCACCTCGACGCCGAGCTTCTCCAGCTCCTCCTTGGTCCACTGACCGAGCTTCGCGCCGAACGGCGGCAGCACCTGCGGCGCGGCGTCGACGAGGACCACGCGCGCGGTGCGGGTGTTGATCGCGCGGAAGTCGCGCTTGAGCGTGCGGTGGGCGAGCTCGGCGATCTGACCGGCCATCTCGACGCCGGTCGGACCGGCACCGACGACCACGAAGGTGAGCAGGTGGTCGACGTCCTCACCCCGGCTCGCACCGAGCTCGGCCAGCTCGAAGGCACCGAAGATCCGCCCGCGCAGCTCGAGGGCGTCGTCGATGCTCTTCATCCCGGGCGCGAACTCGCTGAAGTGGTCGTTGCCGAAGTAGGACTGACCGGCGCCGGCCGCGACGAGGAGGGAGTCGTAGGGCGTGACCAGCTCGCGGCCCAGCACGTGGGAGGTGACGCTGCGCTGCGTCCAGGTCGATCCCGGTGACCTCGCCCAGCAGCACGCGAGCGTTCTTCTGGCTCGCCAGCACCTCGCGCGTCGGAGGGGCGATCTCGCCCTCGGACAGGATGCCCGTCGCCACCTGGTAGAGCAGCGGCTGGAAGAGGTGGTGGGTGGTGGAGGCGATCATCGTGACGTCGACGTCGGCTCGCTTGAGAGCCTTGGTCCCGAAGAGACCACCGAAGCCGGAGCCGATGACCACGACCCGGTGACGATCGACCGGCGCACCAGGTGCATCCGGGGCCGGGTCGGTCGTGCTGGACGGGGCGAGGGGTTCGGACACGGGTCACTTCCCTGGTCGGAGAGACAGACGGACGAGCTGGTGGCCTCGGAGCTCACGACGGGAGCCTTCGGCACCAGGCACAGTGTCTCGTGCCGGCGGCGAGTACGCCCAACTCGCGCGCGCGTCTGATGCATCACAGCCACCGACGGTGGAAGAATCTTCACCTACCGTGTTTGCAGCCCGCTCGGGAGGGTAAGCGACCCAGGATCAACTGGTCCGACGTCGACCGCACCACTCCCTATCCGTCCGAGCTGCCGGAGAGCCACGTGCCGCTGAACAGGCCCGCCCTGTCCTTGGGTGCTGGGCCGCGCGGCGTGCAGGACGCTCGGCGGTGGGTGGTGGGGGCCTTCGAGGGCATGGGCCGCACCGATCTGCGCGAGTGTGCCGAGATGGCGGTCTCGGAGCTGGTGACCAACGCCCTGCTCCACGGCGAGCCGCCGATCCAGGTCCGCGTCCGCGGGACCCAGGAGCATCCGCGGGTCGAGGTCCGCGACGGGTCCAGCGATCCGCCCCGGCTGCCGGCCGTCTCGGACGACGCCGACGACCTGGAGGCCTCGCTGCTGACCTTCGGTCGCGGCCTCAACATCGTCGCGCGCGCCTCGGAGGCCTGGGGGGCCGAGATCGAGAGCGACGGCAAGGTCGTGTGGTTCACCCCCGCCCGCGACTTCTCCGACGAGCCGGGCGACGACCCCCTCATCATCGGCAGCAGCGACCTGACCGACCAGACCGGCGAGCTCGCCACCGATCCCGAGCGGTACGTGCTGCGCGACGTGCCGGTGATCGACTACATCGGCTTCCAGAACCACTTCCGCGAGCTGCGACGCGAGGTCCGGCTGCTCACGCTGGCCCACGAGTCCGACTACCCGCTCGCCAAGGACCTCTCGATCGTCTTCGACACCCTGGGGCGCCCGCTCACCCTCGGCATCGGGAGCGCGCAGGTCGCCGCCGCCCTCGCGGCGGGTCGCTCCACCACCGACCTGTCGGTCGTCATGGGTCGCACGGCTGCCCGGAGCCTCCAGCGCTTCGTCGAGCTGCTCGACCTCACCGACGCGTTCTGCCGCGAGGAGCGCATGCTCTCGCTCGCGCGCAGCCCCGAGCAGCGCCGGTTCCAGAACTGGTTCCTCGGAGAGTTCGTCCGCCAGAGCGACGGCGGCGAGCCCGAGCCCTGGGTGGCGGCGCCCCACGACTCGACCACCGGGGTCGACGGACGGCACAGTTCGGTGTCGTGACCCCTCCTCTGCGCCTGACCCTCGCGGTCGCGGCCGGAGGCGCGGCGGGTGCGGTCGCCCGACACCAGCTGGGGGTGTGGCTCCCCGACGGTGACGGCGTGCCCTGGACCACCTTCACCATCAACGTGGTCGGGTCGTTCCTGCTCGCGCTGCTCCCCGCCGTCGCGGTCGTACGCCGCTCCCCGGCGTGGACGGCGGCCCTGGGCCCCGGCCTGCTCGGCGGCTTCACCACCCTGTCGGCCTACGCCGAGCAGACGCGCGGCCTGCTCGCCGACGGACACGCCCTGCCGGCGACGGCGTACGTCGTCCTCACGCTGGCGTGCTGCGTGGCTGCGGCCGCCATCGCCACCCACCTGTCGCAACCCTCCGAGCAGGACGACTTCGCGAGCGACGGGGGCGACGAATGACGGTGCTGCTCGTGGCGCTGGGCGCCGCGGTCGGGGTGGCCGTCCGCTTCCACGTCGCCTCGCGACTCGACGCCGCGTGGCCCTACGGCACCTTCGTCGTCAACGTCGTCGGGTCCCTGCTGCTCGGCTTCTTCAGCGCCCGGGCCCTCGACGAGCAGACGTGGGCCCTGCTCGGCACGGGCTTCTGCGGCGGGCTGACGACGTACTCCGCCTTCGCGGTGCAGACGGTCCGGCTGGGCACCTGGCGGCCCCGGGCGCTCGGCTACGCCGGCGCGACGGTCGTGGCCTCCGTCGGCGCGGCAGCCCTCGGGTTCGCGCTCGGGGGCTGAGCCGGGTCACCCGTAGCCGAGCTCCTCGAGGGTGTCGTGGTCCATCCCGAAGTGGTGGGCGACCTCGTGGACCACGGTGATGCGCACCTCGTCGGCGAGCTGTTCCACGGTGTCGCAGTAGTCGAGCAGCGGCTTGCGGAAGACGAAGATCCGGTCCGGCAGGTCGGCGCCGGGCATCCAGGTGCGCTCGGTCAGCGCGATGCCGTCGTAGAGCCCCAGGGTGTCGGACGGCTCGCTGTCGGGCGGCTCCTCCTCGACCAGGACCACGACGTTGTGCACCAGCGCCGCGATCTCGTCCGGGATGGTGTCGAGGGCCTGGTCGACCAGGGCGTCGAAGGCGTCGGGGTCCAGCTCGATCGGCATGGGCCCAGTGTGCCCGGGCCCCGTGCGAGGGCTGAAACGCACGATGCCCCGGATCTGGACGACCCGGAGCACCTGCGTCTGCGACCCCGACCGGACTCGAACCGGCGACCTCCGCCGTGACAGGGCGGCGCGCTAACCAACTGCGCTACGGGGCCAACTTGCGCACCAACTTCTGGAGCGATGGAACTCTAACCCACGCGTGCGGCGGAGTCCCAATCGGAGTCCTCGCACGGTGCTCGGGCTCAGTCGTCCGAGCCCTGCGAGCCGACCCACCAGCAGTAGAAGGCGGCCAGGGCCAGCGTCATGATCAGTCCGTACATCGCGCATCTTCTCCCGGGAACGTAGACGTCGGTGAGTACACGAGGTTCAACGCGGACGGCGGCGCGAAGTTACGGGCCGGGGTGTCGCCGGGTGGGTCAGGTGGCACCCCCAACGGGATTCGAACCCGTGCTACCGCCGTGAAAGGGCGACGTCCTAGGCCGCTAGACGATGGGGGCCTGCGGCGCTGTGCGCGCGCTCATCGTAGCGAGGGGCCGCACCGTGCGGCGAAGCGGCGTACGACGTCGGCTGCGCCAACCGATGCGGCACCCACCGGGCAGGCCATGTATCGTGCTCCTCGCTTGGCCAGGTAGCTCAGTTGGTACGAGCGATCGCCTGAAAAGTGATAGGTCGGCGGTTCGACCCCGCCCCTGGCCACAGGCACCGCAGGTCCTCGACCTGCACGAAGAGCCCCGCCGGGAGACCGGCGGGGCTCTTTCGTGTCTGCGTCGCGGTGTCGGACCGGGTCTACAGGTCGGCGCTTCCCGACATCGGCCGGACGTGGCTCGTGCGGGTCGGGCCGGCGTCGCTGGTGCGGACCCCGAGCCCCTCGATCCGGACCGGCTTGCGTCCGGCCGAGACGATGCGGACCTTCCCGGACGTGGGTGCGGCGAAGCGCTTGATCCCGGCGAGCGCCTGGGTGCGCGGGGCACCGGTGGCTCCCAGGGTCCTGAGCTTCTGCTTGCCCAGGAAGACCGTGACCTTGCCGTAGGACGGCCCACGGGTCAGCACGAGAGCCAGCGACGTCGCGTCACTGATCCGGTAGGTCAGCGTGGCGCCCTTGCGCTTGGACTCCAGGTAGGAGCCGCGGTAGACGTCGTCGGCCGCACGTCGCTTCCACGACCTTCTTCTTACACGTCGAGGGCGCGGTCGTTGACCGGCACGTAGAACCGTCGCGTCGCCGGCGTCGGGTCGACGTTGCCGGCGGCGTCGCTCGCGGTCACCGCGAAGTCGTAGCTGCCCGCAGCCAGCCCCCGGATGCTCACCGTCCCGTCCGTGGGGCACGCCCGCGTGCTGCCGTTGAGGGAGCACGTGAACGTCGCGCCGTCCTCGGAGGCGTATCCGAAGTCGATCACCTTCGCCAGCGCGAACGTGTTCTCACGCGGACCCGAGGTGATCGTCGTGTCCGGCGGAGTGGTGTCCGTCGGAGTCGGCGTCGGCGTCGGCGTCGGCGTGGGCGTCGGCGTCGGCGTCGGGCGTCGGGCGTCGGAGTCGGGCGTCGGCGTGGGCGTCGGGGTCGGCGTCGGGGTCGGCGTCGGGGTCGGCGTCGGCGTCGGCGTCGGGGTCGGCGTCGGCGTCGGCGTAGGCGTCGGCGTCGGCGTCGGCGTCGGCGTCGGAGTCGGCGTCGGCGTCGGCGTCGGGGTCGGCGTCGGCGTAGGCGTCGGAGTCGGCGTCGGCGTCGGCGTCGGCGTCGGCGTCGGCGTCGGCGTCGGCGTCGGAGTCGGCGTCGGCGTAGGCGTCGGAGTCGGCGTCGGAGTAGGCGTCGGCGTCGGAGTTGCAGTCGGGGTAGGCGTCGGCGTCGGCTCGGCGGACGTGATGGTGAGGTTGCCGTCGGTGACGTCGTAGAAGTAGTTGTCGACGGCCTCGACCTTGATCCGGCCCTGCGTCGTCGGCGACGTCGGGCCAGGTGACGGTCTCGGTGCCGTCGTTGGGCGTGCTCGCGGCGAGCACCGTCGGGAAGGTCAGGCCACCGTCGGTGGAGAAGGAGATCTTCACGTTGGTGGCGTAGGTCGCGGTGTTGGTGCTCGGCGACGTTCCACGCGACGGTGCCGGTCGACCCTGCCGGCGACCGTGGCCGCAGTGGGCTGCGAGGTGACCGCGAACGGTCCCGCGAGGCCGACCGTGAGGGCGACGTCGGCGAACGACGTGCCGCCGTCGATCGGCGCCGCAGGTCGCGGGCGGTGAGCCGGAAGTTCAGGGTCCGGGCCGTGGTCGGCAGGAACTCCGAGAAGCAGCGAGGGCCGGCGGAGTCGGCTCGTGCCGGTGCCGGTGAAGGTCGGGCAGGTGCCGGTGGCGGCGTTGGTCTCGCCGGCCGCGACCTGGGCGGCGTCCGGGAAGGAGCGGGTCGGGCTGACGTCGGCGATGTTGAGGCCGGGCGAGGCGTACATCGCTGCGAGCCGGCCGGCGTCGACGTTGGCGTAGGTGCCGAAGATCCGGAAGAGGGGCCGCTGAGCTTGGCGTTGCTGCTCAGCGCGGTGCCGGTGCGCCGAGGTGTCGTTCTGCTCCCACAGGTAGACCAGCGGGTCGCCGTCGGCGTCGGTCGCCGAGCCGGTGAGGCTGAACGGCGTGCGGATCGGGATGGTCTTGGCGGCGGGCGCCGTGACGGTCGGGTTGTGGTTGCCGGTCGGGGTCGGGTTGTCGAAGCCGCCGTTGGTCTCCGGCCCGCCGTTGTCGTAGGTGCCGACGATCGAGGTGAAGTCGCCCGATGACCAGGGTCACGGTCGGGGTCGGGATGTCGGCGGTGCCGGACCAGGTGACCTGGAAGCCGTTGACACCGGTGCCGAACGTCGTGCCCTTGGAGCCGACGACCGTGGCCGTGGCGTTGCTGGGCTCGGCGGCCTCGAGGGCGGTCTTGAGTCCGGCGGCGGTGTAGTTGGTGCCGACGGTGACGGTCTGCGGTGCGCGCCGCCGTAGGAGATCGTGAACGACTCACCGGCCGTGGTGAAGCCGCTGAGCGCGATGTTCTGGATCTCCCGCACGTTGGCCGGGGTCGACCGGGTGAAGGCGGCGACCTCGGTCTGCGAGCGCTGGGAGAAGTAGGGGTCGGTGTGCGGCTGGAGGTTGTCGACGCCGCAGATGCCGGCGTAGGCCATCACCGAGACTGCCGGAGCCGGGCTCGACCGACGGTGCCGGCCGTTGCGGTTGCCGCCGCGAGCAGCTGCCCGTGCGTGCCGTTGAAGGTGTGGTTGCCGGCGAACTGGTGACCCATCTCGTGGGCGACGTAGTCGATCGCGAAGCCGTCGCCGACCGGCGGGGCGAGGCCGGTGCAGCCGCCGGCCTTGATGTCGGTGCCGACCGCGCCGAGGTAGGCGACGCCGCCGCCGTCGCCGTCGGGCCCGAACATGATGTGGCCGATGTCGTACTTGTCGGCGCCGATGATCTGGCCGACCACGAAGCGGTTGGTGTCGATGACGTCGCCGCAGCCGATGTCGTCGGTGGTGTAGCAGGCGACGTTGCCGCAGCGGCCGTTGGCGCCGAGGAACTGCGCGGCGGTGTTGAAGTTGAGCGCGTCGTTGCCGTTGACCAGCAGCATCTTGATCGAGAAGTCGTCGCCGTAGATCTGGTTGACCCGGTTCATCAGGGTCACCTTCTCGGCGGTGACCACGGTGTTGACGACGGCGTGGTCGGCTCGAGCGGCGTGAAGTACGTCGGCGTAGCGACGGGTCGGTGACCAGCGCCAGCCGGTAGGTGCGCTGGATGGCGACGGCTCCCCCGCCCTCACCGATGCGCGGGTGCGTCGCCGGAGCGGCGCCGGTAGTCATCGGCAGCGGCATCGACCTGCGGCAGGTCGGGCTCGACGAGCGGGCTTGTCCCGTGCGGGCAGGTCGGCGCCGAGGTAGCAGAGGTAGAGCGCGTCGGCACCCTGGTCGGTGCCGTTGTAGGCGGGGTCGACGTACCACGAGGCGCCCCGGCGCCGCGCACCGAGGCGTGGAAGCCCATCGGGGTGACGTCGAGGCGGATGCTCGCGGGCGCGCCGCTCGGTCGTGCGTGCCGGCGTAGGTGCGGATGTCAGGGTGGTCCGCGGCCAGGCCGGGACTGCATGACCGGCGACTCCTGGATCGCGAACTCCACCAGCTCACCCTCGGGCGAGGGGACCTCGATGGTCACCGGCGTGGCGCCACGGGCCGCCTCGCCCTGCGAGGGAGCCCGGTCCAGCCGCTCGTCCAGGGCGCCGAGGTCGAGCTCGTAGGCCTCGTAGGAGGTGGGGGCGACGCGCCGCTTCAACCCGCTGGGGCTCACGGCCGCGGGACGCTCGCCCACGGGGGTCCACACGCCGGGTGCACCGGAGGCTCCGAGGTCCGTCGGCGCCGCGGTGGACACCGCCGACGCCAGGGAGAGGGGCACCAGTCCGGTGACGAGGAGCGCTCCGGCGAGGAGGGCCGGCAGACGACGGTTCATGGACATGTTCCTTTGCAGAAGAGGGACGCTCGCACAAACTAAGGCTCGGAGGCCTGCGTCGTCGGAAAATCGGCGACCTTGTGAAAATCCTTCGAAAGAAGTGCGTGGCGAGGGTCACGTGTCGCCGCGCCGCGACCGCGGGCACCGCCTGGTGTTTCAGCCACCTTGCGGTGGCTATGGTCACAGCGTGACTGTGCACCACCCCCTCGACGAGTTCCCCCGGTTCTCGCCCGCAGCTCGCCTGCGACCGGTCGCCCTGGTCCAGCCGGGTGCCTCTCCCCCGGTGGCGCCCTACCTCGCCTGCGAGGTCGACCTCGCGGAGCAGAGCGCCGCCGGTGTCGCCGAGATCGTGTTCGGGGCCGACGCCTTCTCCGCGCGTTGGAACGGTCGCACCCTCAGCCTGCGC
Source organism: uncultured Actinomycetota bacterium (assembly GCA_963822915.1). Lineage (GTDB taxonomy): Bacteria > Actinomycetota > Actinomycetes > Propionibacteriales > Nocardioidaceae > Nocardioides. The sequence continues at coordinate 197,980 of CAWGJR010000029.1, forward strand.
GTCACCCGCGACGGCGCCTGGCGCAACCACACGAGCCGCCGGCACGGGACCGGTCGCTCGCCCGACGCGGTCGCGGTCACGCTGACGGGTCCGTTCGTGACGGGCTGGTTGCGCGAGGACGGCGCCTGGGTGGCGAGGGCGGTCGTCGACCTGGCCCTCGAGCGCAACATGCCCGACGTGCACGACGAGGCGTGGCTGGCCCAGTTCGCCGCGATCGGCGACCGCTCGGGCTGCTTCGGTCAGCTCGGCCTGCGCGACGTCCGCCTCGCGACGTACGCCGACGGCTCGCCCTACCTGGTCGGCGGCGAGCTCCTGCTGACCGCGACCAGCGCGGGGCCGGGCGGGTTCCGCACCGCGCACACCTCGGTGTGGTCCTTCGCCCCCGACCGCCTCGAGACGGGCGACGACCGCCCTGACCCACCGCGGCGACCTCTTCTTCCGGCGACCGCCGGCCGACGAGCGACCCGGCTCCTTCGGCGACCACGCGGTCCACCTCGTGCGCGACGGCGAGCGCTGGCTGGTCGCCGCCAGCACGTGGGGCACCTTCGACGTCAAGCGACACCCCCACGTCGCGACGACGCTGGCCACCTCCACCGCGGACCTCACCCAGGGGCAGCACCTCCTCGACACCGTGGCGCTGGACCTCCCCACCACCGGGTTCACGTCCGTGGGGTGCTGGGACCCCCACCTGGTGCGCCTGCCCGCCGACGAGGGGTGGCTCGTCGGCTTCGTCAGCGCCGAGCGCTGGTTCCGCTTCCACCCGGTCCTGGCGGCCGGGGCCGACCTGACGTCACTGAGCCTGCGCGCGGTCGACGCCGACCGTGTCGCGTGCGAGGGCACCACCCTCACCCGAGTCGCCGACACCGTGGTGGGTGCTCGGCTCCGACGGTCCCGACAGCCGCCGCGCCGAGCGCTCGACGTACCCGATCTTCGACCTCGACCTGCAGCAGCAGGGCGTCCTGGACGCCGACTACCCCTCCAACATCCCGTGGCCGACCCTGTGGCACGACCGAACACACGGCCGAATGGTGGCTCATCGGCTTCGAGGGGACGCCGTACGGCGGCCACCTGCTGGGCTACGGCACCCACGGCGACATCGTCGTCCAGCGCGCCCGCTGACGGCCCGGCGCTCGGCGTGGGGTAGTTTCGCGCCGCTACCCCATCATCGACCGAGAGGACACTCCATCCATGAACCGCACCGAGCTGCGTGAGGCCATCGCCACCGAGACGGGCCTCAGCGGAGCCCAGGCCGACCAGGCCCTGAGCGCCGTGCTCGACACGATCACCGCGACCCTGGCCAAGGGCGAGAAGGTCACCCTTCCCGGTTTCGGCACCTTCGAGACGCGCGACCGTTCGGCCCGTGAGGGTCGCAACCCCCAGACCGGCGAGACGATGCAGATCGCGGCCAGCACGGCCCCGGCGTTCAAGGCCGGTTCGGCCCTGAAGAAGGCCGTCTCCGGCAACTGAGCACCACCGCGGCGCCGCTGAGCACCACCGAGCAGCACCGGCGCCGTCTCGAACAGCCCTCCGGCCCCACCGCGCACCGCGGTGGGGCCGGTGGCGTCTCAGCCACCGGTCCGTCGATGAACCCCCAGGGGCATTTCACGCCACCGTGTCGCGCCAGGCGGCATGATGGCTCCGAGGAGGCACCATGACCGAGCGCTGGGCAGAACGCCTGCTCGAGGCGAGTCCCGATGCCCTGTGGCTGCTGGGCACTGGACGGGTCGACCCTCTACGGCAACGAGCGTCTCGGCGCCCTCCTCGGCCGCGACGTCAGCAGCCTCACCGCCGAGTCGATCTTCGACGTGGTCGACGCGCCAGGACGAGTCGACCTCGCGACGCATCTCGGCGACATGCAGGCGGGCCACCCGGGCAGGGACAACGACGAGGTGTTCATCGTGCGACCCGACGGGTCGCACAAGTGGACCCTGGTCAGCTGGGCGCCCTACCGCGACGCCGACGGCAGCGTCCTCGGCTACCTGCACCGGCTGACCGAGTACACCGAGCGGCGCGAGCTGCTCGACCGGCTCAGCGAGCGCGAGTCCGAGCTCGAGTCGGCCCAGGCGATCGCCCATGTCGGCAGCTGGCACTACGACGTCGGCGACGACCACAGCACGTGGTCGAACGAGCTGTACCGCATCTACGGGCTCGATCCCGGACACCTTCGCCACCACGTTCGACGCGATCCAGTCCCGCTGGCACCCCGACGACGCCGCCCGGCTGCAGGCCGCGGTGGTGCGGTGCCTCGCGGACGGCACGTCGTACACTGCGAGGGACGGATCTACACCCCGGACGAGGAGGAGCGGTGGATCCGCATCCGGGGCGTGGCGGCGCGACTCTCCGACGGCGTGGTCACCGGCCTGCAGGGCACGACCCAGGACGTCACCGACCTGCGCCGCGCCGCCGAGGCGACCCAGCTGGCCCGGCTCAGGCTCCGGCTGTTCAGCGACATCGCGGAGGCGGCCAACCGCTCCACCACCCTGGACGCCGCGCTGGACCGGGCCGGTCACGCCCTGTCGTCCGTCGACGACTGGCGCAGCCTGGCCATCTGGAGCCGTGACGACCTCACGACGCCCCCGGTCCTGCTGTACGACGGCGCGACGAGCGGCGACCCCGCGCCCGATCCCGCGGTCGCTGCAGCTGTCGAGTCCTGGACCACCGGCCAGGTCATCAGCGGTACCTCTCCGACGCCCGGGCGACGACTGGTCTGGATGCCGGTCTCGCCTCGGCGATCGCGTGGTGCGCCTGATCCAGATCGAGGGCCCGGTGACGGAGGTCGACGAGGGCGTCTACCTGCTCCTGGAGCAGGTGTCCGCCACCCTCGGCCGGGTCGCCGAGCGCGAGCAGGCGGCGGTCGAGCTCGCCGCAGCACGCGACGACGCCATGGCCGCCTCGGCCCACAAGTCGGCGTTCCTGGCCACGATGAGCCATGAGATCCGGACGCCCATGAACGGCGTCATCGGCCTCAACGACCTCCTGCTGCGCACCGACCTCGACGCGCACCAGCGGCGACTGGCCGAGGGGCTTCGTGGCGCCGGTCTGACCCTGCTGTCCCTCATCAACGACATCCTGGACCTCTCGAAGATCGAGTCCGGCGCCGTCGAGCTCGAGCACGCCCCCTTCGAGGTCGTCCACGTCCTCGAGCAGACGGCCACCGTCATCGCCGCGCCGGCCCAGGAGAAGCGGCTGGAGCTCGTGATGACCTGCGACCCCGCCGTCCCCCCGACCCTCGTCGGCGACCGGGTGCGGCTGGGCCAGGTGCTGACCAACCTCGCCTCCAACGCGGTGAAGTTCACCGAGCAGGGCGAGGTCGTGGTCGAGCTGAGCCTCGACCCCGGCCCGAGAGACGGGCCACGTGCGGCTGCGCGGAGAGGTGCGTGACACGGGAATCGGCATCGGTGACAACGCCTCGGCGCTGTTCGACGCCTTCACCCAGGCCGACCTCTCCACCACGCGCACCCACGGCGGCACCGGCCTGGGCCTGACCATCGCCCGTCGGCTCGTCCACGACATGGGCGGCGACATCGGGGCCGACGAGCGGCCGGGGGGCGGCAGCACCTTCTGGTTCGTCGTGCCCTTCGAGCTGGTGACGTCGCAGGCCTCGCCACCCCCGTTGCCACGCCTCACACCCCTGCGAGTGCTGGTGGCCGACGACAACGCCAGCTCCCGCGCTGCGCTGCAGCGACAGCTCGAGGCGTGGGGGTGCACGGTCGACACCGTGGGTGCCGGCGACGAAGCCCTCGGCAGCCCTGACGTCACAGGCCGCGGCGGGGGACGGCTTCGACCTCGCGGTGATCGACCTGCACATGCCCGGCCTCGACGGACTGGCCGTGGCCGAGAGCGTCGCCGCGAGCGACGAGCTGGCCGGGATGCCCCTGGTCCTGCTGTCCGACGACCCGTCCACCGCTGCCGACGACGCGATGGCGCGCGGGTTCCGCTGCGTGGTCGACAAGCCGACGCGGCGCATCGGACCTCCACCACGCCGTCCGCCACGCGACCCTGCACACGGGAGAGGTCGCGCTGCCGGACCCGCCTCACGCGGCTTCGCCCGAGGCGTCACCCCACCTGGGCCTGCACGTCCTGGTCGTGGAGGACAACCCGGTCAACCAGCTCGTCGCACAGGGCCTGCTCGAACGACTCGGGTGCACCAGCCGCGTCGCCGTCAACGGTCTGGACGCCGTGACGGCGCTGGCTGCCGGTCACGACTACGACGTCGTGCTGATGGACTGCCGGATGCCACGCCTGGACGGCTACGGGGCCACCCGGCAGATCCGCGACCACGAGCAGGGACGGCGGGTGCCGATCATCGCGATGACCGCCTCGGCGCTCAGCGGGCGAGCGTGAGCGGTGCCTGAGCGCCGGGATGGACGACTTCCTCACCAAGCCGGTCGACCGCGACACCCTGACCCGACTGCTGACCCGGTGGTCGCCGCGCAACGCAGGCGGCTCCGCGTCTCCCGGGTCCCCCGGCGCTGTCGGACCGGCCGAGCGACCTGCCGCGACTCCTCCGCAGCAGGAGGGCGGGCCGGTCCTGGATCCCGATCGCGTCGAGATGCTCAGGGAGCTGGTGCGAGACGGCGTCAGCTTCTTCGACCGCACCCGCGTCCTCGTTCCTCTCGCGGATCGACGACACGCTCTCGCGGCTGCGCGCGGCCCAGGACACGTCCGACCTGCTGGAGGTCGCGGCGATCGCCCACCAGCTCAAGGGCAGCGCGCTCAACCTCGGGCTCTCTCGCGTGGGTGCGGCCGCCGCGCCCGTCGAGACGGCGGCGTCGCAGGGCGACGACGCCGCGGTCTCCGCCGCGCTGGAGGCGCTCGAGCGCAGCGTCGCCGAAGGGATCCGAGCGCTCAACGAGGTCTGACGGTCTCCGCGCCGGGGCGGGCCGTAGGATCGGGGTGACCCGCGCCACCCCTGCGGCTCGCCCACGACCACCCACCCGCGTGGTCGCCCGACCGACCGAAACGGACACCCTCCGATGACCGACGCCACCCCAGCAGAGCCCACCGACCGCAGCGACCGCCAGCCGGACCACCGCGCCGTCGACCCCTTCGAGGCCGGCGCCGAGCACGAGCAGGTCGTCTTCTGCAACGATCCCGCGACCGGCCTGCGGGCCATCGTCGCCGATCCACTCCACGGCGCTCGGCCCCGCCCTGGGTGGCACCCGCTTCCACCCCTACCCGTCGACGGCCGCCGCCCTGTCCGACGTCCTCGACCTGTCCCGCGGGATGTCCTACAAGGCCGCCCTCGCCGGGCTCGACCTGGGCGGAGGCAAGGCCGTGATCATCGGCGACCCCACCGCCCTGAAGTCCGAGGCGCTGCTGCGCGCCTACGGCCGTTTCGTCCAGTCGCTCGGTGGTCGCTACTACACCGCCTGCGACGTCGGCACCTTCTCCGCCGACATGGACCACATCGCGCGCGAGTGCTCCTACGTCACCGGCCGCACCGTCGCCCACGGCGGCGCCGGCGACAGCTCGGTGCTGACGGCGTACGGCGTCTTCCGCGGCATGCAGGCGGCAGCCGAGGCCGCCTGGGGCTCCGAGAGCACGCTGGAGGGGCGCCGGGTCGGCGTGGCCGGCGTCGGCAAGGTGGGGCGTCACCTCGTGCGTCACCTCGTCGAGGCGGGCGCCCGCGTGGTCGTGAGCGACGTGTGGGCCCCCGCCCTCGACCGGATCCGCGACGAGCACCCCGCCGTGGAGGTCGTCGGGTCGACCGAGGCCCTGGTGGCCGAGACGCTGGACGTCTACGCCCCCTGCGCGCTCGGGCACGCCCTCACCGACGAGGTCGTCGAGACCCTGTCGGCGACCGTGGTCTGCGGCGCGGCCAACAACCAGCTGGCCCACCCCGGCGTCGAGAAGTCGCTCGCCGAGCGGGGCATCGCCTACGCGCCCGACTACTGCGTCAACGCCGGCGGCCTCATCCAGGTCGCCGACGAGCTCGAGGGCTTCTCCTTCGAGCGCGCCCAGCAGCGCGCCGCCGCCATCTACGACACGACCCGCTCCGTCTTCGCCCTCGCGCGCGCCGACGGCGTCACCCCGGCCCTCGCCGCCGACCGGCTCGCCGAGCGTCGGATGCGCGAGGTCGGTCGCCTGCGCGGCATGTGGCTGCCCCGAGCGTGACGTCACGCACCGGTGGGCCTCAGGCAGCGAGCCAGCGGGCCTACCGGTCGACGCGGTCGGTGGAGGTCAGTCGCGAGAGGATTCGTCGAGGTCGGCCCACTCCTCGGGGACCTCCGCTCGATCCTCGGCGGACTCGCCGCCGTGCAACTCGCGTGCCAGGGCCCCGAAGTCGGTCTCGTGGGTCTGGTACTTAAGGTCGCGTGCGACCTTCGTCTGCTTGGCTTTCGCTCGGCCGCGGCCCATAGGGTCCAGCCCCCTCGCACACTCGGCCGGACTCCGCAGGCGGGTCCGGGCTTCCTCGACAGATTCTCGTGGGGGTAACGCTACCTGCTGGCTGTCTGTTCCGGCACTCCGGATCGGCCTTCGGCGCGAATTACTCGCGAAACCTGCCGACTCCGCACGCGGAATCCGTCACCAGTCGGGGTGCTGGCCCACCAGGCGCACGGTCGCGTCCTGCTCGGGATCGACGTCGACCTCGCCGACGACCCACGCCCGGATCCCGAACCCGTCGAGCAAGGTCGATCGACGCATCGATCGCCTCGGGCGCGGACACCGCCACCATCCCGACCCCGCAGTTGAGGGTGGCCTCGAGGTCGGGCTGGGACACACCGCCGACCTGGCGGACGAGGTCGAAGACGGGTGCGGGGTTCCAGGTCGCTCGCTCGAGGGTCGCGCGCAGCTCGGCCGGCATGACCCTGGCCAGGTTGGCGGCCAGTCCCCCGCCGGTCACGTGCGACATGGCATGGACCTCGGTGGCGTCGGCCAGCGCCAGGCAGGCCTTGGCGTAGATCCGGGTCGGCTCGAGCAGCTCCTCGCCGAGGGTGCGGCCGAGCTCGGGCACGTCACGGTCGAGCGCCCAGCCGGCCTTCTCCAGCAGGACGTGGCGCACGAGCGAGTAGCCGTTGCTGTGCAGGCCCGAGGCCGCCATCGCGATCACGGCGTCGCCGGGACGCACCCGGCCGGGCCCGAGGAGCTTGTCGGCCTCGACCACACCGGTCGTCGCACCGGCGACGTCGTACTCGTCGGGGCCCAGCAGCCCGGGGTGCTCGGCGGTCTCCCCACCGATCAGGGCGCACCCGGCCTCCAGGCACGCCTCGGCGATGCCCTTGACGATGGCGGCGATGCGCTCGGGCACGACGCGCCCGGTGGCGATGTAGTCGGTCATGAACAGCGGCTCGGCACCGCAGACGACCAGGTCGTCGACGACCATCCCGACCAGGTCGAAGCCGATCGTGTCGTGGACGTCCATGGCCTGGGCGATGGCGACCTTGGTGCCGACACCGTCGGTGGACGTCGCCAGCAGCGGGCGGGTGTAGCGGGTGAGCGCGGAGGCGTCGAAGAGTCCGGCGAACCCGCCCAGCCCCCCGATCATCTCGGGGCGTCGGGCCTTGTCGACCCAGACCTTCATCAGCTCGACGGCGGTGTCGGCGGCCTCGATGTTGACCCCGGCGTCGGCGTACGACGTGGAGGGTGTCGGCGGTGATTGGTCCATGGTGATGACCCCTTAGGGGTTGTTGAGGACGGGCAGCGCCTTGCCGAACGTCGGCGTCGCGAGGGACGTCTCGAGCAGGTGCTTCCCGAGCTGGCTCTCGTCGGGAAGCGGGATCGGGTACTCGCCGGTGAAGCACGCCTGGCACAGGTTGTCCGCCGGCTGACCCGGTGGACTGGATCATCCCGTCCAGGGAGATGTAGCCGAGGCTGTCGGCACCCACGCTCGCGGCGATCTCGTCGGCGTCGAGACCGTTGGCGATCAGCTCGGCGCGCGTGGCGAAGTCGATGCCGTAGAAGCACGGCCACTTCACCGGAGGGCTGGAGATGCGCACGTGCACCTCGAGGGCACCTGCCTCCCGCAACATCCGCACCTGGGCCCGCTGGGTGTTGCCGCGCACGATCGAGTCGTCGACCACGACGATCCGACGGCCCCGGATCATGTGCTCCAGCGCGTTGAGCTTCAGCCGGATGCCGAGCTGGCGCAGGGTCTGGCTGGGCTGGATGAAGGTCCGGCCGACGTAGGCGTTCTTCACGAAGCCCTGGCCGAACGGGATGCCGCTCTCCTCGGCGTACCCGGCGGCTGCCGGCGTGCCCGACTCGGGCACCGGCATCACCAGGTCGGCCTCGACGGGGAACTGGCGCGCCAGCTCGCGACCCATCTCGACGCGAGCCTCGTGGACGCTCCGACCGGCGATCCGCGCATCGGGTCGGGCCAGGTAGACGTACTCGAAGACGCATCCCTTGGGCTTCGCCTCGGCGAAGGTGTGCGAGCGCAGGCCCTGGTCGTCGATCACGATCATCTCGCCCGGCTCGACCTCGCGGATGACACTGGCGCCGATCGTCGCCAGCGCGGCGTCCTCGCTGGCCACCACCCAGCCACGGTCGAGCCGGCCCAGCACGAGCGGCCGGATGCCCTGGGCGTCGCGGGCGGCGTAGAGCGTGTTCTCGTTCATCCAGACCAGGGAGAACGCGCCCTTGAGCATCGGGAGCACCTCGAGCGCACGCTGCTCCAGGCTGGTGTCGGGGTGGTAGGCCAGCAGCGACGGTCACCAGCCCGGTGTCGTTGGTCGACGACTCGAGGTCACGCGCGTGGATGTCGAGCTCGCCGGAGTCGCTCGGCAGGTCGGCGACGGCCTGGGCGAGGTCGTGGGTGTTGATCAGGTTGCCGTTGTGTCCCAGGGCGATCGAGCCGTCGGCCGTCGGGCGGAACGTCGGCTGGGCGTTGTGCCACGTGCTGGCACCGGTCGTCGAGTAGCGGGAGTGCCCGATGGCCAGGTGGCCCTTGAGGGAGCCCAGCGTGGACTCGTCGAAGACCTGGGAGACCAGTCCCATGTCCTTGTAGACCAGGATCTGGCGACCGTTGCTCACCGCGATGCCGGCCGACTCCTGGCCGCGGTGCTGCAGGGCGTAGAGGCCGAAGTAGGCGAGGTTGGCGACGTCCTCGCCCGGCGCCCACACCCCGAACACGCCGCAGGCGTCCTGCGGACCCTGGTCGTGGGGGTCGAGCGCGGCCGTCAGACGGCCGTCGCCACCGGGCCGTGGTCCGGGACTGCTCAGGTAGGGCACGGCGTAAGTCTAGGAGATCCTCGGCGCGAGTTCCCCCACCTGCCGTATCCTGGGGGCGGACGATCCCAGTGAGGCCCCCCATGAGCACCGGCTCTCTCCCCGACCAGGCACAGCACCCCGACCCGACGGCGCACTTCGACGCGTCACGCTGGTCCGACGCCTCGGCCCGTGCGGCCCTGCAGCTGATCACCGCAGTCGGTCGCCCAGATGGTCGGCTTCGAGGTCGCCGTCATCAGCGCCGTCCACGGGGCGACGCTCGTCTCGGTGGCCATCGAGGGCGACGACGACGTGCGCGAGGCCCTGGGCCGGATGCGCACCCCCCTCTGGAACATCCAGGCCGAGCTCGACGTCGCCGAGGACTGGGGCCGCTTCAAGTTCGTCGACCACGACCGTGGCCAGGCCCGACGACGAGTTCCGGTGGATCCCCGACATCGAGCAGGGCGACGGCCCCGACGCCTGGCACCCCGAGGACGCGCTGCTCGCGCCGCTGTACGCCGACGACGGCGAGCTGATGCGGCCTGCTCTCGATCGACCTCCCCCTCAGCGGACGTCGACCCGACGCCACGCAGCGCGTCCTGCTCGAGCGCTACGCCGCGCAGGCCGAGCGAGCCCTGCTCAACGCCTACGAGCGCGAGCAGCTCGCCGTACGGCTCAGGCTGGCCGAGGCGGCTCGCCAGGTCGTGCGGCTCGCGGTCTCCCAGCCCGACATCGAGGGCGCCCTCGACGAGTGCCGCCCAGCGCTCCTCGAGGGCTTCCGCGCCGACGAGCTGCTCATGCGCACCTACGCCGACGAGCACACCGCCTCGGCCGGCAGCCCGCCGCACGAACGATCTCCGACCGGCTGCGCAGCCTCGTGCGCGAGCTCGCCGTCAGGTGCTGGGACAGCCGAGCGCGTCGGCGTCCTGCACGGGCGGACGGCACGAGCCCGACCTCCTCACGACCGACGACTCCGACGAGCTGTTCGGAGTCGTGCAGTCGATGGGACTACGCCAGCGCCATGATCGTGCCGGTCGGCGCGGGCCGCGTTGCCTGGGTCACTTCATCCTGCTCCGCAAGGATCCCGAGGTCGCCTGGACGGTCGACGAGCAGGTCGGGCGCGCTCGACATCGCCCGCGACATCGGCCACGCCGATCCTCTCCTCACGCAACCTCGTCCGCGAGCAGCGCCTGGTCACCGAGCTGCGCGAGCTCGACGTCTACAAGACCCAGCTGCTCTCGACGGTCTCGCACGAGCTCAAGAACCCGCTGGGCGTCATCGCCGGTCACCTCGAGCTCGTCGCCGCCGCCTCGGAGCTGTCTCGTGAGACCCAGTTCTCCGTCGGGGCGATGGAGCGTGCGACCGGGAGGATCTCGCGGGTCGTCGGCGACCTGCTGACCCTCGCCGAGCTGCGCAACCCGGACGCCGTCGAGCGGGCCGCTGCGCTGGACCTCGGCGGACGCGATGGCGGCAGCCCTCGACAACTCGCGCTTCGCCGCGCAACGTCGCGGACTCACCGTCAGCCTGACCGCGCCGGAGGGCGACCTGCTGGTCTGTGGCACCGAGGAGGGGCTCGAGCGGGTCCTGACCAACCTGATCGGCAACGCCGTGAAGTACAGCCGACGCGACGGCGCCATCGAGATCGCCGTGCGCTACGTCGCCATCGAGCAACGGCCGAGCGGAGCACCGGAGTCGTCCTCGGAGGTTCGCCAGATCGAGATCGCCATCACCGACGAGGGCATCGGCATCTCGGCCGACGACCAGGCGCAACCTGTTCACCGAGTTCTTCCGCTCCACCAACCCCGGGCCCTCTCCGAGCCCGGGACCGGCCTGGGTCTGGCGATCTCGGACCGGATCGTCCGGCGTCACGGTGGACGGATCAGCGTCGAGTCGACCCTCGGGGTGGGGAGCACCTTCCGGGTGCTCCTGCCCGTGCCGGCCTGATCCGGGCTGAGCCTGTTGCTCAGCCCGCGACCAGGACTCGGCGGGGATCAGCGCATGTTGCGGGCGCCCTGCTCCACGGCTTCGCGGATGCGGGCGTAGGTGCCGCAGCGACAGATGTTGCGGATGTCGTCGAGGTCGGCGTCGCGCAGCTGGCGACCCTCACGGCGTACCTTCTTGACGGTCGCGACCGCCGCCATGATCTGGCCGGGCTGGCAGTAGCCGCACTGGGCGACGTCGCGGTCGATCCAGGCCTGCTGCATCGGGTGCAGCTTCTTGCCGACGGTGTCGGGAAGGCCCTCGATGGTGGTGACGCGGTCCTTCTTCTTCAGGTCACCCACCTTCACCGAGCAGGGGTTGAAGGCCTTGCCGTTGATGTGGGACGTGCACGCCTTGCACACGTTGATCCCGCAGCCGTACTTGGGACCGGTGACTCCGAGCAGGTCACGCAGGACCCAGAGGACACGGACGTCGTCGTTCACGTTCACCGTGACGGGCTTGCCGTTGAGGATGAAGGTCTGCTTGGGCATCTGTTTACTCCTTCGTCTCTCAGTAGGTGAACTTGAGGCCGTTGGTGGGCGACTTCGGCACGGGTGGCACGAACGTCTTGGGCTTGAACGAGATCTTCCCGTGGTTGATCGGGAAGGCCGTGGGGACCTTGCCGACGGCTCGCGCGTAGGCACAGGCGACCGCTGCTGCCGAGGCCGGCACACCGGCCTCTCCGGCGCCGCCGGGCTGCTCGACGCCGGGATCCATGATGTGCACGTCGATGCTGGTGGGGACGTTCCACTGGCGGGTGTAGAAGTAGTTGTCCCAGCTGGCCTCGAGGAACCTGCCGTTGCGCAGGTGGCAGCTGCTCGTGAGGGTCAGCGCCATGCCGTCCATGAAGCCGCCCTGCATCTGGGCCTCGAGCCCGCGCGGGTTGATCACCAGCCCGGCGTCGACGGCCATGACGACCTTGGTGACGCGAGGTCCGGTGACCGCGTTGTAGCGCTTGCGGTTGACCGTGCTGGGCCGGGTGTCGATCTCGACCAGGACGGCGGTCGCGCCCTTGTACTCCTTGTGGACGGCGATGCCCTGGGCGCGGTTGGGGCCCATCTTGCGGCCCCAGTTGCCCTCCTGCGCGACCTTCTCCAGGCACGCGCGGGTGCGGTCGTCCTTGATGAACTTCAGCCGGAACTCCAGCGGGTCCATCTTCATCCGCTTCGCCATCATGTCGATCACCAGCTCGCTGGCCACCGCGGTGTCGGGCGAGTAGATGTTGCGCATGCTGCCGGTGTTGAAGCGGCCGTCGGTCTCGTTGAGCAGCTGGGTGACCGCCCCGAAGTTGTAGGGCAGCTCCTGGGTCAGGCTGAAGATCGACTGCGAGAACGTGTAGCCGCCGAGCGCCTTGCCGACCTCGGTCGGCGCCTCGTCGAGCGTGGAGGTGATGATCTCGCCCAGCCCGTGGCTGAAGTCGGTGACCACGCTGGTGTTGCGCTGCTCGAAGCTGAGGACCTCACCGCCGAGCATGGTGGCGCGCACCCGCGAGGTGACCATCGGGTGCAGTCGTCCCTGGCGGGGCTCGTCGGCGCGGTGCCACATCAGGCGCACCGGCTTCTTCATCTTCTTCGAGATCTTCGCGGACTCGATCGCCGCGTCGCTGAAGAGCTTGTGGCCGAACGAGCCGCCACTGGTGATGACGTTGACCTTGACCTGGTCCTGTCGCAGGCCGACCGCCTTGGCGATGTTCTGCTGGGCGAGGATCGGGACCTTGAGGCCGGCCCAGATCTCCGCGGAGTTCTCGCGGACGTCGGCGATCGCGCAGTTGGGCTCGAGCGCGGCGCTGCTGCGGAAGGCGAAGGCGAAGTCGGCGTCGATCTGGTCGGCCAGGATCGGCACCTGCGGCACGATCATCGGCAGCTCGGCGCGCTTGAGGCTGGCCAGGATCGTCTGGTCCGACTCACCCTCCACGCTTCCCTTGTTCCAGACGACGTCCATCTCGCGGATGGCGTCGATGCACTGGCCGAACGTGCGAGCACGCACGGCGATCCCGGTGTTGACCTTGACCACGTCGGTGACGCCGGGCATCCGCTTGATCTTCTTGCGGTTCTTCAGCCGGCGGGGCGAGCCGTTGAGCGTCGGCGGGCGGCAGACCATGGTGGGGAGCGCGCCGGGGATGTCGAGGTCCATCGAGAACTTCTTCTGGCCGGTCACGGCCAGCAGCGCGTCGTCGCGGTTCTGGGGACTGCCGACGATCTTGCGGTCCTTGGCCTCCTTGAGCACGACCTCGACCTGCTTGGTGTCGGCGCTGGCGGCGCTGCCGGCGAGGTCGCCGTAGCTGATCGTCGTGCCGTCGGGAGCCTCGACCAGGCCGTCGTAGGTGCGCAGGCGCGCCACGGCGTACCCGAGCTGGATGGCGGCGGCGTCCAGCAGGGCGCCGCGGGCGATCGCCGCGGCGACGCGGATCGGCGTGTAGGTCGACACGGTCGTGTTGGAGCCGCCGGTGAGCTGGTTGAGCAGCAGCTCCGGGCGGGCCGGCGCGAGGGTGACCTTGACCTTGTCGAGCGGCATGTCGAGCTCGTCGGCGAGGATCATCGCGGTCGAGGTGGTGATGCCCTGGCCGACCTCGGAGCGCGGGATCGCGAACGAGGCGGTGCCGTCGCTGTTGATGGTCACGGTGATGAGGGCCGACGTCGGCAGGGCCGCGTCGGTCTGGAGGTCCTCGAGGTCGTAGAGCTCGGGGATCTGCGGCGCCGACGGGATCACGGCCCCGGCGGACGGCGCCTTGGCGAACTCCGCTGCGGCGATGAGGGTCGTGCCCCCGACGACGTAGCCGATGAAGCTGCGTCGGCCTAGACCACTCACGTCCTGGTTGTGCATCTTGCCTGTTTCTGTCGTTACGTCCGAGATCGACATCCGACACCCCACGATTCCTGTCCGCGCCCCGGAGTGGACCCCGGCGTCGATGCGCGTACGTGACCCACTGTGTCACCCATCACAAGGAATTTCCATGCCCAGGATGCTCACCGTCCGCGGGAAATGTCTGTGCAATCCGCACAGGATCCGGCTCAGCGCGAGAGGCGAAGTCGCCAGGCGCGCAGCGCCAGGTCGAGGTCGACCGGGACGGCGTCGTCGCTGAGGCGGTGACCGGTCACCTCGGCGAAGCGGTGCAGCCGGTTGGCCACGGTGTTGCGGTGACAGTGGACGACGGCGGCGGTCCGCGTCGCCGAACCACCGGTGGCGACCCAGGCCACCAGGGTGTCGGTGAGGGCGCGTGCCTCCCCGGGGACCAGGGCGAGCACCGGTCCGAGCCAGCTCTCGACCAGGCGCGAGGCGACCTCCGGGGAGCCGAGCAGCAGGGCCTCCGGCAGCCGGTCGTCGAAGCGGGCCAGTCCGGCGATGCCACCTTGGGCCCGCAGGGCGAGGGATGCCTGCACGTAGCCCTGCTCGACACCGCTCAGCCCGCGGCAGACCGAGGAGACCCCCAGCGGGCCCTCGCAGTCGGAGGCCAGCACCTCGAGCGCGGCCAGGGCCTCCCGAGGAGAGTCCTCGCGCAGCGCCACCAGTCCGACCACGTCGGCCGTACGTCGTACCCAGGCGGTGGCGTGGGGGGCCAGGGCCTGCTCGGCCAGGCGCAGTCGCAGCTCGGTGGCGACGACGACCACGAGGTCGGCGTCGGCCGGCAGGTCGAGCAGCAGGGCCGCCTCGCGGGCGAAGCCCGGCTCGCGGGCGCGACCGCCCAGCACGCCCTCCCACAGCTCGGCGCGCTGCTGCTCGTCGGCACGGACCAGGGTCCGCTCCTGGTGGTGGTAGGCGATGGCGACCTGCTCGGAGGTGGCGTCGACGACCTCCCACAGCCGCGTCCCGATCTCGCGCACCGCCAGCGGGTCGAGCGCGGTGTCGCCCTGGTGGACCAGGTCGTCCCAGATGAGCCGCCCGCCGATGCGGAAGGACCGCAGCACGTCGTCGAGCGCGAGCCCCTGCTCGGCCCGGCGCCGGCCCGTCTCGCGAGCCGCCCCGTAGACCGGGTCGTCCTGCGGGGGCAGGGAGTCCTGGCCGATCGCGTCGCGCAGGATCTCGAGGATCCGGTCGATGTTGTCGTGGCAGGAGCGGCGCAGGTCCTCGCGGGTCACCGTCGGCGTCGCCTGGTAGGCGTGGTTGTCGCGCACGATCGTGTCGACGAGACGCTCGGTGATCGCCTCGACCCTCCCGCGGCGGTGGTCGGTGAGGAAGCTCAGCGTGGTGGCGGCGACGGCGCTCATCGCGGCCCGGCGTGGGGGGCTCGCACTCAAGAACCCAGGTTGCGCAGCAGGAAGGCCTCGGCCAGCACGACCTTCGCGAACTCGCCCAGGTGGAGGCCCTCGTTGGCCCCGTGGGCGCGGGTGTCGGGGTCCTCCACGCCGGTCACGAGCACGCTCGCCTCGGGAAAGGCCTCCAGGAACTCGGCGATGAAGGGGATCGAGCCGCCGACCCCCATGTCGACCGGCTCGGTGCCGTCCCAGGCCTCGGCGAAGGCGGCACGCGCGGCGTCGTAGGCCGGCCCGGTGGCATCGATCCGGGTGGCCTCGCCGGTGTCGACGGTGGTGATGGTGAGCTGCGCACCCCACGGCACGTGCTCCTCGAGGTGCCGGCGCAGGGCCGCCTCGGCGCTCGCGGTGGTGTCGCCGGGGGCGATCCGCATGCTGATCTTCGCGCGCGCCGCGGGGACGAGGGTGTTGGAGGCACCCTCGACCTTGGGGGCGTCGAGGCCGGTGATGCTGAGGGCGGGCTTGGTCCACAGCCGCTCGACCACCGAGTCGCTGCCGATGAACTCCACGCCGGGCTGCACGCCGGACTCGGCGAGCAGGCGCTCCTCCGGGTAGACCACGTCGGCGGCGGGTCCGCTGTGCAGCCCCGCGACCGCGACGTCGCCGGCGTCGTCGTGGAGCGAGGCGATCAGCCGGCTGAGCGTCATCAGGGCGTCGGGGACGAGTCCGCCCCACATGCCCGAGTGGACCGCGTGGGTCAGCGTGCGCACCTCGACGTCGACGCGCACGAGACCACGCAGGCTGGTGGTGAGCGCGGGCTCGCCGATGTCCCAGTTGCCGGAGTCGGCGATGACGATGACGTCGGCGCGCAGGGCCTCCTGGTGGGCGGCGAGCAGCGCCGGCAGGGTGTCGGAGCCGACCTCCTCCTCGCCCTCGATGAACATCGTGACGCTGACGGGCAGGTCGTCCCCGAAGACCCGCAGCGCCCCGAGGTGGGCGGCGATGCCGGCCTTGTCGTCGGCGGCGCCCCGGGCGAAGAGGCGACGTCCGCTCGACGAGTCGCGCTCGGTGGGCTCGAACGGCGCCGAGTCCCAGTCGGCGTGGTCGTTCTCGGGCTGCACGTCGTGGTGGGCGTAGAGGAGGACGGTCGGTGCGCCGACGGGTCCGGGCTTGTGCGCGATCACCGCCGGCAGGCCCCCGTCGATGCTGACGATGTCGACGCTGGCGAAGCTCTCGGCGCGGAACAGCTCGGCCACCGCCTCGGCGCTGCGGCGCACCTCGTCGAAGCGGGCCGGGTCGGCGCTGACGGACTCGATGCGGACCAGGTCCTCGAGGTCCTGGCGCAGCGCGGGCAGCAGGTCGGTGACCGTCGTACGGATGTCGTCGCTCGTCCTCGTGCTCATGGCGCCAACCTATCGGGATCCGGATCGCCGGCGGGTGGGGGTGCGAGGGCCGATCCGGGGTAGTCCCTGACGTAAATCGAGGATTTCGACCCTCCAGGCGTGATTTACGTCAGGGACTACCCCACCGACGTGAGCGGGAGGTAGGCCGTGAGGTCGGTGCGCTCGCCGGAGGCGGTGACCGAGCCGGAGGCCAGGGCGTCGGTCCAGGAGAGGTCGCCGGTGGCCAGCGCGAGCCAGGTGGCGGCGTCGGTCTCGATCACCGCCGGCGGCGTGCCCCGGGTGTGGCGCACGCCGGGGATGACCTGCACGGCGGCGTACGGCGGCACCCGCACCTCGACCGAGCGCGCCGGGAGCGCGGTCCTCGAGCACCGCCAGGTAGTGCTTGACCAGCGCGCGGGTGTCCTCCGCCTGGTGGGCGGTGGCGAGGGCGGCGCCGTCGAGGACGCGGAGGCGGGCGGGCACGCGGTGAGGCTACGGGGGGTCGAGCGGCGCGCCACGCTCGTCGACGAGCCGGCACTCGCCTCCCAGGAGGCTGCTCCTAGACGAGCTCGCGGACCGTCCCGGCGGGAGCGTTCGCGGCGAGGTCGAGCACGGCGCCGGTGACGTCGCTGACCGGGATCAGCGGCGGCAGCACCGCCCGCTCCTCGGGCGACAGCGCAGCCCACTCGGCCTCGGCTCGCGGCAGGCCGATCCAGTCCGGGACCAGGCAGGTGACCCGGGCGCGGGCGGCGACCTCCGGCCCGGACATCGAGGTGGTGAAGCGGACCAGGCCGGCCTTGGCCGCGGCGTACTCCGGTGAGCCGTACGACGACGTGCCGATGCCGGCGCTCGAGGCGATGTTGACCACCGCTCCGGGCTCGTCGGTGCGGCCACGGCGATCGCCGAGACCGTCGAGGAACAGCTGGGTGAGCCGCATCGGCGCGGTCAGGTTGAGGGCGAGCGTGGTCGCCCAGGCCTCCACCGGCGCGAGCGGGTACTGCTCTCCCACGGTCCAGCCGCCGGCATTGTTGACGAGCACGTCGGCGCCGCCGAGGTCGCGCACCCGGTCGGCGAGCAGCCGCACCTCCGACTCCTCGGTCACGTCGGTCTGCAGCGACCACGCCTTCACCCGCCGCTCGCGCACGAGCTCGGCGGTCTGCTCGGCTGCCGCGGCGTCGCGGTCGACGACCAGCACCGAGGCACCGACCCGCGCGAAGCGCACGGCGATCTCGCGGCCGAGGCCGCCCCCGGCGCCGGTCACCACGACGAGTCGCCAGCGCAGGTCCATGCCCCGACCCTAAGGACCGCGGGTGACCGGCGAGGCAGGACACGGTAGACAGGGCGCCATGGACCCACACGCCTCCGGCCGCGCCGCCCGTCAGCTCGAGACCCTGCACGCCATGTGCTACTTCGCCCCCGAGGTGGAGGCCGAGCTCGTCGGGCTCGGCATGCGCAAGGGGCGGGCGTGCTACTTCGCCCAGCGCTCGGCGCCGATGGGCCGCGTGGGCGGCGGCACGGTCGCGGCCACGTTCTTCGTGTTCAACCCCGCCCTGGTCGCCAAGCTCGTGCCGGCCTGCTGGGACGCCGTCGAGCCGGACGCCGTCGTGGCCGCCCGCCTGCGCGCGATCGACGCGGCCTACCGCCGCCTGCTCGGTGACGAGGCCCTGGCCGACCCCGGCATCCCCGAGGCGGTCGACCTGCTCCGCGAGGCCGTGACCGCCTGCGACCCGGCCGGGCGCCCGCTGTACGCCGCTCACGCCGACCTCGACTGGCCCGAGGCGCCGCACCTCGCGCTGTGGCACGGGCTGACGCTGCTGCGCGAGTACCGCGGCGACGGCCACATCGCCGCGCTGCTCTCGGCCGGGCTGACCGGGCTGGAGTCGTTGGTCTCCCACACCGCCACCGGCACCGGTTTCACCGTGCCCGCCGCACAGCTCACCCGCGCCTGGT
Organism: uncultured Actinomycetota bacterium; assembly: GCA_963822915.1. Classification (GTDB taxonomy): domain Bacteria; phylum Actinomycetota; class Actinomycetes; order Propionibacteriales; family Nocardioidaceae; genus Nocardioides. The sequence goes on from CAWGJR010000029.1 coordinate 216,632, forward strand.
CCGAGGAGGAGTGGGCGGCCGCGTCGTCCTCCCTGGCGGCCCGGGGCCTGATGGACGACGACCGGCTCGCTGACCGCCGACGGCGAGGCGATGCGCGCCTCGGTCGAGAGCGCCACCGACGAGCTGGCCGCGGCTCCGTGGGACGTCATCGGTGAGGCCGGGGTCAAGCGGCTCAAGGAGGTCGGCATCCCGCTGGTCAAGGGGATGCTGGCCGGCGGGGTCTACCCGGACGGCGTGTTCGCCTGAGACCGGACCCCGGTCGACCCCGCGACAGGCCCCGCGTCAGGCCCGCGTCAGGTCGCCGCGGCGAACCGTTGCGCCGTACGACGCAGCGCCTCGCGCAGTGCGTCGGGTGACTCGACGGTGATCGGCGCGTCGACCTGGGCGAGCACCATCAGCGGCCACTGGAGGTCGTCGACGTTCATCACCAGCCGGCAGCCGGACGCGCCCTCGGGCGCGGGCTCGACCTCGCCCCAGTGGCTGACCGCGCGGCGCACGACCTCGGCGGGGGCGTCGATCACCACGCTCACGGCGTAGCGCTGCGGCATCTGCCGGATGCCGGACTCGACGAACGTCAGGGCGTCGCTCGTCGGCAGCTCGCGCGGGCGGAAGCGCTGCCCGGTCGAGGCGGGACTCGACAGCCGGTCGACGCGGAAGGAGCGCCAGTCGTCGCGGTCGCGGTCGTAGGCGACGAGGTACCACCGGCGACCGAGCGACACGAGGCGGTGCGGCTCGACCCGACGCTGCGTCGGGTCCGCCTCCCGTGCGGTGTAGTCGAAGTGCAGCAGCTCGTCGTCGCGGCAGGCCTGGGCCAACGTGGTCAGGACCTGCGCGTCGATGGTCGGCGCGCCCGCCCACGGCCCCGGCGCCTCGGTCTGCGTGGCGAGGGCGTCCATGCGCCGGCGCAGGCGCGGCGGCATCAGGCCGATCACCTTCGTCAGCGCCAGCACCGACGTCTCGGCCATGCCACCGACCGAGCCGGCCGACGCGCTGCGCAGCCCGACCGCGATGGCCACCGCCTCGTCGTCGGTGAGGACCAGGGGCGGCAGCGATCCGCCCGCGCGCAGCTGGTAGCCGCCGGCCACCCCGCGTGAGGCGTCGACGGCGTACCCGAGGTCGCGCAGCCGGTCGATGTCGCGTCGCAGCGTGCGAGGACTGACCTCGAGGCGCGAGGAGAGCTCGTCGCCGGGCCAGAACCGGTGGGTCTGCAGGAGCGAGAGCAGGCTGAGCATGCGGGCACTGGTCGACATGGGTCCAGACTAATCTCGATTGAGGCCACAACCTGACCGCTATGGCTCCTAGCGTCGTCGCCATGACCCATCACTCGCACCCACACCCACACCCCCACCGGGAGGGTCCGGTCCTCCGGACCCGCGGACTCACCAAGACGTTCACCCGTCACCGCCAGGACCAGGTCGTCGAGGCCGTGCGCGACCTCGACGTCGAGATCGCCGACGGCGAGCTCGTCGCCTTCCTCGGCCCCAACGGCGCCGGCAAGTCGACGACCCTGCGGATGCTCACCACCCTGATCGCGCCGACCTCGGGCTCGGCCGAGGTGGCCGGCTACGACGTCGTGCGCGACCAGGCCGCGGTCCGCCGCTCGATCGGGTACGTCGGGCAGGGCAACGCCGCCGGCCACACCCAGCGCGGTCGCGACGAGGTGGTCGGCCAGGCGCGGGCACACGGCCTGAGCCGCGCCGCGGCGCACGCCCGCGCCGACGAGCTGCTCGACGCCTTCGACCTCACCGACCACGCGGGGCGGCCGGTCTCGACCCTGTCGGGAGGCCAGCGTCGCCGGCTCGACCTGGCGATCGGCCTGGTCCACCGGCCACGCGTGATGTTCCTCGACGAGCCCTCCACCGGACTCGACCCGCAGAACCGGGTGAACCTCCAGGAGCAGGTGATGCGCCTCAACCGCGAGCTCGGCACCACGATCGTCCTGACCACCCACTACCTCGAGGAGGCCGACGCGATCGCCGACCGGGTGATCGTGATCGACCGCGGCCGGATGATCGCCGACGACTCCGCCACCCGGCTCAAGTCGGGGCTGGGCGACCTGGTCTCGCTGGGGTTCACCTCCCCCACCGAGGCGCGTGCGGCGGCGGAGCGGGCGTCGCGGCTCGACGGCGCGGTCGTCGAGGTCGACGGGCTCGACGTACGACTGCGGGTGGCGCACGGTCGCGACCTCGCCGCCGGGCTCGTCGCCGACCTCGCCGCGACCGGTTCGCCGGTCGCCCGCCTCGAGGTCGTCGGCGCCACGCTCGACGACGTCTTCCTCGACCTGACCGGACGCAGCCTGCGCGAGGGCGGCGACACCGAGACCGACACCGCCGCCGAGAGCGACACCCACACCTCGACCGAAGGAGCAGCAGCATGACCACCACCGCCACGAGCCCCGCTACCGTCACCGCGGCCCCCGACCACCTCGCCGCCCCCGGGTTCCTCGCCGACACGTGGAACGTCATGGTCCGTGAGCTGCGCCCGATGCTGCGCGAGCCGGCGCTCGTGACGATCGCGATGGTGCAGCCGCTGGTCTTCCTCGCCCTCTTCTCGCCGCTGCTGCCCGACGCGGTCGCCGGCGGCTACGTAGGATCGGCCCTGCAGTGGTTCGTGCCCGGGATCATCGCGATGACGGCCCTCATGGGCGCGTCGATGACCGGGTCCAACCTGATGCAGGAGGCGATGACCGGCTCCCACGAGCGGCTGCTCGTCTCGCCGCTCAACCGCTCCTCGCTGCTGGTCGGCCGAGCACTCAAGGAGGGCGTGACGGTGCTCGCCCAGGCCGTGATCATCGTCGCGGTCGTGACGCCGTTCAGCTTCGACCTGCACCCGCTCGGCGTGCTGACCGGACTCGTGATCGTCGCGCTCTTCAGCGTCGGGGTGGGCTCCCTGTCGTTCGCGCTCGCGATCGCGGCCAAGGACCAGGACTGGTTGTTCTGGACGCTCCAGCAGACGCTGATCTTCCCGGTGCTGCTGCTGGCCGGCGTCCTGCTCCCGCTCGACGGTGCCCCGCGCTGGCTGACGTTCCTCGCCGACCTCAACCCGCTGACGTACGTCGTCGACGCGCTGCGCGCGCTCTTCGCCGGGTCCTTCCCGGCCGACGTGGTCGCCTACGGCTTCCTCGGCGCCGGCGCGGTCGCCGTGCTCGGGCTGGCCGTGGGTCTGAAGGCGATGCGCTCGGCGAGCTGACCGGCGTACGGCGCCCGGGTGGACTCGCCGACGGTCAGGCGGGGCCCTCCTCCTCGAGGACGGCGCGGGTGCGGGCGGCCTGGTCGCGCAGCACGGCGGCGAACAGCGCCAGCCCGCCCGCCTCGTCCTGGGGCCTGGCCCAGAACGCCTCCCACGAGGTCAGCCTCTCGTCGACGCGCCGCCCCAGCGAGCGCCACTCCAGCGAAGCGGCCTCGTCGTGGGTCAGGTCACTGAGGAGCTGTACGGCGTGCGCGTCGAGCCCGGTCTCGCCCTCCTCCGCCTCCTTGTCGGCCAAGCGGGCGGCGAGCTCGTCGATGCGACCCATGGCCGCCTCGAGCCGGGTGGTCGCCCCGTTGCTGCGGAGCCGGCGCAGCAGGTCGGCCGCGTCGGGTGGTTCCTCCGGCGGTGGGGCCGAGGCGTCGTAGACGCCGTTCATGCCATGGGGAGCGACGGGGAGCTCTCGCCCGGGTAGGTGCCGAGGGGACCGGGGGCCATCAGCATCTCGTCGTCGTCCACGTCGAGGGAGTCGCCGCTGTCGCCGCCTGAGTCATCACCGAGCGACTCGGGGTACTCCTCGCCGAGGTCGTCCAGCTCGTCGGTCACGGCGTCGTCGGAGTCGCCGGAGCCGAAGTCGTAGGTGATGGCGGCGAGCGAGGACTCGAAGAGGGTCTTGTCCACCGGCGGGAGCGAGCCGAGGCCGCCGCCGCTGACCGCACCGGGGAGCTCCTTGATCATCGTGACCATCTCCTCGAACGCCTTCAGCTGTGCGGCCTTCTCCTCCGCCCACTCCTCGATGGAGTCCTTCAGCTCGAAGCAGGCGTGGATGATGTCGATGGCCATGGTGACGTCGTCGACGATGTCGGTGACCGCAGCGCTCCCCTTCTCGATGAGGTCCTTCACGAACAGCGCCCAGCCGAACATGCCGAGGATGCGGGTCGCGATCCGAGTCGAGACCCGCTTGAGGATCTTCGCCATCGTCACCAGCGCGTTCTCGACCGCCACGGCGATCGTCTCCGAGAAGGAGGCGATGGTGTCGAACACGGTCGAGCCCAGACCGATGAGCTCGCCGACCGCCCGGGTCACGAGGTGGTAGAGCTCGAGGTGCGCCATCAACGACAGCCCGACGTCTCCCCCCATCGCGGCGACGGACTTGCCGGCGATATCGCGGAAGTTGGTCGACCAGACGGTCATCGCCTCGTCGACCTTGCCGCAGGCGCTCGCGTTGCCCTGGATCTTGAGGTAGTTGCCCGACAGCGGGTAGACGACGTACTCGTCGAGGCTCTTCTCGGTGAGGGAGGCGATGGTCACGACCCCCACGGAGTTGATCTTGGAGATGCCGGAGTTGATCGTGTCGCGCAGCACGTCGAAGCCCTCGGCGATCGCCTCCCACTCCTGGTTGTGCTGCCTGGTCTTCTCGCCCTCGTCCGGGGGCGAGAGCTTGGGCCCGACCTCATCGAGGGGGAAGAACTCGATGTCGATGTCGACGCTGGTCGGGAGCTCCTGCGGGGCGTAGGGGCCCATGGTGTCGCCGAGGTAGCGGCTGAAGTCCATGCTGACGCTGTTGTCGGCCGCGTCGATCTCCTTCGCGGAGACGACCATCGCGTCCACCGTGCCCTGCCACCGGTCCTCGAACACGCCGCGCACGTCGGTGAAGAGTCCTCCGACCTTGGTGATCTGGTCGGCGATGGGACGCAGGACGCAGTAGTCGTAGTCGAAGCCACCGGTGTTGCAGACCTCGTCGTTGAAGTACTCGTCGATCTGGACACCCTGCTTGCGGATCTTGTTCATCGAGGTGAGCAGGTGGTCGAGGTTGCCCCAGCTGATCGTCAGCTCGCCCGTCATGTCATGCTCCGTCCTCGTCGATTGCCCGAACCCCGACTCCCCTACCCCGATCCCGCCCGGTCTACGCCCTCAGCCGGAAACAGCCACGTAGGCCTCGGCCACCGCTTCGGCGGCCGCCCGCAGCTGTGGGCGGGCGACCGTGGCCGACGGGTCGGCGGCGTCGTTGGCATCGACCGAGAGCTTGCGGTCGTCCAGGAGCATCACGATCCGGACGGACTCGGTGTCCACGACCGTGCCCTGGAGGAGCCAGGCCGGCTGGCCGCCGATCCGGACCTCGCGCAGGCCGAGACCGGGCAGCTGCTCCTGCTCCCCGATGTCGGAGAAGGGGCTCGTCGCCTCGACGATGTCCCACTGCACGGTCATCCCGCGTGCGTCGAAGGCCGTGCGGCACTCGACGAAGGCGCCCTCGGAGACAGGTGAGAGCACCTCCTGGGCGGTGCCGGTGGCTTCGGTGAGCGCGGCGTCGGTGACCTGCGAGCACGGGCCGTCGCCCGCCTCGGCTGGGCCGGTCTCCGGAGCCGTCGGGCCGGCGGGGGTGCCGGAGCTCGACGAGGGGCTGGTCGGGTCGGGCGAGGCTGGTTCGTCGTCGCCGCAGCCGGCGAGGAGGGCGAGCGACAGCAGCGCGCACGCCGGCCCGAGCATGGATCGCGACATGGCTGGACTATAGGTCGCGCTGCGTCGGCGGCGGCCGTGACGCCACTACGCTCAGCCGGGTGAGCACGCTCCCGGCGTCCCTGGACCGCCTCCAATCGCAACCCGTCCTCGCGACGGTCCAACGGCTCGAGGCCCGGATCGCGGCGCGGTTCCCCGACCGCGGCCTGCGCCGGGTCGCCGACGAGCTGGCCGACCTGGTCGCGGTGGTGCAGTCGTCAGCAGCCGACCTCAACGGGCGCGTACGCCGGGCGCGGATCGTCTCTCGCGTGCTGGTCCTCCTCGTCGTGCTCGGCGCGGTGGTGGCGATGGCGCTCGGGGCCCGCGACGTGATCAGCGACCGCGCACCCGACACCAGCCTCGAGTGGCTGCCGCTCATCGAGAGTGCGATCAACGACGTGATCTTCGCCGGGTTGGCGATCTTCTTCCTCTACTCCCTGCCCGAGCGGCTGCAGCGCGGTGACGTCCTCGCGCTGCTGCACCGGCTCCGCTCGCTGGCGCACATCATCGACATGCACCAGCTGACGAAGGACCCCGAGCGCCTGCGCCCGGACTTCCAGCGCACCGCGGCCAGCGCCGACCCGGGGCTGACACGCGAGACCATGGAGCACTACCTCAACTACTGCTCGGAGATGCTCAGCCTCGTCGCGAAGGCGGCTGCCCTCTGCGCCGAGGAGTCGCGGGACGCCGTCGTGCTCGACACCGTCAGCACGGTCGAGTCGCTGACCTCGGAGCTGTCGCGCGAGATCTGGCAGAAGATCTCGCTGCTGCCGTCGGAGTGAGCCGGTTACCGGTACCAGTAGCGGGCGTCGAGGATCAGGCCGCGCTTGTCGATGTTCGGCTTGCCCTTCGTGGCACCGAGGGAGAGTGTCCTGGTGCGCTTCTTGCCGGACGCGTCGGTGAACACCGTCTTCCCGCGCTTGCCGACCTGGTAGCGCCCGGTCTCGGAGCCGCCGATGTCGTAGGTGCCGTTGGGGTTGAGGTCCAGCGTGCTGGAGTAGCTGACGCACGAGACGCCGGGGCAGCCGAAGGAGTCGATGAACTGGAGGTGGGCGTCGATCTTCGACCCCTTCCTCGGTGAGACCAGGTCGAGACCGTACTGCTCGCCGCCGAAGCTGATCACGCCCTTCTTGAAGGTGCCGCGCTCGTTGTCGACCTGGATGCGCTTCTTCTTCTTGTCGTACCAGTAGCGCACGCACCCGTCACCGCCCGGCTTGGCGGTGACCTTCGAGCAGCTCGGAACTCCCCTCTTCGGGAATCCGCGGTAGGCGTACTGCTTGTTGACGAAGAACACGCCGTGGATGTCCCAGCCGACGAGGGGGCTGATCGTGTTGCCCCACTGGTAGGTGCCGGCGAGGCTGCCCGTGGACGTGAAGGGCTTGGGGCTGACCTGGACGGTGGCGAAGCCGTAGTCGACGTCGGAGTTGGGGGCCGTGACCTTGGCCCGGACCTCGCGCTCGCCCACCTTGCCGCTGACGACACCCACCGAGACCTTGGCCTTCTGATCGGGGCCGATGGCGGAGATCGACGCACTGCGCTTCTTCAGCTTCACGCCCTTGTCGGCGGTGAAGGCCACCTTGACCTGCCGAGCGGTCACCTCGTTGAGGTTCTCGATGGTGAAGGTGACCTTGCCGGCCTTCCCCTTCTTGAGACGGACGGTGTTGCCGTCGGCGATGAGCAGCGCGTCGCCGTCGCTGTAGAGCGTGTCGGCGCCGGCCACGTCGTAGATCGTGGTGGCCTGCTCGGGCGAGCCGATCGCCACGACCCTGACGAACGCGCAGGTGAACTCGGACCCGACGAGGTCCGCCGACCGAGCGGAGTAGGAGACCTCGGCACCAGCGACCTTCGCCGACTCCGGCGGTCGCTCGGTGGCGTCGTACGGCGCGATGTCCACAGCGCCCCGCGAGGCCTCGTCGGCGACCCGGGCCGTGGCCCGCCCCGCACCTGCGGTCTCCGCGCTGACGAACACGTCACTCAGGCAGACGTCGTCGGGCGTCCAGCTGCCGTAGAAGACCCTCAGCTCGGCGTTCGCGGCCGGGGTGGGTGCGGCAGCGAACGTGACGGTGCCGTAGAAGCGGCCCGTGTTGGGGTCGGAGCGGACGAATGCCTCGCTGACGTCGCGCCCCGCCTGCCCGGAGGTCTCGTCACCGGTGTCGTCGTAGATCAGGGCCGAGACCTCGTCGTAGACCGGAGCCGCCGTGGCCGGGACGGCGAGCAGGCCGCCGGCGAGCACGGTGACGAGCAGAGCGGGAAGGGCGTGGACCGAACGCATCAGGGCGATACTTTCTGCGAGTAGCGGTGGAATCCTGCGCCTCACCCCATCACGTCGGTGTCGAGATGCCCAGGGTGGCGCGCCCGGAAGGTTCCCTCCTGCCGCTCTCCGGAACGAGTCGGGTCAGCCGATCGTGTCGAGGATCCCGAGCGTCTGCGACCACGCGTCGGAGGAGGGGTCGATCAGCACGAAGTGGTCGCCTCCGTCGATCGTGACCAGCTCCGCCTGCGCTCCGGCAGCGGTGGCCGCGGCGACGTAGGCCTCGGACTGCCCGATCGGCACGTTGGCATCGACCGTCCCGTGGATGCACCAGACCGGCTGGTCGAGCGGCACCTGCTGCATCGGGTCGAGCGGGGCGTCGTCGGGACCGGGCGTGTGGCCGAGGAAGTTGGCCACGGCACCGCTGCCGAGGCCGTCGGCGTCCCCGGCAACGAGGTCGAGGACACCGGCCTGCGAGATGACGTGGGTGACGTCGACACCTCCCGCCCACTGGTCGAACCGTCCGCGCGAGGCCGCCCAGGCGGCGAGGTGCCCGCCGGCGGAGTGGCCGAGGGTGACCACGGTCGAGGTGTCCACGTCGAGCTCGGCGAGGTGGTCGATCCCGGCGGCGATGTCGTCGAACGTCGCGGGGTCGCCCCCGCCGCTGCCGACCCGGCGGTACTCCAGGTTCCACGCTGCCCAGCCGGCGGCGGCCAGGCTGGCGGCGAGCGGGCTGCCGAGGGTGTAGTCGAACTGGTCGAGCCAGAAGCCGCCGTGGATCACCACGACCACGCCGCGCGGGTCACCGTCGGGGAGGTAGAGGTCGCCGAACTGGCTGGGGTCGTCGCCGTAGGTGATCCGGCGCGAGCCGTCGTCGTTGCGCGAGCCGGACACGGGGGCCTCCTGGTTGGGGGCTGACGAGTCGGAGGTGCAGGCGCTCAGCGCGAGGCCGGCCACCCCGAGGGCGGGCAGTCCGAGGAGCGTACGGCGTGCGATCACGGCGAGTGGTTCGCGCCCGGGCACCGATCGGATGGATCAGCAATCGACGAGCCGGCGCGGCGCGACCTACGTCAGGTCGCTCGCGCCCAGGCGCCGTACAGCGGGTCACCACCCCATCGCCGCCTGGTGCGCAGCGCGGTCGTGACGTCGTCGAACCCGGCGCGCTCGAGGTAGGTCCTGACGATCTCGACCCGACCGGCCTCGTCGGTGGCCAGCCACCCACGCACCGCCTTGGTCGGGAAGCACCGGTTGCTGAAGGTGAGCACGACGACCCCGTCAGGCCGCAGCACCCGCGCCGCCTCGCGCAGCACCTCGACGGGATGGATGAGGTAGTCGATCGAGACACAGCAGAGCACCGCGTCGAAGGACGCGTCGTCGAACGGCAGTCGCGGGTCGACGTTGAGGTCCTCGTACGACGACCTCGTCGGCCATCGGGTTGGCCTGCAGCTCGACGTCGTTCATGCCCAGCGCCACCAGCCCGCCGGACGGCTTCCTGGACAGGTGCGACACCCACGAGGACATCAGGTCCAGGACCCGCCGTCCGGCACCCCCAGCTCGTCGTAGAGCTCGCTGACCGCCGCGATCGCCCCGTCGTCGATGTGGGTGACCAGTCGCGGAGGGGCGTAGAAGTCGGCGTCGTCGCCGCCGTCCTGTCGGTCGAAGAAACCCCGCGGCCATCCGTCGTCTGCCATGAACAGATCCTGCCCGCCACCTGGTCACCGAGCTCGCCGTTTCACACCGACTGCGGCTTCTGCTTGTATTCGAACATGCATTCGTCTACAATCGACCCATGACCATCGACCTCGCGGACGACGCCCCCACCCCGGGCGCCCTGCTGGGCCGTCTCGCCTTCGCCCGCAAGGTCGCCGACGAGGCGGAGTGCGAGATCCTCGAGCTCGCGGTCGCCTGGGCGCACGCCCACCCCGATCTCGACGCGGACGGCGTCGAGAAGCCCTGGGTGGTGCGCGGGCCGGCGCCGGTGTGGCAGCCCGGTGAGTACGACGCCTCGGTCGCCGCCGCCGGGGACGAGGAGGTCGTCGAGTGGTGCGGGATCCCCGGCGTGGCCTGGGACGCGCCGGCCGCGTTCGCCGCAGCCAACGCGATGACCACCACCGCCGGGAAGTCCCTGATCCGCGACGCACTCGTCCTCAAGCACCGCCTCCCCCAGGTGTGGACTCGCGTGCTCGCCGGCGAGGTCCAGGCCTGGCGGGCCCGCCGGATCGCGCAGCGCGTGCTCGGCGCCCACGCCGACGTCGTCAAGGACCTCGACGCCCGCATCGCCCCGATCGCCGACACCGTCGGAACCGTCACCCTCGACCGGTTGCTCGACGACACCATGCTGCGTCTGCACGCCGAGGAGCGCGAGATCAAGCAGCTCGATCGCGACCGAGCTCGCGAGGACGCGATCATCGGTGGTTGAGCAGCGACCGCGGCTGAGGAACGAAGCCGCGACGGAGCGTGTCGAAACCCGGCGAGACAACATGCATCCCTGACCCCAACACCCCCGCCCGCGGGGTGCGGCGACTGCCCGACGCCGCACGCGTCTCACGGTGCCTCGATCCGACGTCACACGATCCGCACCGGGTTTCGACACGCGCGGCCACGGCTTCGTACCTCAGCCGTGCGCGCTGCTCAACCACCAACGGTCGCGCTCTCGCACGCTCGATCGCGACCACCGAGCAGATCCGCGAGTGGTGCTCACGCACCGACACCCACGTGACGATCAAGCCCGTCCGAGACCTCAACGACGCCGCCGGCACCCACGTGGCGGCCTACGAGATCCCCGACCGGCTCCGCGAGATGGTGACCCTGCTCCACCCCACCTGCGTCTACCCGTGGTGCACCACTCCCTCGTCGCGGTGCGACCTCGACCACACCATCGCCTACGACCGGGGCGGGGCGACCTCGACCGAGAACCTCGCGCCGTTGTGTCGACATCACCATCGCCTCAAGACCCACACCGGCTGGACCTATCGACCCCTCGACCCGGACGACCCCTTCATCGCCCCCGGGGTCTACCTCTGGACCGACCCGTACGGCAACACCTACCTCCGCACCGGAGCCGGCACCCAGATCGCGGCTGCCGCGACGGTCGCCGACGTAACGGCCCGACCCGCCTGACAGTGGTCGAAGGTTGGCGAGGTTCAGGCGCCCCCTTCGGCTCCCCTCTGTTGTCAACCGGTGCTCTGGAGGGGTCGCAGCGTCTTGGGTCTTCCAGGGCGGCGCGTGGTGCGGCGTAGCGTTGTGGTTGCGGGTCCGGGAGTGGCTGATCCGAAGTGTCGATGTGCGGGGGCAGGTCGACCGCGCTGGATTCTTGAGACGCCCCGCAGTGCCCTCCCGGGTCCGCACCACGGCTTGTTGGCATCGGCGACGAGTTGCTTGTAGATGACGTCTGAGATTCGCCGTTTGAGGCACCGCAGAGCTTCTTTCGGTTTCTTGCCCGTCGGCACGCTTGCGGCGGTAGTAGACACGACCATCGGTGTCGAGGCGGAGTTGAGTGACGGCGACGATATGGATCATGTGGTTGACCCTGCGGTTGCCGGCCCGGGAGAGCCGGTGGCGGTTCTGCTCACCAGAGGAGGCGTCCAGCGGTGCGGTACCGGTCCAGGAAGCGAACCTGTTGCGATCAGCGAAGCGGCTAACGTCACCGACGTCGGCCAGGATCCGTGCCGCGACGACGGGGCCGACACCGTGAAGATCCATCAGCCGTGATCCTCGTGCCAGGACCATCGCTTTGAGCTCGGCGGTGGCCTTCTTCATCTTGGTTTCGACCGCGATCAGCTCGGCGAGCTCCTCGACTGCGATACGGCGCCGCGTCTTCCCGGCGATATCGCGCGGACGCACGCTGGCCAACATGGACTTGGCTTGGGCGGTGGTGATGTCGCGTTTGGCCTGGCCCGGCAGGAGTTCCGCCAGCAGTGCTTGGAGTCGGCACACCGTCTGCACCCGACGACGAGTCAGCGCTTCGCGCCGATCAGCGAGCATCCGCAGCGCCTCGAGCTCACCGTCGATCTTCAACACGCGAAGGTTCGCCGTGCGCACCCCCACGACGGCCACCGAGTGCGCGTCGAGGGCATCGGTCTTGCGGTTGTGGCCGGTGTCGAAGAGCCGTACCCGGGCGGCCAGCTTCGCGGGGACATCGACGACGTGCTCGCCGGCTTCCAGAAGCCGCTGTGCGAGCGGGCGACCCGCCCCGTTGGCACCCTCGACTGCCCAGACCCGCCGCGGCCACGAGCTGGCGTAGGCGCGCATCGAGGCGTACCCGGCGCGGTCGGTCGTGAAGCGCCCAGACCCGAGGCGACGTTCGTGCTGGTCGACGACTTCGATCGTCGCGGACAGCTTGTGGGGATCGACCCCGATGATGACGTGCTCTGCTTCGTGCATGTGCTTCTCCCGCCTGCGCTTGTTCGACATGGACGGCGAGGTGGGCATTGCTACTACGAGCTGGGCAGTCCCCTCTTGAGCCACGCCTCGTCACAGCGCCCGGCGGGCTGCAAACCGAAAAAGAGCCACACCCGCGAACGAGTGGGCAGCCCAAAAGAGAGCTTCCCGCCGGGCACCTGGACCGAGTCTGGCCAGACGTCGGTCTTGAGGGAATCCTCTAGTAGCCCAGAATGACGCATCTGGCCATCGCGCTCATCGCTGCTCCGGCAGAATGGGCCATGTTCGCTGACCGTTCGTGATTAGTCGCCGGTCAGGTCTTCGACATCCAACGGCACCTCACCAAGGGCCACGTCGAACCTCATACCTCCCTCGGCCAGTTCGGCCTGAAACCGTTCCTCAGCATTAGCGACCGCGAACTCGGCGTCGACGTAGATCTGGCAGGCATTGCCGAGCATCTCCTGAAGGCTCTTGCACAGCAACATGTCGTAAAACGCGAATGGATGCGCTGAGGTGACCATGGAGGTGAAGACTCGAATGAGTCCGATGAGAGTGTTCTGGCCAGGGTCTGCGAGTTGCGTGTACATGGAGGTGTACGCCGGTTTCGTCACCCACACCGACCACCACCTCGGGCGGCTCTTCGACGCCATCGAGGCGCGCGGCATCGCCGACGACCCCATCGTGATGGTGCTCTCCGACAACGGCGCCAGCGCCGAGGGCGGTGTCTCCGGCACCCTCAACGAGGCGGCCGGCTGGCTCGGCTTCCAAGAAGACGTCGAGGCCTCGATGGAGCGCATCGACGAGATCGGCGGCCACGACGCCTACAACCACTACACCTTCGGCTGGGCCTGGGCCGGCAACACCCCGCTGCGACTGTGGAAGCGCTACGCCTGGCTCGGCGGGGTGCGTACGCCGCTCGTGGTCAGCTGGGGTGCGAAGGTCGCCGATCCCGGCGCGATCCGCGGCCAGTTCGTGCACGCCGTCGATCTCTTCTCGACCGTCCTCGACGCCGCCGGGATCGACGTACCGACCGCCGTCGACGGTGTCACCCAGCAACCCGTCGACGGCGTCTCACTGCTCCCCAGCATCGTGAGCGCTGACGCGCCCGAGCACCGCGGCCTGCAGTACTTCGAGATGATGGGCAGCCGCGGCATCTACGCCGACGGGTGGAAGGCCGTGACCGACTACGTGCCCAACCAGTTCGGCGAACGCGAGACCCTGTCGGGCAGCTTCGACTTCGCCAGCGACCACTGGTCGCTGTTCCGCCCGACCGACGACTTCTCCGAGGCCGTCGACGTCTCGGCCGAGCACCCCGACGTGATCAGGCGACTCGAAGAGCTGTGGTGGGCCGAGGCCGGGCGCAACCAGGTGCTCCCGCTCTTCGAGTTCCCTGCCTCGATGGCCCACATGCACCCCGGCGCCTACCCGCAACCGGCGAGCGCGACCTACACCCCCGGCGGCGGACCGATCCAGGAGAGCCAGCTGCCCTCCACGCTCGGCGGCTTCGACCTGACCGCCGACATCGTCGTGCCCGAGGCCAACCCACACCGGGCCGAGGACATCCTCGCCGCGATCGGCGACGCGCACGGCGGGTGGGGCTGCTACCTGCTCGAGGGACGCCTAGTGGCGGCGTTCGCGATGCTCGACGGCCTGGTGCGCGTGGCGGCCGAGGAGCCGGTCACGCCCGGGCCGCACCAGGTCTCGGTGCAGTACGTCGGCGGCCTGGAACCCCACGCGCGGCTGCTGGTCGACGGGGTCGAGGGGGCACGTGTGCCGCTGCCCGGGCTGTTCTTCTTCCCCAACCTGTCCACCGCCGCGACCGGCATGTTCATCGGCCGCGACCGGGGGCTCGCCCTGTGCCGCGACTATGCGCCGCCGTACGACTTCACCGGCGATCTGACGCGAGTCACGATCACCAGCGGAAGCCCGGGCGATCGCTGCGGCCTTCGAGTCCGAGCGAGCCACGATCGCGCTGCGTCGTAGCGCCGCTGTGACCTCTCCTGCGCTCCGGGGCAGGCTGCACGACGCAGCCCGAACGTGGCAGCGCACGCTCACCGCCTCCTTGGAGGACGCCGGCTTCGAAGCGCTCGAGTGCTCCGTGGTCGCGGAGGTCGCCATCGCAGTCTGGCAGGGGTCGATCACCCGCTGGCTCGACGACGATGCCTCGCTCGCCGACCACCTTCAGGCCTCCTTCGCGGCGCTGACGCCCCGGTCCTAGGCCTCTGGCTCGTCCTCGCCGAGTGCGACCGCGCGTGAGACGAGGCCGCCACGCGCCCCCGGTGCCGTCACCGACTGCGACGCCCCCCGCACCGCCGCAGCGAGCGCCTCACCGAGACCGGCGCCCTGAGCCAGCTCGGCGGCGAGGGCCCCGCACAGGGCATCACCCGCGCCGGTGGTGTCGACCGGTTGCACCGCAGGCACCGGGACGTGGACCAGGTCGGCGCCGACCGCGAGCAGTGCGCCGCGACCGCCGAGGGTGACGATCGCTGCGCGCCGACCCGCGGCCAGTGCAGCGGCACCTCCCTCGGACGTCGGCTCGCCACTCAGCGCCCGCATCTCCGACTCGTTGACCACCAGCACCCCGGTGAGCATCTCGGCCCGGGGGAAGTCCGTCGCCGGCGCGAGGTTGTGCACGTGCACAGCCCCGGACGTGGCGGCGTGTCCGGCCACTGCCACGACCACGTCGGCGCCGATCTCCCCACTCGTCAGCATCACGTCGGACGCTGTCACCAGCAACCGCGTGAGCGCCGCGTCGAGGTCGTCGACGCCCAGGCCGGCGTTGGCGCCGGGCAGCACGACGATGGCGTTCTCTCCGGCGTCGTCGACCATCACCACGGCCCGACCGGTGGCGAGACCTCCCACCACGGCGACCTCGTCGGTCCGCACCCCCCACTGCGCGAGGTCGGCACGCGCGTCGCGCCCGTCGACGTCGTCACCGACGCGCGCCACCAGCACGGTCGTGGCACCCCAACGCGCGGCTGCACAGGCTTGGTTGCCGCCCTTGCCTCCCATCCGCCGGTAGGCCGTGCGAGCGAGGACCGTCTCGCCCGGCCCCGCGAGCACGGCGCACTCGAGGGTGTCGTCGACGTTGACCGAACCGATGACGATCACGCGGCCGGCCGGCCGAACGGCTGCGTCAGTCATGCGCGAGCCGGTTGGCGACACCGACGTCGGTGATCAGGATGTTGATCCACCCGCCGCGCACGGCGGCAGCGATCGCGTCGACCTTCTCGACTCCACCAGCAACGCCTATGCGACGCGGGACACGCATCAGCGCGGGGCGGTCGATGCCGATCACGCGCTGGTCGAAGCCGCTCTCGACCGGCCGCCCCTCGTGGTCGAAGTAGCGCAGGCACACGTCGCCGACCGCGCCGGACCGGCTGAGCTCCTCCTGCTCGACCTCGGACAGCGAGTTGCCACTGCGCCTCAGCAGCTGCGACGGCTCCAAGGTGCCGATGCCGACCAGCGTCACGGTCAGCTCGTCCCAGGCCTGCTGGACCGAGCGCACCTCCGGGTCGGCGAGCAGAGCCTGCTGCAGCGCCGCGGACCCGACCAGCCCGGGTGAGGGCACGAAGACCGGCGCCGCACCGGTCACCTCGGCGAGCCGACCGGTCAGGCGACTGGCCTGCATCTGCACCTCGGGACTGCCGACCCCACCGACGACCTGCACGACACGATCAGCCGGGACGCTCTGCTTGGGTCGCATCACCTCCACTGCGGCCAGGAGCGTCGCACTCCACGAGGACACCCCGATGACGTCGCCGCCCAGGATCGTGGTGTCGAGGTAGGCCGCGGCCCCGGAGCCCAGACCCGCGATCGTGTCGCTGGTGGTGCCCTCCACGTCGACCACGACGACATCGCGCAAGGCGTAGCGAGCCATCACCTTCTCCTCGAGGTCGGCGTGCACGCCCGCAGGAGGCACGACCACCGTGCGCACGATGCCGAGCCGGACGGCTTCCTGCAGCAAGCGAGAGACCCGGGCCTGCGAGAGATTGAGCTGTGTGGCGATCTCGGGCTGGCGCACCCCCTGCTCGTGGTAGAGCCGGGCGATGCGCGTCAGCAGTCGCAGGCGGTCGCGATCGGGCGTGCGTCGGGCGGTGGGCATGGCGCTAGTGTCTCCTCACGTCGCCGGTGACGGCGACTCGCGCCGCGGATGGGGCACCTCCAATGCGCCCCATCCGCGTCGGCTCCCTCGGTAGGTTGCGCCGCTTCAGGAGAGACGGGCGAACACGCCGAACTCGTCGGCGTTGTCAGCGGTGATGAGCTCGCAGTCGATGGCCTGCTTCTCCTCACTCGGCGCCGTTCCGTCCTCGACCAGGGTCACGGCCTGCTCGACAGCGGTCTCGGCTCCCTGAGCAGCGGGCTGCAGGGCAGTCGCATACATGCTGCCGTCCTTGATCGCCGCGGTCGCGTCGGGACTGCCGTCGAACCCGACGACGATGACGTCCTTGAGTCCAGCCGCCTTGATCGCCGCGACAGCGCCGAGCGCCATGGTGTCGTTGCCGGCGATGACGCCCTGGATATCGGGATCGCGCTGCAGGATGGTCTCCATCTTCGTGAAGGCCTCCTGCTGGTCCCAGTTGGCCGTCTCCTGCTGCACGAGCTCGAGGTCGGGGTACTGCGAGATGACGTTCTGGTAGCCGTCGGACCGCACGCCGGCGTTGGTGTCGGACTCCTTGCCGACCAGCTCGACGTACTTGCCCTTCTCCCCCATGGCCTCGACGAAGGCCTGACCGGCAAGCTGGGCGCCCTGAGCGTTGTTCGAGACGATCTGAGCCGAGGCGATGCCCGTCTGGTTGATCTCGCGGTCGATGAGGAAGACCGGGATGTCGGCGTCGACGGCCTTCTGCACCGCACCGATGGAGGCGTCGGCCCCCGCGTTGTCGAGGATGATCGCATCGGCGTCGCGCGAGATCGCGGCGTCGATGAGCTCGCTCTGCTTGTTGGGGTCGTCGTCGTGCGAGGCCACCGAGGCTTCGTAGCCGAGCTCCTCCGCCTTCGCCTTCGCGGCATCGCCCTCGGCCTTGAAGAAGGGGTTGTCGGGAGAGGGCGTGATGATGGCGATGTACTTGCTGCTGTCCCCACCACCTCCGCTCGGCGCCGTGTCGTCGGTCGACGACGAGCTGTCGCTACCGCAGCCGGTCAGCGCGAGGGCGAGCGCACCGGTCGCGACGATTGCCGCCCAGCGTGACTGCCGACGTCGTGAGTACTTCTCCTGCATGGTGCTACTTCCTTCCGTCACGGGGAGATCTCCCCTCAGTGGTGGTGCCGCCTGACCGGTCCCGAGATTCGGTCAGGAAGTCGATGTCGCACGCTGCGCTTCGCGTGAGGGCGTCGAGGCGGTGCCCGGGTCGGTGTCGTCGCCGTCGCGCTTCGCGCCGACCGTCGCGGCA